>NZ_JAVQHL010000002.1:1392500-1405310 GCF_032670585.1 Ostreiculturibacter nitratireducens
TGTGCGAAGCCGTAAGGCGACGTATACAGTCTGACGCCTGCCCGGTGCTGGAAGGTTAAAAGGAGGGGTGCAAGCTCCGAATTGAAGCCCCAGTAAACGGCGGCCGTAACTATAACGGTCCTAAGGTAGCGAAATTCCTTGTCGGGTAAGTTCCGACCTGCACGAATGGCGTAACGACTTCCCCGCTGTCTCTGATGTGGACTCAGCGAAATTGAACTGTGTGTCAAGATGCACACTACCCGCGGTTAGACGGAAAGACCCCATGCACCTTTACTCCAGCTTTGCACTGGCATCAGGAATGTGATGTGCAGGATAGGTGGTAGGCTTTGAAGCGGGGACGCCAGTCCTCGTGGAGCCTCCCTTGAGATACCACCCTTCGCATTCTTGATGTCTAACCGCGGCCCGTTATCCGGGTCCGGGACCCTGCATGGTGGGGAGTTTGACTGGGGCGGTCGCCTCCCAAAGTGTAACGGAGGCGCGCGATGGTTGGCTCAGAGCGGTCGGAAATCGCTCGTTGAGTGCAATGGCAGAAGCCAGCCTGACTGCGAGACTGACAAGTCGAGCAGAGTCGAAAGACGGCCATAGTGATCCGGTGGTTCCACGTGGGTGGGCCATCGCTCAACGGATAAAAGGTACGCTGGGGATAACAGGCTGATGATGCCCAAGAGTCCATATCGACGGCATCGTTTGGCACCTCGATGTCGGCTCATCTCATCCTGGGGCTGGAGCAGGTCCCAAGGGTATGGCTGTTCGCCATTTAAAGAGGTACGTGAGCTGGGTTTAGAACGTCGTGAGACAGTTCGGTCCCTATCTGCCGTGGGTGTAGGAGACTTGCGAAGAGTTGCCCCTAGTACGAGAGGACCGGGGTGAACGCTCCACTGGTGGACCAGTTGTCGTGCCAACGGCAGTGCTGGGTAGCTATGAGCGGACAGGATAACCGCTGAAGGCATCTAAGCGGGAAGCCCCCTTCAAAACCAGGTCTCCCTTGAGGGCCGTGGAAGACCACCACGTCGATAGGCCGGAGATGTAAGCGCAGCAATGCGTTCAGTTGACCGGTACTAATTGCCCGATAGGCTTGATTTGATCCAGTAGAAGCCAGGCATGCGCCTGCGAACTTCTGCAAAGTCACTTGGACACCTGATTTGTGTTTCTTTCTCGGTTTGGTGGTCATAGCGCGAGCAAAACACCCGATCCCATCCCGAACTCGGCCGTTAAGTGCCGCCGCGCCGATGGTACTGCGTCTCAAGACGTGGGAGAGTAGGTCACCGCCAAACCTAGAAAGAAACACAAACCGTATCTCTCGCACGATGAAATCACCCTGACGCGGGGTGGAGCAGCCCGGTAGCTCGTCAGGCTCATAACCTGAAGGTCGCAGGTTCAAATCCTGCCCCCGCAACCAAATTATCATAGCAAAAACAATGCGTTGTTCGCCGCCCAAGGGCGGCGTTTTGCGTTCCAGGCGAGGTCGTGGAAGCACTGTGGAAGCACGCGGGGCTGGGTTGGTCCTGTGGCGAAACAGTAACATCAAATGCAGCAGACAGGTATGTCACTGCCCCATTTCGGAGTGGCGGTGGCTACGAGGCCGATTCAGGCACCTAGGCCCTTTCGGGGGGCATCGGGCGAACTTGTCTGAACAAATCCCAATAGGCATCGTGGAGCGAAGGAGGATTAGGGGGCGGCCGGAACTTCGAAGGGCCAGTTTGGGGGGCGTCATCTGGCCCGTCATTACCCCATAGACCTCCGAGCCTCTACAGGCGAGGGTAAGGATGAGGCTGCTTAGATCGAGGCACGGGGTGCGCTTCTCTTGGAGAGATATCGTTGGACGAATTTGGGGCCAACGTGTTCGACGTGATGTGGCAAGAGGTGCGTCTTTCGGAGAAAGAACTGTCTTTGAGCCGAAGGACTGGCACCCCAACAGACAGACCCGCGTTGGCGACGGCGGCGCCGTTCCGAACGCTCAAGGGCCGCTAATGTCGCACTTGCCGGCTTCCCTGCGGCATCGTTATCCGGAGTTTGACCTGTACTGCGACGAGCTTTTGCCAGTAGCTGGAGTCAAGTCGGTAGAGTCCTTCTCAGAGTTGGGAATAGTCTATAAACGCCGCATTTTGGCCCTCAGATAGTTGGTATAACTTGGTGCCAAAGATTGATGGAGATGAGCTAGGTGAAAAACTATTTGATCGGAGGCTTGGCATGTCTCGTAGCGGCCTTGGTCATCGGCATTGAGCCATTACAACGAGTGATAAACGAGGCAACGAAACGAGGTACCCTGAGGGGTGTCGAAGCTTGCATGAACTATTCAAGCAGTGAGCTTCTCTCCGAAGACGCCGTCCGGGCAACGTGTATCAGGACCTTTCAGAAGCGTCTTTATAACAACGACCATGCGAATGGTCGCGCTGGACCACGTATGGACCAGCGAACCGTTAGTTGGGGTGGCATCCTTCAAAACAAGACAGCTGACCATGTGACTACTTGGATACGGATTTCAGTAAGCATCTACGACGCGGACGGCACCGAACAAGAGTTCGACGCTGAAACACCAATTTGGATAGACCCTCTGGACGAAGCGGAGTTCAGGGTAGAACTGCCTGACCTTAAGCCCGAACAACTCGACAACATCGAGTTTTGTGACCACGACGACCTAGCGCCAACAGCGTGCATAACATGGGGTATCACCGATGTGATGGGGCTTGCGATCTAGGTCCAAAGCCGAAGGGAAACCCCCAAGCCCGCCCCCAAAGACCTACCGAGGCTGACGTGGTGTCGCTGGCTGTCTTCTATAGCCTCCAAGCCGACGTGCGGCGATGCAGCAGGCGGGCAGGTGGCCAATCCGGCCTCCCCCTGCGCTCTGGCCCAAAGGTGACCTTGCCTTCGCGGTTCGACGCGGCGGTGCAGCTCCGCCGAAGCTGCCATTGATGAACTTTGCGACACCTGGCCGAGATGTCCGACCCCTTAGTGAAATAGGGCGGATGTTATCTGTGCTACGAACAAAGCACACCCTTGCGGGCCTTAAGAGAATTCAGAAGCCTTCATGCGATTGTTCAGGCCCAAGTCAGCAACATCAAGAAAGCAGAGCTTCGTGCCATTCCTTGATCGTCCGGGTCAAATTTGACAATGCGAGTCCCCGACTGATCCTATAATCCAGAAACGCAAAATCTTCCGAAAACAAAGCGCCAGCTTGTCCGTCTATGGTGAACTCATACCGTCCGCCCTCATCGTCAGCCTCTGGATCATATGCCACGACACGCCATTTTCCGAGAACTTCACCGTCGCGGGTAATGACATAGCCACCGGCAAGATTGAGCGCGTATCCGCTTTCCATCCACTCATCGTGGCCCACGAAATTTATTGGGTAAATCAGATCCATACCGACTCTGATACATCCACACAAAGATCCTCGCAAATCTTCTTTTCCCTGGACCAAAATCATCGCGCCTCGGCTCTAAGGGAACGTCCAGCGCCCACCTTGGACGCTGCAGTGCGGCCCGTCGAACCTGACTTACGCTGCGCCTTAGAGAACAGTGAGAGCTATTTTTTTTTCTTCCGTTGAATCTTATTGGGTACGTTAACGATGCCCTGATCCGCCCAATTGTAGAGCGTGCTTCTCGACACCCCCGCAGCTTTGGCCGCAGCCCTGCCTCTCAATCCCTCGTTGAGCGCAGTTTGCAGGCGCGCAACGGTTTCGGGAGATGCCAGTGTAGGCGCGCCTACGCCTGGTCGCTCCGATTTGGCAGAAATCCGCAGCCGCGCCGCTCCGCTACCACCAGTGGGATCGGCTAAGTGAGGCTCAAGCCATATGGCCCAACGCCGCAATGCATTTCCAACACGGAGCTTTGACGCATGCGTATTGTATTTACGAGCAAAGCGACTCGCTATCTCTTCAGCTATCTCTACTCCCGATGCTTGAGGGGCTCGCAAGAGGATTTCACGGGTCACAATCAGGGTTGGTGCTTTTGCGGCCGCGTGACGCAAGGCGTCCTCAGAGGACACGTCCTTTGGCACAAGACTGACTACCATACCGTCTACCACCGCAATGAGACCAAGTGCGACCAAATCCGTCCTGCTGCGATTCTTGTTTTGACTGTCCCAATCGGCAGTGCTCATCGGGCCTTTTCGCGATAACTCCAACGCTTCCTTTGCAGTTGGGGGAGCCGATCCCGCATTGAACAAGCGTCCCGCAACGGTGGGCTCGGTCGAATGATACATCTGCGTGATCCTTTGGATTTCTTCGAAAGGCGCTCCCTGATGCTCGAGAAAGGCCACCTTTTTCGATGCGTCGAGGTCAAGAAACTCCTCAACCAAACCCATGTTGACAGGAATACTGCGTAGAGGGGAACTCGGTGGGACATTAACCGGTAGGCTTTTGCCAAGCTCATCTTGGCGATCATTTCGACGCAGCACCTGCACATCGGCGGCCAACATCGCATCTCGTTGCGATTGCGCGCGCAATCCTTTTTCGGCCAGCGTTTTCAACAGAAGCTCAAACAACTCGCGGTCCCGGCTGCGCTTGTTCCGGGTCGCGTCCTTCACTTTCCGCGCGAGAGCAGCGCTGAGGCCCTCGACCTCGATACGCCCGAAATCCAGCCACTCAGCTCGAGTCGTAAGCGAAGCCATGACGCCGCAGAATGGCTGCGTAGTGTCTATCGTCACACGCCATCCCCTTACGCTATCCACTGCCTGCCCCATGAGGGCGGTGTCTCCTGATCCAATCATTATGCTGGTGGGGCCGGCTCGCTCCCATTCGGCACTCCATGTTCGCGAGACTTGGTTTCTATAAGAAGTGCCATTGTCGGTTTGGCGTGAGAAGCCGCCTTCAAGAGTGCCACTGGCTGTGATAGGCACTTCTGGTGTAGCAGGAGCGACCCTGGCTTCACCTCCCAAACGAGTTCTTGTCCCGCTTGTAGTTGCTCTTTCGATCCCTTTGGTTTCCGTGCGCCTGTATGTAGTCCCACCGGTCTCGGTAGAGATCTGTCTGGGCTGACAATTTTTGAAGTGCAGTTCTATGAGCGCCTTTTTGACGCCGACACTCACCCTAATCGCCTGCTTTTCATCCTGAAGCAACACGCACTCAACACCGAAACGTGCCGACAGCTCCAAATCGAACCCGTCAACGTAACGGTTGGAGATTGGACGCATCCAGACGTTCGCAACTGCTGGATCGAGTGGTGATGGTCCTTTTGCGTTATGGTCGGGAAAGAACTCAAGATCGTCCAGGATATGCTCCTCTCGTTTCGCCCGGGTTTTGCATTTCTTTTGATAAGTCAGATCATTCAAGCATAGCCTATTTTGGGCGTGATGCACAAAGACGGAAAGGAAACTGCAACAGCTATGAACGACCGCTCTTGTGATTTCTTCGACGCCTTGCCAGGATGCAGCGAATGACAGCTCTCCGCCCTACTGCACAAACCGATAGCGCCCCTTCGCCTCATCCAGCTTGTTCGCAGCGCGCTCAGGGTCGGCCCTGACGGCCTCTCTCAGCCTCTCCCCTAGTCTGGCCATGTGATCCGCCAAGTTCGTCTCTGACACGCCTTCCAGGGCCGCTAGCGTGGTGGCATTGCCCGTCAGGAGTGCCATGATCAGCCGGACATGATCTTCGCGGTGAACGTGTTTGACCTTCTGCGGGTCAACATGGCTGCGCATCTCGGTCAGGTCGCTTTCGGACGTTGCGGCCACAAGGTCCCAGATTGGATGGTTGGGCCAGCGCGCCCGGTTCGTGTCGGTGGGGTCCGGCGCGCAATAGCGGATTTTCTGGACCGCCTCGGCCACCACGTCGCCAAAGAGCGCATCGAACTCTGCCCATTGCCGGATTTGCCAGCGGTCCTTGAGAAGGTCTTTGCCCGCCCGAATCTCGATGCGCCAGACCTGGCTTGCGGCGCGTTCCCCCGGGTCCAGCGGTGCCAGCCTGTCGCGCTCAAGGTTCGCGTTCCAGATATCCCACCAGATCGGCTTGCGATGGTCGATCACCTCGCGGCGCTTGTCATAGACGATCACCTGCCGCCCCGGCATCTTGCCGACCGTGACCGAGGTGAAGCGCCCGGACTTGCCGTTGCTGCGCGTGTCCTCCCCTTCGGCAGTCAGATGGTCCGCGCGGTTCGTGTGGCTGTGGATCACGAAATTCTCTGGCACCAGGTCAAACTCAGGAGCCAGCACGTCCACGCAGAAATCGGCCCGAGCGATGCTCACATGATGCGCGCCATAGCGAATGCCCAGGCGAGCCAGCGTCTTGTCGATATAGGCCCGCGCATAGCCCAAGCCCTGCGTTGCCAGCAGGGTTGAGCCGAGTGTCAGGCGAATGCCCCACGGATCGCGGGCATTGGGCTTCTTGAAGAACCAGGTCACGTCCAGCGGGCCGCCTTTGAGAATGAAGCGGTAGCCGTTGCCCCCATGCGGCAAGAGGTCGAAGTCCGTGCCGCCATAGCTGACAGGGCGGGGCGCGCGGGCTTCCTCGGCTTTTTCGCGTTCGTCTTCCAAATGGTCGAAAAGCTCCGGGGGAAGGTTGGCTTGGATCGACAGGGTGATGGTGTCAAAGCCTTGGTGAACGATGCGCATCTGCGGTCTGTCTCCTGTGGGAACGGTATTTCCAGAGGGGGGTGCTACAATCATCCCCCTCCTGCGGCGCCGCCGCTCTGCTTGGGGGAGGTTTGGGAAGGGGCGGGCGCTTGCGCGCCCTTCAACGTGCCTCCGGCGGGGCAGCATTGGTTTTGGGGCCGGGCAGGATTGCCCGGCGCCTGCAATCAGCTTGCGACTGTGGTCTTGCGGGAAATCCAGTTCTCGGCCCGCTCAGCGCATTTGGCGACGTTCAGCAGATCGTTGTGGCCATAGGAACTGGTCGATCTCCACTCGCCTTCGTTGGTCTTGTAGGACCGCGAGATATCAACCGAATAGAAGCCGTCATTCTCCCAGATGGTCGCGGTGATCAGGCCGATCTTGAACTTGTAGGCGGGTTGATTGGACATGGTGTTTCTCCTTTCGCTGTCCCTGGCGGCAGGCATGGAAAGGGCGCGAGGTGGCGTCACCCCGCGCCCCTGTCGAAGCCTTCCGGCCCCAAAATCCCGCTCAGCGCTGCCAACTCCGAGCGGGCAAAACTCGCTGGCTATTCGGACGTGTGCGCGCGGCGGCGCTCTTCGACCCAATCGAAGAGTTCACGGCGGCGATACCGCACCGAACGCCCGAACTTGTAAAACTGCGGCCCGGCACCGGTGACGCGCCATTTCTGGATCGTGCGCACGCTCTGGCACAGGAAGTCCGCCGCCTCGGTTTCGGGAATGAAGCCTTCCCAATATTCGACCGGCACGCTGCCGGGTTGCTTCAGAATTTCACCTGCGGCTCGCATCTGCTTCCCTCCGTGTCGCTGCCTTGCGACAAGACATGGGGGAAGCGCGAACCAAGAAAAACACCTATAAAATCGGTGGGCTTTTATTGTTTCTTGGTGTCCTTCAACGCATTGAAAATAGGAGAGAAGTGAACGCGGATCGTCTCGTCGCTGATCGCGCCAGGTGCAATGGGCAATTCGGCAACGTGCCGATCCAGCCGTTCACGGATCGCCGGAAAATGCGACTTCGCGGAGTGCGTCGGGTCCACCAAGCCTTCCGCGATCAGCGCGCGGCAAACCGCCTCGATCTGCTTGCCGACACCCGGGCGGCCCTTGGCCGGAGCGTCCTTGCTGGCAACAACATGTGCGCGCCCGAGGATTTCGTTACGATACCGCCGCGTCGTCAGCCGGACGCTGATGAACTGCATACCGCCAAGGTTCAGAGCATTGCTGTCCCAGTCGCATTTCCCGGAAAAGATGGCCTTCGGAATGGCCACAGGGACCGACGCCAGCTTACGCGGTGGTTCATAGCCGAACCCGAACAGATGGCCGTCCCTTACGTAACCTAAGACAGCCGCCTGCATCTCGGCCTTGACCGCCAACATGGCATTCGCCTGATCAGCGGCCCCTTGAAGGCTTTCATGCAGTGGTTTCCCGGCTTCGGCGGTGTCGTTGATAATACTGGCAAGCACTTCCAGACCGCTGAGCTTGGGAATGGCGTCCCAGCGCTCCTTCAGGTCCGGGTGCGCATAGGTTTCCCATGCCTTTGACAGGGGGACGCCGTGTCGCCAGAGGTCCTTGAGTTGGTCGTCAGTCGGTGCGGGCACGGGGTGTCCCTATGTAAGGTAATGTTAGGCGCGTATCGCACTTGGCCGGGGGGAGTTCCACCCGCATAAGATTACGCGATCTGGGTGTGACATCGCATCGGCCGCGCTCCCGAACGCGCGACCATCGCGGGGCGTGTTTCTTAGCGGTCGGTGACGTGGTCGACCGTTCCATCGGAAGAGATGAACAGGGCGGAAATTCCCGTTCGTTGCTTGGCCAGAGTCGGCAGCCGATCCCAGAGACCCCGAAACTGCTTCATGTCGGGAAATGCGATCGAATACGCAGCCGCTTCATCGTTCATTCGCTGGAGGGTTTCGCCAAGCACCGCCAGGAAATAGTTGACGCGCATCGGCGGGCGCGAACCCGGTCCCTTTGCCTCAATAATCCAGCGTTCGCCATCTCGGCGAGCATCAATGTCGATACCTGCTGTTTTCCCCCACGCAATGTGCGCCTCCCAGCCGGCGTTGGCGAGCCACACGGCCAACAATTTCTTGATTTCGTCCTCTGACAGATCACCCTCACTGGTTACCTTGCGCGCGCCGGTCTGAGCCTGTGAAGGTTGCTTAGTGGTGGGGCCGCCGTCGCCCAATGCGTGACCCGTCAGATAGTTGCCAATCAGATTGTCCGATGGGCGCCGTCGCGCGCGGGCCAACACTTTTGAGGCTTCCAACTCCCGACACGCCGAATTGACCGGCTGCTGATTGGCGCTGAGGCCCCTTAGGGCGTTAGTTATCTCACGATCCGTCAGACCAGGTCGCTGATTCAAGAGACCGACGATTTCTTCCTTGAGTGTAGACATTGAGGCTCGTTTGCACCTCCCCGAAGGTCGTCCAGATGCGCAAGCATAGCACTAGATCAAAATAATGGCGTGAGGCATCGAAGCCCCCAGTACCAGTGACTAGGCCACATTAGCCGCGCGACAGGCTAAATCCATGCAATTGATGCGTATGCTACTTGCCAGCGCGAGGCTGGAGCTCGATTTCGCTCCCAGCCTATTGCACCACTCGCAGGCGCGGGCGCTGCCGTTCGGGGGCGGATGCACCGATCAGGCTATTCAGCTGAGCCGAGTTCCGCGCCGCCGCTTCGAGCACCGGATCATCCGCCAGATGCGCGTAACGCATCGTGGTCTGCAATTGGCTATGCCCGAGAAGTCGCCCCACCATCTGGATCGGCATTCCGCTGGAAACTGCCATAGAGGCATAGGTGTGCCGCAAATCGTGAATCCTCACATCGTCCAGCCCAGCCCGTTCCCGGATGCGCCGCCACGGGCGCTGGAGGTCGGTCGCGTGCTGCCCTTCTACAATGCCCGCGATAACGTAAGGGTTGCCGTCCATCCGGGGCAGGGCGTCCAGAACCTCGCGCGCGGCTTGCGGCAAGGGAATGCGGCGAGCCCCGGTCTTGCTGTCGGGCAGTTCCATGTGACGCGGCGTGATGTAGTCCCATTTCAACGTCTGGATTTCGCCAAGGCGGCAGCCGGTCAGGATCAGCAGACGGAATGCCGCGACGATGAACGGGCTTTCCGATCCCTCATGCTCCACCTCTGTCAGAACTTGGCCGAGCCTCTGAAGCTCTGACTGCGACAGGAAGCGTTCGTGCTTGCGTTCACGATACTTCGGCACATGGCGGCACGGGTTCGACCCGTCGCGGCGCAAGCCCCAGACTTCGGCCAGGTTGAACATCTTGGAGAGCACGCCAAGCGTCCGGTTCGCCTGATAGGGAATGGCCCGATGCTTGTGGTGCAGCTCCGCAATGTCCTTGCGTTCCACGTCCACCACCTTGAACGCACCGATGGCCGGTTTGATGAACTTGTCGATGGCCCGCCGATATTCCGCCGCCGTGGAGGGTTTGCAGCGTTCCTGCACATGCGTTTCGAAGAACCGTTCGCACAGGGCCGCCACGGTTGGCGCGCGCCGTTCCTGGGCAATTTCCTCGGCAGGGTTCTCGCCCTTGGCTACAAGCCCCATCACCTCCCGCGCCTTGAGCCGCGCCTGTTCCGCCGTGATATTGCCATGCCGCCCGAGACTGATCCGCCGGGTGCGGCCGCCCTTGCGATACTGCGCCTGGTAGGTCTTCGTGCCCGAGGGCATGACGCGCACGCCAAAGCCGATGATCTCGCTGTCCCAGACGAAATAGTTCTCCGCTTGCGGCTGAAGCGCTTCAACGCTCCGCTTGGTCAGTTTCGGCATTCGCTCACCCCTTCGCAGGCCGCTCTTCCGTGGAAGCACTGTGGAAGGATGCGGCGTCAAATCACAGCCAAAGGGGTAGTGCCCGGGCGCAAAGCCGGTCAATGAAAAATCAAATGAATCAAGAGGATAGGGAAAGCTGGCGCAGCCCGGCGAAGGCTGTGGAAATGCCTCGGATCGCTCTCATAACCTGAAGGTCGTAGGTTCAAATCCTACCCCCGCAACCAAACTTTCCTGCAAGATATCAAAGGCTTAGGCCAGAACAGGGCGCGAACCACGCGCCCGTTCCGTGTTGCAGAGCCGTCCCGAACACTCCCAAAAGATTCCAAAGGCTTGCGACCAGCCCCGATTGCTCCGTGCAACGCGGATGCGACACGGGACCGGGCCAGTGTTCCGGAGAAGTTCTTGGCGAGTGGGCTCCATGAGTTCAGCAGCCACGCGTGCTCCGGCCCCGCGGTTCCCCATGAAAACCCGGCGCGTAGGTTCGCTTCAGCCATGTGAGCAGGCTGTCCTCGGCGTCGAGATCGACCTCATCGACACGGTGGCCTCGGCCGGTTCCCGAACCCTTCCCGCCGATCGAACACCATTCCAGATGCTTCGGGAGTGCCTGCGGGTTCTCACCGAAGTACCAGGTCTCGGCCGGATCGAATATCAGGACCGGCCCGCTCAAGTCCTGAGTCAGGTGGCGATCAGTTGGGTGATACCCCTCTCTCAATCGCTTCACCTGACCGTCTGGAAGGAACGAATAGACGGCGTCGTTTCTGCTAGGATAGGCATGCTTCGAAACGTAGGTAGGCCACTCGACCACCTCGAGGACGCGCGCCGCGTAGGCGAGCATATCCCGAGGGAAGGGTGAAGGTGCGAACGCTGCGATCAGGTCGCCAGCTCTGGCTGTTCTACGAATGGCCGGTTTGCAGGTAGCCAGCGTGAGCAGGCCATTCTGCGGGCAAGGGGCTGTGCCGTTGTCGTCGGCCAGGACATATCGATAGAACCGCGCCATCACTTTGCTCCTAGGTTCTGCGCGGACGAGATTCCGCTTATGACGTCTTCGAGCCATCGGCGCGCGTCATCCCGCTCACCCGCCTCAGCGATGAACTCCTGACCGCGTGCGGCGACATTGAGCGTGTCAGTACCCTCCCACCTATCCGGCCGTGCATGATATGTCAGGCCGACCTCAACCAGCCATGGCGGGACACGCCAGTGGCTGACGCCACCTCCCGGCCGCGACAAGCGCAGCTCGTCGTGCGCTGAATGCGTGATCTGGCCACGACCTAGATAGAGGGTGTTATTCGGGTTCCATTCTCCGAGCGAGTGAGGATGACGCATCGCGAAGCCACGCGGCTGATCATCCGCGACCGGGTGCGCCCCCAGCGAGATTACATCCTCGACCTGCAGGTATCCGAAGAAGCGGTGGTGTCGATCCCGGCCGCTTGGCTCTGCAAACAGCCCGAAGAACAGAAAGACGTCGCCAACCCCGACGGCATTGTTCGCGAGATGGGCCTGTGCGGCTCCGGTCTGTCCGAAGGCGCACCGGCCATTCTCGAACATGGGATCGTGATGGCAAAGGCTGGTGCCTGCGATCCGCCCTTTCGTCGCGGCCTCGACAATCTCCGAAAGCCCGAGATCTGCGTAGGTGGTCTCGGAGCGACGATTGGTCGGGATGGGCAGACTGATCGGTCGGCCGTCGATAATCGGAGACGGGGCGCCGCCCGCACCGCTGTCGAAACCCTTCCTGCTGAAAATGATCCTCACGCCAATTGGCCGCCGTCCAAGTGCTGTCGCATATAGTGTCTTGGAAAAGCGGCCTGTTTGGCAACGCAATCTTCACAGCGTTACGCCGCCGCCGTCGCGATCCCATCCAGCCGCACGGCGACGCTGGTGACGCCACTCCCGGCTGCCTCCACCGCAACGCCGATGGGGAAGCGCCCCGTGGCCGGGGTGGTGACTTCCTTCGCCGTGTCGTCCCACGCCACGCGCGCGCCGACCGTCAGCACCGCGGCGCTTGCCTTCGGCAGCTGGAACACGCCGGTGGTGGAGAGTTCGACCGGGTCGTTCTCGGCCGAGGAATAGGCGGCGATGCCGAAGATGCTGCCCGCGATCAGCGCGTCGCCCGAGGCGATGCCGCCGGCGGGCGCGGTGACGCGGACGATGTGGCCGTTCTGGAGGTAGTTGTTCATCTCAGAGCCCTTTCGAGGAATGGATGCGGACGACCGAGATGCGGTCGGTCGCCCCTGCGATCCGCCGGTTGAGGTCCGCGATCGCGGCAGCCATCTCGCCGTCGCTTGCGTAGGTGACGCGCTTGCCGTCGTATTCGACGGTCCGGACGCCCTGATAGCGCGCGGCCATCAGTGCCTGCCCCCTTAGAGGTGGTCCTCCCTGAAGTAGGCTTTCGAGCCAGTTGGAGGATGGAGGAATGCCCCAGATCGGAGCCGGATCAGTGATCGATCCAGTGGATCGATCACCCGGCAGTGCGCACAAGCCTGAAGAGATCGT
>NZ_JAVQHL010000003.1:0-482156 GCF_032670585.1 Ostreiculturibacter nitratireducens
CGAGAGCGGGAACCGGACATACATCATCACCGCCAGGCGGATGATCTCGGGGCTGGTCTTGAACCACTTGAACGGGCTGGCTTTGGTCATGCCGAGACGCTACCGAGCCCCCTGCCCCGCCTCAAGCCTGGTTTCTTTGACAGTACCATCTTGGTTGCAAGTTGATAAGGGGGACGCTGCACTGGTGTTGGAAGCCACTGCGTAGTGCCATTGTATCATGGCACGACTTATCCTCTCATAACATATCTTCGATACCGTCGAGCTTCGCCAGAGCAAACTCGCCGGGCTCATTGCTCGTTGGGCAACTTGTAAGTTGATCGGCTTCCGCCACCGCTACGCGCTGGCCTGTTCTGTCACCTCTCCCTTCGCCTCCTGCTTTTTCGTTCTCTGTTCCGCTCGATAGCGATGGAAACAGCGCGCGCAGTTTTGGCGTTGTTGAAACTCAGGTCATTGGAAAAGCGTGGAAAAATCCGACCGAACCGAAATCGGCGAGGTTCGCCCTAACAGAGACGGAGCGCCGTTCAGAGCCCGGAACGGGCCTGGCGCGCAGTCTCAGAGGTTCGGATGGGGGAGGCAAAGCCCTTTGAAAACACGACTATTTCCGCGCTGCGATAGGCGCCTGTCCGTGTTTGCAACAGGGATGATGGCGGAGGGAGTGAGTCATCGAAAATCTCGGCTCAGCGTTCCGCAGGCAGGATCTGGTAGAGCAGCACCAGTGCCCTCGTCACGGCGCGATTGTTAATCGTTTTCTCTCGCCTACTGCCGTGCGTATCTCCCTCGGAAGAGCGTGCTGACCACCTCACGGCAAGTCCGTCGACGGACTCGCCTGAACGCGCACAATCGCGCAACCAACTGACTTGCCTCGCACTTTCTTTCACGCCTTCGTTTCGACGCAACCACACCGAGTTGCTCAGATGGAGGAAAACATGAAACGCAATTGCATGACTCAGAAGGAACTCGCCAACCGCTGGACCATCTCGCACCGCACCCTGGAACGGTGGCGGTGGGCGGGAGAAGGCCCCGCGTACATGAAGCTGGGCGGGCGTGTCGTGTACCGCGTCTGCGATATCGAGGCGTTCGAGCAAGAGGTCATTCAATCGACGGCTGAACAGCAGATCACGGCGTCCTGACGCCATCCCCGACCTCCCCGCCGCAAGTCACGCTCCAAAGCTCTGATTTGCGATGCATTTCGATTGCACCACCTTCCCGGCTCGACTAGCCTCGTCTCAGGCCCAGTAAATGGGCGCGCATAGTTATCGTGCGCATCGCCCGAGCCGGGAGAGCGTGATGGAAAACGACAGGTCGGAACTCCGCTGGGGCGTCGAGCAGCGCCTCGAGTTCATAGAGTTCCGCCTGTTCTGGGAGGGACATGTGAACCGCAGCGATCTGATGGACCAGTTCGGGGTCTCGGTGAACCAGGCGTCCACCGACCTGAACCGCTACATCGGCTTCGCACCGGACAACATGGTCTACGACAAGAGTGCGCGCACCTACGTCCGCGGCTCCGACTTCAAGCCGCAGTTTCTCGAACCCGACGCCAGCCGCTATCTCGCGCAACTGCGGTCGGTCGCCGACGGGATCCTCGACCGCGACGACGCGTGGATCGCCAACCTCCCGCCCTACGCTGCCGCCCCTACGCCGGTTCGTGGGGTCAATCCGGCAACTCTTCGTTCCATCGTGAGCGCCATCCGCGTGTCCGAGGCGATCGAGGTGAAGTACCAGTCGCTGTCCAGCCCCGAGCCGCGCTGGCGCTGGATCGCCCCGCATGCCATCGCGTTCGACGGGTTCCGCTGGCACACGCGGGCGTTCTGCCTAACCGATGATTGTTTCAAGGATTTCCTTCTCTCCCGGATCCTCGAAATCCGCGGTTCGCGCGAAAGCAAAGCATCCGCCGACGATGATCGCGACTGGCAATCCGAGGTGACGCTGGAAGTCGGGCCTCATCCAGATCTCTCCGAAACGCAGGCGAAGGTGATCGCGCTCGACTACGGGATGCGGGGCGGCAAGGCGAAGATCAAGGTGAGGCGTGCGCTCCTCTACTATGCGCTCAAGCGGCTTGGACTCGATACTGCTCCCGAGGCGCGTGCGCCCCACGATCAACAAATTGTCCTCATCAATCGCGATGAGATCATTAGCGGAATGAAGGCACGCGGTGCTCGGGAGAGCACGGCATGAGAGGGTCGATCTGGAAACGCAATGTCTTTGGCCGCGAACTGATCAGTTCATTTGAGGAGTGTGCCATTGGGTAAGCAAGCCGCATTCAAGACGAACCCGGTCAGCCTGGAAGAACTCCTGCGCCAGTGCGGCAACGGCAAGATCCAGTTGCCAGACTTCCAGCGTAGCTGGGTCTGGGACGAGGAACGCATCAAAGGTCTGATCGCGTCGATCTCGCAGGCCTTTCCGGTCGGCGCTCTGATGACCCTTGAGGTCAAGCCGGGCGCAGCGGACACATTCGCCCGTCGACCGATCCAAGGTGCCGATGCGGCTGTTTTCGATAGCGCACCGGATCAGCTCTTGCTGGATGGCCAGCAGCGCATGACGTCTCTCTACCAGACCTGTCTGCGCCGCGAGGTGGTGCACACGGTGACCCCGCGTCTCAAGCTCGTGAAGCGCTGGTTCTACATCGACATGCGCAAATCGATGGACCCTTCCGAGGACCGGGAGAACGCAATTGTCTCCGTCCCAGAGGATCGGCGGATCAAATCCGACTTCGACCGCAAGGTTGAATTAGACCTTTCGACTGCGGAGCTCGAATACGAAAACCTGATGTTCCCGCTCAACCAGGTATTCGACTCGATGAACTGGATGATGGGATTCTGGACCTACTGGACCCAAAAGGGCGAGTTGGAAAAGACCGAGTTCTTCAAGGCGTTCAACGAAAGCGTTCTTCAGAACTTCAAATCTTACCAGCTGCCCGTGATCGCACTGAGCCCCGACACCTCGCACGAGGCCGTTTGTCTGGTCTTCGAGAAGGTGAACACTGGAGGCAAGCCACTCGACGCGTTCGAACTGGTGACAGCAATGTATGCGGCCCGCGGCCATCGCTTGCGCGACGACTGGCTCGGCGCTGACGGTAAGCCGGGACTGCAGACCAGGCTCCAACTCTACGGCCGCGCAGCTGAGCAGAAGTTCGGGGTCCTCGAGAAAGTCGCCGCGACCGACGTGCTTCAAGCCATTGCGCTTCTGCACGGCGTCGAAAAGCGCGCGGCTGAAATCGCTGCCGGTCGCAAGGAGTCAGAGTTGTCAGCCGTCCGCGCCACGCGCCAGTCGCTGCTCGATCTGCCACTCGAAGCCTACCTAAAACATCGCGGCGCGGTCGAGGAAGGATTCAAGACGGCGGCACGTTTCCTCCGCCAGAACCACATCTACCGTGTTCTCGACCTGCCCTATCAGGGACAACTTGTCCCCTTCGCCGCGATCCTCGCGATGATCGGCCCCAAGTTCGATCACGCGGCAGTGCGCGACCAACTCGCGCGCTGGTTCTGGTGCGGAATCTTCGGCGAACTCTACGGCTCGGCCATCGAGTCCCGGTTTGCCAAGGATGTACTGGAGGTTCCTGCTTGGCTCGACGGCGGACCGGAACCGAGCACGATTACCGACGGGCGCTTCCGCCCAGAGAGGTTGCGCACCCTCCGCACGCGTCTCTCCGCCGCCTACAAGGGCATCCACGCCCTGTTGATGGCCGAAGGCGCGCGGGATCTCCGCTCGGGCCAGCACTTCAAGGACACGGTGTTCTTCGACGAATATGTCGATATCCACCACATCTTCCCGCAAGACTGGTGCAAGAAGCAGAAGATCGAGCCTAAGGTCTTCGACACCGTCATCAACAAGACCCCGCTCAGCTACAAGACGAACCGAATTCTCGGGGGCGTCGCGCCATCGGTCTACCTGGAGCGGCTCGAGACGGGCGGGAAGGACACGCCACCCATCTCTCGCGACGCACTCGACGAATATCTGGCTTCGCACGCCATGGATCCCGCCCTCCTGCGCGCCGATGATTTCGCGGGCTTTATGGCGGATCGGGAATCCCGGCTGCTCGCCATGATCTCGCGCGCCACCGGCCACGCCATTACCCGCGCCGATGCCACACCCGAGGAGGGCGAGGACCTTCCGCAGGATGACGAGGGTTTCGACCTGCCAGATCCCGATGCAGAGGAGGCCGCCTGAATGGATGTCATTCACAAGCGTCCCGTCCTTCGCGACCATCGGCTCGAAACCCGACTGCTGCCAAAGTTCTGCGAGGTTGCCTCGTGACCAAGCTCGAAGACATCAGGAATGGAGCGTCGATTACTGGCGTGGTCCCGCACCAAACCGTCGAAGCAGTTTCGGTCGAATGGATAGGCGATCAGGCGATCAACCTCGTGTATCGGGTGCCCGGCGGGAGCGTTTCGGAGACCACCCTATATCGTGATGACGAGCACCGTCTCTCGGTGGAGCAGCGAGGTCGAGCTTGGTCCTTCGATGCAGACGGAAGTCTCCTGCGGCTGGTCACCGAAGCGAACCGGATCAAGCTCGCACACTATTTCGATCCCTATCTGGCTATCCACACGAGCCTGGTCGATCCGCTTCCGCATCAGATCACGGCCGTCTACGGCGAAATGCTGCCAAGGCAGCCGCTCCGCTTCCTGCTTGCCGACGACCCGGGAGCGGGCAAGACGATCATGGCAGGCCTGCTGATCAAGGAGCTCATCGCGCGCAGCGATCTCGAGCGCTGCCTCGTTGTCGCGCCCGGCAGTCTTGTCGAGCAGTGGCAGGACGAACTTGGGGACAAGTTCTCGCTCGAGTTCGACATCCTTTCCCGCGACATGATTGAGACCTCGCGGTCCGGTAACGTCTTCAATGACCGGAACCGCTTGATCGCTCGCCTCGATGTCCTCTCGCGGAACGAGGATCTCCAGCAGAAGCTCGCGTCCTCCACGGAATGGGATCTGATAATTTGTGACGAAGCTCACCGTATGTCGGCGAGCTACTTCGGCGGAGATGTCAAATACACCAAGCGCTACCAGCTGGGACAACAGCTTGGCCAGGTCTGCCGGCATCTGCTGCTGATGTCCGCCACGCCGCACAATGGCAAGGAGGAGGACTTCCAGCTCTTCATGGCGCTGCTCGACGGCGACCGCTTCGAGGGCCGTTTCCGTGACGGCGTCCACTATGCGGACAGCGCCGACATGATGCGCCGCCTGACGAAGGAAGAACTGCTGAAGTTCGATGGTAGACCGCTGTTCCCTGAGCGTCGGGCCTACACGGTCAAGTACGATCTCTCTCCCGAGGAGGCTGCGCTCTACAGCGCTGTCACCGAGTACGTTCGAACCGAAATGAACCGGGTCCAGCGGTTCGCCGAGCAAGACGGCAAGAAGCGCAACAATGTCGGCTTCGCACTCCAGATTCTTCAGCGTCGTCTCGCATCATCCCCTGCCGCGATCTACCAGTCCCTGAAACGCCGACGGGAACGGCTCGAGGCGGAACTCGCCGAAGCCAGGCTCGCGCGCAAGGGTGGACGCGCTGCTTTCGGCCAGCCGGACGTCTCGGACGAGATGCTAAAGAACATTGATGAGTATGGGCAGGATGAAGTCGACGAGATTGAAGACCTGATCTCAACCGGTGCCACGACGGCCGAAACCGTCGAGCAGCTCGAAATCGAGGTCCAGACCCTCAAGGGGCTGGAGATCATGGCGCTCGACGTCCTGCGCTCGGGCAAGGACACCAAGTGGACCCAGCTCGACCGTATTCTCGACGATGAACTCATGATCGACAGCGACGGAAACCGCCGAAAGCTGATCATCTTCACCGAGCCCAAGGACACATTGCACTACCTGCTGGAGAAGATCCGTGCACGGCTCGGGAAACCGGACGCCGTCGAGGTCATCCATGGCGGCGTCACGCGGGAGGAGCGTCGCAAGGTCGTCGAGCGTTTCATGCAGGATCGGGACATGCTGGTCCTGATCGCGAACGATGCTGCAGGCGAAGGCGTGAACCTTCAGCGCGGACATTTGATGGTCAACTACGACCTGCCGTGGAACCCCAACAAGATCGAGCAGCGGTTCGGGCGGATTCACCGGATTGGCCAGACTGAGGTATGCCATCTCTGGAACCTCGTTGCCGCGGACACCCGTGAAGGCGAGGTGTACGCGCGACTTCTCGAGAAGCTCGAAGCGGCTCGGGAGGCCTTGGGGGGCCGCGTCTACGACGTGCTGGGTGAACTGTTCGAGGGAACGGCGCTGCGCGATCTGCTCGTGCAGGCTATCCAGTATGGCGAGCAGGAAGACGTGAAGGCCAAGCTGTTCCAGGCCATCGATGGCGCAGTCGATCAACAGCATCTCCTGGATCTGCTTCAGCGCCGACAGCTGACCAACGACACGATGCCTGCGACCCGCGTTCATGAGTTGCGGATCGAGATGGAACGGGCCGAGGCGCAGCGTCTCCAACCCCATCACATCCAGAGCTTCTTCGTCGAGGCGTTCAAGCACCTCGGCGGCCAGATCAAGCGCCGCGAGGAAGGGCGTTGGGAAATTACGCACGTCCCGCTCAGCATCCGGGAGCGTGATCGACAGATCGGCAGCGGCGCACCGATCCAGAAGAAGTACGAGCGCATCTGCTTCGAGAAGAGCAAGATCAACCAGCAGCCTGTCGCGGCCTTCGTCTGCCCGGGCCACCCGCTGCTCGAGGCTGTGATCAGCCTCGTGCGTGAACAGTACGACCACCTCATGAAGCGCGGGGCTATCCTGGTCGATGACACCGATCCGGGCGAGGAGATTGCGGCGCTGTTCCTGCTCGAGCACAGCGTTCAGGACGGTCGCCCCACGGCGACGGGCAAGCCTCACATCGTCTCAGAGCGCTTGCAGTTCGCTGCGATCGACCGGAACGGCGCCGCGACCAATGCCGGCATCGCACCCCACCTGAACCTTCGCCCGGCGCGCCCCGAAGAGATTGCGCGCGTCGAGGATCTGCTGCAGGCTGACTGGCTGCGCACCGACCTCGAAAAGACCGCCGTCCGTTTCGCCACGGTCGAGCTCGCCCAGAAGCATGTCGCCGAGGTCAAGGCGCGTCGTATCCCCGAGATCGACAAGGTCGAGCAGGAGGTTAAGGCGCGCCTCAAGAAGGAGATCAACTACTGGGACGCGCGCGCCTTCGAGCTGAAGGAGGAAGAGCGTGCCGGCAAGAAGACGCGGCTCAACTGGCAGAACGCCCAGCGTCGGGCCGAAGAGCTCGCCGAGCGTCTGAAGCGCCGGCTGGAGGCGCTCGATCAGGAGCGCTTCATATCCGCCCAGCCGCCCCGCGTGCGCGGCGGCATGGTCGTCATCCCGCGTGGCCTTCTGATTGCGCGCGCGCCGGCCGATGAGCTCGCCGAAACCGCGAACGGCTTCTCCGAGGATCCGGTCGCCCGGCGCAAGATCGAGATCGCGGCGATGGAGGCGGTCATGGCCGTCGAGCGCACTCTCGGGAACACGCCCACCGACGTCTCCGCCCAGAAGGTCGGCTACGACATCGCCTCCTACGACCCGAAGGCGGACCATCTGCGCTTCATCGAGGTCAAGGGCCGCATCGACGGCGCCGATACGGTGATGATCACCCGGCAGGAGGTCATCACCTCGCTCCACGAGCCCGACAAGTTCATCCTGGCCGTCGTCCAGGTCGAGAACGGCTTCGCCCGCGAGCCGCGCTATGTCCGCGGCGCCCTCGACACGCGCGAACCGCCGTTCGAGCACAATGCCATTCAGTTCAGCATCAAGAGCCTGCTCGAGCGGGCGGAGGTTCCGCGATGAAGGATTTCGCCATTCTCGCCCCCGTTCCTCTGCGCCACCTCGAAACCGGAAAAACCATCGCGGAGGAAAAGGGCTTCGTGGCATTTGGCTCCCGCAAGTGGGAACTGTTCCGCGATATCGATGAGCGCAGGGGCAGTGACCCTGTGCCCGTCGTCATCTACCCCTCGCACGAAGACGATCCAGCCAAGGTTTCCGCCATGGTTTCTTGGATCGGCTGGTACATCGGGAGCGAAGAAGCTCACAACGGACGGCATTCCCTCGGCATGGAGCATCGCCCGCCTTCGACGGAAGCGAACCCATCCGACAACAAAGGCCATTGGGCTGTCTTCTGGCACGTCCGGCAGCTCGTCCCGCTGGCGGCCTCCGACCGTTTTCCGATCTCGAAATTGCAGACCATCAAGGGCGGTTGGCGAAAGAACGCCCCGCCGCGCGGGCCCGAACTTGTTGCCGTGCCCACGTTCATCGAATTCCCGGAGTAAGCCGTGTCCCAGACCTACAAGAAGAAACTCATCGAAGTCGCCATTCCGCTCGAGGCGATCAATGCCGCCTCGGCGCGGGAGAAGTCGATCCGGCACGGGCATCCCTCCACCCTGCACCTGTGGTGGGCGCGGCGGCCTCTCGCGGCGTGCCGGGCGGTGCTGTTCGCGCAGCTGGTGGACGATCCCTCGTCGCGGGTGGACGAGCTGATGGCAGATCCGAAGCTGCACGCGCAGGCGGAGGCGGAGCTGCCGGCGCGGCTGGCGGCCTGGGAGAAGAGCAAGGCCTCGGCGCAGGGGGCGGCGGCGAATGCGCCGGAGCCGACGCTGGAGGATGTGGCGGTCGAGATCGAGCGCAAGCGGCTCTTCGCCATCATCGAGGACCTGGTGAAGTGGGAGAACTCGACCAACGAGGAGGTGCTGGAACGCGCGCGGGCCGAGATCCGGCGCAGCTGCGGCGGCGAGCTGCCCCCGGTCTATGACCCGTTCTCGGGCGGCGGATCGATCCCGCTCGAAGCGCAGCGGCTGGGCCTGCCCGCCTATGGGTCGGACCTGAATCCGGTGGCGGTGATGATCGGCAAGGCGATGATCGAGATCCCGCCGAAGTTCAAGGACATGCCCCCCATCCACCCTGGCATCAAGGAGCGCTCGTTCTACCGCAACGCCGAAGGGCTGGCCGAAGACGTGAAATATTACGGCGAATGGATGCGCGAGAAGGCGTGGCAGCGCATCGGCCATCTCTACCCCCAGGTGGACCTGCCAAAGGCGTATGGGGGCGGCAAGGCGACGGTGATCGCATGGATCTGGGCGCGAACGGTGCCGAGCCCGGACCCTGCCTTCTCGGATATGCAGGTGCCGCTGGCCTCAAATTTCTTGCTCAGTTCAAAGAAAGGCAAAGAGGTCTGGATCGAACCGATAGTGGACAAGGCCGCCAAGACAATAACCTACCGCATCAGGCGCGGTGGCACGAAAGCGGAGATCGAGGCAGCTAAGCTTGGCTCGACCGCCGGCAAGCGACAAGCCTTCCGATGTGTGGTTTCGGGTGCTGCACTTCCGTACGACTACATTCGCTCAGCAGGTCAATCCGGGAAAATGGGCACGACACTGCTGGCTGTGGTTGCGGACACAAAGAGTGGACGCGTTCATCTCGAACCCTCCGCTGAGCACTATTCAGTAGCGAACTCTGCCAAGCCGGATTGGCGCCCAGAAACACGCCTCCCAGACAATCCAAGGGATTTCAAAACCCCAAACTATGGGTTGAACAGCTTCGGCGATCTGTTCACTGACAGGCAACTCGTTGCGCTCAACACATTCTCCAGCTTGGTCGATGAGGTTCGGTCAGAGATCGAAAAACACGCATTGGCTGCGAACCTCAAACAGGGCGAGACATCCCTTCGCGAGGGCGGCATTGGAGCCAAAGCTTATGCCGAAGCAATCTGCGTGTATTTGGGTATGTCTGTCAGCAAGTTGGCTGTATTCCTCAACTCGCTCTCTCGCTGGCGGGCAGGAGAAAACAAGACTGCTCCCGCGTTCGGAAGACAGGCCATTGCAATGGTTTGGGATTTCGCGGAGGTGAACCCTTTCGCGGGCGCTGGCGGCGACTTCCAAGGCGTCGTGAATGGAACCTCTGGTGTCCTGGATCGCATTCGCGGGAGCGCCACTGGCCATCTCATCAACCATGATGCGCAAACTGTAAAGTACCCGCCGAATTCAGTGATTTCGAGCGATCCACCCTATTATGACAACATCGGATATGCTGAGCTTTCTGATTTCTTCTTCTGTTGGCTGAAGCCAATCCTCAAGCAATTCTTCCCGGAAGACTTTGCAGTACTCGCCACGCCGAAGAAGGACGAGCTCGTAGCGACACCTTATCGCCATGGCAGTTCCGAGGCTGCAGAGGCGTTCTTCCTCGACGGGATGAAACGTGCAATCTCTAATATGGCTGAGCAGTCTTCCGACGAATATCCAGCCGCAATTTACTACGCGTTCAAGCAAAGCGAGGTTGAGCAGGAAGGGATTAGTTCGACCGGTTGGGCTACTTTTTTGCAGGCTGTTGTTGAAGCTGGGTATTCCGTGGTCGGAACATGGCCGCTACGTACAGAGATGGCGACGCGCATGATTGCCTCGGGCACCAATGCCCTCGCCAATTCGGTCGTCCTCGTCTGCCACAAAAAGGACGCGACCGCCGACACAATCACCCGGGCCGAGTTCATCCGGGCGCTGAAACGCGAACTGCCCCCGGCCATCGCCGAACTTCAGGCCGCCAACATCGCTCCCGCAGACATGCCGCAATCGGCCATCGGCCCCGGCATGGGCGTCTTCTCGCGTTACACCGCCGTGCTCGAGGCCGACGACAGCCCGATGACGGTCAAGACCGCGCTGCAGTTGATCAATGCCGAGCTCGACGAATATCTCGGCGGCATCCAGGGCGAGTTCGACGCCGACACCCGCTTTGCCATCACCTGGTTCGAGCAGAACGGCATGGGCAAGGGCGACTATGGCGTGGCCGACAACCTCGCCCGCGCCCGCGGCATCTCGGTCGACAGCGCCAAACACGCCGGGATCGTCGAAAGCGCGGCGGGCAAGGTACGGCTGTTGAAGCGCGACGAGCTCGACCCCGACTGGGCGCCCGAGGAGGACGGGCATCTGACGGTCTGGGAATGCCTGCAGCACCTCGTGCGCCTGCACGAGAAGGAGGGCCTTTCGCACGACACCGCGGCGCTGCTCAAGCGCTTCGGGCCCCAGGCCGAGGCGGTGAAGGATCTGGCCTACTGCCTCTACGACATCGCCGCCAACAAGCGGCGCGAGGCGTCCGAGGCCACGGTCTACAACGCCCTGATCGCCGACTGGTCCGAGCTGAGCCAGATGGCCGCCACGGTTTCGCTGGAAGGGCGGAACCGGCAAGCACGATTTGAACTGTAAGGGTTTCCGAGATGGCCAAGTCTACCCGTCAGCATGTGTTCGAGGGCATGGAATTGCTGCCCGAGGCGCTGATCCCCTTCGTCGAGAAGCGGTTGGAAAGCTCGTTGCAGGGCCATTGGCAGGTGCAGGTGGTGGAAAAGCTGCCCGGCCTGCGCCCGGATTCGAACGGCAAGATCGTGTGGGACCAGGCGGCGCTGTTGAACGCCATGGACCGGTTCTGGATGGATGCGTTCAAGGCCGTGCTGGGCCGCGCCGAACGCTCGATCGTCAACGAACTGGTCGAGGTGCGCAACAAGCTCTCGCACAACGGCACCTTCACCTATGACGACGCCGAGCGCGCGCTCGACAGCATGCGGCGGCTGATGGAGGCGATCAGCGCCGGCGAGGTCGCGGCCGAGCTGGGCAAGATGCGCGACACGATCCTGCGGACGAAGTTCACGGAGCTGGCGCGAAACGAGGAGCGGCGGAAGACGGCGCGGCTGGATATCTCGGTCGAGACGGTGGGCGGGCTGTTGCCATGGCGGGACGTGGTGGAGCCGCACCAGGACGTGGCCACCGGTGAGTTCCAGCAGGCCGAGTTCGCGGCTGACCTCGCCAAGGTGCACAACGGCAGCGCGCCGTCGGAATACCGCAACCCGCGCGAGTTCTTCGCCCGGACCTACCTGACCGAGGGGCTGAGCACTCTGCTGGTCGGCGCGGCCAAGCGGCTGAGCGGCGGCGGCGGCGATCCGGTCGTCGAGTTGCAGACCAACTTCGGCGGCGGCAAGACGCACTCGATGCTGGCGCTCTACCACATGGTGGGCGGCACGCCGGTGGAGGACCTGCCGGGGCTCGACCAGCTGATGTCGCGGAACGGTCTGGCGGTGCCAGGCAAGGTCAACCGGGCGGTGCTGGTCGGAACGTCACGCGGGCCGCAGGACGTGATCTCGCTAGAGGGCGGCCGGAAGATCCGCACGACCTGGGGCGAACTGGCATGGCAGCTGGGCGGCGCCGAGGCGCTCGAGATGCTGGCCGAGAACGACGAACGCGGGATCGCGCCCGGGTCGAACCTGCTGGAGGCGCTGTTCAAGAAGTACGCGCCCGCGCTGATCCTGATTGATGAATGGGTCGCCTACCTGCGCCAGATCTACAAGGTGGAGGGTCTGCCGTCCGGATCGTTCGACGCGAACCTGTCCTTCGTCCAGTCGCTGACCGAGGCGGTGAAGGCCAGCCCCGGCGTGCTGCTGGTGGCCTCGCTGCCCGCCTCGCAGATCGAGGTCGGCGGCGAAGGCGGACAGGAAGCGTTAGCGCGACTGAAGCAGACTTTCAGCCGCGTTGAGTCGTCATGGCGCCCTGCCAGCCAGGAGGAAAGCTACGAAATCGTTCGCCGCCGCCTGTTCAAGGAAATCCCCGGCGACAAGTTCCATCACCGCGACAATACGCTGAAGCAGTTCGCCAAGCTCTACCGGGAGAACGCGAACGATTTCCCCAATGGCTGCTCCGACGAGGATTACCGGCGCAAGCTGGAAAAGGCCTACCCCATTCATCCGGAGCTGTTCGACCAACTCTACACCAGCTGGGGCTCGCTCGAAAAATTCCAGCGCACGCGCGGGGTGCTGCGCCTAATGGCGCAGGTGATCCACGAACTCTGGATGGGCAGCGATCCGTCAGTGATGATCATGCCTGGGAGCGTCGCGATCAGCTCGGCGCGTGTCGAGCCCGAGCTACTGCACTATCTCGACTCCAGCTGGCAATCGATCATCGCGGGCGACGTCGATGGTGTGACGTCGACGCCGTACAAGATCGATCAGTCGGCTCCGAACCTGAACCGCTACTCCGCGACGCGCCGCGTTGCGCGCGCGGTGTTCATGGGAACGGCCCCGACACATGGACAGGAGAACAAGGGGCTCGACGACAAGCAGATCAACCTCGGTGTCGTACAGCCTGGTGAACGCCCCGCCATCTTCGGTGATGCGCTGCGCCGGCTCGCGAACCAGGCCAAGTTCATGCACAGCGACCTTGGACGATACTGGTACTCGATGTCCGCCAGCCTAAACCGGCTGGCCGCCGACCGCGCCGCCCAGTTCGAGGAGGCGCTTGTCCTCCACGAGATCGACAAGGCGCTCAGCGGCTACATCAACGGCCTCGCAGATCGCGGTCACTTCGACACCGTTCAGGTCGCCCCTGGCAGCTCGGCCGATATCCCCGACGAGCCCGGTGGGGTGCGCGCGGTGGTTCTGGGCGTGGCACACCCTCACACCGGCCGGGAGGGATCAGAGGCCCTGGCGGAGGCCAAGGACGTCATGATGCAGCGCGGCAGTACGCCGCGCGTCTACCGGAACATGCTGGTCTTCCTCGCCGCCGAGCAACGCCAGCTGGACAATCTCAAAGCCGCCCAGCGTGCTGCTCTGGCATGGGCCGAGATTGTTCGAGAAACGAAACGGCTCAACCTGACCCAGAGCGACAGCGCGCTGGCGGAAGCGAAACTGAAAGAGGCAACCGAGACCCTGAAGACACGGATGAAAGAAGCCTGGTGCTATCTGATCTATCCGGTTCAGGAGAGCGCCCAATCCGATGTGGAGTGGATGTCGGCAAAGGTTCCCGCGCAGGACGGGCTGCTCGCTCGCGCCAGCAAGAAACTGGTGAGCGATCAAGGGATCTGGCCCGAGCTTGGCCCTGACAACCTCAACCGTCAGCTGGAGAAGTACATCTGGAACGGTAAGCCGCATCTGCATCTCAAGGATCTCTGGGAGTATCTGAACCGGTACACCTACCTTCCGCGCGTCAAAAACAGGGCCGTTCTCTCGAAGGCGGTGCACGCTTCCGTCAGCGGGATGCTGCCTGGCCCCTTCGCCTATGCAGAGCGCTGGGACGAGGCCAAGGGGTCCTATGTCGGTCTCGCAATTTCAGGAGCCTCGAGCGCTCAAGTCGTGATCGACAATGAATCGGTCATTATCAAGCCGGATGTGGCGGAGCAGTACCGACAAAAGCAAACCGCAGTGGCACCAGCCGAGGGCCCAGCACCCGCCGTAACACATGGTCCGGAAACGACTGAGCAACCCGCCTCTGGCACACCGGTAGCTACACCGATCGAGCAAAAGCCCACCCGTTTTCACGGGACGGTAATGATCTCTCCCGAGAGACCGGCGCGCGATATCCACCAGATCGTCGAAGCGATCATCGAGCAGCTGACCACGCTGCCTGGTGCTGATGTCTCCATCAAGCTTGAGATCGACGCAGAGGTGTCTTCTGGCCTTGATCGCGCAAAGGTCAGAACGCTGGTCGAGAACGCGACGACGCTCGGGTTCATCGACAAGGCTGTCAAATAGGCTTGGCGGGGCTCGTATGTGCTTGCGACTGACATACGCGGAGGCACTGCTGTGGAAGAAGAACGCGGCAAAGATCGTTGCCGATGCGAAGGCGAAGTCTGCGACCATTCCATGCGACCCGCTTTTTGCCGCGACGCCTCGACTTTCTTCGCTTGTTTCTGAAATCGACGGAATCAAGAAGCGTCACGGCTTACTGATTGAGCGCGCGCTCATTTATGCAATCAATAAGCTGCCGCATTGGCAAGCCATGAAGGAACAGATCCCAGTCGCAGGAGGCAAGGCCCATCTCGACTGCCTTGCACTCAATACCAATTCCGGCAAGCTTTTCGTTTTTGAGTGCAAACGTGGTCATGGATCATTCGATGGCGACAAAATCAGCGCAATTGACCAGCGACTGGGCAGAATAAAAGTCTCGATTGGCGCGCATGCAAGGTCCAAAGGATGGGCTCCCGTTTCTACTGAGATATTCATTCTCAGTTTCTATGGGGCCAAGTGGAATTCCGCCTATCCAATTTACGACAAGAACACCATATCTAGGTTATTCGAACCTTGCATTGGAATGTTTACACTGGAGTTCATGGATCATTTGGAGACCATGGTGGCGAGTGCGTACGGCACTGAACTGCGTGACGCAGTCGATGTTGACCGAGGACAAACCATCTTTGACATGCTGGATGAGCAGCTGGAATCCCGTGGACCGGATGTGTTGTTCACTAAAGATGGAGCCGATTTCGTGGCGGCTCAGGATCAAGACTAAAGCGCGCCCTGCGTGGATCATGGGTCATGGCAAACCCGAGCCTGCTCCCGCATCACGGCATAGTCGCCTAGCATGTCCGAAATGGCCGAGCCCTCTGGCAGCAAGGCCAGTTCCTCGGCCGCCCGCGCCTGGAATTCCCGGCCATACGCGACGACCGGCGGACATGCCCGCAATGCTCCGCCGTCAGAAACGACCGTTGTGCAGCCGGTCAGCGAGATCGCTGCGATCGCGAGGACGACGCGCCGCTGCCTCGAGCATCCGTTTTTGCGCATTATGGCTTCTCTCCGTGGTCTCGAGCTGCTCGGCCAGCCGGCCTGCGCGCTCGCCGGCTCGGCGCAGGGCCAGCAGGAACAGAAGGATCGCGAGGGCGGTGACGACATAGCGGAGCGCCGTGCGCGCCCATGCCGAGCCGGCGAGTGCGGCGAGGAGCTCGCCGATCATCTCCGTCCCCGTTTCCAGTCATCCAGCCGCGCGTAGATCGTGACTGCGATCCCGCCGAGCGCCACGGCGATGAACACCCAGCGCAGCGTGTCGAGATACGGGACCAATGGCAGAATGGCGTTCTGCGTCTCGGCCAGCATCTGCTGAGCCACCTCCACGCCGGCCGCGCCCAGCGTCGCCACTCCGGCTGCACCACCGGCCCTCATGGTCCGGCTCTCAGCCAGCACTTCACGTGCAGGAGCTGTCTCTTCCGCAAAGGGCACGGACCGCATGGGGAAGCGCTCTCCCCATTGGCGCGCAGGGCCGAGGTCGACATGCATGAAACCCGAGCGCGGGTAGAAGCCGAAACCGAGGAACCCGACCTCCCGCGCCGCTGTTTCGAACGCCACAGGGTCGTGGTTCGACATGGCGATGTCGAAGGCAGCGCCCTCCATGTGCTTCGAGCGTTTGGCGCCGCCGACGGCGCGATTGTGCTCGGGGCTGCGATAGGCGGAGCGGACGATCAGGGGCTTGCCCAGCCGGTCGCGCAGTGCCTGCAGCTTGTCGAGCGCCGGCTCGTTGATCAGCAGCTTGCCTGTGCCGCGGCAGGCGATCTCGGCAGGGCTGAAGTTCGGCCAGCGCCAGGCGCTCTCGGGCACGTCGCGCCAATGGTCGAAGAAGGTCGTGGTCATGGGGATCCTCCAGAAACGAAAAAACCCGCCTCGAGGGCGGGTCATGGCAGGTTGATGAATGGGAAGCGGCAGCGGCTATGGACTGCCGCCGAAGATCTTCAGCTTCAGCGCAATGCCCGCGAGAAGCGCGAGCATAATGCCGGTGGTGATGAGATGGACCGCCGTCTGCACTGCGGTGCGGCGGACGAAGCGGATGCAGTCGAGGAGCGAGCGGAGATCGCGGATGTCGAGGGCGGCGTCCTTGCCTTCGATCCCGGCGTCGGCCAGCGCACGCTTCGCGCCCTCTTCCGCGGCCTGGGAGAGGAAGGCTCGGAACTCTGCCTCCGACATCCTCACGTCGCCCTTGTCGGTTCGGGGCGGGGTCATGACGAGACGATCCCCGCTTCCGCCGGCAGCGTGGCTGCGGTCCAGGGGCTGCTGTCGGCGGGGTTCAGGTCCCAGCTCGAATAGACCGGCGACGGCAGGTCCGCCGAGGGCGTGCCGGGCGTCGCGTCGTAGTCAACCCCGCCCATGCGCAGGAAGCCCGCGATCCCGGTCGGGCCTGCGGTGCCGAGCTGGGCCAGCTGCTTGACGTGCACGCCCGCGATGGTCGTGGCCCCGGCAGCGGTCGGCCCCGCGAGGGAGAACGACAGCCGCTGACCCGCGATGTCGCTCGCGGCCCGCGTGGCGATGTCGCCGTCCTTGATCGCATCGATCCCTCCCGAGAAGGCGTCGTAGGTCCCGACCAGATCCGGGGTGCGGCGCACGAAGCGCCGGCCGATGGTCGAGACACCGTCGAGCACGGCGATATGGGCGTAGTACCAGATCGCGGTGGCATAGTAGTCGAAGAGCTGGAGATTGCGCCACACGCAGCGGACTGGCCGGCCCTTGCCGCCAGTGTTGGCGGCCGTGGCGCTGCTGTGGAGCACGCCGTCGACATGGAACTCGATGGTGATGTCGGCGCCGACGGCAATCTTCACGTCGATCCAGTAGGCCTGGTTCGTGGCGGCGACAAAGGATGATGCCCCGTCGACGCTGGTGTCGCCGACGGCCATCGCCCGGTACTTCTCGTCGTCCCGTTCGGTCCTCACGAGGCCGATCTGCCGGTTTGCGGAGTCGTAGAACTCGAGGAAGATTCCGTCCTGAGCGATGACATGGGCGTTGATCGACGGCGCCCGGTAGCGGAACCCGATCCAGACATCACCCGTCGGTTCCGCCCATGTCGCGGTGAAGGGCACCGAGGAACCGTTGTTCGCGGTGATCTTGATCGCGTTGACGTCATAGGCCGGATCGAACCCCGCCGCGTCCGTGCTGATCAGCCCGGTCACCCCGGAGAGGTCCGTGACCTGGTGGCCGAGATGGAGGATATGCGTCATGGGATCACCTCGATATAGAGTGCGCTGTCGGTGGCGGTGAGACGTGCGTCGCCGCCCTGTTCGTGGAAGAGATCGGCCCGCGCCACGCTCAGCCGGGCATCGGCCCCAAAGCCGATCCAGAGCGCGACGTCGGCCACGGTCAGCTGGACCGCATCGCCGAGGCCGACGAAGACGACCGTCTCGGGCACAGTCAGCCGGGCCTCCGCCCCGAACTCGGTCCAGAGGCTGGCTTCGGCGACCTTGATGCCGTCGGGCATGAAGAGCCGGACCCCTCGCGCCTGCCAGGCCTCGTAGGTCGCGCTTCCCGCGACACGCCGCGCCTGCACTCGCACCTCGAAATGCTTCGTGCCCGTCGGCGCCGAAAGGATCGGCACATCCTCCTTCGTGAGCGTGAAGCTGTTGGTGCTGCCCACATCAATGATGGCCGCGGGTGGTTCGACGACAACATCCGAGTCCGGATCGACCCAGCGGATCTCGAGGACGTAGGTGACACCCGGTTCGGGCCCGATGTCGCCTGCGTCATAGGCGTCGATGGCGACGCTCGTCTGCAGGAGCCGGTCGCGATGGGCCCATGTCAGGAGCACCGGCCCGAGGTTCAGGACGTTCGGGTTCACGACCGAAACGCCGTTGCCGCGGAGGTCGCCCGGCGGCAGAGGCCGGATCGCGCGCGAGGCCAGCGTGACCTCGTCCTCCGGCGCCTGGCTGAGCGGCAGCGTCCCGAACCCCGTCTCCGGCAGCATGCGGACCGCGACCGTCTCTCCCGTCGCGAAGCGCGCCTCGCTCGCGTTGGCCAAGAGCTGCCAGCAGATCACCGGCGTGCCCGCGGGATGGACCTTTGGCACGGTGTCGAGACAGCCCCGTCCGACCGTCAGGGTCGTGGCACTCACCCCGTCGATCCGGACGAGTTCGTCCCCGATCGCGGCGAGCGTTCCGATCGTGACGTCCGTGAGCCCCGTCCAGCTGCCGACCGGCAGCACCCGCTCGGCCGGATCGTCTGAAACATCCGCAGTCAGGAGCGCCGTCGGCACGAACTCGACGCCCGCCTCGAGCGCGTAGCCGGCGCCGCTGTCGGTCCAGACCTGCACCGAGAGCGCATCGGCCGAGGGGCGCTCGCCGGCAGCAACGAGCGCGCCCGCGTCCGGATCCTCGTCGAGCAGTGCGTCGGCCTGCGCGTGACCCAGCTCCTGGACGAGGAGCCAGTATGGCGCTTCCGTCACCCAGCGGCGCGCGAGCGGCTTCGGCGGCAGGATGAGCCGCCCGGGATCGCCGGTCTCGCCGCCAACGAGAGCCGTCTCACCGAGACCGAAGACGTCCTCCGCGATGCGAAGCCGGACGCCGTTCGCGCGCCCGTCGCCGTGGTCGATCTCGACGATGCGGACCGCGACGCCCTCGAGACCGCGGCGCGGGCTCGCGAGCCGGATCACGTCGCCCGGATCGAGATCGGCGCCCACCCGGGTGACAGTGATCTCGCCCGACAGGATCGGCACCGAGAGGGCGCGCAGATCGCGCTCGGCCACGCGGACGGCGAGCGACTCGTAGCGGATCCCCGGATAGTCGACCGTCGCGCTGACGACCTGGCCGAGGTCCTGGACGAGCGCGGTGTCGGTGACGCTGACCGATCCGGTCTGGTCCGTCCTTGCGTCCGAGAACTTCACGGTGACCGAGTTCACCAGATCGGCGGCCTCGCGGCGCCCAAGCTCGCCCCAGTCAACGACGTTGGTCTCGTCGAAGATCGGCAGCGTCTCTAGATCGTAGTCGGCCCGGATGAGCTTCAGTTCCCAGCGGCCCGAGCGGCGGTCGACATAGAGGTAGGCGTCGATGTGCTTCAGCACGTCGGCGATGAAGTCCTCGATCGTCGATTCCTGCTGCCAAAGGAGTGAGAGCCCGAAACCTTCGGCAAAGAGCACATCGGCGGCTGTGGCGAAGCTCGGGCCGATATCGGTGAAGCCATGCCCGAGGCCCCAGTCGCGGTTCGTCAGGCATTCGCGGATGATATGGGCCGGGTTCATGTCCGGGCCCTCGCCGAAGGCCGCACGGAGCGAGGCGACGAGCACGTCGGGATCGCCCGCGGGCACGACCGGCACGCCGTCGACGGGCGTGTTGTCGATCTGGCTGGTGGCGCTCGTGTCCGAGAGCGCGATGTTGAAGGCGAAGACGTCGACCTCCGAGAGGCCCGCGAGCGTCGCCTTGGCGGCCTCGAGGCTTCCAGCCGGGCTCGGCTCGCCGTCGGTCACGAAGATCAGGATCCGCCGCTTGCCGCCAGCACCATTGAAGAAGGCGCCTGCCTGGCTCACCGCCGCCCCGAAATCCGTGCCCCCGCTCACCGTGGTCGGCAGCGCGTCGACCCAGTCCTTGAGCTCGCCATAGGCCGCGGCATCGGCGTTGCGGCGCAGGATGGTGCCCGAGACGGTCGAGTTCCAGGTGACGACCTGGATGTCGTTCGGCTCGAGGGCGTTCGCGCCGATCTCGGCAATTAGGCGCGAGACGGCCGTCCGCTGGGCGGCCATACGGCTGCCGGACATGGAGCCCGAGGTGTCCATGGCGATGTAGATCGCAGCGTCCCCGATCCGGACCTCGGGCACGATCTGCGCCTTCTCGGGATACCACTGCGCGTTACCGTCCTCGGCGCGCAGGATGCGGGTCAGCCGGACGGCCCATGGCTTCAGATAGGGATTGAGGCCGAGATAGACCTGCCGCAAGATGAGCGAGCAGATGCCGCGATAGCCCGGCACGTTCGACCCCGTCTGTGCGGCGAGATAGTCGTTCTGGCCCTGCGTGGTCCCGCCCATCAGGACGTCGATGTCGCCGACGATGCCGCCCTCGCGGCTCTCGCCGCCGAAGAGGTTCGGCTTGTTGATCCGGATCCGACCGCCTGCGGCCCCTCCGCTGAGGCTCGGCAGGCTCGCGGCGTCGGTGACGGTGACGGACTGCCCAGCGAAGGCAGTGGCGGCGGGCTCGACAAGCCAGGTCGTGGTGCCGGTCCCGCCATCGTAGCTCACGGCTTGTACGGTGACCGTGCGGGTCGTGTTGTCAGTGCCGAGCTTCAGGTCGTAGCTCGCGCCGAGGCGGATCCCGGCGAGCGTGCCCGGGACGGTCACCTCGGCCACGCTGTCGCCGACACCCGCGGCGGTGGCGGACATGGCCGCGACGGTGCCGTAGCTTGCGAGCGCGCCGACGCCGGTGCCCGCGGCGCTACTCTGGCCGGTGCCGATCGACCAGGCGGTGCGGTCGTCGACCCGGATCTCGCGGATCGCATCGACGGGCCCGTGGCAGAGCGCGAGATGCGCCCCGAGGGAATACTTGTAGCCGACCGTCTGGGACTTGGAGCGACCGCCCATGTCAGGCCTCGATCTCGGTCCGAGCGGCGCGCTTCTCGGCCTCGGCGATCACGCGCAGCGCCAGCGCGTCGCCGGTGGCGGCCAGCACCTCGGCGTGCAATCCTTCGGCGAGGAAAGCCTGCCAGTCGAGCCCGTGGCGGCGGAACCAGGGACGCGCCCCCTGGAAGCAGAGCCGGGCCGCGCGGATGTCCTCGGCGCGGACGATGAGGGTCTCGCTCACTTCTTGCCCCCCTTCTTGCGGATCGGGTCGACCTTGAGATCCCCGGCCCAGACGACGTTCGGGCCGCGCAGCAGCACGGTGCCGAAGACGACCGGGATCGGTCGGCCTTCCTCGGCGGTCGGAAGGTCGAAATCGTCGAGCCCCGCCGCCTTCGGCGCCTCGGTCTTCGGCTTCGGGGAAAGCGCATAGCTGATCGCCGTCAGCACGAGGCTGGCGACGATCTGGACAACGAAGTTCCAGACCATGGGCGGTGTTCTCGAGGATGGTGGCGGTCGCGCCGGCGCGCGCGGTGGTTTTGGTTCTGGGCCGTGACCGATCCGGGTCACATTCTGGGCAGGAAGCCCGGCTACGGGATAACGAAGTCAGTCCAGGATTGCGTCAGGGCGTCCGTTCCTTTCGCGCGAGTTGGCGTCGACACGACACGTTGAGAAGTTGCATGCTTGAGATTGACCACACGCTGTCGGGCCAACAGCCGACATTCCTCGGCCTTCCTCTGAACATGGACTGGCGAAAGGGCCACAGTCAGGACTTGCCGCGCTGCGCCGGCGTCTACGTTGAAGTGCTCTGGCCCGTGCGAGGCATCCGCATCGGTCAATCGAAGAACATCCTCAGCCGACACAGGGGTGCGCTACAGTGGTATCGCGCGATGAAGGACGGGACTGACCGCAACATCAACCGTCGGGGCATTCTCCCGGACTATGCGCGCCAGTATGGCGCAGACGGACTCGAGGCCTTCGTCATCTCTTCCGATCCTGCATTGGCCGACGACCTGCTTCGCAAGCGGTTGGAAGCTCATCTTCACGAATGGGCCAGGACCCAAACGGCCTGGCGGAACTTCAACACGGAAAACACCTCCCGTTATCTCGGCTGAGCTGCCCTCAGACGATGCTGGTGCCGCCGAAGGGATTGCGGCCGGGGATGTCGGGAAAACCCCCGAAGTTCAGGAGATTGCCGAACTTGGCGGCGCAGGTGTCACGGCGGAGATCGCAGCCGGGTGCCATGTCGATGAGGGCGACCGTCTCCGAATCGTCGATGGCGGCCTCGAGCTCGGGCATGCGTCCCGCGAGCGTCAGCCTGTCCCCGACATGGCCAGTGATGAAGCCGAGAAGCCCCGCGTGGCGCAGGACGCCGCCGCGGAACCAGCCGTCCGGCAGGAGCGCGGCCTCGGCGACGGTGATCTCGAGGCCTGAGCGCGTGGTCGCGGTGCCGCCCACGAAGAATGTCTCGATATCGAGGCGGCAGCCGCGGGAATAGAGCGCGTGGCGGCAGAGCCGCTGGTACTTCGCCCGCACGCCCTCGCGCCGCATCGAGGTGAAGAGCGATTCCGCCCGGAGCGTGATCCGCCGCCCCTCGACGCGCGCCGAGACGATGCGGCCCTTCCAGTGCGCGACCACCTCGTCCGGGACCTGTTCGTGGCCGCGGAAGATGGTGAGGGTCGTCACCGAGCGGCCGCGGGGCCCAAGATACCGGCGGGCGAAGGGATCGGAGAGCGGGAAGGTCACCGAGAGATCCACCCGGCGCGGATCGCTGCTCTGGACGACGGAGCCGTGGCTCAAGGCCGAGGTTTCCCAGACCAGATCCTCGGTCTCGTCGCCGATGACGCCCGCAGACGAGGTCCAGGCGCTCGCGCGGCTGGTGAAGCGCCAGGCGCTGCCCCCTTCCGCGAAGAGATAGAGGAAATACGGCCGCCCCTCGGCGGTCGATGTCTCGGCAAGATCGTAGGTCATTAGGGCGTCTCGATCAGCGGCAAGCCCAGTTCGGTCCGGTTCGGCCCGTGCGTGAGTTCGATCCGGTCGGCATCCGAACGGACCTTCATCAACAGATGGATCGGCGTGCCGAGGGCGATGCTCTTGCCGGGGGCGGCGATCGAGAGCCGGATCCCGAGCGCGTCCCAGGCGGCGGCTGTGATCTCGCGGAAGATCGGCCCGGTCGGGTGGTCGATCATCAGGTGTCGTCCGATCCAGATGGAGGGATCAGCGAGCGGCGCGACGACGATGGACGCCGCGCCAGTCGTGACGGCTGCCTGCAGCACCAGTTCCCGACCCCAGGTCGGCAGCCAGAAGGCGCACTGGCGCCCGCGCAGGGAGAGCAGCCAGCGCCGCCGGGTCAGCCGCGCCGGCCCACGGTCGATCAGCGTGATGGTCGATCGGCGCTGGACGTGGGTGAGGACGGGCTCGAGCACGATGGGCCCGAAGCCGTTGTCGATGGCTTCCACGGTCTGGCCAAGCGTCTCTGCGAGCGGCTGGCGCAGGACGGCCGGATCGGTCAGCACGTCGAGCCCCTGGTGCTGGGGATAAGGACTGGCAGCAGCGCTGCCGTCGCCGAGCCGGAGCGTGAAGCTCGCAGTGACCGTCCCGAGGCCCTGACGGCGGCGGTCGATCTCGACGGGCCGCGCGAAAAAGGCACTGCCGACCGGGGCCACGATGGCGTGCGCGAGACTGACGCCCGCCGACGCAGCAAGCTCCAGCCGGTCGGGCAGCACGGCAGCAATCTCGACCGGATGCGCCCTGCCACCATCGGCAGCGATGATGGCCTGCGCCGCCCCATCGAAAGCGCCGTCGGTCGTGTCGACGAAGACCGTCAGGTCAGCCGCATCGATCTGTGCCGTCGCCGGCCGCGCCAGATGCCAGAGCGGCAGGATCCAGTCGTCGAGCGGTCCGTCCCGGCCGAGTTCGGTGGCTTCAGCAAGCCCTGCGGCATCGAGAAGATGCGAGAGGGTCAGTGTGGACCTTGGGCCAATGCGGAGCGCGATGCGCTGTTCGGCGGCCTCGGTCACCAGGACGTCGGTCGACCACTCGAGCACTTCCGTGATCGGCGTCTGCGCCGCGAAGGGCCAGAGCCACTCAGGCATCGAGACCTCCCCGGTTGCGACGGATCACGTTGACGATGAGCCGCTCGCCCGCAGGCGTCGCGAGATAGTCCCCGACGATCGACGGATCCAGAACGTTGACGATGCGGGTCGCAGGCTGGGGCGCCGGACCACCGCTAGTCGTCTCGACACCGAGCCGCCCGCCCGGACCACGGCGCAGGGGCAGGATCGCCTCAGGTCCAGCCTCGCCCATGAGACCGATCCCCCGCGCGAAGGGAAAGACTGTCGGCCGATTGACCACGCCGCCGCGGGCGAAGGCCGTGATCTCGCCGGCCTGAGCGAAAGCCCCGCCCCTTGCAAAGCCACCGATGCCGAAGAGCCCGCCGATGGCGCTGCCGATCCAGCCGAAAAGACCACCACCGCCGCCGGTGCCCGCGCCGGAGAAGGCACGGAAGAGCGCGTCCTCGATCGGCTTGAAGGCCTGGTCGATGAGGCGGTTCGCAAGATTGCGTGCGATCCCCGCCACGGCGCCCGCGAAGGTCTGCCAACTGAGCTCGCCCGACTTCAGCGCCTCCTTGATCGGGCCGGTGATGTCTTCTGCCAGTCCCTTCGCGATCTCCTGCGTCCGTTCCACGGCAGCGCGGGCCGCATCCCAGGATTGGCGCGCGACATCGGCCGCCGTCTGCATGGCGCCGCCCGTGCGCCCTGCCGCCTCGGCGGTCTCGTCGAGCGCGGCGGCCGGTCCCGCTCCGTCCTCACCGGACAGCGCGGCGTTGAAGCGCCCGGCAGCGACCGTCGCACCATCGAGCGCCGTCTCGGCCTCCGTGCCGGTGCTGCTGACGGCGGCGCGCAGGGCATCGAGTGCGGCAAGCGGCTGAAGCGCGCCGTCGGCCAGCGTGGCGGCCGTCTGACGCCAAGCCTCGGCCGAGGCCGCGGCGTCGGTGGCGGCCGCCGTCAGTCCGAGATCGGGAACGGCGAGTGGGTTGTCAGAGAAGGCCGAGGCGAAGGCATCGCGTGCGGCCGTGGCGGCTTGCGTTGCGGCGCCGGCGAAGCGGTTCTCGAGGCGGCCGAGATCGAGCTCGGCGATGACCCCGATCCGGCGCTCGACGCCGAGCGCTTCCAGCCCGGCATTCACGCCCTCGATGAAACCGTTGATCCGGGTGACGACGCCATTCAGCATCGCCTCGACGCCCTCGATCAGGCTGTTCGCGGCCTGGAACGCGAGATCGCCAATGGCGGCGGGAAGCAGACCCCAGACGGCCCTGATCGCCTCGAACGCGCCCTCAAAGCTGTTCACGGCGGCATTCGCGAAGCCGACCACGGCCTCGAGCGCGCCCTGCATGGCAGACGCCGCGGAGGCCTGGATGTCGGCGAAGGCTGCCCTGGCCGAGGCCCCGACGCTCGCGGCACCCATGCCGATCCGGTCCCAGACCTCGCTGGCGAGATCGCCAAGGAGTGCCATCGCATTCCCGAACCCGCCCGCGCCCGAGACGAGGCGGGTGAACTGGTAGATCAGTTCGCCCGCACCGACGATGAGCGCGCCGATGCCGGTCCGGATCACCGCGCCGCGCAGGACGACCAGCGCCGTCGCAAGACCGCGCACCGAGAGTGCAGCAGCGGCAAGACCCGCGACCCAGCGGCCGGCCAGGAAGGCCGCGAATGTCGCCGCATAGGTCGCCATCCGAGCGATGTTGTCGAAGAGCCCACGGATGGCGTTGCCCAGAGGGCCGGTGCGGCTGGCGAGCACCGCCATTGCGTCCGCGACCGCTTCGAGCGCCGGTGCTGCAGCAACGGCCAGCTGGTTCGAAAGCCCGCGCCAGATGAGGCCGAGGCGCGAGATTGCGTCGTTCGTCCGCTCGATCTGGTCCGCGTCCTGCTCGGAGACGACGACACCGAAGTCAAGCACGTCCTCGGTCGCCTGGCGGAGCGTCGCAGTGTCGATGCGCGACATGGCGATGGAGCCTTCCTCGCCGAAAAGCTGACCCGCTACGGCCGCGCGTTCGGCGGCGGGCACGAATTTCTCGATGGCGGCGTTTATGGCGCCAACCCGCTGGTCCAGCGGCAGCGCGATCAGGTCGGTGGCGGAAAGCCCCAGCCGGTCCAGAGCGTCGGCGGCGGGGCCGGTTCCGGCGGCCGCCTGGCTGAGCCGGCGCGTCAGATCCTTCGTCGCCTGCTCGATGCCGGACATCGACACGCCCGCCAGCTCGCCCGCGCGCTCCAGCGTCTGGATAGAAGCAACGGTGGTGCCGAGCGACTGCGCGAGCTTGGCCTGCGCATCGACGGTCTGCAGGCCGGAGCGGATCATCGCCACGCCAGCAGCGGCGGCTGCGGCTATGGCGGCTGCGGCGGCCACGCGGACCCGCCGAGAGAAGGCCGCGAGCCTTGCGTTCGCCGCTTCCATTTCCCGGCTGAGCCGTCCGAAGCCTCGGGCACCGGCTTCGCCGACGCCTTCCAGTTCGGCGCGCACCTGCCGACCGCCGACCGCCGAAAGGCGGACGCTGACGCGTTTTTCAGCCATTGGGGCGTTCCATCTGTTCGTTGAGTTTGGCCACCATCACCGCCTCGATGACGGGCAGCAGTTCAGCCATGGCGAGCGCCGGCACGCCGAGCGCGTCACCGAGCGCCAGCGCAGCCGACATGTCCCAGCCGACCACCGCGCCGGGCAGAACCCGGAGTTGGCCGCCGAGGCGGCCGACCAGGTCCCAGACCTGCCAACCCTCATGGGTCAGCGGTCGGTTTAGCCGCGCCGGGCAGTCTTCGCACGCCGTTTGGCAGGCGTCGCAGTATCGGTCGCCCCCGCTGAAGGACCATTCGGCGAGAGCGCGGAGGCGTTTTTTTCCTGTTCCAGCAGCAGACCCTTGGAGACGTAGGTCAGCTGGAAGGCTTCGAAGATCGGCCAGACATCGAGGAGCGCGTCGATGGCCTCGGGGCTCGGGTCGATCGCATTGCCGTCCGCATCTCCAATGCCCTCCCAGGCGAGCACCGCGCGTCGGGCCAGCGCCTTGGCGAAGGCGACGGCGCGTTCCTCGTCGGAAGCCTCCTCGGGCACCTCCTCGACGGCGGGATCGCTGCGCGTCGCCACCATCAGCGCGGTGGTCAGCGGGCGGAGTTGCACCCGGACGCCGGGCGCGAGGTCATGCCAGCGGGGCGCATTGGTCAGGTCGAGCGTCAGCATCAGAAGGTCTCCACATCGTTCACGAGGGTGGCGGTGCACATCCGCCCGACCACGCTGTCGCGGGCGGCCTGCCAGTCGAAGGTGGCCTGCACGCCCTGCGGCCCGGAAATCTCGATGCGCGGGCGCGGCAGGTAGACGGCGTGCACGGTGAAGGTGAAGCTTTCACCCGAGGGCAAGACGTAGGCGAACTCGAGCTCGCAGGGATCGCCGTTGATCGCCTGCGTCACCAGCGTGCTGTCGGCGAACCGAACTTCGATGGATCCCGTCAACGCGGCGATGGACGGGTCCGCGCCATCGATGCGGCCGTCAGAACGAATGGTTTCGATCCGGTCGAGGTTGTTGGCATAGGTGATGTCGGCGGAGACCACGTTGCCGAGGGCCGAGCCGTTCCGCGTGATCGACCCGTTGAAATGACCGAAGCGCTTAAGCTCCAGCGCGGCAGGCGTCCCGGCGCTGGTGGTCGTACCCACCGTCTCGCCCTGCGCCACCAGTCGCGCCGTGGCCGTAAGCAGCCCGGATCGCTGCATCTGCCAGGTGATCTGGTCGAGCACGCAGCCGGAATACATGGCGTAGCGCGGCAACTCCGGCATACCGGTCTCGATGGAAAGGCTCGGCAGCGTCCAGGCGCCCGACTGGAATTCGTGCGTCCAAGGGCCGGTGCCCGTGGTCGTCGGTGCGCCGAAGGCCGCTTTCAGCCAGAAACCGAAGGCCTCGGCGTCAAGCGGCACGACGACATCGCCGTCCGCCGTGACAGCGTCCTTGATCGGCGCCAGCGGGTCGCGGCCGTAGCCGAGAAGCTCGGAGTTCAGGAGCGGCTGCTCCGCGCCGAGCGACGTGCTGGCGAAGGGCATTCGGGTGAAGCCGCTGGCGGGCGGCAGGCCATACGTGGTCTCGAACGCAAGCGCCATCTGCGCCCGCGCCCCCTGGGCTCGTGCCATAGTGTTCTCCTGTTGTCGGTGGGATCAGCCGAGCGGGTCGGCCGTGGAATAGTGCAGCACCACCGGGATCACGGCGGCCTTCAGGCTCGCCGCGCCCTCGACTGGCAGATCGACCGCCCTCGGCGCTTCCGCCTCAACCCAGTCGCAGAGCCCGCCCAGCGTGCGGTCGGCGGCGAGCGCCGAGCCGATGCTGGCGGTCAGCGTGTCGAAGGCAGCGTCACGGTCGGTGCCCTGCACGACCGCCTCGATCTCGGCCCGATGCTGGTAGTGGTACCGCAGGGGTGACAGCGTTACCTCCGGTTCGCCCGGCTCGCCGTCGCGCAGGATCAGCAGCCCCTCGGCCGGAACGCGCTCGGGCAGCACCTCGCCGCGCAGGGCCGTGGCGGGCAGCGCCGAAATCCGCGCGTGCAGCGCGGCGAGGATGTTTTCACGAGGGCTGGGCATATCTACTGTACGGACCTAACGTTCACCGTGCGACGCGGGCGCTTTGGGCTTTCTGTATCGATGGCGCCGCGTCTATCATTTCACGACGATTTCGTTGTGCGGAGTGCGAGATGGCGGTCGCTAGGACTGTTCGGCAGGCAAAGCTCGGGAAGCACGCTCTGCGTCTTGCCGAGAAAGATGGGAAATTCTATGGCCTTTCTGACGGTAAGATTTGTGCGGAGGGCGATGATCCCGATCGCGTGTGGCAACAACTACACGATGAGGCAGGTAAGTCTGATCCGCGGTATTTCGGGTATGCAGGAGCCAAGAGCCGCTTTCTGAAGTTCTTTCCCAATGGCTTTCACTCAGACGGATACGCAAGTCAGGAGCGCGATTACAAGGTCGCTGCTAAGCGAAAGTTGGACGAGGCTGCGCCGCTCGAAAAGGCATTGATCGGCTCAGGTTATGGGGAGGCGGTTCTCTCTGTCTATCGAGCCACCAACATGCTCTCACCATTTGAGAAGACCAGGCTGCAGGATGCTCTCCGAGGGCCTGATGCCGACAAGATAGTCCAGTCGATAGCTGGATTCACCAAGGACGCAAACAAGAACACGCTTGCTCGCCTTGAGGCAGCGCTCAAGCCATATGACTCGGCGAAATGGACAGTTGCGACCTATCTTCCCTACCTTTGGCAACCTGAGCGGCACATGTTCTTGAAGCCCGAGGTGTCCAAAGACTACGCCGCCCGGGTCGGACATCCGTTCGCGTCAATTTACGAGGCTGGGCTCAAGTTTGAAGTGTATTCAAGCCTCCTCGACCTCGTCGATAGAACAAGCGAAGTCCTGAGTGAGTTGCGGCCTAGAGACAGGATCGACATCCAAAGCTTCATATGGGTCGTGGGCGCATACCTGGAGAACCGCGACGACGTTTATAATTGAACCCAGTTCGCGACGATCAGCCCCGGCACGCGGTCCAACGCCCGTTCTGCATCCCGCGCCAGGTCCAGCCGCTTCGGCAGTTTGACCTGCGGAACCAGCAGGAAGATCGGCGCGGTGACCTTGCCGCGCCCGGTCTTCGAGCGCGACACCACCGCCTGGCCCTTCGTGTTCAGCCGTCCCTCTGCCACCAGCAGGCTGGGTCCCGTCCGGCGATAGACGAAGCGCAGGCGCAGACCGCGTCGCCGTTCCCATTCACCGGGGGTGATCCTGCCGCCGCGCAGGGACTTGCCCGCCGCGGGCAGCGGGATCGCCAGCCAGAACCCGTTCTTTGAGCGGATCAGCGGGCCGGTGTCGTGCGCGCCGATGATGACCGGGGCCTTGGACCAGACCAGTGCCGCGGCGTCGAGGCTTTCGCCCGACCTCGGGAAGTTCTGGCTCCGGATCGAATTGGCGAGCCGTGTGCCGAGCCCCGCGCCGGTGATCTGCAATCGCCAAGCCGACTTCAAGCCGGTACCGGCCTCGCGCATCGCGGCGGTCACAGCGCGTTCGCCCGCCGTGACCTCGGCCGCCATCATCGCGACGATGTCGGGATCGATGTCGAGCTTCAGTTTCACACAGGCCTCAGATCCACGGTCCAAACGAGCCGCTCGCGGTCGCGGACAGGCTCGCCCTGGATGAGGAAGGCATCCCCGTCGATCTCGATGCGGTCGCCGGGACGCGGGTTCGCCACCTCTGTTACGCGCAGGTCGATCCGGGTTGTTTCCGACCAGAGCCGGGCATCGCCGAAGTCGGTAACCGCGTCCGCATGCCGGACAACGGCACGCACAAGCATGGGCGCGCCGCCGTCGGCGATATAGACCGCGTCCCGGCCGACGTTCGGATCGGCGAAGAGCGCGCCCACGGCGGCGGCGAAGGCGCTCATCAGAAGGTTGCGTTCAGGCGGACCCGGCCGATGGTGTCGCCCGCGCCGCTGGCCACGGCCTCGGTTGCCACACCGATGAGGGTGTTGTCGGTGGCGACCGTGGTGCAGCGCTTGTTGGTGTCGTCCCAATAGACCTTCGCGCCGACGGTCCAGGCCTGTGAGCCGACCTTGGTGATGTCGAACACGCCGAGGAGCGCGGTCTCGACGGGCTCGCCGACTGCGGCATCCCCGGCGGCAATGCCGAAGATAGAGCCGACGAGCAGGCCATCGCCGGAGGCGACGGCATAGGGCGCGGTCAGGGTGATTGTGTTGCCGGGCTGGACGTAGGTTTTCATGATGGGGATCCTCGTGGAAAGACGAAGGACGGCCCATGAGGACCGCCCGAGTGTCAGGCTTCAGCTTGGGGTGCAGGTTACGCGCCCGGGTTCTTGTAGAGACCGCGCCAGTCGATGGCCTTGGCGCCGAAGTCGAGGCGGCACTTGATCTCGACGCCGTCGACGTCGAAGCCGTTGCGCGTCTCGATGTAGGCGCCCTGCTGGCCCTCGAGATAGGCGTACTCGATGGTGTCGATCTGGTTCGGACTGGCCGCCAGATACCAGGCGGTCTCGCTGGCGGCGTCGAGGCGCGGCTCGCTGATCGGCGCCAGCGTGCGGATAGACTGCGGCACGACGCTGGACGTCGCGGCGGGCACCAGGTTCTGGGCGACCAGCTGCTCGGCCTTCAGTTCGAGCGAGGCGGGAACGATCAGGAAGGCGGGCCGGACGTTCAGCACCGTCTTCTTGTCGAGACCGGTCTGCTTGGCCATCGCAGCCCGCGCAGCGCCCACGCTGCTCACGTCGAGCGCCGCGCCGGTGCCCGCGAGGTTCTTGTGCGTGGTGTGGAACAGCGCGTTGCCGTCGGCCATGGCCGGGTTGGCGGTGATGATGCCCCAGACCACATCACTCTCCAGCTGGGCGATGGAGTTGCCGTACATCGCCGGGATCCGGGTGAAGGCATCCAGATCGTCGTTGATCAGTGTCTGGCGGGTGATCGCGACCACCCGGCCATAGGTCTTGACCTTGTAGCTCTCCTTGCTCTCGCCCAGCGTGCCGCGCTTGAACTCGCCGCTCTCGTCCACTTCCAGAAGCTGCGGCGCTTCGCCGAGCTGCACCCGGTGCATCGCCTTGAAGTCGGTGGCGAGCACCTGGCGGCAGAACAGCATGAAGGTGCGGGGATAGGCCTCGTAGGCCTGGCGCAGGGTCTTGTTGGTGACGGCCGACAGGATCTCGGGGAAGTCCGAGGTCGAGTGCAGCGCGCGCGTCGCCACCTCGTCACGCGACAGGCCACGGGTGTTGACCCCGGCATTGCCGAGGCTTTCGCGGGCGAGCTCCAGCAGGGTCATGCCGCGATACTGGCGCGCCGCGTCTTCCAGCTGGAACAGCGTCGGGCTGTAGCGGTGCAGCAGTGCATTCGCCACCGCATCGCGGCGGGTGATGCGCTCGTCCCGGCCGCCCAGCGGGACGGAGACATGGGGGAAGGTCCGGGTCTCGTCCGACTTGGCAGCGACCTGGTCGAGGATCAGGCGGCGGGACTCGTCGACGCTGACGCCGCGCTTGACCAGATCCTCGGCGAAGCCGCGATCGAGGTTCAGCCGCCCTGCCAGATCGTAGATGGTGGAGACGCGGTCGCGCTCGGCCTCGCGTGCGCGGGTGGCGACCGCTTCGGTGTCGGGCGCCGCCGGGGCATCGGTATTCTGAAGCTTCGGCTGGGTGCGGGTTTCGACTGCGGCGACCTTCGGTTCGGGCGCAGCCGCTTTCGGCTCGGTCATGGGGGTGTCCTCGGTTTCGACCGGCTCGGTCGGCTGGGTGGTGGCGGGGGTTGCGGCCTCGCGCGCCGGGGCTTCGGTCTTGTCCGTCATCGGGATCGGTCCTTTCGTGGTGGAAGGGGCGTCCCGGCGGTGGAGGACGCAGTCGTGAAGGGGATGCTGGGAGCGGAAGCCCGCGGCGGGATCGGCGCCGACCGCGACGGCGGAGACCTCGAAAGGGGTCCAGTCCACCGCGCGCCAAAGCTCGCGGGCGGCCTCCGGCTTCGAGACCTCGAAGCGGTGGACCTGGTAGCCGATCGAGACCGCCCGGATGTGCCCGGCCTGGATGTCGCGCCAGATCGGTTCGACATCGGCGCGCTCGCTGATACGCACCAGCGCGATGCCGCGCCCGTTCTCGATCCGCGCCGACCCCGGCACGACCGAGCCGATCACCGCGTCGAGCGTGTCGAGCTCGTGCACCTTCAGGAACGGCGCGCCCGCGTTCAGCCGGTCGAGCCGGACATGGGCGGGATCAAGGCTCAGTTCCTCGTCATAGGGCTCGCCGAAGAAGGTGGCGCGGCGGACGCGCGCGCCTGCCGACCAGACCACCTCGACGGTGCGGCTGTCGGCATCGGCCGTGTTCGGCGCAAGCTCCGCCGACCGGCGCATGGCCGGCATTTCGATCATCGTGTCCATGAAGGTCAGTCCTGTTGGTCGGCCTGCGCCGTATCGGTTTCCGCGTCGGTGGAGGGGTCGTCGGCAGGTTCGTTAGCATCCGGATCGGTGGCTGGATCGCTGGTCTGCGCGCTGCCGGTCTTGGTCACGCGGCGCGGATCGCTGTCGAGCACCAGCCCCAGCGCGTCGAGCTTGGCGTTGGTGGCGGCGATCTCGGCCAGCACCGCATCGGGGTTGCGGCCCTGCCGGGCGATCACCTCGGCCAACGTCATGGTACCCGAGCGGATCGACAGCAGGTTCGCCATCGCATCTTTCTGCGGATCGACCGCCTCGAACTTCGGCGGCGACCATTCGACCGGCACGATGGGCGACGGGATCTGCCCCGCCGCCCAAGCGGCCTCGGTGAACCACCGCCAAACCGGGGCGCATAACATCGGGATGAACAGTTGCCATTGGACGGCGTCGATCTGGCGACGGAATTCCACGAGCCCCGCCCGGATCGAGGAATAGTTGACCTGGCTGAGATCGCCGGTCAGCAGCTCGTAAGGCACCCGGAACCCGGCCGCGATTGTGTGCAGGCTCGCGCGCTTGTATTCGCCGTAACCACCGGTGGCCGACGGCTGGTTGAACCGGATGTCCTTGCCGCCGCGGGCATAGGCGATCAGCCCCGGCTCGAACTGCTCGACCCGGTTGCCATCGGCATCGACCACCGAGGGCGCGATGCCCTGCTGCGCCTCGTCATCTCCGAAGACGATGGCGGTGACGCAGGCCTCAGTCTTCTTGCGGACCAATTCCGCCACCTCGTAATCGTCGAGATCGCGCAAGCTGCGGATCACCGGCGCGCCCCAGGGGACGCCACGCGCCTGCGTGCGCTGCTTCTCGTAGACATGGGCGATTTCGGTCGCGGGGACCGGGCGGCTCTGCAAGCCGTTCTGCAAGGCGCCATAGGCGTCGCCGGGATGTTCGGCGTGGAGCCAGTAGGCCCGTCGCTTGCCGACCGGGTCGAACTCGATCCCCTGCACAAGACGGCCCGCGCCAAGGGCGCCGGATTTCGTGGCGTCGAGGAAGTCGGCTTCCAGAACCTGCAATTGCAGCGGCACCGGAAGGCCATCGCTCGCCCGCCGCAAACGGCGGCGCACCAGAACCTCGCCCGCTTCGACCATCTCGCGGCAGATCAGCGTCTGCAGACCGTAGAAGTCGAGCTGGCCGTCGGCATCGCACTCCGCCGTCCAGCGCTCGAAGAGGGCGTCGACCTTCCGGTCGAGCGTGTCGTCGCCGCTGGCGGCGCGGGGCATGATGCCCGCGCCGATGATGTTGTTCACCAGCACCGCGACGGCCTTGGCCGCATGCGGGTTGTTCCGCACGAGATCTCGCATCCGGTCGCGCAGCAGCGCCCCGGCGACGCCGATCTCGGTGTCGGCCGAGGATCCCGGCGCGCGCCACCCTTCCGTCCGCCGCCCGCGCGCGGCCCCGTCATAGCCCCGCGTCAGGGTCTCGAAAGCCTGCCGCGCCATCACGCGGCGGGCCGCCATGCGCGGCGCCACCGTGGCGATGGCGTGATCAAACCAGTTCGCCGACATCACCGGTCCCCGCGCGAGAAGCCAGCGAGCCCGGCCACCGGCAGCGGTCGGGTGGTGCCCGCGATGGCGCGCTCGATGGTCCGGATACGGGCGAGCAGATCTTCCGCCGAGCCGTAGTCTACCGATTTGCCGTCATAGCTGACGCGGGTGGTGCCGCTGGCGTAGGCGCGGCGCAGCGCCGAGAGTTCGGTTTCCGTCCAGTCGGTCATGTTCAGAACCATCCTCCGCGCCCCCCGAGCCAGTCGGAGCGGCGCTTGCCCTGCGGGGCCTGTCCCGGCCGGTTGATCTGCCCGGCGGGATCGCTGTCGGTGGAAGCCGCCCCGAGCTGATCCTCGAGGTCGCGCCATTTCGCCTCAGACCATCGGTCCGCGCCCGCGATCCAGGCGGCGGCGCGGGCATAGACCCGGCAGTCCAGCGCCTCGTTTCGCTCGCGCAGCTTCTGCCATTCCAGCCGGGCGAAGCCGCGCTTCGTGCGCACCGTCACCAGTTGCTCGGCGACGAACTGCTTCAGCCATTCGTTTTCGACCCAATGCGGCAGATGCACCGAGCCGGGCGGGAACGCCGCCCCGTCAGCCATCTCCTCATCGGTCGGGCGCGCCAGCCGCAGGAAGCGGTAGGTTTCGGCCTTGAAGGTCGATACCGCCACGGTCCAGAGCCGCGCCCCGCGCCGGAGGCGTTTGCCGCCCTCGGTTGCGTCGACGAAGGTCGGCCCCGACACCGGGCTCGAGCGGTTGAAGCCCTCGACGCCCTTCACCGGCGACACCTGCGCGAACCCCTGCGCCCGCGACCAGGCATAGACCGCCGGGGCCTCGTAGCCGGTGTCGATGGCGAGCCTTGCGATACGCAGATGCGCGCCGCGTTCATGCGGCCAGGACCGGTCGAGCAGCGCGGTCAGCTCCGACCATGCGTCGTGCCGATCCGGCCCGCCTTCGATCACGACGTGATCGACGAGCCAAGACTCAAGTCCGCGGCCCCAGGCCCAGACGTCGACCTCGATGCGGTCCTTCTGAACGTCGGCCCCGGCCGTCAGGAACAGCCCGCCCGCAGGCACCGTGCCGGATGTCCAGCGCTCTCGGCGGTCGTAGAGCCGCTGCCAGTCGGGCGCTTCGCCGGTTTCGACCCATGTCTCGCCGAGGATCGTGTTGCGGAACGCCTTGATCGCCTCGTCAGACCCCTGCGCCGCGTCCCATGCCCGCACGATCCGCTCCCAGCTCAACCAGCCGATCGGCGAGTAGAGCGCCGAGAGGTGATACCCGACCGTGGTCGGATCGGCGGCCGTGGCGGTCGCCCGCCATTCGCCACCCTCCAGCATGGCCGTCTTGTGGTGCTCCGCGATTGCCGCGTCGCAGCCCTCGCAGTGATATTCCGCCGTCTCCGGGCGGCCTTTCTGCCAGCGCAGGCGGTCGAACTTCAGCCATTGCATCGCGCCGCAATGCGGGCACGGCACGAAGAACCGGCGCTGGTCGCTCGCCTCGTATTCGCGCTCGATCCGGCTCAGGCCCCGGATCGTCGGCGTCGAGACCAGGAACACCTTGCGCCGATGGGCGAAGGTCAGCGACCGCGCCTCGGCCAATGTCACCGGGTCGCCTTCCTCGTCAGCGGACGCTGGATAGGCGTCGACCTCGTCGAGGAAGATGTAGCGTGCCGGGGTCGAGCGTAGCCCCACCGCGGAGTTGGCACCCGTCATGATCAGGATGCCGCCCGCGAACTCCTTCGACAGCATGGTGTTGCCCGCATCGCGCGAGCGCGCGGGCTTCACCCGCTCCCGCAGTTCCGAGCTTTCGTCGATCAGTGGGTCGATCCGCTGGCGCGAGTTGCGCTTGGCCAGTTCCACCGTCGGCTGGACGGCCAGCATCGGCCCCGGCGCCTGGTGGATCGCGAACCCGATCCAGTTGTTACCGGCCTCTGTCGCGCCGACCTGCGCCGCCTTCATGAACACGATCCGCTGCGAGGGATCGCCGGGCGACAGCCGGTCCATGATCTCGCGCATATAGGGCGTGCGCACCGTGCGATATCGCCCCGGTTCGGCCGAGGCGCGGCCGGAGAGCATCCGGTGCCGGTCCGCCCATTCCGAAACGGTCAGGTCCGGGTCGGGCCGCAGCCCGTTGCCCCAGGCGCGCAGGATCTCTCCCGCGCCGTCGAAGTCCGTCAGGCCATCGCCGCTCTCACCGGAAGTCGGGCCGGACCTCGGCGAGTTCGTCGAGGTGGGCGCGTACATGTTTCTCCAGGACCTTCTGCATCGCGGCTGGCTCCACGGCGATCTGCTGGCCCGTCGCGTCGCTGGACGAGGCCGAGAGCTCTGCCGCCATCAGCGCCGCCGCACGCGCGGGCCAGGTCACCCATGCGTCCCGTTCCTCCCGCGCCAGCCGAAAAACCAGCGCCAGCGCGCGCGCCCGCTCGATCAACTCCCCCTTCAGCTTCTGGAGCCGGATGCGCCGCTCCTGCGCCTTCAGCACCTCATTCGCCGTCTTGGCCTGCAGAAACGTCGTGCCGCCGCCAACCGCCGGGACCGCCAGCCCCTGCTCGCGCAGCGTGTCGCCGACAGCGGCCACTGCGGCCTCGGGAACGGGCTTCAGCTTCGGCGCTGGCGGCTTGCGGGTCTTGGAGGGGTCGGTCGTCTCGGCACGCCTGGCGTCGCTGGCGGCCACGTTGATGCTGCCGTCGGGATAAAGGACCAGCCGTTCGGCCGTCTTCGCCTTCTGGATTGCGCCCCGCGACAGCCCGACATGGGCGGCGTACTGGCGCTCGCTCATGCCCTGCATCGACAGCTCCGATTATCGTTCAAGATCATGTGCTTATCGAGTTGATAAGCCTCCGAGACAGAGCGAACGTCCATCCCACAAGGACGATGCAACTCACCCGGAGCCACCACGATGACCAGCCGACTGAACCCGATCACCACCCCGCGCCACGAACTCCGCGCCGAGAAGGCCCGGCGGAACAAGGAAGCAGCACTCGCTGCCTTCATCGGCAAGAAAGCCGAGATAGACGAGATGCTCGCCCGCCTGCAGGCACTCAGCGACGACCATTTCAACTGCGCCCCCGACGAGGCGGGCTGGGCGATGGTCGGCACCCTCGAGCACTACGCCAGCCTCCTGAAGCGCATCACCGACAGCGCCTTCGGCGAGGGCGAACACGCCCGCTGATCTCCGGCCCAGCCAGAACTCCTGCCGCGCGCCCTGCGCGGCTCGGGGTCGTAGAAGGCGCCGCATGACGCGGGCCCGAATACGGAGACGACCCCATGACCAAGCTTTCCGATACACAAGCCATCATCCTCAGCGCCGCCGCCCAGCGGCCCGAGCACATCGCCCTGCCGCTGCCCGAGAGCCTGCGCGGCGGCGCCGCCGCCAAGGTGGTCGGCGCGATGCTCGCCAAGGGCTTCCTCGAAGAGGTCGACGCGGACATGCGCAATGGCGAACCCGTCTGGCGCGAGACCGGCGATGGCCACGGCGTCACGCTGGTCGCCACCGAAGCGGGCCTCACCGCCATCGGCATCGAGACCGAGGACGCGAACGCCGCGCCTGCGGGCGCGACGGACGCGCCGACCGAGCAGTCCGCGCCGGACACTCCCACCGAACCGAAGGCCGCGCCCAAGGCGCGCACGCCGCGCGAGGGCACCAAGCAGGCCACGCTGATCGCCATGCTGCGCGCGCCGGACGGCGCGACCATCGAGGAGATCATGGCCGCGACGGGCTGGCAGTCGCACACGGTGCGCGGCGCGATGGCAGGGGCGCTGAAGAAGAAACTCGGGCTCGAAGTGACCTCGGAGAAGGTCCAGGGACGCGGACGGGTCTATCGTATCGAGCGCTGATTGCGATCCGCCACACTACTAAAGTCCCGTCTATAAGGAAGCCGCCGCCGTATGAGCGGCGGCTCCGTCGCTCTGATCCGGATGGCCTCAAAAAACCGCCGCAGCACAAAAGACCGCACGACGCTCACCAGAGTGAAAACCGCGCCCATCTTCAGGTTCTGCTCCAGCGTCGTGTGCAGGCCGAAAACTGGAAAGACCATTATCTGCGTGACGACCGCGACGCTGTAGCCGACAGCTACGTTGGCGATCGCTTCGACCAGTGACATAGCTCGGCTCTGCTTCATGCGGCCGCTTCCTCGTCGGTTGCGGATTGGCTAAGCCGCTCGACTTTCACCTCGGCGAAGCTACGACCGTCGCCATCGAGTATCGCCTCATGTCCCGTCTCGGCCTGCCAGCGTTCGACGGCGACATCGACATATGCCGGACTGATTTCCATCGCGAAGACACGGCGGCCGTTCACCTCGCCCGCCATGATCTGCGAGCCGGACCCCGAGAACGGCTCGTAGCAGAGCCCGCCCCGCGCCACATGCTGCCGCATGGGGATGCCGAAGGCGTCCAGCGGCTTCGGCGTCGGGTGGTCCGGGCGCTCGTCCTTCGCGAAGGATGGCATCTCCCACGTCGAGGGCAGCGTCTGCTCGGCCACCTTCGGCGGACGGTTCGGACGGCGCCAGCCCATGAAGCAGGGCTCGTGTTTCCAGAGGTAGTGCGAGCGGGTCAGGACGCCCCGGTCCTTCACCCAGATGATCTGCTGATGGACGAAGGCGCCCGCCTTTTCCCAGCAGGTTTCCAGCATCGCCTGGCGGCGTGAGGCGTGCCAGCAGTACCAGGCGGCGTCCTCGGCGATGGCCTCGGCCACGGCGGCGGCGATGAAGCCGTCGTAAAGTTCCGCGCCCTGCGAACTGTCGTCCCAGGTCGTGCCGTAGGACGCCGACCAGTCCTTGTTGCGGGTCGGATGGTTCGAGCCGTCGTAGTCCACGAGATACGGTGGGTCGGTCGCGAACAGGATCGCCCGCTCGCCATTCATCAGACGGCGCACGTCGGCAGCGCTGGTGCTGTCGCCGCACAGCAGGCGGTGATCGCCAAGGATCCACAGATCGCCGGTGCGCGACGCAGGATTGCGCGGCGGTTCGGGGATGGTCACCGGCGGCACGGAGCCCCCGGCGCCACCTTCTTCACCGTCGTCTTCCGCGACGTAGGCCAGCAGCTTGTCGAGTTCGCCATCGGAAAACCCAACCAACGACAGGTCGAAGTCCTCGGCCAGAAGGTCGTTCAGTTCCGCCGACAGCAGCGCCTCGTCCCACGTGCCGAGTTCCGTCAGCTTGTTGTCCGCGATGCGGTAGGCCCGGCGCTGCGCTTCGGTCAGATGCCCGAGCACGATGACCGGCGCCTCGGTTAGCCCGAGCTGCGTCGCGGCCAGCACGCGCCCGTGTCCCGCGATCAGCTCGCCGTCCTCGCCGACGAGACACGGCACGGTCCAGCCGAACTCGGCCATGCTGGCGGCGATCTTCGCGACCTGGTCTGCGCCATGGGCCTTCGCGTTCTTCGCGTAGGGCTGGAGGCGGGACAGCGGCCAGGTCTCGATCGCGTCCGGGGCGAAGCTCAGCGTCATCGTGGGCAAGGTTCCTCGGTCGGGTGGATGCCGGTGGCTTCCGGACTCCGGATGCCGGGCCGGACTCCACACGGGGTCCAGCGGCCACCAGCGGTGTCCAGTCGGAAGGCCAGCATTCATTGGTTCTTGCGCGGGGCGCGGGTGGCGCCGACTTCGGGTGGCTTCCCAAAAATCCGGCCCTGTCGCTGGCGATGTCCCGCGCTTCGCCCGCCAGCATACGAATGTTGCGGAGAAGGAACCGCGAACTCGGCCGAGGGGCGCGCAGGCAGCTGACGGCGACCTGCAAGGAAAGGATCAGCGACTTTCCTTTTCTAACGGACCCCGCCAACGAAAGGATGGTTTCGTTCGGGACCGCGCCGCGCGCGCCTCTCCCGAGCATATCCAGTTTCTAGCCCGGGAGAGGCGTTTTTGTCTGCGCGAAAACCCTCTACACGAGACTTTCCTACAGGCTGCGCGCCAGCTTGATGATCTCGAGGATCGGCAGTTTCCGGTTGAAGGGCTGCCTGTTGAGGTTGAGTGCGATCAGCGACAGCCCGTAGCGCCAGTGCTGATGCGCAGCGGCGTGGCAGAGACCGACGTGCCAGCAGATGTTCTTCCACCGCTCGTCATGGGCCTTCATCCAGACGATCTTGCCGTCGATGGGCTCGAGGCAGTTCGTCCAGGTCAGCGTCTCTTCCATGCGCGCGATGTCCCGCGGCGAAGGCGAGACGCGCATGGGCTTCGGCTCCTGGCCCACCTTGTCGGCGAAGCCGTGGACGATCTCCGGCCATGTGCTGAAGTATCCGTTGCGCCGGGGCTCCGGCAGACGGCGCAGGATCATCCCGGCCTCGGAGAGCCGCGCCTCCACGTCGGCTGGTGTCCAATGGGTCATTTCCTCACCTCTCGTTGTGTTGGGCGCGCGCCGTAGAGACGCTCGCCGAGTTGCCGCACCAGCTCCCGCTCAGGCCAAGTAAGTCTCTGATCGTCAAGGGAAACTGCAAACACGCGTTGCTCCTTCCAGCCGTCGCGCTTGACCTGTTCGGGGTTCCGGCGCTCGCCGCCATAGCAACGGGGAAACCGCCTCATTGCAGGCCCCCCTTGGTCTCCAGCGCCCAGAGCAGGATCGCGATGGCGTCGGCCTCGTTGTCGTTGGCGGGGCTGAACCCCCGGGCGCGGGCCGCGGCAATCATCGCCTCCTTGGGAGCGTTGCCCTTGCCCGTGGCGTGCCGCTTGATCGTGCCAACCGGGACGCCCTCGTAGGGAATGCCGCGCAGTTCGGCCCATGCGGTCAGCGTGGCCATCAGCCCACCATAGACATGTGCCGCGTCGGTGGCCGCGTGGCGACGGACCTCCTCGAACCAGATCGCGGCGACGGGCCCGGACAGGCGGTCGATCTCGGTCAGCCAGTTGGTGAAGCGGAGATACCGCATGCCGCCACCGTCGAAGCGGCCGGGGCGGAAGGACACCGTGCCGGAGGAGATCAGCCCGTCGATGCCGTGCAGCGCCCAGCCCGCCGTGGTGCCGAGGTCGAGCGCCAGCATCGCGCGGTTGGCCCGGACGGCGGGTGGCAGATCGGGGATTGCCTCGCGGCGGTGTGTGGCGAGAATCAGGTCAGCCATGAGTGGTCTCCTCTTCTGGTTGGCTGCTCGGGTGGAAGACGACGGCGGTCTGGTGCTTGGCGGTACGCGGCCGCCGTCGTCGGATCGGGAGGTTTGGGCGGGGACGAGCCACGCGCGCGAAACCTCTGGGGGTGGGCGTGGGAGGACCCGCCTGCGGCGTTCTCCCCCACCCCCGTAGGGGGTGGTTTCACCCCCTAAACTGGAAAACCGAAGCAACACACTGACAGGAAGAGAGAATTCCAGTTTCGGGAGTGCGCTTGCGCCTGACCCAGCCGAATCTGATTGCCGAGTAGCGGTTGCGGTCCGAGCGCAATCCTGCAGGGCCAGTTTCGTAAGCGGGCCGAAACTGGGCACAGCGGGCGTTTGCGCAGGTTTGCGAACGAATTGCGAGGCAGTTTCGGCAAGGCCCCGCATCTGGCTCAAACCGGCTCCTGCGCAATTCTGCGCGAAGCGATCTGCGGGGGCGATCATGGCCGTTCCCCCTCCGGATAGACCCAGACCTGAGGGTTCTCGACCTCGAGCAGCGCCCCGGTCTGCGGCGATTTGTAATGGGTGGGCAGCACCGCGATGCTTGCGGGGGTGACCTCGCCGGTCGCCGGATCAACATCTTCGTCGTCCGTGGGCATGACCATCCCCTCGACGCAGAGGTAGCCGAAGCGCGATCGCGAAGGCCCGAGGCCGTAGGGCGCGCCGTCGCGGATGAACTTGATGGCGCCCTTGGTGGCCTGCACCGCGATCCGGTCGCGGATCGTGTCCTTGCCGCCCAGACCGCCCTTGTTCTCGAAGGCTTCGGCAAACTGGTTGATGGTGTAGAGACGCCCCTCGGCTGCCTCGTCTAGGAGGATCGAGAGGATCACATCTCGCTTGCGATCACGCTCGGCGTCATGCCTGGCACCGACCTCGGGGCGCACGAGCCGCTCGTTCATCGGGTTGATCTCGACCCACTTGCCCTTGACCTTGTCCACCAGCTTCGCGGGCAGCGCGGGGCCATTGCGCAGCTCGATCTCGAGGCGACGCTGGGTCGAGTCCTCCTCGGGCCGGTGCAGGATCAGACCGGTGGTGTAGAAGCCCCGGAGCGCGCTTGCGCCGGAAAGGGCGAGGAACGGATCCTCCTTCACCTGGTGCTTCGAGAGCTTCTTGGTGTGGTGGACGAGGATCACGCCACAGTCGGGATTGACGTGGTCGCGCAGCACCTCGACCCGGTCCTTCAGGAAGAACATCATCGCGGCGTTGTCGTTCTCGCCGCCGCCATCCGGGCCGCCGTCGAAGAGGTTCCGGATCGGATCGATGCAGAGGATGTCGAGCGGTTCGTCTGGGAATGCGGCCCTGATCGCCTCGGCGACGCGGGCGCTGCCCTCGGCATCGAGCAGCATGCGCAGTTTCGGGGTGACGATCAGGTTGTCGCGCGCGGCGGCGATCAGCTCGGGCGGCAGGCCGATCTGCTGCATGCGCTCGCGCAGGTAATGGTACTGGATCTCGGCCTGCAGGTAGAAGATTCGCAGCGGCCGTGGCGGGGTGAAACCGAGGAAGGGCACGCCCGCCGCCATGTGCACCAGCAAGGCGATCAGCAGGTCGCTCTTGCCCACCTTGGGCGCGCCGCCCAGCACCAGGAGCCCGCCCGGCGTCAGAACGCGTGGGCCGATGATGTCGTCCGGCATCGGGCTCGTGTCGTCGAGCAGCGCGCCCAGCGTGAAGGCGGGCAGCTCGGTCTGAGCAGGCGCCGCGCTGTCGAGGCGGATCAGCGGCGGCCCGTGCCGTTTGATGTGCAGCTCCCACAGGCGGTTCGTCTCGCGCTTCAGCCGGTCGAGCGGCCAGGCGGGGCGGAGCATCGCGGCGTTGTAGCCGCAGATCGCCGTCCAGCCCTCGTCCATCGACATCCGGCCCTCGTGGACCAGACGAAGGAAGTAGCCGATGGCGGCCGAGGCGCCCTCGAAACGGGACCACTTATCCGTGCCGCCCTCGTGGGCCGGGGTCACCAGTACGTCGTCGATGGCGGGTTTCTCGCGGGACTCGACCGTGGCCATGCCGACGCCAGGCATCGGCGGCATGTCGGCAACGCGCTCGGCCATCTCGGTGAAATCGACCTCGAGATCGGCTGCCTCGCGGATCTGGACGAGCCGGGTGAGCCCACCCTTGTGATAGACCGTCCCCGGCACGCGGATCGGCTGGTGGGCTGAGCGGAAATGCGTGTCGCCGCCGACCTTCAGCGCGATCTCGCAGCGCAGCTGGCAGAGCCGGTCGAGATCGGCGCCCTCCGCGGGCTCGGTCAGTTTCCACCAGACATGCAGCTTGGTCGCGCCTTCGGACGTGCGCCCGCCGCTCTCGACGATCAGGGTCGGGCGGCCGAGATGGTGGACGAGGTGATCGAGCTTAGCCGGGATGTCGCCCGAGTCGAGATCGACCACGAGGCTCTGCATCTGAAGGACGTCCCCGGCGCGAGCTTGGCCCGTTTCCGCGACCGTGCCGGGGATGACGTAGACCGCCGCGCCCTCGCGGGCAGCCCAGCCGGCGAAGGTCGCGAGCTTGTCGGGCGCTGTCGCATCCGCCTCGATCCAGATGTTGTGCGGCCGGCCATCCTTGCCCTGACCCTTGTCCACGAAACCCCGGATCGGGATCAGCCCCTCGGCATAGCCGAAGACGACATCGACGAAGCGAGCGATCTGGTCTGCGTCCGGTTCGACCGCGAAGGGATCGGCCAGCGGCGCCGCGTCGTTGAAATCGCGCCAGGGGTTGAAGTGGATGATGTTGTCGTCGCTCATGCCGGCAGGCTCCAGCACCGCTCGGCCCACGGGCAGAACCGGCATTCGAAGAAGTCGCGACTGGCGGCGATGCGCGGCAACAGCTCACCGGCATCGGTCGCCCGCAGGATCCGCACCCCGCGGTCGGACATGCGCTGCGCGAGATCGGCATCGAAGGGCACCAGTTCATGGTGCAGCTCGGCCGTGTCCTTGTTGATCGCGGTGAAGAGCGCGCGGGTGGCGCTGATGCCCGGCACCGTCGCTTCCATGTAGGCCTGGTAGAGCGCGATCTGCGCGGTATAGACCGGCTTCGAGACGGTCACGCCCTTGGCCACAGTCTCACGCCAGTTCTTCGCGTTCATGGTCTTGCATTCCCAGAGTGCCGGGGTGCGCAGCCCCAGCGCCGCCGGGGCCTCGGCGACGATCCCGTCGACGTGGCCGCGGATCCGCCCGCCCGCGACGGAGAAGCCGAACTGGCCGCCGTCGCGTTTCTGGGTGACCAGATCGAGCCCCGCCGCCCGCAGCCAGCGGATGGCGAGATCCTCGAGCTCATGCCCGATCGCAAAGATCCGGAGCGATCGGCCGGAGAAGTCCTGGCCCTCGTCCTTCGGCGCGCCCGCGAACTCGAACTGCAGCGCGCGCTCGCAGGCATGGCCGAGCCGGGACGCGCCGAGGTAGTCGCGCGGCGGCGTGGCAGCGCGTTCAGCCTCGAGCGCGGCATCCACGGCGGCGTTGATGCGCTCCGCGATGCCGGGGCGGTGGTTGTAATCCAGCATCAGAACGGGATCTCCGACTGGCTGGCGATCTCGGCCATCTCGGCGCGGAAGGCCTCGATGGTGGTGACGATCAGCCGGTGCATGTCGTTCTGCGTCAGCCGGGCCAGCGGCTGGTCCCAGCCGATCCGCTCCATCTCTGGGGCGAGCGCGCGCATGACGGCGGGCAGCGCCTGGGTTTCCTCCTCGGTGAAATCGACCATGCTCAGTCCTCTCTTTGCTTTGCAGGTGAAGGCCGCCTGGCAGCCCATGGAACAGAACCAGCGGCGGGTTCGGTGGGGCCGCGGCCTGTGGGGATCGAACCAGCCGAAGCCGCGCGTGCGCGCGGCGCAGACCGCGCAAATGACCGGCCGCGGATGCCAGAGGCGATCAAAGCCCGGTCGATCCGGAGCCTCTGCGGGCGGGGATGGGATTTCCGCGACATGGTTCACGCCGCCCTCCGCTCGGGCGCGGCCGACATGACGAGCCGGCGAATGTCGCGCCGGTTGAACTGGAAGGTGATCAGCGCAGACGCCCGGTAGCGGGTCAGCCCGTAATCCTGCCGCTGCGCGGGCGAGAGGTATTGCAGCTGCTTTTCGGTCGGCGCCTGGCTCAGCCAGCGCTTGGACTTGAAGGCGCTCTCGTCGCTCTCGTGTTCGTTCAGCCAATCGTCGGCCCGCGCGAGGCAGACAGTCCGATCCCCCACGCCGAGAAGGCAGGTCGGCTGCCCCCTCGCGCCGCCCACGGCATGCCAGCGGCCTTCCAGGAAGAACACGCCGCCCCAGGCGCTGAAGCCGCTGGCCATCAGCGCGGCTTCGTCGCCGAAGAGGTCTTCCCAGACGAAGCTCGACCGTTTGAGCAGGTCGATCTCGGACATCACGACGTTCTCGAGCGGCGTCGTCACGGACCCGCCCTGGAATTCGTGGCCGCAGATCGGGCACTGCCGCGACGCGAGCGGGATCTCCGCCTCGCATTCCGGACAGGTCTTCGTCGGGGCTTCGCCCGGTGTCGGATCGCGACCGTCTAGATCGACGTCCTGCTCCAGCGTGCCATGCGTCAGGCTTGAGATCCCAAAGTCGAGCACGATGCAGTCGGTCTTCACCACGCCAGGATGTTCGGCCGGATCGACGGTGCGTAGGCCGCGACCGACCATCTGGATCATCGTGGACTTGTAGGAGCTGGGGCGCAGCAGGACGACGCAGGAGGTCGGCGGGTGGTCCCAGCCCTCGGTCAGCACCGCGACGTTGACGATGACCTGTACCTCCCCGGACGCATAGGCTTCGAGCACCATCTTCCGCTCAGTGGAGCCCATGTCGCCAAGGACGACGGCGGCCGGGTTTCCGGCCTCGTTGAAGGCGGTCGCCACGTCCATGGCGTGCGCGACCGTCGAGCAGAACACGACGGTTTGGCGGTCGCCCGCCTTTTCCTCCCAGTGCCGGATCACTTCCTCGGTAATGGGCGCGCGGTTCATGATCGCCGCGACCGCGCCCATGTCGTAATCGTCGGCGGTCTTGCGGACGGCGCGCAGCTGGTCCTGCACGCCGACATCGATCACGAAGGTCCGCGGCGGCACGAGGTGACCGGACGCGATCAGTTCGCCCAGCCGGACCTGGTCGGCGACATTGTCGAAGACCTCGCGCAGCCCCTTCTTGTCGCCCCGGTTCGGCGTCGCGGTGACGCCGAAGATGCGGGCCTCGGGGTTGGCCTCGCGCACCCGGTCGATGATGCGCCGGTAGCTCTCGGCCACCGCGTGATGGGCCTCGTCGATTACCAGAAGGTCGAGCTTCGGCATCGCGGCGAGATTGGACGCCCGAGACAGCGTCGGCGCCATGGCGAAGGTGACCTGTCCGTTCCAGGACTTGGTCGTGGCATCGACGACGGAGGTCTCCGTGTCGGGATTGACCCGGGCGAACTTCGCCCGGTTCTGGCTGGTCAGCTCGTCGCGATGGGCGAGCACGCAAGCCTTGGCGCCGTCCCCGGTCATCCCGCCGGTGACGGCCGAGAGCATGATCGTCTTGCCCGCGCCGGTGGGCGCAACACCCAGCGTGTTGTCGCGAGTCGAGAGCGCAGCGAGGCTGCGCTCCACGAAGAGTTTCTGGCGGGGGCGGAGGAGCATCGCGCGCCCTCACTGCGCCCAGGCAGGACGGCCCGGCACCGGCGAGGCCGCGGGCTGCTGCACCGACGCCTGCACCGCAGACTGCACGGGCGGCTGGTAGCCGTGCTGCGCCGCCAGGCCCATGACCTGAGCATAGTCGCGGTGGTCGGGCGTGACCGCGGCGCGGATCTCGTTCTTCTCCTCGCCCATGGCGTCGCTGCCGACGTCGATCCGGGCGACGAACTCGATCCCGTCGAGATCGGCGAACCCGCCGATCCGCCGCGCCGCCTGCGCCTGCGGGGACTGATCCTTGTCCGAGATCCCGCGCGCCGAGTTCAGCATCCCGCGGATCAGGCTGCGGCCCATGTTTGCCCAGTCCGGGCCCTTGGGGCTGTAGAGACCGATCAGCGTGAAGATCTTGCGCCGGGCGTATTGGCCCTCGGTGACCGTGAACTCGCCGTTGAGGTAGACAGCCCCGGTCGAGCCACGGGTGGCATAGCCACCGGTCCAGCCCTGCGACGGGTCGTCGAAGCCGCCGGGGCGGATGGTCAGCCGCACCTTGGCGAGCGTACCCTTGGGGATGAGGTTCGTGTTGGATTGCGCATCGTTGAAGTCGTTCCAGAGACCGGACATGGCTCGGGTCCTTTCAGTTGGTGGGAGCGGATTGGGTGTCGGGCGCTGGCGCACCGGGCGGCGGGGGCAGCTGCGGCGGCGAATAGGTCAGCCGCCGTTCCGCAGGGATCAGCGGGCCGCGGATCTTCTCCATCAGCCGGCCGAGATGAGGCTCTTCGACCAGGTCGAGACGACCGGACCGGTCCTTCGCCGGGTAGCCCCACGGGTTCAGCGTCTGGCAGACGAAAGCGCGCTGGGGCCGGTTCATCTCGTCCGGCAGGCTGGCCATGGTGATGACCTGATCGACGATGCCGGGCAGCTCGAGCCCGGTTTTCGAGCCATCGATCTGCGGGACGAAGACCTTGCGATTGAAGTCATCGAGCTTCTCGTCGAGGATCCCGACGAACCAGACGTTCTTGCCGCGCGTGTGCTGGAGGTGGGTCAGCCAGCCGATCATTTCGCGCCCGTGAAGCCCGTAGGCGCCGCGCACGTCCGGCTTGCCGGTCTTCTCCGAATGCGCCTCCGGCTGACCGCGACACCATTGGAAGCAGAGCCGCCCGGCCACGGTGATCGAGTCGATGAAGACCGTGTCGTATTTCGCGAGGACGCGCGGATCTCCGAACCGCCCGCACACCTCGTCGAAATGCGCCTGACTGTAGGGCTGTTCGGGCCGGAGCGCCGGGTTCGGGCCGCCGATGAAGACCGCGAAGTCCCGACACTCCTTCCATGTGCGCGGCCGGACCACGTCGATGAGCATTCCCTCGATGGCAAGGTCGCCCGCCTCGAGGTCGAAGAACAGAGTGGTCGAGGATTCGAGCGTCCAGAGCAGGCTGGTCTTGCCGATCCCGGACGGACCGAAGATCACGCCCTTGACGCCACGAGTCTCGGCCAGCCGCTGATCGGCGGTGATGATGGGGAGGCTCACGCGCGATCCTCCTGCGGCAGGATCGCGATCTTCAGCGCGCCGGTCTTCACGGTGCGGGCGGGCTCGAAGCCCTGGCGGATCGCCTCGGGCCAGGCGGCATAGGCGCGTTCGGGCACCTTGAAGCTGATCTCGACATATTCGGACGGATCGTCGCCCGCGGCACGGATCCGCTCGACCATGGCGGCGAGCTGGGTCTGGTCCCATTCGACCCGCTTCGGCAGATCGGCGACCACGGTGAAATCGCCATCGGCAAGGCGGACGGTGCCGGTGTCCTTGCCGCAGGCGCGGCGGGCCTCGGCTGCGCGGGTGGCGTAGCGCACCTCGAGCGCGGTCGAAAAGCGCGCGGTGACGGCCTTCATCTGCTTCGCGGCAACATCGATTTCGCGCTGCATGGCGGCCAGAAGCTCGACCGGAAGCTGGGCGATCTCGCCCGCGGGCAGGTTGATGAGATCGTCGATGCCGGGGGTGTTCTGCGGGAACGTCATGGGTTTCTCCGTGATGGGGGATGCGGTCAGGCGGCCTCGAGGAGGCGCATCGAGAGGGCGGCGCCGGCGGGACCGGGTTTCGGCCGAGCGACGGCGATGTAGGCGAAGTGGTCGGGGCCGAGCCGGGCCTGCACGAGGTGGACGAGCCGCTGCTCGGCGGCGCGCAGGGCGGCGGAGGCGACACCTCGCAGGGTGCGCTGGCGCTCGGGCGTGAGGTTCGAGACGGCCCCGGTGGCGTCGACGGCGAGGAAGCCGCGGTGATAGATCAGCGCCTCGCCCGGGGCGGCCTGCGCGATCCAGGCTGAGAGCCCCACCTCGTCGATTGCGGGACCGGCGGCACCGAAGATCGACACGACCCGGCTGCCGTGGATGGCGGACCGACGCTCCATCATGCCGCCCCCCGCGCGCTGTCGGCGGTGTGCGTGAGCTGGTCCTTCTCGAAGGCGAGAATGTCCTCGATCCGGTAAACCACCCGGCCGCCGAGTTTCATGTACGCGGGGCCTTCCCCGGCCCATCGCCAGCGCTCGAGCGTGCGGTGCGAGATCGTCCAGCGCCGCGCGAGCTCCTTCTGTGTGAGGCAGGTCTTCTGCTGCATCGTCGTCTCCTGGTGTCGTTTGCTAGGAGCACGATGCGAAATCCTGCGAGGGGATTTCGTCAGGATTGGAGTGGGATACGGAGGGGGATTGTCAGGAGCCTTTCAATTCAAGGGAGAATGGCTCTGTGGGGGATCGTCATCCCCCACTCATCCCCCGGCGCATCCCACAGAGGGGATCGCGTGGGCGCGCGGAGGGACGGGATGGCGCAGTCTCAGAGCCCGAGCAGGCGATAGGCGCCGCGGCCGTCCGACTCGATCAGCAGGCGCCAGTTCTTCTTCGACTTGAAGACATCGGACATCTTGAGGCTGCGCGAGCCCGCGGCGGCGAGGATCGCCTTACCGCTCTGCCAGGGCTCGCCGCGCCCGGCAGCCTCGTGCAGCGCGCGCACGACCTGCGCCTGGATCGCGCCCAGCCGGAAGTGCTGTCCGTTGCAGCGGACGTCCTGGTAGTCGGCCGAGGCATGGAACGCGCCAGGACGCGGACCGGTGGCCGCGCCGGCAAATCCTGTTTCAGCCTCAAAGCGATCACGCTCTTCGCGCCGGAGGAAAAGATCGCGTTGGCGCACGGTGATGGTCTCGGGCTCCCCGGTAAGACAGGCATAGTCGGCCTTGTGCGAGCGGAAGCGGCTGAGCTTCACCTCGCCATGCCGGAAAAGCTGGAAGACGTCATGGGCCTGGAGATCCAGGAGCCCGTTGAACGAGCCCTGCTCGAATGGGACTGAGAATCGCTCCCCCTCCGGTGTCTCCTCGTAGTCGCCGAGTTCGACCGCCAGGTTGAACACCCGGATCGACAGCCGCAGCTGGTCGTTCTCGGCGAGGTAGACGAGGTCTGCCTCGGACATGGACCAGCGCTCCAGGATCTCCGGCAGGGTGAAATACGACTTCTCGATCTCCATCCGGACACCCGATTCCCATGTACGATTGTTTAGGTTTTGTTCTAATCGCTTGACGGCATCGCATCAATCCGATTTTATCCTATTTCATCCACATATCCTTGGGGAAAACATGACCGAGCAGCACACCCTGGCCGACCGCCTGCGGGCCCGCGCCCACCAGCTCGGCTTGACGCCCGCCCATGTCGCCGAGATGGCCGGCGTGAACCGCTCCTTCGTTTACGACATCCTGCGCGGTCGCTCGGCCCGCCCCGGCATCGACCGGCTGGCCGCGGTCGCTCGCGTGCTGAAGGTGGACCGCGACTGGCTGATCCACGGCATCGGCGAGGTGGAGGGCACACCCCCCTTCGTGGACAATCCCGACGATGCCTTCGTCGCCATCGCGCACGCCACCCCGCGCCCCGCGATGGGTGGCGGCGCAGTCATCACCGAGGACGGCGACACCCCCGGCCGCGTCTATCACTTCCGCCGCTCCTGGATCCGGAACAGCCTGAAGGCCAGCCCGTCACAGTTGCGCATCATGCACGTTGAGGGCGACAGCATGGCCCCGACGCTGCTAAGTGGCGACGCGGTGCTGGTCGATATGACCCGCCGCGCGCCCAACCCACCCGGCATCTTCGTGCTGGACGACGGGATGGGGCTGGTCGCCAAGCGGCTGGAGCACATCCCGAACAGCGACCCGCCCGCGGTGCGCGTCATCTCCGACAACAAGCACTACCCCGAATATGAAAGAACGGCCGACGAGATCCACATTGTCGGCCGCATCCGTTGGTTCGCGCGGGAGATCTGACGTGATCGCGTTTCGGGAGGTCGACGATGCCGACCCAGCGCTGGCGTTCTCGCCGCTGGTGCGAGGGATCGAAAAGACCTTCGCCTGGATCGGCGAGCATGGCGGCATCCCCCTAACGCCGTCTAAGGCCTTCAAGCGGGCATTCGTGCACTGGGCCGCGGCCGCGTTCGACTGGCCCGGCCACACCGAGGCGGACCTCTTCGCCGTCAACAAGGTGCTGAACGAGCCCGACTTCGCCCCGCTCATGGTGCTGCACGATCTGATGATCGCAATGAAGCTTGGGCGGCATTACAAGGGCGAATTCCGCTTAACCAAGGCGGGCCAGGCGCTGGTCGGTCATCCGAGCCGCATCTTCGGCATGGCCGTCCCATTCTTCCTGTTTCGCATCAACCACGCCAACATGTCGCGCTTCGAGGACGCACCGATCCTCGGCAACTGGGATGTGTTCCTGAACGTGCTGAACATCGAGACCGAGGACGGGGCCACCGGCGCCCACCTCCGCCGTGTTCTATTCGGCGAGCCTGAGACGGGTCCGCTCCCGCGCTATGACGAGGTGATGGGCCAGCTCTACATCCAGTTGCTGCGCCCGCTCTGCTGGGCGGGACTGCTGCAGCAGGGACGCGGCACGGCCAGCTATCGCTTTAAGGAGGCCGTATTCATGAAAACCCCGCTCTGGCGGGCGGCACTGCAACTGGAGACGGATGGGAAGGTGCAAGGTGCACCGCGGCATTGAACAATGCTGACGCAGCCATCGGTCAATACCCATACAACCAAGAAATTGATCAGATACACAACAGTAGGATCAAATCACCGTAGCTCGAACGAGCTCGGGGATCTTCTTCCTAATTCTCTTGTACGAGTTCGGAAGGCTTCCAGGCGTCAGCGCTTTCGTTGTTCCAAGGACAGTTTCAAGCTTCTTAAGTTGATTCCTTCGCCCAATAAGAAGTCCTTGGGGCGACCGATCTCCAACTGGGACATTCAAGCGGCCATAAAGAATTCCCTGAGCTGTCGCCGAACCAACAAGATCAATGTCCATGGAATATCGAAAGCAAAAAACGCCAACATCTTCCAAGACGCTCATAGCCCTAGAATGATTGGTAAAGAACAAGTTCAGAAGATCAGCGCGCTTCGCAGCGTCCGGCAGCATCAGATCAATCAAACAAGTGGCTTTGTACTGCTGACGATAACGCGGAAAGCCGCGCGCATCTCTGCTCGCTTCCAGTTCATCATTCAAATATGGTAGAAAATAATCTTTGTCGACTACAGTGGAGAAATCAATCTCGAGCTGGCGCAGAAGGTGATAAGCATAGGGCAAGGACTCGACACCATCTAGGCTAACAATGGATACGCTGTGTTTTGCAAACTCCAGCCCACCATCCTCGATAAGGTGCCTGACAAGCTCGGCATCAATAGGGCTCTCAGTCAGAATGACGAAGTCAGCAAAAAAGAATTCAGAGTTTCTTCTGCGGTGAAAATTGTAATATTTTGCCCGATCAATACCTCTATCGCCCCAAAATGTTCGAGACAACTGTGTGACAGTGATCTCAAATCCACGAGTGCTCGAAGAAACCCTCCTACAAAGTGCGACCTCCTCATGCTCCAAGCTATCCAGCATTACAGTTGAATGTGTGGTGAAGAGAACCTGAAGCGGCAGCTTTTTCAGTGCGGCCAACATTGATCGCTGCGCCTGTGGATGAAGGTTCTGCTCTGGCTCTTCGATTCCAAGGATGTAGGTGCCGCCCAAGACCTCTGCCAAATATGAGTAGAGACCGACGGCGGCGAGACTTTGCGTTCCACTCCCACAGTCAGTAATCTCAACCGTCGTGCTTCCGTCTTTCACCCGCAAGACAAGGTCCTGTATCAGGAGGCTGTAATCTGGCGTGACGGAATAGTCTAACTCAAATTCGAATGATCCATTTAAGTGCGTCAAAGTTCGGAGATGTTTGCTAAGACCCTTAAATGTTCGATCTTTGATAACTTTCGTGACTTCGGACACCTTAGGCGAAATTCGATCTCTATTTTTTGTGTGCTCCTTCACCCATGACATCACTGCAGCCTTTAGTAGGCTATCCTGTCCCCATTTAAGTACATTTTCAATTCTAGAAACCGGAACGTATACGTAGCGAACAAAACGATGTAATTCTTCTTGAAGCCCAGCCGGGGCTGCGCTCCACGTCCCGTTCTGCAGTATCTCCCATGTTTGAGATTTACGATACTTCAAGCGAATGCGGACTTCATCTCCACCGGCCATAGTGCGGGGTATATTGCACTGAGCAGGTGCATCCGAGAACTCTAGGTCGATTATCGCAGTGGATGTTTTCTGAAAAGCATGACGGGATGCTTCGAAGTGGGGGCGCTCTTCTTCGAAATTAAAAAATGCATTTAACGCTCTGAGGATCGATGACTTCCCACCGCTATTTTGCCCCACCAAGGCGAGTTCCGATCCAACTTCTATTTCCGCGTTGCGGATCCCTCTGAACTTTTCGAGTCGAATTGTCTTCAGCTTCAACGCACTTCCTCGCTCCTGCAGAGTGAACGGCTCGCTGTACCCGAAGCCCATATGATCGTTCGTTTTCCGAACGCTAACCCCAGTGAAAAACACGATCAACTGCGTTCATCTACTCGCCATCACGACAACCCCTTGTTTTGACTTGAACTCCATCACCACGACCGGCGAACACGGAGCAAACCGCCTCAGGAGGTTCGCTCCCCATGCAAGACGACATCGCCTTCGCGCCGCCTGCCGAGACGCTCACCACAGATGAGCGGCTGGCGGAGCTGGCCACCATTCTCGCCAGCGCCATCGCGCGCAACAACCCACTGGAAACGAACGAGAATTCTCCGCTCAGCGGAGACAGTTCGCTGGACATTCTGGCGCTCAGACGCCGTCGTCGGAGACAGGTGCAAAACCGAGTTGGAGACGACGCATGAGGAAAAACACAAGAAAATCCGGCGCAAAGGCTGCGCTCGCTTGCCAGGCGGCGGGGATCGACGTCCTGGCCGAACTGGCCGCGCTGAAGGCGATGACAGTGCCCGAGCTGCAGGGCAAGTGGCGGGTCATGTTCGGCGAGCCCGCGCCGAACGCCAGCCGGGGGAACCTGGAGCTGCGGATCGGCTACCGCATCCAGGAACTCGCCCATGGTGGCATCAAGCCCGCCACGCGCCGCACGCTTGATGCGCTGGCTGCCGAGGTAGCCTCGGGCGCGCCGGGCCCGCTGATCGCCGATCCCCGTCGGCCGATCCCCGGCACCAAGCTGGTGCGCGAGTGGCAGGGCGAGGAGCATGTCGTCACCGTCCTGTCAGAAGGTTTCGAATGGCAGGGGCGGCGGTTCAAGTCGCTCTCGGCCGCGGTGCGGGCGATCACCGGCAGTCACTGGAACGGGTGGAAGTTCTTCGGGCTGGCCCATGGTGCGGAGGCCCGCTCATGAGCCGTGCCAAGTCCGAGCCCGTGCGCCGCCTGCGCTGCGCGATTTACACGCGTAAGTCGAGCGAGGAAGGGCTCGACATGGAGTTCAACAGCCTCGACGCCCAGCGCGAGGCCTGTGAGGCCTACATCGCCAGCCAGCGCGCGGAGGGATGGGTTGCGCTTCGCGACAGCTACGACGACGGCGGCTTCTCCGGCGGCACGCTGGACCGCCCTGCGCTGCAACAGCTGATCGCCGATATCGAGGCCGGACTGATCGACGTGGTCGTGGTCTACAAGATCGACCGCCTGAGCCGCGCACTGATGGATTTCTCGAAGCTGGTGGAAATCCTCGACCGCCATGGCGTCACCTTCGTCTCGGTCACCCAGTCTTTCAATACCACGACGTCCATGGGGCGGCTGACGCTGAACATCCTGCTCAGCTTCGCCCAGTTCGAACGCGAGGTGATCGGCGAACGGATCCGCGACAAGTTCGCCGCCTCCCGCCGCAAGGGGATGTGGATGGGCGGCCCGGTGCCGCTCGGCTATGTTGTGAAGGACCGCAAGCTGGTGATCGAGCCCGCCGAGGCGGAACAGGTCCGCACGATCTTCCGCCTCTATGCCCGGTCCAGCTCCACGGCGCAGGTGCTGAAGGAATTGCACGCCCGCGGGATCCGCACCAAGCGCGGCGCAGTGTTCGACCGGGGCTACCTGCTGAAGTTTCTGCACAACAAGATCTATCTCGGCCTCGTCGTGCACAAGGACGAGGTCTATCCGGGCGAGCACGCGGCCATCATCGACCAGAAGCTGTGGGACGAGGTGCACGCGGTCATCGCCAACAACCGCGTCGCCCGCGGGGCAGTGGCGCGGGCGGCGCAACCGGCGCTCCTGCGCGGGCTGATCTTCACCGAGACCGGCGCCGCCATGACGCCCCACCACACCAAGCGGAAGGGCAAGCGCTACTGCTACTACACCTCGATGGACGTGATCCGGAAACGCCCCGCGGTCGAATTGCGCGGGCCGCAGCGGCTGCCGGGCGCCATGGTCGAGGACGCCGTGATCGGCGAAATCCGCCGGATGCTGCGCACGCCGGAGGTGGCGGCGCGCACCGCTCGGGCGGTCCGGAAGGAACGGCCCGATCTCGACGAGACCACCGTCGTCGCCGCTCTGGCGCAGTTCGACGATCTCTGGAAGGCGCTGATCCCGGCCGAGCAGGCGCGCATCGTCCAGCTGCTGGTGGCGCGGATCACCGTCAGCGAGGCGGGTCTTGCCATCGACCTGCGCCACGACGGCCTCGGCGCCATTGCCACGCTGATGGCCCCGCCGAAGAAGGAGGTCGCCTGATGCCCGCACCCGAGACCCTGCGCGTCCACATCCCTCTCGAACTCCGCCGCCGTGGCGGCCGCCCCCGGATCCTTCCGCCGAAGGACGTCGAGGCCGCGATGAACCGCGGGCAGGATCCGCACCTCTTGCGCGCCATCGGCCGCGCGTGGGGCTGGCGGCAGCGGCTGGCACGGGGCGACGTTGCCACGCTCGCCGACCTCGCCGCTGAGGTGGGCCTCTCCGACCGCTACGTCAGCCGGCTCCTGCGCCTCGCCTGGCTCGCGCCCGAAGTCCTCGAGCGGCTGGTCGTCCACCACGAGCCTTCAACCATCAGCATCTACGACCTGTGCTTCGTGGCGTCGCTCCCATGGGAGGACCAACCAGCGCGGGTGTTCGACTGAATGCCGACCGACCGAATCAAGAGCGTTCAATCGAAAGAAATTAAGTCTTCGACCCAACCCTGATGATCCCTTCCATTGCTTTGATGTAGGGATTCTCGTCCAATGCTTTTGGCTTCGTGATGTCTTTATGCTGTGGCCACGTCCGCCCGTATTCTGATAGCTCGGGCGCCGAGCACACGACTGTTAGCCAACTCCCCTCTTGACTTCTCTTCAGCCGGGTCAAGCCAGCGTACACCAAAGCCAAGCTTTCGGCGTGCGCAGCCTCGGTGACGTAGACGACGAGGAGGCGCGATTCCCAACCCTTGAAGCTGTGCAAGGTCGTTGCCTTGATCTTGGCATCGCCCATGTAGAACCCCATCTTTCGGCGGCGATGATCTACGCCGAAGGTGTCAACTGCATGGATGCGATATTCCGAAAGACGCTCCACGACGCCGGCTCCGGACTTCATATCTCCGGCCAGCATGGTGATATCCGCATTGGCCAAACCGTTCTTTCCGGTTTGGCGCATCAAGTAGAGGATTTCGTCCGAGCAAACCGTCTCCGCGTTCTCTGGGTCGCACTGCACCCAGCGAAGATGGCAGGGGTAGAGGTCTAGCGATCCTTGCTCCGGCTCGGGAAGATCAATCACTTCTTTCGGCAGGAAAGCCTCGGCGAAGTTCCGTGCTAGGTTCAGAGCGTCCGGGGGCAGCCTATAGCTGACATTTAGTTGTGCCCACCGGCCACCGGGGAACCCGGCACCTTTCATGACATCGTCCGTCCATGCCCCTGCTGTGCCGTAGACATCCTGAGTGGCGTCAGCCACCAGAAGCATTTCACCGTCAGGCTTGCACGCCTGGCGCAGCACGTTCCACCAGAGCGGGCGATAGTCCTGCCCCTCATCAACAAGGATCGCGTCATACCTGCTCGCGCCAGGCTGATGGATCGCTTCCTCCGCTAGTCGAGGAAGCGCGACGTTCAGAACATCTTCTTTCCGTCCATCCGAAAGTACTGACTTCCACAGGTCGTCATACCGATGCTCCCAGCCAACCTCGTAGCAGACGTGTTTGCACCAGAGATGAAAATGCGTGAACTGGATGTTCCTGATGCGATGAGGGGCGTCGATACCACGAACGATTAGATCCCGCAGATAATGCCACAGCGTGATGTTGAAGGTGGCGACGAGTACCGATTTCCCTTCATTTGCAAGACGTGCTGCGCGTGCGGCGAGTACTAGGGACTTTCCGGAACCAGCAGGGCCCTTGATCCTGCGATATCCAGTCTCAGTCCGGGTTTCTGCCAAGGTACGCTGATTCCGATCCAGAACTAATGGTTTCCTCTGTGTCGACGCGAAATCTGGCTCGACCAGCCATCCCCGTAAATCTTGCGCACGATCTTCCGACATTACTCGGGAGCCCGTCCGCGAAAACTCCGGGAAAATAGCTTCCAAGTCTCCGGAGGAGAGCTCTTCTATCCCGCTCACAGGCTGATACCTGGCGTATCTGTCACCGGATGTCGACTTGAGAAACGGCTCGAAGAGCTTCTTCAGGTCATCCGCCCGAGCAAAAGGAAAAATTGCACCGGCCGTGATCGCCGCCCAGCCATTCCCCTTTTGAAGCCTCGGACAGTACAGATCGAATATTTCCTTCTTGTAGAGGTTGACCTTCGTGATGGGATTCTCTTTTTGAATGCTGAATTCCTTGCCGTCACGCTCAGCCCACAGTGCATGGCCCCATTGGTCCTTTCTGGTGAAATACCGCATGGCGCGGAGGTCCCAGTCTTTCACCTCAAATACTCCAATGCCACCATTTGGATTCATGAGCACGAAGTCCGGCCTGAGGCCATTGAGGTGTGGCTGGATGTATATTTCCCAATCACTCGGCAGGTGATCATTAAAGGCATCCAGGACTTTCTTCTCACCCTCAGTTAGACTTTGCCGAAGCCTGGGATGTTCTGCCAGAGGTGGATAAATTACTCGCTGGATCATTGAAATATCCGCTCCGATATCAAATCTTCTTGGACGAAATGAGGATTTCCCCCATTTGCTTCTTGATGGGGTCTTCAATTTCTAGGATGCCAGCTTTCTGGAGATAGTCGAGCGCACTGCCTTCCTGGAAACCGTAAGCATGTTCGCGCTCAAGAGCATGCTCTGCAGCATCCATGATCGCATCCGCGTTGATTGTCGAAGATGCAGCATACTCGGCCAGGCGGCGCGAAATCTCATCTGTAATCAGCGCGGAGGGGCTCTTGCCCGCCAGCTTGGAGAGAAGGTCAAGCATCACTGCGACCTTATCGCCGGGCCGCACATTGACCATGGAGTAACTCTCGGCGCGTGCGTCCGCTTGAGCTTCGCTGATTTCGTTAATCAGTTTGGACAGGATTCCGTTGGTCACTTAGCCAGACCTTTCAGTTTGTCACGCAGGCCGAGATAGGTGGGGCTGCGATAGTCTTCTTCCGTGTACTGATACCCTGCTGGCATACTCACGTCCGGTGGTTGGCCATGTGGGTTGCTGTACTCCAACATGCTGTGAAGCATGTGTCGAAAGTTGGGACCCAATGCGTCATAGACCCAAGGCAGAGACAGATCGTCGTACGATGCAGACAAATCTGCGACGTGAGCCAACAGGACCCGCGCATCACCTTCTTCGATGCTCAGTAGTTCGTCGCGCAGGATGTCATGCAGGATCTGATTGATCAGCGTTGATCGCGTCACTCCGTGAGTCTTGGCGAGTGCGTCTAGCAGGCACACATCATCCTGCTTTACGCGGATGTTGAACTTTCGGTCGCTCTTGGCGTGCCTGACGTCCTCTTCTGCATGCGCAGCAAGTTTGTCCTGCATAACACGGACAGTGAATTCCCCACGCTTTGTCGTGAAAGATCGGGTATGCTCTTCAGCCACGGCAATACCTCTTGGCGTTGTGACGGAACCTCTTGGTGTTGCGGAAAACCGTGATCTGGGTTGCTCCGTCATCCCCGATAGCCAGCGTCGCTCCACCAGCCCGACGCAGACGTTCAAGGACTTTCAGCCTCATCCGCTTCCGATCGATCTCTTCGCAGTTCATCCTTCATTCCTCCACAGGTCACGCTGCTCCTTGGCTCTGCGTTCGAGCGCCGCGATTTCATTCCTGAGCGCCCTTTCCGCCCGGGCACATGCGTCCCCGGACAAGACAAGGCGGTCTGCGCGAGCGTTCCACTCACCGAGTTCGAGGACCACGCTGATCTCTTCCTCGGAGATGCCACGCTGGCGCATCCGATGTTCCATGTGTTCTGTGCGCATATCGACATCCTTAGCCAGTTTGTGACCCTTTATATGAGCCAAAATCTGGCTATGTCAATATGCCTTGTATTGGCTGGCTTGACTGGAGCCTGTCAGACGCGGTCGAGCGAGGATCTAACCTGTGCAGATGTCGCATTCGCCCAGCTCACCACGACGGCTTCGGTGCTTGGCTGCGCTGGGATCGTCGAACGTCAGACGCCTTGCTACCCGCAATCCCCATCTCGATCAGTCGCGTAAGAGCAGCATGTGCCCGGTTCAAATGTTGAGGGTGACGTTTCAATCTGCGCTGTGCTTGGGCGACCTGGGCTGAATGAAAGAACATGGCTCGAAGCGATCACGATGCGCTTGGGATTGAGCAGACGAGAATAGACTTTGCCGAGCAAAAGCCACTCCGCAAACCGCCCGTACCGCTGCGCGCCTTCTGGCCAGCGCACGCATCTGCTGCGCCTCCTGCATGTTCGAACTCTGTTTCGCTCGATAAGCAATGGAAACAGGGCGCACAGTTTTGGCGGTGCTGCGAGTCAGGCTATTGAAAAAGCGTGATAAAATCCAACCGAACCGAATTCGGCGAGGTTCGCCCGAACAGAGACGAAGCGCCGTTCAGAGCCCAGAACGGGCTTGGGGCGCAGACTCAGAGGTTCGAATGGGGGAGGCAAAGCCCTTTGAAAACACGACTATTTCCGCGCCGCGTGGGGCGCCTGTCCGTGTTCACGACAGGGATGATGGCGGAGACGAAGGGATTCGAACCCTCGAGACGGTTTCCCGTCTGCACCCTTAGCAGGGGTGTGCCTTCGACCACTCGGCCACGTCTCCGCCGACGGGTTTATCCGCATTCTGCGGGGGAGGACAAGGGCAATATCGGCGGTTTCAGGTCTGCTCAGGCATTGAAGAGGAAGTGCAGCACGTCCCCGTCCTTGACCTCGTAGGTCTTGCCTTCCACGCGGAGCTTGCCGGCTTCGCGCGCGCCCGCTTCGCCCCCGAGTGCAACGTAGTCCTCGTAGGCGATGGTTTCGGCGCGGATGAAGCCGCGTTCGAAGTCGCCATGGATCACGCCGGCGGCCTGCGGGGCGAGAGTGCCCTTGCGGATCGTCCAGGCGCGGGCCTCCTTGGGGCCTACGGTGAAGTAGGTCTGAAGGCCGAGAAGATCGTATCCCGCGCGGATCAGGCGGTCGAGGCCGGGCTCCTCAAGGCCCATTTCCTGAAGGAACATCTCGGCCTCCTCGCGGTCGAGCTGGCTGATCTCTTCCTCGATCCGGGCGGAGATAACGACGTGGCCCGCGCCCTGCTCGGCGGCCATCTGGGCCACGCGGTCGGAAAGCGCGTTCCCGGTCCCGGCGGAAGACTCCTCGACGTTGCAGACGTAGAGGACGGGCTTCGAGGTCAGGAGCTGGAGCATCGCCCAGGCCTTCGCGTCCTCGGCGTCCACCTTGACGGTCCGGGCGGGGCGGCCGCTTTCGAGCGCCTCGAGCGCCTGTTTCAGAAGCCGCTCCTGCGCCAGCGCCTCCTTGTCGCCGCCCTTGATCTTGCGGGCGATGTTCTGAAGCCGCCGCTCCACCGACTCGAGGTCGGCTAGCATCAGTTCCGTCTCGATCGTCTGTGCGTCCTCGATCGGGTCTACCCGACCCTCGACATGGGTGATGTCGCCGTCCTCGAAACAGCGAAGCACATGCGCGATCGCATCGACCTCACGGATATTCGCGAGAAACTGGTTGCCGAGCCCCTCACCCTTCGAGGCGCCCTTCACGAGGCCCGCGATGTCGACGAAGGTGATCCGCGCCGGGATGATCTGCTTCGATCCGGCGATTTTCGCAAGCGTGTCAAGCCGCTTGTCGGGCACGGCGACCTCGCCCACGTTCGGCTCGATCGTGCAGAAGGGGAAGTTGGCGGCCTGCGCCGCGGCGGTGCGCGTCAGCGCGTTGAACAGCGTCGACTTGCCCACGTTCGGCAGCCCGACGATCCCCATCCTGAAACCCATTCTGCACACCCTCCGGTCGCGTTGACGGCGGGTTCTATGGGCAGGCCGGGGCCGGGGTCAAGCCCGGGCGCAACCGAAGGCGGCCCGAGCGCCGGATTGGAACGGGCTTTGGGCATTGGCGCGCAATACCGCAAAAGCGGGGCGTCACGACAACCCGCCTGGCGCAGTCGCCACATTCAACACCCTTTGCGCGGGAGCCGGGCGGGGCCTAGTCTGCCCGCAGACCCGAGTTGCGGAGGCGCATGATGAGCTTCACCCCCTATATCCATTTCGACGGCACCTGTGCCGAGGCGATGACCTTCTACGCCGGTCTCTTCGGCGCGACCGACCTGCAGATCATGCGCTATTCGGAGGCCCCGCCCGAAGCGGGCGACGTCGCACGGTCCGACCGCGTCATGCATTCGCAGTTCACCGTGAAAGGTGCCCCGCTGATGGCCAGCGACTTCCCCCCGGGCACGGGTGACAAACAGGCCGCCGTCAGCATCATGTTCGACGTTCCCGACGCGACACGAGGCGCCGCCCTGTGCGACGCGCTGGCCGAGGGCGGCTCGGTCATCATGCCGTTCGGGCCGACTTTCTTTGCCCCCGGCTTCGGCATGGTGAAGGACCGTTTCGGGACGCATTGGATGATCAGCGCGCTTCAGGGTTGACGGGCATTGATTTCCGCGCCGGTTTTCTGCACATCTGCCGGGCCTGAGGAGAGGGACCAAGCATGACCCGGATCGACCAGAAATTCGCCGAACTTCGCGCCGCGGGGCGAAAGGCCTTCGTCGCCTACGTCATGGCGGGCGACCCGGACTATGCCACGTCGCTCGAGATCGTGAAGGGCCTGCCCGCCGCCGGCGTGGACATCATCGAGCTTGGCATTCCGTTCACCGATCCGATGGCCGACGGGCCGACGATCCAGATGGCGGGGCAGCGCGCGCTCGAAGCCGGGCAGACGCTCCAGAAGACGCTCGACATGGCGGCCGAATTCCGCAAGGCCGACCAGACCACGCCGATCGTCATGATGGGCTACTACAACCCGATCTATAACCGGGGCGTCGACAAGTTCCTGGTGGACGCGAAAGCCGCCGGCGTGGATGGCCTCATCGTCGTCGACCTTCCCCCCGAGGAGGACGCCGAGCTCTGCATCCCGGCACAGGACGCGGGGCTCAACTTCATCCGCCTCGCGACGCCCACGACCGACGACCGGCGCCTGCCCAAGGTGCTGCAGAACACATCGGGCTTCGTCTATTACGTCTCCATCACCGGCATCACCGGGGCCGCGGCCGCCGAGGCCGCCGAGGTGGGTCCGGAAGTCGCCCGCATCAAGGCAAAGACCGATCTTCCGCTGATCGTGGGCTTCGGCATCCGCTCGCCGGAAACCGCGCGCGCCATCGCCTCGGTGGCGGATGGCGCCGTCGTCGGCTCGGCGATCGTGAAGATGATCGAGGAAAAGCATTCCGTGCCCGACATCCTCGCCTTCGTGAAAAGCCTCGCGGACGGTGCCCATAGCGCCTGACGGGCGCCTGCGCGGCTAGCCCAGCGAGACGTCGAGGAACAGCATCAGCACAAGGCCGATCGTCAGCCCCGTCGTTGCGGCGTTCTGATGCCCGTGGCGGTGGGTCTCGGGGATGATCTCGTGGCTGATAACGTAGATCATCGCGCCAGCCGCGAAGGCAAGCCCCCAGGGCAGGATCGGCTCTGACAATGTCACGGCCGCCACGCCGATCAGCCCGCCGACCGGCTCGACAAGCCCCGAGAGCGTCGCGATGGCGAAGGCGCGAAGCTTGCCGTAGCCCTGCCCTCTCAAGGCCACGGCGACGGCGAGCCCTTCGGGCGCGTTCTGCAGCCCGATCCCCGTCGCCAGCGTCATGCCGTTCGTGATGTCGCCGCCTCCGAAGCCTATGCCGACGGCCATTCCTTCCGGGAAGTTGTGGATGGTGATCGCGATGATGAACAGCCAGATCCGGGACATCGCACCCGCGTCGACGCCCTCCCTGCCCTCGATGAAGTGCTCATGCGGGAGAAGTTCGTTCAGCCCCGCGACCGCGACGACCCCCAGGACGATACCCCCGACGGCGATCAGCGCCGCGATCGTCGAACTGCCATAGCGCGCCTCCGCCGCCTCGATCCCCGGAAGGATCAGCGAGAAGAACGAGGCCGCCAGCATGACGCCCGCGGCGAAGCCCAGCAGGCGGTCGTTCCAGGCCCGGCTGATGGTGCGGCCATAGAGCACCGGGACCGCGCCGACAGATGTCATCAGCCCCGCTAGCAGACTGCCAAGAAGTCCCCAGAGAATGATGCTCATGTCCACCTCTCACCGCGCGGTCATCCGATACCGCCGCACAGGGGAACGCAAGTCCCCGACTGCGCCATTGCCAATTCCGCCACGAATTGGCAAACCAACCTAACCAATCCCGGCGAAGGAGCGCAGCGCATGCCTGCCATTACCTGCATTGACGACCTGAAGCGCCTCCACGAGCGGCGCGCGCCCCGGATGTTCTTCGACTACTGCGAAAGCGGAAGTTGGACGGAACAGACCTTCCGCGAAAACACCACCGATTTCGCCGACATCCGGCTCCGACAGAAGGTCGCGGTGAACATGGAAGGCCGCACGACGAAATCGCAGATGATCGGCCAGGACGTCGCGATGCCCGTCGCGCTCGCCCCCGTCGGGATGACCGGCATGCAGTGCGCCGACGGCGAGATCAAGGCCGCCCGCGCCGCCGAGAAGTTCGGCGTGCCCTTCACGCTCTCCACCATGTCGATCTGCTCGATCGAGGACGTGGCCGAGGCCACGACGAAGCCGTTCTGGTTCCAGCTCTACGTGATGCGCGACAAGGATTTTGTCGCGGGGATGATCGAGCGCGCGAAGAAGGCCAAGTGCTCGGCCCTCGTCCTGACGCTCGACCTTCAGATCCTCGGCCAGCGGCACAAGGACCTGAAGAACGACCTGAACGCGCCGCCGCGGCTGACGCTCAAGAACCTTCTGAACCTCGCGACGAAGCCGCAGTGGTGCCTCGGGATGCTCGGCACGAAGCGGCGCACCTTCCGCAACATCGTCGGCCATGCCAAGGGGGTTCAGAACCTGAACTCGCTAATGTCATGGACGGCCGAACAGTTCGACCCGCGCCTCGACTGGGACAAGATCCGCCAGATCAAGGACATGTGGGGCGGCAAGCTGATCCTGAAAGGCATCCTCGACGCCGAGGATGCTCGCCGCGCGGCGGATTTCGGCGCGGATGCGATCGTCGTCTCTAACCACGGCGGCCGCCAGCTTGACGGCGCGCTGTCGTCGATCCGGATGCTGCCCGAAATCGTCCGCGCCGTCGGCGACAAGACCGAGGTGCACCTCGACAGCGGCATCCGGTCCGGTCAGGACGTGCTGAAGGCGCTCGCCCTCGGCGCGAAGGGCACCTACATCGGCCGCAGCTACATCTATGGCCTCGGCGCGATGGGCGAGAAGGGCGTGACGAAGGCCCTGGAGGTGATCCACAAGGAGCTCGACATCTCCATGGCGCTCTGCGGCGAACGCGACGTGAACAACCTGCGCCGGGACAACCTGCTTATCCCCAGCGGGTATTTCGACGCCTATCACTGACCGGGCTAGCCGCCCCGGCGCTGCAGCATCCGCGTCCAGGGAATGAGGGTCGCCATCACGCAGGCGATGACCAGGAAGGCGACCCTGAGCCCCGCGAACTCCGCGATCAGCCCCATCGCCGTTGGGCCGATGAAGAATCCCGTGAAGCCGATCATCCACGCGCGGGAGATCGCGAAGCCGCGCAGGTCCGGATGCACGAGGCGCCCGAGGATCGAATTGGCCGAAGGCACGACGACCGCGACGCCGAGGCCGAGGAGGCCGACGCCAAGGACCGCGACCGCCTGAACGGGCGCGAGACCGATGACGATCGCGCCCACGACGCCAAGCGCGGCGGACCACAGGATCAGCCCCGCCTCCCCTAGCCGCGCGGCCGCGAACTGGCCCGACAAGCGACCGAAGCCCATGGTCAGGCCCAGCATCATCGGGCCGAAGCCGCCCTCCCCCGCCGCGCCGCCGAGCGTGCGTTCGATATGCAGCGCCGACCAGGCTTCTGTCGCGTTCTCGCATATGAAGGCGGCGAACAGGATCGCGGCGGCGGGCAGGATGACCCCCCAGGGCGATCGCCCGTCCCCACCGTCCCCCTTCTGCTCGGCGGCGAGCCAGCCGCGCCCTTCCACCATCGCCCCGGCGAGGGCGAGACAGGCAAGTGCCACGAAGGGCAGGATCTCCGCCGCGCCGAAGCCCGCCTTCCGGGCAATGCTCGTCGCAAAGGCGGAGCCTGCGAAGCCGAAGGAGAACATGGCGTGGTTGAGGTTCATGAGGTGCAGGCGGTGCCGCTCCTCGAGTTGGCTGATCCGGACATTTGCCGAGATGTCGAGCATCGACACCGCGGCCCCCATGCCGAAGAGCGCGAGCCCCAGGCTGGGAACGCTGTCGGCCATGATCGGCAGGAACAGGGCCAGGAAAAGCGCCGCGCCCGACAGGGGCAGGATCCGCCGCCCGAGGGCAACGGCCACGCGCGGCGAAAGATACATCGACAGCATGCCGCCCACGGCGGACATGATCAGCGCGGTGCCGAACTCCGCGTCGGAGGCACCGGCCTGCGCCTTGATCTCGGGCACCAGCGCCGCGAAGCCGCCCCAGAACACGCCGACCGCAGCGAGTCCGGCGATCGGCGCGCGGCTTACCCGCGCTGCCTGGATGATGGACATGCCTGCCCCCAAGATACGGACCGGGACGCCATCCGCCCCGCCGTCTGGCTAGCACTCTTGCGGCGCGGTGCAACAGTCAAGACATGTTTCGCCGTTCCCGCGCGCGCGGAACCGGAGATTCCGCTTCCCATCCGCCCCGTTCCCGTGTAAGGGGGCGGCCTCGCGGGCATGCACCCTTGGAGGATGTCCGCCTAACATTATGGAGAGACCAAATGGCTGGTGAGATCCCCGATCTTATCGCCGAGGTACGGACGGGGACAGGCAAGGGGGCCGCCCGTCAAGCCCGTCGTGAGGGCCACGTACCCGGCATCGTCTACGGCGGTGGGCAAGACCCGCTTCCGATCAACGTCGATTTCAACAAGCTCCTGACCCGGCTTCGCCAGGGCCGCTTCCTGTCCACGCTCTTCAACCTGAAGGTCGATGGCCACGAAGACGTCCGCGTGATCTGCCGCAACGTCCAGCGCGACGTGGTGAAGGACCTGCCGACGCATATCGACCTGATGCGCCTGCGCCGCACCTCGCGGATCAACCTCTTCATCCACGTGACCTTCGTCAACCACGACAAGGCCCCGGGACTGAAGCGCGGCGGCACGCTGACGATCGTCCGTCCGGAAGTCGAGCTTGAAGTGACCGCGGGTGACATCCCCGATCACATCACTGTGGACCTCACCGGCCTTCAGATCGGCGACGTGATCCACATCAACGACATCGCGCTGCCGGAAGGCGCGAAGCCGACGATCGCTCGGAACTTCGTCATCGCCAACATCGCGGCGCCGTCGGGTCTGCGTTCGGCCGAAGGCGAAGAAGCTGCCGAAGAAGAGGCCGAGGGCGAAGAGGAATAATCCTCATCTCCCGGGAAGTTTGGAAACGCGGGACCGAAAGGTTCCGCGTTTTTCTTTGCCCGGTCATTGCAGGGCTGCCGCCCCCGCCATAGTCTCTCGCCGGACGATACGGATACTCGACGATGCGCCTTTTCGTGGGCCTCGGGAACCCCGGGGCGAAATACGCGGGCAACCGCCACAACATCGGCTTCATGGCCGTGGACCGGATCGCCGCCGATCACGGGTTCACGCCGTGGCGCTCGAAATTCCAGGGCGCGATCGCGGAAGGACGGCTTGGGAGCGAAAAGGTCGTGCTCCTGAAGCCCCAGACCTTCATGAACCTCTCGGGCCAGAGCGTCGGGGAAGCGATGCGCTTCCTTAAACTCGAGCCGTCCGACGTCGTCGTCTTTCACGACGAACTAGACCTCGCCCCGGGCAAGTGCCGGGTGAAGCAGGGCGGCGGCCACGCGGGGCACAACGGCCTGCGCTCGATCCACGCCCATATCGGCGAAAGCTACGGGCGCGTGCGCTTGGGCATCGGCCACCCAGGACACAAGGACCTCGTGGCCTCCTACGTCCTGCACGACTTCGCAAAGGCCGACGAGGCGTGGCTCGACGACCTCATGCGCGGCATTTCCGACGGCGCCCCCGCGCTCGCCGCCGGCGATACCGCCGGGTTCCAGAACGCCGTCGCGCTGCGCGTGAACCCGCCACGCTCGTCCAAGTCACCGAAGGCCGAGGAGAGTCCTCCGGAACCCAAGCCGGAGGTGGAGCCCGAAGACCGGCGCTCGCCTCTCCAGAAGCTCGTCGACAAGTTCCGCTGAGGTTCCATTGCCAGGATCCGCTCCACATGCTGATGTCGCAGGATGGAGAGCGTGGAGATGCGGCGATTTCGGATATGGGCCATGACGGGCCTGCTCATCCTGACAGTGGCGCTCGGGGTGCTGGCGTACTGGAAGCGCGCGGAACTGGTTCGGCTGAGAGCCGTGATGACGCTCTTTGCGCCGGACCGGATCGTTCACAATTTCAGCAACATGAACGAGCTGTTCCACACGACGCCGGTCCCGCGCGGCGCCGGCCCGGTCTCGGAACTGCCACGGGGGGCGCCCATGTCCGCCCCCGAGGGCTGGGAGGACTGGCTCGCACGCCACGCCGTCACGTCCATCGTCGTGCTCGAGAACGGCGCGATCGTGCATGAATCCTACCTGCAGGGCACCGGGCAGGATGATCTGCGCGTCACCTGGTCGGTCGCGAAATCCTGGTTCTCCGCGCTTTTCGGGGTCCTCGTGGCCGAGGGCCACCTGGAAAGCCTGGACGACGAGGTGGTGAAATACGCCCCGCAACTGCGTGGCAGCGCCTATGACGGCGCGAGCATTCGCAACGTGCTGAACATGGCCTCGGGCGTGGAGTTCAACGAGGACTACCTCGACTTCTGGAGCGACATAAACCGGATGGGCCGCGTTCTCGCGATTGGCGGCTCGATGGACAAGTTCGCGATGCGTCTTGGCGGGCGCATGGCGCCGCCTGGGGAGAAATGGCAGTACGTCTCGATCGACACGCATGTTCTGGGGATGGTGGCGCGCGGCGCAACGGGGCGGGCGATACCGGACCTCATCTCCGAAAGGATAGTGGCGCCGATGGGGCTGGAATCGGAACCCTATTACCTGACCGACATCTACGGCACGGCCTTCGTGACGGGCGGGCTCAACATGCGGACCCGCGACTTCGCCCGCTTCGGGCAGATGTTCCTCCAGGAAGGTTTCTGGAATGGCCGCCAGATCGTTCCCCGCGACTGGGCGCTTGAAAGCACGCGTCCCTCGGCCCCAACGGTGCCCGGCGAGTTGCGCTATGGCTACCAGTGGTGGATCCCCGAAACCGGCCCCGAGGGCGAGTTCCTTGCCCGCGGGGTCTACGGCCAATATGTCTACGTGAACCGTCCAGCAGGCGTTGTCGTCGCCGTCACGAGCGCCGATCGCCAATTCCGGGAAGCCGGCGTCTTCGAGGACAGCCTTGCGATGTTCCGAAGCCTCGCCGCGCACCTGTCCGAGTGAGGTCGAGAGTGGAAAAGGACCCTTCCCTGAACGTCCTGGGCGAAGCGCTGCAGCCCTGTTCGCAGGATCCCCTGACCGGGTTCTTCCGGGACGGGCACTGCAACACATGCGCCGAGGACCGGGGCAGCCACACGGTCTGCGCGGTGATGACGGCGGAGTTCCTCGCCTTTTCCAAATACGTGGGCAACGACCTTTCCACGCCGCGCCCGGAACTCCGCTTCGCCGGCCTCAAACCCGGCGATCAGTGGTGCCTCTGCGCGTCACGCTTCCTTCAGGCCCATGACGAAGGCTGCGCGCCCAAGGTCCGCCTCGCGGCCACCCATGCGCGTGCGCTCGACATCGTGCCGTTGGACGTTCTGAGCCGATACGCGGAGTGATCCGGCGGCCGCGCTTCTTCACTTCACTGGCGCGGGTTCCACCGCCGTCTCCTCCGTCCGCAGGGGCATTGGCCGGTCGTCCATCAGGTCATCGATGAAAAGGCTCAGGAGTTGCGGACGGCCGCTGACCCCTGCCTTCCGATAGATCGCGTTGGTCTGCGCCTTGACCGTACCCTCGGATGTGTTCCGGAGCGCGGCTATCTCCTGCGTGCTCATGCCCTTGATCGCGAACAGGGCCACGTCCTGCTCGGCCGGGGTGAGCCCCCATTCCGCCATCCTCTCCGCGAGCAGTTCCATGAACGCGCCCGATGCGCGACGAAGCTTCTCTTCCGCAAGTCGATGGGCGCGGATCGAACGATAGAGCAGCATCGCTCCCATCACGAGGCCGAGCAACAGGCCAAGGGACGCACCGATTTCCAGGTATTCCCGCGTCTGCCAACTGATCGGCTGGGCATAGATCCCGAAGACTGAAAGCACGATGTCGGACACGAAGAAGAAGGCGCAGAGCGCCTGAAGCAGGAGAACGGTGAGGACAAGCAGCCAGCCTTTCACGCTTCAGTTCACCTTCGTTCCCTCGCCGGTATTCGAGGCGCAAACAGCGGGTCCCGTCGCTCAGTCGTCGTCGCTGCCATCGTCATCGCCGCCGTCGTCGTCGCTGTCATCGCTGTCGTCGTCATCGCTGTCGTCATCGTCGTCGTGGTCGTCGTCCCGGCTGCCGCCCACGCCGTCGTCATCATCATCGCCCATCTCCGACGGATCGATCAGACGAGCGCCACCGCCCGTCTCCTGCCCCGCCCCGAGAACCTGCCAGAAGTCGCGAAGGATTTCGCCCGTGCGGGGGTTGATGATGATCTCGCGCCGGTAACGGTCGCTCAGCGCAACGATGCGCGTACGTCCGAGCAGCGTGCGGCCGATCGTGATCGAAGTGTAGCCCTGTTCGCGGAGTTGGGTCACGACCGAGTCGACAACGCCCTGACCAAAAACAGGCGTCGCGAACAGCAAAGCCGCGCCTGCCAAACCAATAAATGTTCTACGCTTCATACCGTTGCCGGGCCCCGTGCAGGCGGACGACCGCCGCCGCCACTATTGGCTAAGACCAAACCACTCGCAAGAATCACTGGGTCGGGGCCGCGGAAACCCGCCGCCCCGAACGTGAGCCGATGCTTCAGTCGTCGTCTCCGTCGTCATCATCGCCGCCGTCGTCATCGTCGTCGTCGTCATGATCGTCGTCATGATCGTCGTCATGATCGTCGTCATGATCGTCGTCGTCATCTTCGTCTTCGTCGTCATCGTCTTCGTCATCGTCTTCGTCGTCCGCGGCCTCGCTTTTTTCGCTGATGAGCGAGCCGTCGGGGGCGTAAGTGCGCTCGGTCTCGATGCCACCCTCGGTGATCTCTTCCTTCACCAGGATCCCGTCGGCCGTGTAGACCTGCTCCACCTTGGTTCCGGGCTTCGTGGCCTCCACCTTGATTTCGCTCGTGCCGACCTTGACGTGGATCCTCTCGAAGCCTTGGTCGGTCAGATCCGCGACGATCGCGTCCGTCACCTCACTGGCGAAAGCCATGCCCGCCGAAAGAGCCACCGCCGCAGCCGTCATCACAAGTTTCTGCCTGATAGTCATCTTCTGTCCTCTCTTGTCTTCGGGTGAGCCGGATGGGGACGGCCAAGCCACACCTCCCGGATGTGACCAATCTCTTCCGAGGATCAAGGATGCACCATTGCCCGAAGGTTTAGGCGTGCGGAAAAAATCCTGCAAAAACAGTCATAAACCCAGGTTTATGCGCTGGCATGGCTGACGAGGGCGGAAAGATCCGCGACGGCGCCAGGATTTTCCCTGGCGCCGCGAGAATCAGATCTTCATGTCGAAGCCGAGGTGCTTGGCCACCGTGAAGATGTCCTTGTCGCCCCGGCCGCACATGTTCATGACGATGATGTGGTCCCTGGGGAGCGTCGGCGCGATCTTCATCACGTGGGCCAGCGCGTGGCTCGGCTCCAGCGCCGGAATGATCCCCTCGAGCTTGCAGGAGAGCTGGAACGCCTCCAGCGCTTCCTTGTCCGTGATCGAGACGTATTCCGCCCGCCCGGTTTCATGCAGCCATGAATGCTCGGGACCGATGCCGGGATAGTCGAGCCCGGCGGAGATCGAGTAGCCCTCGAGGATCTGCCCGTCGTCGTCCTGCAGGAGGTAGGTGCGGTTGCCGTGCAGCACGCCCGGCCGCCCGCCGGTGAGCGAGGCGCAATGCTCCATCCTGTCGTCAACGCCCTTGCCGCCCGCTTCCACTCCGATGATCCGCACCGAAGGATCGTCGAGGAACGGGTAGAACAGTCCCATCGCGTTCGAACCGCCGCCGATCGCGGCGATGACCGTGTCGGGAAGGCGGCCTTCGCCCTCCTGCTCGGCGAGTTGCCAGCGCACCTCCTTGCCGATGATCGACTGGAAGTCGCGCACCATCGCCGGGTAGGGGTGCGGGCCCGCCACCGTGCCGATGCAGTAGAACGTGTCGCGTACGTTCGTCACCCAGTCCCTGAGCGCATCGTTCATCGCATCCTTGAGCGTCCCGCGACCTGACGTGACCGGGATCACCTCGGCACCGAGCAGGCGCATCCGGAAGACGTTCGGCGCTTGCCGCTCGACATCATGTGCGCCCATGTAGACCACGCACTTCAGGCCGAACTTGGCGCAGACGGTAGCGGTGGCCACGCCATGCTGGCCCGCGCCGGTTTCGGCGATGATGCGCGTCTTGCCCATGCGGCGGGCGAGGATGATCTGGCCGAGCACGTTGTTGATCTTGTGCGCGCCGGTATGGTTCAGCTCGTCGCGCTTCATGTAGATCTTCGCGCCGCCCAGATGCTCGGTCAGGCGCTGCGCGTGGTAGAGGGGCGAGGGTCGACCGACGTAGTGCTTCCAGAGATCGTCCATCTCCGCCCAGAAGGTCTGGTCGGTCTTGGCCTTCTCGTATTCCTTCTCAAGGTCGAGAATGAGCGGCATCAGCGTTTCCGAAACGAAGCGCCCGCCGAAAATCCCGAACCGGCCGTTCTCGTCCGGGCCGGTCATGTAGCTGTTGATCAGGTCCTCGGCCATCCTCGCCTCCCCCTCAGGTCAGTTCGCGTTTAAAGCCAATGTGGGACGGGGTAAAGCCGAGCCCTTCGTAGAAGGCTCGGGCGCGCTCCCGTGTCGCGTTGGTGGTCAGCTGGATCAGCCGGCAGCCCGCCGCCCGTGCCCTCGCCTCGGCATCGGCCATCATCGCCGCGCCGACCCCAGCCCCGCGCAAATCGGCCGCCACGCGGACCGATTCCACCTGCGCCCGCCGCGCCGCCCGCAGCGAGAGGCCAGAGATGAAGGTGATCTGGTAGGTTCCGACGATCCGGCCCGCCTCGTCCTCGCCGACGATCAGGTGATTGGCGCCCTCGCCCCGCATCCGCTCGAAGGCCGCGAGGTAGCCGCCAGGATCCTCGCCCTCCCGCGCCGCGCCGAGCGCGTCGTCGCGCAACAGCGCAACCACCGCAGGCACGTCCTCTGTCTCCGCCTCACGGAACCGGATCATGCCGCAGCTTCTCCCCTGGCCGCCTTGATGAAGGCGCGGATCAGCGCCTCGTCCTTCACACCCGGCGCGCTTTCCACGCCCGAAGACACATCGACCTGCCGCGCGCCTGTCAGGTGGATCGCCTGAGCCACATTCTCGGGCGTGAGCCCGCCCGCGAGCATCCAGGGGCAGGGCCAGCGCCGGCCGGCGATCAGCCGCCAGTCGAAGGCTATCGCGTTGCCACCGGGCAGCGGCGCCCCTTTCGGCGGCTTCGCGTCCACCAGGATCTGGTCGGCGGCCTTCACATAGGCATCGAGTGCGGGAAGATCGGCCTCATCGGCAATGCCAACGGCCTTCATCACCGGCAGGCCGCAGCGCTTGCGCACCTCGGCCACACGCTCCGGGCTTTCCTTGCCGTGAAGCTGGAGCATGTCGAGCGGCACCGCATCCAGAATCGCGTCGAGTTCCGCATCCGTCGGGTCCACCACCAGGCCGACCTTGACGACCCCCGGAGGCACCTCGAGCGCCAGCGCGCGCGCCTCGTCAATGGTCACGTGGCGTGGCGACTTCGCGAAAAAGACGAAGCCGACGTAATTGGCCCCCGCTTCCACGGCGGCAGCGACATGGGAGGCCTCGCGCAGGCCGCAGATCTTTACCCGGGTGTCCATCTTGCGTGACTTAGCGTCCCGCGGCTGGCTTCTCAAGAAGCGCCAGAACCTCGTCCTTCGGTTCCGCCTTCTCGTCCCTCAGGCGCGAAACCTCGCGCTCCAGCTTCTCGACCTCGCGCCCCTTGCGGTTAGCCTCGGACCGGTGCTTGGCTTCCCGGAACCATTCCCAGACGAAACCGATCAGCAGTCCCGCGACGATGCCCGCGAAGATCACGATGAAAAGGGGCAACTCCATGGCCCAGCCGATGCCGAGGAAATCGCCGGTCCCCTCGGGCAGGAGTCGCAACACGACCGGATCGCGGTTCGCGAGAGCCACGATCAGGAGCAGGATGCCCAGAAGGACGAGGAACAGGTATCGAAGTTTGCGCAGCATGCGCCAGACCTAGCCCTCGTTCAGGCGGTCGCGCAAGAGCTTTCCGGTCTTGAAGAACGGAACAAATTTCTCTTCGACGTCGACGGCCTCTCCGGTGCGCGGATTCCGGCCCGTCCGGGCGTCGCGTTTCTTAACGGAAAACGCGCCGAAACCCCTCAGTTCGACACGGTCGCCCCGCGCCAGGGCCTCGATGATTTCTTCAAAGATCGTATTCACGATCCGTTCGACGTCACGCTGAAAAAGATGTGGGTTTTCTTCGGCAATCTTCTGGATGAGTTCCGACCGGATCATCAACGCCCCCCTGGTGCAGCCTCGTCAGCCGTCTGATCTCGTTTCCGAATAAACTATATGCGGAAACACTGTGGGTAGGAATAAGAAACCCTTGGAATGCTGTGGATTTTCCCGCTGCCGGGCTGCCAATGCGGCCTTCCCGACGCCGCCGCAGCGCAGCATCGCCGGGCCTCGGGCGCGTCGCCGCGCCATGAAGGTCGCTGGGCAGCCAACCGATTCGCCGCAAAGAAAAACGGCCCCGCGGGGCGGGGCCGTTCTCGTCGCTCCCTCTCGGGGGCGGATTACTTGTCGGACGAACCCTTGAGCGCCGCGCCAAGGATATCGCCGAGCGAAGCGCCGGAGTCCGACGAGCCATACTGCTCGACTGCTTCCTTTTCTTCCGCGATCTCGCGTGCCTTGATCGACAGGCCGAGCTTGCGGTTCTTCGCGTCCACGTTCGTCACGCGCACGTCCACGTGGTCGCCCACCTGGAAGCGCTCGGGACGCTGCTCGGAACGGTCGCGCGACAGGTCGGAACGACGGATGAACGACTTCATGCCGTTGTATTCGACCTCGATCCCGCCGTCCTCGATCTTGGTGACCGTGACGGTGATGACCGAACCGCGCTTCACGCCTTCGATCGCCTCGCCGAACGTGTCGTCGCCCAGCGCCTTGATCGAGAGCGAGATGCGCTCCTTCTCGGTGTCAACCTCGGTGACGACCGCCTTCACGACGTCGCCCTTGCGGTAGTTCTGGATCGCTTCCTCGCCGCGCTGGTCCCAGCTCAGGTCGGAAAGGTGAACCATGCCGTCGATGTCGTTCTCGAGGCCAACGAACAGACCGAACTCGGTGATGTTCTTGACTTCGCCCTCGATGACGGTGCCGACCGGATGGGTTTCCGCGAAGACTTCCCACGGGTTGCGCATCGTCTGCTTGAGGCCAAGCGACACGCGGCGTTTCGCCTGGTCGATCTCCAGCACCATGACGTCCACTTCCTGCGAGGTGGAGACGATCTTGCCGGGATGGACGTTTTTCTTCGTCCAGGACATTTCCGAGACGTGCACGAGGCCCTCGACCCCCGGCTCCAGCTCGACGAATGCGCCGTAGTCGGTGATGTTGGTCACGCGGCCCTTGTGGACCGAACCCAGCGGGTACTTCTGGTCGACCGTATCCCACGGATCCGACTGGAGCTGCTTCATGCCCAGCGAGATGCGGTGGGTTTCCTTGTTGATCTTGATCACCTGGACCTTGACGGTCTCACCGATGTTCAGGATCTCGCTCGGATGGTTGACGCGGCGCCAGGCCATGTCGGTGACGTGCAGCAGGCCGTCAACGCCGCCGAGGTCAACGAACGCACCGTATTCGGTGATGTTCTTCACCACGCCTTCGACCACCTGACCTTCGTAGAGGCTGCTGATCACCTCGGCGCGCTGCTCGGCGCGGGATTCCTCGAGGATCGCGCGGCGCGACACGACGATGTTGCCGCGGCGACGGTCCATCTTGAGGATCTGGAACGGCTGCTTCATGCCCATGAGCGGGCCAGCGTCGCGCACGGGGCGGACGTCGACCTGCGAGCCGGGGAGGAACGCGACAGCGCCGCCCAGGTCCACGGTGAAGCCGCCCTTGACGCGGCCGAAGATGGCGCCTTCGACGCGCTCTTCGTTGGCATAGGCCTTTTCGAGACGGTCCCACGCTTCTTCACGGCGGGCCTTCTCGCGGCTGATCACGGCTTCGCCGCGCGCGTTTTCCACGCGGTCGAGATAGACCTCGACCTCATCGCCAACGGCGATGTCGGGCTGTTCGCCGGGATTCGCGAATTCCTTGAGTTCGACGCGGCCTTCCATCTTGTAGCCGACGTCGATGATGGCCTGGCCAGCCTCGATGGCGATGACCTTGCCTTTGACGACCGAGCCCTCTTCGGGGGTGTCGATCTCGAAGCTTTCTTTGAGGAGGGCTTCGAATTCCTCCATCGTCGCCTTAGCGCACATTCGTGTTAAGTTCCTTTCAAACGTGTTTCTGGCCAGGCGGTTGTCTCCGCCGGTCTTTCGTTGCGCGTCCGTCCGGCGCCGGGGCCCGGATAACGACAAAGGGCCGCGGCTTACGCCCGACCCTGCCCAATCCGTTCTTCTATGGCTTCCACCGCCTTCTGGACTGCCGCGGATATAGAGAGTTCCGTCGTATCTAGCAAGAGCGCATCCTCCGCCGGCCTGAGCGGAGCGGCCGCCCGCTCGCTGTCCCGCCGGTCCCGCGCGCGGAGGTCCTCGAGAACCGCCGCCTCGGATATTTCCGCGTCCTTCTCCCGAAGCTCCAGCCAGCGGCGGTGCGCCCGCACCTCGTCGGACGCCGTGACGTAAAGCTTAACCTCTGCCTCCGGGCAGATCACCGTCCCTATGTCGCGCCCGTCCAGAACCGCGCCGCCCTCGCGGCGGGCGAACTCGCGCTGGAACGTGACGAGGGCCTGCCGAACCTCGGGGATCGCGGCCACCTGGCTCGCCGCCTGGCCGGCCGCCGCCGAACGCAGGTCGCCCCGGCCAAGATCCTCAGGCGCCAGCCCGCGCGCCGCTTGGACCGGATCGGCGCCATCCGCGACCTTCGCGCCCACCGCCCGGTAGAGAAGCCCCGTGTCGAGATGCGCGAACCCGAAACGCTCGGCGACCGCGCGCCCGATCGTTCCCTTTCCCGCCGCCGCGGGTCCGTCGATCGCCACGGTGAAAATCATCGCGTCACCCCCGGCCCCTTCCTCTGGCCCCAAATTCCCTCAGGGGAGCCGGCCCGACGGGACCGGCGGGGGCGCAAAGCCCCCCTGCCCCCGGCGTCACCCGCGCGCGATCTCGGCGCCGAGTCCCGCCATCAGATCCTCGAAGACCGGGAAGGACGTCGCGATCGGCGAACCGTCGTCAACGCTCACCGCGTTCTTCGCCGCCAGACCAAGGACGAGGAAGGACATCGCGATCCGGTGGTCGATATGGGTCTTGCAGGTCGCACCGCCCGGCACGCCGCCCGCCCCCATTCCATGGACGATGAGCGTATCCTCGTCTTCCTCGATCTTCACGCCGCAAGCCTCGAGCCCGCGGGCCATCGCGTCGATCCGGTCGCTTTCCTTGACGCGCAGTTCCTTGACGCCCCGCATGACGGTCGTGCCCTCGGCATAGGCCGCCACCACCGACAGGATCGGATATTCGTCGATCATCGAGGCCGCCCGCTCCTCCGGCACCTCGATCCCCTTCAGGTCGCCCGAGAAGCGGACGCGCAGGTCCGCGACCGGCTCGCCACCCTCTTCGCGCGGATTTTCGAAGGCGATGTTGGCGCCCATCTCCACGAGGGTGACGTAAAGCCCGTTCCGCGTCGGGTTCTGGCTGACGCCCGGCACCAGGATTTCCGACCCGTCGACGATCAAGGCGGCGCAGACCGGGAACGCGGCCGAGGACGGATCGCGCGGCACGGCCACGGCCTGCGGCAGAAGCTCCGGCCGCCCGGTCAGGATGATCGCGCGGCCTTCTTCGACCTCCTCGAAACGCAGCGTGGCGCCGAAGCCCTTGAGCATCCGCTCCGAATGGTCGCGCGTCGGCTCCTTCTCGATGACCACCGTCTCGCCGGGAGCATTGAGGCCCGCCAGCAGAACGGCGGACTTAACCTGCGCCGAGGGCACCGGCACCACATAACGCACCGGCACCGGGTCCGCCGCGCCGACGATCGTCATCGGCAGCCGCCCGCCGGACCGGCCATAGGCCCGCGCGCCGAAGAGCGAGAGCGGATCGGTCACACGGCCCATCGGCCGCTTCCTGAGCGAAGCGTCACCCGTGAAGGTCGCGGTGATCGGAGAGGTCGCCATGGTTCCCATGATGAGCCGGACGCCCGTCCCCGAGTTCCCGCAATCGATCACGTCCGAGGGCTCTGCGAAGCCGCCAACGCCCACCCCGTGCACCGACCAGCTACCCTCGCCGTGGCGCGTGACCTCGGCCCCGAAGGCGCGCATCGCCTTCGCGGTGTCCAGCACGTCCTGGCCCTCCAGAAGCCCGGTGACCTTCGTCTCGCCGACCGAGAGGGCGCCGAGGATCAGCGCGCGGTGGCTGATGGACTTGTCCCCCGGCACCTCCGCGACGCCCTTAAGGGGCCCCGCGCGGCGCGACGTCATGGGGACTGATTCACCGTGGACGGACATGTGGGAAACTCCTCGAAAGACCGGCCGCGTGATACCGCAAGCTCGCAAGGCGGTCCATGCCCCTGCCCGTCCCACTGCGGCAAAAAAGATCGCGGGCGGAGCCGGGAAGCGCTCAGCGCCGGCGGAACGTCAGGTAATGCGGCACCCTGCCTTCCCTGAGAGCCTTCTGCTCGTAGCGCGTGGAAATCCAGTCAGCCCAGGGCTCGCCGCCTTGCGCGACGAGTTCGAAACCCGCCTTCGGCACCTCCTGAACGGCCTGCCGCACGTAGTCGGGAATGTCGGTCGCGATCCGGAACTCCGCCCCCGGCGCCATCACGCGCGCGAGTGGCACTAGGTGATCCTGCGTCACGAAGCGCCGCCGGTGGTGGCGCCGTTTCGGCCAGGGATCGGGATAGTTGAGGAACGCCTTGGCGACCGATCCCTCCGGCAGCACGTCCATCAGATCGCGCGCGTCGCCGGGATGAATGGCGAGGTTCGTTACGCCCGCCGCCCGGATCTTGCCCAGAAGCATCGCGACGCCGTTGACGAAGGGCTCCGCCCCGATGATGCCGATCTCCGGGTAGCTGGCCGCCATGTGCACGAGGTGCTCGCCGCCGCCGAAGCCGATCTCCAGCCAGAACTCACGCGCACCGCCGAAGACCTCGGCAAGGTCGAGCGGCAGCCGTTCGGGGTTCTCCTCGCGGTCGACGCCCTGAAGGCTCAGCGTCGCGAGGTCCTCTGAAAGGTAGACGCGCTGGCTGTCGCGCAGCGTCTTGCCGTGGCGGCGGCCGTAGAAGTTCCGCCACTCCGTCTGAACCTGGTCCTGACTGTCTTCGCTCATTCCAACGTCGCCCCGGAACGGGTCCGGGGCCCCCAATTCGGGCCGCAGGCCCCGTTCAACCCCGGCCGCGATAGGGCGCGACGCCCTGGTCGGGGATCCATACCCCCTCCGGCGGCGCGCCGGTCTGCCAGAACACGTCGATCGGAATGCCGCCCCGCGGATACCAGTAGGCCCCGATCCGGAGCCATTCCGGGTCCAGAAGCTCGACCAGCCGCTTGGCGATGTCGATCGTGCAGTCCTCGTGGAAAGCGCCGTGGTTCCGGAAGGAGTGGAGGTAGAGCTTCAGCGACTTCGACTCCACCAGCCAGTCGCGCGGGATATAGTCGATGACGATATGTGCGAAGTCCGGCTGCCCGGTCATCGGGCAGATCGAGGTAAATTCCGGCGCGGTGAAGCGCACCACGTAGGACGTGCCGGAATGGCCGGCCGGAACCTTCTCCAGCACCGCTTCCTCGGGCGAGGTCGGCGCGCTCACCGAGGAGCCGAGCTGCGAAAGACCCGATACATCCGTCTTGACCATGTCATTCTCCTGAGGATCGGCCCGGGCATTGCCCGGACCATGCGCGACATAAGCTGTCGCCGCCGGGGTTTCGAGTCCCCGGTGCCTTTCAGACCGCGCCCTTCAGAGCCTCGACAAGGTCCGTGCGCTCCCAGCTGAAACCGCCGTCAGCCTCGGGCTCCCGCCCGAAATGGCCATAGGCCGCCGTGCGCTGGTAGATCGGACGGTTGAGCCCGAGGTGCGTGCGGATGCCGCGCGGCGTCAGGTCCATGACCTTTCCGACCGCCCGCTCGATCGCCTCCTCGTCGACTTCGCCGGTGCCGTGCGTGTCGACATAGATCGACAGGGGCTTCGCGACCCCGATCGCGTAGGACAGCTGCAGCGTGCAGCGCCGCGCGAGGCCGGCCGCGACGACGTTCTTCGCGAGATAGCGCGCCGCGTATGCCGCCGAACGGTCCACCTTCGTCGGATCCTTGCCCGAGAACGCCCCGCCGCCATGAGGCGCCGCGCCGCCATAGGTGTCGACGATGATCTTGCGCCCCGTTAGGCCCGCGTCGCCGTCCGGTCCGCCGATGACGAACGTCCCGGTCGGGTTTACCCACCACTCGGTCTTGTCGGTGATCCAGCCCTCGGGCAGGACCTCGCGGATATAGGGCTCCACGATGGCCCGAATGTCGTCCGAGGTCTGGCTTTCCTCCGAATGCTGCGTCGACAGCACGATCGAAGTGACCTCGACGGGCTTTCCGCCCTCGTAACGCACCGAAAGTTGCGACTTCGCGTCGGGACGCAGCGTCGGCTCCTGGCCGGACTTCCGCGCCTCCGCCAGCCGACGCAGGATCGCGTGGGCATACTGGATCGGCGCGGGCATCAGTTCCGGCGTCTCGTCGACCGCATAGCCAAACATGATCCCCTGGTCGCCCGCCCCGTCGCGGTCCACGCCCTGCGCGATGTGGGCCGACTGCTCGTGCAGGAAATTCAGGACGTGGCAGGTGTTCCAGTGGAACTTCTCCTGCTCGTAGCCGATATCCTTGATGCAGTCGCGCGCGATCTGGCTGATCCGGCCCATGTAGTCCTTGAGCCTCTCGCGGTCCGACAGCCCCACTTCGCCGCCGATCACGACCATGCCGGACGTGGCGAACGTCTCGCAGGCGACGCGGGCGTTCGGCTCCTCGGTCAGGAACGTGTCGAGGACTGCGTCGGATATCCGGTCGCATACCTTGTCGGGATGCCCCTCCGAGACGCTCTCGGAGGTGAAGACGTAATTCTGTCGTGCCATGAAAGGTGCTCCATTAGGTGATCCCTGCCACGCCAGGAAGCCGTTGTGACAGTTCGAGGACCCTCAGTATCCCTCTGCCTGTCGACGGTCAATGGATTATGCCGCCGCGTCAGGCGCGACGGAGCGCCGCGTCACGACGAGGCCGGCCAGCGCCAGAAACAGGAGCGCCGCGACAGGCCAGTCACCCCAGCGCGCATAGGGCGTCGCGTAGAGCGCGGGCGGCAGTTCCGCATCGATGATTCCGACCGCGCCGAGGGGCAGCGATCTGAGGATCCGGCCCTTCGCGTCGATTACCGCGCTCACCCCCGTATTCGCGACGCGGATCAGGGGAAGCCCCTGCTCCACGGCGCGAAGCCGCGCCTGGGCGAGGTGCTGATAGGGGCCGGAGACCTTTCCGAACCAGCCGTCGTTCGTCACCTGCAACAGCCAGTCGGGCCTCTCCGGCGCTGCCCGCAGGTCCTGCGGAAACACCGCCTCGTAGCAGATGAGCGGCTGCACCTTGCCGAGGACGGGACCAAGGTCGATGACCGCCGCCCCGGGACCCGCCGTGTAACCGTATCCTTCCCGCGACGCGAATGCCTTCACCCCGAAGTCGGCAAGGAGATCCCCGAAGGGCGTGTATTCGCCGAAGGGCACGAGGTGGAACTTGTCGTAGACGGAGACCGGCGTGCCCGTCGCGTCGATCACGGCAAGGCTGTTGTAGAAGCGGAAGCCCTCCGCCCGCTGGATTCCCAGCGCAACCGGAGCCCCACCCGCCGCCTCGGCAATGATCTCGAGAGCGGACCCAGGCCGCTCCAGAAGCCACGGCACGGCCGTCTCCGGCCAGATCACGAGGTCGGGCCGCCTTTCGGCGACCTCGGCCGTCTGCGCCACCTGCCGCTCGAAAAACAGCCGCGCCATGTCCTCGCGCCATTTCAGGTGCTGCTCGGCGTTGGGCTGGATCAGCCGCAGAAGCGGCGCGTCCGCCACGACGGGCTCAGGCGCATTGAGCCGCAGCGTGCCGAACGCCCAGAGCGAAGCGACGATGGCCACCCCGACAGCAAGGCGCAGAGCGCCCCGCCTCCGGCTCATGGCCATGACCGGCAACGCGGCAAGGCCGATCGTCAGGATCGTGAGCCCCATCGGCCCGACATAGGCCGCCGCCTGCATCACCGGCGTTCCGACCCAGATGTGGCCGAGGAGAGCCCAGGGCAGTCCCGTCAGCACGTAGCCCCGCGCAAGTTCCGCGGAGGCGAGCGCAACGGCGAAGGCAAGCACACGTCGCCGCCTTTGCCGCCCGATCCAGGCCGCCGCGCCCGCCGCCGCGAACCAGAACAGCGCCATCCCGAAGGCCATCAACAGAAGCCCGAAGGGCGCCATCCAGGCATAGCGCTCCGGCTCGACCATGAACGGTTCGACGATCCAGAACATCGCGCCGGCGAAATAGCCCGCGCCCGAAACCCAGCCTAGCCTCGCGGCCCGGAACACGTCCGCCTCGGACGCCATGAGCGCGATCAGCGCGGATAGCGACACGAGCGTGACGGGCCAAAGCCCCAAGGGCGCCTGTCCCGCGGCCGTGACGGCTCCAAGAGCCGCGCCGAGCAAGAGGCGTCGCCACCCCGGCCGGAGCCACAAGCTCGAGCCCCCGGCCCTCAGCGCCATCATCGTCTACGGTGCCGCCTGGGGAAGCCGGACCCTCAGCCGCTTGATCCGGCGGGGGTCCGCATCGACGATCTCGAATTCCACGCCGCTCTCGTGCGGAATGACTTCGCCGCGCGCCGGCACCCGGCCCGTCTCGATGAAGACGAGCCCGCCAAGCGTGTCCAGTTCCTCGCGCTCTTCCTCGTTGGCGATATCGATCCCGATCTCGGCCTCGAACTCCTCCAGCGGCGCGCGCGCCTGCACGAGGTATTGCCCCGGCTTCTCCTCGACCCAGAAGGCGCCCTCCTCGGTGTCGTGCTCGTCCTCGATCTCGCCCACGACCTGTTCGATCAGGTCCTCGATCGTCACGAGCCCGTCCACGCCGCCGTATTCGTCGATGACCAGAGCCATGTGGCTGCGCTCGCTCTGCATCTTCTGAAGCAGAACGCCGATCGGCATCGACGGCGGCGCGAAGAGCAGCGGCCGGATCAGCTTTCGCAGGCTGAAGCGTCCGCCCGCGTTGCCGAAGCCGTGCTCCAGCGCGAGGTCCTTGAGGTGGACGAGGCCAATAGGCGAATCAAGCGTCCCCTTGAACACCGGCAATCGGGAGAAGCCGCTTTCGCGGAACGTCTCGACCAGCGCCTCCTTGTCGATGGTTACAGGCACCGCGATGATCTCGGCCTTCGGGATCGCGACGTCCTCTACCCTGAGTTTTCTCAGGTTGCCGATGCCGGGCAGAACTGTCGCGGGCAAAGCCCCTTCGACGGCCGCGCCAGCTTCCGGTGCCCCTTTCTCTTCCATTTCGGGGGTGGTGAACGCTTCAAAAATGCGTCCGAAAAAGCCGCGCTGCGCGCTGCTGCTACTGTCCTCGATCTCCGGCGCGCCCTGCGCTGCCGTAGACCCCTCTGCGGAGTCGCCCATCTTTCCTTTCCAATTCAATCCCGGGGCTACGCCCCGGATTATTCATATGGGTCCTGCAACCCCATGCTGGCAAGTATCCGCGTCTCAAGCCCTTCCATCAACGCGGCATCTTTTTCACGGATGTGGTCGTAACCCAACAGATGGAGGGTTCCGTGCACCAGCAGATGCGTGACGTGGTCGCGCATCTGCTTGCCCTGTTCCCCCGCTTCGCGCTCGCAGGTTTCCCAGGCGATCGCGATGTCCCCGAGTTCCTCCGGCATGCCCGGCATCCCCGGCTCCGGCCGCTCCGGCGCGCCGCCGTCCTTGTCCGCCCCCCGCTCCTCCGAAGGCCAGGACAGCACGTTCGTCGGCTGCGGCTTGCCGCGGAAATCCTCGTTCAGCGTCGCGATCCGCGCGTCGTTGCAGCACAGCAAGCTGATCGAATACCCCGAGGGATCGAGGCCCAGCGCCTCGAGCGTAACGCGCGCAGCTTGTTCGGCGATCGGCTCCAGGCCGAACGCCTCCCAGCGCGCGTCTTCCGTCAGGATGTCAACCAGCGGCTCCATCGTCGCGGTCATATGCTTCGATGATGCGGGCCACAAGCGGATGTCGCACGACGTCCTTCGCGGTGAAGTAGTTGAAGCTGACGCCCTGCACGTTGCCCAGGATCCGCTCCGCGTCGACGAGGCCGGAGGACGTTCCGCGCGGCAGGTCGACCTGAGTGCGGTCGCCGGTGACGACCATGCGCGACCCTTCGCCGAGGCGCGTGAGGAACATCTTCATCTGCATCGTCGTGGCGTTCTGCGCCTCGTCGAGCACCACAAAGGCGTTCGACAGCGTCCGCCCCCGCATGAAGGCCAGCGGCGCAATCTCGATCCGCTTCTCCTCGATGAGCTTCTGGACCTGCTTTGCCGGCAGGAAATCGTTCAGCGCATCGTAGAGCGGCTGCATGTAGGGATCGACCTTCTCCTTCATGTCGCCGGGCAGGAAGCCGAGCCGCTCGCCCGCCTCCACCGCCGGGCGGCTGAGGATGATCCGGTCCACGTGCCCGCCTATGAACATCGTGACGCCGACCGCGACGGCAAGATAGGTCTTGCCCGTCCCCGCGGGACCGATCCCGAAGGCGAGTTCGTTCGAAAAGAGGTTCTTGACGTAGTTCTTCTGCGCCTCGGTGCGGGGTTCCACCACCTTCTTGCGGGTGCGGATCTCGACCCGGCCCGCTTGGAACATCTCAAGCTGGTCGCCGAGGGTGAGGGATTCGCCGCCTCTCTCCTCGCCCATGCGGATCATCCCGTCGATCTCGCCGGCGTCGACCGGGCGCCCCTGCTCGAGCCGCTGATAGAGCTGCTGCAGCACTGCCGCCGCCTGCCCCCGCGCGCCTGACGCACCCACCACCGCAAGGTGATTTCCGCGTCTCAGGATATGCACCCCCAATTGGTGCTCTATCTGGGCGAGGTTCCGGTCGAATTCACCACAAAGGTCAATCAGCAACCGATTGTCGGGAAATTCCAGAAGTGTCTCGTGCACGTCTTCCGGCCTTGGCGGGGGTGTCAGCGCGCTGATGCCCAATAACGTCTCCCTGGCAGAGGTTTCGTGATTCAAACGTGCCTGTGGACAACCGTCATTTCAAGCGCCCAGCGCGAATTTCATCTCTTTGTCACGCAAAACCGCCCATCGGGTCCGCCCTGCGGCGCATTTGCCACGGAAATCGGCAGAGTTTGGATTCCAGGCGGTTCGGCTGTGGCGCCCTACGCGCCCAGAAGCACCCCGCCAAGCGAGTTCGGCCCGCTTTCGGTAATCCGCACCCGTCCGATCTGCCCCACGCGCGCGCCGGGATCGGCCACGTGCACCGCGTGCAGATAGTCCGACTTGCCGACCATCTGGCCCGGAAGGCGCCCGGCCTTCTCGAAGAGAACGCGGACCTCGCGCCCGACCATCGCCTCCTGCGCCGCGCGCTGCTGGGACGTGACGAGCGCCTGCAAAGCCTGAAGGCGCGCGTCCGCCACCTCGTCGGCCACGCCCGGCTTCTCCGCCGCAGGGGTTCCCGGCCGCGCGGAATACTTGAACGAGAAGGCCGCGCCGAAACGAACCTCGCGGATCAGGTCCATCGTGGCCTCGAAATCCGCGTCCGTCTCGCCGGGGAAACCGACGATGAAGTCGGAGGACAACAGGATATCGGGCCGCGCGGCCCGAATCCGCTCGACGAGGCGGATGTATTCCTCCGCCGTGTGCTTGCGGTTCATGGCCTTGAGAATCCTGTCCGAGCCCGACTGCACGGGCAGGTGCAGATAGGGCATGAGCTTCGGCTCATCCCCATGCGCCGCGATCAGCGCCTCTTCCATGTCGTTCGGATGCGAAGTCGTGTATCGGATGCGGTCGAGCCCCTCGATCCGCGCAAGCTCCCTTACGATCCGGGCAAGCCCCCAGGTGCCGTCCTCGCCTTCACCGTGATAGGCGTTCACATTCTGCCCAAGGAGGGTGATCTCCCGCACGCCCTTCGCCACGAGCGCCCGCGCCTCGCGCAGGATGCGCTCCACCGGGCGGCTGACTTCCGCGCCCCGCGTGTAGGGCACCACGCAGAAGGCGCAGAACTTGTCGCAGCCCTCCTGCACCGTCAGAAACGCCGTCGGGCGCGAGGAAACGGGCCGTTCCGGCAGGTGTTCGAACTTGTCCTCGGCCGGAAAATCCGTGTCGACCGGCTTTTCCCCGGCATCGACGGCCTTGGTCATCTGCGGCAGGCGGTGATAGCTCTGCGGACCGACGACGAGATCGACGAGCGGCATCCGCTTCAGGATCTCTTCCCCCTCGGCCTGCGCCACGCAGCCCGCGACCCCGATCTTCAGCGAGGGCTTGGCGGCCTTCAGCGGCCGGAGGCGGCCAAGGTCGGAATAGACCTTCTCCGCCGCCTTCTCCCGGATGTGGCAGGTGTTGAGGAGGACCATGTCCGCCTCTTCCGCCACGTCCGTCGTGACGTAGCCTTCCGCTCCCAGGGCTTCCGCCATGCGTTCGCTGTCGTAGACGTTCATCTGACAGCCATAGGTCTTGATGTAGAGCTTCTTGGGCCCTTCCGCCTCAGCCATGCGCGCTACCTTCACTCCGGGGATCGGGAGCCTTTACCGCAAACCCGGTCCCTCCCGCAATGCTTGCATTGCCGACGGGCTTGGACGAATTTGGCCGCGCATTCTCCGGGACAGGCCATGGACTTCACCTCACTCCCCGACTTTCTCGCCCGCGACCGCGCGGCACTCGCCCGCGGCCCCGTCGCGGTCATCCTGATCGAGGACCGGGCCGAAGTCGCCTCGACCCTCGACCACCACGTGCGCGCGGGGTTCCGGGAGGTCCTGGCCCTGACCCCGGCCGACATCGACCTGCCCGAGGACCTTCGCACCCGGGTGAAGCTCATCGGGTTCGACACGCTCGCGGATGGCGCCCTGATGCGGGCTCTCAACCCGCTGATCGAAGCGGCCCCGCCGACGACCTGGTTCTACTGGGGCTACAACGCGGAATACCTTTTCCACCCGTTCTGCGAGACGCGGAACGTCCGCGAACTTATCGCCTTCCACATTGAAGAACGGCGCGACGCGATGCTCGCCACCGTCGTCGATCTTTACGCTCCCGATCTCCTGCGCCATCCCGATGCGGTGAACCGCGAAGAGGCGATGCTCGACGCGAAAGGCTACTACGCGGCCGCCCGCAGCGACGGCGCCGGCGGAGTGCGGGAACGCCAGCTCGACCTCTTCGGCGGCCTGCGCCGCCGTTTCGAGGAACTGGTGCCGAAGACCCGCCGCCGGATCGACCGGATTTCGCTCTTCCGCGCGCAGAAGGGCCTGACGCTCCGGTCCGACAACACCTTCTCGATCGAGGAGGTGAACACCTATTCCTGCCCCTGGCACCACAACCTCACCGCGGCCGTGGCCTCGTTCCGGACCGCCAAGGCGTTGAAAAGGAACCCCTCGACCAGCGCGGCGATCCCCTCGTTCGCCTGGACGAATTCCGTGCAGTTCGACTGGTCGTCGCAGCAGCTGATGGACCTTGGCCTGATGGAACCGGGGCAATGGTTCTGAACAAGGGCTCGGGAGGGACAGCGTGAAGATCACAAGATCCGAATGGGCGGTCTTCTGGTTCACCGTCGCCTATATCGCCGGCTTCTCGGTCTGGTTCCTGACGATCGGGAACTACGAATTCATCTGGTACATCGTGACCATGGTCGTGATGATCGCGCTCGTGGGCTTCAACCTCAGGGTCGCGGAATTCCCGGTCGGGCTTCTCTGGGCGCTGACGCTCTGGGGGCTCGCGCACATGGCCGGCGGAGGTGTGCCCGTCGGCGACTCGGTGCTTTATGCCAAGGTGCTCGTGCCGCTGACCGAGAACGGCGAACTGACGATGCTGAAATACGACCAGCTCGTCCATGCCTACGGTTTCGGCGTCACTGCATGGCTTCTGTTCCACATCCTGCGCCGCAATCACCCCGGCATGCAGGGTGGATGGTCGATCTACGTCTACCCGGCGATAGGCTCGATGGGACTGGGTTCGGTGAACGAGATCATCGAATTCGCCGCTGTCGTCAGCATGTCCGAAACCGGAGTCGGCGGCTATTTCAACACGGCGCTGGACCTCGTGTTCAATGCTGCCGGCGCGATCATCGCGGTGATCTGGCTCGCGGCGCGGAACCGCGGCGAAAAGACGGAGTCGTAACGGCCCGGCTCAGCGCCGGCGCAGACGGATCACGACATCGACGCGCGCCACCTCGGCCCCTTCCGGCGCCTTCGGGAGACGGGCGATCTCGAGTTCCTCGGCGGGCGCGTCGCTCAGGCGCGACTCGTCTTCCCAGAAGAAGTGCGGATGATCGTCGAGCCGCGTGTCGAAATAGGACCGCGTGCCGTCGACGGTGATCTCCTGCATCAGCCCCGCGTCGCAGAAGGCCTTGAGCGTATTGTAGACCGTGGCGAGCGAAACGCTCTCTCCGGCGCCCCGGGCGGCGGCGAACAGGCTTTCCGCAGTCACGTGCCGATCCTCGCCGTCCCCGACGAGAAGCGAGGCCAGCGCAAGCCGCTGCCGCGTCGGTCTCAGACCCGCACGTGCGAGCCAAGCCGTTCCGCGATCCTGCGCAATGCTGTCCATCGACTGCGTTTCCCTGCTTTCATTCAGACTATATAGAGCCCGCCGCGAAGGATTTTCAATGGCGATGCTCCGCCCGCCCGCTATTGCGCCCCTGCCGACACGGGTGTTAGAGGGGGGTGAAATCAGGGTGGTTGCTGGAAAGACCGGAGGGGGCAGGCGCTGATGGCCGATTATCCGACAAGCTTCGACAAGGACGACCTCCTGAAATGCGCTCGGGGGGAGCTTTTTGGCCCCGGCAACGCGCAGTTGCCGCTGCCGCCGATGCTGATGATGGATCGGATCACCGACATCTCCGCGGACGGCGGCGAACATGGCAAGGGCCATGTCGTTGCGGAATTCGACATCAACCCGGACCTGTGGTTCTTCGAATGCCATTTCCCGGGCAACCCGATCATGCCTGGCTGCCTCGGCCTTGACGGGCTCTGGCAGCTGACCGGCTTCAACCTGGGCTGGCGTGGCTGGGAAGGGCGCGGCTACGCGCTCGGCGTCGGAGAGGTGAAGCTGACCGGCATGGTCCGGCCGGACCGCAAGATGCTTACCTATTACGTCGATTTCACCAAGGCCGTTCAGACCCGCCGCCTGACCATGGGTGTCGCCGACGGCCGGGTGGAAGCGGACGGCGAGGTCATCTACCAGGTCAAGGACATGAAGGTCGCGCTCTCCGCGAGCTGACCCAAGGAAAGGAGTGCGCCCATGCGCCGCGTCGTGATCACCGGTCTCGGCATCGTATCGCCGATCGGCAACAATGCCGCCGAGGTCGAGGCCTCGCTCCGTGCCGGCCGTTCCGGCATCGTCTTCGCCGAGGACTACGCCGAGCACGGTTTCCGCAGCCGCGTTCACGGCGAGCCGAAGATCGTGCTCGAGGACCATATCGACAAGCGCGACCTGCGCTTCATGGGCGACGGCGCTGCCTACAACTTCATCGCGATGAGGCAGGCGATCGAGGATTCCGGACTGGAACAGTCCGATATCTCCAACCCGCGCACCGGCATCATCGTCGGCTCCGGCGGGCCGTCGACGAAGTCCTTCTTCAAGGCCCACAACATCGTGCGGGAAACCGGTTCGCCCAAGCGGATCGGCCCCTTCGGCGTGACCAAGGGCATGTCGTCCACGAACTCCGCCTGCCTTGCCACGCCGTTCAAGATCAAGGGCGTGAACTACTCCATCACCTCGGCCTGCTCGACCTCGGCCCACTGCATCGGCAACGCGGCCGAACTCATCCAGTTCGGCAAGCAGGACATCGTCTTCGCCGGCGGCGGCGAGGAACTCGACTGGACGCTCTCGTGCCTCTTCGACGCGATGGGCGCGATGTCCTCGAAATACAATGACACGCCGGAAACCGCCTCCCGGCCCTTCGACGCCACCCGCGATGGCTTCGTGATCGCAGGCGGGGGCGGCACCCTCGTCCTCGAGGAGCTTGAACATGCCAAGGCGCGCGGCGCGAAGATCTACGCCGAACTGACCGGCTACGGAGCCACATCGGATGGCCACGACATGGTTGCGCCCTCGGGTGAAGGCGGCGAACGCTCCATGCGGCTCGCGCTTTCGACGCTGCCGCAGGGACGCAAGATCGACTACATCAACGCGCACGGCACCTCCACGCCCGCAGGCGACGTGACCGAGGTCGAGGCGGTCCGCCGCGTCTTCGGCAAGGGCTCGGTGCCGCCGATCGCTTCCACCAAGTCCCTGACCGGCCACTCGCTCGGCGCGACCGGCGTGCATGAGGCGATCTATTCGCTTCTGATGATGCAGGGCGGCTTCATCGCGGCTTCCGCGAACGTGACCCAGCTCGACCCGGCGATCGACGCGTCCGAGATCGCGACCGAGTATCGCGACGGGCTCGATCTCGACAGCGTCCTGTCGAACAGCTTCGGCTTCGGCGGGACGAACGCGACTCTCGTCTTCAGCAAATTTCAGGGATGAACTGACATGGCCGACCTGATGAAGGGCAAACGCGGGCTCATCATGGGCGTCGCGAACGATCGCTCCATCGCATGGGGCATCGCCCAGGCCCTCGCGGCCGAAGGCGCGGAACTTGCCTTCTCCTACCAGGGTGAAGCCTTCGGCAAACGGGTGGAACCGCTTGCCGCCTCGCTCGGGTCATCCCTCCTCGTCGACGTCGACGTGATGAACGACGACTCTCTCGACGCCGCCTTCGCGCGGATCGAAGAGGAATGGGGAACGATGGACTTCCTCGTCCACGCCATCGCCTATTCCGACAAGAACGAGTTGACGGGCCGGTTCATCAACACGACCCGCGAGAATTTCAAGAACTCGCTCTGCATCTCCTGCTTCTCGTTCATCGACGTGGCGCGCCGCGCCGCGAAGATCATGCCGAACGGCGGATCGCTCATCACGCTGACCTACCAGGGCTCGAACCGCGTGACGCCGTTCTACAACGTGATGGGCGTCGCCAAGGCCGCGCTTGAAAGCTCGGTGCGCTACCTCGCCAACGATCTTGGCCCGGATGGCATCCGCGTGAACGCGATCTCTCCCGGCCCGATGAAGACGCTCGCGGGGGCCGCGATCGGTGGGGCGCGCAAGACCTTCCGCCACACGGAGGCGAACGCACCCCTTCGCCAGAACGCCACGCTCGAGGCGATCGGCGGCACGGCGGTCTACCTTGCCTCGGACTATGGCTCCTGCACCACGGGGGAGATCGTGATCGTCGACTGCGGCTTCCACGTTCTCGGGATGCCGCAGTCGGAGAACCTCTGAGCCGTCGTCGAAGGCGGCTCCCTGGCGGGGCCGTCTAGACGATCTCGACGACTTCGAAGGCGAAGGTCAGGTCAAGCCCGGCCAGCGGGTGGTTGGCGTCCAGAACGACGACCTCGTCTGTCAGGTCCACGACCGTCACGGGGATCCTCCGCCCGTCACCCGTCCCAAGCTCCAGCCGCATTCCGACTTCCAGAGGGATGTCCTGGGGGACATTCGAACGCGGGAAATCCTGACGGGCATTGGGATCGCGCGGCCCGTAGGCATTGGCCGCCTCGATCGTCACGGTCCGGGACTCGCCCACGCTCATGCCCGGAAGGGCGGCGTCCAGCCCGCGGATGATCTGGCCCGACCCGACGGTGAATTCCAGCGGATCGCGGCCTTCGGAAGAATCAAATACGGTCCCGTCCGCGAGAGTGCCGGTGTAATGAATGCGGACGGTGTCGCCCGACTTGACTTCGGTCATCGCTGCCTGCTTTCGGTTTTCGGGGTGAATTGCGAAGGTGCGCCGTGCCCGGCGCGGGTACTTCGATACGATGCCCCAGCCTGCCCGCCCGCCCCCCCGATGTAAACCCCTGCCCCGAAGGCCCCTGCCCCGCTCCGGGACAGGCGTCATCCGTCAAGGCCGTCAAATCGCGCCAGCCGCGCCGGACATTCTGGCCCGATCGGGTCAGAGCCTCAGATACCGCCTCGCGGGCCCCGCCCCCGACAGCCGTCGCCACAGGGCGACCAGTGCGCATCCGCCCTTGCCCCGGAGTTCTCCGCACGCCAGTCTTGGCGCGAAAGGAGACCCCCATGCCGATCAAGGTCTGCGTCTTCGACGCATACGGCACGCTGTTCGACGTTGCCGCCGCCGCCCGCATCGCCGCCGCCGAGCCCGGACACGAAGCCCTCGCTGCAATCTGGCCGAGGCTGGCCGAGGACTGGCGTACGAAGCAGCTGCAATACACCTGGCTCCGCGCAGTCATGGGCGAACACGCCGACTTCTGGCAGGTCACGCAGGACGGGCTCGACTGGGCGATGGAAGCACAGGGGCTTTCCGATCCGGATGTCCGCGCGCGCCTCCTCGCGCTTTACAGGGAACTCGCGGCCTACCCGGAGGTCCCCGACATGCTCGCCCATCTGAAATCCGACGGCTTCGCCACCGCCATCCTGTCGAACGGCTCTCCGGACATGCTGGACGCCGCCGTCGCCTCCGCCGGCATCGGCGGAAATCTGGACGCCGTTCTTTCAGTCGAAAGCGTGGGCGTCTTCAAGCCGCATCCTTCGGTCTACTGCCTCGTCACGGATCATTTCGGTTGCGAGCGGGCCGAGGTTCTCTTCGTGTCGTCGAACGGCTGGGACGCCGCCGCCGCCGCCGCCTATGGCTTCACGACAGTCTGGGCGAACCGCAAGGGCGAACCGGTGGACCGCCTGACCGCCGAGCCCGACTACATGGTCTCCGACCTCACGACCGTCCCGGAACTGGCCAAAAGATGACCGGACTGTTCTTCACCGCCCCCGATGGCGCCCGCCTCGCCTACCGTGACGACACGATCGGCGAAGACGGGCCGGTCATCCTCTGCCTCGCCGGCCTGACCCGGACCGGGCGCGATTTCGACTACCTGATGCCGCATCTGCCGCCCGCGCGCGTCATCCGCCCTGACTACCGCGGCCGCGGTGGCTCGGCCTGGACCGGGGCCGAGACCTACACCCTGCCGCAGGAGGGCAAGGACGCTCTCGACCTCCTCGACCATCTCGGGATCGAGCGCGCGGCGATCCTCGGCACTTCGCGCGGCGGGCTCATCGGGATGCTTCTCGCCGCCACCGCGAAGCACCGCCTGACCGGCCTCTGCCTGAACGACGTCGGCCCCGAGATCGCGCGCCCAGGCCTCGACCGCATTTCGGACTACGTTGGCCGAAACCCCGCGGCCCGGACCCACGCCGCGCTGGCCGAAAGGCTGCCGGCCAACATGCCGGGCTTCGCCGGCGTTCCCGCGTCGCGCTGGCTCGAAGAGGCCGAACGTCACTACGTGGAAACGCCCGACGGCCTGCGGATCAACTACGATCCGGAACTGCGCCGGGCCTTCCTCGCCGCGTTCGAGGGGCCACCGGCCGATCTCTGGCCGCTATTCGACGCGACGGAGGGCCTTCCCCTCGCCCTCGTCCGCGGCGCGAACTCCGACCTCCTGTCGCCGGAAACGGTGGCCGAGATGCGTCGCCGCCGGCCAGACATGATCTGCGCCGACGTGCCGGACCGCGCCCATATCCCCTTCCTCGACGAGCCCGAAAGCCTCGCCGCAATCCGCGCCTGGATGGAGCGTCTGCCGTGACCGAAGCGAACATCGCCCTGATCGAAGCGGCGGCCGACCGCCTGCGCGGACACGCGCGCGTGACACCGCTCCTCTCTTCGCCGTTCCTGGATGAAATTGCCGGCCGCCGCGTGCTCGTGAAGGCCGAATGCCTCCAGCACACCGGGTCCTTCAAGTTCCGCGGCGGCTGGTCCGCCGTCTCGGCGTTGCCGGAGGAGGTCCGCGGCAAGGGCGTCGTCGCCGTCTCCACCGGGAACCACGCGCAGGGCGTGGCCTATGCGGCGCAGCTCCACGGTGTACCGTCGGTGATCGTCATGCCGGCCGACGCGCCGAAACTGAAGATCGAGAACACCCGCGCCCTCGGCGCCGAGGTCATTCTGTATGACCGCGAGACCGAGAACCGCGACGAGATCGGCGCGAAGCTCTCGCGGGAACGCGACCTGACCCTCATCAAGCCCTATGACGACCCGCAGGTCATCGCAGGTCAGGGCACGATCGGCCTTGAACTGGCCCAACAGCTTGCCGACGAGGACATCGCGAAGGCCGATGTCCTGATACCCTGCGGCGGCGGCGGCCTTTCGTCCGGCATCGGGCTCGCTCTGGAGGCGTGGGCCCCCGGCCTCCGCATCCGCCCGGTCGAGCCTGCGGACTTCGACGACGTGAAGCGTTCCCTCGCCTCCGGCCGGATCGAGAAGAACCCCAAGGCGACCGGTTCGCTCTGCGACGCGATCCTGACGCCCTCGCCCGGCAGCATCACCTTTCCGATCCTTTCCCGCATCGCGGGCCCCGGCCTGTCCGTCACCGACGACGAGGCGCTGCGCGGCATGGCGCTGGCCTTCAGCCGCCTCAAGATCGTGCTGGAGCCGGCGGGTGCGGTCGCGCTCGCCTCTGCCCTTCTCCACCCAAACGAGTCCGAAGGCGACGCCGTGATCGTCGTGGCATCGGGCGGAAACGTGGACGCCCCGGTCTTCCGCGAAGCGCTCGACCGCTTCGCCGACTGAGGCGGCGGTTTTGATTGACACAGCCAACCATCCTCGGCACGCTCGATCGAGGGAGGAAACGCGGTGCGCACTCAGGTAGCCATCATAGGGGGCGGCCCTTCGGGGCTGTTGCTGTCACAGCTTCTGCACAGGAAGGGAATCGACAGCGTCGTCCTCGAACGTCAGACGCGCGATTACGTGCTGTCCCGCATCCGCGCGGGCGTGCTCGAATGGGGCATGGTGGAACTGCTCCGCGAGGCGGGCGTCGGACAGCGCATGGACGCCGAGGGCATCATCCACGAAGGCACTCTGCTGGCCGCGCAGAACCGCACGATCCGCATCAACTTCCGCAAGCTCACCGGCAAGGCGGTGATGATCTACGGCCAGACGGAAATCACGCACGACCTTTACGACGCCCGCGATGCCATGGGCGGCGTGGTGATTCACGAGGCCGAGGGCGTGACCCCGCACGGCCTCGACTCCGACGCACCCCATGTCACCTACGTCAAGGACGGCACGGAACACCGCATCGACTGCGACTTCGTCGCGGGCTGCGACGGCTTTCACGGCGTCTCCCGCAAGTCGATCCCGTCCTCGGTCCTGAAGGAGTTCGAGCGCGTCTATCCCTTCGGCTGGCTCGGCGTCCTGTCCGAAACCCCGCCCGCGGACGACGAACTGATATACGCCATCCACGAACGGGGCTTCGCGCTCTGTTCGATGCGCCGGGCCGACCTGTCGCGCCACTACGTCCAGGTTCCCCTCACCGACCGGGTCGAGGACTGGTCCGACGACGCCTTCTGGGCGGAACTGAAGCGCCGCATCCCCGAACATGCCGCCCAGCGTCTTGTCACGGGCCCCTCGATCGAGAAATCCATAGCGCCCCTGCGATCCTTCGTGGCCGAGCCGATGCGTTGGGGCCGCCTGTTCCTCGTCGGCGACGCCGCCCACATCGTGCCGCCAACCGGCGCCAAGGGCCTGAACCTCGCCGCCTCGGACGTTCACTACCTCTACAACGGCCTTCTCGCGCACTATCAGGACGGCACGCCCGAGGGGCTCGACGACTATTCCCGCAAGGCGCTCCTGAGGGTCTGGAAAGCCGAGCGGTTTTCCTGGTCGATGACCAACATGATGCACCGCTTTCCCGATCAGGGCGATTTCGGCCAGCGGATGCAGGAGAGCGAGCTCGACTACCTCGAACATTCCACCGCCGCGCAGACCGCGCTGGCGGAGAACTACGTCGGCCTGCCCTACTAAGGCGAAAGAATGCAGATCTGCGACCTGGACGACCTGAAGATCCATTACCGTGAAGATGGCGACCCCAACGGCGCGCCAGTCGTCTTCGCGAACTCGCTCGGTACGGATCTGCGCCTGTGGGACAAGGTCATCCCCCTCTTGCCGCAGTCCCTGCGACTGATCCGCTACGACAAGCGCGGCCACGGGCTTTCCTCCTGTCCGCCCGGCCCCTACAGCATGGGTTCCCTTGTCCGCGACGCCGAACGGTTCATGGATGCGCTAGACGTCCGCGATGCCGTGTTCGCCGGGATATCCATCGGCGGCCTCATCGCGCAGGGGCTCGCGGTGAAGCGGCTCGACCAGATCCGCGCGCTGGTGCTGTCGAACACCGCCGCAAAGATCGGCACCACCGAGATGTGGAACCAGCGCATCGCCTTGATCCGCGCGGGCGGGATCGAGTCCATCGCCGACCCGACGATGGAGCGCTGGTTCTCGAAGTCCTTCCGCGCCACGGCGGAGCTTCACGGCTGGCGCGCCATGCTCACTCGCCAGCCGGTCGAGGGCTACATGGGTTGCTGCGCCGCGATCGCGGGCACGGACCTCATCACCCCGACCTCGGGCCTCGCGCTCCCCACGCTCGCCATCGCTGGATCGGAGGACGGCTCCACGCCCCCCGACCTCGTGCGCGAGACGGCGGAACTCATCAAGGGCTCCCGCTTCCACCTGATCCGCGGGGCGGGACACCTTCCTTGCGTGGAGAAGCCCGAGGAATATGCCCGCGTCCTCGGCAATTTCCTCAAGGAGACCGGCCATGTCTGAACGATACAAGACCGGCATGCAGACCCGCCGCCGCGTCCTCGGCGACGAACACGTGGATCGCGCCGAGGCGAACAAGACGCCGCTCGACGCGCCGTTCCAGGACCTCATCACCGAGGCTGCCTGGGGCCATGTCTGGTCGCGCGACCGCATCACGCCGCGGGAACGCTCGATGCTGACCATCGCGCTTCTGGCCGCGCTGGGGAATTTCGAGGAACTCGCCATGCATATCCGCGCGACGGCGAATACCGGCGCGACGCGCGAGGACGTCATGGAGGCGCTCCTGCACGTCGCCATCTACGCGGGCGTTCCCCGCGCCAATCACGCGGTGAAGATCGCCAAGGAAACCTTCGATGCCATGGAGGCTGCCAAATGACCCATCCAAGCTCAAGGCCGGACGGAGAATTCTACCAGCGTGACAGGCTGTGGCACCCGCCCGCCTTCACGAAGGACTACAAGACCTCGGTGGCGCGGTCGCCGCAGTATTCGCTCATCTCGCTCCAGAACTCGGTCAGCGAGATCACCGGCCCGGTCTTTGGCCACAACGACATCGACCCCTTGGACAACGACCTGATCCTGAACTACGCCAAGCCCGGCGAGATGCCGATCGGCGAGCGGATCATCGTACATGGCCGGGTGCTGGACGAGAACGCACGCCCCGTCCCCAACACGCTGGTCGAGATCTGGCAGGCGAACGCGGGCGGCCGCTACCGGCACAAGAAGGACACCTACCTCGCGCCGATCGACCCGAACTTCGGCGGCTGCGGAAGGACGCTCACGGACGAGAACGGCTATTATTACTTCCGAACGGTCAAACCCGGCGCATACCCGTGGCGGAACTGGGTGAACAACTGGCGCCCGGCGCATATCCACGTCTCGGTCTTCGGCACCGCCTTCGCCCAGCGCCTCATCACCCAGATGTATTTCGAGGGCGACCCCCTGATCCCGCAATGCCCGATCGTTCAGACGATCCCGGATCCCCGCGCGATCGAGCAGCTCGTCGCCGCGCTCGACATGAACGCGACGATCCCGCTCGACACGATCGCCTACAAGTTCGACATCGTCCTGCGCGGGCGCCGCTCGACGCTGTTCGAAAACCGCCTGGAGGGGAACTGAGCCATGCCGCAGAAACTTCACTACCTCAAGGAAACCCCCTCTCAGACGGCCGGGCCCTACGTCCACATCGGCCTCGCGCCCGGGGCGGCCGGGTTCAATATCTACAAGCAGGAACTCGGCTGGGACATCGCCGGCCCGAACGCCAAGGGCGAACGCATCCGCGTCGAGGGTGTCGTCATCGACGGCACCGGCAGCCCGATAAAGGACGTTCTGCTGGAGGCATGGCAGGCCAATGCCGACGGCATCTATGCCCATCCGGAACACAAGGGTGAGGTCGAGGAAGGCTTTCGCGGCTGGGGCCGCGTCATCACCAACTTCGAAACCGGAGAATGGGGCTTCGACACGATCAAGCCGGGTCCGGTTCCCGCGCGCCGGCCGCTCGGCGGCGAAGTCCGTCCCGCTGCCCAGGAAGAAATGGCCGATGCCTACGGCCGGGGTCACGCCGGTCTGCGGGCGATGGCGCCGCACATCAACCTCTGGATCGTTGCGCGCGGCATCAACATCGGGCTGAACACCCGTATCTATTTCAGCGACGAGGAAGAGGCCAACGCCAATGACCCGGTGCTGAACCTGATCGAGTGGGAACGCCGCCGCAAGACGCTGATCGCGAAGCGGACCGAGAGGGACGGCAAGGCCGTCTACCGCTTCGACATCAAGCTCCAGGGCGAAGACGAAACGGTTTTCTTCGACATCTGATGGCGCGATTTCTCCTTGTTCACGGCTCCTGCCACGGCGCCTGGTGCTGGCGCGACGTGGTGCCGATCCTCGAACGCGCGGGGCACGAAGCCCGCGCCATCGACCTCCCCGGCCACGGGGACGACACGACCCCGGCTGCCGAGGTCACGCTTGACCTATACGCCCGCGCGATACTCGCCGCGATCGACGAACCTGTCGTCCTCGTCGGTCATTCGATGGCCGGCTACCCGATCACACTCGCCGCCCAGATGGCGCCCGAGAAGATCGACCGCCTCGTCTACCTCTGCGCCTACGTGCCGAAACCGGGCCTCTCCCTCGCCGACATGCGCCGCGCGGGACCAAGGCAACCCCTTCTCCCCGCAATCGAGACGGCGCCCGACGGCGTCACCTTCCGGTTCCGCCCCGATATGGTCGGCGAGAAGCTCTACCACGACTGCCCCGAAGGCACCGTGGACTTCGCCAACGCCCATCTCTGCCCCCAGCCTATTACCCCTCAGGCGACCCCGATCGCAGAGCTGGACCGCTGGAACGGCGTGCGAAAACACTACATCCTCTGCGAGGACGATCAGGCGATCCCGCCCGAATACCAGGCAAAGATGACGCAGGATTGGCCGGAGGGCACCGTGACGCGCCTGCCCACCTCGCACTCCCCCTTCTTCGCCGCGCCCGCTAAACTCGCCGAAAGACTGATGGAGATAGCCACGACATGACCAATCCCTGCATTATCTGCGTCGCCATCACCGGATCGGTTCCGACCAAGGAAAACAACCCGGCCGTCCCGATCACCATCGAAGAACAGGTCGAGTCGACGCACGCCTCGTTCGAGGCAGGGGCCAGCATCGCCCATTGCCATGTCCGCGACGACGAGGGCAAACCCACCTCCGACCCCGAGCGGTTCGCACGCCTGAAGGAGGGGATCGAGAAGCACTGCCCCGGCATGATCGTGCAACTCTCCACCGGCGGCCGCTCCGGCGCCGGGACCGCGCGCGGCGGCATGCTGCCTCTCCGCCCCGACATGGCCTCCCTTTCCGTGGGCTCGAACAACTTCCCCACGCGCGTCTACGAGAACCCGCCGGACCTCGTGGACTGGCTCGCCTCCGAGATGGTCAAGTATGACGTGAAGCCGGAAATCGAGGCCTTCGACCTCTCGCACATCGTGCAGGCGGCCCGGATGGCAGATGACGGTCGGCTCAAGCGGCCGCTCTACGTGCAGTTCGTGATGGGCGTGAAGAACGCGATGCCCGCCGACAAGCCGATCTTCGATTTCTACATCGAGACGCTGAAGCGGCTGTCGCCCGACGCGCTCTGGTGCGCGGCCGGTGTCGGGCCGAACCAGATCGTCGTGAACGAATGGTCCATCGCGGCGGGCGGCCATACCCGCACCGGCCTCGAGGACAACATGCGCCTGGACAAGAACACGCTCGCGCCCTCGAATGCCGCCCTCGTCGCCCGTGCGGCGGAACTTTGCGAGAAATACGAACGCCCCGTCGCCACCTGGCAGCAGGCACGCCAGTTGCTCGGGCTCAGGATGCCTGCCTGATGCCCGCCTCTGCCCTCGACAGCGCGATCTACCGCGACCTCTTCGGCGATCCCGAGATCGGGAAACTCTTTTCGGACACCGCCGAGATCCGCGCCATGCTTCTTGTCGAGGGCGCACTGGCCGAGGCGCAGGGCAAGGCCGGGCTCATCCCCGAAACCGCCGCCGCCCATATCCGCCGCGCCTCGATGGAGGTGCAGGTGGACCCTGCGGCGCTGACTTCCGAAACGGGCGAGAACGGCGTTCCCGTCCCGGGCCTCGTCAGCGCCTTCCGCAAGGCCATGGGCGCGCCGGAGCATGGCCAATACGTGCACTGGGGCGCCACGAGCCAGGACATCTGCGATACCGCACTCACGCTCCGCCTGCGGCAGGTCCTGTCGATCTGCCGCGCCCGCCTCGTTGCGGCGCTCCATTCCCTCGCCACCCTAGCCGAGGAACACGCCGATACCCCGATGGCCGCCCGCACCTACGGCCAGGTCGCCGTCCCCACAAGCTTCGGCGCAGTTGCGGCAAGCTGGGGAACACCGCTCCTGCGCGCGGTCGAGCGGCTCGAGGAAATCGAACCGAGCCTGCTCTGCGTCTCGCTCTCCGGCGCCGCGGGTACGCTTTCCGTCATGGGCGACAAGGGTCCCGAGATCCGCGCGGCACTCGCCAGGTCCCTCAGCCTCAACGACCCCGGCGGCAGCTGGCACTCGACCCGAGACCGCGTCGCCGAACTCGCCGCCTGGGCCACGCTCACCGCCACGAGCCTCGGCAAGATGGGCGAGGACCTCCTGCTTCTTGCCCAATCCGGCATTGGCGAGGTGACCCTTGGCAAGGGCGGCGCCTCCTCCACGATGCCGCAGAAAAAGAACCCGGTCGGCCCCTCCGTGGTGGTGGCGCTCGCCCGGCACATCGCGGGCCTCAACGCGACGCTCCAGGACGCCGGCCTCCACCGCCAGCAGCGCGACGGCGCTGCCTGGTTCACCGAATGGCTCACACTCCCCGGCCTCTGCATCGCGCTCGGCCGCGCCCTGAGCCTGGGCCAGGAACTGGCGGAGACGATCTCACCTGTCCCCGAAGCCATGCTCCGAAACCTCGACGACGGCACCGGCCTCATCCACGCCGAGGCGCTCACCTTCGCCCTCGCCGCCACGATGCCCCGCCCCGAGGCCGCCCAGCGCGTGAAGGCGCTCGCGACCGAGGCCCGCACGACTGGCACACATCTTGCCTCCCTCGCAGAGCGCGACTTCCCCGGTTCCGACTGGCGCAGCACGCTCTCGCCTCAGGCGCAACTCGGACAGGCGCCCGCCGAAGCCCGCGCTTTCGCGGCCGCCGCCAAGGCGATCTGAACGCATCGGGAATTCAATTCGCAGCCGCGCATCGAATATCCGCGCTGCGTCTCCCGGCAGGCTTCCCCCCGAGCAGCCCCAAGGCTAACGTCGCAGCGCCGCAGCCCGCGGCGTGCAAACCCCGATGCCCCACAAGTCCGCCCGCCTGTTCATCCTGCTCACGGTGATGCTCGATTCGATCGGTGTCGGGCTGATCTTCCCCGTCATGCCCGACCTGATCGAGGACGTAACCGGCGGCGACCTTTCGCAGGCCGCTCTCTGGGGCGGACTTCTGGCCACATCCTTCGCGGTCATGCAGTTCCTCTTCGGCCCGATCGTCGGCAATCTCTCGGACCGCTTTGGCCGCCGCCCGGTGATGCTGACGGCGCTCGCCGTGATGGCCGCCGACTACGTCGTCATGGCCCTCGCTGGGTCCGTCTGGCTTCTGCTCGCCGGACGGATCGTCGCGGGGCTGACGGCCGCCACCCATGCCACCGCCTCGGCCTACATGGCCGACATCTCGCCCCCCGGAGAGCGCGCTCGCAATTTCGGCCTCATCGGCGCCGCCTTCGGCGCCGGCTTCATCCTCGGCCCGCTCCTCGGCGGCCTCCTGGCCAGCTTCGGCCTCCGCGCACCCTTCTGGGCCGCCGCCGCGATGGCCGGCGCGAACCTTGTCTTCGGCGCCCTCGTCCTTCCGGAATCCGTGACTGACCGCATCCGCCGCCCCTTCTCCTGGGCACGCGCGAACCCTCTGTCCTCCTTCCGGGCCATCGGCCGCCTGCCCGGCCTCGGCCGGTTCCTCGCGCTGCACACGCTCTACACGCTGGCCTTCTTCGTCTACCCCGCGATATGGGCCTATTACGGCAAGGCCCGTTTCGGCTGGGACGCAAGCGTCATCGGCTTCTCGCTCGCGCTCTTCGGCATTTCCCTCATCGCCGTGCAGGGCATGGGCGTCGCGCCCGCGATCCGGCACTGGGGAGAACGGAAGACCACCCTCGTCGGCTTCCTGATCGAGGTCGGAACCCTCATCTTCTACGGCTTCGTCACTTCAGGCTTCTGGGCGCTTGTCGTAACGCCCCTCTCTGCCGCATCCGGGATCGCCGGACCCGCCTTGCAGGCGATGATGTCGAACCTCACCCCCAACGATCAGCAGGGGGAGCTTCAGGGCGTTCTCTCCTCTCTCGCCGCGCTCGCTTCCGGCCTCTCGCCGATCCTCATGACGGGGGTGTTCTTCGCCTTCACACGCCCGGGCGCAACAGTCTACGCTCCGGGCGCTCCATTCCTGCTTGCGGCTTTCCTGATGGTCGTTTGCGTCATACTCCTTGTCGCGCGACCGCGCGCCGCCGCTCATGCCTGACCACTAGCCTCGATACCTGAAAGGGAGGAGAACATGTCCAAGATCCGCGCCGCCGTGTGCCACGAATTCGGAAAACCCCTCGTGATCGAGGAAGTCGAACTGCGCGCCCCCGAGGCCGGCGAGGTGGAGGTCACGCTCTCCGCCTGCGCGATCTGCTTCTCCGACATCTCCTATCTCGACGGAGGCTGGGGCGGCACGCTTCCGGCCGTCTACGGGCACGAGGCATCGGGCCACATCTCGGCCATCGGCCCCGGCGTCACCGGCCACAAGCTGGGCGACCCCGTCATCGTGACGCTCCTGCGTTCCTGCGGCACCTGCCCGACCTGCGGCACGGGGCACCCGTCGCGCTGCGAAACGCCCTATGACCGCGACCACGGCCCGCTGAAAACAGTAGACGGCGGCATCCTCCATCACGGCCTGAAGACCGGCGCCTTCGCCGAGAAGGCCGTTGTCCATGCGTCCCAGATCGCGCCCCTTCCCGAAGGCATCCCGATGGACGCCGCCTCGCTCCTCTCCTGCGGAGTCATCACTGGCGTCGGCGCCGTCGTGAACACGGGTCAGGTCCGTCCCGGCGAGGTCGTCGTGGTGATCGGCGCCGGCGGCGTCGGCCTCAACGCGATCCAGGGCGCCCGAATCGCCGGAGCCTCCCGCATCATCGCGGTCGACATGACCGAGGCGAAGCTCGCCGCCGCGAAGGAGTTCGGCGCGACCGACGGCGTTCTGGCGACCGAGGAAAAACCCTGGTCGATGGCCCGAGACATCGCCGGACGCGGCGCCGACGCCGTCTTCGTGACGGTCGGCGCGATTCCCGCCTTCGACACCGCGCCCCGCTTCCTCGCCCCCGGCGGACGGATGGTCATGGTCGGCATGCCCCATTCCGGCGCCATGTCTACCTACGAACCAGTCATCATCGCGGCGCTCGCACAGTCGATGATCGGATCGGTGATGGGCGACACCGTCCTGGCCCGCGACATCCGCTGGATGGTCGACCTCTACCAGCAGGACCGCCTCAAACTGGATGAACTCATCTCCGGCCGCTGGAGCCTCGATCAGATAAACGAAGCGATCGCCGACACGCGCTCCGGCGCTGCCCGCAGGAACGTCATCGTCTTCTAGGACCCACCCTCCGACCTCAGATATCGTCGGGGGCATATGGCCCCCGGCCTTCCCCCCACAGGAGCCCCGAACATGCGCCTCAAGGATCTCGAAATCTTCGTCGTCGCGCCGCCGGCTCCCGGCTGGGGCGGCCGCTACTGGATCTTCCCGAAGATCACTACCGACGACGGCATCACGGGCTACGGCGAATGCTACGCCTCGACCGTGGGCCCGAAGGCGATGGCGGCCGTGATCGAGGACGTCTTCGCCCGCCACATGGCCGGCGAAAGCCCCGAGAACGTCGAACTCATGTTCCGCCGCGCCTATTCCTCGGGCTTCACCCAGCGGCCCGATCCCACCGTCATGGGCGCCTTCTCGGGCCTCGAGATTGCCTGCTGGGACATCATCGGCAAGGCCAGGAACCGGCCCGTCTGGGCCCTCCTCGGCGGCAGGATGAACGAACGGCTCCGCTCCTACACATACCTCTATCCCGAGCCGGGAAAGGAAACGGCGGAGTTCTGGGTGGACCCCGACATGGCTGCGGAGGCCGCGTTGCGCTTCGTGAACCTCGGCTTCACCGCGCTGAAGTTCGACCCCGCCGGCCCCTACACGATCCGCGGAGGCCACGATCCGGCGATGTCCGACATCACGCGCTCGGCCGCCTTCTGCAAGGTGATCCGCGAGGCGGTGGGCGACCGCGCCGACCTTCTCTTCGGCACGCACGGCCAGTTCAATGTTGCGGGCGCCGTCAGGCTGGCCCAGGCGATCGAACCCTACGGGCCCCTCTGGTACGAAGAGCCGATCCCGCCCGACAACCTTCTCGACTTCGCCGAAGTCCAGAAGGCTGTCCGCATCCCCGTCGCCACGGGCGAACGCTTCACCACCAAGGCCGAATTCGCGACCGTGCTGCGCACCGGTGGCGCGCGTATCCTGCAACCCGCACTCGGCCGCGCCGGCGGCATCTGGGAGGGCAAGAAGATCGCGGTTCTTGCCGAGTGCTTCACCGCGCAGCTCGCCCCCCACCTCTACGCCGGGCCCGTCGAATGGGCCGCGAACATCCACGTCGGCACATCGATCCCGAACCTTCTCATGGTCGAGACGATCGAGACCGGCGGCGCCTTCCACATGAAGCTCATCCGCAATTCGATCCGCTGGGAAGAGGGCTACGTCATCCCGCCCGAGGGCCCGGGCCTCGGCATCGACTTCGACGAGGAACTTGCCCGCGCCCATCCCTACACCGGCGCGCGCCTGCACCTCGAAATGCAGGAAGCCCCTTGCGACTACTCGCGCCCCAATCGCTTCGAAGGCGGCGCGCCGTCGAGCGAATAGGCGAGACCGGCAAGGCCCCGCCGGTGCCCGCCCCGCCCTATTGACGCGGAGCGGGCGAAGAACCATGTCTTGCGCTCGGCCGGTGAGACCCCGGCCCCGCCGCGAAGGACGGCATGATCGTGAGTCCCCTCGACGCCCCCTCCCCTGAACCGAGTTTCGAAACGGCCGGCACCGAGGAATCCTCGGTCTTCACCCACCCGAAGCCGCTTTCCGCCGTTCTCCTGGAAGCCGCGACGCAACCCGGCGAGCGGATCACGCTTGGTGAACTCGTCGCCAGCCTCTCCTCGCGCGGCTTCGCGCCGCTGATCCTGCTGATGGGGATCCTGAACGTCGTCACGATCATCCCCGGTTCATCGACCGTGATGGGCCTGCCGCTCGTCTTCATGGGGATCGCGGTGATCCTGAACTCCCGCCGCCTCTGGCTGCCGTCCCGGCTTTCAGAAAAGTCCTTCGACCGCGCCCTCCTTTTGCGGGCCGTCCTGAAGGCCCGGCCCTGGCTCGAACGGATCGAACGCCTCGCGCGCCCCCGCTTCTGGCCCAAGGGTGGCTGGGTCCTCGACCGCGCCTACGGGATCATCGTGCTCTGCTTCGCGCTTATGATCACGCTGCCAATCGCCTTCGGGAACACGATGCCCGCGATCTCGATCATCCTGCTGTCGCTCGGGTTCGCCGCGCGCGACGGGCTCTGGGTGGCCGGCGGCCTCGTGGCGGGTTCGGTCGCGGTCGGCATCCTGATGGGCCTCGCCGCCGCGGTCGCCTTCGCCGGCACCAGCCTGCTCGGCGGCTAGGGTCCGAAATCGGTCCCCCCTGCAGGGGGCAACGCAGATGCTTCCGCAACGTCAAGTTCCCGCGGATCGGTGTACGATCGGCGTAATGGCTTGACCCGGATAGGTTCTGTGCGAAGAATCTCCCCAATGCCGATGCCTCCGGCGCCCGGACGTCGTGCCGGAGAGAAAATCCCATCGGACCGAGGCAGGGCCCATACACAAGTCGCCCGCGCCGGCTGAAGCCGCCGCGCCAGACCTTTCTTGCAGCGGAAATGCAGTTCGCGCTCGATGCGCCGAGGGAGGATATCGCGATGAGAGTTCTGTCGGTCCTGGGGCCGTCACAATCGGGGAAGACGACGCTCGTCGAGGCGATGGCGGGGCTCGAGGAGAGCCACGAGAAGCCCCTCGACATCGAGGGCGTTGCCAGCGCCCGGAAATTCCGCTTCATGGATGAGGACTGGGCCGCGTTCGACATCGTGGGCGGGGCGGACAACCTCGCCCAACTCGGCCCCGCGCTTGCCGCGAGCGACGCGGCGGTGCTCTGCGTGCCAGCGGACGCCGAAGCCGCCGTTCTGTGCGCGCCCTATCTCCGGATCATCGAGGAGGCAGGCATTCCCTGCATCCTCTTCATCAACCGCATCGACGCGGCCACCCACCGCGTGAGCGAGATCGTCTCGGCGCTGCAGACCTACTGCGCGCACCACATCGTGCTGCGCCAGGTTCCCCTCCGCGATGGGGACCGGGTCGTGGGGGCCGTGGACCTCATTTCCGAACGTGCTTGGGAATACCACGAGGGCCGTCCCTCCACCCTGATCGAGATACCCGAAAGCATGCAGAGCCGGGAACGGGAAGCACGCACTGAACTACTGGAAGCCTATGCCGACTTCGACGACTCGATGCTGGAGGAGCTGATCGAGGACAAGGAGCCGATGGCCGAAGAGGTCTACGAGGTCGCGGCCCGCGTTCTCCAGCATCACGACATGGTGCCCGCGCTTCTCGGCTCGGCGCTCCACCGCAATGGCATCACGCGGCTGATGAAGGCGCTCCGGCACGAGGCGCCGGGGGTCGAAGTGGCCTGCGAAAGGCTTGGCGCGCGGGGTGGCGTCGTCGCGGTTGGGGGCCTTGCCGACGTTGTGAAGCATCTCGGCAAGACCGTGCTGGTCCGCTGCCTTGATGGAGAGGTCAGCGCCGGGTCACCGCTCGGCGGCGAATCCGTCGGCAGCATCACGGACATGAACGGCAAGACGCAGATCGCGTCGCTGAAAGCCGGCGAGATCGGACTGACCGTCAAGACCGACCACCTGAACCTCGGGCAGTTCTACACGAAGGATGGCGGCACCGTGCTGCCCGGCTGGGCACAGCCGCGCCCGCCCGCCTTTCGCCGGATCGTGACGCCCCAGAACGAGCGTGACGAGGCGCGGCTTTCCACCGCGCTCGAACGCCTGCGGGAAATCGACCCCGGTCTGTCCGTCGAACAGGACGAACAGAGCGGCCACGCGGTTCTCGGGACGCAAGGTCCGCTGCATCTGCGCCGGCTGATCCAGAAGCTCACGGAGGGTTTCGGGATCGAGGTCGAACAGTCGAACGTCCTCCCCGCACTGCGCGAGACGGTCACGAAGCCCGTCGAGAACCATCACCGCCACCGCAAGCAGTCGGGCGGAGCTGGCCAGTTCGCGGACGTCCTGATCGAACTCAGGCCGGAGCCGCGCGGATCGGGCTTCCGCTTCGAGGAGCAGATCAAGGGCGGCGCCGTCCCCCGCAACTACATCCCGGCTGTCGAGGCGGGAGCAAGGGATGCGCTTCTGCAGGGGCCTGGCGGGTTCCCCGTGACGGACGTCAGCGTCGTGCTGAAGGACGGCAAGCACCACGCCGTAGACAGTTCCGACTTCGCGTTCCGAACGGCCGGAAAGAACGCCGTGAGGGAGGCCCTCGCCCAGGCACGGCCGGTCATACTCCAGCCGATCATGCGCACGCAGATCCACGTTCCCTCGATCTTCGCGGGCGGCCTCGTGCCGATCGTGAGTTCCCTCAAGGGGCAGGTCCTCGGTTTCGAGAACAACCCGGACGCGGCGGGGTGGGATATCTTCAACACGCTCCTGCCGATCGCCGCGCAGGATGACCTTTTCAACGCGCTCGGCAGCGCCACGCGCGGGACGGCGTGGTTCACATCGGAGTTCGACCATTACCAGGAGGCGCGCGCGGACGAACTGGCCGGGCTACAGGCGGCACGAACCGCCTAGACGGGCTGGAACGGTGACCAGAGGGAGAAACTGGCGACCCCGGAAGGACTCGAACCCTCAACCTGCTGATTAGAAGTCAGCTGCTCTATCCAGTTGAGCTACGGGGCCGCGCGAGTTGCCTTTTGCGCCAGACCCGACCGCCGATCAAGCCCCCGCGGCATGCAGGCATTCAAAGCCGTGAAAAAACCTCGCAACGCGAGCCTGCGACGGGCTCAGAGCGCACGCGTCATGAAAACGCTGTTCGGGTCTTCGACGTAGCCTTCGAACGGCCCGCATTCCGCGAAGCCTGCCTTCACGTATAGCGCCCGCGCGGCCGAGAAGCCCGGCTGCACCCCGGTTTCGAGGCTCACCCTCGCGATCCCCGCCTGCCGCGCTTCGGCAAGAAGATGGTCCAGCATCGCCTGCGCAAGCCCACGGCCGCGCTCCTCCGCCAGGATATGCATGGACTTGATCTCGGCGTGATCCGGCGAGAGCCGCTTGAAAGCGCCCATGCCGATCGCGCGCCCATCGTCACGCATCACGTAGAAGAAGATCTCTGGCGCGGCGAGCCTGCCCGCATCAAGCATGTGGATGCTTTCGGGCGGCGTCTCGGCATGCATGGCCTCGGTGTGACGCTCCATCAGGAGCGCGAGGTCGGGCGAAAGCGGGCTCTCGCGCCGGATCGAGATCATCAATGCGTCCAGGGGCTGCGCCGGTCGGTCGCGAAATTCTCGCCATAGCCACGCGCCCGGACGTTCGGCTTGCGGGCATGGGGCGCGACCACGACATAGTCGAGCCCGCGTTCCTTGGCGTAGTCCTCCGCCGCTTCCCGCGTCGGGAAGCGCAGCCGAACCTGCGTCTGCGTATCCGCCGAGCTGGTCCAGCCCATCAGAGGATCGACCTCGCGCGCCGAGGCCGGGGCGAATTCCAGAACCCAGTCCTTCGTCTTCGCTGTTCCCGACTGCATCGCGTTCTTTGCAGGCTGGTAGATGCGCGCGCGCATGGAAGACCCTTTCGGCTGTGAGCGTCTTCTTATCGGGAAACTTGCCGGATTCCGCAAGCCCCGATGGCAACGGCGCGGCGGCTGCCGACCAGAGCATGGGGAGCGAGGGGTGGGTGGGTGTAGCGCTGGCCGGCAGCCGATTGCTGCTTGCCGACAAAGCCTACGCGCGGATCGGGCCGCCTGCAACGAATTTCTGCAACCTTGACGTGTATTGACTCTCACGATTACTCTTCTTTTTTGACGACCCGCGAGAGAAACTTGTCGCGAAGATGCCGATGACCGCTCCAAATGCCGCACTGCTTCAGTACGAGGCAGGTGAAGCAGTCGATACCGGTACCTGGCTTGAGATCCAGTCCGCGTTGCTCCAGCCGGCGCTCCTGAATGTTGCAGGCGGGCTGTTCTGCCCCGTCGGGGCAGGCAGCTCCATTTTTCCCGAGCCCCCGGGGCCAGAGTTCCGCAAGCTGCTTCGCGTTGCGATCGGAGCGAAAGCGCTCGCGCAAACTACACCGGCCCAACCGCCGGAGGAGGGACGAGGCAGCTTGAACCGGAACAAAAAGCGATCATGTTAAGGGGCTGACAAGGAATCGACCCATGCCCCACAACAACACGAACGCGCCCAGCGCCCGCCCGGACGTCCTGACCCGCCCGAAGCTCGAGGGGGGAAGGCGGTTCGTGATGCAGACCGAGTTCCAGCCCGCCGGCGACCAGCCCACCGCGATCGCGGAACTGACTGCGGGGATCGAGGCGGAGGAGAGGAGCCAGGTCCTCCTCGGCGCCACGGGCACCGGGAAGACCTTCACCATGGCCAAGGTGATCGAGGCGACGCAGCGCCCGGCGATCATACTTGCCCCCAACAAGACGCTCGCCGCGCAGCTCTATGGCGAGTTCAAGGGCTTCTTCCCCGACAACGCGGTGGAATACTTCGTCAGCTACTACGATTATTACCAGCCCGAAGCCTACGTGCCCCGGACCGACACCTATATCGAGAAGGAATCGCAGATCAACGAACAGATCGACCGGATGCGCCACTCGGCCACCCGGGCGCTTCTGGAACGCGACGACGTCATCATCGTCGCCTCTGTCTCCTGCATCTACGGCATCGGCTCGGTCGAGACCTACTCGGCCATGACCCAGGACCTCGAGGTCGGCAAGCTCTATGACCAGCGCAAGTTCCTCGCCGACCTCGTTGCACAGCAATACCGCCGCCTCGACGCGGCCTTCCAGCGCGGCGCCTTCCGCGTCCGGGGCGACGTGGTGGAGCTCTGGCCTGCCCACCTCGAGGACCGCGCCTGGCGCTTCTCGTTCTTCGGCGAGGATCTGGAGGCGATCACCGAGTTCGACCCGCTGACCGGAGCCAAGACCGACAGCTTCGAACGCATCCGCATCTATGCGAACTCGCACTACGTCACGCCGCGCCCGACGCTTCAACAGGCGATCAAGGGCATCCGCGTCGAACTCGCCCAGCGCCTGAAGCAGCTGACGGACGAGGGCAAGCTTCTGGAGGCGCAGCGCCTCGAACAGCGCACCAACTTCGACCTCGAGATGCTGGAAGCGACCGGCTCCTGCGCGGGGATCGAGAACTACTCGCGCTACCTGACCGGCCGCGCGCCCGGTGAGCCGCCCCCCACGCTCTTCGAGTTCATCCCCGACAACGCCATCGTCTTCGCAGACGAAAGCCACGTCTCCGTCCCGCAGATCGGCGGCATGTACCGGGGCGACTTCCGGCGGAAGTTCACGCTGGCCGAACACGGCTTCCGGCTGCCCTCCTGCACCGACAACCGGCCGCTGAAGTTCGAGGAATGGGACGCGATGCGCCCGCAATCCGTCTTCGTCTCCGCCACCCCGGCGGCGTGGGAACTGGAACAGACCGGCGGCGTCTTCACCGAACAGGTCATCCGCCCCACCGGCCTCCTCGACCCGGAGGTCGAGATCCGCCCCGTCTCGATGCAGGTGGACGACCTCCTGGACGAGGTCCGCAAGGTCGCCGCCAAGGGCTACCGCACGCTTGTCACCACGCTGACGAAACGCATGGCCGAGGACCTGACGGAATACATGCACGAACAGGGCATCCGCGTCCGCTACATGCATTCCGACATCGATACGATCGAGCGGATCGAGATCCTGCGCGACCTCCGCCTCGGCGCCTTCGACGTGCTCGTCGGCATCAACCTCCTGCGCGAGGGCCTCGACATCCCCGAATGCGGCCTCGTCGCGATCCTCGACGCCGACAAGGAAGGGTTCCTGCGGTCCGAAACCTCCCTGATCCAGACCATCGGCCGCGCCGCGCGGAACGCCGAGGGCCGCGTCATCATGTATGCCGACCGCATCACCGGAAGCATGGAACGCGCGCTGCGCGAGACCGAACGCCGCCGCGAGAAGCAGATGGCCTACAACCAAGCCCACGGCATCACCCCCGCGACCGTCAAGAAGAACGTCGAGGACGTTCTGGCCGGCCTCTGGCAGGGCGACACCGACATGTCCCGCGTCACCGCAAAGGTCGAGAAACCCATGCACGGCGCGAACCTCGAGGCGCACCTCGACGGTCTCCGCACCAAGATGCGCAAGGCCGCCGAGAACCTCGAATTCGAAGAGGCCGCGAGGCTCCGCGACGAGATCAAGCGTCTGGAAACCGTGGACCTCGTGCTGTCCGACGATCCCCTTGCGCGCCAGTCGGCCGTGGAGGAAGCCGTCGAGGCCGCGACGAAGGCGAGCGGACGATCGACGGCGGGCCGGGCCGGGCAGAGGGGTGGCAGATCAAGAGGAAAGCGTTGACCGCCCGCAACCCCTGGATGATTTAGCTGATTACTTCTTGGAGTAGGGAATGCAGAGAACCGGAGGCATTCTGGCCATCATCGCGGGCGTCTTCGGTCTGCTTGCGGCAATAGTCACTGTTGGAATGAGCAACCCTGGCGGCGCACTCGAGGCTGAGGGCGCCAGGGTGGTCATAGGCATCGGCAGGGCCGGTGCGCTATTTTCATCTCTGTGCATAATTCTTGGCGCGATTGTAGTTAGAGCGAAAGGCCGTGTTCCGGCATTCCTGCTAATGTTTGCTGCCATCGGCGGCGCCGTCTTTGGCGGCACTCTCGTGGCTGTTCCCATGCTGCTTGCCTTTGTTGGCGGAATCCTGGGCTTGTTCATTAGCCGAGAGAAGACAGACGCCTGACGCAGAAATGCGCGCCCTTTTCAGATTGGCGATCGGGTTCGCTATTGTTGGTGGTGTCTTCGTGTTTGGGCTTTTGGCTTGGGTAGTCTTGTCCTCGTTCACAAGAATTACCGCGCCGTGAATTTTGCTACCGCTCCATTTGGCGGGATCGGTTGCCACGTTCCGCCCCTTGGACCGACTGCCTCCCTCCGTCGTGCTGATCCCCGGCCAGCCACACGCACAGACTTCCCTCACCCCCCTTCCCGCCCTACCCTTCCCCCATGTCCCGCTTCCTGATCCTCCTCGGGCTGATCCTGATCCTCGCGGGCCTTCTCTGGGGGCCGCTCAGCCGCCTTGGCCTCGGCCGCCTGCCCGGCGACATCGTGATCGAGCGGGACAACTTCCGCCTCTACATCCCGATCACCACCTCGATCCTGATCTCGGTCGTCCTCACCGCCGTGATCGCGCTGATCCGCTTCCTCGGGCGATAGACCCATGCCCGCCGAGCCGCAGAAGAAATGGTCCCGTCACGTCACCGAGACGAGCCGCGCGCTGTCGCTCGAACCCGGCGTCTTCACCTGGGACGACCCCAAGCGGATCGCCGCCTCGCTGAAGCGGGCGGCGGAGGAAAGCACGGCCCGGAAGGGCACGCCACTGCAGTCCGCCATGTCGATGCTGAACTTCTACATCAACCGAGCCGGGCGGAACCTCGACCCGGAGCAGAGGGCGGTTCTGGAGCGGGCGAAGCGGGAGCTTCGCAAGCTCTACGGCCGCCCCGCCTGAACCGTTCCGCCGTCAGACCGACTTCGCCAGCCGGATCAGGACGAGGAGGATCACCGCGCCGGCGGTGGCATGGAGGATCGCGGTGAAAACCCCGCCTCCGGCCCCGAGCCCGAGCCTCGGCAACAGGAAGCCCGCGATCACGGCGCCGACGACCCCGACCACGATGTTCCCGAGAAGCCCGAAGCCGGAGCCCTTCACCATCAGCCCGGCCAGCCATCCCGCGATGGCGCCCACGATCAGTATCGCGATCAGACTACCTAGCCCCATGCTCATCTCCCTTCTCCCCTTCCCGCCGCGAAAGGTCCGCGGTCACACGTCGCCGGCGCCCGTTCACCGAAGGGCGCCCTTTGCATGTCTTACCCCAGGACCTCGACGACCTCGTACATCACCGGCTCGAACCGCGAGCAGAGCGCCGCGATACGGCGGTTGCGCTCCCGCATCTCGGGCGTGCGCAGCATCGCCTGGAAATCCTCCCGCCGCCGCCACTTGGAATAGTTGGCGATCCGGGTCTGGGCATCGTTCACGTGCAGTCCGGCCCCGATGAAACCCGGCTGATGGCAGATGAAATTCCGGTAGGCATCGGTGAGTTCGTCGAGGAGGTCCTGGCAGGTTCCGGGCGTCATCTCGAAGGTGGTGATGACGGTCTGTCCTTCGAAGTCGGCGGAAATGGTGGGCATGGCTTCCTCCTGTTCCATGTTGGAATCCTAGCAGAAAATCCGCCCGCCGCGAATGCCGCCGACCGTCTGCGCACGTCAGAAGTCGAAGATCTCGCTCAGGAAGCTCTTATAGCGCTTCCCGCGCTTGCCGGAGCGATAATCGTCCTCGTCATCGTCGTCGTCATCGTCATCGTCCTTGTAACGCCGACCCTTGTCCTTCCGGTCGCGCCGTTCCTCGCGCGCCGGACGCGGCGGCTCCTCGAGAGCGACCGGCGCGGACTGGGAGATCGCGGCCCGGTCGATGATCTTGTCGAGCTCGCCCCGGTCCAGCCAGACGCCGCGGCAATTCGGGCAATAGTCGATCTCGACCCCGTGGCGTTCGGTCATCTCCAGTTCCGAATTGTCGATCGGGCATCTCATGTTCATTTGCTCCCCAGTTCTGTCCTGTGGTGCAGAGATCGGCATCGTCCGCGTTCCCGGCAAGGGCTTGCGGCGGAAGGTCGCCACTTGCCGCGTTGCGGCAGGCTGGCTACGTTCCGGGGATGAAGCTCATCGACCCTTCCGATCCTTTCTTCCGTCCGGTCTGGCGCCGCTGGGCCGTGGTTCTGGTGCCGGGCATCTGGGCCTGCTTCGAGTTCGCGTCGGGCAGTCCGGGCTGGGGGATCATTTTCGGCGGCGCGGCGGCCTACGCCTACTGGGCGCTCATCCTCACCGCACCACGCGACCCCGAGTGAGGGATGCGCCGATCGCATGCCTGAGATTGAGGCAGCCCTCAGAGAAGTGTCGTGACCTCGGCCGCGAGTGCCTCGATCTCGGCCGCCGCAGGGCCACGGCGGGCGGCTTCCAGAACACCCTGCCCGGTCCCCAGCGTCTCGGCATAGGCGACGCGGTTGGCAAGCATCGATGCGGCAAGTTGCGCCTCAAGTGCGCCGGCCGCCTCCGCGACCTCTGCGGCAAGCCGGGTGCCGGCCTTCACCCGATTCAGGACCACCGTGGCGAGTTTTCCTTCCCGCCGGGCGAGGTCGAGGACTCCGTCCGTCGCCCAGAGATCGACATGGCTCGACGCGACGGGAATGAGCACGAGGTCAGCCTCCCGCAGCGCCGGCCGCAGGTCGGAATCCACCTTGGGCGGCGTATCGATCAGAACGACATCGGCCGCGCGCCGCAGCTTCTCGCATTCGTAGGACACGCCCCAGGCGGATGAGGTGGAAAATTCCATCCCCGCGTCGCCGTAGTGTTCCCGCCGCGCCATGAACCAGCGCCCCAGAGAACCCTGCGGATCGGTGTCCAGAAGCGCGACGCTCTGCCCCTGGCGGGCATAGGCGACGGCGAGGTTCGCGGCGAGCGTCGTCTTGCCCGACCCGCCTTTCTGCTGAGCGACAACGATGATCTTGCCTGACATCGCCGATTCCTCGCGCTGCGACTGCATTGCTGCGATGCAGCATAGCGCCCCTACATGGGCTTGGCCAGCGCAATCGAGGCTGCGCTACAGCAGGAACAGCGTGATCGAGGGGAAGATCACCAGAAGCGAAACCCGGATGATGTCCGAGGCGATGAAATAGGTCACCGCGCCATAGGTCGCCGAGATCGGCGTCTCGCGGTCCATCGAGTTGATGACGAACAGGTTCATCCCCACCGGAGGCGTTATGAGCCCGACCTCGACCACGATCAGCACGAGGATACCGAACCAGATCGCGAGATGTTCAGGCGAAAGGCCGAAATCGAGCTGTGAGACGACCGGGAAGAAGATCGGGATCGTCAGAAGGATCATCGACAGCGAGTCCATCAGGCAGCCGAGGACCAGGTAGAAGACCAGGATCATCACGAGAACGAGCCATGGGCTGAAGCCCTGCCCAACAACCCATTCGGACAACTCCTGCGGGACCTGGCTGAGCGCCAGGAACGAATTGTAGAGCCCCGCGCCGAGGACGATGAAGAAGATCATCGCGGTCGATTGCGCCGTGGACAGGATGCTGCCGATGAAGGTCCGCCACGTGAGCCCGCCGTTCAGGAGCGCGATGAGCCCCGTTCCCGCCGCCCCGACCGAGGCGCCCTCGGTCGGCGTGAACCAGCCAAGGTAGATGCCTCCCACGACGAGGATGAACACCAGCAGAACGGGCCAGACATCGACGAGCGCACGGAGTCTTTCGCCATAGGGCACCCTCTCGCGCGTGCCCGCCGAACCGGGGTGCAGCCGGACATAGATCGAGACGGTGATCATGTATCCGATCGCGGCCAGGACACCCGGAACGAAGGCGGCGAGGAACAGTTTGGCGATGTTCTGCTCCGTCAGGATGGCATAGATCACGAGAACGACGGAGGGCGGGATGAGGATCCCGAGCGTCCCCCCGGCCGCCAGCGTCGCCGTGGAGAACCCGCCCGAATAGCCGTAACGGCGCAATTCCGGCAACGCGACCTGGCTCATCGTCGCGGCCGTGGCGAGCGAGGATCCGCAGATCGCTCCGAACCCGGCGCAGGCCCCGACCGCCGCCATCGCGACGCCGCCCTTCCGATGGCCAAGCCAGCTTTCGGCGGCCTTGAAAAGGGCCTTGCTCATGCCGCCCAGCGTCGCGAACTGCCCCATCAGGAGGAACATCGGGATGATCGACAGCGAGTAGCTCGAGAAGGTCGAATAGGCTTCGGACTTGAGTTTCGAAAGCACCATGTTCGTGCCGCCCGTGGCATAGGTCAGCCCGACCATACCGCACAGCAGCATCGCGAGCCCGATGGGCGCGCGCAGGAAGATCATCAGGAGAAGGACCGGGAAGGACCAGAGCCCGAGTTCGAGGTTGCTCAATGTGCGCTCCCCCCACTGGCCGGAAGCACCTCGCGGCCAATGATCAGTCCGTGCGCCCGCTCCCATGCCGTGTAGACGCCCACGAGGGCCGCGATCACCGAGGCGACGAAACTCGCGGCATAGGCCCACCAGATCGGGAATTGCAGAAGGAATGTCGTCTCACCGTTCCGGACCTTGCCGATCATCCCCTCGAAAAGCCGCCAGGAAATCAGGATGAGCGTGAGCGCGAAGAGCAGTTCCCAGAAGGCCATGATCGCACGGTTCAGACGCTCGGACAGGTAGGAGGTGAAGACATCGACGGTCGCGTGCCCCTGCCTCAGCTGGCACCAGGGCAGGAAGGCGAAGACCGAAAAGGCGATCCCCGCCTCGACGATCTCGAAGTCGCCCTTCACTGGGCCAAGGCGGGTGAAGGCCTCCGCGATGCCCGGTGCGATGCCGTTCAGGAAATCCGAATGGCCGAAGGTATTGCCGCCACGCCCGAGCACGCTGACGCAGGTGAGAAGAATGAGAACCGTCAGGACGATGCCACCGAGGATCGCCAGGATGCGGGCCAGCCAGAACACGATTCTCTGCATGGGTAACCCCTCCGCTGACACCCCGCCGTCGCGACGTGCCTTGTGCCGAACCGGCGGCGCAAACGGCGCCGCCGGCTGTGTTACGGCCTCAGTTGGAGTACTTGGCGATCGCTGCCTGCGCCTTCTCGATCAGCGCGTCGGCGTCGATGCCCTGTCCGTTGATTTCGGCCTTCCAGGTATCGACCACCGGTGCCGCCGCGGTCTTCCACTCGTCGATCTGCTCGGGCGTCAGCTCGATGATGTTGTTGCCCCGTTCGACAGCGATCGCGCGCGCCGGCGCATCGGCGTCCTGCATGGTCTTGCCGGCGAAGGCCGACAGTTCCATCCCGGAGTTGTCATCGATCACCTTCTTCAGGTCGTCCGGCAGACCGTCATAGACACCCTTGTTCATCGCGAACACGAAGGACGTCGTGTAGAGCGACGCGCCCGGCATCTCGGTGTGGTTGCCCACGAGTTCCGCCACCTTCAACGCGCTCGTCACCTCCCACGGGATCACGGTCGCGTCGATCACGCCCTTGGAAAGCGCTTCCGGCACCGCCGGAACGGGCATCCCGACCGGGGTCGCGCCCAGAGCCTCGAACAGCATGTTCGTCGTCCGCGTCGGCGCCCGCAGCTTCACGCCGTTCAGGTCGGCGACCGAAGCGATCGGAGCCTTCGAGTGGATCAGGCCCGGACCGTGGACCCAGACGGCCAGCATGTGGACGTCCTTGTAGTCCGTGTCCTTCATGTCGCTCTCGAAGAGCTCCCAGTAGGCGCGAGAGGTGGCCTCGGCTTCGGTCATCATGAACGGAAGCTCGAACACTTCGGCGCGCGGGAAGCGGCCGGGCGTGTAGCCCGCGACGGTCCAGACGATGTCGGCCACGCCGTCGACAACCTGGTCGTAAAGCTCGTTCGGCTTCCCGCCGAGCTGCATCGAAGGATAGCGCTCGATCTTGATGCGCCCGCCCGAATCCGCCTCGACCTTGTCGGCCCAGACGTCGAGCACGAGCCGCGGCACGCTCGCCTGCGCCGGCAGGAACTGGTGCAGCTTCAGCGTGACTTCCTGTGCTGCGGCGGGCACAGCGCCGAGCGCGCTCATCGCAAGCGCTCCCGCCAGCCCGAGTATCGTTCTGCGCTTCATTGTCATTCTGTGTCTCCTCCCTGAATGCTCTCTTTCCATGGCGATCTCCGCGTCGCCTATCCCGTATTTGATTGCCTTGGCAATCGGTTGTCCATCCCCCTCGACCATCACCATTTTGGCAGTGCTAGGCTTCGGAATCCGGCTGCTTCGCCGGATGCGCGCCGGCGAAGGCGGGCAACTCACTGCAAATGCGATGGATTTTCCGGACTCGCGGCATCGCCTCCAGATCGACACCGAACCGTTCCGCCGAAAACACCTGCGGCACGAGGCAGATATCGGCCAGCGTCGGCGTCGCTCCGAAGCAATATGGCCCCTCCTGCTCCCTCCCTGCCAGGATGGCCTCGCAGGCCGCGAGGCCGTCCCCGATCCAGCGCTGGCACCACTTTTCGACCCCCGCCTGGTCCTGACCGTATTCCGAGCGAAGGTAGTCGAGCACACGCAGATTCTGAAGCGGGTGGATGTCGCAGGCGATGATCTGTGCAAAGGCGCGGATCTCGGCCCGATCCTCGGCGCTTCCGGGCAGGAACGCGGGGCGCGGATGGGTTTCGTCAAGCCACTCCAGGATCGCGAGCGACTGCGTCAGCACGCGCCCACCGACGTCGAGCGCCGGAACCAGCCCCTGCGGATTCACCGCCCGGAAGGAGGCCGCCTTCTGATCCCCCTTGCGCAGGTGGACGAAGGCTTCTTCCGCCGTGATACCCTTCAGAGCAAACCCGATCCGGCAGCGATAGGCGGCCGAGGACCGGAAATAGCCGTATAGACGCATGATCTCCCCCAACCAAAGCGACGTCGGGCTCCGGTAAGGTAAGTCAACGTATTATTATGTAATATGTCAATTCACTTCCTCGAGGCGGGCGCCCGGAAAGCCGCGGGCCCGTCTCGAGCCGTCACTCGGCGACCTGTAGCCTGCTGTCGGGGCGGCGGCCTTCCTCCAACGCGCGCACCCGGTCTTCGAGCGAGCCGAGCGCGGTTGTCGTTCCCTCGACGGAGGCGGCCAGCTCGACGGGATCGGGGGCCTCGGGCTCGGCCTCCTTGTGGCCGACGAAACGACCGAAGATCCAGCCCAGGAGCCGCGCGAGGTCGTCCATGATGAGGAAGAACGACGGCACGACGACGAGGCTCAAGAGCGTCGAGACGATGATCCCGCCGATCACCGCGATTGCCATGGGCGCGCGGAAGGACCCGCCCTCGCCCACGCCCAGCGCCGAGGGAAGCATCCCCGCCGACATCGCAATCGAGGTCATGACGATCGGACGCGCGCGCTTCCGACCCGCCTCGATCATCGCCTGCGCCCGGTTCAGGCCCTGCCGCCGCATCTCAATCCCGAAATCGACGAGCAGGATGGCGTTCTTGGTCACGATCCCCATCAGCATCAGGATGCCGATGAGAACGGGCATTGAGACGGCGTTTCCGGTCACGATCAGGCCGGCTGCCACGCCCCCGATCGCAAGCGGCAGCGAGAAGAGGATGGTGAAGGGCTGTATCACGCTGCGGAACAGGAGGATCAGCACCGTGAGCACCAGCATCAGGCCCATGATCATCGCGTTGCCGAAGCTCGCGACCAGTTCCTGCTGCATCTCGGCGTCGCCCGCCTCCGCGATCCGGACGCCGGGCGGCAGCTCGACCGCCTCGGCCAGTTCCTTGAACCGCGCGGTCGCCGAACCCAACGCGACGCCCGGCGGCAGGTTGGCCCCGATCGTCGCCCGCCGCTCCCGGTTCAGGCGGTCGATCGAGCCCGGCCCCTCGCCGATCACGATATCGGCGACGGCATTCAAGGGAACCGTGGCTCCGGTGGCCGTCGTGATCTTGACCGCGCCGATCCGGCGAACGTCGGAGGATATCTCGTCCGTCAGTTGGACCCGAACAGGGATCAGACGGTCGTCGACCGATACCTTGGCCAGCGCCGCATCCACGTCCCCGAGGGTCGCCACCCTGAGCGTCTGGGCGATCTGCTGCGTGGTTATGCCAAGCCGGGCTGCCTCTTCCTCGCGTGGAAGCACCTGCACCTCGGGGCGCGGCAGCGCGCCCGTGGCGCCGACATTCGCCAGGAGCGGATCGCCGCGAAGCGCCGCCTCCAGCCGCGCCACGGCGAGGTTCAGGCTCTCCTCGCTCGCCGAGAGGATGGAGAACGAGATGTCGCGCTCGCCCCGGTCGTTCAGCTTGTAGGCGCGAACGTCTGGGATTCCGGCGAGACGCGTGAAGACCTCGGCCTCGATTTCGTTCTGCGGCCGCTTCCGCCCTTCCGTCGGCATCTCGGGAACAAGCGCCCCGATGACCGGAATGCTCCGGCCGATCTCGGACAACCTGTGCACCAGCGAATGGTCAAGCTTTTCCAGGATCACGGTCACCGCCGCGCGGCGGATGTCGCGGTCCCCGGTGGGCGAGGCGCCTCCGAGGACGAAGACGCTATCGACACCTTCGATATCCTGAACCGCCTGCTGGATCCGCTGCGTGGTCCTGTCGGTATCCGCGAGCGTCGAGCCTGGCGGCAGTTCCACGCTGACCGAGATGCGGCTCACGTCCTCGGGCGGCAGGAAGCTGCCCGGGACCTGCAGCATGAAGTGGACAGACACGAACAGGATGCCGATGGCGGCCAGAAGCGTGACATAAGGCAGCTTCAGCGTCCGCCGCACGAAGCCCGTATAGCCGCGCATGATCCAGCCATCGGTGTCGGACTCGGCATGGGCATCCTTCGATCGCATCAGGTAGGCCGCCATCATCGGCGTGATGAGGCGGGCAACCAGCAGCGAGAACAACACCGCGATAGCGACCGTCAGGCCGAACTGCCGGAAATACTGGCCCGGGATGCCCGGCATGAAGGACACCGGCACGAAGACGGCGACGATGGTCAGAGTCGTGGCGATGACGGCAAGCCCGATCTCGTCCGCCGCCTCCATCGCGGCGCGGTAGGGCGTCTTGCCCATCCGGATGTGGCGCGAGATGTTCTCGATCTCCACGATCGCGTCATCGACGAGTATCCCCGTCGCAAGCGTGATCGCGAGGAAGCTGACGAGGTTCAGCGAGAAGCCCAGCAGGTCCATAACGTAGAACGTGGGGATCGCGGACAGCGGCAGCGCGACCGCCGTGATCAGCGTCGCGCGCCAGTTCCTGAGGAACATCAGCACCACGATGACGGCAAGCAGCGCGCCTTCGAGAAGCGTGTGGATCGCACTTTCGTAGTTGCCGTAGGTGTAGAAGACGGTGTCGTCCACCGGCGTGATCGTCACTTCCGGATGCGCCGCCCGGATCTCCTCGAGCTTGCCGTTCACCGTCTCCGCGACGGTCACCTCGCTCGCCCCCTTGGCGCGGAAGACGGAGAAGGTGACGACCGGGTCGCCGTTGAACCGCGAAAAGCTGCGCGGCTCCTCGTAGGTGTCGATGACGTGGCCAAGCTCGCCCAGCCGAACGTAGCGGCCGGACGGCAGCGCGATGGTCGTCGCCGCGAGATTCTCGGCCGTGGAGGCGTCGCCCAGGGTGCGGATCGCCTGTTCGCCGCCGCCGATCTCGCTCCGCCCGGATCCGAGGTCCGCGTTCGTCGCGCGCACTTGAGCGTTCACCGCAGCGGCCGTGATCCCGAAGCTGTCGAGGCGCACGGGGTCAAGTTCCACACGGATTTCGCGATCGGCGCCGCCGTAGCGCGAAATCCGACCGATGCCGGCATGGCCCTGAAGCCCGCGCTTTACCACGTCGTCGACGAACCAGGATATCTCCTCGATCGACATGCCCGCCGAGGCGACGGCGAAGGTCATGATCGCCTGCCCCTCGACGTCGATCCGCGTGACGATCGGGGTTTCGACCTCGCCCGGCAGGTCGCTCACGATCTGGTCGACCGCGTCCTTGACGTCCTGCACTGCCTGGTCTGTGGGGACTTCCATCCGGAACTCGATCGCCGTCGAAGAAACGCCGTCCGACACCGTGGACTGGATGTTCTTCACGCCGGTCACGCCCGCGACCGCGTCCTCGATCCGCTTCGTGATCTGGGTCTCGATCTCGGCCGGTGCAGCGCCGGGCTGGGCGGCACTCACGGCCACCAGGGGAACGTCGATGTTCGGAAAGCGGGTGATGGGCAGCGTGTTGAACGACTGCCAGCCCAGCACCAAAAGCATGAAGAAGGCCAGGATCGGCGCGATCGGATTCCGGATCGACCAGGCGGAGAAGTTCATGGCTGCCCCCTCAGTTCGACGCGACGGGTTCGCCGTTCGCGGGGACCGGGTTGATCCGGTCGCCGTCGCGCACGAAGGCCCCTGCCCGCGTCACGACCAGATCGCCTTCGTCGAGACCCGAAGTGATCTCGACCATTCCGCCGTCGCGGATTCCGGTTTCCACGGGCACCCGCGCCACCTGTCCATCGGTCACGCGAAGGGCGGATTCGATGCCGCCGTCGCGGCCGACCGCACTCACCGGGACGGCAATCGAGTCGCTCTCGTCCACGAGGATCTCCGCTTCGGCGAACATCCCGGAGCGGACCTTGTCGGTATCCTCGATCGATATGCGCACGCGCCCCAGGCGTGTCGCGGGATCAACGGTCGGCTCGACGAGCCGCACCGTGCCCGGAAGCGGCTCGGCGCTGCCCACGAGGCGCATGAGCGCCGTCTGGCCCGGGGCAAGACGCAGGACGTCCTGTTCGGCGATGTCGGCCCGAAGCTCCAGAAGGCCGTCCCTGATGATCACGAACATCGGCTGGCCCGCGGCGCTCGCGATGGCGCCGACGGTCGCATTGCGCTCGACGACCTCGCCCGCGACGGGCGCCGTCACCTGGGTCCGCTGAAGCTGCAGTTCCACGTCCGCGATCTGCGCCTCGGCCAGCGCAAGCTGCGCCTCGGCCGCCGCGCGGCCCTGCCTGGCGACCGTTACGCGCGCCACGGCGGAGGTCGCGGCCGCGGCCGCCTGATCCGCCGCGGCCTGCGAGGCCGTGCCCTGCGCCTGCAGCGCAAGCGTCCTGTCTCGCACCCGGATCGCCTCGTCGGCTGCCGCCTCGGCCTCGACAAGCTGGGCCTCGGCCTGGGCGATGGCGGCCTCCGCGCCGGCACGCTGCGCGGTCAACTGGCTTTTCCTGAGCGTAAGCGCCGTTTCCGACAGCCGCGCGAGGACTTCGCCCGCCGCGACGGTGTCGCCGACCTCAACGAAAAGCTCCTCGATGGCCTGTCCCTCGATCCTGGGCTGGACCGAGATGCGCTCCACCGGCCCGATCAGGCCCGAAGCCAGGACGCGGTCACGCAGGACCGCGCGCTCCACGGTCGAAACCGTGATCGCGGGCAGCGCCGCGGCGGGCGCTGAGACCGGGGTTTCTTCTGCGGCAGCCGATCCGGCCGCCGCGGCCAGAACGATCGTCAGGGATGCGAGAACAGGGCGGATCATCACTTAGTCTTCCTTGGGAAAAAAGGTACGGGGCCGGACGGGAAGCGCAGCTGCCACTTCGGCCAGAAGTCCATCGACGGTATGCAGTACGAGATCGTTGAGGGCTGCGTTGGCCTCCGGTGTGCCCAGCTGCGACTGTCCGCAGGTGCGGGTTTCCAGACCATGAACGATGAGCATGAGAAGCGCCGCATGTGCGCCGAAGCGTTCGGCCGCATCGGCTTCGGATATACCGGCGATGCGCGCGAAGATGACCATGAGATAGCGGCCGATCTCCGTCTCCATCCGCGCGCGGAGGATGCCGATCTCGGGTCGCCGCGTGGAGGCCGCCTCGATCTCGGCCCAGAGCGGGCCGTCGCTTTCCCGGGCGGACTCGACCCTTATACGGATCGAGTCGATCAGTGCCGCGCGAGGGTTGGCGGATTTCATGATCCGGGAGAACTCATCCTCGATCAGCGCGAGTTCGCGTTCCACGATCGCCTCGATGATCGCATCCTTCGAGGAGAAATAGCGGTAGAAATTGCCCGCGCTCATCCCTGCGGCGCGGGCGAGATCCTGCATGGACGCTCCGTCGAATCCCTTCGCCGCAAAGACGGTCTTGATACGATCGAGGATTTCGACAGCCTTCGGTTCGGCTTTCGTGGCGGTTGCGGACATGAGGGGTCTCGCGCTGAATGAACGTTCATTCTCATATAGCGCCGCCTCACGCAAAGCAAGATGAGTCGCGAATGGCGCCCGTCCTCCCGCCGTGCAGCGGACCCACGACACGCGTATCTCCCGCCCGGATCAACGCGGAAACCTCTGCATGGACCCGCGATCGCTCCGCGCCATGCCGAAGCATCGCGCGGAGCAACCTTGTCACTCCGCTGCGCGTGCGAGTGCGGCGGGCTCGATGTTGTGGTTCAGCCGGAACAGGTTCTTCGGATCGTATTTCGCCTTCACCTTCGCCAGCCGGTCCATGTTGGCGCCGTAGGCGCCGGGGATCCGGCCCGCTTCGTCATCGGGCATGAAGTTCACGTAGACGCTGCCGACCGAATGCGGCGCCGCCGCGTCGAACAGCTTCCTGGCCCATGCGATGCAGGCCCCGTCCTTCGACGCGTCCTCCCAGCGCGTGTGAACGTTCATGATGAAGTGTGACGAGCGCTGCGGATAGGCGGTCGCGTCCGATGCCACGCGCGCCATGGCGCCGCCCACATGGGCGATGAAGACCTCGCAGGCCGGGTCCGGAACATTGCGCACCGCGTCGAGGATGATCTTGATCGCCGCGTCCGACAGGGTCTCGAAATCATGGCTCTTCCAGTAGTTCCGCATGCCGGGGGTCAGCAGCGGATCGAAGGCCGCCTGCCAGCCCTGGAACGGGTGCGGGGCAATCACATCGGCGATCGGGTTGCCCAGAGCGCGGAGCGGTGCCATTGCCTTCTCCGCGTCAGCAATGTCGCCCGCGTAGCAGGCCGCGAAGACGAGCACATCCTTGCCGTGCCATTCCTCCGGCAGGAACGGGAGCGGCGGCGCCTGCCGCAGCACGGCCCAGACGGTCAGATCATCCTCCGCCTCGTCGGCGATCTTGCGGAAGTCCCGCAGAAGCGCCGGCGCGTCGTCGAGCGAGTGCACGATCAGGCCCGAAAGCACTTCCGGACCGACCGGGTGCAGCTGGAATTCGAACGACGTGACCACGCCGAAGTTCCCTCCTCCGCCGCGGATAGCCCAGAACAGGTCTGCATTCTCGGCCTTGCTCGCCCGGACGAATTCGCCATCCGCAGTCACGAGGTCCGCCGACACGAGGTTGTCGATCGTCATTCCATGCTTGCGGGTGATCCAGCCGAACCCGCCTCCGAGCGTCAGCCCCGCGATCCCGGTGGTGGAGTTCACGCCGACAGGGACGGCAAGCGCATGGGCCTGAGTTTCCTTGTCGACATCGCCAAGCGTCGCGCCGGGTTCGACCCGCGCGGTTCTCGCCCCGGGATCGACATGGACCGATTTCATCTTCGAGAGGTCGAGAAGCAGCGCGCCGTCGGCAACGGCATGGCCGGCAATCTGGTGGCCGCCAGACCGGATTGCCATGAGCAGGCCGTTGTCACGGGCGAAGTCGACCGCGTGTCTCACGTCGCTGGCACCAAGCGCCCTGACCACCAGCCCCGGCCGCCGGTCCACCATCGCATTCCAGATCGTGCGGGCTTCATCGTAGCCGGCCGAGCCTTCTCGGAAGACCTCTCCGCGGATTGCGCCTGCGAGCGCGTCGACGACTTCATCATCGACCGCCTTGGAGCGGCCTTCGAGAGTCTTGATCTTGGTCATGATTGAATTCCTCCGTTGGTCGGAGGCTTCTTGCCGGACGAACACACGGCGACATTTCGAAGTGCGATGACCACCCCAATAGTAGTCATTCTACCGAAAAAGCCCCGAAAAATCATCCCGCGCCACGGTCGAAGTGGCCGCGACGGAAAAGTCAGGGTTTCCAGCAACCTGCCAAGAAACGGCGGCGTTTGAGTGACGCGAGCCGCACTCCATGGATTCAACCGAACTGCCTGTCCAGACGCCTTCGTGTCACCGTGCCAGTGCAAGTTCGACAAGGAGGTTTGTGATGCTACGCCTGCTCGTCTTGATCTCCGCCAACGTTGCCTTCGTTGCCCAAGCCAATGCTGAACCGGTCAAACTGCACTGTTTTCCCGGTGAAGAGCCCGACGGCATATTCGGCCAATTCGTGGAACTGGATCTGGATGGAAAGACGCTTCATATCCTGGACAGTCCGCAAGACGCCCAGTGGTCAACCATTCCCGTCTTAAAAGAAACGGAGAAGACCCTGTTCTTCGTCGGGGACTCCGGCGACGTCACATCGGATATGTCGACTGTTTCGATCGTGGTCGAAAAGAATACGTGGAATTGGGTGATTGCGACCCTGGATCATGGGCAATGGGGCCTGCAAGGGATGGTGATCGAGGGCCGATGTGACGTCGTCATGTCCGAGCAGGCGAACAACGCGACAGGGAAATCGACAACCACACCGACAGGGTCTGCATGAATGGGAGCAAAGCGGCGCAGAACCCGAAGCCTGAGCGGCATTTCAGTTGAAAGACGCCCCATCGTCGGCGCTGATCATGGCACACGATCGGCCAACAAGCATCAATCCAGCGGACTAAGGGCGACAAGGTTGATGGGCGATTTGGTGGAGTCGAGGGGGATCGAACCCCTGACCTCGTCATTGCGAACGACGCGCTCTCCCAACTGAGCTACGACCCCACTGCGCGCGCTATTTGTTCCATGCCGCGCGCCTTGTCAAGGAGCCCGCGGCCGGCTTTGTCGAATTCTCAGGCGCGGACCTGCACCTTGGAACGCACGAAGGCCTCGATATCCGCGGCGGGGCGCGCTCCGGTCAGCCGCGCGACCTCCCGGCCCCGGTGATAGAGAATCAGCGCGGGAATCCCGCGGATGTTCGCGCGACCGGCGATCTGCGGAAATTCCTCCGTATTGATCTTGGCGAACCGCACGCCGGGTGCGAGCGCCTTAGCTGCCTTCGCGAATTCCGGCGCCATCATCCGGCAGGGGCCGCACCACGGCGCCCAGTAGTCGATGATCAGCGGCAGGTCGTCGGTCCGGACTGCCTTGTCATGCGTCTGGCCGTCGAACTCGGCGACCTTGCCTGACAACAGCGGGTCCCCGCAGCTGCCGCATTTCGGGCCGGCGCCGACGCGGTCGGCTGGCACACGGTTCGCCTGGCCGCAGGTGGCGCAGACGAGTTTCACGGCGGTTCTCGCTTCAGCAGGCATGGCGGGCCCCCATACATTCACTACATCGAATATATGGGGACCCCGAGGCGCTCCACAAGTCTTTGCGGATCCTATTCCGCCGCTTCCGCGTAGCTTTCCACCGGCGGGCAGATGCAGACGAGATGCCGGTCGCCATAGACGTTGTCGACCCGGCCCACCGGAGGCCAATACTTGTCGACCCGGAACGACGCCGGCGGGAAGCAGCCCTGCTCGCGGCTGTAGGGTCTGTCCCATTCCGCCACGAGGTCCTCGACCGTGTGCGGCGCTCGGCGAAGCGGGCTTTCCTCGGCCTTGATCCTGTCTTCGGCCACGTCCCGGATCTCTTCGCGGATCGCGAGGAGCGCGGTGATGAAGCGGTCGATCTCAGCCTTGGTCTCGCTCTCGGTGGGCTCGACCATCAGCGTCCCGGCGACGGGCCAGCTCATCGTGGGGGCGTGGAAGCCGTTGTCGATCAGCCGCTTGGCGATGTCCTCGACCGTCACGCCGTGTTCCGCGAAGGGGCGCGTGTCGAGGATGCATTCATGCGCCACCCGCCCCTTGTTGCCCATGAAGAGGACGTCATAGGCGCCACGCAACCGCGCCGCGATGTAATTCGCGTTCAGGATCGCTACACGCGTCGCCTGCGTCAGCCCCGGGCCGCCCATCATAAGGCAATAGGCCCAGGAGATGAGCAGGATCGAGGCCGAGCCGTAAGGCGCGGCACTCACCGGCCCCTCCTGACCACCGGTCTCCGGATGGCCCGGAAGATAGGGCGCCAGATGGGCCTTCACGCCGATCGGCCCCATGCCCGGCCCGCCTCCGCCATGCGGGATCGCGAAGGTCTTGTGCAGGTTCAGGTGGCTCACGTCCGACCCGATCTCGCCGGGCTTCGCCAGCCCGACCATCGCGTTCATGTTGGCACCGTCGAGGTACACCTGACCGCCGTACTTGTGGGTGATCTCGCAGACCTCGCGCACCGTCTCTTCGAAGACGCCATGCGTCGAGGGATAGGTGATCATCGCCGCCGCGAGGTTCTGACCCGCAGCCTCTGCCTTGTCGCGGAAATCGTCGATGTCGATGTCGCCGTTCGGCGCGGACTTCACCACGACGACCTTCATGCCCGCCATGTGGGCCGAGGCAGGGTTCGTGCCATGCGCCGAGATCGGGATCAGGCAGATGTCACGCTCGGCCTCGCCGCGCGCCCGGTGATAGGCGGCGATGGTCAGAAGGCCCGCGTATTCCCCCTGCGCCCCCGAATTCGGCTGCATCGAGAAGGCGTCGTAGCCCGTGATCTCGCACAGCTTCTCCGAAAGGTCCTCGATCACCTCGCGGTAGCCTCCGGCCTGGTCCACCGGCACGAAGGGGTGAAGGCTCGCGAATTCCGGCCAGGAGACCGGCATCATCTCGGCCGCGGCGTTCAGCTTCATCGTGCAGGAGCCAAGCGGAATCATCGCGCGGTCCAGCGCCAGGTCGCGGTCCGAAAGGCGCCGCATGTAGCGCATCATCTCCGACTCCGCCCGGTTCATGTGGAAGACCGGGTGGGTGAGGAAATCGCTCTCGCGCTTCATGTCCTCGGGAAAGCCGAGGTCGGCACGGTGAGGCGGAACGGCATGGATGCCGAAGGCGCGCAGGATGCGCATCAGCACCTTCTCGTCTGTCGTCTCGTCAAGGCTGATGCCGACCCGGTTGTTGTGGATCTTGCGGAAGTTCAGCCCCTCGTGGCGCGCCGCGGCAAGGATGCCGGCCTGGCCAACGCCCACCTCCACGGTGATCGTATCGAAGAAGTGCCTGGGGTTCACAGTTGCCCCCGCGACCCTCAGCGCCTTCGCGAGCCGCACCGTGTAGAAATGCACCCGCTCCGCGATGGCGCGCAGCCCCTCGGGCCCGTGGAACACCGCATAGAACGAGGCCATGACCGCCAGAAGCGCCTGCGCCGTGCAGACGTTGGAGGTCGCCTTTTCCCGCCGGATGTGCTGTTCGCGCGTCTGGAGCGACAGCCGGTAGGCGCGGTTCCCGCGCGAGTCGATGGAGACGCCGACGATCCGTCCCGGCATCGCGCGCTTCATCTCGTCCTTGCAGGACATGAAGGCCGCGTGGGGTCCACCGAAGCCCATCGGCACGCCGAAGCGTTGCGCCGAACCCACGGCGATGTCAGCGCCCATCGCCCCCGGCTCCTTGAGCATGCAGAGCGCCAGCAGGTCCGCCGCCACAATCGCGACCGCGCCCGCGGCATGCAGCGCCTCGATCTCGGGCGTGAAGTCGCGCACATGGCCATAGGTGCCCGGATACTGGAAGATCGCGCCGAAGACCTTTTCGGGCTCGAGCTTGTCCGGCGCGCCGACGATCACCTCGATCCCGAGCGGCCGCGCCCGCGTCTCGATCACCGCCAAGGTCTGCGGGTGGCAGTCACGGTCCACGAAGAAGGCGCGCGCCTTGGATTTCGCGAGCCGCTCGGCCATCGCCATCGCCTCCGCCGCCGCTGTCGCCTCGTCGAGAAGCGAGGCGTTCGCCACCGGCAGCCCCGTCAGGTCCGCGACCATCGTCTGAAAGTTCAAAAGCGCCTCGAGGCGTCCCTGCGCAATCTCCGGCTGGTAAGGCGTGTAGGCCGTATACCAGGCCGGGTTTTCGAAGATGTTGCGCTGGATCGCGGGCGGAGTGACCGTGCCGTAATAGCCCTGCCCGATGAGCGAGGTCATGACCCTGTTCTTCGCAGCCACCTCGCGCAGCTTCGCCAGGAGTTCGTGTTCGGCAAGCGGTGCCCATGTCAGCGGCTCCTTCTGCCGGATCGACTTGGGCACCGTCTGCTCGATCAGCTGGTCCAGGCTGTCCGCTCCCACCGCTTTCAGCATCTCGTCCATCTCCGAGGGCGAAGGCCCGATATGGCGACGGTTGGCGAAATCGTAGGGGTTATAGCCGATGGGAGTGTAAGCCATGATGCACCTCAGCCAATCATGTCCTTGTAGGCGGCCTCGTCCATGAAGCCGTCGAGAGCTTTCATGTCCTTGACCTTCATCTTGAAGAACCACGCCTTGCCCAGCGGGTCCTCGTTCACCATCGCGGGGTTGTCGGCGATCTCGGGGTTTACCTCGACGATCTCGCCGTCGAGCGGCGCCGTGATGTCCGACGCGGCCTTCACGCTTTCGATCACCACGATCTCTTCCCCTTTCGAGACGCTCCGCCCCTCTTCCGGCAGTTCGACGAAGACGACATCGCCCAACTGCTCGCTCGCGTGTTCCGTGATCCCGACGACGACCAGATCGCCGTCGACGCGCAGCCATTCATGTTCTTCGGTGTATTTCATGGTGTTGAGGTCCTCGTCTGTGAATCAGCGTTTGTATCTGGTCGGCTGGAACGGCATCGGCGAGACCGTCGCGGGCAGCCGCCTGCCGCGCACGTCGCCCCAGACCGTGGCCCCTTCCCCGATATCGGCGGGCATGTAGGCCATCGCCATTGGCGCCTCTATCGAAGGCCCGTAACCACCCGAGGTGACGCGCCCGATCGGCGCACCGCCTTCGGCGGCCGCATAGATCTCCGTTCCCTCGCGCATCGGCGCACGCCCCTCCGGGCGCAGTCCCATCCTGCGGCGCGAGGGGCCTTCCGTCAGTTCGCGCAGGATCCGATCGGCGCCCGGGAAGCCACCGGCCCGCGCTCCGCCTTCGCGCCGCGCCTTCTGGATCGCCCAGTTCAGTCCCGCCTCGACCGGGCTCGTCGTCTCGTCGATGTCATGGCCGTAGAGGCAGAGCCCCGCCTCCAGCCGCAGACTGTCGCGCGCGCCGAGGCCGATCGGGGCCACCTCCTCCATCGCGAGGAGCGTTTCCGCGAAGGCTTCCGCCCGATGCGCCGGGACCGAGATCTCGAACCCGTCCTCGCCGGTGTAGCCCGAGCGCGAGATCCAGAGCTCGACCCCCTGCCAATTGCGGATCCCGACGTCCATGAAGTCCATCTCGGCCACTTCCGGCACGAGCCGCGCGAGCGCCAGTTCCGCCGCCGGCCCTTGCAGGGCCAGAAGCGCCCGGTCCGTCACCTCGCCCACGTCGCAGCCCGCGCCGAGGTGCGCCCTCATGTGTGCGACATCCGCTTCCTTGCAGGCCGCGTTTATGACGAGAAACAGATGATCGCCGCGGTTCGCGACCATGAGGTCGTCAAGTATCCCGCCCTCGTCGTTCGTGAACATCGCGTAGCGCTGCCGCCCCGCGGCCAGCCCCAGCACGTCGACCGGCACGAGCGTCTCCAGCGCCAGCGCCGCATCCTCGACACTGCCGGAGGCGGGGGCGATCAGGACCTGGCCCATATGGCTCACGTCGAAAAGGCCGGCGGCCGTGCGGGTATGCAGATGCTCCTTCAGGACGCCCATCGGATACTGCACGGGCATCTCGTATCCTGCGAAGGGCACCATCTTCGCACCCAGTCGCAGGTGAAGATCATGAAGAACCGTACGCTTCAGGTCGGCCATTGCCGTACTCCTTGCCTGTCGCCGGTTCATTTGGCCCGGCATCGTTCCTGGCGTGCCTGCGCCCGCCCATTCCGATGCCCCCTCTGTCCTTTCGCCTGAGATCGTTATCCCTTCGGCGGGCGCTTTCGGCCACTCTCCAGAGTTCCTTCGCCAGAACGGTCCCTTGCGCCTGAGAGTTTACCGGGGCGGTTGCTCCTTCGGCACCGGCTGCTGCCGGATTCTCCCGATCCTGACAGCCTCTGGTTAGCCGAGCCGTCCCCGGGCTGGCAAGAGAATATGCAATCGTATACCGAAGGTGACAGCAGGCACGGTTGATACGGCCGCGCCGATCCCCCATGTATCCGTTCCATGAAGCACCCCGCGTTCTTCGGCTACGGCTCGCTCGTCAACCGCGAGACCCATGACTACGCGCCCGCGACCCCGGCGCGCCTGACCGGCTGGCGCCGGGTCTGGCGTCATACCGGGCTGCGGCCCCTGGCGTTTCTCTCGGTCGAACCGGCCGAGAACGTCACGATCGACGGTCTCGTCGCGGCCGTGCCCGGCGATGACTGGACGGCGCTGGACAAGCGTGAGGGCGCCTATGACCGCCATCATCTCCCGTCCACCACCGTGGCGCACGAGGCGCATTGGGCGTCATCCGTCCAGGTCTATGCCGTCTCGTCCCGCCACAGGCCGGCCGATGAGACGCACCCTGTTCTCCTGAGCTACATCGACACGGTCGTGCAGGGGTTCCTGAGGGAATTCGGCGAGGAAGGCGCGCAGCGTTTTTTCGACACGACGGCCGGGTGGGAAACGCCGATCCTCGACGACCGAGCGGCGCCACGCTATTCCCGCGCGCGCGCGCTCAGCCTTTCAGAGACCGCCTTCGTGGACGAAGCCCTGATCGGCGTGGGCGCGCAGCGCCTCCGCTGACCTCTCTTCGCCCCCGAAATCCACGCCACGCACGGCAGCCCTGGCGGCGCCGTCTTCGGGTTTCCCCCGGCCGGACGTCGTCAGTCCTTCGCGCGCACCTTCTGGAGCAGCGGCATGAGGTCGGCCATCTCCGGCCCCTGTGCCTGACCGGTCAGGGCTTTCCGAAGCGGCATGAACAGCCCCTTGCCCTTGCGACCCGTCGCGGTCTTCACGGCCTCGGTCCACTCCTTCCACGTCGTCTCGGTGAAGGGCGGTTCGGGCAGCAGGCCCACGGCGGTCGCGACAAAGTCCTTGTCCTCAGGGTCGATCACGGGCTCCGCGCCATCGCGGCAGATCTTCCACCACCCCTCGAGATCGTCGAGATAGGTGATGTTCTGCGACGCGACGTTCCAGAACCGTTCGGCCATGTCGTCTGGCACGCCCAGCGCCGCGATCCGGTCCTTGACCGCCTCGAAGGGCATCGACTGGTTGACGCGCTGCGTCAGCGGCACGAGGTCTTCGGCGTCGAACTTCGTCGGCGCGGCGCCGAACTGCGACAGGTCGAACCCTTCGGCGATTTCGTCCAGCGACATCTTCAATTCCACCGGCTGAGAGGACCCGAGCCGCGCCATCAGGCTCAGCAGAGCCTCCTTCGCGATCCCCTTCGCACGCAGGTCGCGCAGCGATAGCGTGCCCAGCCGCTTGGACAATCCCTCGCCCTGGGGGCCGGTCAGCAGGCTGTGATGCGCGAAGGCCGGCGGCTCGCTGCCGAGCGCGCGGATGATCTGGATCTGCGTCGCGGTGTTGGTGACGTGGTCGGAACCCCGCACGATGTCCGTGACGCCCATCTCGACGTCGTCCACGACCGAGGCGAGCGTGTAGAGCACCTGCCCGTCCGCGCGGATCAGCACCGGGTCGGAAACCGAGGCCGCGTCGATCGAGATCGGGCCAAGGATGCCGTCGGTCCACTCGATCCGCTCCTGGTCGAGGAGGAACCGCCAATAGCCCTCGCGCTCGGCACGGAGCTTGTCCTTCTCCGCCTCGGACAGCGACAGCGCCGCGCGGTCGTAGACCGGGGGCTTGCCCATGTTCAGCTGCTTCTTGCGCTTCAGGTCCAGCTCCGTCGGCGTCTCGAAGCATTCGTAGAAACGGCCCTTGGCCCGCAGCTCGTCGGCCGCCGCCTGGTAGCGGTCGAGCCGCGCCGACTGCCGCTCCACCCGGTCCCAGGTGAGACCCAGCCACTCCAGGTCCGCCATGATCGCGTCGGCGTATTCCTGTTTCGAGCGTTCCGGGTCGGTGTCGTCGAGCCGCAGGATGAATTGCCCGCCCGCCTTCCGCGCGATCAGGTAATTGAACAGAGCGGTGCGCAGGTTCCCGACGTGCAGGTAACCGGTGGGCGAAGGGGCGAAGCGGGTGACGGTCATGGATGGAGGTCTCCTGTTGCGGTTCCTCTTTCACAAGGCGCCGCTTTTGTCCATATGAGGCCCGAGCCGGAGGTGCGGGAATGGACGACTGGAAGGGGCGCACTGCGCCCGATCTCGACGTGATCGAGGAACTGGCGCAGGCAGCGGTCGCGTCATTGCCGCCTGCCTTCGCGGGTCCGGCGAAGGCCGTCCAGTTCCGCGTGGCGGAATTCGCGCCCGAGGACATCCTCGACGATCTCGGCATCGAGGACCCCTTCGAACTCACCGGCTTTTACGAGGGCGTGCCGATGACCGAGAAGTCGGTGATGGACATGCTGGACCGGCCCGACATGATCTGGCTGTTTCGCCGGCCGATCCTCGACGAATGGGCCGAACGCGGCGACGTGGAACTGGGCGACCTCATCGCGCATGTGGTGGTGCATGAACTCGCGCACCATTTCGGGTGGTCCGACGACGACATCGCCCTCATCGACCGCTGGTGGGAATAGGCGCACAGCGCTTTGTGCGCTGACGCGGAGCGCGAAGTCTCGTCGCAGGCGGTTTCCGTCCTATCCTCTGTTCCGACGACAGGACCCATCGAAGGGAGGATTCCATGACGAAGGCAAAACGCTTCACGCGCCGCGATGCGCTTCTGGCCGGCGCGGCTCTACCCCTCGCCGGGGCGGCCCTTGGCGCGAGCGCGCCGCGCGCACGGGCGAAGGCGGAGATGATGGGGGCCGGCATGGCGCCGTTCCATCGCATCAAGCTCGGCGAGTTCGAGGTGACGACGCTTCTGGGCGGCACGCGCACGGTGCCGAACCCGCAGGAAATTTTCGGACTGAACGTGACACCCGAAGAGTTCGCGGAGGCCTCTTCAGCGGCCTTCATCCCGACCGACAAGGCGCAGTTCTACTTCACCCCCACCGTGATCAACACGGGCGATGAACTGGTGCTGTTCGACACGGGCCTTGCCCCGGAGGGCATCACGGGGGCGCTCGCAGCCGCGGGCTACGCCCCTGACCAGGTCGACGTCGTGGTGCTCACCCACATGCACGGCGACCATATCGGCGGGCTCTCCGGCGACGCGGGCGAAACCTTCCCGAACGCGCGCTACGTCACCGGCTCGTTGGAACATAACCATTGGTCACAGGCCGGCAACGAAGGCTTCGACGCCAAGGTTAAGCCCCTGAACGAGAAGCTGACCTTCCTGGACGACGGGGGCAGCGTTGCCTCCGGCATCACGGCGGTTTCGGCCTTCGGCCATACGCCGGGCCACATGGCCTACATGATCGAAAGCGCGGGTCAGAACCTGGTCCTGATCGGCGACACCGCCAATCACTACGTGTGGTCGCTCGCCTACCCGGATTGGGAAGTGCGCTTCGATGCCGACAAGGCCGCCGCAGCGCAGTCGCGCCGCAAGGTCCTCGGGATGCTCGCGGCCGACAAGGTTCCGTTCATCGGGTATCACATGCCGTTCCCGGCCCTCGGCTACGTCGAGGCGCGCGGCGAGGGCTTCCACTACGTCCCCGCTTCCTACCAGCTCTTCATGAGCGACGAGGCCTGACCCGGCCCCGCCTCGCCCGGTCTTGGCCCTTGGCCGGGCGCGGCTTTCTTGGCACTCTGGCGAAGAGTCCGCGCCGGAGACCGTCTTGAACCAGATATTGACAGTCACGCTCAACCCGACCGTCGATCTCGCCACATCGGCCGAGCGCATCCTGCCCGGCCGCAAGCTCCGTTGCGGCCGGCCCGCGACCGATCCGGGCGGCGGAGGGATCAACGTAAGCCGCGCGATAGCCATCCTTGGCGGTGACAGCACGGCATTCATCGCCGTCGGCGGGGCAACCGGCGAACGCCTCGTCCAGATGCTGACCGTCGAGGGAATTGGCCTGTCGATCTTCCCCGGCCCCGGCGAGACAAGGCAAAGCTTCTCCGTCACCGACCGGACCACGGGCGATCAGTACCGCTTCGTCCTGCCGGGACCGGAATGGACCGAGCCCCGGGTGACGCTCGCCCTCGACGAGATCGGCAAGGTCGTGGCACGTTCAAGCTACGTCGTCCTGTCCGGGAGCCTGCCCCCGGGCGTGCCACTCGAATTCCCATATCGCCTGGCCGAAGTCGTCGCGCGCAAGGGCGGGCGTTTCGTTCTCGACACGTCAGGCGCCGCGTTGAGACGCGTTGCCGAGCTGGCCGACCCGGCGCGCGGGCCCGTGGCGCACGTTCTGCGGATGGACCACCTCGAGGCCGAGGAACTGGCCGGAGCGCCGCTTTCGTCGCGGAAGGACAGCGCGGATTTCGCACAGGAACTCGTCCGCCGGGGCCTCGCACGGATCGTCATCCTGGCGCGGGGCGCGGACGGTTCGACGCTGGTCACGGCCGAGGAACGGCTTCATGCGGAGGCGGCGGAGGTGCCCGTCGCGAGCGGCGTGGGCGCGGGCGACAGCTTTGTCGGGGCCTTCACGCTGTCGCTGTCGCGGGCCGAACCGCTCGCCACCGCGCTGAGCAAGGGCTCCGCCGCCGCCAGCGCCGCGATGATGACCGAAGCGACGAAGCTGTGCACCCGCGCGGACGCGGAAAGGCTGTTCTCCGCTTGCCCGACCATTAGCCTCTAGGGCATCGTCCGACCGGAACGATCTTCCACCGCCCCCTCGTCGCGGAGCCCGCCCTCCGACCATGGCCGATATCGCGCGGGTGTGAGGCCGGCGACGCGCTTGCAGGGCAAGCGGAAGCTCCAGTCTCGGGGATCATTCGGACGCGTGGGGACGTATCTTCCCGGCGACGGCAAGCTGGGTGCGGGCGATGCGGCGCACCGTCTTGAAGATGTCGTCGAGCGCCTCGGAGAGCTCGATTTCCCTGACGTAGGTCGGCAGCCTCTGCGGCTCGTCGGCGCGCAACCGTTTCATCTGGTGCTGTTCGATCTCGTCCATGGTGCGGGAAATGTCTTCCTTCATCGCCCGGACGGCCGCGGCGCGATCCGCGTCGCCCTCCTCGAGCGCCTGCATGGCCCCTTCCAGCGCCAGTTTCACCTTGCCGTGGAGGCGTGTCAGGACAGCGCTCGTCACGGCGCTGATCACGACGTTCTCCTCGATCCGCTTCCGGGCAGAGGTCACCATGCCCGTCGCGATCTGGTCGCCGATGTGTTCGAGGTCGTTGCCGATCTTCATGTAGGCCATGAGAAGTCCGGCATTGTCGGATGAAAGATCCCTGAGGCTGATCTGGCGAAGGTAGCCCACGATCTCGCGGTGCAGAAGATCGACGGGGCGGTCCATGACCCGCAACTGGTCAAGCTGCACCGGGCTGCCGGACAGGAGCGTCGGAAACGCCTCGGAAAGCATGTCCCTGACGAGGCGGCCAAGGCGCAGGAGTTCGAGCCGCGCCGCGTCCAGCGCAATCGCCGGGACCGACAGAAGCTGCGGATCGAGATGGCGGGGCGCGTAGCGCGGTTCGATCTTCGGCGGGCGCATCGGCACCAGCCATTCCACGAACCGCGTGATCTGCGACGTGAAGCCGATGAAGAGGAACGCGTTCACGACATTGAAGAACGTGTGGATGTTGGCGATCTGCCGCGGCACCTCGGCCGATACGCGCGCGAGTCCGTTGAGTTCCGGATGCGCCGGTGAAATGACGCGTGCGAGTTCGGCCAGCTGGTGAACGAAGCCGATCCAGATCAGGACGCCGAAGATGTTGAACAGCGTGTGGATGAGCGCCGCGCGCACCGCTTCGCGTGGCTTGCCGATCGCCGCCAGCAGCGCCGTGGCGCAGGTGCCGATGTTCGCACCGAGGGCCAGCGCGATCGCGGGTTCGAGGCCGATAAGGCCCTGCCCCGCCATCACGATAAGGATACCGGTCGTGGCGGCGGAGGATTGAATGATCGCCGTGAACGCCGCGCCGACCAGCGCCGCGAGCGCGAGATTGTCGAGCGACAGCATGAAGTCGAGGAAGGGCTGGAAGCTCCGCAGCGGCGTCACCGCATCGCTCATGATGCTCATGCCGTAGAAGACGAGCCCGAGGCCGAGGAGGAAGCGCCCGTATTCCCTGAAATCGGCGCGCCTCGCGGTGAAGGACAGGAAGAAGCCGACCGCTATGACCGGCAGCGCCAGAGCGGTGACCTTGAAGGCGAGGATCTGGGCCGTGACGGTCGAACCGATGTTCGCGCCGAATATCATCGCGACACTCTGGGATGTCTTCATCAGCCCGGCGGAGATGAAGCCGACAAGAAGCACCGTCGTCACCGATGAGGACTGCAGCAGTGCCGTAACAACCGCGCCCGCCGTCATCCCGAGAAACCGGTTCCTCGTCATGCGGCCGAGAAGCACCTTCATGTAGTCGCCGGCCACCTGCTTCAGCGACTGGGCAAGGATATCCATGCCGAAGAGGAAAAGTGCGAGGCCTCCAATGAGGCCCGTGGCCAGGCTGAGCTCGTCAATTCCCGTCATGGAGCGACCGGATACAGTACGGGGTGGACGAAACCAAGGCGGCAGAACTCGGGCAGCCTCGTTCCCCGGATCATGAAACAGACCATCGCCGCGATGACCAGTGGCATCGCACCGGCTCCGTCGCCGGTTCCGGCGGCCGTGAAAGGCAGGACCGTGATGGCGAAAGGCAACGTGCCGCCGACCCGGAAAGACCCGCCTCGGTTGATCCGGACCGTGGACCTTAGCTGCACTGTTCCGAACATCTCCCTCCCCTCGCCCGGTATGGTGAGCGATCGCAACCAGCTTCGCCGGGCGAACCGAGACGACAATGACCCATGTCAAGCGACGGTGGGCCACCGAAGCGCGCAGAACTCGGCGACCGGGCGGAACCTCGTACGTCGGAGCCGGCGAACCGCTGAAAGCAGCAAAAATTGCAGGTTTGACAGGAACGCAAGAAATAGTGAAGAATGCTCCTCGAATCCGGCGCCGCGATCCGATCATGCTCGGCGCCCGGCGGCGGGGAGAAAACGATGAACAGACTCGACGGGAAGATCGCTGTTGTTACGGGTGGCACGCAGGGCCTCGGCGCGGCGATTGCGCGGCAATTCGCGGCGGCCGGCGCCGGCGGCATCGTGACCTGCGGGCGCAACGCCACCAAGGGACAGGCCGTCGGCGACGAGATTTCCTCCGCGCACGGGACAAACGTGAAGTTCGTCACCGCCGATCTCGCGAAGGTCGAGGATTGCGCGCGGGTCATCGAAGCCGCCGACAAGGCGTTCGGCCGGATCGACATCCTCGTGAACGCGGCGGGCCTGACCGACCGGGGCAACCTGCTGAACACGACGCCGGAACTCTTCGACCGCATGTTCGCCGTCAACACCCGGGCGCCCTTCTTCCTTATGCAGGGGGCGGTGAAAGTGATGATCCGCGAAGGGATCGAGGGAAGCATCGTCAATATCGGCTCCACGTCCGAACGCGCCGGGCAGCCCTTCATCGCGCCCTACTGCGCGTCCAAAGGGGCGCTGGCCACACTCACGCGGAACTCCGGCTACGCGCTCATGCGCAACCGCATCCGCGTCAACCAGCTCGACATCGGCTGGATGGCCAGCGAGGGCGAGGACGCGACGCAGCGCTCCTATCACGGGGCAGAGCCCGACTGGCTTGAAAAGGTCGCCGCGGCGCAACCGTTCGGGCGACTTCTCGACCCCGCCGAGGTGGCGCGGGCGGTCGCGTTCCTGGCCTCGGACGACAGCGGAATGATGACGGGATCGGTCATCCACTTCGACCAGTCGGTCTGGGGCGGCTACGACGCGGCGCCGCCGATACCGGCCGCCCCGCTCGCCGAATGAACTTGCCGGAGCGGGAAAGCATGACGATTCGGGCAAATTCCGGCGTGTCCTGCAGAAAGGAACAGCGCGCCCTCGGCGGCGAAGTCCCGAGAATGAGCGCGCGTTCCCGGCGCAAGGCGCTGCAAAGCACGTCCAGCCCGTCCTCCACGACGTTTTTTGACAAAAATGTTGACTCTTGGGGCTCGCTGCAATGCAAATTGCAGATGCGCCGTGTTCGGAAGAAATCGGCGCCGCGGGCGAAAAGAAATACAATGCAATGCCCGCAGACAAAGGGAGGAGACTGATCGGTGAGCCTTCTCGAGCTTGACGGCATAACGAAGAGTTTTGGCGCGATCCACGCGCTTCAGGGTATCGACCTGAAGGTTCAGGCGGGTGAGGCGGTCGGCCTCATGGGCGACAACGGCGCCGGAAAATCGACCTTGATGAAGATCATCGCCGGCAACTTCCCTCCGACCAGCGGGCGGATCCGGATCGAGGGCAGCGACGTCCATTTCCACAAGCCGATAGACGCGCGCCGGAGCGGGATCGAGATCGTCTACCAGGACCTCGCGCTCTGCGACAACCTGACGGCGGCGGCCAACGTCTTTCTCGGGCGCGAGCGGCGCAAGAGGATCGGGCCGTTCAGCTATCTCGATCACAAGTCTATGTTCCAGCGCGCGGGCGAGCTCTTTGCCGAGCTGAAGTCCGAAACGCGCCCGCGGGACCTCGTCAGGCAGATGTCGGGCGGCCAGCGCCAGGCGGTCGCGATCGCGCGCACGCGCTTGTCGGACCCGAAGCTCGTCCTGATGGACGAACCCACGGCGGCGATCTCCGTGCGGCAGGTGGCGGAGGTTCTGAACCTGATCCACCGGCTGAAGGAAACCAATCACGCGGTGATCCTGGTCTCGCACCGGATGCCGGACGTCTTCGAGGTTTGCGACCGGGTCGCGGTGCTTCGTCGGGGCGCCAAGGTGGCCGACAAGTACATCAAGGACACGAGCCCTGAGGAAGTGACGGGCCTGATCACGGGGGCGATCGAAAGCGCATGACCGACACGACACAGAAATCGCACGCCGAGATCGACGAGAGCATCACGTCCCGCCAGGAAATGTCGGGGTTCCAGGCCGCTATCCGGACACAGCCGTTCTGGGTCTTCGTTGCCATCGTCGTCATCGGCATCGTCATGAGCTTCGTCTCGGACGTGTTCATGACCGAGCGCAACATGTTCAACATCACGCGCAACTTCGCCTTCTTCGGCATCATGGCGCTGGGGATGTCGGCGGTCATCTGCACCGCCGGGATCGACCTGTCGGTGGGCTCGCTGATGGGCCTGACGGGCATCGTCACGGGGCTCGTGATGCAGGCTGGCTACGGGATCGGCCTGGGATTCCTGGCCTGCATGGCGACGGCGGCGACCGTGGGACTGATAAATGGCGTGCTGATCGCCTATCTCAGGATGGCGCCCTTCGTCGTGACGCTGGGCATGCTGGCGATGGCGCGGTCGATCGCCATGGTCGTGTCGAACAACAAGATGATCTACGAGTTCGGCCCCGACCAGGACCTCTACGAATGGATCGGCGGGTCGAGCATCGTCGGCGTGCCGAACCCGGTCTGGGTGCTGATCATCCTCACCGCCGTGTTCTGGTGGGTCTGGCGCTATTCCACCTGGGGCCGCTGGGTGATCGCGATCGGCGGCAACGCGCAGGCCGCGAAGCTGTCGGGCATTCCCGTCGAGCGCATCATCGTGTCGGTCTACATCATCTGTTCGCTCTGCGCGGGTCTCGCCGCTTTCCTGATGGTCGGCTGGTTCGGCTCGGTGACGAACGCGCTCGGCCTGACCTACGAACTGAACGTCATCGCCGCTTCGGTGATCGGCGGCGCCAACCTCATGGGCGGGGTCGTGTTCGCCGTGGGCGCGCCCATCGGCGCCGGCCTGATGGAGCTCATCCGGAACTCTCTGCTGCTCGCTGGGATCGACGCCCTCTGGCAGCAATTCTTTGTTGGTCTGTTCCTGATCCTTGCAGTGCTTCTGGAGCAGATCCGCAATCGCAGAGGGCCGTGACCCGGTCCGACGCATTTCAAGTCCGCAAAGGGAGGAAATATAACCATGAAGAAATTAATGACCACGGCCATTCTGGCGGCGTTCGTCGCCCCCGGCATGGCAGCGGCTGACTATACATTCGCGCTCGTTCCGAAGGCGATGAACAACCCGTTCTTCGACCTTGCGCGCGACGGCTGCTACAAGGCGCAGGAAGAACTGGCTGATGTCACATGCGAATACATCGGCCCCGGCGAGCACACCGAGATGGAACAGGTCCAGATCGTGCAGGACCTCATCTCGAAGGGCGTGGACGGTATCGCGGTGGCACCGTCGAACGCTCCGGCCATGGCCAAGGCGCTTCAGGCCGCGGCGGATGCCGGCATCCCGGTGATGACCTGGGACTCTGACCTCCTGCCGGAGGACGCGGGCCTGCGCACGACCTATGTCGGCACCTACAACTACGACATCGGCGTGAACCTCGCGAAGCTCGTCATGGCACGTCACCCCGATGGCGGCACGATCTGCCTGCAGACCGGCGGCGCCGCGGCGGCGAACCACAACGAGCGCCTGAAGGGCGCCCGCGACACGCTCTCCGGCATGGACACGGGCGAACCTCCGGGAACGGCGCTCGCTGGCGAAGGCGGCTGGACCGAGATCTCGGGCTGCCCGCTGATCACCAATGACGACGGCAACGTCGCCGTTCAGGGGATGACCGACATCCTCGCCGCGAACCCGGATCTGACCGCGTTCCTGTCCACAGGCGCCTTCACCCAGTGGTTCGACAACGCCTATCGCCAGGCGATCGAGCCCTACAAGGCCAAGATGGATGCCGGCGAACTGACCGTCGTCGTCGCCGACACGCTGCCGATGCAGATGGATCAGCTGAAGGACGGCCTCGCCAACGGCAACGTCGGCCAGCGTCCGTTCGAGATGGGCTACAAGGCCATGTTCATCCTGAAGGACATCAAGGAAGGCAAGTCCGTCGAGGATCCGATCTACACCGGCCTCGACGTCTGCAACAACGACAACGCGGACAGCTGCCTCGGGCAGTAAGCGCGGCAGAAACGACAGGCGGCCCCCGGTTCTTCCGGGGGCCGTTTTCTTGGGGAGATCGCGATGCGGAAGATACGCTACGCCGTCGTAGGCACAGGCTGGATCTCGCAGCAGGCCTTCATGCCGGCCGTTGCCCAGACCGGCAATTCCGAGATGACCGCAATCGTCAGCGGCAACCCCGACAACGCGGCGAAGCTTGCGGCGTTCTACGGCATCGAAAGCATCTACGGCTACGACGCCTATGACGAGATGCTCGCGGCGGGCGCCGTGGATGCGGTCTACGTGGCGCTCCCCAACTCGCTCCACGCCGAATACGCAATCCGCGCCGCGAGGGCGGGCAAGCATGTCCTCGTCGAAAAGCCTCTCGCGACGACGGTCGAGGAGTGCGAGGCGATGATCGCTGCGGCGGAAGAGACAGGCGTCTGGCTGATGACCGCCTACCGGCTCCACAACGATCCCGTCACGGTCGAAGCGCTGGAGCGTATCCGGGCGGGCGCGATCGGCGAACCGCGTCTGTTCACCTCTGTCTTCTCCTTCCAGTCCGCGCTCGACAACCACCGGCTCAAGGCGGAGCATTGGGGCGGCCCCCTGCAGGACATCGGGGTCTATTGCCTGAACGCCGCGCGGCATGTCTTCGGGGCGGAGCCAGTCGAGGCCATCGCGATGAAGGGACAGGACGAGGGCGATCCGCGCTTCACCGAGGTCGAGGAGACGATCGCCGTGACGCTGCGCTTTTCAGGCGGCCGCTTCGCCCAGTTCCTCGCGAGCTTCGGCGCAGAGGTGACCGACTTCTACAGAGTGATCGGCACGAAGGGCGAGATCGTGGTCGATCCCGGTTTCCGGCTCGAGACCGACACGGCCATGCGGCTGCGGCAGGGCGAGGAAACGGTCGAACAGGAGGTTTCGCCGCAGGTGGACCATTTCGGCGCCCAGACGGCCTATTTCTCCGACTGCATCCTGAACGGCACCCGCCCCGAGGCGGACGGGTCCGAAGGGCTGGCCGACGTCCGCGCGATGCTCGCGATCGAACGCGCGGCCGCCACCGGCCAGCCGCAACGGATCGAAACGCCGCCGCGCCCGAGGCACCCGGCGCAGGACACGATCCGTCTCGTTCCGCGGACGGATCGTCGGCTCCTCCTGTAGGCCGCGGAAGGCGCCCCGGGCAGGTCAGCCGATCTCGCTGACCCGGACGGCGCGACCATCCGCGATCGACTTGAAAGCGGCTTCGGCCAGGACCAGCGCCAGCCGGCCGTCTTCGAACCCGACCTCGACCGGAACGCCATTCTCGACCGCGTCGACGAAGTGCCCGATCTCGGCGTTGAACGCCTCGGAATAGCGCTCGATGAAGAAGTTCAGGAGCGGCGCCGAGACGTTGGTCGCGCCGTTGAGGTGCCTGGTCACCTGGTTCTCCCGGTGGTTTTCCGAGATGACCATGCCCTTGTTGCCGAACAGTTCCACCCGTTGGTCGTAGCCGTAGACCGCCTGACGCGAGTTCGTGATGATGGCCTGCTTCCCGCTCGCCGTGGTCATGGTGACGACGACCGTGTCGTAGTCGTTGCACCTGTCCATCAACGCCGGGTTCACCAGACGGGAGCCCGTGGCGAAGACGGTTTCCACCTCCTCCCCCAGCATGAAGCGGGCGAGGTCGAAGTCGTGGATCGTCATGTCCCGGAAGATCCCGCCCGATGTCTCGATGTAGGCGTCGGGTGCCATGCCGGGATCGCGAGAGACGATCGTGACCTGGTGCAGATCGCCGATCTCGCCATCGAGCATCGCCTGCCGTGCGGCCCGGTGCCCCGGGTCGAAGCGCCGGACGAACCCCAGCATGATCGGCAGGTCGGTCCCCGCGATCCGGCTTTTGCAGAGTTCCACGCGTTTCAGGTCAAGGTCGATCGGCTTCTCGCACAGGACGGGCTTCCCGGCAGCGACGGCGGCCTCGATGTAGTCGGAATGCGTGCTCGTGGCCGACGCGATGAGGACGGCGTCGACGTCCGGGCTGGCGAAGACCTCCTCCGGCGTATCGAAGACCGGGGCGCCATGCCTCGCTCCGCAGGCATCGGCCGCCGCCGCGATGATGTCGTAGACCCCGGCGAGGCTTGCTCGGGGATGAGCCGCCACGTTCGCCGCGTGCATGACGCCGATCCGGCCGCAGCCGAGCACCGCAATCTTCAGCATCTTCTCCTCCTCGTGCAGAATGTCATCTCGGATCCTTCGATTTCTGAAAGGCGCGGGCGGGCGCCCTGGTCACCTCAGGCATCAAGAAGCACGCCGTTGACCACAAGGCTCGGATCCAGCCGCCCCGAGAAGAAGTCGATGACGTTCTGGACCGAGTGGACCGCCAGCCGCTCCGCCCCTTCGAGCGTCAGCCCGCCGATGTGCGGGGACAGAAAGACGTTGTCCATCGCGAGGAGCGGATTGTCCGGCGAGGGCGGTTCGTCGTCGAACACGTCGACCCCGGCGGCGCGGATCGTGCCTGCCTGAAGCGCGGCGATCAGCGCGCCTTCGTCGACGATCCCGCCCCGGGCCGCGTTCACGAGAATCGCACTCGGCTTCATGACGGCAAAGTCTTCCGGCCCGATGATCGGACGCTCCGCCTTGGGCGCGTTGATGGAGACGATGTCGGCCCAGGCGAGCCCCTCGCGTAGCGTCTTGACCGGCGCGACATTTCCTTCGGGCCAGCCATGTTCGGCAAGGAACGGGTCGAAGGCCCGGATCTTCATGTCGAAGGCGGAGGCCAGCTTGGCAACGCGCCGCCCGATGCGGCCGTAGCCCACGATGAGAAGGTTCTTGCCCGATATCTCCCCGGCTTCGAGGAGGTTGCGCCAGGACCACTTGCCCCGGCGCACGGCGGCGTCTGCCCGGATCGCCAGCTTGGCGGCCGCCAGCATCAGCAGGATGCTGTGTTCGGCCACGGCGCCCGAATTGACGTCTCCGACCACCACCAGCGGGATGCCGCGATCCGTCAGTGCCTTGCTGTCGACCGCGTCGAAGCCCACGCCGTGGCGCGACACGATCTTGAGCCTTTCGCCCTTCGCGATGGTCGCCGCAGTCATCGGCTGCGTGCGGATCACGAGCGCGTCCGCCTTGGCGATCAGGGGCGTGTAACTTTGCTCAGACACCTCCTCTACGATTTCGTAGGTAAGACCGGGGGCTGCCTCGAGAAGTGCGACCCCCGATGGGTGGATCTTTCCCGCGACGAGCACATGCGGCATCAGTAAACCCCCTTTTCTCCCTCGGCGCCGGACGTCTCGGTCAGCTCGCGGAAGCGCGCGACGGACGCGGCGGCGGACGCGGCGAGAAGGCGCGTGTCGCCTGAAACGGTCGTCATGTTGTAGCCCCAGCCGATGGCGCGCGCGGCGTATTCCGCGGTTCCGCAGTGGAGCGCGGCGAACTTTCCGTTCTTCCGGCAGACCTCCGCGATGCGCCGGATGGCAGCGACCATCTCATCCTCCTCCCGGTCGAAGCCCGGCGGCAGGCGGCCCTGCGTGAGCCCAAGGGTCAGGTCGGCGGGGCCGACGTATATTCCGTCGAGGCCGGGGGTCGCCGCGATCTCTTCGAGGTTCTTCATGCCTTCGGCTGTTTCGATCATCGCGAAGGCCAGGACGGCATCGTTCGCCTGGACGCCGTAGCCCTTCATGGCGAAGCCTGCCCGCGTCGGGCCGAAGCTGCGCTGCCCCAGGGGCGGATAGCGCATGTAGCTGACGAACCGGGCCGCCTCCTCGGGGTTGTTTACCATGGGGCAGACAATCCCCATCGCGCCGGCATCCAGAAGCTTCATGATGCTCGCCGGATCAAGCCAATGTGCACGCGCCAACAGAACGACGCCCGAGGCGCGCATCGCCTGGAACATCGGCAGCGCGGCGGAATAGTCGAGCGCCCCATGCTGCACGTCGACGCAGATGGAGTCATAGCCTTGGGCCGCCATGATCTCGGCCGTGAAGGGGCTGCCGATGGAGCACCAGCCATTGATCGTCGCCTGCCCCTTGGCCCATTTTTCCTTGAGTGCGTTAACAAGCATGTCGGCCCTCAGAATACGTTCTGCGCGAGTTTGATATCGAGATAGTCACGGATGCCTTCGGTCCCGCCTTCGCGGCCCATGCCGGAGAAGTTCGTGCCGCCGAAAGGTGCCTCCGACGCGGCGAGGGCGAAGCTGTTGATCCCGACCATCCCCGATTTCAATTCCGCCACGGTGCGCCTTGCGCGTGCCGGGGACGTGGTGAAGGCATAGGCGGACAGGCCCATGTCGGTCGAATTGGCCCGCCTGATCGCCTCGTCGTCGGATTTGAAGGAACTGATCGCCGCGATCGGGCCGAAATTCTCCTCGGCCATCACCTGCATGTCGTCGCTGACGTGAGTGAGGACCGTCGGCTCGTAGAAATGACCGGCGTTGAAGCCCGCCGCGCGCTGACCGCCGGTCGCGACCTTGGCGCCGTCCTTGACGGCCGCCGCCACGATGGCTTCGATCTCCTCGAGGCGGCCGGCGTTGATCAGGGGACCCATGCCGATATCCGCGTCCAGCCCGTCGCCCAGCTTGATGGCCCTGGCGCGCTTCACGAAACCCTCCACGAAGGCGTCGTGCAGGCTTTCGTGCACGTAGAACCGGTCGGGCGTCACGCAGACCTGCCCGCAGTTGGCGAACTTCGTGGGCACGCAGACGTCAAGCGCGGCCTCGAGGTTGGCGTCGTCGTAGACGATGCAGGGCGCGTTGCCGCCCAGTTCCATCGAGACCTTCTTCATCGTGTCCGCCGCGTCGCGGATCATCTGCTGGCCCACGCGCGTCGAACCCGTCAGCGACACCTTCCGCACGGCTTTCGAGGCCATGAGCGGCCCATAGGTGTTGCCCGTTGCCCCCACGACAAGGTTCACGGTTCCGGCCGGCAGGTCGCCCGCGCGGAAGCAGTCGAACATCACCATCGCGGTGCCGGGGGTCTGGCTGGAGGGCCGCACGACGACCGAGCAGCCGGCGGCGAGCGCGGGCGCCACCTTCCGCGCGATCAGCGCGGCAGGGAAGTTCCAGGCAGTGAAGGCGGCGACGATGCCGACAGGCTCGTGGTGGACCTCGAACCGGCCACCCGGCACGCGGCTTTCCACGATGCGGCCGTAGATGCGGCGCGCTTCCTCGGCATACCAGCGGAACTGATCGGTCGAGAGGCCCCATTCACGCAGCGACTGAGCCAGGGGCTTGCCGGTCTCGGACGAGATCATCCGCGCCGCCTCGTCCGTCCGGCGGATCATCTCGTCGGCGATCCTGTGCATCGCATCGGCACGGGTGAACGCGGGCGTGGCACGCCACGCCGCCAGACCCTTTTCGGCTGCGGCAATCGCTGCCTCCGTGTCCCCGATGCCCGCGACGGGCACCTTCCCGAGCGGTTGCTCCGTCACGGGGCTCACGACATCGGCAGTCGCGCCTTCGCCCGCCGCCCGCCATGCTCCGTCGATGAACAGTCCGAAATCCCGATACATGGCCCTACTCGCTCCGCTCGGCGCGCGTCTCGACGGCGCGCCCCCTATCCGGCACGGCGATACAGGTCATCGCTTCCTCCCGATTCAATGCGACAATATTCGTTGCGTGAAATTGCATTTGTCAATGAACATTTCATGAGTTAATCACGCAATATAGTCAGAGGGAGGAGATTGCATGCCCCAGGCAACGATTCGCCTGACCATGGCGCAAGCCCTGGTCCGCTACCTGTGCAACCAGTTCACCGAAATCGACGGGGAGCGTGTTCCGCTGTTTGCCGGGGTCTTCGGCATCTTCGGCCACGGCAACGTGACCTGCCTCGCCGAAGCGCTCGAAACGGTGCAGGATCAGCTTCCGACCTGGCGCGGTCAGAACGAGCAATCCATGGCGCTGGCTGCCATCGGCTACGCCAAGGCGAAGCGCCGCCGGCAGCTGATGATCGCCACCTCCTCGATCGGTCCGGGCGCGCTGAACATGGTGACGGCCGCGGGGACGGCACATGCGAACCGCCTGCCCATCCTTATCCTCGCCGGCGACACGTTCACGAACCGCCTGCCGGACCCGGTGCTGCAGCAGGTCGAACATTTCGGCAATCCGACCGTGACGGTGAACGACGCCTTCAAGGCGGTCTCGCGGTACTGGGACCGGATCACCCATCCGGCGCAGATCATCTCGTCGATGCCGCAGGCCATCGCCACCATGCTCGACCCGGCCGATTGCGGCCCGGCCTTCGTCGCCCTGCCCCAGGACACGCAGGAGCTTGCCTTCGACTACCCGCGGGAGTTCTTCGAGGAGCGGGTCTGGTCGATCCCGCGTCCGCGTCCCGACAGGGACCGGCTGGCCGAGGCGGCGGCGATGCTGAAAACGGCGAAGAAGCCGCTGATCATTTCGGGAGGTGGCGTGCGCTATTCGGGCGCCGAGGAGGCGGTGGCGAAGTTCGCCGTCGCGCGCGGCATTCCGGTGGTCGAGACGATCGCCGGAAAGGGCGGCCTGACCCATTATCACCCCGCCCATGCCGGACCTATCGGCATCATCGGCTCGACCTCTGCCAACGCGCTCGCCCAAGAGGCGGACGTGATCCTCGCCGTGGGCACGCGGTTGCAGGACTTCACGACCGGCTCGTGGACCGCGTTCTCTCGGGAAGCGAAATTCATCTCGCTCAACGCCGCCCGCTGGGATGCGACGAAGCACCGGGCGCTGGCTGTGGTCGGCGATGCGCTGGAAAGCGTGACCGAGCTTGACGCCTTGCTGGGCGACTGGGCCATGCCCAAGGCCTACATGGAACACGCCCAGAAGCTCTTCAAGGAATGGGACGCGCTTCTCGACGAACACCAGGCACCGACCAACGCGCCGGTCCCGACCTACGCCCAGGTCGTCAACCTCGTGAACAGGGCCGCAGGCGAGAACGACAACCTCGTCGCGGCGGCGGGCGGCATCCCCGGCGAGGTCGCGAAGGGCTGGCGGGTCAAGAACCCCAATACCTTCGACCTGGAGTTCGGCTTCTCCTGCATGGGCTACGAACTCGCCGCAGGCTGGGGCAACGCCATGGCCAACGCGGGCAAATCCACGCCCTACGTCATGCTGGGCGACGGCACCTACATGATGATGAACTCCGACGTCTATTCATCCGTCCTGACGGGCCACAAGATGATCGTGGTCGTCTGCGACAACGGCGGCTTCGCCGTCATCAACCGCCTGCAGGAGTTCAAGGGCACGCCTGGCTTCAACAACCTCCTGAAGGATTGCCGGATCCAGAACCCCGACAACCCGCCGCACGTGGACTTCGCCAAGCACGCGGAATCCATGGGCGCCCATGGCCGCCACTGCGAAAGCCTTGCCGACCTGGAAGCCGCGCTGGAATGGGCCAAGGGCACCGACCGAACGACGGTTCTCTCCATCGTCACCGACGCCTTCGCCTGGGTTCCGGGCGACGCCGACTGGGACGTCGGCGTGCCGGAGATCTCCGAGCGGGAAACGGTGAAGGCGGCGCGGGCGCACCAGGAGGAAATCCGCAGCAAACAGCGTGTGGGAGTGTGACCGATGCTCAAGGCGAAACTGGGCATCGCCCCGATCGCGTGGTGGAACGATGACCTCGAGGAACTGTCGGACGACGTGAGCCTCGAGGAATGCCTCGGGCAGGCGGCGGAGGCCGGATATACCGGCATGGAGACCGGCCGCCGTTTTCCCATGAACATGGAGGAACTGGGGCCAATCCTCGACAAGTACGGCATATCCGTCTGCGGTGGCTGGTTCTCGGGCCTGCTCCTCGACGGCGACATCGAGGCCGAGAAGGACCGCATCCGCGAGCAGATGGATTTCTTCATCGCCGCCAAGGCCCCCTGCATCGTCTATGGCGAGACGGCGCGGTCGATCCAGGGCGATCGCTCCAAGCCCCTCGCCACGAAGCCGAAGCTCTCAGCGGACGAGATGAAGACCTATGGCCGCAAGATGACCGCTTTCGCCGAGTGGTGCGCGGACGAGGGGATGCCCATCGCCTACCACCACCACATGGCGGCGGCGATCGAGACGGAGCCGGAGATCGACGCCTTCATGGGCGCCACCGGCGAGGCGGTGAAGCTGCTCTACGATGCGGGCCACCTGGCCATGGCGGGCGGTGACGTCATCCGCGTCATCAACCACCATCATCGGCGGATCAGCCATGTCCACACCAAGGACGTGCGCATGTCCGTGATCGACGGCCTCGACCGGACGAAGGAAAGCTTCCTTGACGCGGTCATCAAGGGAGCCTTCACCGTGCCCGGCGACGGTGACCTCGACTTCGGCCGGATCGTCCACCGGTTGGCCTCCTTCGGCTACCAGGGCTGGTTCGTGGTCGAGGCGGAACAGGATCCCCGTGTCAGCCCGCCACTCGACATGGCAAGGATCGGCCATAAGGAACTGCTGCGCGTGATGTCGGCGGCGGAATACGAGGTGGTCACGAACTGAAGGCCGACGCCTCAGAACAGGAGCTTGTACCTGTTGCCCAGCGTGTCGGTCGCGGTTCCCGTCCCGCTCTGCGTACCCGACCCCATGATGAAGGTCCCCTGCACGCGGGTCCCATCGCTGCACACTGCGTAGATCTCGCCGGAGTTGATGCCGCCCACGTCTTCGGTCGAACGGCCGATCTTGCCGCCGGTACCGCGCAGCGTGAGGCTGAGCTTGCTCTCGTTCGAAGTGATCTTTGGCGCGACGGAGCTCCAGGTGCCTTCGCATTTCCGTTTGCCCGGCAAGCGGAAGCTGAGCGCCCCCGAAGTCTTGTCGAGGTCCTTCGCGCGCGCGGCGATCACCAGCGTCGGATCGGCCTCCGCGATCGGTCCGGCAATCGGGTAGAGCTGCATCTCGCCACCGGAAAAGGTGCAGGCGCCAAGGGGGGCGAGGGCAAGGAGGACGAGTGCACGAAGGTCCACGGCGAGAATCTTTCCGATATTTGCAGGCCACGTGTTACGATGGTCATCCGCGCTGTCAATCCACGTCGAAAGAATGCAACCCGCACAAGCATGTGAGGTATCTGGCCGACGTCCGGCGCGTTCATGTGCCGACGCATTTCGGAAACGAAGCGTTGTCAGACGGTTGCGGGAACAACTCCCCGCGACTGGCCAAGGGTCACGGCCGGAAACGGCAGGGCGCGAGACTCTCGAAAATCCTGCACGGATCGGCACTCCACCCCGGTGCCTGAAGCCCGGCCACCGCGCCGATCACGGACCGGCTGGCCAGATCAGGTTCAGGATGACGATCGCCAGGAACAAGAGCGGGATGATGTACATCAAGCGTTGCCGTCTTGCCTTCCCCCCAGCCATCCGCTCAGTTCGACGGCCCGGTAAACCCCCCGATCACAACCGCTGTCGCAATCGAATGTTGCCAGTTCGTCTCGTCCCTTTCCTCACCTCAGGCGGATGTTCGCGCCGCCGGGGCCATACACCCGACCGGCAACGCTTGTTCGGTGCGAACGCGCCGCGTCAATCGATCCCGAAGATCACGTTGTATGTCTGTGTGCTGTTTCCCCGGTTGATCACTTCGATGACGTGGTCACCCGACTGCCAGAGCTGACCACGATATTCCTGCGCCGAGGTCATCTGATCCAGGAGGAAGGACCCATCCGGATTGAATATCTGATAGGACAGGTCCGGACCATTCGCGGCCACGCGCACGTAGAGATCCTGACCGTTGGAGGCGCCGAGAAGATAGCGGCGCGATTCACCCGGCAGCAGCGATCCCGTCAGTTCGGCGCCGCTCGTCCCGGCGGCAAAGCGGACGCGTTCGGTCGAAGTCCCGCCAACCCCGCCAGCCGACGTCGGAGGCGTCGAGGCCATGCCCGTCCCCTCGATGAGGAAGTCACCAGCGGCCCACCCCTCGAAGCCCGGGTCGGCAAGCGTCGCCACGCGGCACCAGCGCCGCCCTTCCGCCATCCGGCAGCCGAGGTTCCGGACGTTCTGGCCATTTGCAAGGCGCGTCACCAGGCCTGCCGCGCCGCTGGGGCCCGACCGGAGGTTGAGCGTTCCCCCGCCCGAGGTCGCCACCTGGAAATAATCAGGACCTCCCTGAAGCCCGTCCGCATAGTCACCCTCGACCTGGGCCGGCAAGTCGCCCTCGATGCTTACGTAAAGCGCGTAGTTCGACGTCTCGTTGCGGCGCGCGGCAGAGCGCATCATGTAGACGTCGATCATGTATTCTCCCGACGTTGAAAGCGTGCCGTCGAAGATGTTGATGTCGGGCACCATCTCGCCCATGAACTGCGCGTTCGCCAGTGCCTGGTCCCCCGGTCCGCTCCCCGGAGCATAGACGTTGAAATACGTGGCAAGGTTCGACGGTTCCAGCCGGACCTTCAAGCGTTGCCCTGCTTCCGCACCAAGCGTGTACTGGACGCTTTCATAGCCGGTGATGCTGCCCGCGATCGTCGCGCCACTCGTTCCCGGGGCGAAGCGGATGGCCTCGGTCCTCATCTCCTGCGCATCTGCGGCGACTGCGAAGGCGGCCGCCGCCGTCATGGCCCAAAGGGTCTCTCTTAGCATTTTCGGTTCCTCCAAACGAATGCACGTCAAACAATGAGTCAAAGTCTGGCGCGATTGTAACACGGGAGCAACGAGGAAGGGCCTTTCGGCCTTGGTTCGGTGGCTTTCGAGGAAAACGTGGCTGTGTAAGCAGTCTCGAGCTACGCGGTCTGGTTGCGAATTCCCTGATAACAGGGAAAATACAGGGAAAATTTCCCATTGCGCGACGTAACATGCTGTTTTCAATCGAAACTAGCACGAAATGTCCAAGGCTTGAGCGGAATTTCCCTACGTCGGAAAACAGGGGAATTTTCCCACCCGAACAGGGAACTCTCGACTGCTGGCAGGGATGGAAGGTGCTCAACTCGGTCGATCGAGATTGGCTGTTGCTTGCAGACGGGTCTCCGATCGCCGACAGAGAAGGTCCGAACCCGGAGAGGAACCCATGACCCACACGTCGAGACTGTTCCAGCCACTTGCCATTCGGGCCATCCAGACCCGCAATCGTGTCGTGATCTCGCCCATGTGTCAGTACTCGGCTCACGATGGACACCTGGAGGACTGGCATCTTGTCCATCTTGGCAGGTTCGCCATCGGCGGAGCAGGCATTGTCTTCACCGAGGCGACCGCAGTGCAGAAATGCGGACGCATCACCCATGGCTGCCCGGGGCTCTGGACGGACAGCCAGATCCCGGGCCACGCGCGGGTCGCCCAGTTCGTGCTTCGCAACGGTGCGATCCCCGCAATCCAGCTCGGCCATGCGGGCCGGAAGGCCGGAATGCAGCGACCCTGGTATGGCAATGGTCCCCTCGGCGAGGCTGATTTCGGGCGCGGCGACATGCCCTGGACGCCTGTGGGCGCCTCCGCAATCCCGGTCGCCGAGGGCTGGCCGGTTCCGCATGAGCTGACCGTGGCCGAGATTCACGAAGTGATCGCAGATTTCGTGTCGGCGGCGCATCGCGCACGCGAGGCCGGCTACCGCATCGTCGAGATCCATGGCGCTCACGGCTACCTCGTTCACAGCTTTCTCTCGCCTTTGTCCAACAGGCGAACGGACGCCTATGGCGGTGATCTGAAAGGGCGGATGCGGCTTGCACTCGAAATCTCCCAGGCCGTACGCGCGGCCTGGCCCGAAGAGTTGCCGCTGTTCTTCCGCACCTCTGCGGTTGACGGCAGCCCCGAGGGCTGGAGCCTTGACGACACGGTCGTGCTTGCCCGTGCGCTGAAGGAGATCGGGGTCGACGTCATGGACTGTTCGTCGAGCGGTATCGCGGGCGCCGCAACGGCTGGAGGCGGGCAGAAGCGACAGCCAGGCTTCCAGGTGCCCTATGCCGACCGAGTCCGCAGGGAGGTCGGGATGGCGACCATGGCCGTGGGCCTCATCACCCATCCCGAACAGGCTGAGAAGATCCTCGCCGACGGAAGCGCCGATCTGATCGCCATCGCGCGCGAGGCCCTCGTCAATCCGATGTGGGCGCTCCATGCCGCGCGCGACCTCGGGCACGACACCACCTTCTCGACCTGGCCCGAACAGTCAGGGTGGTGGCTGGCCGGACGGGAAAGGACTTCCGAGTTCTACAAACCCCATAAGCGGTAGCCCGACCCGCGTGTCGGGCTTTTCTGGGCCGCCTTGAAGTCGAGAGGCTTCCTTGACAGGGCCGCGCCGGTTTCGGCGCTGGTGTACGAATTCGGGTTTGCGGCAGGGCGCGGTGCGGAAAGGGCACTCTCACCGCGCCGCGCGTGTTGGGAAGGTGTCCGGGAGGTCCCGAGCGGATCTTGCCGCCTCGTCGGCGGGCCGCAGAGGCCCGCCGTCTGATCCCTCAGAGACCGTATTGTTCGCGTGCGTAGTCGCCGAGGCCGACAGCGTCGAGCCTGGCGAGCGGGGCAAGGAACGTCACCTGAATCACGCCAGGGGCGCGCCCGATCTCGATCGCGCCGTTCACGGTCGCGCGGTTGCGCACCTCAGCCACGGTCATGCCGAGAAGCTTCGCGGCACGCGCCAGCCCGTTCTCGATCGCGGCGTTGAGGTTCGCCGCGGTCCCGATCACCGAGATCGGCGCCAGCGACTCGATCTCCTTCACGCCCCATTTCGCGGCAAGCCGCTGTCCCTTGGCCTTCTCGGCTTCGGTGAAGGGCCTCGCGAGCGGCGGAAGATCCTCCACCAGCGGGAAGAGGACGGGCCCGTCGATGGGATAGTTCTTCACCACCTCGACCTGCAGCGTCACGCTACCTGCCACATCCATCGTGTGACCGGCGATCTCGCCGTCGCCCTGGCCGGCATGCATGTCGCCCATGTAGATGCCCGCGCCCGGCACCTTGACGGGGGCGACGATAATGGCACCCGCGCGCACCGCGTCGATATCCATGTGGCCATCAGTCTTGTGCTCGGCCAGTTGCTCGGCGGTGATCGCATAGGCATGGGGCGCGCCGACGAGGAAGGCCCCGAAGTCGCCGGCGTTGTGGCTGTCGGGCATAGCCATCGACGGGCAGGTGCCCAGTTGCCCCATGAAGGGCCGCATGCGGATCAGCGTGCCCGGCATGTCGGACGGCGCGAAGGTCAGGATCGAATGCTGGCGGCTCTGGTCGGGCAGGGCCGAGTAGTGGTCGGCCTCCTTCGCGATGGTTTCGGCAGCCGTCTTCGGCAGCGTCAGGCCGACGGCGCGCGTCTCGTCGAAGGTCACGGTATAACCATGCACGATCTCGAAGGGCTTCACCGCATTGCCGCAGACGTCGCATTTCACTGCGTCCTGCCCGATGCCCTCGACATGGGTCTCTGGCCAGACGGTATCGCAGACAGGACAGCGCGCGGCGACGTAGGGGTCGCCGACGCAGAACCCTTCGGGCGAGCTGTCGTGCCCGGAGGCCGTTGCGATCGAGGTCACGGTGATGTCGCGGATGCGGATGGCGACGCCGTCGCCGACCTCCGCGCCCTCGACGAAGACGGGCTTCGTCACCTCGTGGCCGCCCCGCAGGCGCGGCGTGATCATCGGGCCCCAGCAGCCCGGCGCGGTATTCGCGATGATGGTCCCGCCATTCTCGACCGGACCGAGCATCGGTTCTTTCGGATCGAGAACGCTGTTGGTGAACTCCGAAACGACGACGCTGCGGCGCGACGGCGTGTTGCTTCCATCCGGCATGACGACCTCCCTCGGATATGGACTCTCATGGGCGAGAATAAGCCGAGGGACGTGATCTGCAATCGTCATGGTCGTACCGATCGGAGAGGATTCGCTCGCGGCCGCGGCTGTCCCGCAGCGCAGCGGACACCGTCGACATTCCCTTCCCCTCCTGCCAACGTCGAACGGGATTGACGCCTGAGAAAGGGGAGCATCCATGACGGAAATCTGGGAGATGACCGCAAGCCGGATTGCGGCGGACGTGCGTGCAAAACGGCTGTCGGCGGTCCAGGTGACGGAAGCCCATCTCGACCGGCTCGCCAAAGTGAACCCCGCCATCAACGCTGTGGTGCAGGAATTCCCCGAGGAGGCGCTTGATGCTGCCCGACAGATCGACGCGGCGATCGCCAAGGGCGAGGACCCGGGGCCGCTGTGCGGTGTGCCGGTGACGATCAAGGTGAACGTCGATCAGAAAGGTCATGCAACGACTAACGGCCTGCGGCTTCAGGAGGCGCTCGTCGCAACGGAGGACAGCCCCGTGGTCTCGAACGTCAGAAAGGCGGGCGGAATCATCGTGGGGCGCACCAATACACCGGCCTTCTCGCTCCGCTGGTTCACCAAGAACGACCTGCACGGCCAGACACTGAACCCCCGGAACAGGGAGATCACGCCGGGCGGCTCGTCAGGCGGAGCGGCTGCGGCCGTTGCCGCGGGCATCTGCGCCATCGGGCATGGCACCGATATCGCGGGGTCGGTCCGTTATCCGGCCTATGCCTGCGGCCTGCATGGGCTGCGTCCGACACCCGGTCGGATCCCGGCCTCCAATTCCAGCGGACCCGACCGCTTCATCGGCGCGCAGCTCATGGCCGTGTCAGGGCCGATCGCACGCAGCATGCCCGATCTCGAGATCGCTTTCGCGGCCATGTCGGCGCCCGACCCGAGGGACCCGTGGTATGTTCCTGCGGCTCAGGGCGGGGCCGATTTCCCCAGGCGTGCCGCGCTCGCACTGGCCCCTGATGGCATGGAGGTGACGGGGGACGTGCGTGCGGCCCTGCTTGACGGAGCGGACCGCCTGCGGGACGCCGGCTGGACAGTCGAGGAGGTGGACTGCCCGCCAATGAGGCGCGCGGCAGGCATCAATGCCTGCCTCTGGATGGCCGAAACGCAGTTCGGGGCAGCCGAGATGCTGGCACGCGAAGGAGAGGCGGACTCGCAGTTCGTCTTCGCCCGGATGTCCGAGGACGCCGGCCAGGTGGGGTTCAGATCCCTCATGGAGGCGCTTCAGGCGCGTGCCGGAATCTTGCGCCAGTGGCAACTCTTTCTGAGCGATTTCCCGGTCGTCCTCTGCCCCGTCTCCGGCGAACTGCCGTTCGACCAGCAGCTCGACGTAAGCTCGAAGGCGGCCTTTGCCCGGGTCTTTGAGGCGCAGTTGACCCAGAGGGCGATCCCGGCGATCGGTGTGCCGGCTCTATCCATCGCGACAGGGGATGCGAATGGGCGGCCCGTGGGCGTCCAGCTTGTCGGCCCGCGATATCGGGAGGACATTCTGCTTGCCGCAGGCGGCGACATCGAGGCAAGGGGTCGCCCTATCCTGGTTGCCAATCCGGAGTGGAGTTGAGGATGGAGCGCACGATACGCCTCTGTGACTGCCTGAACCTTCGATGACAGTCGAAGCGTGCCGCTCGATCCAGACAACCCCATCGAGGCACCGTCAACATGCTCTTGCAGTTCCAAGCACTCGGTATCAGGCCGTCAGCATGACCAGAGCGCGGGGCAGATGGAATGAAAACCGAAATCGCGATTGTCGCCGGTGGACTGGCGGGGCTATCGCTCGCGGCTCGACTGCAGAACGCCAACGTGGATTATCACATCTTCGAGGCGCGTTCCCGGCTGGGCGGTCGGATTGCGGTGCTGAACCCTCCGACGGGCGCTGTCGACCTCGGGCCCTCTTGGTTCTGGCCCGGGCAACCTCGCATCGCCAACCTTGTCGAAGACCTCGGGCTCCGGGCCTTTCCGCAATACGCCGACAGCGACATCTGTTTCGAAGATGAGCGCGGCACGGTCCATCGTGGCCTGGGCTTGCGTCGATTGAGGGATCGTTTCGCCTTGAGGGCGGGATGCACGGCCTGATCGAGGGGCTTGCAGCACGATTGGCACAAGACCGGGTGCACCAGTCCTCGAAGGTGACGGAAATCACGCAGGGTGACCGGCTTCTGACCGACAGTGGCCAGTGGTGCGAGGCGGAGCATGCCCGGCCGTCCATAGCGGTCCCGGAACAGGGAATGCGACTGCAGAGCGCTGAACAGCGTGGCGCGCTTGCTCATCCTGTCGGCGCAGGCCAGACGAACCTTCCGGTAAAGTTCCACGGTATGGATCTCCACGCACTCCCTGCGATGATCGCACGAAGGGCAAAGTGGCCGGTCTTTACACCGCCCGCAGCAGGCCTATCCCGCCGCTACCGTGGCAGACTTTTGCACCGCCGTTCTCATGCAGGATGACCTGACCCTGCATCGCCTACCGCCGGAGCCGCAGGGCGATCTGATCGGCCAACATGTCCAACGCCCGGCCGTTGGCGCGTGCAATCGCGGCGGGACCCTCGCCGTCGAGTGCGACGCTGATATCGAAGCGGTCGAGGAACTCTCTGATCCGTCCTTCGGGCGAGGCGACTGCGAATTGCCCCGAAATCTGGAACGTACCGTCAGCACGGGCCACCACGCTTTCGATTCTCACTTCCAGCCGGGCCGCAGCGGGCTCGGTGAGTGGCCAAGGCTCGGCGGCGACGTCGGCACGCGTCCTCAGATCAAGGCTGCGCGCAAGGGCCGCAGTCACCGCGCGGGCCGACCCGTCTGCCCATTCGGCGCTGTCGACGACCTCGAGCGCCCCGGTCTCGCTCTCCTTGAGGATCTCCGAAGCTTCCGCGTAGGCCGGCACTACGACCTCGCCTACTTCGAGGCTCGCGATCCGCAGGGCGATCGGCTCCGGCGGGGCGGACGGCTCGACGAGATAGCGGTCGGCGGGGGCGCCGCAGGCAGCGAGTGTGAACACGAGGAACAGTGCGGACACGCGAAGGTTGGGCATGGCTCAGCGTCCAATAATGAGGGAATTCGGGTTACGCTCGATTGCACGGGCGAGCTGCGCGACCGTCCGTGCAGCGGCACGCACCTCGCGCAACGCCGCAAGCGCATCGGCGTTGAAATCCGACTGGGTTCCGTAGGCGGCAACGAGCCCCTCGGCCTGCGCGATCAGCGCGTCGAGTCGCGCCGAGAGTTCCGGCAGTCCGGCGGCGGCTTCGGCGACCGCATCGGCTGCGGCGCGCGTCGAGGCGAGTGTCGCGTTGGTGTTTTCCACGGCGCCCCCCGCGCGCAGTTCGGACAGCGTCGCCTCCACCTCTCCCAGCGCCGCCGTCAAGGCAGGCGGGAGCGCGCGGGCCTCTTCGGTTCCGATCAGTGCATCGGCGCTGTCGAGAACGCGCGTGGCCGCAGCGACCAGTTCCTCGGCCTCGAGGGCGTGGGCCTTGGCCGCGAGCGTCCTGAGGTCCTCGACCAGCGCCGGGACCTGCTCGGAGGCCACCGACAGGTTGGCAATGGCGGCATCGGCGTTTTCAAGCGCCGAGACCAGCCGGTCGAGCGCGCCGCGACCGCGAAGCTCCTCGACCACTCCGCGCAATTCGGAGACCGCGGCCCGGATCTCGCCCGGCAGCGCCTGGGTCTCCTGCGATCCGACGAGGGCCCGGCTCTCGTCGAGGAGCGCCACAAGCGCATCGGGCGCCGCGCGCGTGCCTTCGGCCGTCGCCACCGCCTCGATCGATGCCATCAGGCTGATCGCCTGCTGCATCAGTTCCTCGACGGGGAGCGCGTTGATGCGCTCGAAGACGCCCTCGGCGGTAGCGGTGAAATCGGGGAGATCGGATTCCACCGAAGGCAGCACGGGGAATCCCTCTTCCGGGCGCTCGAGCGCGGCCGGCGCCGCGTCCGGAATCTCCACAAGCTCGACGATCAGAGCCGCGCTGAACAGGCTTGCGGTCGCAAGCCGCGCCCTGAGCCCTGCATCGACTTCGGCGGCGAGGAAGGTGACCGTCTCTTCCTCGCCCGCTTCGGCCGGCAAGCCCATGCCCTGCGGGTCAAGCGCAACCGTCGTCCGCAGGCGCACGCGCGGCCCTTCCGCCGTTTCCACCAGGAAGGCCCCGATGGCGCTGACCTCCCCGACCCGCAGGCCGCGATACTCGACGGGCGAGCCCGCCGAAAGGCCGTCGACCGAGCCGTCGAACTCGATGCTGAAGCGGATGGCATTCGGACCGACGCCGGTGACGACGCTCTGACGCGCCGCCTGCTCGTCGGGGAAGAGATCAAAGGTGGACTCCTCGCCGACCGGATCACCGCCCGAGAAAACCGTGTCGAAGGCGATGCCGCCCGTCACCAACGAGGAGAGGTTGCCCACGTCCAGGTTGATACCGCCGGCGCCGAGCGAGACGGAAAATCCCGAGGTGTCCCAGAACCGCGTGGCGGTGGTCAGAAAGCGGTCGTGCGGGGCATTGATGAAGGCCCCGACGATTACGCTGTCGCCGGTCTCGGTCAGCCGTGGCGTCTCGATCCGCCCGACCTGGATCCCGCGATAGAGCACCGGAGCGCCAGGCGAGAGCCGGTTACCATCGCGCGCGCGGATGGTGACGCGGGTCCCTTCCTCGCCCAGTTGAACCAGCGGAGAGGCGTCGAGCCCCTCGAACTGCCACGCGCCGCTCCCCGGGCTGGGGCTGAACGCCGCTTCGATGTAGACGCCGGAAAGCACTGTCGACAGGCCGCTGATCCCCTGCGCGGTGACCTCGGGGCGGACCACCCAGAACATCGCGCCCTCGGGCAATGTGTCTGCAACGGTCTTGTCGATCCGCGCCGAGAGCACCACGTGCGACAGGTCGGCGGTGAAGTCCACGTCCTCGACAACGCCGATGGCCACGTCGCGGTAGCGCACCGTGGTCTCGCCGGGAGTGACGCCCGAGGCATTGCGGAGCGAGATCTCAATCCGCACTCCGCGCTCCGCGTAGCTCCGCCATGCGATCGCGAGCGAGACGACCAGCGCCAGGATCGGCACCAGCCACACGAAGGAGAGGTTGCGAAGGAACGATGGCCGGAGCGGCGAGACGTCGAGATCGGCTGGCTTGGGATTGGTCATGTGTCGTCCGCTTCGTAAGCGTCCCAGATCAGGCGCGGGTCGAAGCTCTGCGCCGAAAGCATCGTGAATGCAACCGAAAGCGCGAAGCTCACGGCGGCGATGCCGGGATTCACGGTGGCCGCGAAGTCGAGCTGCACCAGCGCCGACAGGATCGCCACCACGAAGACGTCGATCATGGACCAGCGCCCGATGAATTCGACCACCTCATAGAGCTTCTGACGGCCGTGCCCCCGGATCACGACGGCCGAGCGAACGCTGATGGCAAGGTAGGCGATTGCCAGGAACTTGCCGATCGGTATCACGACGCTCGCGAAGAAGACGATCAGCGCGACTGCGTAGGCGCCGTGATGAAAAAGTTCGATCACCCCTCCAACGATACTGTTCTCGCTGGTCTTGCCGAAGGTCGTCGTCACCAGCATCGGATAGAGGTTCGCCGGAATGTAGACGATTATCCCGGCCACGAGCCAGGCCCAGACGCGCTGCAGGCTACCGGGATCGCGGCTGGAGAGTCGGCTGCCGCAGCGCGCGCAGACGCGCTCCGCGACGTCGTGGACCCGCCCGCAGTTTCGGCAGCCGACCAAGCCCGCCCGGCGCGCCGTCAGGACTTCCTGCGTTCTTCCAGCGTTTTCCAAACCGTCAGCCTGCACATGAAGTTGTCCTTGAGCACCGTCACCAGCACCAGGGCGACGAACGCCCAGAAGGCCGGCCCGAGCGAGAGCTTGGCGAGCCCTGCCACTTTCACCAGCGCCACCGCCACGCCGACGATGAAGATCTCGGCCATCGCCCAGGGCCGGGTCGACTCCGCGATCCGGAATGCGCGAGCCGCATGGCGCGCCGGACGCCGGCCGAAGGCCATCGGCCCGAGCGCATAGAGCAGCGTCCCGAAGCGCAGCAGCGGAAGCACGATGATCAGCGCCGCCACCGCGAAGGTGAGCGGCAAGAGCATTCCGGTCGAAAACGCCATCACTGCGTCGAGCAGCGAGCTGCGCTGCACCATGCCGCCCGCACTCAGCTCCAGGAACGGGAAGAAGACTGCGGCCACCATGAGGATCAGCGCCGTGGCCGCGAGCATCACGATCTGCGTGAGCGCGCCCTCACGCGGCGCCAACAGCACCGTGCCGCAGCGGTGGCAGCGCGCCCGCGCGCCTGAGGGTACCGCCACCTCGGCATGCAGGGCGTCGCAGACAGGGCAGGCGACCAGCCCTTCGGGTCCAAGGGGCTGCGCCGGCTGCCGCGGCGTCGGCGGTGCGGACAGTGAAGTCACTTCGGCCCTCCAGCGACTTGGATGAGGTCGGCCCGGCTCGGATCGCCGCGCCGCCCGCCCCGTACCATCAATACCCCAAGGTGAAGCGCCGGGTCAGCATCAGCGATGCCGTTCCCTGAGTGCGGCTGCCCATCGCGGTGATCGGGCTGTCCGCCGCGTCGCCCTGGAGCCAGGCATAGCCGACCGTTCCCTCAAGCCCCCAGTCACCACCGAGGTCATAGGCCATCCCGACCTGCACCCCAGCGGTCAGCAGGCCACCTTCCGCGGCGAAGGCGGGCAGTCCGCTTGCGACGGATTCGACCGGCGTGACGCCGAAATAGGTGGCCGCGTAGCGGTCCGAGCCGATCAGGAGCCGCGGGCCCGCAGTCAGCGTCAGCCGATCGCTCGCGCGCAGCTTGGCGTCGGCGCCGAGTTCGGCCACGAAAGACTCATGCCCGATCACGCCATAGCGCAAGTCGGCAAAAGCGCGGTAGCGTTCGGCCTCGTAGCCAATCCCCAAGCCCAGCTCGATCGCCGCATCGATATCGGCAAGCCCGGTCAGCTCGGGATGGTCCGCCGCCTCGCGCGATCTCAAATAGCGGAACGCACCGCGCAGACCCCAACCCATGCGCTCGACCGAGGGGTCGGGCGAACCGAAGGAGAACTGACCGATCTGCAGCCCGTGCAACCGGACCGTCCCTGTCGGGCCGAACTCGTAGTCGTCCGATCCGAAATAGGCCGGTGCCAGACTTGTGCCCGCCCCGAACGTGAACGAGACACCAGGCTCGGCCTGGGCGGCCGCAGCGACGGTCAGGGTGGCGAGCGCCATTCCAAGAGTGAGAGCCTTCATTCGAGGAGCCTTTCGATGAGGTGGCAGTCGTGGCTGCCGAGCGGCACTTGCGCCGAGGTCAGCGACAGCAAGGGTGGCAGCGCCGGGGCCTTCATAGCGGAACAGCGATCGGTCCGGCATGGTTCATTCGGCCGCACGCGGAATTGCCGGCAGCCCGGACCTGATGTGAAAACCGCGCTGCGGGAAAGAAATTTCGATCTGTCTTTCTTGGAACACCTTCCGAGCCTCCAGTTAGACGTCGCTAGCCACATTGGCAACGCCCTCCTCGGTGTCGGAGATCCAGAACCCGATCTCCAGATCGGCATCGGTGTCATGGTCACGCCGACCGGGATCGACCGGCGACGCATGTGTCCGCGCAGGTCCAACGCCCACTTCGCCGAGCTCCATATCCACTCGGCCGACCCGAACCACTACACCGCAATTGTCCTCCGCGTCACAGAGAGCGTGAGACATGTCTGCGCACGGAAAGGGGAAGTCCGGTCTTCGGCTGATTTGCACAACGGAATCGAGATCTATTGAACGTGCCCTTGACGCCATCAGAGAATCTCATCCTCGTCGAACAAGGGATCAGCCTCCAACTGTGTTGAAATGGCGTCCATGCGCTCTTCCGCGTCGTCAGTGTTGCCGACGCGCGCGATGTGGAAGACGGCGTCGCCCTCATTGACCACTGGCATGACCGCGCGACCGATGATGATACCGTCGGAAGAGGCGGTGATTTCGTGTTCCACCTCACCAAATGGATCCGATACCACCGCCAAGACCTCACCTTCCTGAACGACCTCGCCTTCGGAGCGATAGCAGCGAAACAGCCCGCCCTGGCTGGTGCGCGTCCAGCGGCTGGAATCGGAGAAAACTGGCTGCGTTCGGGGGCGGGTAATGCCTTTCGGTCCGATCATCCTGCGATCCCGCAATATGCGAAGGATGCCCAATACCCCTGCGCGGACGGCCATTTCGTCGAAGCGCAGCGCCTCGCCTGCCTCGTAGAGCAGCACGTCTACGCCCGCCTTTTGCGCCGCGGCCCGAAGCGAGCCTTCGCGCAGGGGCGCGCGCAGCACCACGGGGACGCCGAACAGTTCAGCCAGACGCTTGGTTTCCGCGTTGCCGGGCGAGATACGGATCTGGGGCAAGTTGGTCCGGTGAATGGCGGCCGAATGCAGATCGATGCCCAGATCGCTACGCTTCACGATCTCGGTCAGGAATATATGCGCGAGCCTCGAGGCGAGCGAACCCTTGTCACTGCCCGGAAAGCAACGGTTCAGATCGCGGCGGTCAGGCAGGTAGCGCGAAAGGTTCATCATGCCGAAGGCATTGACCATCGGCACGGCAATCAGCGTCCCGGCAAGGCGGTTCAGGCTGTCGACGTTCAGCAATCGGCGCACGATCTCGACACCGATCACCTCATCTCCGTGAACACCCGCGCTGACGAAGACGACAGGCCCGGCCCGGCGCCCGTGGATCACATGGGCCGACATGGTGACCGGCGTGTGATCCGGCAGCACGCTGACCGGGATATCGATTGTCCGACGGCTACCGGGGGTGATTATCTCACCCCCTATCTCGAACGGTTTTTGCAGAGCCATCAGCCTTTGCCTTTGGTCCGCGTGGCGCCGACTTTGGCATTCCTTTCGAGAAACTCGATGATCTTCCCGGCCACGTCGATGCCAGTGGCCTTTTCGATGCCCTCAAGACCGGGCGAAGAGTTCACTTCCATAACCACCGGACCGTGGTTCGACCGCAGCATGTCCACCCCGCAGACGTTCAACCCCATCGACCTGGCCGCGCGGATCGCGGTCGATCGTTCCTCGGGCGAAAGTTTCACGACCGCCGCCGAGCCGCCGCGGTGAAGGTTCGAGCGGAACTCGCCCTCGGCGCCCTTACGCATCATCGCCGCAATGACCTTTCCGCCCACGACAAAGGCGCGGATGTCGGTGCCGCCGGCTTCCTTGATGAATTCCTGCACCAGGATGTTGATATTCGCTCCACGGAATGCCTCGATCACCGATTTCGCGGAACGCGCGGTATCGGCCAGAACCACACCGATGCCCTGGGTGCCCTCGAGCAGTTTGACCACCACCGGAGCACCCCCCGCGACCTCCAGCACCTCTTCGGTCTGCTTGGGATCATGGGCGAAGGTCGTCACCGGCAGGCCCACGCCATCGCGCGCCAGAAGCTGCATCGACCGCAGCTTGTCGCGCGAGCGGCCGATGCCCACACTCTCGTTCAGCGGATAGACGCCCTGCATCTCGAACTGGCGCAGAACGGCGGTGCCATAGAAGGTGACCGAGGCGCCGATCCGCGGGATCACCGCGTCGTAGTGGCCCAGCTTCTCGCCATTGTAGAAGATCTCGGGACGGCGCGAGGCGATGTTCATATAGCAGCGCGTCGTATTGATCATGTCGAGTTCATGCCCGCGCTGCTCTGCGGCCTCTTTCAGGCGCTGATGAGAATACAACTTGAAGTTGCGGGCCAGCATGGCAATCTTCATTGTCACGTCCTTTCTTTCTGCTCTTCACATGGTCTTTGGGGAAACAAGCCAGCTGCGTGCCGGATCGACGAGCAGCCGCAACTGGCGCAGCGCAGTGCGACCGACGATCATCGGGAAGGTCATGTCCGAACGGTCCGACAGCGAAAGCTCGATCTCCGCCTCGCGTTCGCCGATCCGAAGCCGCGTCTTGATGAAGTAGCGCCGTACCGGGATACCGCTCGTGTTGGTGACTTCGCGGATCGCGGCAACGGGGCACACGCAGATGTCGGTGCCTTGGAGCACGTCGTGGTCCGGAAGGAACTCGACCCAGGGAGTCCCCCTAATCTCGATCTCCGAGATGTTGTTGGCATGCAGCGCGGTGGTGCGTGCGCCAGTGTCGACCTTGGACTTGAACCCGGCGAGGCCAAGGTCGGGCAAGAACACCGTTTCGCGCCATCCGATCAAGAGCTTGTCCATATTCTGTCTACCTTCGTTCAAAAATCGGCAGGCGCAGCTTCACGTCAGCAGCGGCATCATCAGGCTGGCGAGGCTCAGCACGAGAAAGAAGCCTGCCATGTCGGTGATCGTTGTCAGAAGCGGGCCCGAAGCAGCGGCGGGGTCCTGGCCCAGCCGTTTGAGCGCCAAGGGAACGACGCCGCCGATCGACACCGCGATCAGTGTGTTGACCGCCAGTGCGAAGCCGATGACAACCCCGAGCCAGGGATTGCCCTTCCAGACCCACGCGACGACCCCGATCAGGCAGCCAAGCGCCAGCCCGTTGATCGCGCCGACGGTGACTTCCTTCAGCCAGACCCGAAGCGCGTCGGCTGGCCGCACGAGTCCCAGCGACAGTTCGCGCATCGTGACGCCGACCGCTTGGTTTCCCGAGCAGCCGCTCATGTCCGAGACCATCGGCAGGAAGACGGCAATTGCGATCACGGCGGCAAGCGTTTCCTCGTAGGCGGAAATGACGCTCGCAGCGATGATGTTGAGCACGATGTTGGCCGCAAGCCACGCCAGCCGGCGGCGCGATCGCAACCAGGTGGGCATGGAGCGGACCTCGTCCTCGACAAGGCCGTGATGCTTCAGGCTCTGGCTTTCCGCGCGCTCGAGCGTCGCCGCGTCTATCGCGGCGCGCGAGACGACGCCAACGAGGCGGCCATCCGTTTCGACGACGGGAAGCCCAAGGAACGGGTGTTCGTCGAAGAGGTCCTGCAGCGCCTCGAGCGGCGTGGACACGGACACCGTAAGGGGCGTGACCATGATGTCGGTGAGCTTGTCGCTGCGTTTCGCGGTCAGGAGGCCTCGCAGCGACGCAACGCCGATCGGGCGGCCTTGCTCATCGACGATATACGGATGCTGACCGCGGTAGCGTTCGAAATCCTCCTCGTCGGAGGCGAGCCGCCGGAGCACCGCGCCAACGGTCGCATTGTCCGGGAAGGAGAACGCCTCGGCCACCATGAGACCGCCGGCGGTTTCATCCTCGTACCCGGTCAGGCGGCGCACGTCGGCCGCGTCCTCCGCGTCTAGCCGGCCAAGGATGTCCTCGGCATCCACTTCGTCAAGATCACCGATGAGGTCGGCCTGCACGTCAGAGTCGAGCTCGTCGATGATCTCGGCCGCCTTGGCGTGGTCGAGCCGCTCGACGAGGTCGGTGGCGACCGCATGCGGCGCCTCCTCGATCAGTTCGGCGGCGAGTTCGGGCGGAACCAGCGACAGGACGCGGTCGCGGTCCTCGGCCGCGAGCGCGAGAAGCTCGCGCAGGGCCTCGCTGAGCGGCAGCGGATCGAGGAGCGCGACGAGCGCCTCGGCGTCTTCCGCCGCGACCGCGTCGGCGATGCGCTCGGAGAGATCGAGCTCCTGCTCATCTTCGATTTTGGCATGACGCTGCTCCACTTGAACCCCCTTGTCTTTGTTTCCCACGCGTCGCGACTATTCGTCCGCCGCAAGCAGCTGCATTTCAGATTCGATGTGGAGATTCCGCCGCGCTGAGGAGCTTGCCCCCGGACTTCAGGCGCAGCTTGTCGAGCGCGCGCGCGACAAGCTGCAACAGGATCGCGGGAACGTTCGGGATCGAGATTGCCGCCACCTGCGAGAACCTCAGTGACGCGCTCGACACCGCGAGCTGGCCGGTCCTGGTCTCTTCGACGATGCTGGAGATCAGTGTGAAGGTCTTTTCCATGGCTTCCATCGCTCCCCCTATGGCGGCCAGGCCCGTCAGGCCGAGGCCAAACGCGTTGACGCGCCGGTGGATCAGTTCGACAGGTTCACTCCACGCCCCGAGATCATCCCGAGTCGCGCGCAGAACTTGAGCACGCTCCAGTAGCCTCGCCGTACGGCCCCGTCGCGATCATCAGATGTTGGGAACGGCAGGTGCAGGGTGCGGTCGACCGGGCCGATGAGTTCAATCAGTTCCTCGTCGATCGCAGAAAGGTCGAGCGCGTCGAGGGTGATCAACACAAGCGACCCCCGCACCCATGGCAGGGTCGGCAGTTCCAACAGCCGCTCGTAGATCTCGCCCGCGATCTGGGAGTGTCCTGAAACGACCACGGTCGGGCCGGGACGTGTGCCTCCGATGCGAAAGCCGTACGGGCGGGCATCCCGAGGATCGTTCAAGACCTCGACGAACCGACAGCCGGGCTGGTCGCTGACGGGCACCGCATGCTTCTGGATCTGAGTCGCCATAATCTGTGTGTCCTCCGATTGCCTGAAAGCGGGAGGCCCGGAGGCCCCCAAGACAGATCCTCCTGATTGTCGACCGCAGGTAGTCGGGAGGCTTAGACCAGCGCCAAGCCGCGCCTGAGGTGAGTGCGGCTTACACGGCTGTCGTTTTGCCCGGTCACGTGACCGAACAGTCTCGAGAGAGCCTTGGTCTCCTTGATGTTGAAGCCCCGTCGTTCGCCGTGCGAGTGTTTCTGTCCGAGGTCAGAATGCCCGTGTCATTAGCCACGAACATGTGGGCGCCGATCCTGTAGAGGTATCGCGGCATGGCGAGGTGGCCGGCTTCCGTGGTCGAAGCTCCGACGCCGTTTTCCTGAGAGTTCACTACTGGACCGGCCAGAACGTGCCCGGTCAGTTCGGGAACGTTGTCAACACGGCAGCCCGGAGCGAAGCCGAGACGGCAATCCTTCCCGGCGGTGCTGACCGGATCAGCCGTGATGTCGGCGAGACCGTCAGTCTTGATGCGTCTCAGAACGAAGCCGCAGACCTTGTCGCTGAAGGAGTAGTCCGCGGCATCTACCGCGAATACGTCTTCTTTCGCACTAGCGCCGTCAGCGTCCGAGAAAACAGTGTCTGCACCGATCATGTGCACGAACGGACCCGTCGCATGGCGCAGGCGACCGCCAATCGGAATATCCCGGGTTTCGCCGGCACCGGAGAATGAAAGCGAGGCGCTGCACCACAGGTTCGGACGGAATTCCCGATTGCCGAAGCCGCTCGCATCTTCCAAGAGCTCAAGACCACCGGCAACGCTCATTTCGATGTCGGCAGTACGGTCGTAGAGCGCCGTGGTGCCAACCGTCTTGCCTTCGGCGACAGCCGAGCCGGCCAGCATCAGTGCGAAGGCCGAGACGGTCCCCAGATTGGCCTGTTGCGCCATGTTCAGTCCTTTCCGCTGCGTCGCCCCGTTTGGGACGGTGCCACCGGAAACGCCGCTGAGGCGCCGCCCGTTGGCCGCAGCGATAGGGCGTCACTTCAAATAAGGGAAATTTAAATTACTCAATTATGTCACGAGTATTGGTTATGCATGTCGCCTAAACTGTCGCCCAGTTCGTGCACGACGCGATCCGAGTTGATCACCTGCGACCTGCTCCCCGGATGGTCTTCGTTCGGAAGTTAGGTTTTTGATCCCGAAGTTTGATGGTGCGATCCATTCGTCGGAATGGAAGGAAGTACTATGGGACGAGTTCGTCCCGGCTGCGCCACGGCCTCGGTGAGTGAGCCTCCCTCACTTGAGCCTCCCCAACTGAATTGTTCCACCGCTATGGTTAGGGTCAGGACTCATAACCGGAACATGACGGTTGCGGCTAGAGCGACGGCGGACAGGAAGACCTTGGGGCACCTGTCGTAACGGGTCGCCACGCGCCGCCAATCCTTTAGCCTGCCGAACATGATCTCGATCCGGTTGCGGCGTTTGCAGCGGCGCTTGTCATATTTGACGGGCTTGCCGCGGGACTTCCGCCCCGGGATGCAGGGCCTGATCCCCTGTCTTTCAAGGCGTCGCGGAACCAATCTGCATCATAGCCCCGGTCGGCGAGCAGCCAGTCGGCCCCGGGCAGGCTACTCAGCAGCGCGGCAGCGCCGGTATGGTCGCTGACCTGGCCCGCCGTCATGAAGAAACGCAGAGGGCGGCCCTTCGCATCCGTGACCGCATGCCGCTTGGTGTTCAGCCCTCCCTTCGTGCGCCCGATCAGACACCCGCATCTCCCTTTTTCGCCCGCAGGTTCGAAGCCGTGCGGTGCGCTTTCAGGCAGGTCGCGTCGATCATGACGGTCGTCTGCTCAGCGCCCTCGGCGGCCAGACCTTCCATCATCCGGGCAAAGACCCCCATGTCGCCCCACCGCTTCCAGCGGTTGTAGAGCGTCTACGACGGTCCATACTCCCTTGGCGCGTCGCACCAGCGCAAGCCATTGCGATTGATGAAGATTATGCCGCTCAGGACACGCCGGTCATCGACGCCTGGCTTGCCATGGCTCTTGGGGAGTGAGGCGGATCAGCAATCGATCCGGTGGATCGATTGCCCGACGAACGGTTGAAGGCGCGCCATCTGCGCGTCCGCCAGCCAGAAAAGGTTGCTCATGCTCAGGCCTCATTGCGGAGCCTGAATCACGTCGAGAGTCGGAAATCAAAGGGTCCTGGCCCCAGCTCGATGGCCGACATTTGTGTCGATCGCAGCGTACGACCACGTTCCGCCCATCGAGGCGATCTTTCGAGCAAGCGGTACAAAATTCGAGTAACTGCAAATCCGACTGGACTTCTCTTCGAACCAGAGCGGTAGTGTCGGCACGTCGACGACGCCGTCGTCGGTCTCCGCCCGGGCCTCCGGGCTTTGCCTGGTAGCAGGGGCAGGGTGCTTCTGCACAAGGCACAGGAGACGAAGATGACGACCAAGACCCCTCGCGCCCGGCTCACAGTGCAGACGAATGGCGGAAAGCTCAAAGACACAAAGAAGGCCCGGCTGATCCAGCTGCTCTCGGCGAAGGCCGGAGCGGACGTTGCCGCGATCAGCGGCAGGCTCGACTGGCAGCCGCACACGAACCGGGCCGCGATCACCGGGCTGAAGAAGGCAGGCTACGAGGTCATGACGGAGAAGCCGGACCCGGACAAGCCGACGCGGTACCGCATCACGGGCAAACCTGAGCCCGAGTCGGTGACTTCCTCCGCGCCGGAGCCCGCCCATGCCGGGTAGGGCGGACCCCGATCGCGGGCGGGTGCTGCAGGACTGGGACAAGGCCTTCGCGTCTCCCCTGCCGCCCTACCTGTCGGTCGCCTTCATGCGGAAGGCCCTGGCCTATGAGGACCAGTGCCGCCGACATGGAGGTTTGCTGCCAGGCACGCGGAGGGCCCTGCGCCAGATCGCAGAAGGTAAGTCCGTCATCGACAGCACCCGCCGGATCGCGCGGCCCGGCGCGCACCTCGTGCGCGAGTGGAATGGTCGGACCCCCAGGTGGAGGTTCTGAAGGATGGCTTCCGCATGGACGGCCGAACCTGGCCGTCGCTCTCTGCCATCGCAAAGCACATCACGGGAACGATCTGGTCCGGGCCGAGATTCTTTGGACTGGTCGACAGGGCCGGAGGCGGATCATGAAGAAGACCCGCTGTGCCATCTACACGAGGAAGAGTTCCGAAGACGGCCTCGCGCAGGAGTTCAACTCGCTCCATGCCCAGCGGGAATCATGCGTAGCCTACATCGCCAGCCAGAAGCACGAAGGCTGGGTGCTCTCGCCAGAGCCGTACGATGATGGCGGTCTCTCCGGCGGGAGCCTCGACCGAGCCGCGCTGCAGCGCCTGCTCGACGACGTCCGCGAGGGCAGGGTCGACCAGATCGTCGTCTACAAGATCGACCGGTTGACCCGATGGCTCGCGGACTTCGCGAAGATTGTCGACGTGCTGGACGCGGCTGGTGCCTCCTTGGTGTCGGTCACCCAGTCCTTCAATACCGCGACCAGCATGGGGCGCCTGACGCTCAACATGCCCCTGTCGTTTGCCCAGTTCGAGCGGGAGGTCACCGCCGAACGCGTCCGGGACAAGATCGCGGCTTCGAAGCGCAAGGGGCTCTGGATGGGGGCAGCGTCCCGCTGGGTTACGATCCCGATGGCCGCACATTGAAGGTCAACGAGGAGGAAGCAGAGACGGTCCGGACGCTCTACGACCTCTACGAACGCCTCCGCACGGTTCGGGCGGTGAGGGACGAGGCTGAACGACTGGAACTCAGGAGCCGCCGTCGCGAGACCAGCAACGGAACAGTCACTGGAGGCAATCTCTTCAGCCGGGGCCACGTCTACCACATCCTGACGAACCCGCTCTACGCAGGTCGCATCCGGCATCGGGACGAGGTGCACGAGGGCCAGCATCCGGCGCTCATCGATCCGGATCGCTGGGACAGGATCCAGCAGCAACTGCAGGAATGCGCGGCCCGGCAGCGCGGCAGAGCCTCGGCAAAGCGCCGGTCGCTGCTCTGCGGGAAACTCTTCGACGAGACCGGCGATCGTCTCACGCCCTCACATGCGAAGACGAGCAACGGCACCCGGCACCGGTACTACATTTCTCACCGGATGGCGGCCCGGAGCGGGGAGAAGCATCCGGGCGCGTGGCGGTTGCCGGCAGAGGAACTGGAGACCCGGATCGCCGGTCTGGTCGGCGCAACGCTATCACGTCCAGGCTTCGTCGCATCTCTGCTGGCCAGTGGAGCAGCGGACGTCATCGCTCAGGCGTCTGCTGCCATCTCCAATCTGACAGCCGAAGCATCAGTTCAAGACCTGCTGGCCTTCGTGGAGCGGATCGACATCGCGCCGGGGATCCTGACGCTGGGGCTCAGCGCAGGATTAATTGCCGAACAGCTGGCGATTGAGCCCAACGTCATTGATGCCGACAGACTCGCCTCCAGCCATCCCTTCCAATGCCGCAAGCGTGGGGTCGAGACAAAGATCGTTCTCGCTGATGCTCGGGCGGGCCGCGATGACGCCCTGATCCGGAACATCGCCCGGGCACATGTCTGGTTCGAGGACATCAAGGCGGGTCGCACATTTGATCAGATCGCGGAGTCCGCCGGCACGTCGAAGCGCCGAGTTCAGGACATGATCGGGCTGGCCTTCCTCGCGCCTGAAATCGTCCGGGATGTTCTCGGCGGCAAGCAGCCGGTCGGCTTCACCTCGGACTGGTGCAAGTCGCACGAACCGCCGTCCGATTGGACCGATCAGCGCGCGCTGCTCGCGACTCTCTGATCGTCTTCCACCCAACCTGGTACCGTGAAAATGCCGAGCGCAGACTTTAGGCCATGTTGGGGCCTCTCTGGGGTCCGGTTCAGGTCTGCTCAATTGTCGCCCAGCGGTAGCCCGCGGAAACCACGGCGCTATCTGAAGCGCACCTCGCACCGTCTCGATTTAGAAGAGTGTTTGGCTGGGGCGGTAGGATTCGAACCTACGGTGCGCGGTACCAAAAACCGGTGCCTTACCACTTGGCTACGCCCCAACGGTGCGGGTTCTTACCGAAGCGGACGAAGGCGCGCAAGACCCAATCCACGCGAAACCGGACGTTGCGAGAGCGATCGCGCCGGGGTAAGCCCGGCGCATGCAGGCCGCTGACGTGATCGTTCTTGGCGCCGGCGCAGCCGGCATGATGTGCGCGATCGAAGCGGGTCGCCGCGGGCGGAAGGTCGTCGTCCTCGACCACGCGAAATCCGCCGGGGAAAAGATCCGGATCTCGGGCGGTGGACGCTGCAACTTCACGAATCTCTCGACGGCGCGGGAGCGGTTTCTGTCCCGCAATCCGCGCTTCGCACTCTCCGCGCTCAGGCGCTTCACCCCCCAGGATTTCATCGCGCGCGTGGATGCCGCGGGAATCGCATGGCACGAGAAGACACTCGGTCAGCTTTTCTGCGACGGGAAGGCAACGCAGATCGTCGACATGCTTCTGTCGGACATGCGCGCGGCCGGCGTTCGGCTGGAACTCGGGCACGAGGTGCTGTCCGTCCGGCGAGTGGGGAAGTTCCACGTCGAGACGGACAAGGGCGCCTATTCGGCCGATAGCCTGGTCGTCGCGACGGGCGGAAAGTCGATTCCGAAGATGGGGGCGACCGGCATCGGCTACCGCATCGCGGAGGAGTTCGGCCTTGCGGTGACGGAAACCCGGCCCGCGCTCGTGCCGCTGACCTTCGCCGAGCAGGACCTCGCCGCGCTGCGGCCGCTTTCCGGGATCGCCGTCGATGCGCGGGTGTCCTGCGGCAAGACGTCCTTCGACGAATCGCTCCTCTTCACGCATCGCGGGCTCTCGGGGCCCGTGATCCTCCAGATTTCCTCCTACTGGCGCGAGGGCGACACGCTGTCGATAGACCTCGCACGCGGGCAGGACGTGGCCGCGGCGCTCAAGGCGCAACGGTCAGAGGCGGGCCGGCAGGCGCTGCACAACGCGCTGGCGCGGTTCCTGCCGGAAAAACTCGCCACGCTCTGGGTCGAGCGGTCCGGCCTTCGCGGCAACCTGGCCGATCAGTCGAACGCGGCCTTGGACCGGCTGGCCGCGACGGTGCACCACTGGCAGGTGAGACCCGTCGGATCGGAAGGATACCGCACGGCGGAGGTGACGCTGGGCGGGGTGGATACGGACGGTCTCGATTCGCGCACCATGGAGGCCAAGGCGGTGCCGGGGCTCCATTTCATCGGAGAAGTGGTGGACGTGACCGGCTGGCTTGGCGGCTACAACTTCCAGTGGGCCTGGTCTTCGGGCTGGGCGGCGGGCCAGGTCGCCTGAACTACTCCTTCGGGGCTTCCGGGCTCAGGAGATCGTCTTCCGCCACGCGGCGTTCCTCATGCACGAGGTCCTCGAGTGTCGAGTCGTGGCTCGTGTCCAGCACGGCCTCCGAAGGACGGGCCTTTTCCCGGCGGGGGGGCGCGGGGGGTCTCGCAGCCGCGGCTTCTTCCTCGGGGCTTTCCAGGATCACCCTGTAGATCGGCTCGGGTAGCGCGAAACCCGAAGCCTCGATCGCCCCTTTCACGACCCGGATCGCCTCGCTGCGGGCCAGGGGGAAATCCGTCCTGGTCTGGTCGACCCATCCGGTGAACGTGATTTCGACATTCGAATCCCCTACCCGCTCGACCCATCCGCTGGGGGCCGGGCTTTCCAGCACGAACGGCAGGCTCCGCAGGGCCTCGACCCCTATTTCGCGCACCCGTACCAGGTCAGCCGAGGCATCGACCCCCAGGAGGAAGCTGAAGCGCCGCTCGGCATTCTGGGTGAAGTTCACGATCCGCGCCTTGAAGACCGTCGAATTCGGGATCCGGATGTGGTTGCCGTCCAGCGACAGGAGGATCGTCGCGCGCGAAGTCAGGCGGATAACCCGGCCGGTGTCCCCCTCGATCTCGACGAGGTCATTGGGCCGGAAGGGCTGGCGCAGGGACAGCATGACCGAGGCGATGAAGTTCTCGATCGGGTCCCGGACCGCGAAGCCGAGCGCGAGGCCAACGATCCCCGCCGCGCCGAGAAACGTGCCGAGAAGCGCGGTGGCCCCGAGGATGTCGAGCGCGACAACCACGGCCGCGACGGAGAAGAAAAGCCGCACCAGCGTCCGCAGTACATCGGCGATGAAGGTGTTCGGCGCGACACGTTCCCAGAACCGCCTCAGACGGGCGATCCAGAACCCGAACCCGGCCACGAGCCCGGCGACGAGCGCCGCCACGAGGAGGAGCGGGCCATAGTCCGCAACCTGCTGGAACCTGTCGACAAGACGCTCGACCGCCGGGCTCAGCCTTTCGGCGATGTCGGTGGACTGGCGGACGTTGTTCTCGATCGCGACCACGCCCTCGACACGCGCAATGAGCGGATCGAGGCGGGAAAGCGCTTCCTGGTCGGCAACCTCGCCCGCCAGCGTGACGATCCCCGCGCGGACCGAAACGGTCACGCCGCCGTAGCCATCGAGTTCCGCGAGGATATCGCGGATGCGCGCGGCCATCTGAAGGTCATCCGCGGCCGTGTCACCGACCGAGATCGTGCCAGCGGGCTCGGTCGGCGCGGTTTCCTGCGCCTTGAGCGCCGGAGAGGCGAGCGCAAGGAGCCCGAGGGCAAGGAACAGGGTGAAGGTCGTCCGTCTCATCTTGCCCCCTTCCTCAGGCGAAGCATCAGACTCGGATCGGGTCGGCCTTCGCCAGTTTGTCGAACGCCATCAGAGTTTCGACCAGCTGCGACATATGGGCAAGCGGCACCATGTTCGGGCCATCCGACGGGGCGGTGTCCGGCGCCTCGTGCGTCTCGATGAAGACGCCCGCTATGCCAAGGCTGACGGCCGCGCGCGCCATGACCGGGGCGAATTCCCGCTGGCCGCCGGAGGCGCCGCCGAGGCCACCGGGCTTCTGCACGGAATGGGTTGCGTCCATGATGACGGGGTAGCCGGTGCGCGCCATGATCGGCAGCGACCGCATGTCGGCGACGAGCGTGTTGTAGCCGAAGCTGACCCCCCGCTCAGTCAGGAGGATGCGTTCGTTCCCGGTGCTCTCGACCTTTGCAGCGACGTTCTCCATGTCCCAGGGCGCGAGGAACTGGCCTTTCTTGATGTTGACGACGGCGCCAGTTTCCCCGGCGGCGAGCAGAAGGTCGGTCTGCCGGCAAAGGAAGGCGGGAATCTGGATCACGTCGACGACAGTCGCGGCCTCTCTAGCCTGGCCAATGTCGTGCACGTCGGTCAGAACCGGGCAGCCGAACTCCTTCCCGACGGATTCCAGGATCTTCAGCCCCGCCTCGATCCCGACCCCGCGCCGGCCCGAAAGGGAGGTGCGGTTCGCCTTGTCGTAGCTGGCCTTGAAGATGTACTGCGCGCCCGCCGCGGCGCAGACCTCGACCATCCTTCCCGCGATCATGCGCGCATGTTCCAGGCTTTCGAGCTGGCACGGCCCGGCGATTACCGCCAGCGTCCGGTCATTGCCGACGGTCAGCCCGCCTATCGTCACGTCTTTCATCATGGCGCCCTTCCGGTATCCTCTATCAGGCCGAGACCTGTTCCCGGAGGATCGAGGCCGTCAGCGACATCATCAGGTAGATGCCAGCGAAAATCGCGAAGGCCAAGGCCGTGTTTTCCAGCGAGCGGGGATAGGTCGGCCGGTCGGGCGCGACCGGGCTCACGCCAAGCGAGAGGTAGCGCACCTGCTTGTTGGCCTCGATCCGCGCCACCTCGAGTTGCTGGGCCGCCTGGCTCAGCATCAGCTGGCGTGTCTCGAGTTCCGCCTCGGCGATCCGCAGGCGCCCGGTGATCGCGGCAAGCGAGGTCGTGTCCTCGTCCCCTTGGGTCAGCGTCGCCCGGAGTTCGGCGATGAGCCTTTCCAGCCGGTCGATGTCGCCCCTGACGCCGTCGACCCGGGCCTGGTTCGGCTGCGGGTTGTCCAGAAGCTGCTCGAGTTCGAGCCGCTTCTGCTGCAGTTGGCCTTCGAACGTGGCCACCTGGCTCATCTTGACGCCGGTTTCCGACGCCGGGTCGAGGACGCCCAGCTGCTCCTGCAGTTCCAGCACGCGTTCCTGCGCCGAAAGCACCTTCTGCTCTGCATCCGCGTAGCTTTCCCGCGCGCCCTTCATCTGGTCCTCGCGCAGACGCTGGGTCAGCTTGTCGACCCGTTCCTCGGCATAGCCGATCAGCGCGCGCGAGAAGGCCGCGCTGGTTTCGGGGTCCGCGGCGATCACCTCCATCTTGATGATGCCCTCGGTCGGGTCGTAGCCGATCTTCACGTTGCGGGAGTAGATGCCGTAGGCTTCCTCGTTCGAGGCGCCCGGTTCGAGCCGCTGGACCGGGTCGATGAATTCCTGGCTGAAATGCGCCTTGAAGCCGAGATCCTCGTCCAGACGCAGCATCGCGTCCCGGGATTCCAGATAGCTCTGGACGGTGATCGAATCCTGGCTCGTCGCGAAACTCGTGCCGGAGAAGAGACCGCCTAGACCTCCGGGGGCCGCAGCGTCTGCCTGCTGGATCACGAACTGGGATTGCGTGGCATAGAGCGGTGTCGCGACGTTGAAGAAGTACCAGCCCGCGAAGGCCGTTGGCAGCAGGACGAATACCGCGAGCCGCGCGAAAAGCAGAAGGAGCTTGCGCTGACGGCGGCGTGCGATGTCACGCTGGATCCTCAGGATTTCCTTCGCGCGCCGTTCCTCGCTCATCGCCTCCTTCGCGGGCAGCTTCGGCTTCTGGGGAACCGTCTGGGGCAACTGGACGCGGTCGTCGTCCTCCGGCTGCGAATTGGCGGCCTTCGCGACGACGAGGTCGAGAACGTTCGACCGCTGGAACGGATCGATCCCCTTTCGGCGCAAGAGACGCACGGCCTCGTAGTCCGAAGTCGCCTCGATCCCCTGTCGCTGGGCCACGCGCCGGGCCATGCGCAGCTGACGGCCCGTGAGCCCCTCGGCACGGATCTCCTCGATCTCCTTCGCCACCGCCTTGGCGTCCGCCCTGGAACTGGCGTCTTGCTCCCCGGCCCGCGCCGCGGTGGCGAACACCCGGTCACCGAAACCGTCATCGCTGATTTCAGGCCGCAGCAGATCCGCGGCGGGCGGCTGCGCGCCCTCGACCAGCGGTTCGGCCTTGCGCATGCGGTATTTCTTAGCCTTGGGCGTCGTATTCATAGAGTTCTTTCGCTTCTTCGAGGCTGTCGAACATGTAGAGCTGGCCGTTCCGCAGGACGGCAGCGGAGCGGCAGAACCTCTCCAGAGTCGTCGGCTGGTGAGAGACGATGACGACGGTCGCGTTCTTCAGGCGATCCTGAAGGATCGTTCCGGCCTTCCTGTTGAACTCGACATCCGTGCTGGACGGCATGCCCTCGTCGATCAGGTAGATGTCGAATTCCAGCGCCAGGAGAAGCGAGAAGGAGAGCCGCGCCCTCATCCCGGAACTGTAGGTGGCCACCGGCTGGTCGAAATATTCGTCGATCGCGCAGAGCCAGCGGCAGAACGCCTCGACGTAATCGGGGTCGAGATCGTAGAGCCGGGCGATGAAGCGGACGTTTTCCCGGCCCGAGTATTTCGAAACGACACCGCCCATGAACCCGAGCGGGAAGGAGACCCTGCTCGTGCGGCGGATCGTGCCTTCGTCGGGCTTTTCGAGCCCAGCCATCATGTTGATCAGCGTCGTCTTTCCGGTCCCGTTGGGGGCGAGGACCCCCAGCGAATTGCCCGGCTCGACCCGGAAGGAAGCGCGGTCAAGGATCACCTTGCGCTGCGTGCCCGTCCAGAAGGACTTGCTGACCGTGTCGAATTCGAGCATCCGCTTGCCCCGCCGCTGCCCGGCCGCTTCGCCCTTCTGACTAGGGCGTTTGTGTTAAAAAAGGACGTTACCCGACCATTCCGTCAAGATTAGGGCGGCGGCCGCCGGCTGTATAGCCGCCGCCCGCCGATTGAACCCGCCGCAGCGCGCGAGGCGGCGCATCAGCCGTGGATCTTCTCCACGCGCAGGACCTTCCCCGCGATGATCGAAATGATCGCCGCGCCAAAGCTGAAGAGCGCACCCATCTTGGCGGCATCCTGCACCGGCCCGCCAGGGAAGGCGACGGAAGCGACGAAGAGCGCCACGGTGAAGCCGATCGCCGCGACGCAGCCGACCACGAGGATATCGGCCGTCCGCATCCCTTGCGGCAGCCCCAGGCGTAGCGGGAAGGCCGCGATCCAGCCCATGAGCAGGACCCCCACGGGCTTGCCGATGAGAAGACCGAAGAGAACGAGCCAGGTGGGTTCGCTGATCGCGCTGAACTCTACCCCCGCGTTCAGGAGGCCGAAGAAGAACAGGATGATCTCGACCGGGTATTTCAGGTGGTGCTCGATCCAGTTCAGGAGGTCGGTGAGGAATTCCTCGGCCTCGGCGAAGATACCGAAGGCGCGGTCGGCATGCGGGATCGTTGGCACGATCGGCAGCAGGCCAAGGGCGGGGTGGATGCCCGCCTCCTGGAAGCCGAACCAGCTGAGGCAGCCCGCGATAAGGTAGGGCCAGAACGAGAGATACTTCCGCACCCAGGTCGAATTCGGACGCAGCTGGTTGCCGCGGTCGAGCCTCCGGGGCAGCCAGTTGAAGAGAACGAAGACCCCCAGCGCCGCGCCGAAGGAAAGCATCAGCCATTCGGGCGCCAGTTCGGCGGTCGGATAGAAGATCGCGAGGATGAGGAGCCCCGCCGCGTCGTCCGCGATGGCGAGAAGGAGCAGGAACCGGATAGCCGGGTGTCCGGCGCCGAAGACCATCCGACCGACGAGGTAGGAAAACGCGATGTCGGTCGCCGTCGGGATCGCCCAGCCGCGGCTCACCGTCTCGTATACGCCGAGAACGGCCGCAAGGCCCAGATAGACGGCGATCGGCCCCAGCATGCCGCCGGCGGTCGCAATGAGCGGCGTCATCGCCTTGCGGCCCCTCAGCGCGCCGTTTTCAAGGATGACCGCCTCCCAGACTTCCTTCGCGGCGATGCCGAAGAAGAGCGCCATGAAGACGTCGTTGATCAGGTAGTGGAGGGTGAGCGTGCGGGTAATATGGCCGCCTTCCTCATGCGGATGCCCGATGAAGAAGTTGTCGACGATCACGAAGTCGACGAACGAATGGTAACTGTGTGCGTCGATATTCGCCCATAAGAGCGCGATGATCGCCCCGGCGATCAGAAGCAGCGAGTAAGTGGTAACGAAATTCCAGACGCGATACATTCCTGCCCCTCCCTCGTTTTCGCTGGGATAGTCGAATCCGACCCCTTGGGCAACAGGGCGGGACGGGTGATTGCGGCGACCCGGGCCGGGCGATAGCTTCCCCGCATGGATCGCTTCGAAGAACCAGAACTCGCCTCCCGCATCAGGGCCTGCCGGCTCTGCGCCGACGACTTCGCTGCGACGGCGACCGGACACGAGCCCCGCCCGGTTCCGTGGTTCCGCCCGAGCGCCCGGATTCTCGTCGCCGGACAGGCTCCGGGAATGCGGGTGCACGAAGCCGGGCGGCCTTTCGCGGACCCCTCGGGAACGCGGCTGCGCGCGTGGCTCGGAATGACGGACGCGGAGTTCTATGACCTCGCGCGCGTCGCGGTCGTGCCGATGGCGTTCTGCTTCCCGGGCTACGACAAGTCCGGCTCCGACCTGCCGCCGCCGCCCCGCTGCGCAGAGACATGGCGCGGGCAGGTGATGAAGGCCCTGTCCGAACTGCGTCTCACGATCCTCGTCGGAGGCTATGCGCAGCGCTGGCACCTGGGACCGCACGCGGCCCGAAGCGGGGTCGCGGGGACCGTCGCGCGCTGGCGGGAACACGCGCCCGCGATCTTTCCCTTGCCGCACCCCTCCTGGCGGAATACCGGGTGGCTGAAACGCCATCCCTGGTTCGAAGACGAGCTTCTGCCCGTGCTCCGCGCCAGAGTGCGGGAGGAACTCGATGCCTGAAACCACCGTCCTGGATTTTGCCCATGCGGCGATGGAGGCCGCGCCCGAGGATGCGGCGGCGCGGCTGCGCTTCTACGAGCGCCTCGCGGATGCGGAGCTCTTCCTGCTGCTCGAGGCCGAGCCGGATGGCGACACCGTCAGCCCGCAGGTCTTCGCGCTGGAAGAAGGAAGCTTCGTCATGGCCTTCGACCGGGAGGAAAGGCTTTCCGCCTTCACCGGTGCGCCCGCGCCCTATGTCGCGCTGCCCGGGCGGGTGATCGCGGGGCTTCTGGCCGGGGAAGCGCTCGGCCTCGGTCTCAACCTGGCGGTCGCGCCCTCGTCCTTCCTGATGCCACCGGACGCAGTGTCCTGGCTCGTGGAAACGCTGGGGCAGGCGCCGGAACAGGCGGAGGCACGGCCGGAAGCCTTCGATGCGCCGGGGGATTTGCCGCAGTCGCTTCTCTCCTCGCTCGACACGAAACTCGCGCTTGCCGCCGGGCTGGCGGAAGCGGCGCTTCTCGCGGGTGTCACATATGCGGGCGGGCGGCGCGGACATATGCTCGCCTTCCTCGGCGCACGTCCGGAAGCCGAAGCGGCGCTTGCCAAGGCCGTGTCAGAGGCGCTGGCCTTTTCGGGCATAGAGGCCGGCGAGATCGACGTGGCCTTCCTGGCGGCGGACGACCCGTCGGCGGTGCGCATGGCGCGCGTTGGCCTGCGCTTCGATCTGCCCGAAGTGACGGAGGATGAGCAGGTTCTGAGCCCCGCCGCCCCCGGAATGGACCCGAAGCGGCCGCCCAAGCTGCGCTGACGTCCCTTCGCTCAGTAGCCCTGCGTCCGGTCAACGAGATGCAGGAACGGCTCCCTCGCCTCCCCGCGGCGGATGTTCTCGGCCACGACGCGCGAGGCGCTCGCGGGCCGCGTCTCTGCCGCGATGTGGGGCGTGACGGTGACACGGGGATGCGCCCAGTAGGAGTGTGCCGGCGGCAGCGGCTCCTCGCGGAAGACGTCGAGAGTGGCGTGAGCGATCCGCCCCGCGTCGAGCGCCGCCAGAAGCGCCTCATCGTCGATCAGGCTGCCGCGCCCCGGGTTCACGATGAAGGCGCCCTCCGGCATGAGCGCGAGACGTTCCGCGTCCAGGATGTTCTCTGTCGCCTTCGTATTCGGAAGAAGCGTCACCAGTATCTCCGCCCGCCGTAACGCCTCCGCGAGCCCAGCCTCGCCGGAAAGGCAGTCCACGTCGGGGATGTCCTTCTGCGTCCGGCTCCAGCCGCTGACCTGGAACCGCAAGGCCGCGAGCATGCGCGCCGCGGCTGCGCCGAGCTCGCCGAGGCCGAGGACCGTCACCCGCCGTTCCCGCGCGATGGGCGGCATGACGTCGTTCCGCCAGATGCCGTCCTGACCGAGGATGTGCGCATCCATCCCGAGATGATGGCGCATGACATGGCCCGTCACGTATTCGACCATCCCCTCCGTCATCGCCGGGTCGACCATCCGGCAGAGGGGCTGTGTCAGCGTCGGATTGGGCGCGATCTTCTCGACACCCGCCCATAGGTTCAGAACCGCCTTCGCATTCGCGTAGGGTCCGAAATCCTCGATGACGCCGCCCGGCGCGAAGACGATGTAATCGACCGCCGATGGATCGGGCGCGCTATCGCTGACCGTCACGTCCAGCCCCGCCTCCCGGCAGGCCCGGGCGAGCGGCTCCCGGTAGTCGGGCCAGAGCGCCGGACCGGCGGCGAAGAAGATGTTGATGGACATTGGGGCTCTACCTCGGCCGGTGGATATGCGCGCTCTGCACAAGCCCGAAGGCCAGGAGCAGGATCATCATGGCCGTCCCGCCGTAGGACACAAGAGGAAGCGGCACGCCGACGACTGGCATCAGGCCCATGACCATCGACATGTTGACCGCGAAGAACAGGAAGAACGATGTTGCGATCCCGAATGTCAGGAGCGAGGCGAAGCGATCCTTGTTGCCAAGCCCGGAAAAGACGCAGAACGCGATGATGAGCGCGTAGAGGGACAGCAAGGAAAAGGCCCCCAGGAAGCCGAATTCCTCGGCCAATGTCGTGAAAATGAAATCCGTGTGCTTTTCGGGCAGGAAGTTCAGCCGCGACTGCGTGCCTTGCATGAACCCCTTGCCGGCCCAGCCGCCCGATCCCAGCGCGATCTGCGCCTGGGTGATGTTGTAGCCCGCGCCGAGGGGATCGGAGGACGGATCGAGGAAGGTATCGATGCGGCGGTACTGGTAGTCCTCGAGCAGTTGCCAGGATGTCCCGCGGCTTTCGAAGACCCCGAAGATCAGGGCCACGACGAGCGCGATCACGGTGCCGAAATACCACCAGCTCACCCCGGCCACGAACATAACCGCGCCGCCCCCCGCGAGGAGCAGGATCGCCGTCCCGAGGTCGGGTTGCTTGAGAACGAGGATCGTCGGGACGAGAACCATCAGGACCGGGATCGCGACCCACAGGGGGCGCGAGGTCTTCTTGAGGTCCAGCCAGTCGTAATAGGCGGCAAGCAGCATTACGAGGCTGATCTTCATCATCTCCGAGGGCTGGATCCTCAGGGGTCCGATTTCGATCCAGCGCTGCGCGCCCATGCCGATGGAGCCGAAGAGTTCCACCGCCACCAGAAGAAGGAGCGACACGAAATAGGCCAGGGCGGAGACGTTGCGCCAGAACCAGATCGGGACGAAGGCAACCACGAACATCCCCGCCATGCCCGCCACGAAGCGCTTCATCTGGGGCATGGCCCAGGTTTCGACCTGCCCGCCCGCGACGGAATAGAGCATGAGGAACCCGACCGAGGCGACAGCCACCAGGAGCAGCACGAGCGGCCAGTTCAGGTACAGGACCTTGCGCAGGCCCGTCGGCACCGTCTTGACGTTGTATTCGAGGAAACTCATGCGCGGATCCTGCCCGGCGCCGGCGCCTCTGGATCGATGAGATCGAGCTCTTCCCGCTCGGCCTCGATGCGGCTGCGCTGGCTCTGCGGATAGGCCGACAGCGACGGGAAGCCATCGTTCAGCGCCTGAAGAAGGATGTCGCGCGCGATGGGCGCCGCGGCGGCCGAACCGCCTCCGCCATGTTCCACGACGACCGAAACCGCGATGCGCGGCGCTTCGTAGGGCGCGTAGCAGACAAACAGCGCATGGTCCCGCCGGTTCCACGGCAACTGGTCGTTCGAAATCACGCCGCTCGCCCGCTCGGCGGCGGTGATGTTCCTGACCTGGCTGGTGCCTGTCTTGCCGGCCATCCGCATCGAGTCGTCGACGATCCGCGACGCGTAGGCGGTGCCTCGGTTCGAGTTCGACACCGCGTAAAGACCCTTTCGAACGGCCCGCAGGTGGTTCTCGTTCAGCCCGATCGCCTCCGCCGGCGCGATCGGCTGTTCGATCCCGTCAACGGATTTCACGATGCGCGGGGCGATCGCGCGACCCGTCGCGACACGCGCGGTCATCACCGCCAGCTGCAGCGGCGACGCGAGCACGAAGCCCTGGCCAATGCCCGCGTTCAGCGTATCGCCGACCAGCCATTCCTTCTTGTGGCGTTCGAGCTTCCAGTCCTTCGTCGGCGTCAGGCCCTCGGCAACGGCCGACAACGGCAGGTCGTGGCGCATCCCCAAGCCCAGGCGCCGCGCCATTTCCGAGATCCTGTCGATGCCCACCCGCTGGGCGACCTCGTAGTAGTAGACGTCGCAGGACTGCTCGAGACTCTCCTCGAGGTCGACGTTGCCGTGACCTCCGCGCTTCCAGCAGTGGAACTTGCGGTTCCCGAGCTCGGTGTAACCGTGGCAGGCGACGGTGTCCTCGGTCGTGATCACCCCGGCCTCGAGCGCCGCGAGGGCCGTCACGATCTTGAAGGTCGAGCCGGGCGGATAGGTGCCCTGCACCGTCTTGTCGGCGAGAGGCCTGTGGTCGTTTTCGGTCAGGGCCGAATAGTCGGCACTCGAAATGCCGCGCACGAAATTGTTCGGGTCGAAGGACGGCGCGGAAGCGATCGCGAGCAGGTCGCCGCTTTCCACGTCGATCACGACCGCCGCGGCACTTTCGGCCTTCAGGCGGGCGAGCGCGTAGTTCTGAAGCCGGTAGTCGACGGTCAGCTGGACATCCGTGCCGGGCTGGCCCTCCTGGCGGTCGAGTTCGCGCATCACCCGGCCGACGGCGTTGACTTCGATCCGCTTGGTTCCCGCAGTGCCGCGCAGGCTGTCCTCGAGTTTCGCCTCGATCCCGACCTTGCCGATCTGGAACCGGGGAATGCTCAGGAGAGGATCAGGCTTGTCGAGCTTCGAAAGGTCGTAGTCCGAGACCGGGCCGACATAGCCCACGACATGGGCGAAATCCTTTCCGAGCGGATAGCTGCGGGACAGGCCGACCTCCGTCGTCACGCCGGGCAGCGCGGGGGCATTCACCGCGACGCGGGAAAAGTCCTCCCAGCTGACGCGTTCGGCCACGGTGATCGGCAGGTTGGGACTGCGCTTCGCGATCTCCTCGAGTGCGGCTGCGATCTCCTCCTCCGACAACGGCATGACACGCGCCAGACGTTGCAGGACGGCGTCCACATCACCCGCATCCTCGCGGGTGATGACAACGCGGTAGTTCTGCTCGTTCCCCGCGATGAGTGCGCCGTTGCGGTCCCGGATCAACCCGCGGGCCGGCGGCAGAAGGCGGATGTTGATCCGGTTCTCTTCGGCCAGCATGCGGAATTCGTCGGATTGCTCGACCTGCATGTAGCGCATGCGGAAGGCGAGAACGCCGACGAACGCCCCCTGCAGTGACCCAAGCAGCAGCCCCCGCCGGCTTATGCGGCGTGCGCTCTCGGCCGTTTCCTTGGGCGAGCGCCTCATAGCCGATGCTCCAGCGCCTCGACCTCGCCGGGAGCGACCCAGCGCACCCCGAGAACGCGGTTCGAAACGAGAACGACGATGGGATAGGCCGCCACCGAGGCGACGAACTGCATCAGCGTGAGGCCAAAGCCGGACTGCGGCACCATGAAGATCGCGAGCACGAGGCGGTTGGCGAGCAGCATCACCAGCATGACGGCGGCCACCATGGCCCATTCGACGAAGAACGGCAGATCACGCGTAAGGTTCGCGCGGTCCCGCAGGAACTCGGTCGCGAAAAGCACGATGAGGGTCCAGAGCCCCGGCGGCCTGACCAGCAGCATGTCCTCGATGAGGAAGACGGTCGCGATGACGACTACGGGAAGGAAGTCCGGGCGTCTGAGCACCCAGGCGAAGGCAAGGCAGAGCAGGAAATCCGGCGCGGGCCATGCGGAGGGAAGCGTCGAGAGCGGCAGGAGCCGGCCGAACAGGAAGAGCGTCGCGAGGACCAGGAAGAGGCCGCGATAGAGCCAGCGGCGGGTCGTGACCGGATCAACCATCGGCACCCTCCGCAAGGTCGTCCGTCCCGGCAGGTTCGGGCGGCGGCAGCATCACCGCCGGCGGCACGATCGGCGCGATCAGCGCGCCGGTGTCGTTGATCCGCTCGGCCGGTTGCGAACGCAGGACGCGAAGGAAGTCGAGCCTTTCGTAGTCGGCGGCAAGGCGCACCCGAAGCCGCCGGTCGGCACCCAGCGCCACCTGCCCCACCAGGATGCCTGCCGGGAACACCCCGCCATCGCCGGCGGACACGACCCTGTCTCCGGGGCGCACCTGTTCGGGCGCATCGATGAAGTCGATCGGCGGGGCCGGCGTGTTATCACCCACGAGGAGCGCCTTCTGGCCGGAGGGCTGGATCGTCACCGGTACCCGGCTCGACGCGTCGGTCAGAAGCAGCACCCGGCTCGTCGTCTTCCCCACCCCCGCGATACGGCCGACGAGGCCGAGGCCGTCCGTCGTGGCCCAGCCGTCCATGACGCCGTCGCGGCTGCCGACATTCAGGAGAACCGACTGCCGGAAGGGCGAGCCGGAGTCCGCGAGCACCACGCCGGAGACGGAGGTGAGCTTGGGGTCGAGCCGGACCTTGTTCTGGGCCAGAAGCTTCGCGTTCTGCTGTTCGAGCTGCACGGCGGCCTCTTTCCAGGCCTTCATGGTCTGCAGTTCGCGCCGCAACTCCTGGTTCTGCTCGTAGATGCGGGCATAGGACTGGAAGCCCTCGATCATGCCGGCGACCTTCGTCACCGGCACCAGCGCCCAGTCGAAGCTCGGCACGACACGGTCGATCAGCGCCGCGCGAAGCCGCTCGACCCTCGGGCTGTCGATCCGCCAGACGAGGAATATCCCGGCAAGCGCAACCACAAGCACCGCAATCAGAATGCGGCGCACGCGCGCGACATAATCGATATCGGCGTTCCGGTCCCTTGCCACGGGCTGCTCCTTATGCCGCCCCGGCGGGGCGTCAGCTGTCGTAGTCTATCACATGCCGGAGCTGCTTTTCGTATTCCAGCGCCTTCCCGGTGCCCAGGGCCACACAATTCAGTGACTGATCGGCGATGGAGATCGAAAGCCCCGTCTGTTCCCGCAGCGCAAGGTCGAGTTCGCCAAGCAGCGCGCCGCCGCCGGTGAGCATGACGCCCCGGTCAACGATGTCCGCAGCGAGGTCCGGAGGCGTGGCTTCCAGCGCGATCATCACCGCCTCGCAGATCTGCTGGACGGGTTCCGCGAGCGCCTCGGCGACCTGCGCCTGGTTGATCTCGGTCTCCTTCGGCACGCCGTTCAGAAGGTCGCGGCCACGGATCTGCATCGACGCGCCGCGCCCGTCGTCGGGCATGCGGGCGGTGCCGATCGAGGTCTTGATCCGCTCGGCCGTGGATTCGCCGATCAGCAGGTTCTGCTGGCGGCGGAGGTAGGAGATGATGGCTTCGTCCATCCGGTCGCCCCCGACGCGGACGGAGCGGGCGTAGACGATGTCGCCAAGCGACAGGACGGCCACTTCGGTCGTGCCGCCGCCGATATCGACGACCATCGATCCGGTCGGGTCGGTGATCGGCATCCCCGCGCCAATCGCCGCGGCGATCGGCTCGGCGATCAGGCCCGCGCGGCGGGCACCGGCCGAAAGGACCGACTGCCGGATCGCGCGCTTCTCGACGGGCGTCGCGCCATGCGGCACGCAGACGATGACCTTGGGCTTGGTGAAGGTGGTGCGCTTGTGGACCTTGCGGATGAAGTGCTTGATCATCTCCTCGGCCACATCGAAGTCGGCGATGACACCTTCGCGCATCGGCCGGATCGCCTCGATCGAGCCGGGCGTGCGGCCAAGCATCAGCTTCGCGTCCTCGCCGACGGCGAGCACCTGCTTCTTGCCGTCCTTGACGTGGTAAGCCACCACGGAAGGCTCGTTCAGGATGATGCCCCTGCCCTTCACGTAGACCAGCGTGTTCGCCGTCCCGAGGTCAATCGCCATGTCCGACGAGAAGAGACCGCTCATAAGCCCAGCCATAGTACCCTACCCATTCCCCAACGGTTTCAGGTCCGCGACTCGGAGGTTGCGGACCGGCAAGCTTTATAGGCCCGCGCGGGGTTCTTCGAAAGGGGCGTTCTGGGCGCGGGACGGCGAGTTTCCGCCGGATAGCACAAATCGAACATGAAGCGGCGCGGTATGACCCGCGCCGCCCGCAGTCCTGTCAGGAAACCGACTTCATCTCATCCGCGGGCTTCGTCTTTTCCCGGCGGACGATCAGGTTGTTCAGCGCGCTGACATAGGCCTTCGCGCTCGCCACGACCGTATCGGTGTCGGCGGACTGGCCGGTGACGATCTTGCCGTCTTCCTCGAGGCGCACGCTGACGGTGGCCTGCGCGTCGGTGCCCTCGGTCACCGCATGGACCTGGTAGAGCGCGAGCCGGGCATCATGCGGGAAGAGCCGCTTCACCGCGTTGAAGGTCGCGTCCACCGGACCATCGCCCGTCGCCGTCACCTGGTGGTCCACGCCGTCGATCGTCAGCGTGAGGTCGGCCGACTGCGGCGCCTCGGTGCCGCAGATCACGCGGAGGAACTTCACCTGCAGATGGTCGCCCGCCACGTTCGCCGTGGAGTCGGTCATCAGCGCGACGAGGTCGTCGTCGTAGACCTCCTTCTTGCGGTCGGCGAGCGCCTTGAACCGGACGAAGACATCGTTCAGCTGGTTGTCGGCGAGGTCGTAGCCGAGATCCTTCAGCTTCGCCCGCAGCGCGGCGCGCCCCGAATGCTTGCCCATGACGAGGTTCGTCGCCGACAGGCCCACATCCTCCGGCCGCATGATCTCGAACGTCTGGGCGTTTTTCAGCATCCCGTCCTGGTGGATGCCCGATTCATGCGCGAAAGCGTTCTTGCCGACGATCGCCTTGTTGTACTGGACCGGGAAGCCCGACACCGCCGCGACGCGGCGCGAGATGTTCATGATCTTCGTCGTGTCGATGCCCGTCCGGTAGGGCATGATGTCGTTGCGGACCTTCATGGCCATGACGACTTCTTCGAGCGCGGTGTTGCCCGCCCGCTCCCCGAGCCCGTTGACCGTGCACTCGATCTGGCGCGCGCCGGCCTCGACCGCGGCGAGCGCGTTGGCCGTCGCCATGCCGAGGTCGTTGTGGCAGTGCGTCGCGAAGACGACTTCGTCGGCGCCGGGGACGCGCTCGATCAGCATCCTTATCAGGTCGGCGCTCTCGCGCGGCGCGGTGTAGCCCACCGTGTCGGGGATGTTGATGGTCGTCGCGCCCGCCTTGATCGCGATCTCGATCACGCGGCAGAGGTAGTCATGTTCCGTCCGCGTCGCGTCCATCGGCGACCACTGGACGTTGTCGCAGAGGTTGCGCGCATGCGTCACGGTTTCGTGGATGCGCTCCGCCATCTGGTCCATGTCGAGGTTCGGGATCGCGCGGTGCAGGGGCGAGGTGCCGATGAAGGTGTGGATGCGCGGGCGCCTGGCATGCCGCACCGCCTCCCAGCAGCGGTCGATGTCCTTGAAGTTCGCCCGGGCGAGGCCGCAGATCACGGAGTTCTGCGTCTGCTTCGCGATCGCGGTCACCGCGTCGAAATCACCCTCGGAGGCGATGGGAAACCCGGCCTCGATGATGTCGACCCCCATCTCGTCCAGAAGCGCGGCGATCTCCAGCTTCTCGTCATGGGTCATCGTCGCGCCGGGCGACTGTTCGCCGTCACGGAGCGTGGTGTCGAAGATCAGGACGCGGTCCTGTTTGGCTTTGTCGGTCATGGGTCTACTCTCGATCTTTCCCTAGCTTCGCGTGGTTCCGGCGCTGGTCACCTCTGAGCGGTCGCGCCGAAAGGCACGCTCAGAGGCGGCTAAGGAGGAGAAGCGCACGGAGAAGCGGCCCGCGCGGGGCGCGGCCGGGGGCTGAAATATGCCGGTTCCGTGTCATGGCGCCGGACTATACGTGCACCGTTTGAAAAGAAAAGCGGAAATTGACCTTCTTTCACTGACCGCTAGCTCTGCCGAAACGGAGACAACGGCATGCGGTCACTTGTCATAGGAGCCTCGGGCGGGATCGGCGGCGCGGTCGCGGAGAAGCTTGGACAGCGGGGGGAGGTCGTGGCCCTTTCGCGGTCCGGCGCCGGGCTCGACGTGACGGATGAAGGATGCGTGGCCGCGGCTCTCGAAAGGCTCGACGGGCAGTTCGACCTCGTGTTCGTGGCGACAGGGGCGCTCGGCTCCCCGGAAAAGGCGATCCGGTCGCTGGACGCCCGGGCTCTGGCGGATCAGTTCGCCGTCAACGCGGCGGGGCCGATCCTCGTTCTCAAGCATGCCCTGCGCCTGATGCCGCGCGACCGCAGGTCGGTCTTCGCGGCCCTGTCGGCGCGGGTAGGCTCGATCGGCGACAACGGGCTTGGTGGCTGGTATTCCTACCGCGCGTCGAAGGCGGCTCTGAACCAGCTTCTCAGGACCGCAGCGATCGAGGTGGCGCGCACGCATCGTCAGGCCGTGGTGGCGAGCCTTCACCCGGGCACGGTGGCCACGCGCTTCACCGAAGGCTACGCGCACAGGAAGGTGCCCCCGGAAACGGCGGCAGCGAACCTTCTCGCCGTCGTCGACCGGCTGACGCCGGCGGAGAGCGGCGGCTTTTTCGACTATGCCGGAAAGACCATCCCGTGGTGAAGCTCGTCCTCGTTCTCGGCGACCAGCTTTCCACAGGGATCGCGGCCCTGCGCGCGACCGACAAGGCCCGCGATGTCGTCGTCATGTCCGAGGTGACAGGCGAAGCGAGTTATGTGCCCCACCATCCGAAGAAGATCGCCTTCATCTTCGCCGCGATGCGCAAGTTCGCCGCGCGACTGGAGTACGAGGGCTGGACCGTCGCCTACACCCGGCTCGATGATCCGGAAAACGCGGGTTCGATCCCCGGTGAACTGCTGCGTCGGGCGTCGGAGCTTGGCGCTCGAGAAGTGATCGCGACCCGCCCCGGGGAATGGCGGCTGATCGGGCTTCTGGATGAACTGCCGATCCCCGTGCGACAGTTGGAGGATGAACGGTTCCTGTGCTCGGAACGGGAATTCCGGGACTGGGCGAAGGGCCGCAAGAGCCTGCGCATGGAATACTTCTACCGGGAGATGCGGCGGAAGACCGGCCTTCTGATGGAGGGGGACGAACCCGCGGGCGGGCAATGGAACTATGACCGCGACAACCGCAAGCCCCCACCCGGAGAGATCGAACATCCGGGGCCGATATCCTTCACGCCAGACGAGGTCGTCGAGGAGGTTCTGGACCTCGTGGAAACGCGGTTCGGCGGGAACTTCGGGTCGCTGCGCCCTTTCACTTTCGCAACCGATCAGGCGCAGGCGCGCCGGGCGCTCGCTCATTTCATCCGCCACGCCCTGCCGAAATTCGGGGACTTCCAGGACGCGATGCTGAACGGCAACCGCTTCCTCTACCACGCCGTGATCTCGCCCTACCTGAACGTCGGGCTTCTGGACCCGCTGGAGGTCTGCCGCGCGGCCGAGGCGGCGTGGAAGGCGGGCGAGGCTCCGCTCAATGCGGTCGAGGGCTTCATCCGGCAGATCATCGGCTGGCGGGAATTCGTCCGCGGGATCTACATGCTCGAGGGCCCCGGCTATGCCCGCAGCAACGCGCTTGGTCACGAACGGCGGCTTCCGGGTTTCTATTGGGGCGCGAGGACGCGGATGAACTGCGTCGCGAAGGTCGTCGAGCAGACCCGCGACGAGGCCTATGCCCACCACATCCAGCGGCTCATGGTCACCGGCAACTTCGCCCTTCTCGCGGGCATCGACCCGCACGAGGTGCATGAATGGTATCTCTCGGTCTACGCCGACGCCTTCGAGTGGGTCGAGGCCCCGAACACCGTGGGGATGAGCCAGTTCGCCGATGGCGGGATCGTGGCCTCCAAACCCTATGTCGCGTCCGGGAACTACATCGACCGGATGTCCGATTACTGCAAGTCCTGCGACTATGACGTCAGGCGGAAGACGGGTGAAGGTGCCTGCCCCTTCAATCTTCTCTACTGGGACTTCCTGCAGCGCCACCGGAAGCGGTTCGAAGGCAATCCGCGCATGGCGCAGATGTATCGCACCTGGGACCGTATGACCGACGACCGGCGGGACGATGTGCTGGACGGCGCCCACGTGATCCTGGGCGATCTGGACGCGGGGCGGCTGGTCTGAGCCTTCGGGCTCAGTTCCCTTGCGTTGCGGCAGGTGCCTCTGCCGCGTCGGACGCCTCGCCCGGCGCGGGAGCCTCGGGCGGTTCCGGGTCCTGCGCGGTCAGGACGCCCTCGGCCCACGTTCCCGACACGACCTCTCCCGACGCGTAGCGCAACGTGCCCCGACCGTGCCATTTGCCTGCGGCGAACGTGCCTTCGTAGACATCCCCGTTCGCGTAGGTGGCGACACCCTGACCGTCGATTTCGCCGGCCTTCCACTGGCCGTTGTAGCGGAACCCCTCGGGCGTCACGAATTCGCCCTGCCCTTCGCGCTCCCCCAAGACGAACTCGCCGGTATAGACCGCGCCGTCTGAATAGGTGGCGACGCCCTGCCCGTGGCGCAGGCCCTCGGCCCAGCCACCTTCGTAGGAAGAGCCGTCGGGATTGGCCAGCTTGCCCTGGCCGTGGTTCTTTCCGGCCTTGAACTCGCCTTCGTAGACGATCCCGTTCGCGTAGGTCGCCGTGCCCTGCCCCTCGATCGCGCCCGCCTTCCAGCCGCCTTCGTAGGTGGAGCCGTCAGGATAGGTGATCTTGCCCTGACCGTCCGCGACGTCCTGGGCGAAGCTGCCTTCGTAGACCGCGCCTTCCGGATAGGTCGCCTTGCCCAGCCCCGCGATCCGGCCTTCCGCCCAGTCGCCTTCATAGCTGAAGCCGTCCGCGCCGCGGAACATGCCCTTGCCATGCCGCTTGTCGTTCAGGAACTGGCCCTCGAAAATATCGCCGTTGGCGTAGGTGACCTTGCCTGGGCCGGTGCGCTTGCCGTTCTGCATCTGCCCTTCGAAGACGTCGCCATTGCCCTGGGTCAGCTTGCCCATCCCGTGCATCTGGCCCTCGCTCCAGGCACCTTCGTAGGTGAGTCCGTCGGGCATGGTGAGCGTCCCTTGCCCCGCGCGCTTGCCGCGCAGCATCCCGCCCTCATAGACGGCGCCGTCGGGGTAGGTGATGCGGCCCTTGCCCTCCATCACGCCCATGACCCAGTCGCCCTCGTAGGCGTAGCCGCCCGGGTTCTCCATCCGACCGGAGCCGTGCGGCTGCCCCTTCGTCAGCGGGCCGGTGTAGACCGCTCCGTTGGCGAAGCGCAGGACGCCCTCTCCGGTGATCTCGCCCTCGGTCCAGTCGCCCTCGTAGCTGCCGCCATCAGCAAAGACCATCTTGCCCTTGCCGTGCGGCTTGCTCTTGACGAACTGGCCTTCGTAGACCGACCCGTTCGGGTAACGCGCGCGGCCCTGGCCGAGGATTTCACCTTCGACCCAGTCGCCGCTGTATTCGTAGCCGTTGGGAAGCCTATAGGTGCCCTGGCCGTGCCGAAGGCCGTTCTTGAACGTGCCCTCGTAGATGCCGCCGTCATCGTATTGCTTCGTGACGATCTCCTGCGCCGCAGCGCCGGTGGCCGAGATGCAGAGGGCAATGACCGCCGTTCCGAGGAGGCTCCGGTATGCTGGTTTCATGGTCCGACATCTCTCCCGAATGGCCAGCCGCGCCGCCTGCCGCGACCGGAGCCACAACCGCCGGGCACCGTAAGACGCGCATCCCCTGCTGGCAAGACGCATGCCGTTCACGACTGCTCAACCGCCTTTCCCTTGCCCTCGGGTCTGTCTAAGAGAGGTGGAGCAACACCCCGGGGAAGCCGATGGCCGAGAGATTCCGCCTGACACTTGCGCAGCTCAATCCGACTGTGGGCGCGTTCGCCGCCAATGCCGAAAAGGCGCGGGCAGCCTGGGAGGAAGGCAAACGCGCGGGCGCCGACATGGTGGCCCTGCCCGAGATGTTCGTCACCGGCTACCAGACCCAGGACCTGGTGCGCCGCAGGGCGTTCCACGAACACGCCATGCGCATCGTCGAGCAACTCGCGAAGGACTGCGCCGACGGCCCCGCGCTCGGGATCGGTGGCCCCTGGGCGGACGTCGGGCGGCTCTACAACGCCTATTTCATCCTTCAGGGCGGCAAGATCGTCGCCAAGATGCTGAAGCACCACCTCCCGAACGCTGACGTCTTCGACGAGGTTCGTATCTTCAACATCGGCCAGATTTCCGGCCCCTACCGCATCGGCCCCCTGCGCCTCGGAACGCCGGTCTGCGAGGATGCCTGGTACGAAGACGTGGCAGAAACGCTTGCCGAAACCGGTGCGGAGATCCTGCTGATCCCGAACGGCTCGCCCTACCGCAGGAACAAGCTTGAACTGCGGATGAACGTCACCGTCTCGCGCGTGGTCGAGACGGGGCTGCCGCTCATCTACCTGAACACGGTCGGCGCGCAGGATGACCAGGTCTTCGACGGGGCGAGCTTCGCGCTCAATCCGGGTGGAGAACTCGCCATGCAGCTGCCGCCGATGGAGGAGGTCATCACCCATCTCGACCTCGAGAAGGGCGAGGAGGGCTGGCGCATCCTGCCCGGCCGGATGGACCTGCAGCCCGACGAGTGGGAACAGGACTACCACGCGATGGTGCTGTCCCTGCGCGACTACCTGGCGAAGTCGGGCTTCCGGAAAGTGCTTCTTGGCCTTTCGGGCGGGGTGGACAGCGCGCTGGTCGCGACCATCGCCGCCGACGCGATCGGGCCTGAGAATGTCCGCTGCGTGATGCTGCCGTCGGAATACACCTCCAACCACTCGCTTGAGGATGCGACCGCCGTCGCGACGGCGCTGGGGTGCCGGCTCGACACGGTGTCGATCGAGGGGGCGCGGGACGCGGTCGAAGGCGCGCTTTCGCATCTCATGGCGGGGACGCAGCCCGACATCACGGAAGAAAACATCCAGTCCCGGCTGCGCGGGCTGATGCTCATGGCGATCTCGAACAAGTTCGGGGAGATGCTGCTGACCACCGGGAACAAGTCCGAGGTGGCGGTGGGTTACGCCACGATCTACGGCGACATGGCCGGCGGCTACAACCCGATCAAGGACCTTTACAAGACCCGCGTGTTCGAAACCTGCCGGTGGCGCAACCGAAACCACCGCCCCTGGATGAAGGGGCCGGAAGGCGAGGTGATCCCGGCGCGCGTGATCGAGAAGGCGCCTTCGGCGGAGCTTCGCCCCGACCAGCGGGACGAGGACAGCCTGCCTCCCTACGCGATCCTCGACGCTATCCTCGAACGGCTGATCGAGGGCGAGCAGTCGGTCGCCGAGGTCGTCGCCGCCGGCTTCGACCGGGATACCGTGAAGCGGGTCGAGAACCTGATCTTCACCTCGGAATACAAGCGGTTCCAGTCAGCGCCGGGAACGCGGCTTTCGACAATGGCCTTCTGGCTCGACCGGCGCTATCCGATCGTGAACCGCTGGCGGGACGAAAGCTGAGAGAAGGTCCGCGGAACCTCAGGTATCCGCGGCGAAGGTCAGGTGGACCTTGACGGACCGGCTCCGGTCGCCGGCAACGTCGAAGGCCGCGCGCGCTTCCTCCATCGGATAGCTCTGCGAGATCATCGGGGTCAGATCGATCCCGCGGCTCGATATCATCGCAACTGCTTCGGCGAATTCCTCGTGGAAGCGGTGCGTACCGCGGAAGGTGATCTCCTTGCCGACGAGCATGTTGAGGGGCACCGGCACGTCCCCGGACACGCCGACCTGAATAAGGAGCCCCTGCGGCCTCAGCGTCGTGATCGCGGACCGGATCGCCGGCGCGGCGGCCGAGCATTCGAAGGCCACGTCGAAATGCCCCTTGTCGGCGGCATAGGCCTCCATCTCCGCTCCGTCGCGGCCCACGTTGATGACGCGCGTCGCGCCCATCGCGCTCGCGGCCTGCAGCGGCACGTCCTGGAGGTCGGTCACGACGACCTCGGCGGCACCCGCTTCGGCCGCCAGAGCGGCGCAAAGGACGCCGATCGGCCCCGCGCCCGTGACGAGGACGCGCTTGCTGCAAAGATCTCCCGCCCTCCGCCGCGCGTGCAGGCAAACGGCGAGAGGTTCGGCGCAGGCGGCTTCGGCGAAGCTCACCTCGGCCGAGACGGGCAGGCATTGACCCGCTTCGACCACGATCAGGTCGCGGAACAGCCCCTGCTCATGCGGAAAGCGCAGCGCCGAACCGTTGAACCGCATGTCGAGGCAGTGCTGGAAAAGCCCCTCGCGGCAATAGGCGCAGTCGTTGCAGGGGCGGCTGGGGTTGATCGCGATGCGGTCGCCCACCGCCACGTTCGTCACGCCCTCGCCGATCTCGATCACCGTGCCGGAGGCCTCGTGCCCGAGGATAATCGGCTCCTTCACGCGGATCGGGCCGAAGCCGCCGTCCTGGTAGTAATGCAGGTCGGACCCGCAGATCCCCCCGGCGCCGATGGCCACGAGAACCTCGCCCGCGGCGGGAACCGCGACCGGCTGCGTTTCGATCCGGATGTCGTTCTGGCCGTGGAGCCGGCAGATGCGGGTTTGCATGGGTCTTTCCTAGGGTGCGAGGACGGAGGGCAGCCATGTCGCGATCGCCGGGACATAGGACACGAGCAGCAGCACCCCGATATTGGTGAAGAGGAATGGCAGGATCGCCACCACGACCGGCGCGAGTGGCAACCGCGCGATCCCGGCGCAGACGAAGAGGCACACGCCGACCGGCGGCGTGGTGAGGCCGATCATCAGGTTCAGGACCGCGAAGGTCGCGAAATGCAGGGGATCGATCCCGACGGCAGTTGCGAGCGACAGGAGCGGCACGAAGAGGATGATGAGCGCCGCGATCGTCTCCATGAACATGCCGACGAACAGGAGGAGCAGGTTGATGATCAGGATCACGAGGAACCTGTTGTCGGTCAGTGACAGGACGCCCGAGGCGATGGCCTGGGGAATGCGCTCGGACACGAGGATCCAGCCGAAAACGTTCGCGAAACCCACGAGCGCGAGGATGCCCGCGGAGGCGACGGCGCTGTCGACGAGGATTCCGGGAACGGCGCGGACGGGAAGCTCGCGGTAGATCAGCATGCCGACGATGAGCGCGTAGACGCTCGCGACGATCGCCGTTTCGGTCGGCGTCGCCAGACCGCTCAGAAGCCCGTAGATGATGAGGAAGGTCATGGCGAGCGCCCAGACCGCACCGGAAAAGGACCGCGCGACCTCGCCCATGCCTTGCCAAGGCTGGCGGGGGAAGCCCTTCCGGACGGAAATGGCATAGGCCGTCGCCATCATGGCGAGGCCCATGAGGATGCCCGGCACCGCGCCTGCGAGGAACATCCTGCCGACCGAGATGCCGGAGAGCGCGCCGACGATGATCATCGGGACGCTCGGCGGGATGATCGGGCCGACCGTGGACGAGGCGGCCGTCACGGCGGCGGAGAAATCCGCCGGGTAGCCAGCCTTCTTCATGCCGGGGATGAGGACACCCCCGATCGAGGCCGCGTCCGCCACGGCCGTTCCGGTGATGCCGCCGAAAAGCATGGAAGCCGCGATGTTCGTCAGGCCGAGCCCGCCACGGATCCAGCCCACCAGCGCGTTGGCGAAACGGATGATGCGGTTGGTGATGCCGCCCCGGTTCATGAGGTTCCCCGCGAGCACGAAGCCGGGGATCGAGAGCAGAACGAAGACGTCCATGCCCGCATACATCTTCTGCGGCATGCTGACGACGGGGATGCCCGCGAGCAGCAGGTAGGCGAGCGAAGAGATCCCGAGCGTGATCGCGACCGGAACGCCGATCGCGAGCCCGATGACGAAGACGGAGAAGAGAACGAAGACGTCCATGGTTCAGGTCTCCTCTCGCCTCTCCGGCGTTCCGTCCTCGCTCCCGGAGAGCATGCCCAGGATGCGCAGCACCGCGAAGACCGCGAGCAGCGCGAGAAGCAGGAAGACGGTGAAATGCGCGTAGGTCATCTTGATTTCGAGGGCGGGAGAGGTCTGCATCCTGCCGATCGAGACGTATTTCCAGGCAGCGGGAAGAAGGTAGAGCGCGAGCCCCGCCGTCACGACCGCCGCGACGAGCCGCAGGAGCCAGGGCAAGCGGCCGGGAAGGGACTCGCAGATGACGTCCACATTCACGAGATCGCCCGTGCGGAAGGATAGCCCCGCCCCGAAGGCGACAAGGTAGAGAAGCGCGTAACGGGTCAGTTCCTCGGTCCAGACCGGCGAGGAACCGGCGAGCCTGCCCACCACCTGGATGAGGACCGCGGCGATCAAGACGAGGAAGGAAAGACCGACACCAAGGCGGGCCAGCAGGACTACCCAACGGATATAGCGTTCAGCGCGTTTCATGTCCCATCCCCGTGAGCGCGAGACCGGCACCGCGCGAGGCGGTGCCGGTCGATGGCGTGGATCAGCCCTTCGTCACTCGGCGAAGAGGCCCTCGACGATCGGACGGATTTCGTCGTTCACGTTGGCGAGCACGGCGTCCTTGGCCTTGGCGGCGAAGGCGGCGCCATCGACCTCGACGAAGGTCATGCCCTTCTCTTCGAGGAAGGCACGGTCGGCGGCGAGGCTGTCGTTGAAGAGCCCACGCTCATAGGCCTGCGCCCGCGCGGCGGCTTCCATCACCGCCGCCTGGTCTTCCTCGGACAGCTTGGCCCAGGTGCTTTCGGCGATCGTCAGGTAGATCCACGACCGGACGTGGTCCGTCAGGTTCACGTGGCTCTGCACTTCGTAGAAGCTGGCCGAGCGGATCAGCGCGAGCGGGTTTTCCTGGGCGTCGATCGTGCCGTTCTGGAGCGAGGTGAAGACCTCGGAGAACGCCATCGGTGTCGGCTGCGCACCGAGCGCGGCCCAGACATCGACGAAGAGCGGCACGTTCGGCACGCGCAGCTTCAGGCCATCCAGTTCGTCAGGCGTGGTGATGGGGCGGTTCGAGGTCAGGTCGCGCGGACCGCGGGCGAAATAGGCGATCGGGCGGATCTGCGCCTTCTCGACGATCTGCGCCTCGATCTGGTCACCGATCTCGCCAGAGGCGACCTCGTCCATGTGCTCGATCGACTTGTAGGCATAGGGCACGGCCAGAAGGGCGGCCATCGGCGCCCAGTTCTGCAGCGATTCACCCGTGATCGTCATGTCGACGGTGCCGAGCTGCATGCCGTTGATGAGGTCGATTTCCTTGCCGAGCGATTCGTTCGGATAGACCTCGACCACGATGCGTCCGTCGGTCAGGGCCGAAAGCTCCTCGCCGAACTTCACCGACGCGAGGTGCCAGGGGTTTTCCTCGTTGGCGAGGTGGCCGAGCTTCAGCGTCATCTCCTGCGCCGCAAGGGGCGTCGCCGTGAAATGCGCCGCCATAGCTACGGCGGCAACGGCCGTCAGTTTCGTCTTGAACGTCATTTCTTTCCTCCTTTTTGAATGGGTGCAGTGACCGGACGGGGCAGATCCCCGCTCGGCAGGTCGAAGAAATCGGGATTCGCGCGCATGATTTCCGGCAGGTCCGTCAGGACCTCGCGCAGGTGGGTGCGGATAGCGATTTCGGCCTTCTCGACGTTGCCTTCCGCGATCATGTCCACGACGTCGGTGTGCTGCCCGATAAGCTTCTCGATCGGGAACCGGCCGAGCGAGAGAAAGCGCACACGGTCCATCTGGGCCTTCAGGCCCTCGATCAGTTTCCAGGCGCCGCCCTTGCCCGCGCCTTCAGCCAGAGTGCGGTGGAATTTCTCATCGGCCTGGATGAAGTCCTGGGGCGAGCGGGCGGCGACCTCCTTCTGCTGCGCGAGCTGGGCGCGCAGCTTCTCCACCAGAGCCGGATCGGGATTTGCCGCCAGAAGCTTCACGATATCCGCCTCGATCGCCTCCCGCAGGAAGCGGGCGTCGAGAACAGAGGCATAGGCGATCTTGCTGACGATCGTGCCGCGCTGGGGAAGGACCGCGAGAAGCCCCTGCTCGGCAAGCTTGATGAAAGCCTCGCGCACGGGCTGGCGGCTGACGTCGTAGCTGCGCGCGATTTCGGCTTCGGAGATGCGGTTTCCGGGCTTGAGGTCGTTTCGAACGATCCGTTCGCGCAGGATCCGGGTGATCTGCGGCGTGATCGGATAGGACGGGTCGAGCGACCAGACAGCTCCGTCTTCCATCGGCATGATTCGACCTCCCTGGGCATCCGCCTACCATACTTCCATACTAGTCAGCAACAAATGTGGATGCTATGAGGTACCGAAGACCCGAGTCCCGGAAGGAGCCGACATGAGACAGACGTGGCGCTGGTTTGGTCCGAACGATCTCGTATCCATCGATGATGTCCGACAGGCCGGGGCCGAAGGCGTCGTCTCGGCGCTCCACCACGTGCCGACGGGGGCGATCTGGACGCTGGACGAAATCGCCAGACGGCAGGCCGAGATCGGGACGATGCGGGACGGCTCGCCCTCGACGCTGACATGGGACGTGGTGGAAAGCCTGCCGGTGTCCGAGGACATCAAGAAGCAGAAAGGCGTCTGGCGCGAACACATCACCGACTACCGCCAGAGCATGCGCAACCTAGCCGCCGCCGGGATCGAGGTCATCTGCTACAACTTCATGCCGGTCCTCGACTGGACGCGCACGGATCTTGCCTGGCGGCTGCCCAACGGCGCCACCTGCATGCGGTTCGACCTGACGGATTTCGCCGTCTTCGACATCCACGTGCTGAAGCGGAAGGGCGCGGAGGAGGACTACGACGAGCCCCTGAGGGAGGCCGCGCGGCGCCGGCTGTCGGAGTTGAGCGAGGCCGATCTCCAGGCACTCGCCCGGAACGTCGTCTTCGGCCTGCCGGGCGCGGCCGAGCATTTCACGCTGGAGGACGTGCGCGCGCATCTCGCCGAATACGCAGCGATGGGGGAAGCCACGCTGCGCCAGCACCTGATCGACTTCCTCGAACAGGTCGTGCCGCTCGCGGAGGAATTGGGGCTGCGTCTGTGCTGCCACCCGGACGACCCGCCCTTCCCGCTGCTGGGCCTGCCGCGGATCATGTCGACCGAGGCGCATTACCGGGCCGTGATGCAGGCGGTGGACAGCCCCGCGAACGGGATCACACTGTGCAGCGGATCCCTGGGGGCACGGCCCGACAACGATCTGCCGGGCATGATGGAACGGCTGGGCGACCGGGTGCATTTCCTGCACCTCAGAAACGTGACCCGCGAAACCGACGGCATCCGCGGCTCCTTCTACGAGGCCGAGCACCTCGGCGGCGACACCGACATGGTCGCGCTGATCGAGGCGGCGCTGAAGGAGGAGGCGCGGCGCAAGGCGGCGGGGCGCGCCGACTGGTCGATCCCGTTCCGGCCCGACCACGGGCAGGACATCCTCGACGACCTCGGCCGCAAGGCGCAGCCGGGTTATCCGTCGATCGGGCGGCTCAAGGGCCTCGCGGAACTGCGCGGCGTCATCGCCGCGCTCTCGCCCCGGATCGCGGCATGAGCGCACGCCTCACATCGCCGGACGGTCTGCCCAAGGGCGTGAGGCCTGGCTACCGGCCCGAGGACCACGCGCCGGGCATCGTGCATCTTGGCCTCGGCGCGTTCCACAAGGCCCACCAAGCGGTCTACACCGACGACGCGCTGGCGGCCGAGGGCGGCGACTGGCGCATCATCGGCGTGAGCCTCAGGAGCACCGCGCCGTCCGAGGAGCTGACGCCGCAGAACGGGCTCTACACCATCATCGAACGCGGCGCGGGCGGGAGTTCGGCGCGCGTGATCGGGTCGATCGCTCGGGCGCTGGCGCTCAAGAACGACCGGCAGGCGGTGCTGGACGCGCTCCTCGATCCGGGGATTCGGATCGTCAGCCTCACGGTCACCGAGAAGGGCTATGGCATCGACCGCGCGACTGGCGGGATCGACAGGACCCATCCTGCGATCGCCGCGGACCTCGCCGCACCGGACGAACCCCGGGGCGTCGCGGGCCTTCTGGTCTGGGCGCTCGGCCAGCGGCGCGCGGCGGGCGTGCCGCCCTTCACGGTTCTTTGCTGCGACAACTTGCCGGAGAACGGCAAGATGCTGCGTGGCCTTCTCGTCGACTTCGCGCGCCACGCCGCGCCTGACCTCGCCGATCACATCGCGAACGAGGTCGCCTTCCCCTCCACCATGGTGGACCGCATCACGCCTGCGCGGGGGAGCGGCACGCTGGAACTCGCGGAGCGGATGATCGGCCTGCGGGACGAGGCGGCGGTCGAGACCGAGGGCTTCCGGCAATGGGTGATCGAAGATCACTTTCCGACCGGGCGGCCCGCATGGGAAGCCGGCGGCGCGATCTTCGTGAGCGAGGTGCGGCCGTACGAAGACATGAAGCTCCGGATGCTCAACGGCTCGCATTCCATGCTGGCCTATTCGGGTTTCCTCGCAGGGCACCGTTACGTCCGGGACGTGATGCAGGACGCGTCCCTCGTCACGCTGATCGAGCGCCACCTCGCGGCCGCTGCGGGCACGCTCTCGCCGCTGAGCGGGGTCGATTTCGGTGACTACGCGAAATCCCTCCTGGAACGCTTCACGAATCCTCACCTCGCGCACGAGACCTACCAGATCGCCATGGACGGGACGGAGAAGCTGCCGCAGCGGATCCTCGCCCCGGCGAAGGACGCGGCGGAGAGCGGGCAGCCGCTTGCCCCCTTCGCCTTCGCGGTCGCCGCCTGGATGCGTTATGTCCTCGGACGGACCGACGGGGGTGAGACCTACGCGCTCCGCGATCCGCGGGAGGTGGAACTGGCGGAGCACGTCGCTGGCCTTCGCACGGCGGAGGACGTCGCTCGGAGCCTCCTGTCACTGCCCGGCCTGTTTCCAGATCCCCTCCGGCGAAACGCGGATTGGACAGACGCCGTCACATCGCGGCTGGCGACCATGATGGCGCAAGGGATGCGGCAGGCGATCGACCGCGAGGCCGATGCGGCGCTCGGCTGACCGGATGTCGCCAGACCGATGCAGGAATGAGTCGCGGCAAAGGACGGACTTGCCCATCGCGCCCGACTGAAGAAGGATGGCGCGGAACGTCGGATTGCGCGGACGAGGGAGGAGACCCGCCAGCAATCGCGAATTCGCCCCTCCGGGCGGCGTTAGGCACGGCATGCCTGCACTGACCGCCCGGATCCAATCGAGACCCAGACGCAAAGGCCAAGACATGCTCCAGTTCGCACAGTCCATCCAGCGGCTCGGCACCGAGTCCGCCTTCGAGGTTCTCGCCCGCGCGCAGAAACTCGCCTCGCAGGGGCGCGACATCATCAACCTCGGGATCGGCCAGCCTGACTTCCGCACGCCGGAGCACATCGTCGAGGCCGGCATCAAGGCGCTGCGCGACGGCCATCACGGTTACACGCCCGCGAACGGCATCCCCGCTCTCCGCGAGGCGGTGGCCGCCGACCTCAACCGCCGCCATGGGGTGGAGGTGAACCCCGACAACGTGATCGTCGTGCCGGGCGGCAAGCCGACGATGTTCTTCGCGGTCCTGATGTTCGGCGAGCCCGGGGTGGAGATCATGTATCCGAACCCCGGATTCCCGATCTACGAATCCGTCATCAAGTATTCCGGCGCGACCCCGGTGCCGATCGCACTGGAAGAGGCGAACGGCTTCGCCTTCTCGGCCGAGGCGATCCTTCAGAAGATCACGCCGAACACGCGGCTCATCATCATCAACAGCCCGGCCAACCCCACGGGCGGCGTCACGCCGCGCGAGGAGATCGACAAGCTCGTCGCGGGGCTCATGGAGCACCCGCAGGTCGCGCTCCTTTCGGACGAGATCTACAGCCAGATGCTCTACGGCGGGCGCGAACATGTGAGCCTGCTGCAATACCCCGAAATCCGCGACCGGCTCATCATGCTGGACGGCTGGTCGAAGACCTATGCCATGACCGGCTGGCGGCTCGGCTTCGCGGTCTGGCCCGACACCATGGTCGACCCGGTGACGCGGCTCTGCATCAACGACCATTCCTGCGTGAACGCGGCCACGCAATACGCAGGCATCGCGGCATTGACCGGCCCGCAGGAGCCCGTCCGAGAGATGGTGGCGGAGTTCGACCGGCGCCGGCAGATCATCGTCGAGGGGCTGAACACGATCCCGGGCTTCCGCTGCGCTGACGCCGCAGGTGCGTTCTACGCCTTCCCGAACATCGAGGGCACCGGCATGACCGCGCGCGAGGCGCAGGACAAGTTCCTCACCGAGGCCGGCATCGCGACCGTCGCTGGCACGAGCTTCGGGGCCTGGGGCGAAGGCTACCTGCGCTTCTCCTACGCCAACAGCGTGGCGAACATCGAGGAGGCCATGCGCCGGATCCGCGCGATCCTCTAGCGCCGGGCGCGAGGTTCGAGGGTTTCCATTCTCTGGCATTCCCCTCAACCTTTGCCAGAACGGTCCGATTGCATATCGCCCCGGAAAGGAAGCCAAGAACAACGCCAACCCGAAGATCACCCCCGTCCTGATCTGCGGCGGCTGTCGGGGCCCGGCTTCGCACCGTCCGTCGTGATGACGGCCTCGGACTTCCGATTCATCGTCACCGAACAGCTGTCGGCGGCCGGAAGCGACCCCGGAGCCATCGTGATCGAGCCGGAGCCGCGCAATACCGGACCCGCCGTCCTCGCAGCGGCCGCTCATCTCGCGGCCTCGGACCCCGACGCGCTGATCCTCGCCGCGCCCTCCGATCACGCAATGGCCGACGCGGAGACCTTCCGCGCTGCCGTGGCGAAGGGCGTGGAGGCCGCGCGCACGGGGCGGATCGTGACCGTCGGCATCGCGCCCACCCGCGCCGAGACGGGGTTCGGCTGGCTGGAACTCGACAATTTCCCGAATGGAGAGGCGCAGCCGCTCACCCGGTTCGTCGAGAAGCCCGACGCGGAGAACGCAGCGCGGATGCTCGCCGCCGGGAACTGCCTCTGGAACGCCGGGATATTTCTCTTCGCCGCGCGCACCATGCTGGAGGCGGCCGCCGCGCACGCGTCCGACCTGCCGGCCCCGGAGACGGAGGCGCTGTCGCGCGCCAGACCCGATCTCGGCTTCCTCAGGCTCGACCCCGAGGCATGGGCTCACGCCCGCGACGTCTCCCTCGACTACGCGGTGATGGAGCGCGCGACGAACCTCTCCGTCGTGCCCTTCTCCGGAGGCTGGACGGACCTCGGCGGCTGGGACGCGGTCTGGCACGAGATGGGGCCGGACGCCGCGGGCGTCGTCGCCTCGGGGAACGCGACCGCGATCGACTACACGGACGCGCTGTTGCGGTCCGAGGCCGAGGGCCTCGAGGTCGTGGGGATCGGGCTCAGGGACATCGTCGCCGTGGCCATGCCCGACGCGGTGCTGGTGGCGGACAGATCCCGCGCGCAGGGGGGCCGCGCGGCGGTCTCCGCGCTTGAGTCGCGGGGCGCGCGACAGGCGGAATCCTTTCCTCGCGAGCATCGCCCCTGGGGCTGGTTCGAAACGCTGGTCCTCGGCGACCGCTTCCGGGTGAAGTGCATCGTCGTCCATCCGGGCGCCGCGCTCAGCCTGCAAAGCCACGTGCACCGGGCCGAACACTGGATCGTCGTGTTCGGCACCGCGCGGGTGAGGCGCGCCGGGGGCGCGGAAACGCCCCCGCATAAGATAATCAGACCAGGTCCGCGGGCAGAAGCGCGTCCGGCATGTTCTGGTAGCAGACGGGGCGCAGGAAGCGGCGGATCGCCAGCGTGCCGACGGAGGTCGCGCCGAAATTCGTGGACGCGGGGTAAGGCCCGCCATGCACCATTGAGTCACAGACTTCGACGCCCGTGGGGAAGCCGTTCGCGAGCACCCGGCCCGCCTTGCGTTCGAGGACCGGCATCAGGCGGCGGCCGAGGTCGGTGTCGCCTTCGTCGAGGTGCAGCGTGCAGGTCAGTTGGCCGTGCAGGCTTTTCGCCATCGCCTCCATCTCGTCCGCGTCATCGACGCGCACGACAAGGCCGAGGGGCCCGAAGACCTCTTCACCCAGCACATCGTTCGAAAGCCATTCCCTGCCGGTCGTGGCAAAGAGGTAGGGCGTCGCGTTCCTGAGGTCGCACATCGAAGTCAGGACCTCCTGCACGCCCTTGGTTCCCGCGATCCGGTCGCGCCCGGCTCGGTAGGCGGAGGCGATCCCGTCGGTGAGCATCGTCTGCGCGCCGATCGGCTCCAGCGCCTCGCTCGCGGCCTCGATGAAGGCGTCGGCCTCCGGCCCGTCGATCACCACGGCGATGCCGGGGTTGGTGCAGAACTGTCCCGCGCCCATGGTCAGCGATCCCGCCCAGCCCTTGGCGATCTCGCCCCCGCGCGCCTTCAGCGCGGCGGGAAGCAGGAACATCGGGTTCACGCTGCCCAGTTCGCCGAAGAACGGGATCGGTTCGGGCCGCTGCGCGCAGAGATCGAAGAGAGCCCGCCCGCCGCCGAGCGAACCCGTGAAGCCCACCGCCTTGATCCGGGGATGCTGGACGAGCGCCGTGCCCACGTCGCGCTTGCCGCCCTGGATCAGCGAGAAGACACCGGGATGAAGCCCGCATTTCCTCACCGCCGCATGGATGGCCTCGGCCACGATCTCGCCTGTGCCGGGATGGGCGGAGTGGCCCTTGACCACGACCGGGCAGCCCGCCGCCAGCGCCGAGGCGGTATCACCGCCGGCGGTCGAAAAGGCGAGCGGGAAGTTCGAGGCGCCGAAGACGGCCACCGGGCCGATCGGGCGCTGCATCATCTTCAGGTCCGGGCGCGGCAGGGGCTGCCGGTCCGGCAGCGCCTCGTCATGCCGGCGGTCGAGGTAGTCGCCTTTCAGGATGTGGCTCGCAAAAAGACGGAGCTGGCCGACGGTCCGCCCGCGCTCCCCCTGGAGTCGCGCCTCGGGGAGGCCGGTTTCCTGGGTGCCGATCTCGGTGATCGCCTCGGCGCGGGCCTCGATCTCGTCCGCGATGGCGTTGAGAAAGGCCGCACGCTCTTCGCGCGTGGAATAGCCGTAGGACCAGAACGCCTCTTCCGCCGCTTCCGCGGCACGGTCCACGAGGGCCGGCGTGCCTACGGAGAAGTCATGGGCCGGGCCGTGCGCCGGCTCCGAACGGAACGTCGTCTCTCCCGCTACCCATTCGCCGGCGATGAGGTGCTTGCCGTGGGGGGTGAATACGGATTTGTCGAGCATTGGTCAGTCCTTTCCGGGTTTCTGGGCGGCGAAATCAGGATTGATCCCGAGTTCGCTCCGGCCCTCTGTCTTCAGGTTCTGATTTGCCCACTACCCTCTCCAGCGGGGCGCGGCCGTCAAGTCAATAGTTCCGGACGCCTCCGTCGGCAGCGCCGAGGAAGAGCTGCTTCGTCACCTTTTCACCGACCGGGATTCTTCATCGGGCCGAGGGGCCACGGTGTTTTCGGCGGCGCAAAGACAGGTCTCCAACCGAGGCGGCGGTCTGATCGCCGATGCGCGGCGCTCAACGTTTGTTCTTCTTCCGCCACGCCTCGAAGGTCTTGAGGTGTTCGTCCCTGGTTCGGGGATAGAGGCCGATGATAGTCTCGCCCGCCTTCACCTGCTCGACGACGAAATCCTCGTATGCCGTCATCTCGTGCGCCTCGTCGGCGACCTCGTCGGCGAGGTGCGCCGGTATGATGATGACGCTGTCGTCATCGCCCACGACGATGTCGCCTGGAAAAACCGCGACGTCGCCGCAGCCGATCGGGACGTTGATGTCGATCGCCTCGTGCAGCGTCAGGTTAGTGGGGCTCGAGGGGCGGTTGTGGTAGGCGGGAATGTCCAGCTCGCCGATCACGATGGAGTCGCGGAAGCCGCCGTCGGTCACGACGCCCGCGCCGCCCCGGACCATGAGGCGGGTGATGAGGATGTCGCCGGCCGACGCGGCGCGCGGATCCTTGCGGCTGTCCATCACGAGGACGTGGCCCGCGGGGCACTGCTCGATCGCCTGGCGCTGGGGGTGCTGCGGGTTGCGGAACTCGGCGAGCGTGTTGCGGTCTTCGCGCGCGGGCATGTAGCGCAGCGTGAAAGCCGGGCCGACCATGTTCCTGCCCTTGCGCGCGACGGGACGCACGTCCTGGATCACCTGGTTCCGGAGCCCGCGCTTGAAGAGCGCGGTGGCCAGCGTCGCCACGGACACGCCCATCAGCTTTTCCTTCGTCTCGGGTTTCATTGCCTTGTCCTCATTCCTCGACGGGCGAGCCCGTCGTCCAAGTCTCTACCGTCCAGTCGCGCGCCTGCGACGAAAGCGTGAAGCCGAGGCCAGGGCGCGGCGGCACCGCGACGCGGCCGTTCGCAATCTCCAGACGCTCGTCGAACAAGGGTTCCAGCCAGTGGAAGTGCTCGATCCAGGGCTCCTCCGGGAAAGCGGCGGCGAGGTGGACGTGCAGCTCCATCACCCAATGAGGGGCGATCTGGACGCGGTGCATTTCGGCCGCAGCCATGGCCTTCAGGAACGGCGTCACTCCGCCGATCCGGAGCGCGTCGACCTGGCTGATGTCGCACCCGCCCGCCTGCACCAGCCCGATCGCCTCGGTCGGCGAGGTCAGCATCTCGCCCGTCGCGACCGGCGTCGCGAGGTCGCGCGCGAGCGCGGCGTGCCCTTCGAAGTCCAAGGCGTCGAGCGGCTCCTCTATGAAGGCGAGCCCCATGTCGTCGACGATCCGCCCGAACTGCAGCGCATATGCGCGGTCCCATTGCTGGTTCGCGTCGATCATCAGCGCGATGTCGTCGGGCAGATGCGCGCGCATGGCGTCGATGCGGCGAAGGTCCTCCTGCCCATCCGGCTGGCCGACCTTCATCTTGATCCCACCGATGCCGAGCGCGAGAGAGCGGTCCGCCGCCGCCCTGATCTCGTCGATCGACGCCTGAAGGTACTGGCCCTCGGAGTTGTAGATCCTGAGCGTGTCGCGATGCGCGCCCAAAAGCTTCGCGAGCGGCATCCCCGCACGCTTCGCCTTCATGTCCCACAGCGCCACGTCGAAGGCCCCGATGGTCTGGTAGGACATGCCGCCCCGGCCTAGGCTGTTCGTCTGCCAGCGCAGCAGTTCCCACAGCCGGCCGATATCGTTCGGGTCCTGACCCATGATCCGCGGCGCGATTTCGCGGGCGAGCGCGAACATCCCCGCCCCGCCGGCACGGAGCGTGTAGGAAAAGCCCATGCCGCGGTGGCCTGCCTCGCTGACGGCCTCGACGGTCAGGATGTCGACTTGGGTGAGCGGCGACTGCCGGCCAGTCAGAACCTTGGCGTCCGACAGCGCGAATTTCAGCGGGATCATGACGTGGCTTAGCTTCAGCCCGGCCAGCGCGTCCTGGCTGGCCGCGCCGCGCGGGGCGCCGGCAAGCGGCGGGCGCGCGGAAATGAGGCGCTTGGAAAGGTCGAGGCTCATCAGTTGATCTCCGGTTCCGGGACCGGGCCGCCAAATTCCGTCTTCAGGAAGTCGAAGTCGCAGCCCTTGTCCGCCTGCTCGATATGTTTCGCGAACACCCAGCCGTAGCCGCGCTCGTATCTCGGCGCGGGCGCCTTCCAGGCAGCCCGGCGGCGCTCCATCTCCTCGTCGTCGAGGCGGACGTTCAGCGTCCGGTTCGGGATGTCGAGGTCGATGATGTCGCCCGTCTGGATCAACGCGAGAGGCCCGCCGACGAAGGCCTCGGGCGCGATGTGCAGGACGCAGGCGCCGAAGGAGGTGCCCGACATGCGGGCATCCGACAGCCGCACCATGTCGCGGTGTCCGTCTTTCAGAAGCGCCTTCGGCATCGGGATCATGCCCCATTCCGGCATGCCCGGCCCGCCCTGCGGCCCGGCGTTCCTGAGCACCAGCACCGTGTCCGGCGTCAGCGGATACTCCGGGTCGTCGATGATCGCCTTCATCTCCTTGTAGGAGTTGGCCACCAGCGCTGGCCCCGAATGGACGTGGAATTTCGGGTCGCAGGCGGCGGGCTTGATGACCGCCCCGTCGGGCGCGAGGTTGCCCTTCAGGACCGCCAGCGAGCCCTCGTGGTAGACCGGGTCGGAAAGGGGGCGGATCACATCGTTGTTGTAATTGACCGCGCCTTCCAGTCCCTCCCCCAGGCTTCTGCCCGTCACCGTCAATGCAGAATGGTCCAGCTTGTCGCCCAGTTCAGTCATGAGCGCGCGCAGACCGCCCGCATAGTAGAAATCCTCCATCAGGTATTCCTTGCCCGAGGGGCGGATGTTCGCGATCACCGGCGTCGTGCGGCCGACGCGGTCGAGATCGTCGAGTTCCAGCGGGATGCCGGCGCGCCGGGCCATGGCGATCAGGTGGATGATCGCATTGGTGGAACAGCCCGTCGCCATCGCCACCGTCACCGCGTTGTTGACCGCGGCGGGGGTGATGATCTTCTCGGGCGTCAGGTCCTCCCACACCATCTCGACGATCCGCCGCCCGCAGGATGCGCTCATCCGCTGGTGGTTGGCGTCGGCCGCGGGAATCGAGGAGGCGCCGGGCAGGCAGAGGCCGAGCCCTTCCGCGATCGCGGTCATGGTGGAGGCCGTGCCCATCGTCATGCAGTGCCCGTAGCTCCGCGCGATGCCACCCTCGATGCCCTTCCATTCCTCCTTGCTGATCGTGCCCGCGCGGCGCTCATCCCAGTACTTGAACCCGTCCGTGCCGGATCCCAGCACCTTGCCCGCGTAGTTCCCCCGCAGCATCGGCCCGGCTGGGAGGTAGATGAACGGCACGCCCATCGACACCGCACCCATGACGAGTCCCGGCGTGGTCTTGTCGCAGCCGCCCATCAGCACCGCACCGTCGATCGGGTGCGAGCGCAGAAGCTCCTCCACCTCCATCGCGAGGAGATTGCGGTAGAGCATCGTCGTGGGCTTCACGAAGTTCTCGGAAAGCGACAGCGCGGGAAGCTCCATCGGGAAGCCGCCCGCCTGAAGGATGCCGCGCTTCACCCACTCGGCGCGGTCCTTGAAATGCACATGGCATTGCTGCGCCTCGGACCAGGTGTTGACGACCGCGATGATCGGCTTGCCTTCCCAGTCCTCGGGTCCGTAGCCCATCTGCATCGTCCGCGACCTGTGGCCGAAGGACCGGAAATCGTCGGGCGCCATCCAGCGGGCGCTGCGCAGTTCGTGATAGCTCTTGCGTTGGCTCATTTTTTGCACCGGATCAGGAGGAGATGGGGGCGGCGGGGCCGAACATCAGCAAAAGGATCAGGGCCGTGATGGCGACCCCGCCAATCCAGGGCCAGATCCCATTGGCGTCCATATCCTCGCGCGTGTCACGTCCAATCATCGGAACCTCCTCAATTCGTAAGCGCCTCGGGCAGCCAAAGCGCGATTGTCGGGACCATCATCACAAAGATCAGCGCGAAAATCTGCAGTGCGATGAAGGGCGGGACCAAGATGAGGTCTTCCTGAAGCGTAGTGTCCTTCGGCAAAACGGACTTTGACGAGAAGAACGGCGGACCGAAGGTTCGTGACAGGAAACAGGTCTGGGTGCCTGTCACGAAGAGGAATCCGATCTGGATCCACAGTTGCCGGTCCACGCCGCGATGCGCTCCATCAGCGTGAGCGGCGCGATGGCCGTGGGCGACCAGACCACCGCCGAGGCAAAGCAGCGCGGCCTCGGCGCTTCGCATTGTAGTATATTGGTCGTCCGATACAGCCAGTCGCGCCGGAACGCCTAACGCATGCTTCTCCCTGAATTCCACTGCCTTGGCGACAACCGGATCTCCCCGACCAGAGGCGCACGACGCCTAAACCCGTCGCGCGTGAATTCCTGACGCATCAGCACGAGGCCCCCATGCCCAAGCCCGACATGACCGCCGCCCTGACCGGAATCTCCGGAATCCTCGTGACGCCCTTCGATGGCGAAGACCGGATCGCCCCTACGCGGCTCCGGCCCATCGTCGACCGCGCGGTGGATGCGGGCGTGCAAATCCTCGTCTCGAACGGCAACACGGGTGAGTTCTACGGACTGACGATGGAAGAGGCGCTTTCGATGGTCGAGGCGGGCGCCGAGGCCGTCGCGGGGCGCGTGCCGCTCGTCGCCGGCGTCGGGCGCGGGATACACGACGCCTGCGCTCTCGCCCGCGCCTCGGTCCGCGCCGGTGCCTCGGCGCTGATGATCCACCAGCCGCCGGACCCGTTCGTCGCCCCGCGCGGCCTCGTCGATTACGTCTCGTGTATTGCCGAGGCGGCGGAGGGCACGCCCCTCGTCCTTTACATCCGGAATGACGCCATCGGCATCGACGCCATCGCCCGGCTCTGCGCGCTCGATCCCGTCATCGGCGTGAAATGGGCCACGCCGAACCCGATGCGGCTTTCCGAGGCGATGGCGGAGAGCGATCCCTCCATCGTCTGGGTCGGCGGCCTGGCCGAGGTCTGGGCGCCCGTCTTCTACGCGGTCGGCGCGCGCGGTTTCACGAGCGGCCTGATCAATGTCTGGCCGGAACGCTCCGTCGCGATCCACGGCGCGCTGGAGGCAGGGGACTACGCCTTAGCCCGCACGCTCATTGCCGGAATGAAGGCGTTCGAGGACGTGCGCGCGCAGGAAAACGGAGGCGCCAACGTCAGCGGCGTGAAGGCGGCGCTGCAACTTTCCGGTCACGATTGCGGCGCGCCGCGCCCGCCGGCTGCGTGGCCACTGGGCGAAGCGCAGATCGAGGCGATCCGGGCCTGCCTGCCGCAATCATAACGGCAGGCGGCTTCCGTCACTTCTTCCGCATCGCGTCGAGCAGCGCTGCGCCAAGTGCGCCCGTCTGGGACGCACTGCCGGGCTTGGCCGTGGCCGCGCCGCGCGCGGGGCCGGGCTTGCTGCTCCGGCCACCGGGACCCGGGGAGCGGGCGGCGCCGTCCTCTCGGGCCGAGGCGCCGCCATCCTTGCGCATCGAAAGGCCGATGCGCTTGCGTGCCACGTCCACCTCGGTCACGCGGACCCGAACGATGTCGCCCGCCTTCACCACCTCGTGCGGGTCCTTGACGAAGCGGTCGGCAAGCTGGCTGACATGGACGAGGCCGTCCTGGTGGACACCGATATCGACGAAGGCCCCGAAGGCGGCGACGTTTGTGACCGTGCCTTCCAGAACCATGCCCGGCTTCAGGTCCTTGATGTCCTCGACCCCCTCGGCGAAGGTCGCCGTCTTGAAGGTAGGGCGCGGGTCACGGCCCGGTTTCTCGAGTTCGGAGAGAATGTCGCGGACCGTCGGAAGGCCGAATGTCTCGTCCATGAAGTCCTCGGCCCTGAGGCCGCGCAGCATCTTCGTGTCACCCATCAGGCTGCGGATATCGCGGCCGCAGGCCTTCACGATCTTGCGGGCGACGCCGTAGGCCTCCGGGTGGACGGCGGAGGCGTCGAGCGGCTCCTCTCCGTCGCGGATGCGCAGGAAGCCCGCGCATTGTTCGAAGGCGCGGGGGCCGAGCCGGGACACCTCAAGGAGTTGCCTGCGCGAGCGGAAGGCGCCAGACGCATCGCGATGGGCCACGATGGCTTCGGCCAGCCCCGGCCCGAGGCCCGAGACATAGGCCAGAAGCGGCGCGGAGGCGGTGTTTAGGTCAACCCCGACGGCGTTCACCGCGTCCTCGACAACCGCGACCAGCGCACGGCCGAGGCGGTGCTGGTCCACGTCGTGCTGATACTGGCCGACGCCGATCGACTTGGGTTCGATCTTCACCAGTTCGGCAAGCGGGTCCTGCAGCCGCCGCGCGATCGAAACCGCGCCACGAAGCGAGACGTCGAGGTCCGGGAATTCGCGCGCGGCCAGTTCCGAGGCAGAATAGACGGAGGCCCCCGCCTCGGACACCACGACCTTGGTCGGCAGCTTGGCCTCTTTGGGCAGTAGCGCGAGCGTCTCGGCGACAAAGCGCTCGGTCTCGCGGCTCGCCGTGCCGTTGCCGATGGCGATCAGTTCCACGCCGTGCTGAACGATGAGCCGCAGGACGGCGGCCTGGGCGCCGCGCAGGTCATTCTTCGGCTGGAAGGGATAAAGCGTCTCGGTTGCGACGAGCCGCCCGGTCGCGTCCACGACGGCGGCCTTGACGCCTGTGCGGATCCCCGGATCGAGGCCGAGCGTCGGCCGCGGCCCGGCGGGCGCGGCAAGGAGCAGGTCCTTGAGATTCCGGGCGAACACGGCGATCGCCTCCTCATGCGCGCGGGCCCTGAGGTCGCCCAGAAGGTCGATCATCATCGTGGTGGCAAGCTTCACCCGCCAAGTCCAGCCAGCGACGTTGCGCAGCCAGCGGTCACCCGCACCTTCCCCCTGGATGCCAATGTGGCGTGCGACGATGCCGGTCGCGCGCGTGTCACCGGTTTCCGGATCGGGGGCGATGTCGATCGTCACGACGCCTTCCTTCGAAGCGCGCAGCACGGCGAGCGCACGGTGGGACGGGACCGTCGCCCAAGCCTCGCGGTGGTCGAAATAGTCCGAGAACTTCGCGCCTTTCTCCTCCTGCCCCGCAATGACCCGGGAGGTCAGGAACGCCTCTTTCTGCATGAACGCGCGGAGTTCACCGAGAAGCGTGGCGTTTTCCGCGAGCCGCTCGGCAAGGATGTCACGCGCACCCTCTAGGGCCTCCTTCACCGTCGGAACCGCCTCGGTGACATAGGCGGCGGCAAGCGCCTCCGGGTCGGCGGATCGGTCGGCGAGGATCGCTTCCAGAAGCGGCTCCAAACCGTTCTCGCGGGCGATCATCGCCTTGGTGCGGCGCTTGGGCTTGTAGGGCAGATAGATGTCCTCGAGCTCCGCCTTCGTTTCGGCCTTCGCGATAGCACGGGCGAGGTCGTCGCTCAGCTTGTCCTGCGAACGGATCGATTCCATGATCGCGACGCGGCGGTCCTCAAGTTCCCGCAGGTAGGTGAGCCGGTCGGAAAGCTTGCGCAACTGCGTGTCGTCCAACCCGCCCGTGACCTCCTTGCGGTAGCGCGCCACGAAGGGAACGGTCGCACCTTCGTCGAGAAGCGCGACGGCGGCCGTGACCTGCTGGGCGCGCGCCCCGATCTCTGCCGCGATGGTCTCTGCGATGCGGGCTGCGGTGTTCAAGGGGGCCTCCTGTCGTCTGCTCGGATGCCTCTCATAGCGGCGGCGGTCCACCTCGCCAAGGGACGACGGCAGGCACTCAGACCACAGGTCCAGTGCCTTCCGCATGAGGAGCATCCGAGACCTCTGCCAGACGCAACCTGAGGGAATTCCGGGCCGAATTCAGACCAAGTCATGACGACCGCGACACGGCGACAGCCACAGTCAAAGAGTGCACTCTTGTCTTCAGATTTTTCGTGGTGCCCGGGGGCAGTGCTGGTTTCCCAGTTGTGCTCCCGGGGGCGGAATCGAACCACCGACACGAGGATTTTCAATTGGGCTGTTGATCCGCGCGCGCTGTTTCAGGATCGCTCAACCTGTAACTTAGCCAATTGAAAACCTTGATCTTTGCGCGTGGCAGATCGTCTCGACCCGTCTCGCGACGGAGCATTCAAGCACGCTGCTCCTGCTACCCCAGCGATACCCACGAACTAGAAAATGTGCCTTGCCTGTTCACTCACGCATTGACCAGATCGGAAAGGTAGCCGTCCGTTCCAGAAAAGTAGCCGAACACGCCGTCCATCACATCCCGGAGACGCCTCAAGTCCATACGGTCGTTGGCGAGGGGAACCGGAATACCACGGTTGTCACGCGGATACCTGTAAGAAAAGGACTTGGGATCGACGTTCCCAAACTCGGCTATAACGCCGCCAACAATTTGATCCGCCTGATCCGGGTCATCAGTGCCGAAGCCGTCCAAGACCTTCAGAAACTCAGGCCATAGCTGCTCAAAATCGTGCGAATTCCAAATCTGCTCGACCCCGACGTGATGACCGTAGACGTTGATGATATACTTTAAATTCAACTCCAACGCATGGCGGTACAGAAAAACGATTGGATAGATCAGGAAATCTGCTTCGCGGAAATCTTCTATGGCTAGTTCCACAAGGGCGTCGGCGGATCGCCTGTAACCCTCCATCATGAGCACGAAACGTGAAAAGTCGTTCTCTGCTATGGCAGCGTGATGCTGACCGTCTTCGGGCAACTCGAAAGGGTCATCGCCAGGTTGCGGCCAGCGAAAGCCAGTGCCAACCAATTCTTCAAATGTCCGACGCTTCGCCAAGTGGCCGCTCCGATCTGACGATATCTGTTTCAAACCATCTAGGGTTGTCCCTGACGAGGAGCAAGCGCCCATCTTATCATGGGCTTATGAAACGAAAGCTCACCACCAAGTTCATCGAGGGCCAGCGGCCCAACCCGTCGAAACGTCTCGATTTTCGGGACGAGTTGATGCCGGGTCTGGTCCTACGCATTAGCACATCCGGCACAAAGACGTTCTGCTTGCACAAGCGCATCAACGGCAAGATGCGTCGCCTGACCATCGGGCGGTTCGGCGTCGTGTCGCTGGCCGAGGCTCGTGAACGGGTGAGGCAGGTGCTCTACGAAATCGAGACGGGCCGGTTCGAAGGTAGCACCGGCGTCGAGGTCGAGACCAAACCCACGCTTGGCGACGTGATCCCCGACTATATCGAGAAGCACGCCAAGGTTCACAACCGCGACTGGAAGCGCAAGGAAGCGCTCCTGGCCAAGTTCAAGACCCTGCACGGCAAACGGATCGACGAGATCAAGCGCGCCGATGTCGTGAAAGCCTGCGACGTGATCCACAAATCCGCGCCGGTCAGTGCGAACCGGGCGCTGGCCCACCTCAAGCACCTGATGGGCTGGTGCGTCGAGCGTGGCATGATCGATGCCTCCCCCATTGCCGGGATGAAACCGCTGTCCAAGGAACGGTCGCGTGAGCGCGTGCTGACCGACGATGAGCTGGGCGCGCTGTGGACGGCCTGTGATGCCGAAGGCTATCCTTTCGGGGATTGCATGAAGTTGTTGATCCTCAGCGGCCAGAGACGCGCCGAGGTCGCCGAGATGCGCTGGTCGGAACTCGACCTCGAAAAACGCCTGTGGACCCTGCCTTCACAGCGCGCCAAGAACGGCAGACAACACACGGTGCCGATCACTGACGCGATGATGGACGTGCTGCGCAGGGTGCCGAGGTTCCTCGGATCGGACTACGTGTTCACCACCACCGGCAAATCGCCCGTGTCGGGCTTCGGTCGCCTGAAAGACCGGCTCGACAAGGCGCTGCCCAATGGCACGGAGCCGTGGATCATCCACGACCTGCGCCGCACGATGTCCACCAACATGGCGATGCTGGGCGTCCCCCAGCCCGTGACCGAGGCGTTGCTGAACCACAAGACGGGTGTGGTCTCGGGCGTGGCGGCTATCTACAATGTCTATTCATACGCCGACGAGAAGCGCGAAGCCCTCGGCGCTTGGTCGCAACACGTGATGAAATTGGTCAGATCGAAGAATGACGCCACTGAAACGGAAATTGCGCAAGCGTCAGGTTGACCTCCTGCTTCTCAGCATCATCCGCGCCTACGACCATCCAAACGGTAAAAGCGAAGCAGATCGTTTAGCAATGGTTCGCGAAGCCTTTTTTGGCGAGAAACGTGGACGCGGGCGGACGGGTGCATTCGACGATCTGGCATTGTTCAAGCTATTCGACGAAGTGCGCAAGCGCGAACTTGATGGGCTGCGAAAGAGCATCGCGAAGAAAGACGTGAGACTGCAATCCCCCGAGTGGGAAGCCGAAATCGCACGCGACCCGATGAAAGTCCGTGAGGCTGCACGGCACTTCTCAGATATAGCTGGAACAAGCGAAAACGTCGAGCATGATACCGTCGAGCATCGGCTGCGCCGCAAAGCAAGGACACAATTGACCACAAAGGAAATGGCCGAGATCGAGTCTCTGTTCGATCCTGATGCGCCTCACACCAGAACGATCATGACGATCCTCGAATTGCTCGACGACCTCGGCGTTCAGTCTGAAACAATCTGGGACGAAAACCCCTGATTTGTGTCCCACGACTGCGCTCTGCGCCCCTGCTAATCTGCCATCACACGTGAACTAATGGGGCGCCCCTTCATCTAACCGATGGAGGACCATCATGAAAATCGACGACGGTCGCAAGACCTTGGCCACGCGCGCTGACCTCAAGCGCCTTGGCATCAACGTGAGTAATACAACCCTGCTGCGCTGGGAGGCCCGTGGGCGCTTTCCTCGGCGTATCAGGATGGCCGGGACCAGCGTTGCGTGGTTCCTGTCCGAGATCGAGGACTGGCTCGCTGACCGCGCCGCCGAGCGCGCCCGCACGCATTACGCAGACGCGGGGTAACCAGCCATGAGGATCATCAAGAAAAGGGGCTACTGCCCGAAATGCCTCGAAGAACTGGGCATGCTGAACAGCCCGGATCACCTGCGTGTGCTCGAAGCCCAAGGCAAATTTCCTCGCCGGGTCGCGCCTCTCATGTGGGACGCGGACGAGGTTGACGACTGGCTTGAGCAAGTCACCGGCATCCGCCCCCAAAGGCCGGTCTGCGACTGCTGACAACATCATCGGTGGGGCGACAAGCGCCCTGCCACCCCGACACATCGCAGCCCGAACCAACGCGCCATTTGCGCGACCCGTGCTGCTGCACCTGCTGAAAGGATACACCATGACAGCCGAAATCGATGATTTCTTGACGCCAACACTTTGGGAAGACGGATGGCCAGATCGCATGACCGTCAAAGATCAGGACGAGTTCCTTTTCGCAATCTGGGGACCACAGGTGGGGGACGGCGCGAAGACTTATGCCTCGCTGTGCTTCCGCAAGAAGGGTTCAACCAGAATGGTTCAGGAGTTTGTGCAGATTGACGACGACATGTGTGTGGTCGATCTATTGCGCCACTATAGTCGGCATGAATGGGATCAATACTTCGGCCCAAACACATACACGCGGAAAGATCGGAAAATCACCAGCGTTTCCCAAGAATGCTGGTTTGGCTGGTGCGACGTGGACAAGGCCGACCCGCTCGCCTTCAAGCCGAAGCCGTCAGTCGTCTGGGAGACGTCGCCGGGTCGAACGCAGGCTCTGTGGTTTTGGGATCGGCCGCATACGCCCAAGCTGGCGTCAGCCTATTCGAAGGCCCTGACCTATCGTCATGGCGGCGACAAGGGCGGCAGCGCGCCGAACAAGCTGCTTCGGTTGCCGGGGTCATTCAACCACAAGCCGGATTACGACAAGCCGTTCATTCCACTGTTGAAGTTCGACTCAAGCCCGATCAAGGCACGCCCCAAGCTGCTGACGGGTCAACATGGCGTCGGCGCGGCTGCACCCGAGGCACTGGACATGAACCCCCATGCGCATGACCGACTCGCCGTCCTGAGGAAATACCGATCCAAGCTGGACACCTCGACGCGCCACCTGATCCGGCACAACCGCGTCAAGGCACCGGATCGATCCAGCCGGATCTTCGCAATGGTCGCTGGCCTGCACGAGGCCGAGGCGTCGCTCGACGAGATCGCCAGCGTGATCTGGTCAAGCCCGTATTTCCGCGAAAAGCACGGCGACGACCAGAACGCGCTGGAAACCGAGGTATCGCGCATCATCGCGCGAGTGGGAGGGGCGCAATGACCTCCAAGAAGAAGGAACTGTTCGTTGATCTGAACACCATCGATCCGAAGGAGGTCGAGTGGCTCTGGGAGCCGTTCATCCCGTTCAGCATGATAACGATCATGGAGGGCGACCCCGGCGTGGGCAAATCGTTCCTCGCCATGCAGCTTGCCGCGCAGATCAGCATCGGTGGCGAACTGCCCGAAGGTCAGAAGCTGGACCGTGGCCGGGTGCTATACCTCAGCGCCGAGGATGACGCGGCCTACACGATCAGGCCGCGCATCGATGCGATGGGGGGCGATCCGTCGCGCATCCGCGTGCAGGGCGATTTCCTGTCGCTCGACGAGAAGGGGCTAAACGCCCTCATGCGCGAGGTGAGGCGGAAGCCCCCGGACCTGCTGATCCTCGACCCCCTGTTCGCCTACGTGCCGAGTGGGCAGGACATGTATAAGCCGAACGTGATCCGGCAGCTTCTGTCCTTCCTCAAGGATATCGCCGAAACCGGCGAGACGGCCGTGCTGATCATCCGGCACCTGACCAAGGCCAAGCACGACAAGGCCATCTATCGGGGTGGTGGGTCGATGGACGTGATCGGCGCGGCGCGGTCGGCGTTTCTGGTCTGCGAGCATCCGAACGACAGTTCGACCAAGCTGGTGGTTCACATCAAGCACAACATCGCGAAGCGCGGTCAAACCCAGAGCTACGAGATTTACGCCGATGACGGGGGCATGGCGACGTTGAACTGGCTGGGGCCGTCAGACATCACCATCGACGACCTGATTTCGTTCGAGGGTGGCAAGCCCCAGATGTCCGCGCTCGACGAGGCGATCCAGTTCCTGCGCGTGTTCCTCAAGAATGGGCCAGAGGCAACGACCAAGGTCGAGAAGGAGGCAGCCGCGCGCGACATTTCCGAGAAGACGCTGGAACGCGCCCGGCGATCCTTGGGCGTGGTGTCGAAGAAGAAGGGCAAAGGCTGGGTCTTGTCGCTGCCAGACGAAGAGTGACCACAGGTAGGATGTGAAGTGCGCCAAGAACGCCAACAGCGCCATCGTGTTTGTTGGCGCACTTCAACCCCTCAACATCGCCACGAACATGCATGACGGCCTTGGCGTTCTTGACGGTCTTGAAATCGGCTAGGGGCCGAAAATCTCGGCAGTATGCATGACCCCTTGTCTGCCCATAGGGTGCGCGCCGTTAAAAAAAACGCCTCCCCCCATCCCCCTTGTGGTCGCCCTGTGACAGCGCCGCGCGGAACGCCTCGGACCGACCCGTTGACTATCTATCAGTCTGTCGGATGCGAGCCGGACCCAAATTGCCGTGTGTTTTCATGCGGTCCGCATTCCCGCTGGGTTTCGACATCGCGCGCCGGGTTCCACTCGGGTGGCAAACTGCTCGGGCGGTCATTCTTGAACCCATCCCTTGCGGTGGTAGTGGCGCAGCACGATGGCGCGGTTGAACAGGGGGAAGCCGACCCACAGGCCGTTGGCCGTGATCAGTGACAGGATCGCCCACAGGAACATGCCCTTGAACAGGTAATAGATTGGCCCGAACAGCAGGCACCAGAGGCGGTGCCAGTTTCCCAGGATGGTTTTCGTCTGGCCGTTGAAGGCCCATGTCGCGCGTATCGTCATTGCCGATTTCCTCGCTGGCTGGTTTCGATGCCAGCGCAATAAGATCGGGGGCTATCGCCCGTCAGGGTAATTCCCGTGCCATCGAGGAAGACCACAGGGGAAGCCATGTCGGTCCAGATGCCGGGAGGATCGCCGTGAGTGCGGCGCACAGCGCGCCAGCCGGGTTCACGGAGGGATCACCATGCGCGAAGCACGCCCCGGCGTTCCTGGCTCAATACAACGCCGCCGCGCGCGCGTTTCGCTCTCGATGCTCGGGGTTAGGTGCAGGTCATTCCGAGTTGCACACCGGCAAGCCGCCATGCGCCTCGACATGCTCCCAGATCAGCCGTCGCTCGGCATAAGCGATGTAAGGATGCAGGATTTTCGGCTTGGGGTCGATGCCGTCAGGCAGGTGCACCGAAACGAACAGGCCAGTCATGTCACCATCGAACACGCCATGGAACGTGACGCCCCCGGCATGGCCTTTCTGCCCGGTGGTCGCTGACCTGTGGAACGTCCGTATCCTGTGCCGTATCCCCTTCGCACCCCATGTCCGACCGATGTAAACGGTGTTGCCCGGTTCGCTACGCGCGATCAGATACACGCCTGCACGGTCAGGCAGGCTTGCACGGTCGGTCCACGCGACGGGATGGGACAGCACCAGTTCCACCAAACCCCGATCTGCGAGCGCCCTCGCAATTGACTGGTGATCGGGGTGTTGGAAATCCGCTCTGACACGGACCCTGTGCCTTTAGCCGGGCGGCCTGTTGTATAACACAGGCACCCCGACCATAGGTCAAAGGTGTTCAGCCGGTTGCCCGGCCTAGTCAGAGAGGGGTTTCCACGCCCCAACACGGCTGCGTCTGCCGCGTCGAGATCAGTCATAGCAGCAGATCGAGAAAAGCTAAAGATGTTCTGGGGTTATCCCTGACACGCTGCCAGCCTTCGTCTTATCGATCTTCATCAGCAACTTAGGAGATCGACATGACCGATATCGTGACGCTCAAGGCCATCTGCGACGAACTCAAGATCGACCCGCGCGAGGCCCGCGAACGCCTGCGCGCCGCCGCCAGCGACGCCAAGGCGAACCCTGAACTAGCGAAGGCGAGGAAGCCGCGCACCCCGTGGCAGTGGGTGAAGGGGTCCGCAGCCGAGAAGGAGGCGAGGCGGACGCTGCAACCTAAACCGTAGACGCACACAAAAGCGAAGACGACCAGGATCAAGGCAGAGTGCGCGGCATCATCGATGCCGCGTTTTTGTTAGCCTCATCAAGCGTACTCCACAAAGAATCACCGTAATCTGCGCAACTCTTCCGAACAGTATCGCCCGAAAAAATCTCACCCAGAGGTTCTTTTCCGAGGCATCATGGGGCCAAGAGAGCCATTTTAGCAGACACATCTGGCGGTAAAACAGGCTGTCTTTGCTGGCATGAGGGCAACATTTTCAGCAACTTATCGATACTCTGGGCGAACAGGGGAGACCGCATCATAATCACAGTATTCGTAAAATACTGCGTCAGTCCTTGACCCATGAAGGTCGAGACAGTATCTACCAGATCAGCGACGTTGAGGAGCGCACTGTCATGACCGAGAAACACGACAAATTTCGGGAGCTCGCCGAGGGGCGTACCAACAAGGCCCTTGAGGCAATTGTCCGCATCGGTAAGCTATCCAATCGCCAGCTCTATGAGTGGGACGACGCCGAAATTCGCAAGATCGTAAAGGCGCTTCGGGACGCGGTGTCAGACGTGGAGAGCAGATTTGCTGCGCCGAAAGGGGCTAAAGAAAACAAATTCAAGCTGTAGTGGTGATGACATGATTGATCCCAAAGAACTCTGCCTCCAACTGATTTCCGCCGACAAGGAAGAGCAAGTGGTCGCCCTACTTGAGGAGGCGGGGTTCTGGGACAATCATGACTGTTGGCGCGACTTGGGCGACATGGAGAACAACTTCTCGACTGCTGGCGCTCAGCAGTCCGACCCCGTGGCCGCTTTGGTCGAAAAGCTTGTGAACGCCGCAGATGCTCGACTCATGAACGAGTGTTTGGTTGCAGGAATTGATCCGCAGGGCCCCGCCGCCCCACCCTCGGTGCGCTACGCAGTAGCGCAACTCATCCAGAAGTCGGCGCATCCTGAAAACGAGACGAATGGTCTGATCGAGAACATGACCAGGGAAGAAAGAACTACCCTGGCCAGGGGGATCACGCTCGCTGCAACTGGTCTCAAAGGCCGCCCCTCAATTACCATCGTCGATGAAGGTGAAGGACAGACACCAGAGCGAGTGCCACACACGTTCCTGTCACTCAATAAGTCAAACAAGCTACGGGTGCCATTCGTCCAGGGGCGCTTCAACATGGGTGGCACTGGTGCTTTGCGGTTCTGCGGAGACCGCCGAATGCAGCTCATCGTAACCCGCAGGAACCCCGCAATCGTCTCGGGAGATGAAAACGAGGCTGGTCTTTGGAGCTTCACTGTGGTTCGCCGGGAGACACCAACCACGGGCGAACGCAATAGCGTCTACCGCTACCTTGCCCCCATCAATGCAGACGCAGAGAGACACGGCGGGGTTCTTCGATTTGCGGCCGATACCCTTCAGGTGAAGCCAGACGGCAACAAAGCTTATGAAAAACCGCTGACATTCGGCTCGCTCGTCAAGCTCTACGAATACAAATTCTCTGGAACCTCCAATATTCTCATGAGCGATGGCCTCCTTCGCCAGGTAGATGTGCGCCTCCCGAGTCCGGCCTTGCCCATCATGTTTCATGAATGCAGAGACTACTCCGGCAATGAAGGTAGCTTCTCCAACCCTAGCACGGGGCTTTCGGTCCGCTTGTCTGACAACCGTGCGGGCAACCTTGCTGATGGGTTCCCGTATGACGAAAGCATGACGGTGGACGGGCAGGAGTTCACCATTCGATATTTCGGCTTCAAAGATGGTAAGGCCAAGACTTATCTCAACAAATCGGAAGGTGTCCTGTTTGTTGTGAACGGGCAGACGCAGGGCGTTCTTCATTCACGTTTCTTCACGCGCAAGGGCATCAACTTCAGCTATGTCTCTGACTCGCTGCTTGCGCGCGTAGATTGTTCGAAGATTGACCAGTGGGCTCATGAAGAACTCTTCATGAATACACGGGAGGCGCTGGCTGACTCCGAGTTTCGCCGAAAGGTCGAAGGCGCACTTCAAAAAAAGGTTGGCGAAAACGCGGCGTTGAAAGAGTTCAATCATCAGCGTCGTGCGGAAAAGATCAAGGAAAAGGTAAAGGATGACAAGACTCTTGAGGACGTGCTCAAGAGCGTCATGAAGAAGTCACCGACGCTGAGTGCTCTTTTTCTCACTGGTGACCGACTTACTGATCTGACTGCCACGGCTCCCTCTGGATCACAGCCGGAATTTGAAGGTGAAGAGTTCCCGACTTACTTCAGATTTCGGAAAATGAACTACGGGGAAGTGAAAAAGCGCAACTGTGAGGAGGGTCGCGAAGTTCGCCTTACCTTCGAAACCGATGCCGAGAACAATTACTTTGGGCGTGCCAAAGAAAAGGGCCGTTATGGTGTTCTGAAGGTTGATGAAAATGGCAATGAGACCGTCATCCCAAACCACTCAATGAGCTTGCATAACGGAACGGCAAGTCTAAAGCTCGAGCTACCTGATGCAAAGGCCGGAGATGTCGTCAACCTCAAGATCCTTGTTACCGACAACAGCAGACTGGAGCCGTTCACAAACTTTGCAGAGATCACCGTTGTCCCATTCGTTGATCGTGAAGGAAAGCAAGGAAAGCGACGCGATGCTCCTTCCAAGAAATCCGGCGACGACAGCCTCATCCCATCTGGTCTAACACTTCCTCATGTGCAGTGGGTTGAGCGCGACGAGTGGGACGCATATGGCTTCGACAAATTCTCTGCCTTGAAGGTCATCCAAGCAGAGGACGGAAGTGACCAGAAGCACAGGTCTTTCGACTTCTTCATCAACGCCGAGAATATATATTTTCAAAAGGAACTTGAACGCGCGAAAGGCACGGAAGATTTGCTTCGCGAGCAATTCAAAATCGGTATAGTCTTGGTGGGTCTTGCTCTTATCCATGAGGCGGGCAAGGATAAAGATGGTGAAGAAATCGCGGAACTAGTCGCCTATTCGACACGCGCCATGTCAATGATGCTGATCCCCATGATTAACTTCCTGGGCGACTTGGACCCCAGCGAACTGAACGCCGAGGTCGCAGCTTAACCCTTTCTGTGGAACAAGACCACTTCACGAGAACCCTCGCGTCGGGTTTGGCGTTCCGCGTGCCATTTTCGATTGGGCACATCGCGCCAAATCCTTTGTTCGTCACCGAAAGTTGGAACGATCTCTTTAAGGCCAGATTCTTCCATAACTTCAAGGTACTTCGGAAGCTGCCAATCCGGTTCGGAGAAAGCAACCATCTGGACCACAGTGGTGTCGGGACCTATTACTTTTGAAATGGATGAAAAGACGCCTTTCAAGTTCTCAAAGTATGTCTTGAGTTCTTTTTCGTGTCGATTGCCGAGCGTGTAGTAGCGCTCGCCATCCCCATCTAGTTTGTTTGCGATCCAATAAGGCGCTGCGGTCTCACGCCTTCCTCTCACTTGCCAGCGATGGTACAGCACGTGCACACCTGGGTAAGGGGGAGATGTCACTACAAGCCTTGGTGTTCCCATTCCTAGAACGTCGGAATTGGTGTGCAAATCGGCTGCATTACACTTCGCCAGGTTTGGGTGCTGAGCCAGAGACGAACTAGGAAGCTCCTCGCGAAGCGCCGACATGTCCAAGATCATTTCATGAAAATGAGACGAGATTTTCGAACGGACCTCGTCAATAGTCATTACGTTTCGGCGACCATCCAGAGAAAGCTGCATGGAACGCAGCACAACACATCTCATGAAGTCCGAAAGGTTTTCAGATTTCAATTGATCAATCTGTTCAAGTGCCACTTGGATCAAATTGCGATGGCGCCATGTTTCTTGTGATTCCAGATGACGAAAGTAGCCTTTCTCGCGCCAAGTCTCGTGCGCACCACTCGTCTTGGAAATCTTGAGTTGCTGCTCAAAAATCTCGAACCAAGAGCGCAAGAAGTCGAGTTCTTCTTCTGAAAGGATTGTAGTCTTTACTTTGGATACAAACAGAGCCAATTCGTTGATGTCTGTGCCGATACAACGACGACCTGCGCGTAGGGCTTCTACTGCTGTCGTTCCTCCACCAACGAACGGATCGAGGACAATATCTCCAGGCTCTGAAAACGCTTCGATCACCGCCCGAGCAAACTTGGGTGAGAACCTGGCTGGATACCGATAGAACTTGTGTGTAGCGCCGCTTACAGTGGATCTGTCCAATGCCGCCGTTACTACTGATGAGACTGCCTCTGCATGGAGATAGGTCACGTCCTGCCCCGCTATTTTTGCCGCGAGTATGTTTCAGAACGGCGTCAAGGTCAACGCAGCTACCATATCTTGCGGCGCTTTTTTCCTTCACGCAATATCTGTCCGGCACCAGGCAGACCTAGGGTCAACATCACGCATCTGAAAGCTCAGGTGATCGCAGCGTCACGAGGACCTGGGGCAAAACATGGTGATTTCGCTCGTTCGCTACCCACATGCTACCCAAAGAACAAAAGGCTTCGGCCGCTCATAGCGGCAAAGTAAAATTATCTTTTTAAGTCAATATTTTAAGTGGTGCCCGGGGGCGGAATCGAACCACCGACACGAGGATTTTCAATCCACTGCTCTACCCCTGAGCTACCCGGGCGCACCATGGCGGCGATGGGGTATCAGCGCCGCGCGTTTGGCCCGATCCGGATCGGCTGGGGTGCCGGGTGAATCGAGCCCGCACCGTATGAAATAGCCCCGGAGCGAAGTCAATAGCGCCCGAACGAGGTATTTGACAAACCTGTCTTCAGTGCGGGAGGGAAGTGTCCGGGCGCGGGCGTTCTTCTTCCGCGCTCTCGTCCTCGTCGCCCGGAATCACGTAGGCGCCGGTGAGCCAGCGGCCGAGATCGATGTCTGCGCAGCGCTTGGAGCAGAAGGGCCGGTACTTCGGGTCCGAGGGCTTCTTGCAGATCGGGCAGGTCACGGCGTCGTTCCTCTCAGCGCCTCAGCGAGCGGCATCCGGTCGCGTTTGCGCTGAAGTTCGAAGTTTCCGAGCGGCGTCCATCCGGCGAGGCTCGTCTCGGCTGATTCGCCCTTGAAGGCGGCGCGCAGCTGCTGTTCCAGCGTCGCGCGGTCGCGCTTCGGCATCGGCGCGAAATCGACCGTCACCATGCCGCCAAGCCCCCGGAGCCTGAGCTGACGCGGCAGGTCCCGCGCCGCGGCGATGTTCGCCTTGAGGCTCGCGGCGGGCGAGGTGTCCGCGCCCGTGTTCACATCGACGGCGACAAGCGCGCGCGTCGGCTCGATCGTCATGCGCCCACCGCCGGGCAGCTCCACTTCCGGCCGCAAGATCATCTCGACCATCTCGTCGAGCCCTGCGGCCTCGGCAACCCGCGGACCCTCTTCGACAGCGTCGGGCGCAGGGTCGGACCAGTCGCGCCAGGCGGTCTCGTGCGGGCCGGCCCCGTCGACCAGAAGCTCTGGCGCGCCCTTCACATCCTCGAGCACCTGTTCCGCGAGGTCGCGCATCGTGGCGATATCCTCGACGAGGTCGGCCTCGTCCACACCCTCCGCGGCCGAACGCAGGATCAGCCCGAGGTCCTCCGCCGCGCCATCCATCGCCCCCGCCGCAACGGCCTCGAGCCGCGCGCGTTCGTCGGCGTCCTTGATCCGGCGCGAGACGTTCGTTCCCGGCGCGCCCGGCGTGACAATCGCGAGGCGCGACTTGAAGAGAAGGCGTGTCGTAACCGGCGTCGCCTTGCCCGGTTCGGCGGCGCCAGAGACCTGCACCAGCACCGGCTGGCCCGGCGCAAGGCCCGAAGTTTCGCGCAGGAAGGCCTTGCCGCCCTCGGGAAGTTTCAGGAAGACCCCGCCCTGCCCCTTGACCTGGCGATCGACGACCGCGCGGTAGATGGCCCCCGGCGCTGGCGCGAAGTCTTCGGGGCCCGCGACCAGAAGATCCTCCAGCCGCCCGTCCACGATGAGCCCCGCCGCCTCGCGGCCCCGCACTTCGCCCAGAACGATCAACCGGCCCTTCATTGGTCATGCCCTCCGAAGACAGGATAGCCCGCAGCCTGCAACAAATTTGCCGCCTCGGCCACAGGCAGGCCCATGACGGCAGTGTAGGAACCCTGGATCCAAGGAATGAAGGCCCCGAAGACCCCCTGGATCCCGTAGCCCCCGGCCTTCCCCTCCCACTCGCCCGAGGCGAGATACGCGTTGATCTCCTCGTCCGAGAGGGGCTTCACCTTCACAACCGTCTCGACGACGCGTTCCCAAAGCCGTTCGCCGCGCCGCACGGCCACGGCCGTGATGACGCGGTGGCGACGGCCCGAGAGGCCGACAAGAAACTCCGCCGCTTCGCCTGAATTGGCGGGCTTCCCGAGGATCCGGCGGCCAAGCGCCACCGTGGTGTCGGCGCAAAGCACGATCTCCTCGGGCCCGGCGGGCACGGCGCGGGCCTTTTCGGCCGCCATCCGCGCGCAATAGGGCCGGGGAAGTTCGCCCTTCCTCGGGTCCTCGTCGATGTCGGGGGCGCGCACGTCGTCCGCGACGATCCCCAGCTGCGCCAGAAGCTCTCTCCTGCGCGGGCTGGCCGATCCGAGAACGAGGCGCGGTCGGTTACTTGAAACGGTAATTGATACGCCCCTTGGAGAGGTCATAGGGCGTCATCTCCACCTGCACCTTGTCGCCGGCAAGAACGCGGATGCGGTTCTTCCGCATCTTCCCTGCCATCGTTGCGATGATCTCATGGCCGTTTTCCAGCTCGACCCTGAACGTCGCATTCGGCAGGAGTTCCTTCACGACGCCCGGAAATTCGAGTCCTTCTTCCTTGGCCATGGTCGCTCCATTAGAGGTTACCCGCCAAAAGCGCGCGGGCGTGCCTTAAATGCGCCCGACGCGGTGCATTTTCAAGCGGTTTGTGGGGCTTCCGCCCTGCAAATGCTGACCGAAAGCCGGTCTTCCTGCTCCGCCCAGTGCCGGAAGTTGAGAACGCCGCCGTCGTCGCGCACTTCGCGCACCGCGTCGAGCGTCACCTCGGCATAGGTCCAGCCCGGAACGGCCATATCGCCCTCGGCGAGGATTCCCGTCGGCGGCCAGCCCCTGTCGGGCGGACCGTAGATCGCGGCGCGGCCGGTGTTCTCTTCCATCCCGGCGCACCAGTCGGCGACGCCGATCACCGGCGATTGCACGGCGGGGCACTGGTTCTCCAGCGCGCGCGCCATCGCCCCGACGCGGACTCGGGTGAAGCCAGCGAGGGTTTCGGTCGCCGAAGGAACCAGCAGGATCTCGCATCCCGCCTCGGCCAGCGCGCGGCCGAGAAGCGGGAACTCGCTGTCGTAGCAGATGAGAACGCCGACGCGGCCAAGCTCGGTTTCGAAGACCGTCAAGCCATTGCCCGGCACGACGTCCCAGTCCTCCCGCTCGAAGCGGGTCATGATCGCCTTGTCCTGATGCCCGATCAGGCCCGAGGGGCCGAAAAGACTCGCGCGGTTCACCGGCCGCTCGCCTGAGAAGACGGGTCCCGAGGCCGCCAGGATGTGCACCCCGTGCCGGGCGGCGAGCCTCGCGTGCAGGGCCTCCATCGCCGGGCGGTGCCGCGACACCTCGCGCAGCGCACCTTCCAGGTCGGCCGCGACGTTCGGTCCGCCGAGCGAGGAAAGCTCCATCGCCCCGTATTCGGGGAAGACGAGGATATCGGCCCCCGCCGCCGCGGCCTCGGCAACCCAGGCGGAGATCTTGGCCTCGTAGGCGGCCCAATCCTCGAACCAGTCGAGCGGATAGGCAGCGGCTGCAAGTTTGATCGGCATCATTCCCCTCCGGACCTGGCCGGCCTTCAAAGCTCTCGGATCCAGAACTGCAGAGGCTTCTTCGTTTCCGCGTCTTCGCCGACGTCCCGCCACGAATACTCCGCCACCACGCCGGTCAGCTTGCGGTATCCGCGCTTTTCCCAGAAGGCGTCGAGCGGACGGTATTCCTTCGGCCGCGCCGGGTGATCCGCAGGCCGGATCACCGAGCAGAAGGCCGAATGGCGGCGCCCGAGCGACCGCGCATGAGCCTCGCGCGCATCGAAGAAGGCATGGCCGAGGCCGCGCCCCCGATACTCCGGCAGGAGAACGGACTCCGCACAATAGAAGATCCCGTTGAGGTCGAGCCCCGTCGCCTCGAACGGGGCCGCGAATTCCTCGGCGTGTTCTTCCATTGGCGTGCCCGTCGCCGCGCCGACCAGCCGCGCGCCGTCGAAGGCGCCCACGACGATCGCCTGGGGCGAGTTGCGGTAGGTCTTCAGATAGCGCCGCTCGTAGTTCAGGTCGCCGTCATAAAGATAGGGCCAGTCCCGGAACACGGCGATCCGCAGGCGCGCGACGTCGTCGAGCGCCGCCTCCAGCGCTTCGCCGGTCAGAGGAAGGACCTCAAGGCTCATGCAGAGACCTGCCGGACCCAGTCCTTGAGGTTGTAGTAGGTCGTGACGCGCGAGATCTTCCCGTCCTTCAGGGTGAAGAACGATCCGGCCGGCAGGACGTATTTCTGGCCATTGGCCTCCGGCAGGCCGGAGTCCGTCTTGAGGTAGGTTCCGTTCACCACGAACTCCGCCGCACCGCGCGTGTTGTCCTCGCTGCCGAAGACCACGATGTCGGTCAGGAATTCCTTGTAGCAGTGGTTCATGTGGGCGCAGAACTCGGCGAAGGCGATCTTGCCGCGCCTGATGCCGCCCTCGTTCACGTGATGCTCCACATCCGTATCCAGAAGCGCCAGCATGCCGTCCACGTCGCCCGCGTTGAACGCCGTGAAATAGGCCGCGATCACATCCTTTGCCGTCATTCTTGTTCCTCTTCCTCTAATGGCGGACCGAACCGCTCGAACATCTTGTCGCGGATCTGGTCGCGCGTTTTCCTGTAAGCGGCCAATTTCGTATCGCGCCCGTCACCGATGCCTGTCGGATCGAGGATCGGCCAGTATTCCACTTCGAGGTGGAAGAACCGCGTGAGTTCCAGGGCGCGCCGCTGGCTTGCGGGCGAAAGCGCGATCACAAGATCGAAGGCCGACAGGTCGTCCCCCCATTCCTCCATCTCGTCGAAGCTGCGCGCCCGGTGGCGCGAAAGCTCCACGCCGATCTCCTGGCAGACGGCGACGGCGAATCCGTCGATCTCCAGATCGCTTTTCACCCCCACGGACTGGACGTAGCAATCCCGCCCGTACAACTTCTTCATTATCCCCTCGGCCATGGGCGAGCGGATCGCATTGTGGTCGCAGCAGAAGAGCACCGAGTGGGGGAGTTTGCCCAATCCTCAGCCCCCGAAATGCAGAACGCAGATGAGCGTGAAGAGGCGACGGGCCGTATCGATGTCGAGGTCCGCCTTGCCCTCCAGCCGTTCCTGAAGGACGCGGGCGCCCTCGTTGTGGATGCCCCGCCGCGCCATGTCGATCGCCTCGATCTGGCTCGGCGGCAGCCGCTTCACCGCGTCGAAGTAGCTTTCGCAGATCTGGAAATAATCTTTCACGACCTGCCGGAACGGCCCGAGCGACAGGTGGAACTCCGCCACCTTGTCGCCCGCCTCGGTCGTTGTGTCGAAGACGAGCCGCCCGTCGCGGATCGACAGCGCCAGGTTGAAGGGCCCGTCAGGCGCGGGACCCTCGCCGCGCGGAGGGATGGAGAAGGTGTTGTCCTCCAGAAGGTCGAAGATCGCGACCTTCCGTTCCTGCTCGATCTCGGGCGTCGGCGGCGGCAGGCCGCTGTCGTCGATCTCGATCTTCGATATCCGCGACATCACGCGCCTCCTTCGTTCAGCCGGTCGAGCCTCGCGCGGACCGACAGGCCATGCGCCTCGAGGCTCTCCGACTTCGCCAGCCGTTCCGCGGCCGGGCCAATCGCCCTGAGCGCCCCGGGCGTCATCTTCGCGATCGTCGTGCGCTTCACGAAATCGAGGACCGACAAACCCGAGGAAAACCGCGCCGACCGCGCCGTGGGCAGGACGTGGTTCGGCCCGCCGACGTAATCACCGATCGCCTCCGGCGTGAAGGCTCCAAGGAACATCGCGCCCGCGTGGCTGATCCTGGCGGCCAGCGCCTCGGGGTCGGCCACGCAGAGCTCCAGGTGCTCGGGTGCGATGCGGTCGGCCAGCTCCACCGCCTCGGCGAGGTCCCGCACGACGATCACCGCGCCATGCGCGCGCCAGCTTTCTCCGGCGATCTTGCGCCGTTCCAGCGTCTCGAGCCGCTTCTCGACCGCCGCCGCTACCGCCTGCCCGAAGGCCGCGTCGTCGGTGATCAGGATCGACTGCGCGCTCTCGTCATGTTCGGCCTGCGAAAGCAGGTCGAGCGCGATCCAGTCCGGATCGTTGTCCTTGTCCGCGATGACGAGGATCTCGGACGGCCCCGCGATCATGTCGATGCCGACCTTGCCGAAGACCCGCCGCTTCGCCGCAGCCACGTAGGCGTTCCCGGGGCCAGTGATCTTGTCCACCGCCGCTATCGTCTCGGTCCCGTAGGCCATCGCAGCGACCGCCTGCGCGCCGCCGATCCGGTAGACCGTCTCGACCCCCGCGATCCGCGCCGCCATAAGCACCAGCGGATTGGCCACGCCGCCCGGCGTCGGTGCGCAGATCACCAGCCGCCCGACGCCCGCGGCCTTTGCCGGGATCGCGTTCATCAGCACCGACGAGGGATAGGAGGCGAGCCCGCCGGGCACGTAGAGCCCCGCCGAGGCGACCGGCGTCCAGCGCCACCCGAGCGTCGCACCATCGGGATCGGTCCAGCGCGCGTCCTCCGGCATCTGGCGGATGTGATAGGCCCGGATCCGCTCCGCCGCGAGTTCGAGCGCGTCGCGTTCCTCTTCCGACACCTCGGCGCAGGCCGCGTCGATCTCCGCCTCGGTGAAGGCGAGCCGGTCGGGCGTCAGCTCCAGCCGGTCGAATTTCCGGGTCAGTTCGATCACCGCCGCATCGCCCCGTTCCCGCACGTCGGCAATGATCGCGGCGACGGCGGCATCCACGTCCGGCGCGTCCTCGCGTTTCTGCGCGAGAAGCGTGCGGAAGCCGGCCTCGAAGCCGGGCTCGGTGGTGGAAAGCGTGACGGGCATCGGCGGACTCCAGATTTCAGACCCCACTTAACCTCCCCGCAGCCACTCCTCAAGCGGCGCTGCGCTCAGGGCGGCCGCCTTTGCCTTGCCTTCGCCCCACCCCCGCGCCTATCTGTGACCGGAAGATAGAAAAGAGGTTCCCGATGCGCCGTCCGTTCGCCCGCCCCGTCTTCGATGCCGACATCTCTGCCGGGGGGCTCGGCCAGCTCCCGGACTGGGACCTGACGGACCTCTACGCGGCGCCGGACGCGCCGGAACTGAAGCGCGACATGGACTGGCTCGGCAAGGCCTGCGCCGACTTCGCCGCGACCTATCAAGGCAAGCTTGCGAGCCTCGACGCCGACGCCATGCTTGCCTGCATCCGCGCCTACGAGCGGATCGAGACGATTGCCGGGCGGATCATGTCCTACGCGGGGCTTCGCTATTACCAGAACACGGTCGACGCGGCGCGGGCGAAGTTCATGTCCGACTGCCAGGACAAGGTGACGGACTTCACGACGCCCCTCGTCTTCTTCAGCCTCGAATTCAACCGGATCGAGGACGACGCCTACGACGCGCTCTTTGGCGCGAACGCCGAGATCGGCCGCTACAAGCCAGTCTTCGACCGCATGCGCGCGCTGAAGCCGCACCAGCTTTCGGACGAACTGGAACGCTTCCTGCACGACCAGTCCACCGTCGGCGCCTCCGCCTGGAACAAGCTCTTCGACGAGACGATGGCGGCGCTGACCTTCACCGTCGCGGGCGAGGAGGAGCCCCTGAGCCTCGAGGCGACGCTCAACCTTCTCTCCGAACAGGAACGCCCGCGCCGCGAGGCCGCCGCGCGCGCACTCGCTCAGGTCTTCGGCGAGAACGTCAAGCTCTTCGCCCGCGTCCACAACACGCTGGCGAAGGAGAAGGAGATCGAGGACCGCTGGCGCAAGATGCCGACGCCGCAGCACGCCCGGCACCTGTCGAACCACGTCGAGCCGGAGGTGGTGGAGGCGCTGCGTGCGGCGGTCACTGCCGCCTATCCGCGCCTGTCGCACCGCTATTACCGGCTGAAGGCCAGGTGGATGGGCCTCGACAAGCTCCAGGTCTGGGACCGCAACGCGCCCCTGCCGATCGAGGTGAGCCGCGCCGTCAAGTGGGATGAGGCGCGCGAGACCGTCATGGGCGCCTATGCCGACTTCGCCCCCGAAATGGCGAAGCTCGCGGAGCCCTTCTTCGACAAGGGCTGGATCGACGCGGGCGTGAAGCCAGGCAAGGCGCCGGGCGCCTTCGCGCATCCGACCGTGACCGAGGTCCATCCCTACGTGATGCTCAACTACCTCGGCAAACCGCGCGATGTGATGACGCTCGCCCACGAACTCGGCCACGGCGTCCACCAGGTCCTCGCCGCGGGCCAGGGGGAGCTTCTGTCATCGACGCCGCTCACGCTCGCCGAAACCGCCTCCGTCTTCGGCGAGATGCTGACCTTCCGCCGCCTCCTCGCGAATGCCAAGGACGCGAAGGAGAAGAAGACACTCCTTGCCGGCAAGGTCGAGGATATGATCAACACTGTCGTCCGCCAGATCGCCTTCTACGACTTCGAGTGCAAGCTGCACGCCGCGCGCCGCGAGCAGGGGGAACTCACGCCCGACGACATCAACGCTCTCTGGATGAGCGTGCAGGGCGAAAGCCTCGGCGACGCCTTCGAATTCATGGAGGGGTATGAGACCTTCTGGTCCTACATCCCCCACTTCGTCCACTCGCCCTTCTACGTCTACGCCTACGCCTTCGGCGACGGCCTCGTGAACGCGCTTTACGCCGTCTACGAGGAAGGGCTGCCGGGCTTCGAGGACAAGTACTTCGAGATGCTGAAGGCAGGCGGATCGAAGCACCACAAGGAGCTTCTCGCACCCTTCGGCCTCGACGCGACCGACCCCAAGTTCTGGGACAAGGGCCTCGGCATGATCGCGGGCCTCATCGACGAGCTTGAGGCGATGGAAGACTAGGCGCCCGGAACAGTCCTCGTGGAGCCCCGTTGCCTCACGAGGACAACCCGAACCGCCCCGTGTCGAACCCGGTCGCAGATATCCGCGCCAGCACGTCGTCGATCAGCGTCCCGCTGCCCGAGCCGACGCAGTTCAGCCGGAAATACCAGTAGAGGTAGCGGGGGAAGTCCCATTCTCCCCGTTCCGCCGCCATGATCGCGGCATCCAAGTCCTCCGCCCGTTCCACCGTGATCGCCGCGTGGTGAAAGTCCGCCCGCCCGCACAGCACCACCGGCACCTCGTGGATCATGCTCTCGATCCCGACTGCCGAGTTGATCGTCACCGTCACCGCGGCGGAGGCGAGGATGTCGTGAATATTGGCCTCGGTCACGATCACGCGCCCGTCCCGCGCGGCGAGCGCGCCCAGCCAGTCCCGCGTCCCGGCGCTCGTGTCGCGCGGATGGATCTTCACCACGATCGGCCGGGAATCGTCCCGCGCCAGCAGCGCCTCCACCATAGTCGCCCGGTCGAGATGGCAGGTCTCTTCCACCTGCCGATGCGCCTCGCTCTGGAGGAAGACGGCGATACACCCCTCCGGGAAGGCCACACGCTCTTCCGGCTGCGGATAGCGCGAGGCGCGCTTCTGGACCTGCCTCCGCCGGAGCTTCTCCATGAACTCAGCCGCCGCTTCCGTGTCGATGGCCTGCGGATCAAACTCCTTCGCCTCGATGGAAGATCCCGCCCTGATGCCCCACGGATCGAGATGCCAGAACGGGTAGACATACGCGATGCCGGTGTTCAGCACCCGTGGGTGGCGCAGGTTGCCGTGATCCACGATGTGGAAGTCCTCGTCCGCCTCGACTTCTCCGGGCAGGGTCGCCCGGTCGTGGATCGCGAACTCGACGCGCGCGCCGCGCGCGATCAGCCCTTCGCGCAGCGAGCGGTAGAACTGCTTCAAGGGCTCCGCGCCCAGGATGACCGAGCCGGGCAGGTGGATGATGATACGCGCCTTCGCCATGCCCCTTCTTGCCGCCTCGCCCCGAACTCCGCAATGATCTGCGGGCTTTGCCGGAGCGCCGCGCTGATCTAGGCTTCCGAAAAGGGAGACCCGAATGCGCCTGATCCTGCTCCTGATCCTCGCTGTTGGCCTCGTGGGCTTCTTCCTGTTCGGGCCGAGAATCGTCGAGAAGGTCCAGAACCGGGTGGTTTCCCACGATCCCTGGCCGGTCAGCCCGGCAGCCCGGGCGATGCACGCCCGCCTGATCATCGGCGACTGGCACGCCGACAGCCTCCTGTGGGACCGCGACCTCGCGCAGCGTTCCTCCGTCGGTCATGTCGACCTTCCCCGGCTGCGTGAAGGCAACGTCGCCGTGCAGGTCTTCACTACCGTCACGAAGAGCCCGGCGGGCCTCAATTACGACACGAACCCGTCCGACGCGCGCGACGACATCACGCTTCTCTCGATCGCGCAGCTGCGCCCGCTCGAAAGCTGGTTCGACCTGACCGAGCGAGCGCTCGCGCAGGCCACGGCGCTGAAGGCCCTCGCCGACGACCGGCCGGACGAACTGCGCCTGGTCCGGAGCCGGGCCGACCTCGCGCAGGTCCTGGCCGACCGGGATGCGGGTTCCACCGTGATCGGCGCGATTCTCGGTGCCGAGGGCGGCCATGCGCTTTCGGGCGACATCGCGAATCTCGACAGGCTGCATGACGCTGGCTTCCGCCTGATGGGGCTCACCCATTTCTTCGACAACGAACTCGGCGCCTCGCTCCACGGCGAGGCCGGGGGCGACGGGGGGCTCACGGAATTCGGCCGCCAGGTCGTCGAACGCATGGTCGAAAGGCGCATGATCATCGATCTCGCCCATGCCTCGCCGAAGATGGCGCGGGAAGTTCTGGCGATGGTCGACGTGCCGGTGATCGTCAGTCACACGGGCACCCACGGTCATTGCCCGACCCACCGGAACTTCCCCGACGACCTGATGCGCGAGATCACGGAGAAGGGCGGCCTCATCGGCATCGGTTTCTGGGAAGAGGTCACCTGCGATGCGACGCCGAAGGGCGTGGCCCGCGCCATCGCCGCCGCCGTCGCTCTCGTGGGCGAGGATCACGTCTCGATCGGTTCGGACTTCGACGGAGCGATCGAAACCTCTTTCGACGTCTCGGAACTGCCGGCCCTGACCCAGGCGCTGATCGACGAGGGGCTGGAAGAGAGCGCCATCGCCAAGGTAATGGGCCGGAACATGATCCGCTTCCTGGAACGCGCCCTCCCGGAGGGCCCGGCGTCCTAGTTGGCTCAGCGGTAGAGTTCCAGCTCCTCGCGCAGAAGCGGCCTTTCCTCCAGCGTGACGGAGACCTCGAACCTGCCCGCTTCCCTTACGCCGACGAGGTGAACCATATCCCCGATCTTCAGCGACCGCACGACGTTGAGCGCGGTTTCGAGGCTGTCGATGCGAATGTCGTTGACGTGGGTGATGATCTCGCCCCCGAGGAGGATCTGCGTCCCGCCCCAGTTCACGGGCCATGACCCGCCCCTGAGGCCGACGCGGTCCGCCGCGCTGCCGGGCTCCACCGTTTCGACAAGGAAGCCGGTGTTCTCTTCCCATGCCTCGGCCGGAATGCCGAGCATCAGAAGGATGGGCGGCGTCACGAACTGGCCGTAGAGCCCATGCCATGGCCGCGCGACCTTCCCCGTCCGGATCAGTTCGTCGATCACGGGCCTCAGAACGGAGACGGGGATGGCGAAACCGACGTTTTCCCCCCGCCCCGGATCGACGCCCATCGTGATCATGCCGATAAGCCGCCCGCAGGAATCCACCAGCGCACCGCCGGAGCTGCCGGGGCTGATCGCGGCGTCCGTCTGCACGAAGGGCGAAAGCCAGCTGGATGTCGTGATGGGCAGGACGCGGCCGTAACCCGACACGATCCCGGTCGAGATCGTCTTTCCGAGGCCCAGAGGGAATCCGATCGTGTAGGCCGTCTGGCCGATCATGATGTCGGCGTCGCCGGCCATCCTTATCGCCTTCGCGTCAGGCGCCATGAAATACGGCCGGAGAACCGCGATATCGAGCGTCGGGTCGATGCCGACGACTTCAGCTTCGACGCCGGTCCCATCGTAGGTCACGACGACCGTCTTCGCATCCGCGACCACGTGGTAGTTCGTGATCACGTAGCCGTCCTCCATGACGTAGCCCGACCCGCCACGCGGAATGATCCGGTCGCTGACGAGGAAAGGGTTGATCGCGATCGAGAATATCTCGACCACCGAATTTCCCGTCGTGGCGAAGATCTGTGCCGGGCTTCGGGCGCAGTCCGCTACCTTTGCATGAGCGAAGCTGCCGGCCGCCGACAAGATCGCCGTCGCGACCAAGGCCGCCCGAAGAAAGCCGACAAGACCCATTCCAGCTCCTCCCTGCCGGTGCCGGACGCGGCCACGGCTGGCAGCTTCAAACCGCAAGAATATCCGCGAAATGCCCCGGCAGGTCGTTGAGCGGCACGTTCACCAGATCCTTCGCGAGGTCGCCGGCAAGTGCTGCAGCGGGCGCGCCGGACAGCCTCGACCTGAGTTCGCCCAGCATCTTGGGCGGCGCCGCGACGACAAGACGGTCGGCCTTCGCCGCCTTCCATTCCTGGTCCAGCGCCTCGATCACGTGGCTTGCGAACTTGGCGCGGTTGTTCTCCTCCAGATCGGTCCGCGGGTCCATGCCATGACGCCCGACGACCTTCGAACCGGCAGAGGAACGGCCCGGCCGGTCGGCAAATTCAAGCGTTCCCTCGTCAAGCTGCGAGATGGACACGACGCAGATTTCCTGAAGCCCCTTGCCGACGCCCTCGTTGATCAGGAACCGCGCGGCTTCCTCGTCGGCGACGACAATCAATGTGCGGACAGGTTTCATTTCGCATTTCCCTCCTGGAATACTCAAAACAAGTGTCGCCGATCCGCATCGGGCGGACCTTGACCTGCCTCAAACGGTGGCTCAGCCGGCTGCGGCGAAAACCTTGTCGATCATCGCCTGTGTTCCTCGCGCGTCCTCGAGGCTCCACGGATAGTCTGCGCCCTCGCGGACCGCCCGGCCGAAAGCCTCGACCTGCAGCCTGTATTGCCGCGCGCCCGGGAACCGCTCCACGTGATCGCCCTTGCCGGCCCGGAACATGTGCAGCTGCGCCTCGCCGAAAAGCCCCGCGTTGAATGGCGCCGTCATGCGGATGAGCCCAGTCGCGCCCTGGAACACGACCTCCTGCCTCGGGAAGAGCCGCATCGAGGTCATGGCGCCATAGGTGAACCGTCCCCCTGGACCCTCCATCTCGCCGATGACCTGCGCGAAGACGTCGACGTCGTTCTCCCGCACGATCTTCGACGACAGGCTCACCGGCTCCGCGCCCGTGACCCAGCGCACCGAGCCATAGGCGTAGACCCCGATATCGGGGATCGAGCCGCCGCCCGTTTCCGGCCGGTTGCGGATGTTGCCGGGATCGTCGCGGTTGTCGTAGCTGAACGCCGCGTCGGCGTGCAGGATGCGCCCGATCGCGCCTTCCCGCACAAGCTCCCGGCAGCGCTTCCACTGCGGGTGGTGCACGATCATGTAGGCTTCGGTCGCCATCAGCCCGGTCTTGTCGCGCAGCGCGATGAGATCGTCGATCTCCGCCGCCTTCATCGCGATCGGCTTTTCGGTCAGGACGTGCTTGCCCGCCTCCATCGCCTTCCGCGTCCATTCGACGTGAAGCGTGTTCGGCAGAGGAATGTAGACCGCCTCCACCTCGGGATCGGCCAGAAGCGCTTCATAGCTGCCGTGAACCTTCAGATCGGGCGCGAAGGCCCGGAACGGCTCCGCCTTGGCCGCCGTGCCTGTTGCCAGGGAATGGAACCGTGCCCCGTCCGCCTCGTGGATCGCCCGCGCCATGTGCTGCAGCGCGAAGTTCGCGGCGCCGAGGACGCCCCAGTTGACCGCTTTCATGATGTCCTCCCGAATTGATGGCCGGAAGGTTAGGCCCGCCATCCGCCTGGCGCAATCTTCCCACCTTCATCCGGCCAAGATTTCCCAACCGAAGGTCGGAGCGCACCCGCCAATGCGGCGAGCGTGGATAGAGGGCCGGATCGGGAATTCATGTTGTTCCGTTCAGGGCCCGTAGCGGACACCTCTGCGCGTGCGACGCGCTTTCGACTTCCGTAGGACGTTGGCCCACCAAAGACAGTCGGCACGGATCGGCCTAATTCAAACGGTGGGTTCGCATGGCAGCCTGATACCCCGGTCTAAGGCACACTTCGTTCGACAGCTTGGCCAAGGAAGGGCGACCTCCAAACAACTTATCCTTATCTTCGGACCACTCCGTAAGCATCGCGAGATATAGATCGAGCGCCGATTGGCCAGATGCCAAGAAGGTGCCGTCTCCTTCGATTGCATCTTCCATCACGTCGAAGAAGGCAGCGAGGTCCTCGGCCGCCCTTCGTTCGACTTGGGCGATGGCGCTTTCATCGAAGGCATACCTCTCAGGATGCCCTTTTCGGGCAACCGTCATGTACCCGGAGGTCGCCATGACGTTCAGCCAAAAGAAGAAAACGGATCTATCGGAGGTGCCAGGCTGAGGGAGAAGGCCTGACGCCGGAGAACTTTCGCCCAAGACAACAACTATGGCTGCCGATTCCCCAATGGTTCGTCCGTCCGGAAGCGTCAGAGCCGGCACTCGGGCCGCTGGGTTTAGCCGCCGATATGCAGGCGTCTTGTGCTCGCCTGCTGCCATATCGACATGCTTCATTCTATAGGGCGCACCCATTTCCTCCAACAAGGCCTGGGCTACGATTGAACCGGCCATGTATTCCCAATGCAATACGTACATAACTTTCCTTTCGAAATCTTTAGCGTCGCAGGCAGCAAGCCGAAGCTGATGTCTGATTGAACCATGTTTCCCTGATCCTGCGCTCAATGCACGGCAGATTTGCTTTGTTGTAGATAAAGCTTTCCTTTATTTTACAGTCATGCGGTTAACCCATTTGAACGCGCTTCGGGCACTTGAAGCATCACTGCGGCACAAGAGTTTCTCCGGCGCTGCGGAAGAGCTCGGGGTCACTCCTGCTGCGGTTGGCCAAAGGGTCAGGTCCTTGGAGGAGTATCTGGGACGCGAGCTTTTCCGACGGACAAGATCTGGTGTTGTGCCTACTGACGACGCCATGAGAGCAGAGGCTCTCCTGCATACCGGAATGTCAGCGTTGTCGGCGGCAATGGCACAACTCACACTCGCTGACCCGGAACGCCGACTTTCCGTCACGTTGCCCGCTTCGTTTGCCGAGCACTGGCTCGCGCCCTCTATCTGGGAGTTCTATCGTCGCCATGAGGAAATCGATCTGCGGCTGGACGCCTCGAACCGCGATGTCGACTTGGTGACGGAAGGCTTCGACTTCGCAATTCGATTTGGTCGCGCGACCACTCCACCCCTGCAGGAAGTGCTCCTGTTCGACGATGCTGTTCTGCCAGTCTGCTCCCCGGAGTTCCTGAAGCGTCATCCGATTCACCCGGACCGTCGTACGCTTGAAGGCATTCCGCTCATTCATGTCGATAACCGCACGAGTGACCCCGGTTGGGTCGGCTTTGACGGTTGGGGAGCGGCATTTGGCTTCGAACCGGCGGGCCTACGATCCGGCGTCAGGTACTCAAGCTTCAGTTCCGGCCTCAAGTCGGCAATCGAGGGCCAGGGCCTTGTGCTTTCCGGCCTCGTTGAGGCATTCAATGCCATGCGTGCTGGTCTGCTTGTCGCACCATTCGGTCCGGCACTGCGCTGCGAAACGCAGTTCTCCTATCGACTGATTTGGGTTGCCAACAAGCCTCGGACGGATGTCGGGGCCGACTTCGTGGACTGGGTCTTGGACAAGGCCAGGAAGTATCGGCAGGATGTTTCGGACTTCTTGCTGACAGCCCCATGACTGTTTGCTTCGTCCGCGAACCGGGCCAAGACGGATTCCAGTCATCCAAAAAGCACAACGGCGCGGGAAACCCGCGCCGCCTTTTCGCAAATCGATCTGACCGGTCCTCAGGCCGGGACCAGCATCCCCTTGTCCTTCGCCAGTTCCCGCATACGGTCCTGGAGTTTCTCGAAGGCGCGGACCTCGATCTGCCGGATGCGTTCCCGGCTGACGTCATACTGGCCGGAAAGCTCCTCGAGCGTCACGGGGTCTTCCTTCAGGCGCCGCTGGATCAGGATGTCCTTCTCGCGGTCGTTGAGGACGTCCATCGCGGCGATCAGCATCTCGCGCCGCGCTTCGAGCTCGTCCTTCTCCGCGAAGGCCTCCGCCTGGTCGGCATCCTCGTCCTCGAGCCAGTCCTGCCACTGCGTCGAGCTGTCGCCTTCCACGCCGATCGTGGCGTTGAGCGAGGCGTCCCCGCCCGACAGGCGGCGGTTCATGTCGATGACCTCGTCCTCGGTGACGTTCAGGTCATGGGCGATCCTCGCCACGTTCTCGGGGCGAAGGTCCCCTTCCTCCAGCGCGCCGATCTTCGACTTCGCCTTGCGGAGGTTGAAGAACAGCTTCTTCTGCGCAGAGGTCGTGCCGAGCTTCACGAGGCTCCAGGACCTCAGGATGTATTCCTGGATTGAGGCGCGGATCCACCACATCGCGTAGGTGGCAAGCCGGAACCCCTTCTCCGGATCGAAGCGCTTGACCGCCTGCATGAGGCCGACATTGGCCTCCGAAATCACTTCCGCCTGCGGAAGGCCGTAGCCGCGGTAGCCCATGGCGATCTTCGCCGCGAGCCTGAGGTGCGACGTCACAAGCTGATGCGCAGCCTCGGCGTCGTGATGATCCACCCAGCGCTTGGCCAGCATGTATTCCTCTTCAGGCTCCAGAAGCGGGAACTTCCGGATTTCCTGCAGATACCGGTTGAGGCCCTGTTCAGGGCTCGGTGCTGGAAGATTCGTATACGTGCTCATCTCTGACCCCCTCCTGGTCGGTCGAGGACCACCGAACGTATTATATCGGCGGCGCCCGCACAAGAGCGCAGCTCTAGACCCGACTTTTGAACGTTACATGAACATTGCCCGGTCGCACTGCCACCTTTGTGTCAATTCCATCACGCAGATGTCAGAGGCCGCGATCAGCCCCTGAGAGCAGCCAGAAGCGCCTCCATGTCGGCCGGCAGGGGGGAGGCGAAGTCCAGCCGCTCGCCCGTCACGGGATGGGTGAAACCCAGGGTCGCGGCGTGCAGCGCCTGGCGCGGGAAGGCGGCGGCGGCTTCCGCGCCGCGCTCGCCCACGGCAGCGGGCGAAAGCTTCCGCCGCCCGCCATAGACCGGGTCTCCGATCAGCCCGTGGCCGCAGTGCGCGAGGTGCACCCGGATCTGGTGCGTCCGCCCGGTTTCAAGCCAGCATTCGACCAGCGCGGCGGCGGGCGGATGGCCGAAACCTTCCAGCACCTTCACCCGCGTCACGGCGTGCCGCCCGCCCTCGAATGTCACGGCCTGCCTCTGCCGATCCGTCCGATGCCGCCCGATCCCGGTGGCGATGCGGATCACGCCTCCCGGCTCGAAGCTCACGCCGCGGACGCCGTGGAGCCTCGGATCGGCGGCGTCCGGCACGCCGTGCACCACGGCGTAGTAATGGCGCGTGACGGTATGCGCCTCGAACTGCGCGGCGAGCCCGTGGTGTGCCCGGTCCGACTTCGCGACGACCAGAAGACCCGATGTTTCCTTGTCGATCCGGTGCACGATGCCTGGGCGAAGCTCCCCGCCGATCCCTGAAAGGCTCGCGCCGCAATGGTGCAGGAGCGCGTTGACGAGCGTCCCTTCCCTTGAACCCGGCGCGGGGTGGACGACCATTCCCGCCGGCTTGTCGATCACGATGAGGTCGCCATCCTCCCAGACGACGTTCAGCGGAATATTCTCCGCCGCCGTCTCCACCGGTTCCGGGGCGCCCAGCGCGATCTCGAATACCTCGCCTTCGGCGACACGCGCCTTGGCATCGGTCACGGTCACGCCCTCGCGCGAGACAGCGCCTTCCGCCAGAAGCTTCGCGATCCGCGACCGCGACAGGGCCGCCTCCTCTGGCACATCGCGCGCCAGCGCCTTATCAAGGCGTTCAGGCGGGGCCTCCCCGATCACGACGCGAAGGATACGATTTTCCTTGTCCGACACCGACGATCCCCAGCAGGAGCCGGAACTTCCGCCCGACCTGCGCTTCCTCAAGATACTGGTCGCCACGCTCGCGGGGACCATGATCCTCGGCCTCATAGCGATCGTCACGCTGATTGTCATCCGCTTCCCCGCCGCGATGGAGGCGAGGCCGGAGCTTCCGGCAGAGATCACCCTGCCCGAGGGCGAAACCGCCTCCGCCGTCACGTTCGGGAAGGGCTGGTATGCCGTGGTCACCGGAGAAGGTGACGAGATCCTGATCTTCGACGCGCGCACCGGCGCCCTGCGCCAGCGCGTTCCGGTCGGCAACTAGGCTTTCCGCAGCCTTGCATCCTGCCCGCTCGCGCCCTCAGACCGCCGGCTGATCGCGCCCGCCGGGCAGACGCCTCAATGCGCGATCATGACGTGGCGGACTGCCGTGTAGTCCTCCAGTGCGTACATCGACATGTCCTTGCCGTAGCCCGATTGCTTCAGCCCGCCGTGCGGCATCTCGTTGACCAGCATGAAGTGCGTGTTGATCCAGGTGCAGCCGTACTGCAGCCGCGCGGCCGTCTCCAGGGCCCGGCCAACGTCCTTCGTCCAGACCGAGGAGGCGAGGCCGTAGTCGCTGTCGTTCGCCCAGGCCACCGCCTCGTCGACATCGGCGAACCGCGTGACGGAGACGACGGGCCCGAAGACCTCGCGCCGCACGATTTCGTCCGTCTGCTGCGCGCCCGCGACGACCGTCGGCTGGTAGTAGAAGCCCGGCCCCTCATGCACCGACCCGCCTGTCGTGATCTCGACATGGTTCAGTTCGGACGCCCGTTGCACGAAGCTCGCCACCCGGTCGCGCTGGCGCTGGGAGATCAACGGCGGGATCTCGTTCATCGTGTCGTCGGACTGCGCATAGGCGATGGAGGAGGCAGCGGCGGTCAGGTCAGCCACGAGGTTGTCGTAGACCTTCGCCCCCGCGTAGACGCGGCAGGCCGCCGTGCAGTCCTGCCCCGCGTTGTAGAAGGAAAACGCGCGCAAGCCCTCCACGACGCGACCGATATCGGCGTCGTCGAAGACGACGACGGGCGCCTTGCCTCCCAGTTCCAGATGCGTCCGCTTCACCGTCTTCGACGCGGCAAGCAGCATCTTCTTCCCCGTCGCAACGTCCCCGGTCAGGGAGATCATGTCGACGCCCGGATGGTTGACGAGCGTGTTGCCGACCGAGCCGCCCTGCCCGACGATCACGTTGACAACGCCCTCGGGCAGCACGTCCGCGAGGATCCTCGCGAGCTTCAGCGCCGTGAGCGGCGTCTGCTCGGACGGCTTCATCACGATGGTATTGCCGCCCGCGATCGCCGGGGCGAGCTTCCAGGCCATCATCATCAGGGGATAGTTCCAGGGCGCGATGGAGGCGACGACCCCGATCGGATCGCGCCGGATCATCGAGGTATGCCCCTCCATGTATTCCCCCGCGACGGCCCCGTGCATGTTCCGGACCGCCCCGGCGAAGTAGCGGAAGCAATCCACGATCGCCGGGATTTCGTCATTCAGCGCCGCGTTGATGGGCTTGCCGGTGTTCAGCGCCTCGAGCGTGGCGAAGCCCTCCGCCTCGGCCTCGATCCGGTCCGCGATCTTCAGAAGGCATGCCGACCGCTCCGCCGGCGTCGTCCGCGACCAGCCCCCGAAGGCCTTGCGCGCCGCGGCAACGGCCTTGTCGATCTGCCCCGCGTTCGCCTCCGGCATGGCGACGATCGCCTCGCCGGTCCTCGGGTTCAGCACCTTCTCCTCGGTCTCGGTCCCCTTCTCGAAGGAGCCGCCGATCAGCATTTCCGTGTTCATTGGAAACCTCCCTTTCGATCACTTGCCCTGCCCGGCGACGGTTTCCGTCCCTCGGGTCAGGTAATAGGCGGCGAGGATGGGCAGGAAGGTGACCAGCACCACCACCATCGCCACGACGTTCGTCACCGGCCGCTGCCGCGGCCGCACCAGTTCCTCGAGCATCCAGATCGGCAGCGTCTGCTGCTGGCCCGCCGTGAAGGTCGTCACGATCACCTCGTCGAAGGACAGCGCGAAGGCGAGCATCCCCCCGGCCAGAAGCGCGGTCGAGATGTTCGGCAGGATCACGTGCGCGAAGGTCTGGAACCCGTTCGCGCCGAGGTCCATGGACGCCTCGACAAGGCTCGACGAAGTCCGCCGGAACCGCGCCACCGCGTTGTTGTAGACGACGACGATGCAGAAGGTCGCGTGGCCAAGCACGATGGTCCAGAAGCTGAACGGGATGCCGCCGAGGTTGAAGGCCGAGCGCAGCGAGATCCCGGTGATGATCCCCGGCAGCGCGATCGGCAGGATCACGAGGAGCGAGATCGCCTCCCGCCCGAAGAAGCGGAACCGCGCCATCGCGGCGGCGCAGAGCGTGCCGAGGATCAGCGCGATTACCGTGGAAACCGCCGCGACCCGGACCGAGAGCGACAGGGCCTCCCACACGTCGGGCCGGTTCCAGGTGACGCCGAACCATTGCAGCGTCAGCCCCGGCGGCGGCCACTGATAGCTCTTGTCCTCGGTCGTGAAGGCATAGGCGAAGATCAGCAGGATCGGCACGTGCAGGAACAGAAGCCCCGCGGCGGCGGCGATCTTCAGCCAGAGGGGCGCGCGATCAGAGTGCATCGAAGGCTCCCTGCCGCTTGGCCCACCAGAGGTAGAAGCCCATGATGATGATCGGCACGACCGCGAAGGCCGCGGCCAGCGGGATGTTCCCCGCCGTTCCCTGGTGCTGGTAGACCGCCTGCCCGATGAACCGCGCCGAGGTGCCGATGATCTGGGGGATGATGTAATCGCCCAAGGTCAGCGAGAAGGTGAAGATCGACCCCGCGATCACTCCCGGCATGGCGAGCGGCAAGAGGACGTAGCGGAAAGTTTGCGCCGGATGCGCGCCGAGATCGCCGGACGCCTCCAGCATCGACAGCGGGACCCGCTCCAGCGACGCCTGGATCGGCAGGATCATGAACGGCATCCATACATAGAGGAAGACGAGGAACGTTCCCGTCAGGCTCGTGGACAGCGAGTTTCCCCCGACCACCGGCAGCGCGAGGTAGGCGTCCAGGAGCCACATCAGGTGCAGCTTCGTCAGCGCCCAGCTGAGGATTCCCTCCTTCGCGAGGATCAGCTTCCAGGAATAGACCTTTACGAGATAGCTCGACCACAGGGGCAGCATGACGCCGAGGTAGAACACCGCCTTCCAGGCCCCGCGCGCATACCGCGCCGCGAAATAGGCGATGGGGAAGCCGACCACGGCCGCCGCCAGCGTCACCATTGCCGCCATCGTCACGGTGCGCACGATGATGTCGAGGTTCGCGGGCGTGAAGAGTTCGCCGTAGGTCTTCAGCGTGAACTCGTACCTTATGAGGCCCGAGAACTCGTCGATCGAGAAGAACGATTGCGCGAGCAGCGCGAAGAGCGATCCGAGGTAGATGACGCCGAGCCACAGGGCCGGCGGCAGGAGCAGCAGCGCAAGGAGAAACCGCGGCCGCCTCCATAGCGCATCCGATGCCCGCGCGAGCGGGCCGGAGGTCGCCCGCGCGCTCATGTTCCCTCCATCAGGTGCAGGTCGCCGTCGTCCCAGGAAACCCGCACCTCTTCGCCCTGACGCGGGACACCCGCGCCACGCGGGAGGAGCGCGGTCAGGTCCACACCCTCCATGTCCAGATGCACGCGAGTCGTCGTTCCGAGGAACGAGGTCGCCAGAACCTTCGCCGCGCGCCCCTCGCCGCCGATCCGCACCGCCTCAGGCCTGAGGCTCGCATGCGCGCGCCGTCCGGTCAGCCGTTCCGTCACCTCGGGCGCAAGGACGTTCGAGGAGCCGACGAAATTCGCGACGAAGGGCTTCGCCGGGCGGTTGTAGATTTCCTCCGGCGTGCCGACCTGCTCGATCCTGCCGTCGTTGAAAACCGCCACGCGGTCGGCCATCGAAAGCGCCTCGCCCTGATCGTGGGTCACGAAGACGAAGGTGATCCCGACCTTTCTCTGCAGGTCCTTCAACTCTTCCTGCATCTGCTCCCGCAGCTTGAGGTCGAGCGCGCCGAGAGGCTCGTCCAGCAGAAGGACCCGCGGCTTCATGACCAGCGCGCGGGCCAGCGCCACGCGCTGCCGCTGCCCGCCCGAAAGCTGCCCCGGCTTCCGGTCGCCGTATCCCGGCAGCTTCACCAGTTCCAGCGCCGCCTCGGCCTCGCGTCGCCGCTCATCCCTGCCCTTGCCCGCGATCCTGAGGCCGTAGGCGACATTGTCGACGACGTTCAGGTGCGGGAAGAGCGCGTAATCCTGGAAAACCGTGTTCACCGCACGCCGGTACGGCGGCACGCCGGTCATGCTCTCCCCGAAGATCCGGATCCCGCCCGAGGTCGGCTGCTCGAACCCGGCGATCAGCCTCAGGCAGGTGGTCTTGCCCGACCCGGACGGCCCGAGCATGGCGAAGAACTCGCCTTCGTCGATCTCGACGGACACGGCGTCGACCGCGCGCACGGGGCCGAAATGGCGGGATACTTTCTGGAATTCGACGGCGGCGGGCATGTTCTTGTCCAGTGGAGCCGGGGCGCAGGGCGGGCGGCACCGGACCGATCGGCCCGGGGTCGCCCGCCCCCGTTTCAGGGCGATTCAGCGCCCGCCGATCACGCCGATGTAGTCAGAGACCCAGCGATAATAGGGCACGCAGGCACCATCGCCCTGGGTGCAGTTCGACACCGGCGTGGTCCAGAACCGGATCTTCTCGAAATCGGCGAGACCGTTGGCATCACAGCCCTCCTGGGTCTGCATGCCGCGCCCGTCGGAGCAGGCCGCCGGAACCGACGGAACCGCGCCGAACCAGACCGAGAGGTCGGATTGCAGGTTCGAGGACAGCGTATGTTCCATCCACATGTAGGAACAGTTCGGGTTCGCCGCGTCCACGTGCATCATCGTCGTGTCCGCCCAGCCTGTCGCGCCCTCCTGCGGGATCGTCGATGCGATCGGCTGGCCCTCGGCCTTCAGGAGGTTCACCTGGAACGGCCAGGAACCGGAGGCCACCACGCCCTCGTTCTTGAAGTCGTCCATCTGGATGAAGGCGTCATGCCAGTAGCGGCTCACCAGCTGGCGCTGCTGACGCAGGAGGTCCAGCGCGGCGGTATATTGATCCTCGTTCAGTTCGTAGGGCGAGGTGATGCCGAGTTCCGGCTTGTGAAACATCAGGTACTGCGCGGCGTCCGCAATGTGGATCGGCCCGTCATAGGCCTGCACGCGGCCCTTGTTGGACTGCCCGTCCGCCAGAGTCATCTCCTCGAAGACCACGTTCCAGGACGTGGGCGCCTCGGCGAACGCGTCCGTGTTGTACATCAGGACGTTCGGCCCCCACATGTAGGGCGTGCCGTAATGAACCCCGTCCACGGTGTGCCAGGGCGCGTCCTTCAGGCGGTCGTCGACGGTGGACCAGGACGGGATGAGGTCGACGTTGACCGGCTGCACCCGCTTGCCGGCGATGAGCCTCAGCGAGGCGTCGCCCGAGGCGGTGACGAGGTCGAAGCCCCCCTCGTTCATCAGCGCCACCATCTCGTCCGAGGTGTTGGCGGTCTTGACGTTGACCATGCAGCCCGTGGCTTCCTCGAACTTCGTCACCCAGTCGAAGGCCGCGTCGGTTTCGCCGCGTTCGATGTAGCCCGGCCAGGCGACGATGTTCACCTGCCCCTCGCCCGGCCCGACCTCGGTGACCTGGGCAAGTGCGACCTGCCCCGCGAAGGCCATGACCAGGGCAAGCGCCGAGCCGGATTTCAGTCGATGTGTCATCTGATGTGCTCCCCGTGTGCGAATGCGGGCGTTGACCGCCCTTTTCCGGGGGAAGGATGCGCCCCGCCGGAAGCCTTCGCAATTTCATATTGAAGAAAGACATTATCGGAAAAACCGATACCTCTACCTCAGCGCCCCCTAAGCGCCTGATGCGCCTGCGCAATCGCGATGAAATCCCGCGCCGTCTGGGACAGGGGGGAGCCCTTGCGCCACACGATTCCCACCTGGACCACGGGCAGCGCGCCCGAAACGTCGCGGGACTCGATCCGGTCGCCTTCCAGCGACCAGGGACGGTAGACGAGATCCGGCAGAAGCGACACGCCCGCGCCCGTCGCGACTAGGCTTCGGACCGCCTCGACCGACCGCGTGCGGAACGCGATCCGCGGCCGCCGCCCGAAGGCCGACAGAAGCTTCACCGTCTCCTCCTCGATCTCGTCGAGCGTGAGGACGATGAGCTTCTCCTGCGCGACGTCCGACAGCGAGATGCTCTCCTGCGAGGCCAGCGGATGCCCCAGCGGCAGCCAGAGCCGGTAGGGCGAGACGTCGAGGATCTCGGTCTGAAGCGCCATCCGGTCCCTCAGCGCGGTCGTCACCATCACCGCGACGTCAAGTTCCCCGCCGATCAGCAGGTGTTCCAGGTATTCCCCGGTATCCTCCGTCGCGGTCACCTCGACCTCGGGGTTGGCGCGCCGGAACTTCGCGAGGAGGTCGGACATGACATAACCCGCCATCAGCGAGGTGACGCCCAGTTGCAGCTTCCCCGTCAGCGCCCCTCCCGGCTTCTCGAACGCGCGGCGCGCGCCCGAGACGCTGGCAAGGATGCCGTTCGCATGCCGCAGGAACTGGTGCCCTTGCTGCGTCGTGGAAAGTCCCCGCGCGTGCCGGTCGAAGAGCTTCACGCCGAGGTCCGCCTCGAGGTGCTTCAGCGCCTCCGTGACCGCGGATTGCGAGATCGAGAGTTTCTGCGCGGCGAGACTGACCGATCCGTGTTCGGCCACCGCGACGAAGTACTGAAGCTGGCGCAGCGTGAAGGACATGGCCCCTATCTGGCACCAAGAACGCGCGCTTTCAAAGCGGGTTCGTCACTGGAAAGGATTGCTCGGATTGCCCTGCAGGACGTCCACGCAGTCGATCAGCGCCCGGATCGACGCCGAGGACCCCGCCAGCGAATAGCTCTGCACATCGTCGCCGCGGTCGTTCCTGAGGTAGAGGACATTGCCGCGCATCACCTCGGCCAGGAACCGAAGGCCAACGTCGGTGTCGGGGATGTCGAAAAGAACGCTTTGCATGTAGAGTTCTGCATTCGTCAGCGTCCATGGCGCACGGCGATCGATCTGGATTTCCAGGTCCGCGGATCCGCCGTCGAACTCCCAGATGTCGGAGTAGAACTGGAGCCGAACCATTTCACGTTCGTCGGACCAGATGGAAAAGCTTTCTCCTCCCTCCCGCACCTGCGCGACGCAGGCGATCGAGCCGTCGTCGAAGCCGACGATCTGAACTTCCCATGCCTTGTATTGAAAGACGATTTCCGAAACCGTTTCGGCCTTAAGGCCCAAAGGGGCCAAGGCAACGCAGACTGCAGCGATCAACCTGAAGAGCCGCTTCACCTCATGTCCTTTCCCTGGCCCCGGGCCTTGAAGTGTCGCGGATCGGTTCCGCGCGATCAACCCCGAAGGACTATTCCGCCCATTCCCAGGGCCGCGTGAAGTGACCGAGTTTCTCGCCCAGCGCCTTCTCGTCCACCTCGCCGGCGCGCCTCAGTTGCGCGACGAGGCCGCGCTTCTTGTCCTCGTAGACGGTTTCCACCCTTGCGCCGAACCCGGCCTCGGTCAGGACGGAGTCGTAGACCCTCTGGATCGCGAGCTTCCGCAATTCGTTCTTCAGGATCTTGCCCACAGCCGTCTTTGGAAGCTCGGGCAGGATCTCCACATGCTTCGGGATCGCGGCCCTTTCGTGGATGTGGTGGCGCGCGTGCTCCATCAATTCCTCCACCGTGACCGTCGCCCCCTTCACGAGTTCGACATAGGCGCAGGGCAACTCGCCCGCGAAGGCGTCGGGCTGGCCGATCGCGCCGGCGAAGGCCACCGCCGGATGCCGCACCAGCGCCTCCTCGATTTCGCCGGGGTCGATGTTGTGACCGCCCCGGATGATGAGGTCCTTGGCGCGCCCGGTGATCCAGAGGTATCCGTCCGAGTCCTTCCGCCCGAGGTCGCCCGTCCTCAGGAACCGCATCTCGGCGATCAGCCCGCGGTTCTTGTCGGGGTCGTGATAGGTCCCGCCCAGGTTGACGCCCGGACTCGCGATGCAGATCTCGCCCACCTCGTCGACGTCGCATTCCCGCTTGACGCTCCCGTCACCGTCAAGCGCGAGGATGCGCACGTCGGTATAGGGCGCGGGGATCCCGACGGAGCCCACCTTCTTCAACCCCTCCACCGGATTGAGGGAGACGAGGCAGGTCGCCTCGGTCAGCCCGTAGCCCTCCGCGATCTCGACGCCGGTGGCGGCCTTGAACCGGTTGTAAAGCTCGACCGGCAAGGGCGCCGAACCGGAGATCGCAGTCTTGAGCGAGGACACGTCCGCATCCACCGGCCGCTGCATCAGGGCCGATATCGCCGTCGGCACGGTGATGAGCAGCGTCACCTTCCACCGCTCGATCAGTTTCCAGAAATTGTCGAAGACCCCCTCACCCCGGTAGCCGGCTGGTGTCGGCAGCACCATGTGCGCGCCGGATGCGAGGCAGGACATGAGGATCGGATAGGCCGCGAAGACATGGAAAAGCGGCAGAGGACAGATCAGCACGTCGTCCCGGTCGATAAGCAGCCGATCACCCAGCCAGCCGTTGTAGATCATCCCCGACGCGCGGTGCAGCGCGATCTTCGGCAGGCCGGTCGTGCCGCCGGTGTGGAAATAGGCCGCGATACGGTCTTCCGTCTTGTCCTCGAAGGTCAGCCGGTCGGCCGGCATCTTCGCGCATTCAGCGTTGAAGTCGTAGATGTCCGCCCTGTGCTCGACCGGGTTCTTCGGCCGCAGGAACGGCACGATCCAACGCTTCGGCGCCGGCAGGTAGTGGTTCAGGTCCACCTCGACCACGGCCCTCACATTCGGCGCGAATTTCACCGCTTCCGCGGCCTTCTGCGCGATGTCGGTCTTCGGAAAGCTCTTGAGCGTCACGAGGACCTTGGCATTCGTCTGGCGCAGGATCGCGCTGATCTGTTCGGGTTCCAGAAGCGGGTTCACGGGGTTCACGATCCCCGCGACGGAACCGGCCAGAAGCGTCACGACCGTTTCGGTGGAGTTCGGGAGGAGGTAGGCGACAACATCCGTTTCGCGCACGCCAAGCTTGCGAAAGAGGTTCGCCGCCTGCGTCACGCGGCCGTGGAGCGCGTTCCAGGTCAGTGTCTCCGCCGGGGAATCGGGGGCCGAGAATATCTGGAACGACACGGCCGGATGCTGCCCGTGCCGGTCGCGCACCGAGGTCAGAAACTCGTAGATCGTGCGCGGAATCTGGCGTTCCGCCCAGGGCATCTCGTCCTCGACCGCATCACGGTCCGCGACGCTCGCGAATCTGCTCATTGACCACTCCTCCCCCCGTCGCCCCTTGCACGGGCGTTCGTTACGGCAAGGATGCGGTCAATCCGCCCGGCCCGCAAGCCTGCGCCGGGGTGCGGCGGGACCGCTGCGGCTCATTCCTCTTCCAGCAGTTCCGGCTCTTTCCGTGAATCCAGCACCAGTTCAAGAAAGACGAGGTCAAGCCACCGCCCGAACTTGGTGCCGACCTCCCTGAACAGGCCGACCCTTTCGAATCCCAGCGCCTCGTGGAGCCGGATGGAGGCTTCGTTGCTCGCCTCGATCCCGGCGATCATGGCGTGCTTGCCCAGCGCCCGCCCCCGCGGGATGAGCGCCCCGAGAAGCGTCCGGCCAATCCCGGCTCCACGCCGGTCGCTCCGGACGTAGACGGAATTCTCGACCGTGTGCCGATAACCGTCGAAGGCGCGCCAGTCGCCGAAGGAGGCGTATCCGACGACCTCTCCGCGGTCGTCGACGGCTACGAGGACGGGGTATCCGGCGCGCTGCCGCTCGGCGATCCATGCCGCCCGGTTCGCGTCATCCACGGTCCGCTCGTTCCAGATCGCGGTCGTGTTGATGACGGCGTCGTTGTAGATCGAAGCGATGGCCGCCGCGTCGCCCGGCCCCGCGTCCCTGATGATCATCCCGCCCCCAACGTCCCTGCCTGCGCGGCCTGTATCACTCCGCCGCCAGGCCCTCGGTGAACTGCAACCGCGCGAGCCGCGCATAAAGCCCGCCCTCGGCGACCAGCGCATCATGCGTGCCTTCCGCGACGATACGTCCGTGATCGAAGACCACGATCCGGTCAGCCCGCTTCACCGTGGCAAGGCGGTGCGCGACGATCAGCGTCGTCCGGTCGGCGGACAGCCGGTCCACCGCCTCCTGCACCGCGCGCTCGCTTTCGGCATCGAGCGCCGAGGTCGCCTCGTCCAGAAGCAGGATCGGCGCGTCGCGCAAGATCGCCCGCGCGATGGCGATGCGCTGCTTCTGGCCACCCGACAGCATCACGCCACGCTCGCCGACATAGGTGTCGTAGCCCTGCGGCAGGGACGTCAGGAACTCGTGCGCGGCGGCGGCCCTGGCGGCTTCCTCCACCTCCGCGTCCGTCGCCTCGGGTCTGCCGAAACGGATGTTTTCGCGCGCGGAGGCGGCGAAGATCACCGGGTCCTGCGGAACGAGAGCGATCGCCCGGCGGAAATCGTCCCGCGCCAGGTCGCGAAGGTCCATGCCGTCGATCGTGACCCGGCCCTGCTCGGGGTCGTAGAAACGCAGGAGAAGCTGGATGATGGTGGTCTTGCCCGCGCCCGACGGGCCGACGAGCGCGATGGTTTCCCCCGCCTTTACCTTCAGGTCGACACCGTCCAGGGCCGCATGTTCCGGCCGCGCCGGGTAGTGAAAGCGGACGCCCTCGAACCCGATCTCGCCCTTCGCGGGTCGGGGCAGCGCCAGGGGCTTCGCCGGGTCGTTGACCGAGTCCCCGGCCGACAGAAGCTCCACCAGCCGCTCCGTCGCCCCCGCCGCGCGCTGAAGCTCGCCCCATATCTCCGACAGGGCGCCCACGGAGCCGGCGACCATCACCGCGTAGATGACGAACTGCACGAGTTCGCCGGGCGTCATGACATTCTCCCGCACGTCCCGCGCGCCGACCCATAGAACACCCACGACGCCCGCGAAGACGAGGAAGATGACGATGATCGTCATCACTGCCCGCGTGCCAACACGCTTGCGAGCCGCTTCGTAGGATTTCTCCGTGACCGTGCCGAAGCTCTCCCGGCTCGCGTCCTCATGGGTGAAGGCCTGAACCGTCTGGACAGCGAGAAGCGATTCCGATGCCGAGCCCGAGGAGGCCGCGATCCAGTCCTGGTTCTCGCGGCTCAGCGCACGCAGCCGGCGCCCCAGCACCACGATCGGCACGATCACCGCCGGCACGATCAGGAGGACGAGCCCCGTCAGCTTCGCCGAGGTGAGGAGCATCAGTGCCATGCCCCCGATGAGGATGAGCACGTTCCGGAGCGCGACCGAGACGGAGGACCCGATGACCGACTGAATCAGCGTCGTGTCGGTCGTGATGCGGCTGATCACCTCGCCCGTCATCACCTTCTCGAAGAAGGCAGGCGACAGGCCGATGACCCGGTCGAAGACCGCGCGGCGGATGTCCGCCACGACCCGTTCGCCAAGCCGCGTGACGAGGTAGTAGCGAAGCCCGGTCCCGAGCGCGAGAAGCGCCGCGACCGCGAGCGCCGCCCCGAAATACTGGTCGAGGAGTTCCGCCCCCGCGCCGAATCCGTCGACCACGCGGCGGACCGCCATCGGCAGGACGAGGCTGATCGTCGCGGTCAGCGTCAGCGCGAAGCCCGCGGCTACGACCAGCTTCCGATAGGGAGCAACGAACGGGAACAGCGCGCGCAGCGCCCCCACCCGCTTCGACGAAGCTCTATCCTCGCTCCCAGCCACTTCCGGTCTTCGCGCCATGGCGTCCCCTTTTCCACGTCCCGAAGGGGTTTAGGGGCAGTGGCACGTCAGGGCAAGCGGCGCTTTGGCGCAGCGGCCGATCACACTCAAGGTTCGGAGGCTGGAGCGGGTAGCGGGAATCGAACCCGCACCTGGAGCTTGGAAGGCTCTCATGATACCATTTCACCATACCCGCACGAGGCTTGAGGTAAGCGAAACTCGGTCGCAGGTCAAGAAAGCGCGGCCGCGTTTTTTCGGTTTCGGGAGCGGTCCGGAAAGTCCCGTGCGGACGCGACCCGACGGGCGTTCTGCGCCGGGCCTTGCCTTGCTTCGTATGTCCCGGCCCGCCGTCAGATGGGCTCGATCAGCCCCGCCCCCTCCGCGCGGTTGGAATTCACCTTTGTCCCGACCCGGTGCCAGGTCAGCACCCCCTCCGCCGCGGGCTTCATCAGGAGGGCGGCACCCTTTCCCTCCTCGCCGAGCCACTTGCCCCAATCCTCCCTCTCGAGGACCAGGGGCTCGCGGTTGTGGATTGAGGACATGCCGGGGCCCGCCTCGCAGGTCACGATCGCGCAGGTCGTGAGGCTTTCGCCCTCCCTCTCCCAATCCTGCCAGATCCCGCCGAAGACCATCGGCTCCCCATCCGCCCGGCGGATGAACCAGGGCAACGGCTGCTTGCCCTCCTCCCGCGTCCATTCATAGAACCCGTCCGAGGGCACAAGGCAGCGCCTCTCCCGGCAGGCCGCCCGGAACGCCGGCTTGTCCGCCACCGTTTCCGACCGCGCGTTGATCAGGAGGGGGCCATCCGTCGGTGTCTTGTACCAGTGTGGCAGGAACCCCCATCGCATCCCGCGAAGACGTCGCCCGCCCTTACCGGCGGTGCAGACGGCGATCGTCTGCGTCGGGCAGACGTTGAACCTTTCGCCCCCCGGCACGTCGTTGCCCGGCACGGCCTCGAATAGCCGTGCCATCGCCTCGGGCGGCAGTGTGATCGCGAAACGTCCGCACATGAGGTGGAGGATAGCCTCCCCCGCTTCCCGCGCAAGCCGGGGGAATTGGCGCGAGCGCCCGGTTCAGGCCCGGTGTTCGCCCTTCGCCTTGCGCCCGGTGATCATGGCGTGCACGAGGTTTTCCCCGTGGCGCAGGCTCGACAACGCGACGCCTGCGACGTGCAGGACGACGAGCGCCAGCGCGACAGAGACCAGAGCTTCATGGGCCTCTTCTACCCAACTCTCGCCGAAATAGGCGTCCATGCCCATCATCACGCCGGTCGCGCAGATTCCCGCAAGGATCGTCAGCAGCGCGATGATCATCGCGCCGCCCGCCGGGTTGTGTCCCAGATACCGCGCCTCCACCCCGCGGATCATGTCGCGGAGATATCCAAGAAAGCGGCGCGGGCCGGGGACGAAATCGGTGAAACGCGCGTGGCGCGTGCCGATTACCCCCCAGACCAGGCGAAACGCCACCAGCCCCGCGACGGCGTAGCCGAATGCCTCATGCAGGTCGCGCGGCCTCTCGATCAGATACGCAGCGACGAAGCAGGTCACCAGCGCCCAGTGGAAGAGGCGCACCCCGAGATCCCAGACGCGGACGGATTTCGATTCGTTCGGAACGGCCATGATGCGCCTCCTCTGTCCAGGGAATATCGATCAGTCTTCGATGCGCTCGATCTCTTCGCCCGTCTTCGGCTCGAAGAAGACCTCGTACTTGGCGCCATCGACCTTGCCGTAGATCTCGTAGCAGCCGCCGTCGTTGATCTTGAACGCCACGACCTGGCCGCCCTGCTCCTCGAAGGACTTGATGGCTTCCCAAACCGGCGCCGGGGCGTCGGTGGCTTCGCAGCTCGGCTCGGCAAGCGCGGGCACGGCAACGGCGGCGAAGGCGGTGGCGATCAGAAGTCTTTTCATTGTGTCACTCCGTTTGGTCGCGCCGGCCACATGCCGGCAACGCCCCGGACCTAGCCCCTTCCGCGCTGCGCCAACCATGCACCAAGGGTTTATTCGGCGCCGCGTAAACCGAGGGTTAGGCGTCTGTAACTTGAGTTCCATGCGCCAAGGAAAAAGGGCGCGCCGTCCAGCGCGCCCTTCTCTGGCCGATGCGGCCTTCTGGATCTATCCACTATTCCTTCTTCGAAATCCGGCCGTCGAGATAGGGCGTGTAGGGGCCCGCCGCGGCCAGGTATTCCGCCGTCACATCCGCGAGGTCCGGGCCGAAGTCATAGACATCGGTCGCCTCGGTCGCGAACATGCTGTAGCCGTCGCCGCCGTTGCGGACGAAGTTGTTCGACACGACGCCATAGACCGTATCGGGCTCGATCGGCTGCGCCTGCCCGTCCACCATGACGCTGACAGAGACGATGCGGCTGCCCGGTTCGGCCGCCGGATCCCAGACGAACGACAGGCCCGCGACCTGCGGGAAGCGGCCGGCGCCCTCCTCGACCTGGCTCACGCCGTTCTCGAGCGCCGCGACGATCGTCGAACCCTTGACGTGGAACGTCGACAGCGTGTTCTGGAACGGCAGGACCGTCAGCACCTCGCCCATCGTGACCGGACCCGCGTCAATGGAGGCGCGCAGACCCCCGCCGTTCTGGATCGCGATCTGGATGCCCTGACCCTTGACCCGGTCGAGCATCGCGTCGGCGACGAGGTTGCCCATTTCGCATTCCATCGCCCGGCAGTTCTCGCGGCTGCCGTCGATTTCCTCGGAGCTTTCGGCCACGACCTTCTGGCGGATCTCGTCGAGGGGCTGCGCGAGTTCCTGGACCCGCGCCGAGGTCGCCTCGTCCTGCGCCACGGCCGCGTCGAGGATCAGCGGCTCGCCCGTCGCCTCGGTCACTTCGCCCGCGTCGTTGAACGTGACGTTCAACTCGCCCAGGAACTTGCCATAGGCATAGGCCTGCACGATCGCGGTCGCGCCCACCATCGTCGGGTAGGGACCGGCGGCATTCTCGGCCGTGTTCGACAGAAGTGTGTGCGAGTGCCCGCCCACGATCACGTCGACGCCCGTCGCCTCTGCCGCGATGCGCTTGTCCACCTCGTAGCCCGAATGGCTGAGCACGATGATCTTGTTCACGCCCTCGGCCGTCAGCTTATCGACCTCTGCCTGAACGGCCCCCACCGGGTCCGTGAAGGTGATGTTCTTGCCCGGCGAGGATATCTCGGGCGTGTCGACGGGTGTCAGGCCGATCAGGCCAAGCTTTTCTCCGCCGCGCTCGATGACGACGGATTTCTGGATCGCGCCCGACAACAGACCCTCGGCCGAGACGTCGGCGTTCGACATGAGGATGGGGAACTGCACCGTGTCCATGAAGCCGCGGAGCGTTTCCGGCCCGTCGTCGAATTCGTGGTTGCCCACGGTCATCGCGTCATAGCCCATCTTGTTCATGAACTCGGCCGAGGCCGCGCCCTTGTAGTAGGTGTAGAACAGCGTGCCCTGGAACTGGTCGCCGCCATCGAGAAGGATGCTGTTGTTGCTGCGTGCGCGGGCGTCGTTGATCGCGGTCACGAGCCGTGCCGTGCCGCCGAAGCACTTGCCCTCGGCGGCGTCCTCATCGCCACAGGCCGAGTCGAATCTCGAAATCTGTTCGAAACGCGCGTGGAAATCATTCGTGTGCAGGATCGTCAGGGAATAGTCCGCCGAGGCGGCTCCGGCGGAAAGCGCCAGTGCGCCGACGGATGCAAGAAGCCGGGACTTCATGGGAAACTCCTTTCTGGGCCAGATGACGATAGATTGCGGCCACTTCCGCATTGAGTCAAAGGCCGCGCTTCCGTGACCTAACGGCACGTTGTCACAGACCTATGACGCACCGCCGCGCGGCCGGGATTGACCGAAGGGCCCGGAGCGGGCATGTGACGCCCATGCTGATCTACAAGATCTTCCGCCGCCCCGAATGGGATGCGTTCCGCGCCGCCGGCCAGACCCTCGGCGCACCCGTCGACCTTTCCGACGGGTTCATCCATTTCTCCACCGCGCAGCAGGTGACGGAAACCGCGGCGAAGCACTTCGCCAGCGAAAGCGATCTCGTCCTCGTCGCCTTCGACAGCACGCGCCTCGGTCCCGAGCTGCGGTGGGAGCCGTCGCGCGGCGGACAGCTCTTTCCGCATCTCTACCGGCCGCTCAGCCTCGACGAGGTCGTCTGGGACAAGTCGCTGCCGCTCGGGGCCACGGGCCACATCTTTCCAGAGGGCGTTCCATGAGCCTGCCCGAGCAACTCGGCCTTGCCGCGCTGCGTCGTGTCGATCCGGAAAAGGCGCATGGCCTCGCCATACGCGCGCTGCGCATGGGCCTCGTGCCGTTGCCCGGCCCGGTGACCTCGCCGCGTCTCGCGACCAAGCTCTGCGGCCTGTCGCTGCCGAACCCCGTGGGGCTTGCCGCGGGCTTCGACAAGAACGCGGAGGCCGTCGCGCCATTGATGCGCGCGGGCTTCGGCTTCATCGAGGTGGGCGCGGCGACGCCCCGCCCGCAGCCCGGAAACCCCCGCCCGCGCCTCTTCCGGCTGACCGAGGACCGCGCCGCGATCAACCGCTTCGGCTTCAACAACGAGGGGATGGAGGCGATCGCCTCGCGCCTGGAGCGGCATCCGCAGGGCATCCCCGTGGGCCTCAACCTCGGCGCCAACAAGGACAGCACCGACCGCGCGGCCGATTTCGCCGCGGTTCTGGCACACTGCGGTCCGCACGTTGACTTCGCCACGGTCAACGTGTCCTCGCCGAACACGGAGCGTCTGCGCGACCTGCAGGGCAAGGAGGCGCTGAGCGGTCTGCTTGCCGGTGTGCTGTCCGTGCGCGACGGTCTGGAACGCCGAATCCCGGTCTTCCTGAAGATATCGCCCGACCTGTCCGAGGCGGAGCTTGCCGACATCGCGGAGATCGCGCTGACCTCCGGCATCGACGCCGTGATCGCCACCAACACGACGCTCTCGCGCGAGGGCCTCGCGAGCCGTCATCGCGGCGAGGCAGGAGGGCTTTCGGGCGCGCCCCTGTTCCAGAAATCCACGCGGGTTCTGGCACGTCTGTCCGCGATGACCGAGGGCCGGCTGCCGATTGTCGGCGTGGGCGGCATTGCCTCGGCAGAGGACGCCTATGCGAAGATCCGTGCGGGGGCCACGGCGGTGCAGCTTTACACGGGCCTCGTCTATGGCGGGCTGTCGCTCGCGGCCCGCATCGCGAAGGGGCTTGATACGCTCCTCGCCCGCGACGGCTTCGCTTCGGTCGCCGATGCGGTGGGCTCCGGCAGGGAGGCATGGCTGTGACCGTCACGATCTGGCACAACCCGCGCTGCACGAAATCGCGCGAGACGCTCGCGCTTCTCGAGGCGCGCGGCATCGCGCCCGAGGTGCGGCTCTACCTCAAGGACCAGCCCAGCGCCGAGGAGATCACCGAGGCGCTTCAGCTTCTCGGCCAGCCGGCCATAGCGCTCGTGCGGACGAAGGAAGCGGCCTTCCGGGACCTCGGCCTGACGAAGGACGCGCCCGACGCCACCCTCATCGCGGCGATGGCGGAGCATCCGGTTCTGATCGAACGTCCAGTGGTCTTCGCGAACGGCAAGGCGGCGCTCGGCCGTCCGCCGGAGGCCGTGCTGGAAATCCTCTGAACTCGAGACCGTGCAGAGTTCAGGCGGGCGAAGCCTCCGCTGCCGCCAGTCTCTCCGCCCGCGGGTAGCGCAGCGCCATCGTCACGCCGCGCGCCGAGTTGAGCACCATGAGCGCGGCCCAGAGCCCGTGGTTGCCGAAGACCGGCAGCAGGGCCACCAGCGCCACGACGTAGATCGCGACCGAAACGAGCATCGCGTTTCGCATGTCCCGCGTCATCGTCGCGCCAATGAAGATGCCGTCTAACATCCAGCTGGCGATACCGATCACCGGCGCCGCGACGATCCAGGGCAGGTAGAGGCGCGCGGCGGACTGCACCTCGGGCGCCTTCGCCATGAGGTCGATCAGCAGAGGCCCAAGGACGAGGAAGCCGAGGCTCAGGACCACCGCGCCGCCGACACCCCATTGCGAGGTCATGACGGAGGCCCGCCGCACCTGCATCGCCGCCCGCGCACCCACGGCCTGACCGACAAGCGACTCCGCCGCGAAGGCGAACCCGTCGAGCGCGTAGGCGGTGATCTGGAGGAACTGGATCAGCACCTGGTTGGCGGCAAGCGTCACGTCGCCGAAATGTGCGCCGAGGAAGATGAAGGCGGTGAAGCTGCCTTGGAGGAGTACGGACCGCAGCATGATGTCGCCGTTCACGCGCATCATCCGGGCGATCCGCGCCCGGTCGAAGATCCGCGCCCAGTCGTGCCACTCCTCCCCCGCGAAGGCCGCGCGGCAGAGCCAGAGGCCGAGCGCGAGGCTCGTCCACTCCGCGATCAGGGTGGCGATGGCGACGCCCTCCACCCCCCAGCCGAGGCCAAGCACGAACCAGATGTCGAGCGCGACGTTAAGCCCGTTCATCCAGAGTTGCAGCACCAGCACGCCGCGCGTCCGTTCAATCGCGATGAGCCAGCCGGTCACGGCGTAAAGCGCGATGGTCGCCGGAGCTCCCCAGATGCGGATCGAGAGATAGCTGCGTGCAAGCGTCTCGACCTCCTCGGAGGCCGGGGCGATCGCGAAGGCGGCGGCGAAAAGCGGGAGTTGCAGGAGGATGAACAGGAGCCCCGCCGCCCCGCCGACGAGAAGCGCGCGCATCAAGATCGCGCCGGTCTCCCGTCCGTCGCCGGCGCCATGCGCCTGCGCGACGAGCCCCGAAGTTCCCATCCGGAGAAAGCCGAAGGCCCAGTAGATCGTCGTGAGGATCACCGCGCCGATCCCCACCGCGCCGATGGGAGCGGCCTCCCCCAGCTGGCCGACGACGCCGGTATCCACCGCGCCTAGGATCGGCACCGTCGCGTTCGAAAGGACGATGGGCCCCGCGATCCTCAGGACGCGGGCGTGCGTTATCTCACGCATCGTTGCGCGGCATCAGGAAATGCCCGGTGCCCTGCGCAAACAGGCGGGACCGGTTGTCCTGCCAGGCCTCCACGTGGACGCTTGCGTAGCGGCGGCCGGAACGGTTCACGCGCGCCCTTGCATAAGCGTCGCGCGGCAGCCCGGAGCGGAGGTAGTCCACGGTGAAGTCGATGGTCTTCGGCAGCCGAGGCAGGTGCATCGGGTCGAGCGTCGCGAGGTCGAGCCGGCCCGTTTCCATCTCTTCCCAAAGGAGCGACCACGACAGTTCGATGATCGCGGTTACCTCCAGAAAGGCGGCCGTGACGCCGCCGTGGATCGCGGGCAGGATCGGATTGCCGATGAGCTTGTCGTCGAAGGGCAGGACTGCCGTCAGCTCGTCCCCCCTGCGGTCGAACTCGATGCCCAGGAACTGGATGTAGGGGACCCCGTGGACGAGGGCGCGGAGCGCGGCGTCGCGCCTCTGCTTCACGATCTGCACGGGCTCGGGGCGCGGGCGGCTCATTCCTTCATCTCCTTCGCGCCTTCGACGGTGAAGGCGCCGGTCGCGGTTGCGACGGGCCGCGAGGCGTCCTCGTCATGCGCGGTCGCGCGGACGAAGGCCACCGAACGGGTGACATGGTAGCATTCGGCGCGCGCCGTGATCCTCTGGCCCGGCGTCGCCGGGCGCATGTAGTCGATCCGGAGGTCGATCGTCGCCGTGCCGTTCGGCCCGGACGGATGGCTCATCACGGATGCGCCCCCGCAGGTGTCCATCAGCGCCGAGACCGCGCCACCGTGAATCACGCCGGTCTGCGGGTCGCCGACGAGCCTGAGGTCATAGGGCATGGAAATCACCGCGACCCCGTCACCGAGTTCTTCCAGCTGCATGCCGAGGGCCCGGGAATGCGGGATCGCCTCGATGAACTTGCGGGCCGCCTTCGTCCGCTCGTCTTCCACGTGCCGTTCCCCCGTTCGCCGCCAATCGATCGCGTTCTTTTTCTGGCGCGACGCCGGCCGCTTAGCAAGGGGAAGGCGCCGATTGACGGGGAATTGCGCCGCACCTTCGCGGGCACTAGTGTTGCGCCCGAGGGAGCGCGATGGCCGAACAGATACTCAGCTTCAAGGAGATGTGCGCGCGTTTCGACGTCACGCCGCGAACGCTGCGCTATTACGAATACATCGAGCTTCTCGAGCCGCGGAAGGACGGGCGCAGCCGTCTCTACGGTCCCCGCGAGATCGCGCGGATGACGCTCATCCTGCGCGGCCGCCGCTTCGGCTTTTCGCTGGAGGATATCCGGCAGTGGCTTCTTCTGTACGACGCGAAGGGTACGCGTGAGCAGTACCAGGTCTGGATCGGAATGGCGGACCGGCAACTGAAGGAACTGGAACGCCAGCGCGACGAACTCGACGCCGCGATACGGGACCTGAGACGGCTGCGGGACGAGACTGAAGCGACGCTTCAATCACAGCCCTGAATCCCTGATTCCAAGCGATTTTCACCTTTTCCGGCGCTCAGATTCTTGCGCGGTTCGTCGCGGTGTTTTCGCGAAAATTTCGCCCAGTGCCTCGTGACGCCACGTCACGTTGACGTGCACGTAAACTTTGCTTGTATCGTATGATCGAGTGCCCAATCTGCGGCTCAGTGCAAACGACCGTTTCATGAAAGGCAGCATCATGAATGATGCCCTGATGACGATACGAGAGATGTGCGACGCCTTCGACGTGACGCCGCGCACGCTCCGCTTCTACGAGGCAAAAGAGCTTCTTTCCCCGATCCGCGAAGGCCAGAAGCGCCTCTTCACCCGCCGAGACAGGGCGCGGCTGAAGCTGATCCTGCGCGGCAAGCGCTTCGGCTTCTCGCTGGAGGACATCCGCCAGCTTCTCGATCTCTATGACATGGGCGACCAGCAGCAGACACAGCTGACGCGCACGGTCGAAGTCGCGCGGCAACGCCTGGCCGAGATGCGTGCCCAGCATGAGGAGCTGGGAAAGGCCATCGCCGAGCTCACCGACCAGATCCAATGGGGCGAAAAGGTCATCGCCGAAATGAAGAAGCAGACCGCCGCCTGACGACAAGAACGGAGCAGGACATGCCAAGCTACACCGCCCCCGCGAAGGACATTCAGTTCATCCTGCACGATGTGCTGAACGTGACCGAAAGCGGAATCCCCGGCTACGAGGAGCTTGCGCAGGACTTCACCGCGGCGGTCATCGACGAGGCCGGCAAGCTCGCCTCCGAGGTTCTCGCGCCCCTGAACGCGGTGGGCGACAAGGAGGGATGCCGGCTGGAGAACGGCATTGTCTACACGCCCGAGGGCTTCAAGGAGGCATTCGACCGGGTCAGGGAGGGTGGCTGGAACGGGCTCGACCTGCCCCCCGAATACGGCGGCCAGGGCCTGCCCTACCTCATGGGCACGGCCGTGGGCGAGATCTTCGTCTCGGCCAACATGGCGTTCAACACCTACCAGGGCCTGACCCACGGCGCGATCGGCGCGATCCTCGCCCATGGGACAGACGAGCAGAAGGCCACCTACCTGCCGAAGATGGTCAGCCTCGACTGGACCGGCACCATGAACCTGACCGAGCCCCATGCCGGCACCGACCTCGGCATCATGCGGACGAAGGCAGAGCCGCAGGGCGACGGGACATACAGCATCACCGGGCAGAAGATCTTCATCTCCGCCGGCGACCACGACCTGTCGGAGAACGTGATCCACCTCGTCCTCGCGAAGGCGCCGGGCGGCGGCGAGGGGACGAAGGGCATTTCTCTCTTCATCGTGCCGAAGTTCCTCGTGATGGAGAATGGCTCCCCTGGGCGGCGGAACGCCGTCTCGGTCGGCAAGATCGAGGACAAGATGGGCATCCACGGCAGCGCCACCTGCGTGATGAACTACGACGGCGCGACGGGCTATCTGCTCGGAGAGCTTCACGGCGGCATGAAGGCCATGTTCACGATGATGAACGAGGCGCGGCTCGGCGTCGGCCTTCAGGGCTATGCCGTGGCGGAAGCCGCCTACCAGAATGCCGTCGCCTATGCCAAGGACCGCCTGCAGGGCCGCGACGTGACCGGGGCGAAGAACCCCGACGGCCCCGCCGACCCGATCATCGTCCACCCGGACGTGCGGCGGAACCTGTTGGACCAGAAGAGCTTCGTCGAAGGCGCCCGCGCCTTCACCTACTGGGGCGCCTCGCTGATCGACAAGGCGCGCCGCGCCGACGACGCGGCGGCCGAGGGGCTGATCTCTCTCCTGACGCCGGTCATCAAGGGGTTCCTTACCGACAAGGGCTTCGAGGCGACGGTCGGGGCGCAGCAGGTCTACGGCGGGCATGGCTACATCGAGGAATGGGGGATGAGCCAGTTCGCCCGCGATGCCCGGATCCCGATGATCTACGAGGGCGCGAACGGCGTGCAGGCGCTCGACCTCGTCGGACGGAAGCTCGCCGCGGATGGCGGCAAGCATGTCATGGCCTTCTTCGAGATCGTGAAGACCTTCATCAGGGAAAACGACGGCGACGAGGCGCTGAAGGCAGGGTTCCTCGACCCCCTCAAGGCGGCGTCGAAGGACCTTCAGGCGGCGAGCATGTTCTTCGTGCAGGAGGGGATGAAGAACCCCAATGCCGCGCTCGCGGGGTCCTACGACTTCATGCACTTGATGGGGCATGTGTGCCTCGGCCTGATGTGGGCGCGGATGGCAAGGGCCGCGATGGCGGCGCTGGCCGCGGGCGCGCCGGACCGGCCCTTCCACGAGGCGAAGATCGCGACGGGGCGCTACTACATGGCGCGGCAATTGCCCGCGACGAAGATGCACCTCGCCCGCATCCAGTCCGGCGCGGAACCGGTCATGGCGCTCGACGAGGTCGATTTCTGAGGTAGCCTTGCAGCGGATGCCCGACGCGCCAGACGGAGGGCCAGGGAGGACAAGATGGCCATGAAGCTCCACTGTTTCGGCGAGAGCGGAAACGCCTACAAGGCGGCACTGACCCTCAGCATCGCAGGGCTGGAATGGGAGCCGGTCTTCGTCGACTTCTTCCAGGGCGCGACGCGCAGCCCCGAATTCCGCGCCCTGAACGAGATGGGCGAGGCGCCCGTGCTGGTTGCGGACGACGAGGTTCTGACCCAGTCGGGCGTCATCCAGTATTTCGTCGTGGAGAAGACCGGGAAACTCGGCGGCGCGACGCCGCGGGAAGAACGCGAGGTCCTGCGCTGGATTCTCTGGGACAATCACAAGATGTCCTCACAGGCCGGCACGCTGCGGTTCCTCATGAACTTCGTGCCGGAAGAGAAACGCCCGGCAGAGGTGATCCGCTGGCTCTCCGGGCGCCTCAAGGCGGCGCTGGAGGTCCTCGACCGGCACCTCGAGGGGCGCGACTGGATCGTCGGTGCCGGACCGACGATCGCCGACATGGCCTGCTGCGGCTATCTCTACTACCCCGAACCCTTCGGCTTCGACCGGAAGGACTGGCCGAACATCGACCGCTGGCTCGACCGCATCGCGGCCCTGCCCGGCTGGAAGCACCCTTATGACATGATGCCCGGCCGCCCCTCGGACCGGGCATGACGGAGGAGAGCATGACCGAAGCCTATATCTACGACGCCGTCCGCTCCCCCCGCGGCAAGGGCCGCGCCGATGGCGCGCTGCACGAGGTCACCTCGGTCGCGCTTTCGGCGAAGATCCTGAACGCCGTGAAGGAGCGCAACGGGCTCGACGGCCACGCGGTCGAGGACGTGATCTGGGGCAACGCCACGCAGGTCGGCGAACAGGGCGGCTGCCTCGCTCGGTCCGCGGTCTTGCTGTCCGACCTTGACGAAAGCATCCCCGGCCTGTCCATCAACCGTTTCTGCGCGTCGGGGATGGAGGCGGTGAACCTTGCGGCGAACCAGGTGAGGGGCGGCGCGGGATCGGCCTACATCGCGGGCGGGGTGGAAATGATGAGCCGGGTCACGATGGGTTCTGACGGCGCGGCGATCGCGGTCGATCCGAGCATCGCGATGAAAACCTACTTCATTCCACAGGGCATCTCGGCCGACCTCATCGCCACCGAATACGGCTTCACCCGGGACGAGGCCGACGCGCTCGCCGTCGAAAGCCAGCGCAGGGCCGCGGCGGCGTGGGAGGACGGGCGCTTCGCGAAATCCATCGTCCCGATCCGCGACCAGAACGGCCTCGCGATCCTCGACCGCGACGAATACATGCGGCCGGGCACCGACATGCAGGCCCTTGGCGCGCTGAAGGCGTCCTTCAAGGATATGGGCGAAACGATGCCCGGCTTCGACAAGGTTGCGCTGATGAAATACCCGCACCTCGAACGAATCCGCCACATCCACCACGCGGGCAATTCCTCGGGGATCGTGGATGGCGCTGCGGCCCTCCTGATCGGGAACAAGGAATTCGGGGAGGCGCACGGCCTCGAGCCGCGCGCCCGGATCAGGGCCACGGCGAAGATCGGGACCGATCCGACGATCATGCTGACGGGCCCCGTTCCGGTCACCGAGAAGATCCTGAAGGAGTCGGGGATGTCGATCTCCGACATCGACCTCTTCGAGGTGAACGAGGCCTTCGCGGCGGTCGTCCTGCGCTTCCTGCAGCGTTTCGACGTGCCCGCCGACAAGGTCAACGTGAACGGAGGCGCCATCGCGATGGGCCATCCGCTGGGCGCGACCGGTGCGATCATCATCGGCACGCTCCTCGACGAACTGGAACGAACCGGCAAGGGCACGGGCCTCGCGACGCTGTGCGTCGCGTCCGGCATGGGTGCCGCAACGATCATCGAGAGGATATGATGGGTATCATCGACCAGTCCAGGATCGCGCCGCGCACCGGCTCGATCTATCCCGAGCCTTACGCGTCGCAGATGAATGGCCGCTCCTCGCTGCGCCTTGGCGACGCGGGCGGGCTCACGCAGTTCGGGGCGAACCTGATCATCCTCGAGCCCGGCGCGAAAAGCTCGCTCCGCCACTGGCACAAGAACGAGGACGAGTTCGTCATGGTGACGGAGGGCGAATGCGTCCTCGTCCAGGACGAAGGCGAATTCGTGATGCGGCCGGGCGACTGCGCCGCCTTCCCGGCCGGAGACCGGAACGGGCATCACTTCATCAACCGCAGCGACCGCGAGGCGCGTTTCCTCGTCGTCGGGACGCGCTCGAAGCACGAAATCGCGACCTATTCCGACGTTGACCTGGTGGTGGAAATCACGGACGGAAGGGCCCGGTTCACACACAAGGACGGCCGGGACTACGAGGCCCCGTGATGCCGAAGGTCGCTTCTGCCGGCTTCGTGGAGGAACCGGACCCCGTCCATCCGGTGCTGGGCGGCGGGACGGGACCCTATTCGTTCCGGCTGCTCTCGGACCCCGGTGGACTGACGCAGTTCGGCGCCTTCATCGAGGAGCTGCCGCCCGGCTCCCGCTCGGGGCGGCGACACTGGCACGAGACGGAGGACGAGATGATCTACGTCCTGTCGGGCGAAGTCGTGCTGGTCGAGGATGCCGAGACGGTCCTGCGGGCGGGCGACGCCGCCGCCTGGCCTGCGGGATCGCCCGTCGGCCACCGGCTGGACAACCGGTCGGACCGGCCCGCGCGCTACCTCGTCATCGGCGCGAGGAACGAACGCGACACCATCCATTACCCCGATCACGACCTGATCACGCACAAGGACGGCACCGCCCGGCGCTATCTTCGCAGCGACGGAACCGAACACGCCCGGAGGAGGACGAAATGACCGAATTCCATTACGCGAAAGATCCGGACGGCATCGCCACGATCACCTGGGACGTTCCGGGCAAGTCGATGAACGTCATGTCCTTCGAGGGTCTCGCCGAACTCGATGAATGCATCGACAGGGCTCTGGCCGACGCAGCCGTCAAGGGCGTGATCATCACCTCGGGCAAGAAGGACTTCGCGGGGGGGATGGATCTCAACATCCTCGCCCGGATGAGGGATGAGGCAGGTGAGAACCCGGCCCAGGGCCTCTTCGACGGCATCATGCGGATGCACGGGCTTCTGAGGAAGATCGAGCGCGCCGGAATGGACCCGAAGACGCTGAAGGGCGGCAAGCCGGTCGTCGCGGCGCTTCCGGGCACGGCCGCCGGGATCGGGCTCGAGGTGCCTCTGGCCTGCCACCGGATCATCGCGGCGGACAACCCGAAGGCCAAGATCGGTCTGCCGGAGATCATGGTGGGCCTCTTCCCGGGCGCGGGCGGCACGACGCGGCTCGTCCGCAAGCTCGGGCCGATGGCGGCGGCTCCCTTCCTTCTGGAAGGCAAGATGCAGGAGCCGAAGAAGATGAAGGCCGCCGGCGTCGTCGACGAGGTCGTGCCCGCCGGTGAGCTTCTCGCCCGCGCGAAGGAATGGGTGCTTTCGGCGAAGGACGCCGACCTCGTGAAGCCCTGGGACCAGAAGGGCTACAAGATGCCCGGCGGCGCACCCTATCATCCGGCAGGCTACATGACCTTCGTCGGCGCGAACGCCATGGTCATGGGCCGGACGATGGGCGTCTACCCGGCGGCGAAGGCGCTGCTGAGCGCGGTCTACGAAGGCGCGCTCGTCCCCTTTGACGCCGCCTTGAGGGTCGAGGCGCGCTGGTTCGTCAACGTGCTGATGAACCCCTCCTCCTCCGCGATGATCCGATCGCTCTTCATCAACAAGGAGGCGCTTGAGAAGGGCGCGAACCGTCCCTCGGTGCCCGACCAGTCCGTCAAGAAGGTCGGCGTCCTCGGTGCCGGGATGATGGGGGCCGGGATCGCCCATGTCTCGGCCAGTGCGGGGATCGAGGTGGTCCTCATCGACGCGACGCAGGAGGCAGCCGACCGGGGCAAGGCGCATTCCGAGGCGCTGCTGGACAAGGGCATGAAGCGCGGCAAGGTCACGGCGGAGAAGAAGGAAGAGGTCCTGTCCCGCATCAGCGCGACGACGGATTACGCCGCGCTCGAGGGCTGCGACCTGATCGTGGAAGCCGTCTTCGAGGACCCGAAGGTGAAGGCCGAGGTAACGGCAAGGACCGAGGCCGTTGTCGGCGCGGACTGCATCTTCGCCACCAACACCTCGACGCTGCCGATCACTGAACTCGCCAGGGCGTCGAAGCGGCCGGACCAGTTCATCGGCATCCATTTCTTCTCGCCCGTCGACAAGATGATGCTTGTCGAGATCATCAGGGGCGCCGAGACCGGCGACACGGCGGTTGCCAAGGCGCTCGACTTCGTCCGCCAGATCCGCAAGACGCCGATCGTGGTGAACGACGCGCGGTTCTTCTACGCGAACCGCTGCATAATCCCCTACATCAACGAAGGCATCCGGATGGTGAGGGAAGGCGTCGCCCCGGCGCTAATCGAGAACGCGGCGAAGCTTGTCGGCATGCCGCTCGGGCCGCTGCAACTCGTGGACGAGACCTCGATCGACCTCGGCGTGAAGATCGCCAAGGCCACCAGGGCCGCGATGGGCGACACCTACCCTGACGGCGAGGTGGACGAGGTGCTGTTCTGGATGGCGGACGAAGGTCGTCTTGGGCGCAAGGCCAATGCGGGCTTCTACGCCTATGACGAGGCAGGCAAGCGGATCGGCCTTTGGGAGGGGCTGTCCGCGAAATACGCCGAAGCCGCCGAACAGCCCGACCTTTCGGAGGTCAAGCACCGGCTTCTCTTCTCGCAAGTGCTCGAAGCGGTGCGCGCGCTGGAAGACGGGGTCCTGACCGACATACGCGAGGGCGACGTGGGCGCAATCCTCGGCTGGGGCTTCGCGCCCTGGTCCGGCGGGCCGTTCTCCTGGCTCGACATGCTTGGGGCGGAGCGCGCGGTGAACCTTTGCAGCGGGCTTGCGGCGAAGTTCGGTCCCCGCTTCGCGGCGCCGGATCTCCTGCGCGAGATGGCCGCGAGAGGCGAGAGCTTCTACGGCCGCTTCGGCGCCGGAAAGAAGGCGGCCTGACCGTCGAGAGCTAGTCGTCGCCGGCCCGGTCGCGCCTGCGGATCTCGACCCGCTTCATGAGAAGCCTCCGCGCCAGAGCGGGGTCGATGTCACGCCTTTCGGTCCCGACGATCCGCAGCAGAAGAACCAGACCGTCCAGTCGATCCATGACCTCCGCCGCGCGCGCCTGGTGCCAGGCCAGCGCCGCGTCATGGAGCCGACCGAGCGTCTCGTCCCGCAGCAGCTCCGCCAGCGCCGCCTGCAAGTCCGGCAGGTGCCGCAGGATCGACGTTTCCTTGACCGTGTTGAAGTTCCGGTCAACCCAGTAGCCGATGTCGATCGGCTTGCTCGCCCGGTTCGGCAACCCCCGTTCTGACTTGACGAGGAACGACATGGCCGACTTGACCGAGTAATGGTTGAGGCAGGCAAGCTCCATTCCGGCGGCCTGCCCGTAGGTGATTACGGCCTCGTCCAGAAATTCGGGGCCAAGGCGTTGGCCCGAACCGTTGGCCCAGACCGGCTCCCGCTTTCCCTTCGCGCGGTCCTTCGGCCGGTGCACGCCGAGCTTCCTGTAAAGCCCGTTGTTGCGGAACAGGGTCTTGATCTGGCTCGCCTGCCAGGGCGCGTGGCAGGGGAACGGCGCGGCGCGGGTGAATTGCCCGATCACCGGAAGGTCGCACTGATCCACGACCCCGTTCGATCCGAAGAGCCGCCATGTCAGCGCGATCGCGTCGGCATCGGGCACGGCCGCGACCAGATCCTCGATCCGCCCGTTCCCGGCCTTGACGTTCACGAACTCGTCCACGTCGCTGACGAGGATCCAGTCCGCCGTCTCGGTCACCGGGTGCTTTCGCGCGAGGTCGAGCGCCGTCCACTGGACACCCTTCCGCGTCACCTTGTCGTTGCGGACATGGGTGACGAGCCCCACCTCCTCCAACCGGTCGAGCATCGCGTCGGTTCCGTCGGAACAGTCGTTCGAGAATGCCAGGAAATGATCCACACCGATCATTCGGTGGTAGGCGACCCACTCCAGCAGGTAGGGTGCTTCATCCCGCATGGCGGTGACGATCAGCGTTGTCACGAAGACCTCCTCGCGGCGGGACCCGGGCGCTAGGGCAGGCCTAGCAAAGGCAGCGGGCAGAGGAAAGTCCCGCGCGGGCTCACTTGTTGCGCAGGGCGATGACGGTGCCCGCCGCGAAGATCAGGAGGACGCCGAATATGGCTCGGGCGTTGAGCACCTCGCCCCAGATCGCCCAGCCCCACATCGCGGCCGCTGGCAGGACCATGTATTCGAAGACCGACACGCGGCTTGCGTCCGCAAGCTGGTAACCCTTCACCATCGCCCCCACGGCGACGAGGGAGCCGGCCGCCTGCACGAATGTCCAGACAAGGAAGGTCGCGCTCGGAACGACAATGCCGCGAAGGATGAAGCCATCCTCGCCCGCGGGCACGGGAAGGGGCCAGAGGGCGAGGACGGTCATCCCGACCAGCCCGTAGAAGCCAAGGGCAAGGAAGAAGCCGAGCGTCAGGACCGCCCCGCTTTCACCCTCGCACCAGTCCCGCGTTGCGATGTTGCCCATCGCATAGAGCGCCCCCGCGAAGACCGGCAGGATGCTCGCGAGCCCGATGGGCGCCTCCTGACCCGGCCCGAGAACGAACAGGACACCAACGAAGCCGATAGCCACCGCGACGAGCCGGAACGGGCCGATCCTGCGGCCGAAGGCAAAGCGCGAGATCAGGAGGACGAAGATCGGCGCCGTGAACAGGCCCGCCGCCACTTGCGCCACGGGTAGGAAAGCGAGGGACCCGAAGTAGAACAGCATCGCCGTGCCGTGAACGAGGCTCCGCGCGAGTACGGCGCGGGGGCGGATCGGCCGAAGCTTCAGCCCGAAGGGTGCCGCGGCCAGCGCGATCAGGACCAGCGCCATCGCCGTCCGCGTCGCGTGGAACTGCCACAGACCGGCCTCGGAGGCGATCAGGCGGACGTAGTTGTCGGTAAAGCCTATCACCACGGCGTAGACGAGGATCATCCCCGCCGCAGCCAGCGTCCGGCTGCCTCCGATAACCATGGCCATTGACATCCTGCACCTCTCGCCCTTTCGGTGCTTTCCAAGAACCCCGGGCCGCGTCAAAATGCGCGTCCGGAAACGACATCGAAATCGACGCGGAGGAGCGTATGGGCTGGCTGAAGGACGAACGCGGACTTGAGAGACGAACGGCAAATTTCGTGCCGTTGACACCGCTTTCACACCTGATCCGTGCCGCCGACGTCTTCGCAGACCGGACCGCCATGGTCTACGGATCGCGTCGTTTTTCGTATCCCGAATACTACGGCCGGGTGAGTCGGCTCGCCTCGGCCCTCGCGGGTCGGGGAATCGCCCCCGGTGACGTGGTGGCGACGCTTCTGCCCAACGTCCCGGCCCAGGCCGAGGCGCATTTCGGGGTGCCGGCCGCAGCCGCCATCCTGAACACGATCAACACGCGGCTCGACGTCGACACGGTTGCCTACATCTTCGGCCATGGCGAAGCGAAGATGGTCCTCGTCGACACCGCTCTCCTGCCGCTTGCCGAAGCGGCCATCGCCGCGATGGAGGGCCCGGGCCCGGAGATCATCGAGGTCGCGGACCCCGAGGCGGGCCACCCGGCCAGCGGCCGCTACACCGAATACGAGGATCTTCTGGCGGAAGGCGATCCGGCCTTCGACTGGATCATGCCCGAGGACGAATGGGAAAGCCTCGCGCTGAACTACACGTCCGGTACGACGGGGCGGCCGAAGGGCGTCGTCTACCACCACCGGGGCGCATATCTCATCACGCTCGGCACGGTGATCAGCTGGCGCATGGTGCTCTATCCGAAGCTCCTTACGATCGTGCCGCTCTTCCACTGCAACGGCTGGTGCCACACCTGGATGATGCCGTCGGTCGGCGGGACGCTGGTCTGCTGCCGCGACATCACGGCGAAGGCGATCTACGACGCCATCGCGGACGAGGGCGTCACCCATTTCGGCGGTGCGCCGATCGTCCTGAACATGATCATCAACGCCCGGGCCGAGGACCGCCGTTCCTTCGATCACGTGGTCGAGGTCTTCACGGCCGGCGCTCCCCCGGCGGCCGCCACGCTGGCCAAGATCGAGCCCCTGGGCTTCAACGTCACCCAGGTCTACGGCCTGACCGAAACCTACGGTCACGTCACCGAATGCATCTGGAAGCCCGAATGGGACGGCATCGCCGGCGACGAGCGCGCCGCGCTCAAGGCACGCACCGGGGTCCGGCTGCCAATGATGGAGGCGACGACGGTCGTCGACGACGATGGCAAGGAGGTCCAGCGCGACGCCCATCACCTCGGCGAGGTCGTGATGCGCGGCAACGCCGTCATGAAGGGCTACTACCGCAACCCGGAGGCCACCGAGGATGCCTTCAAGGGCGGCTGGTTCCATTCCGGCGACATCGCCTACCTGCACGACGACGGCTACATCAAGATCACCGACCGCGCGAAGGACATCATCATCTCGGGCGGCGAGAACATCTCCTCCGTCGAGGTGGAAGGGGCTCTCATGCACCACCCTGCCGTCTCGCTCTGCGCCGTCGTCGCGAAGCCGGACGAAAAATGGGGCGAGGTTCCCTGCGCCTTCGTCGAACTGAAGCCCGGCGAGACCGCCACGGAGGAGGAGCTGATAGCATTCACCCGGACGAAGCTCGCAGGCTTCAAGACGCCGAAGCGCGTGGTCTTTTCGGAACTTCCGAAAACCTCGACGGGCAAGATCCAGAAGTTCGAGCTTCGGGCCGTCGCGAAGATGCTCTGACCCACCCGCGAAGCGCGGATTGTTAGCGGGGCGCGGCTCGGCTATTCTGCTGTCAACAGAGGCAGGAGCAGGCCCGCAACGCGCATGACCGCGCTTTCCGAATATCAGCGGCTGGAGACGACCGGCCTCTGGCGCGAGGGGCCGGAACGGCAGCGCCGCGAGGTGATCGTGGGATTCCGCGACGCCTCTCTCGTGCTGTCGGACAGTCGCAACGACGTGCCTCTTTCGCACTGGTCGCTTCCGGCGGTCAGGCGGGTGAACCCCGGAGAGATGCCCGCAATCTACGCGCCAGGAGACGACGACGGCGAAACGCTGGAACTGACCGACGAGACCATGATCGCCGCGATCGAGAAGGTCCACCGCCTGATCGAGGCGCGCAAGCCGCATCCGGGGCGGCTGCGGTCGATCCTTCTCGGCGTCGGGCTCGTGACCGTTCTCGGCCTCGGCATCTTCTGGCTGCCGGGGGAGCTTGTCCGCCACACGGCCTCTGTCGTCCCCTTCGCTAAGCGCAGCGAGATCGGAAAGGCGATTCTGGCGGATGTCGCGCGGATTTCGGGCGCCCCCTGTGCCTCCGGGCCGGGACAGCGCGCGCTGGCGAGCTTTTCCGAAAGGCTCATCGGCCCGGTCGGGGGCGAACTCGTGATCGTGCCCAGCGCGCTCAGCGGCACGCGGCACCTGCCGGGCAAGATCATCCTCATGGGCCGCGACCTCGTGGAAGACCATGAATCGCCAGAGGTCGCCGCCGGCTACATCCTCGCCGAACGGCTCCGGGCCGAGGCATCCGATCCCCTCGAGGAGCTTCTTCACTGGGCAGGCTTCGGCGCCACGTTCCGGCTCCTGACGACAGGCAACCTGCCCGGGGATTCAATCGCGGGCTACGGCGAGGCGCTCCTCGCGACGCAGCCCGGACGGGTTGCCGACGAGGATCTGCTTGCCTGGTTCGAGGCGGCGGGCGTCCCGTCCTCCCCCTATGCCTACGCCGTGGACATCTCGGGCGAGAGCGTCCTCGGCCTGATCGAGGCGGATCCGTTCAGATCCGCGCCCCCGCCCGCGCCATTGCTGTCGGACGGGGACTGGGTCTCGCTTCAGGGCATCTGCGGCGAATAGCCTATTTCGTGCCGAACATCCGGTCGCCCGCGTCGCCGAGGCCGGGAACGATGTAGCCGTGTTCGTTGAGGTGCGAATCGACCGCCGCAGTGATGATCGGCACGTCGGGATGCGCCTCCTTCATCCGCGCGACGCCCTCCGGGGCGGCGAGCAGGCAGAGGAACCGGATGTTCGTGGCCCCCGCCTTTTTCAGAAGATCGACCGCCGCCGCCGAAGAATTCCCGGTAGCGAGCATCGGGTCGACCAGGATCACCAGCCGGTCGTCCAGTTCCGACGGAACCTTGAAATAGTACTGCACGGGCTGCAACGTCTCGTGGTCGCGGTAGAGCCCGATGAAGCCGACCCGAGCCGAGGGAACGAGATCGAGGATCCCGTCCAGAAGCCCGTTGCCCGCCCGCAGGATCGACACGAGAGCGAGCTTCTTTCCCGCGAGCACCGGGACCATCGTCTCGCAGAGGGGTGTCTCGATCGCCCGCATCGTCAGCGGCATCTCCCGCGTGACCTCATAGGCCAGGAGCTGGCTGATCTCGCGCAGCAGCTGGCGGAAGCCGGCCGTCGAGGTGTTCTTGTCGCGCATGATGCTCAGCTTGTGCTGCACCAGCGGGTGATTGACCACTGTCAGATGCTCAGACAACTTCCTTCTCCAGTCTTTTCAATATCTTGTCACGGGTCTCATCGTCGCAGAACGCTGCATCCGCCGCGGTGCGGGCCAGCGACATGAACATCCCTTCGTCCCAGTCGAAGGCTTCGGCGAGCCGCGTGTATTCGCGTTCCATCGAGGTGCCGAAGAAGGGCGGATCGTCGGTCGAGATCGTGACCTTGACCCCGCGGTCATGGAGTCTGGCGATCGGATGCGCGCGCCACGAGGGATAGAGCCCGAGCGCGATGTTCGAGCCCGGGCAGCATTCGAGGACGATGCCCTTCTCGGCCAGTTCGTCGACCAGCGCGAGGTCCTCGATCGCCCGCACGCCGTGACCGACGCGCTCCACTCGCAGGTCGCGGATCGTGTCGCGGACGCTTTCCGGCCCGCCCCATTCCCCGGCATGGGAGGTGAGCCTCAGCCCCGCCTCGCGCGCCATGTCGAAGGACCAGGCGAAATCCTTCGGCTTGCCACGCATCTCGTCTCCGGCCATGCCGAAGCCCCGCAGGAAGTCGCCTGCTGTCTCCGCCGCGCAAAGCGCGGTTTCGCGCGCCTTGTCCGGGCCGAAATGCCGGATGACCGTGGCGATGCCGCGCAGGACGATACCGTCCTTCCGCTCCGCCGCCTCGGCCGCTTCGCGGATGGCGTGGAGGTATTCGCGCCACGCCGACAGGTCGCGCCCGCCACAAAAATCGGGGGACAGGAAGGATTCCAAGTATATCACGCCGCTGGCCGCGGCCTCCTCCAGCACGGCGAGCGTCAGGCGGTGATAGTCCTCCGGCGTCCGCAAGGTCCCTGTCGCGGCCTCGTAGACCTTCAGGAATTGCAGGAAATCGCGGAACGCATAGTTGCCGCGTTCGTCGAAGATGCCGCCTATGTCCATCTTCTTTTGGGCAGCGAGCCCGCGGATGAAGGCGGGCGGCGCGCCGCCTTCCAGATGATGGTGAAGTTCCACCTTCGGCAACATCACAGGAAACTCCGTCCCTTCCCCTGCGCCGGCACGCCGAGATGCGCCGCGACCGAGGCGCCGACGTCGACGAAGCCGACCTGGCCGACGGCGCGGGCGCCGACACCTGCGCCGACCACCGGGGCCCGTTCCCGCGTGTGGTCGGTGCCGAACCAGGTCGGATCATTGCCGTGATCGGCCGTGAAGATCGCGAGGTCGCCGGGCCTGAGGCGGGCCAGGAACTCCCCCGCCCGGGCGTCGAACCACTCGAGCGCGCGGGCATAGCCCGACACGTCGCGGCGGTGGCCATACTTGCTGTCGAATTCCACGAAATTCGCGAAGGTCAGGGAACCGTCCGGGGCGCCATCGACGAGATCCATCATGTGGTCGAAAAGGGCGGCGTCGTCCGGTCCCTTCAGGACTTCGTCGATGCCCTTGCCCGAGAAGATGTCTCCGATCTTGCCGACCGCGCAGACTTTTCCGCCCGCCGCCTGCACCCAGTCGCAGAGCGTGGGTTCCGGTGGGGCGATGGCGTAGTCGTGCCGGTTGCCCGTACGTTCGAAACTGCCCGGTTCGCCAACAAAGGGCCGCGCGATGACGCGGCCGACCTTCATTGCGTGAAGCTTCGGCGCGATCCTTTCGCAGAGGTCGAGCAGGCGCTTCAGTCCGAAGGTTTCCTCATGCGCGGCGATCTGGAAGACGCTGTCCGCCGAGGTGTAGCAGATCGGCCATCCCGTCCGCATGTGTTCGGCCCCGAGTTCCTCGATGATCTTCGTGCCCGAGGCGTGGCGATTGCAGAGCGTTCCTTCCGCCCCGGCAAGGTGCGCGACCTCGTCCATCAGGTCTTGCGGAAACGCCGGGTCTTCGTTCGGGAAATAGGTCCAGTCCCAGGGCACGGGCACCCCGGCCAGCTCCCAGTGGCCCGATGGCGTGTCCTTGCCCTTCGAGACTTCCGTCGCCGCGCCCCACAGGCCCGCGGGCTCCGCCCCGAGCCCTTCGACCTCCATGCTGGACGCAAGCCGCAGCGCCGCGCCAAGGCCCAAGGCGTCGAGATTGGGCATCCTGAGCGGCCCGCTGCGCCCTTCCTCCGCGCGTCCGGCGGCGCAGGCTTCCGCGATATGCCCGAGCGTGTTTGCCCCGGTATCGGGCCTACCCGCGTTGAAGAAGTTCGCGGCGTCCGGCGCGCCGCCGCAGCCGACGCTGTCCATGACGATCAGGAAGGCACGCGCCATCAGCCGACCTTTTCCAGGACCAGCGGCCAGGGTTCGACCGGGCTCTCGCTCAGCCTGTAGGCCCGGCGCACCTCCGCGATGGCCTTCTGCGCCTCCGCTTCGGTCGCGGCGTGGACGAGGGCTATCGGCTCTCCCTCGTCGATGGTGTCGCCGACCTTGGCCAGTGCGGAGAGCCCGACGGAAGGATTGATCTTCTCCCCGCCCTTCAGCCGTCCCCCGCCGAGGTGCACGACCGCGTGGCCCAGAGCCTCCGCGTCGATCTTGGCGACGTGACCGGCCTCGTCAGCGAACACCTCGCGCAGCACGGGCGCCGCCGGCAGCCGGTCGCGGTAATGTTCGATGAAGTCCTTGGGTCCGCCGAGCGCGGCGACCATCTTGCCGAAAATCTCGGCGGCACGGCCCGATTCCATCGCCTCGGAGACACGGTTTGCCCCTTCCTCGGCGTCCTTGGCCAGTCCAGCGAGAGCAAGCGCCTCGCCCCCGAGATCGACGGTCAGATCCCAGAGCGCCGGGTTCACCTCGTCGCAGGTCAGCGTTTCGAGCGCGGCGATGACCTCCAGCGCGTTGCCCGCCTCGGTCGCGAGAGGCTCGTCCATGTCCGTGATCAGGGCCGCCGTCCTGCACCCCGCGCCGTTCGCCGTGTCGACGAGGGAAATGGCCAGCGCCTTCGCATCCTCCTTCGTCTTCATGAAAGCGCCCGAGCCGCACTTCACGTCGAGGACCAGCGCCTCGAGCCCGGCGGCGAGCTTCTTCGACAGGATGGAGGCGGTGATGAGGTCGATGCTTTCGACGGTCCCTGAGATGTCGCGGATGCCGTAGAGCCGCCGGTCCGCCGGGGCGATGTTCGCGCTGGCGCCGACGATGGCGCAGCCCGTTTCCGCGACGATCCGGTGAAGATCCTCGACCGATACGTCGGTCCGGTAGCCCGGGATCGCCTCGAGCTTGTCGAGCGTTCCCCCGGTATGGCCGAGCCCGCGGCCGGAAATCATCGGCACATAGGCGCCGCAGGCCGCGAGCGCAGGCGCGAGAAGAAGCGAGATGCAGTCCCCGATCCCGCCCGTCGAATGCTTGTCCACCACCGGTCCCGGCAGGTCCCAGGTCAGCACCTGCCCGCTGTCGCGCATCGCCTCGGTCAGGGCGACCCTGCCTTCGGCCCCAAGGCCGTTCAGCAGGACAGCCATCGCGAATGCCCCGGCCTGCGCGTCCGTGACATCGCCCGAGGCGAGCCCGTCGGCGAACCATTTCGCCGCCTCCGGCCGAAGCCCCTTTCGGTCCCGGACCGCCGCGATGATCGACCGGGCGTCCATCACGCCTTGTCCATGTGGCGGGAGTTGAAGCCGGCCGGCAGCAGGTCGCCGATCGTCGACTCGCTCGTCTTGCCGCTTACGGTCGCCATGATGACCTTCACGTCGTGCCGCCCGAACTCCGCGAGCTTCTGGCGGCAGCCGCCGCAGGGGGAGGTAGGCTCCGGGCTGTCGGCGATCACGCAGACCTCGGTCAGTTCGGTCTCGCCGGCGGCGATCATGGCGGCGATGGCGCCCGCTTCGGCGCAGGTGCCCTCCGGGTAGGCCACGTTTTCCACGTTGCAGCCAGCGTAGACCCTGCCCGAGGCGCCCCGGACGGCCGCGCCGACCTTGAAATGCGAATAGGGGGCATAGGCGTTTTCGCGAACGTCTGTGGCAGCTTTCAGCAGGCTCATGGCGGACCTCCTCGGACTTCTGTCCATGCTGCGTCCGCGGCGCGCGCGATGCAAGCTCAGCCGCGCGTTTCCGTGGCGAAAGTACCGGGCAGCGTCACTTCCAGAAGCTCGAATTCATCCGTCGGATCGGCCCAGCACGTCCACATCCCCGGCGGGATCACGAAGGCGTCACCCGCGCCGAGGCGGTAGGGGTCCTTCCCCTCGCCTTCAAGCGTCATCGACCCGTCCATGACGAAACCGAAGAGGATGTCGGCGTCGTGCTTCGCCCAAAGCGGCTCTCCCTCCCCTTTGCGGACGACCTGGACGCCAGCCACGTTCTTCGTGTTCGCGGCGATCGTCGTGTCGCGGCAGATGTAGCCAGGCAAACGGAACGGCCCCCACGCGGCCTCTGAGCCCACGTTGTGAACGAATTTCTGCCCCTGCCATTCGCGGTCAGGCCGGACATTGGGGGTGGGAAGCGTCATTTCATGGTCGATCTCGGTGATGTGCTCGGCGGGAACGCCGATCTCGATCACCTCGATCCCGTCCGAGGCTTCGAGCACGCGGTGCCGGATCTCCGGCGGCTGGATGAAGCAGTCCCCGGCCTTCAGCCGGATCGGACCGCCCTGGTCCTCGTAGACGACGTCGACCCAGCCCTTGTAGCAGAAGATCAGCTGGAACCCGACCTTGTGGAAATGCACCATGTCGGGCACCGGACCACCGTCGGGGATGCGGATGTGGCTCGCGATCACCGCGCCGCCGAGCCGCGAGGGCACGAGGTCGCGGTAGTGCATGCCCGCCCGGCCGATGATCCAGGGCGCCTGGTCGGCAAGCCGGCGCACGACAAAGGCGTGCTCGGTGGGCGGCAGGACCAGAGGCGGGTTGAGGACGTCGATCTCCACCCGCGTTCCTCCGGGGGAGGTCAGTTCGCGCGCGCCCTCCGCGACGCCGTCGGGGTCATCCGTGAGAATGCGGATCGTGCCGGGTGCTTCCCCAGCCGACTGATCGAGGCGCACCCGGAGCCCGTGCCCGGAAAAGACGGCGATCGCCGGGTTGTCCGCCGGGTAGATCATGTCGAGCCGCATCTTCAGCACCTTTGTGAAGAACGGCAGGTCTTTCGCCAGGCTCGTCGTCGGCAACCTGATCTCGGCACGGGTCTCGGTCATGGCTCTTCTCCTCCGCGGCGCCAGCCTGAGCGCGGCGCAGCGGATTTGCAAGTTCCCCTTGAAAGGGCCGCGGGTTTAGTGCACTTCCGATACGAGGAAAGATAGTTTAACCTTAAACAAATTTCCCTGGAGGGGCGCATGGCCGACGAAGCAAGGCAGGAGAACGCGCGTCAGGCGGCGCTCGACTACCACGAATTCCCCAAGCCCGGAAAACTCGAGATCCGCGCTACGAAGCCCCTTGCCAACGGGCGCGACCTGTCCCGCGCCTATTCCCCCGGCGTGGCCGAAGCCTGTCTCGACATCAAGGCGGATCCGGCGGCCGCGTCGCGCTTCACCGCGCGCGGCAACCTCGTCGCGGTGGTCACGAACGGCTCGGCGGTGCTCGGCCTCGGCAACATCGGCGCGCTCGCATCGAAGCCGGTGATGGAAGGGAAGGCCGTCCTCTTCAAGAAATTCGCGAATATCGACTGCTTCGACATCGAACTGAACGAGCCCGACCCGGAGAAGCTGGCGGAGATCGTCTGCGCGCTGGAACCCACCTTCGGCGCGATCAACCTTGAAGACATCAAGGCACCGGACTGCTTCATCGTCGAAAAGATCTGCCGCGAGCGGATGAACATCCCCGTCTTCCACGACGACCAGCACGGCACCGCCATCGTCGTCGGCGCGGCCGCGACGAACGCGCTTCATGTCGCGGGAAAGCAGTTCGACGAGATCAAGGTCGTCTCAACCGGTGGCGGCGCCGCGGGCATCGCCTGCCTCAACATGCTCCTGAAGCTCGGCGTCAAGCGTGAGAACGTGTGGCTCTGCGACCTCGAGGGGCTCGTCTACAAGGGGCGCGAGGCACAGATGACGCCGCAGAAGGCGGAATTCGCGCAAGGCGATACCCCCGCCACACTCGACGACGTGATCGAGGGCGCGGATCTGTTCCTCGGCCTTTCGGGTCCCGGTGTCCTCACGCCCGCGATGGTCGCGAAGATGTCGCCTCGCCCGATCGTCTTCGCGCTCGCCAACCCGACCCCGGAAATCCTGCCCGACGAGGTCCGCTCCGTCGCGCCCGAAGCGATCATCGCGACCGGCCGGTCCGACTACCCGAACCAGGTCAACAACGTACTCTGCTTCCCCTTCATCTTCCGCGGCGCGCTCGACGTGGGTGCGACGACCATCAACGACGAGATGCAGCTCGCCTGCATCGAAGGGATCGCCGCGTTGGCCCGCGCCACCACCTCGGCCGAGGCCGCCGCGGCCTACCGGGGGGAGAAACTGTCTTTCGGCGCCGATTACCTCATCCCCAAGCCCTTCGACCCGCGCCTCATGGGCGTGGTGGCGTCGGCCGTCGCCCGCGCCGCGATGGAATCCGGCGTCGCCACGCGGCCGATCCCGGACCTCGTGACCTACAAGCAGAGGCTCGACGGATCGGTGTTCCGTTCCGCGCTCCTGATGCGGCCGGTGTTCGAGGCCGCAGCCACCGCCACGCGCCGCATCGTCTTCGCCGAGGGCGAGGACGAAAGGGTCCTGCGCGCTGCGAACGCCATGATCGAGGAGACGACCGACAAGCCGATCCTGATCGGTCGCCCGGAAGTCATCGAGATGCGCTGCGACCGCGCGGGCCTGCCGATCCGCCCGGGCACACATTTCGAGGTGGTGAACCCCGAAAGCGATCCCCGTTACCGCGATTACTGGGGCACCTATCACGAACTGATGGCGCGGCGCGGTGTCACGCCCGACATTGCGCGCGCCGTGATGCGGACGAACACCACCGCCATTGCCGCTGTCATGGTCCACCGGGGCGAGGCCGACAGCCTGATCTGCGGGACCTTCGGCCAGTTCCTGTGGCACCTCAATTACGTCCGCCAGGTTCTCGCCCGGGGTGGTCTGCGCCCGGTCGGCGCGCTTTCCCTGATGATCCTCGAGGATGGCCCGCTCTTCATCGCCGACACCCAGGTTCACCCCGACCCGACACCCGAGCAGGTGGCCGACGCCGCCATCGGAGCCGCCCGCCATGCCCGCCGCTTCGGCATCACGCCAAAGGTGGCGCTCTGCTCGCATTCGCAGTTCGGCAACCTCGACACGGCTTCCGGTCAGAAGATGCGGGCCGCGATGGAGATTCTCGACCGGCGCGAGGCCGACTTCGCCTATGATGGGGAGATGCACATCGACTCCGCGCTCGATCCGGACCTGCGGGAACGCATCTTCCCCGGTTCCCGGTTCGAGGGCGCGGCCAATGTCCTCGTCTTCGCGAACACGGATGCAGCCTCGGGTGTGCGCAACATCCTGAAGATGAAGGCGAACGGGATCGAGGTCGGGCCGATCCTGATGGGGATGGGCAACAGGGCGCATGTCGTCACGCCTTCGATCACGGCGCGCGGGCTTCTCAACATGTCGGCCGTCGCCGGCACTCCGGTCGCCCATTACGGCTGATCGCCACCCTGCGAGCGATAACATCCGGCGCAAATGCTGCGCCGCAACAATCGCGCAACATTCTTGTGCCAACCCGCGCCCGGAAGATACACCGGGCACGAGTCTGACGAGGAGGACAGGGATGCAGTACAAGGACGTCTACGCCGCGTGGAAGGCCGATCCCGAGGCGTTCTGGATGCGCGCCGCGGAAGAGATCGACTGGGACACGGAGCCCTCGAAAGCGCTCTTCGCCGACAACGCCCCGCTCTACGAATGGTTCTCGGACGGGTTCGTGAACACTTGCTGGAACGCCGTCGACCGTCACGTGGAAGCTGGCCATGGCGCCCGCACCGCGATCATCCACGACAGCCCCGTCACCGGCACGATCCACAGGATCACCTATGCCGAGCTCAAGGCCCGCGTCGCGAGCCTCGCCGGCGCGCTCCGCGAAAAGGGCGTCGAGAAGGGCGACCGCGTCATCATCTACATGCCGATGGTGCCCGAGGCGCTGGAAGCGATGCTCGCCTGCGCGCGTCTCGGCGCGATCCATTCCGTCGTGTTCGGCGGCTTTGCCGCGCATGAGCTCGCCGTGCGCATCGACGACGCAAAGCCGAAGGCGATCATCGCAGCCTCCTGCGGGATCGAGCCGGGGCGCGTCGTCCACTACAAGCCGCTCCTCGACGCGGCGATCGAACAGGCCCAGCACAAGCCCGACTTCTGCGTCATCTTTCAGCGCGAGGAGGAAGTGGCGAAGCTGACCGAGGGGCGCGATTTCGACTGGCACGCGTTCCAGTACGGCGTCGCCCCAGCCGACTGCGTTCCGGTCGAAGGGAACCACCCCGCCTACATCCTCTACACCTCCGGCACGACCGGCCAGCCCAAGGGCGTCGTCCGTGCGACCGGGGGGCACCTCGTTGCGCTGAACTGGTCGATGAAGCACATTTACGATGTCGAGGCGGGCGATACCTTCTGGGCGGCCTCCGACGTGGGCTGGGTCGTGGGCCACAGCTACATCTGCTACGCCCCGCTCATCGCCGGCTGCACCACCATCGTGTTCGAGGGCAAACCCGTCGGCACGCCTGACGCCGGAACCTTCTGGCGCGTGATCCAGGATCACAAGGTCAAGAGCTTCTTCACCGCGCCCACCGCGTTCCGCGCGATCAAGCGCGACGACCCGGAGGGCAGGCTCGTCAAGGACTACGACCTGTCGTCTCTGAAGGCACTGTTCCTCGCAGGCGAAAGGGCGGACCCCGACACGATCAAATGGGCCGAAGCGAAACTGGGCGTCCCGGTCATCGACCACTGGTGGCAGACCGAAACCGGCTGGGCCATCGCCGCGAACCCGCTCGGTATCGAAAAGCTGCCGGTGAAGATCGGCTCGCCCTCGGTCGCAATGCCGGGCTACGACGTGCAGGTCCTGGACGAGGGCGGGCACCCGGTGAAGCCCGGCACGCTCGGCGCCATCGCGGTGAAACTGCCCCTGCCCCCCGGCACGCTGCCCACGCTCTGGAACGCCGAGGCGCGGTTCCGCAAGAGCTACCTGGAGCATTTCCCCGGCTACTACGAGACCGGGGATGCGGGCTACATCGACGAGGACGGGTATCTCTACATCATGGCCCGCACCGACGACGTCATCAACGTCGCGGGCCACCGCCTGTCGACCGGTGCGATGGAAGAGGTCCTCGCGTCCCATGAGGACGTCGCGGAATGCGCCGTGATCGGGGTCGCGGACGATCTGAAGGGTCAGCTGCCGCTGGGCTTCCTCTGCCTCAACAAGGGCTGCAACCGGCCGCATGAGGAAATCGTCAAGGAATGCGTGAAGCTGGTGCGCGACCAGATCGGTCCGGTCGCCGCGTTCAAGCTCGCCTGCGTGGTCGACCGGCTTCCGAAGACGCGGTCAGGCAAGATCCTGCGGGGCACGATGGTCAAGATCGCCGACGGCGCGCCGTTCAAGACCCCGGCGACGATCGACGACCCGGCGATCCTCGACGAGATCGCGGTGGCGCTCAAGGAACTGGGATACCCGAAGGCCTGACCGGCCTTCGCGGGCCGGCGGCGCTTTTCGGCGTCCGCCGGCTCTTCGCCGTCTGCGTCGCCCGGTGACGGCTTCAGACGAACTGCTCCCGCGTCAGACGTTCTTCGAGCCCGTGGCCGGGGTCGAAGAGGATATGGTGCGCGACGCCCGGTTCGGTCGCGACCTCGACCCAGAGCACGTCGCGGACGGACCGGCCGTCGGCATCGGCCATGACCGGGCGCTTCGCCGCGTCGAGCACATCGAACCGGACCTTGGCTGTCTTCGGCAGAAGCGCCCCGCGCCAGCGACGGGGCCGGAAGGCCGCCATCGCGGTCAGCGCGAGCACATCCGAGCCGATGGGAAGGATCGGGCCGTGGGCGGAGTAGTTGTAGGCCGTGGATCCCGCGGGCGTGGCGACCAGCGCGCCGTCGCAGACGAGTTCTTCGAGCCGCACCTTGCCGTCGATGCTGATCCTGAGCTTCGCGGCCTGAGGTCCCGCGCGCAGGAGGCTCACCTCGTTGATCGCCAGTGCCGAATGAATGCGGCCCTGGGCGTCCTCCGCGCGCATGCGGAGCGGGTTGACCACCGCCTCCTCTGCGTTGGCGAGCCGTTCGGGCAGCCCCTCCTCCGCGTATTCGTTCATCAGGAATCCGATGGTGCCGCAGTTCATGCCGTAGACCTGCAGCGACAGCCCTTCGGTGGAATGCAGCGTGTGCAGCATGAACCCGTCACCGCCGAGCGCGACGATCACGTCGGCTTCTTCGATCGGCGCGTTGCCATAGCGCGCGACGAGGCGCTTGAATGCCGTCTGCGCGTCCTCGGCGTCGCTTGCCCTGAAATGGATGCGCTGCACCACACGTTTCCCCCTGCCCGATGGGCGCATTGTTCCGCGCTTGCCGGAAGGAACTCAACCCCCAATCCGGAATGGCCGCCGGACCCTTTGCGGCGGCAGCCTTTGCCTGTCATTCTGGCCGGAAGCCCGAAAGGAGACCGATTCATGCCGAACCGCCTGACCCGCCGCCAGACCCTTGCCGCCTTGGGCGCGGCGCTCGGCGCACCCGCGCTGCTGGGCCGCGCGGGACCCGCTTTCGCGCAGGGTGCCCGGCCGCAACTGGTGATGCCTCCGCTTCTGGAGGGAGCGCTGGCGGAGGGTCGGCGGGTCTATGATCTTGCAGTGGCCGCCGGAGAGACGGAATTCTTTCCCGGCGAGAAGACCGCCACGATCGGGCTCAACCAGTCCTACCTCGGCCCGATCCTGAAGGTGCGGAAGGGCGATGCGGTGCGCATGAACGTGGCGAACGGCCTCGGTGAGCCGATGACACTGCACTGGCACGGCCTGAACCTGCCCGCCGCGACCGACGGCGGGCCGCACCAGGTGATCGCGCCCGCCAGCACATGGTCGCCCGAATTCGAGATGCGCGAAAGGGCCGGGACCTACTGGTATCACGGCCACATGATGCACCGGACCGGCGCGCATGTCTGGGCCGGGATGGCAGGGATGATCCGGGTCGAGGACGCGGAAGCCGACGCGGTTCCCCTGCCCTCGACGCATGGCGAGGACGATTTCACGCTGGTCCTGCAAGACCGGAGGTTCACCCGCGATTTCCAGATGCCCTATGAACTCTCCATGCACGACGCGATGGCCGGGATCGCCGGGGACACGGCGCTGGTGAACGGGCTCATCGCGCCGTTCATGGAGGTTCCGGCGGGGCGGATCCGGCTCAGGTTGCTGAACGGCTCGAACGCCTCCTTTTACAACCTGCGATTCTCGGACGGGCGCCGGTTCTGGCAGGTGGCGAGCGATGGCGGGCTCCTCCCGGCCCCGGTCGAGCTGGCCGAGGCGATTCTGGCGCCGGGCGAACGGGCCGAGATCGTCGTCGACTGCGACGACGGTGCGGCCGTGTCGCTTCTGGCGGACGTGTTTTCCGCCGAAGTGCGGATGATGGGCGGCCGCGGCACCGCGGACTTTCTGGAACTGCGCCCCACGGGCGCCGCGAGGGCGGCAGGGGCGATGCCCGACAAGCTTCTGGATCTTCCGGAGCCCGAGGCGTCTGCCACGACGCGCAGGTTCGTGCTCGAAATGGGCGGGATGGGGATGGGCAGGGGCATGATGGGCGGCGGCTTCGCCATCAATGGCAAGGCCATGGACCCGCAGCGGATCGACGAGGTGGTGCCGGTCAACACGACGGAGACCTGGGTGATCGAGAACCCGACACCGATGTTCCACCCTTTCCACATCCACAACACGCAATTCCGCATCCTCGACCGGTCGGGACAGAAGCCGGGGCCGCACGAGGCGGGGCTCAAGGACACCGTCGTCGTCGCGCCGGGAGAGAGCGTTTCGGTGCAGGTCCGCTTCGCCGATTTCACCGATCCGGACCGGCCCTACATGTATCACTGCCACATCCTCGAACACGAAGACGGGGGCATGATGGGGCAATTCACGGTCGTCTGAGAGGCCATGTTTCGCCAATCACAGCGATTGCGTCGGATTCCGCCCTTTCCGCCCCCCCTCTCCTCGACTAAAGAGCGCGTGTGTTCCCGCCAGGAGGAGACGCCTTATGAACGCCCCGCAACGCGACGCCGGATTCTTCACCGAAAGCCTGAAGTCCCGCGACCCTGAACTCTTTGGCGCCATCCAGGACGAGCTTGGCCGCCAGCGCGACGAGATCGAACTGATCGCGTCCGAGAACATCGTTTCTGCCGCCGTCATGGAAGCGCAGGGATCGGTGATGACGAACAAGTATGCCGAGGGCTACCCCGGCAAGCGCTACTACGGTGGCTGCCAGTTCGTCGACGTGGCCGAGCAGCTTGCGATCGACCGCGCCTGCCAGCTCTTCGGCTGCTCGTTCGCGAACGTCCAGCCGCATTCCGGCAGCCAGGCGAACCAGGGCGTCTTCAACGCGCTCCTGAAGCCCGGCGAGACGATCCTCGGCATGAACCTCGCTTCCGGCGGTCACCTGACCCATGGCGCGGCCCCGAACCAGTCGGGCAAATGGTTCAACGCGGTCCAGTACGGAGTGCGCCGCCAGGACAACCGCATCGACTACGACGAAGTCGAGCGTCTGGCGAAAGAGAACAAGCCGCGCCTGATCATCGCCGGCGGCTCGGCGATTCCGCGTGTGATCGACTTCGCGCGCTTCCGTGCGATCGCTGACGAGGTCGGGGCCTACCTCATGGTGGACATGGCGCACTTCGCCGGTCTCGTCGCCGGCGGCATGCACCCCTCGCCGTTCCCCTACGCCGATGTCGCGACCACGACGACGCACAAGACCCTTCGCGGTCCGCGCGGCGGCATGATCCTGACCAACAACGAAGAGATCGCGAAGAAGGTCAACTCGGCCATCTTCCCGGGCATCCAGGGCGGCCCCCTGATGCACGTCATAGCCGCCAAGGCCGTGGCCTTCGGCGAGGCGCTGCGCCCGGAATTCAAGACCTACGCGCGTCAGGTCGTCCTCAACGCCCAGGCTCTGGCCGACCAGCTGATGAAGGGCGGGCTCGACATCGTCACCGGTGGCACCGACACGCACGTGATGCTGGTCGACCTGCGCCCGAAGAAGGTGAAGGGCAACGAGACCGAGAAGGCTCTCGGCCGCGCTCACATCACCTGCAACAAGAACGGCATCCCCTTCGACCCGGAGAAGCCGACGGTGACCTCCGGCGTTCGTCTCGGCACCCCGGCGGGCACCACCCGCGGCTTCACCGAGGCCGAGTTCCGCCAGATCGCCGACTGGATCGTCGAGGTCGTGGACGGTCTTGCCGCGAACGGTGAGGGTTCCAACGACGCCGTCGAAGCCAAGGTGAAAGCCGAGGTCGCGGAGCTCTGCGCCCGTTTCCCGCTCTACCCGGGCCTCTGATCCGAACAGTAGGGGCGGGCGCCAGAGGGCGCCCGCCTTTCTCTAGAGGTAGCCGCGCCACACCAGCACGGTGACCACGAGCGCGAAGGTTCCGAGAACCGCGAGCGCGATCCCCCCCATCATGGCGAGAACCAGATCCTTGGTGCGTTCCGTCGCGCCCAGTGGCTTCAGGTATTTCAGGCAGGCGGCGTGGGCCTTCTCGATCCGCACCCGGTCGAGCTGATGGGCGAGCTTCGGCACCTGCGTCTGGTAGGCGGCGCGGGCGAGCATCTCGGCCTCCTGCCGGATACGTCGGGGCAGCACCCGCCGGGAATGCCGGAGCTTTTCCGCGAGCCCGGAACCGCGAATGCGCAGCCGGTCCGCCATGAGCGCCGCGACCTCGTCGGCCATTTCCTCAACAGTCACAACCGCCACGCCCCTCGCGAACCGTAAGGGAAGACTAACCCGGGCCAGAGGGCCGCTCAACCGCTCTGGCGCGGGCGGCCGGGCTACGCTACGAGAGGCCCATGCTGACTTGCGTCATCCACGGAGAGGAGACGGAGCGCCCCCCGCTCCTGATCGCGCACGGGCTGTTCGGCTCTGCGCGGAACTGGGGCGCGATCGCGAAACGGCTGTCGGAAGATCGCCGCGTGATCGCGGTGGACATGCGCAACCACGGCGAAAGCCCCTGGCTCGACAGCCACGGTTACGCGGACCTCGCGGGCGACCTCGCAGAGGTCATCGCGGCGAAAGCCGGCGAGGCGGACGTCCTCGGGCACTCCATGGGCGGCAAGGCCGCGATGCAGCTTGCGCTAACGCGCCCGGAGCTTGTCCGGCGGCTCGTCGTCGCCGACATCGCGCCCGTGGCCTACGGGCACTCCCAGAACCATCTTGTCGCGGCCATGCGGGGGCTGGACCTCTCCGGCCTCGACACCCGGATGGAGGCCGACCGTCGGCTTTCGGCCTCCGTCGAGGACAAGTCGGTGCGCGCCTTCCTCCTGCAGTCGCTTGACGTCAAGGCGGGGCGCTGGCGGCTGAACCTCGACGTTCTCGAACGCGAGATGGCGCGAATCGTCGGCTGGCCGGGAACCGGCGGCCGGTTCGACGGGCCCACCCTGTTCCTCTCGGGCGCGCTGTCCGACTACGTGAAGCCCGAGTACCGGGAGGCGATCAAGAGCCTCTTCCCCGCCGCGAAATTCGCGAAGATCCCCGGCGCGGGGCATTGGCTCCACGCCGAGAAGCCAAGGGAGTTCGAGGCGGCGGTGCGGGCGTTCCTGGGCTAGCAGGCGAGGTCCATCCGCGCCTCACCGGTATCGCCGGGAAGCCCCGTGACGACCGAGTCCGGGATGACCCGGCAGCCCGTCGCGCTCTCGGCGGCCTCGATCATCAGCCGCGGAACCGGCGCGCGTTCCTTCCGCGTGAGGTAACCGAGGCGGACGACCTCCGCCCGGTCGTCTTTGTGAAGGACCACGAAGTCTATCCCCGACAGGGTGATCTGATGCCGGGCCGCCCCGAAGAACTCCGGGGCGGGCGATGCGCCGCAGGCGGCGAGAAGAACGAGGGGGGCAAGAACACGCATAGGTTGATCATGCGTGAGGCCGCGCAACTCCGCAACCGCGATCTTCGCGCGACCCTGTCCCATCGGGGCCCCGTTTCAGGCGGCGAGGCGTCGCGATATCCCCCAGGCGACCGGAACCGCGGCGGCCGCGCCGATCCCCGCGCCCAGGAGGATGGAGGTGAGGTCCACCCAGCCGATCACAAGCACGGCGATGAGGCCGGATCCGGCCAGCACGGTTCCGGCGAGCGAATAGATCAGGAAGAAAAGACGCGTCATGCGCGGAAGCTCCGAAACCGTTGCGGACGGCGGGACGATGCTGCGGAGCGGGACGCGGGGCGTTGATTTGGGTCAAGCCGCTGGTGCGACAGGTCGTCCGGCCTGCACGGCCGCGCCCGGCGCGGCGGGCCGGAGGCTATGTTTTCGAAAACGTTGAAGAATACTGGGCAGAGCGCGCCGCCTGCGCTAGCCTCGATTCGACCGGGCGCGGCTGTCACGAGGACAAGGACGCCACGGATGATTTCAGCCGGAAGGGCGAGGGAGGAAGTCGATGGGTAAGAAACTCTGGATGGTCCTGGCGATGATGGCGGCGGGCACGGCGCTATCCGGCTGCGCCCCGCTGGTCATCGCCGGCGCCGGGGCGGTGGTGGCCGACGAGGTGATGGAGGAGAAGGGCGGCGGGGACGGGTTGTTCTGAGCCACGGCCGCGGGACAGTGCCGGTGCGCACGTTGGCCACGTGGGCCGTCAGGCCGAAGACCCCGCGTCCGCCGATTCGGGACCGACGGCCAGACCTTCGGCAATGGTCGCGAGCACCTGCGCCGCCTCCTCCGGATCGAAATCCATGCCGTAGCGCTTGCGGACGCCGAGATCGGACAGGAGGTGGTAGCGGTCGGGCGCCACACCTTGACGGGCAAGACAGTTCTTCACGCAGGCCAGCGCGCAGCCGTCGAGCGCGATGACCGGGCGGCCGGACTTGGCGATCCGCACGAGCTTGGGCACGTCGCCTCCGACACCCGCGATGCAGGACATCTCGGCGAGCCCGCGCCGGTCAAGCTGGATGGCCAGATGGTTGGCCATCTGCGCGGCGCTGGAACAGCCCGAACAGGAATAAACGAGCGGCAGATGATCGCGCGACGGCATGGCAGTCCTCCTTGAATCGGGAGGACGCTATCAGCGTCGATCGACTCCGCCCGCAGGACAAAAGGCCGCAGTCCGGTCCGGCTCAGCTGTCCATCTTCAGCGCATTGATGAACGCCTGCTGCGGGATCTCGACCTTCCCGAACTGGCGCATCTTCTTCTTGCCGGCCTTCTGCTTCTCCAGAAGCTTCTTCTTCCGGGTCACGTCGCCGCCGTAGCACTTGGCGGTCACGTCCTTCCGGAGCGCGGCGATGGTCTCGCGGGCGATCACGCGGCCGCCGATCGCGGCCTGGATCGGGATCTTGAACATGTGGCGGGGGATGAGTTCTTTCAGCTTCTCGCACATCACCCGGCCGCGGGATTCGGCCCGGTCGCGGTGGACCATGATCGAGAGCGCGTCGACGGGTTCGTCGTTCACGAGGATCGACATCTTCACGAGGGCGTCCTCGCGGTAGCCCATCATCTGGTAGTCGAAGCTGGCGTAGCCCTTGGTGACGGACTTGAGCCGGTCGTAGAAGTCGAAGACAACCTCGGCCAGCGGCAGGTCGTAGACGACCATCGCGCGGGAACCGGCGTATGTCAGGTCCATCTGGATGCCGCGGCGGTCCTGGCAGAGTTTCAGGACGTCGCCGAGGTAGTCGTCGGGGACCATGATGGTCGCCTTGATGCGCGGCTCCTCGATGTGGTCGACATGGGTGAGGTCGGGCATGTCGGCGGGGTTGTGAAGCTCCCGCACCTCGCCGTCGCGCATGTGGAGGTGGAACACCACCGAGGGCGCGGTGGTGATGAGGTCGAGGTCGTATTCCCGTTCGAGCCGGTCACGGATCACCTCGAGGTGGAGCAGCCCGAGGAAGCCGCAGCGGAAGCCGAAGCCGAGCGCGGCCGAGGTCTCCATCTCGTAGCTGAAGGAGGCGTCGTTGAGGGCGAGCTTCTCGATCGCGTCGCGCAGGCCTTCGAAGTCGGCGGCGTCGACGGGGAAGAGGCCGCAGAAGACCACCGGCTGCGCGGGCTTGAAGCCCGGAAGCGCCTTGTCGCAGGGCTTCTTCTCGTGCGTGATCGTGTCGCCGACGCGGGTGTCGCGGACCTGCTTGATCGAGGCGGTGAAGACGCCGATCTCGCCGGGGCCAAGCTCCGCGATGTCGACCATCTGGGGCTTGAGGACGGAAAGCTTGTCGATGCCGTAGACAGCGCCGGTCTGCATCATCTTGATGCGATCGCCCTTGCGGATCACGCCGTCCATCACGCGGATCATGACCACGACGCCGAGGTAGGGGTCGTACCAGCTGTCCACCAGCATCGCCTTCAGGGGCGCGTCGCGGTCGCCCTTGGGCGCCGGCAGCTTCTGGACGATGGCTTCGAGCACGTCGGGGATGCCGAGGCCGGTCTTGGCGGAGATCGGGATCGCCTCGGAGGCGTCGATGCCGATCACGTCCTCGATCTGGGCCTTCACCGCGTCGGGGTCGGCGGCGGGCAGGTCGATCTTGTTGAGGACGGGGACGATCTCGTGATCCGCGTCGATGGCCTGGTAGACGTTGGCCAGCGTCTGCGCCTCCACCCCCTGCGTCGCGTCCACGACGAGGAGCGAACCCTCGACCGCGCGCATCGACCGCGAGACCTCGTAGGCGAAGTCGACGTGGCCGGGCGTGTCGATCAGGTTCAGGACGTATTTCTTGCCGTCCCGCGCCGGATACTCGATCCGCACGGTGTTGGCCTTGATCGTGATGCCGCGCTCGCGCTCGATATCCATCGAGTCGAGAAGCTGGGCCTTCATGTCGCGTTCGGCCACGGTTCCGGTCAGCTGGATCAGCCGGTCGGCGAGCGTGGATTTGCCGTGGTCGATATGGGCCACGATGGAGAAGTTGCGGATCTGGGCGAGCTCGGTCATGGGCGCGGATATGATCGGGAATTGATGGGCGGTCAAGCGGGCCTGATGGGCATGACCGGCGTGGATGGAGCCTTGTGCGTTGCGCTGTTGTATAAGCGAAACGGAGGGTGGGGGAGAAGTGATGACAGACGAGAAAACTGTCGCCGTGCGCTTGGAGGGCCGGGTGCAGGGTGTCTGGTTCCGCGCCTGGACGCAGGAAGAGGCCCTGGCGCGCGGATTGCGGGGCCATGTTCGCAACGAGACCGACGGTTCGGTGACCGCGCTGCTCTCCGGCCCGGAGGAGGCGGTGCGGGGGATGCTGGAGGCGCTTCATGACGGCCCCCCGGCGGCAAGGGTCGAGAAGGTCGAGGCGCGGGAGGTCGAGGCGCCCGCAGAACTCCACGGGTTCCAGATCGTAAGGTAAGGTTCGAAACGGTCAGGCTTTCGGAACCGCCGGCGCAGTGACGGCGCCCAGAAAGAGGCCCGCGAGTGCTCCGGCGCCGGCTCCGGTGAGAGCGATGGCGGCAAGAGGCCAGGCGTCCGTCACGATGGCGGAGCCCGCGAAGATCGCGCACATTGCCAGGGCCCAGCCGAGCGTCGAACGCCAGAGCCAGGGCCGGAAGGCGATACGATGTCCGGCGGCGGCCCATTGAACGCATCCCATGAGGGCCCCGAGAACCGCGCCAAGGGCGGCCGCGGCGGCAAACATCGCCGGAAGCGGCGGAGCGGCAGCGTCGGAAGCGCCTCCGCCCGTCCCGGCGGCGAGGGAGCCCGCGTAGCCAAGGACGGCGATGGTGACGGTCGCGCCGATCCATCGGGGAGCGGAAACACCGCGGCGGGCGAGAACGAGAGCCTGAGCGGAGCCGAGACAGGCGCCCTCCCATGCCCCTGCGGCGAGAATCGCCGGGGCTTCAGGCAGAAGACCCCGACCGGAGGCGGCATAGGCGAGGGAGACACCGGCGATGCCGAGGGCTTCGCCTGCCGCGGTGGCAATGATCCAGCGTCGTGCCATAGTGAAAGGATAGCTCGGACTCACGACGAAACACAGCGTCGACGCGAATAGCGGGAGCGGGAATTCCCGATAAAAACACTTTGACAATGTTGGCGCCGAGAATTATTCCGACCAAAACACTCAGGAAGAGACGCGCGATGTCTGACGACAATGAAACGAAGGTGCGGCTGGTGGTGCCAAGGCGCTGGCTGATCGCCTCCACGATGGTGACCATTGGCGCGCTCGCGGCGGGCCCGGTGCTGGCCAGCGGCGGCCAGAGCGACGAAACGAAGGCCGCTCCCGCCGAGGGCGGAGAGGGCGGCGAAGGCGCGGCGGTCGCGGCGCTTGAAGGCGATGCGGAGTTCCTCTCGGAACTGGGTCTCTTCGAGGCGGCCCATGTGATCGTCGCGGCGCTCTATGCCGAGGGCGACGTGGCGGCGGCGCAGGAGCATCTGGAACAGTCGCACCACGCCTACTACGAGGACATCGAAGATGACCTGAACGAACACGGCGCGGCCCAGTTCGAGGCCGAGGCCGAAGCCTTCGCCGCAGCAGTCAGGGAAGGCCGCGACGCGGCCGAGGTGTCGGCCCTTGCCGATGCGGTTCTGGCGGCGATAACGGCGGCACAGGCCGGCGCGGAGCCTGCCAACGCCATGAAGGCGGTCGAGACGCTGGTGCGCATTGCAGCGGCGGACTACGAAGCTTCGCTGACCGATGGCGAGGTCACTGCGCCACAGGAATACCGGGATGCCTGGGGCTTTGCGGAAGTGGCGAAGCGCCGGCTTCAGGCTCTGGCGGCATCGTCGGACGCGACGGTGGCGGGGGCGGCCGAGGCTGGGCTGGCGGCGCTCGAACCGGCGGCCGAGCAGCTGCCCGGCGTTTCCGCGACGAAAGTGCCGGGCGATGTCTCGGTGCTTCTGGGCGCGGCCGCGCGGATCGAGCTGGCGTCCTACCGGCTGCGGAGCTGAGCCGAGATGTTCCACCTGATCGAGGGGCTCTTCGACGGCCCGACCCTCGCCGCGCTGACCGACGCTGCGGCCGCCCTTCCCTTCGAGGATGGGCGGAAGACGGCAGGACCGCTGGCGCGGGGCGTCAAGAACAACGCCCAGGCCGCGGCCTCGCCAGAGCGTGACGCGGTCCTGGCCAAGGTCGAGGCGGCGCTGCGCGCCCATCCCGTCGTTCAGTCGGCCGCACGCCCAAAAGCCTTCGCGCGGCTTGCCGTGTCGCGCTATGCGGGCGGGCAGGCGTACGGCCTTCACGTCGATGACGCACTGATGGCGGGCGCGCGCACCGACCTGTCCTTCACGCTGTTCCTGTCCGACCCGCAAAGCTACGAGGGTGGCGCGCTCGTCGTCGCGGACCGGGTGGAGGAACGCGGCTTCAAGCTCCCGCCGGGGCAGGCGATCCTTTACCCGTCCGACACGCTGCACCGGGTCGAGCCGGTCACGACGGGCGAACGCCTGGCCATCGTCGGCTGGATCACGAGCTGGGTGCGCGATCCCGCCCAGCGCGAGATTCTCTTCGACCTGGATGCAGCCATCGCGGCCGAGGCGGACCGGGGCGGCGACCAGGCGCAGATCCTGCGGCTGCAGAGGAGCCGGTCCAACCTTCTCAGGATGTGGGCGACTTGACGGCGCCGCGCGGCGGCGCGATCTAGGGAGCGTGACCACGGAGGGCGCCGATGAAACTCTCGATTCCGGACATGAGCTGCGGCCATTGCAAGGCGGTCGTGGAAAAGACGATCTCGGCCGAGGACCCCTCGGCGAAGGTCGCGATCGACCTGACGGAGCGCGTGGCGGAAGTGGAGACCTCGGCCGACCCGGCCCGGCTGATCGAAGCGCTGCGCGCCGAGGGCTACGAGGCCGAGGTCGCCGGCTGAGGACACAGTCCTCGCGGGCTTGATGCAGGTCAATGCCCGCCTTGCGCTGCCGGGCTTAGCCTTCCTCCCACGGGAGGAACATCATGGCTTGGGCAACGATCACGAAAAGCGCTGCCGACAGGGCGTCGGCCAACATGCCTGATCCCGAGCGGACGCGGGCGGAGTTCTCCTGGGATGACGCTCGGGCGATGCTGGACGGCTTGCCGGGCGGCGGTCTGAACATCGCGCACGAGGCGCTGGACCGGCACGTCGCGGCCGGGCATGGCGACCAGGTCGCGATCCGGTGGCTCGGCAAGGACGGGACGCGGAGGGACCTGAGCTATGCCTCGCTGGCCGCCGACGCGGCGCGGTTCGCCAACGTCCTCGTCTCGAACGGCGTGAAGCCGGGCGAGCGGGTCTATGGCCTGATGGGCCGGGTGCCGGAGCTTTACGCCGCGGCGCTTGGCACGCTGAAGGCCGGGATGACCTTCACCCCCCTCTTCGCGGCCTTCGGCCCGGAACCAATCAAGGCCCGGATGGAGATCGGCGAGGGCAACGTCCTCGTCACGACGGAATCGCTTTATCGCAAGAAGGTCGCCGCCTGGCGGGAGGAAGTTCCTTCGCTCAGGCTGGTGCTGATCGTGGACGATGGCGATGCGCCGGAGGGCTGCGTGGCGCTCAAGCCCGCGATGGCGGCGGCGTCGGACAAGTTCGACACGGCACGGACGACCGAAGACGACATGGCGCTGATCCATTTCACCTCGGGCACCACGGGCCGGCCCAAAGGCGCCGTCCACGTCCACGGCGCGGTGATGAGCCATGTCGCGACGGGGCGCTTCGCGCTCGACCTGAAGCCCGGCGACATCTACTGGTGCACCGCCGACCCGGGCTGGGTGACGGGGACATCCTACGGCATCATTTCTCCGCTCGTGAACCGGGTGACGATGATCGTCGACGAGGCGGAATTCGACCTCGAACGCTGGTACGGCATCCTCCAGGAAGAGAAGGTGCAGGTCTGGTACACGGCCCCCACCGCGATCCGGATGATGATGCGGGCGGGCAAGGAGGCGGCCGAACCCTTCGATTTCTCGAACCTCAGGTTCATGGCGAGCGTGGGCGAGCCCCTGAACCCGGAAGGCGTCGTCTGGGGCAAAGAGGTCTTCGGCCGCCCCTTCCACGACAACTGGTGGCAGACCGAGACTGGCGGGATCATGATCGCCAACACGGCGGCGATGGACATTCGCCCCGGCTCGATGGGGATGCCGCTGCCGGGCATCAAGGCCGGTATCGTGTCGCGGGACGATGGCGGCATCGAGGAGTGCAAGCCGGGCGAGATCGGAGAACTGGCGCTTCGGCCCGGCTGGCCCTCGATGATGCGGGCCTACCTTCACGAGCAGGCGCGCTACGACAAGTGCTTCGTCGGGGACTGGTATCTGACCGGCGACCTCGCGATGAAGGACAAGGACGGGTATTTCTGGTTCGTTGGCCGCGCCGACGACCTGATCAAGTCCTCGGGCCACCTGATCGGGCCTTTCGAAGTGGAAAGCGCGCTGATCGAGCATGACGCGGTGGCCGAGGCCGCCGTGATCGGCATCCCGGACGAGACGGCGGGCGAAGTGGTGAAGGCCTATGTCGCGCTGAAGCCGGGCTTCGAGCCCTCGGAGGAACTCGAACGCGAGATCCGCGGACATGCGCGCAAGAAGCTCGGCCCCGCCGTGGCCCCGCGCGAGATCGTGTTCCGCAAGCAGCTGCCCAAGACGAGGTCGGGCAAGATCATGCGGCGGCTTCTCAAGGCCCGCGAACTTGGACTGCCCGAAGGCGACATTTCCACGCTGGAGTCGGATGAAAAATGAGCGCTGACCTGAAGCCGCATCTGACGCGGGACCATGTGCTGGAACTTCTGCGCGGGATGATCCGTATCCGCCGGTTCGAGGACAAATGCGCGGAACTTTACACCAAGGAGAAGATCCGGGGGTTCCTGCATCTCTATGACGGCGAGGAGGCCGTGGCGGTGGGGGTGATCCCCGTCCTCGGCCCGGAGGACCGGATCGTCGCGACCTACCGCGAGCATGGCCACGCACTGGCGCGCGGCGTTCCGATGACGGTCACGATGGCCGAGATGTTCGGGAAGGCGAATGGCTGCTCCGGCGGTCGGGGCGGGTCCATGCACCTCTTCGACGCCGCGCGCAACTTCTACGGCGGCAACGCGATCGTGGGCGGGGGGCTGCCCCTGGCGGCGGGGCTTGGCCTTGCCGACAGGATGACGGGGGCGAAGACGGTCACGGCCTGCTTCTTCGGCGAAGGTGCGGTGGCCGAGGGCGAGTTCCACGAAACGATGAACCTTTCGGAACTCTGGGACCTGCCGGTGCTCTTCGTCTGCGAGAACAACGGCTATGCGATGGGCTCGGCTCTGGCGCGGACGGAGGCCGAGACGGACATCCACGCCAAGGCCGCCGCCTACGGGATCGAAAGCGAGGTCGTGGACGGCATGGACGTGGTCGCGGTGGAGGCCGCGGCGCGGCGGGCGGTCGCGAAGATCCGCGAGACGGGCCGGCCGCATTTCCTCGAATGCCGGACCTACCGGTTCCGGGCGCATTCGATGTTCGACGCGCAGCTCTACCGTGACAAGGCCGAGGTCGAGGAGTGGCGCCAGAAGGGCCCGATCCTGAGGTTCCAGACCTGGCTTCTGGAGAACGGGCTGATCCACGATGAGGACGTGGCGAAGATCGAGACGGAGGCGGATGCAGAGATCGCGGAAGCCGTGGAGTTTGCCGAAAAAGGCGAGTGGGAGCCGCTGGAGGACCTGACGAGGCATGTCATGGCCGAGGAGCGGCCGGCACCGCCGAAGCCCCCCGCACCATCCGGGGAGATGGAGGACACGACCTACCGGGAATGTGTCAAGCAGGCGATCCGCGAGGCGATGACCGCCGACGAGCGCGTGTTCCTCATGGGCGAGGACGTGGGCGCCTACGGCGGCTGCTACGCGGTCTCGAAGGGCCTGATGGCGGAGTTCGGCGAGGACCGGATCCGGGACACGCCCTTGTCCGAGTCCGGTTTCACCGGCGCCGGGATCGGCGCGGCGGCCGCCGGGATGCGGCCGATCGTGGAGTTGATGACCGTCAACTTCTCGATGCTGGCGCTCGACCAGATCCTGAACACCGCCGCCACCATCCGGCACATGTCGGGGGGCCAGTTCGGCATCCCCGTGGTGATCCGGATGGCGACCGGTGCGGGCAAGCAACTTGCCGCGCAGCATTCGCATTCGCTGGAAGGATGGTACGCGCATATCCCGGGGCTGAGGGTGCTCGCCCCGGCGACGCTGGAGGATGCGCGCGGGATGCTCCTGACCGCGCTTCAGGAGCCGGACCCGGTGCTGATCTTCGAGAACGTGATGCTCTACAACATGGCCGGAAAGATCGCGGCCAACGCCGGCGCGGTGGAGATCGACAAGGCTGCGGTGCGGCGCGAGGGCAAGGACATCTCGCTCATCACCTATGGCGGGTCACTCTTCAAGACGCTGGAGGCGGCCGAGGAACTTGCCAGGGATGGCATCGACGCGGAAGTGATCGACCTGCGCAGCCTGCGTCCCCTCGACGAGGAAACCATCCTCGCCTCCGTCTCGAAGACCCGCCGGGCGGTCGTGGTGGACGAGGGCTGGCGATCTGGCTCGCTTGCCGCCGAGGTGTCCGCGCGGATCATGGAAGGCGTCTTCTGGCGGCTCGATGCACCGGTGGGCCGCGTCTGTTCGGCGGAGGTGCCGATCCCCTATCCGAAGCACCTGGAGGACGCAGCGATCCCGCAGGTTCCGGCAATCGTCGCCGCCGCGAAGGCGGCGGTGGGGAAGGGTTAGACCATGGCCGTCTTCGCCATGCCCTCGCTCGGCGCCGACATGGAATCGGGCAAGCTCGTCGAATGGATGGTGAAGCCCGGCGACGCGGTGAAGCGTGGCGACGTCGTGGCGGTGGTCGAAACACAGAAGGGCGCGATCGAGATCGAATGCTTCGAGGAGGGCATGGTCGAAAGCCTCGAAGCGGAACTGGGTGAGACGCTCGCCGTCGGCGCGCCGTTGGCGACGATCCGGGGCAAGGGCGAGGCGCCGGCGGAGGCCGCGCCCCCTCCCCCGAAGGAGGAGAAGCCCGAGCCCGAGGCGAAACCTGAGCCCGCGCCCGGACCCGCAGCGAAAGCTCCGCCCCCTGCAAAAGCCCCGCCCCCGGCCCCGCCGAAGCCGCCCGCACATGTCCCGGGCGAAGCCCCGCCCGCCTCGCCCGCCGCGAGGGCGCTGGCGGCGGAGCGCGGGATCGACCTGTCCGGGATAACCGGCACCGGGCCCGGCGGCGCGATCGTGCTGGCGGACGTCGAGGCGCCCTCCGGCGCCGCTCCCGCGGCGGCGAAGGCGGAGGCCCCGCCCAAGGCGAAACCGGGGCTCGACCTCGATCAGATGCGGGTGGCGATCGCCAACGCGATGGCGCGGTCGAAGCGTGAAATTCCACATTACTACCTGACGCAGACCGTCGACCTTCAGAAGGCGACCGACTGGCTTGCCGCGCGGAATGCCGATCGTCCGCCGGAAGAGCGGGTGCTGATGGGGGCCCTGTTCGTGAAGGCCTCCGCGCTCGCCGCCGCGAAGGTGCCGGAGATGAACGGGCAATACGGTGCCGACGGGTTCGAGCCGTCCAAGGGGGTGCACGCCGGCGTGGCGGTGGCGCTGCGGGGCGGCGGGCTGATCGCACCGGCGATCCATGATGCGGAAGGGATAACGCTCGAAGACCTGATGGCGGCCATGAAGGACCTTGTTGCAAGGGCGCGGACCGGGCGGCTCCGCTCGTCGGAGATGACGGACGGCACGATCACCGTCTCCTCGATGGGAGAGACCGGGGCGGAGGCGATGACGGCTGTGATCTATCCACCGCAGGTCTCCATCGTCGCCTTCGGCGCGCCGGTGGAGCGGCCCTGGATCGTGGATGGGAAGATCGCGCCGCGCGCGGTGGTGACGGTGACGCTGTCGGCCGACCACCGGGTAAGCGACGGGCGGCGGGGGGCGAAATTCCTCGCCGAGATCGACAGACTGTTGCAGGAACCGGAGGCACTATGACCGACGCAGAAATCCGCAAGGCGTTCATCGAGGAGCTGACCAAGGTCGCGCCGGACATCGCTCCCTCCGACGTCGGGCCGGACGACCATCTGCAGGACGACCTGGAAATCGATTCGATGGACTTCCTGAACCTCGTGGAGGCCCTGCACAAGCGGCTCGGCGTCAATGTCCCCGAGACGGACTACCCGCAGATCGCGACGCTGAACCTCGCGGCGAAATACCTGGCGGCGCGGCTGGGCTGAGCAATTCCCGCCGGCTCACCGCGTCGCGAACCGCCGGATCGCCTCGACCAGACAGTCGAGGCTGTCGGTCCAGTCCATGCCCTCGGGCAGGCCGCCCGTAAGCAGCGAAAGTTCCGTGCAGGCGACGAGGATCGCCGCGCAGTCCTGATCGTTCGCAAGCCGCGTGGCGAGGCGTGCCAGTTCCGCGCGCTCCTCAGCGCCCGCTCGGCCCGCCTTGACGGCGCGGATGAGGGCGAGGACCGGCGCGTCATCCTCCGGGTAGACCGGCACCAGCCCCCGATCCGCAAAGGGCGCGTCGAAGACGCCTGTGAGACGGACGGCCGGCGAGGCGAGGAACCCCACGCGGGTGCCGGCCCCGTGGCGGGCCGCGAGGTGGCCGGCCGTTTCGGCCACCATGTCGATGAAGGGAACCTTCACTGCGGCGCGGATATCGTCCGCATAGGCATGGGCCGTGTTGCAGGGCATCGCCAACGCCTCGGCCCCGGCGGCCTCCAGCCTGCGGGCCATGTCGGCCAGGACCGGCGCGGGGCTCGGCCCCGTGCGCTCGATCAGCGCCTTGATGCGGGAGGGCACCTGCGGGTTCGAGAAGACGAGAACTGGAACGTGGTCGGCGTCGTCCTTCGCCGGCTGCGCCTCGATCAGGCGCTGCATGAGAAGGACGGTCGCCTCGGGCCCCATTCCGCCGAGGATGCCCGTGAGCCGCATCAGATCACGCCCAGCGCCTTCGTGTAGGCGGTCAGGCCGATCGCGCCGCCGGTGTGGAGGAACACGACGCGTTCCTCCTTCCCGAAGTGGCCCTTGCGGATCAGGTCGATCAGACCCGCCCCGCCCTTGGCCGAATAGACCGGGTCGAGGAGGATGCCGTCCGTCCGGGCGAAGAGGTCGATCGCCTCCAGCGTCGATTCTGCCGGGATACCGTAGCCCTCGCCCACGTAGTCGCAGTTCGCCACCACGTCCTCGCGCTTCACCACGCCGGCGCAGCCGAGCTTCTCGGCTGTGGCGCAGGCGAGGTTGAAGACGTTCTCCTCCTGCTTCGGCTTCGGGGCGCGGACGCCGATGCCGAGAACCGGGATCTGCGCGTTGAGCGCGCTGAGGCCCGTGACGAGCCCCGCCTGCGTCCCGGCGGACCCCGTGGCATGAACGATGTGATCGACGGCAAGCCCCGTCTCGGTCAGCTGGTTCAGGAGTTCGAGCGCGCAGAGGGCGTAGCCGAGCGCCCCGGTCGGGTTCGAGCCGCCACCGGGGATGGCGTAGGCGTTCCGGCCCTCGTCGCGGAACCGCTGGGCGACCTTTTCAAGTTCGGCGTTCATGTCGAGGCCCGCGGGGCGATGTTCCATCGTTGCGCCGTGCAGACGGTCGAGCAGCACGTTGCCGTTCAGCTTGTAGTTCGGATCCTCGATCCCCGTGCGGTCCTCGAGCAGAATGTGGCAGTCCATCCCGAGCTTCGCCGCCGCAGCGGCCGTCTGGCGGGCGTGGTTCGACTGCGTCGCGCCTTGCGTCAGGACGATGTCCGCGCCCTGTGCCTTGGCCTCGGCCATCAGGAATTCGAGCTTGCGCGTCTTGTTGCCGCCGGTGGAAAGCCCGGTGCAGTCATCGCGCTTGATCCAGATTTCGGGCCCGCCGAGCGCCTTCGTGAGGCGCGGCATGGGCTCCAGCGGCGTAGGGAGGTGGCCGAGGCGGATGCGGGGGAAACGGGCGAAGTTCATTGGTTCTCTTCCGGGCTGAGGGCGAAGGTTTCGCCGGGGAAATACTTGGCGAGCCGGATATCGGCCGTTCGTGCGTGCCCCTCCATCCCCTCGTGGCGGGAGATGCGGGCCGTCGCGGTGGCGAGGTCGCGGAGCGCCTCGGGTTCGACTTCCTGCCAGGTCACGGTCTTCAGGAACTTGTGGACGCTGAGGCCCCCGGTGTAGCGCGCCGCCCCCGATGTGGGCAACACATGGTTGGGTCCCGATGCCTTGTCGCCGAAGGCGACGGTCGTGGCCGCTCCGAGGAACAGCGATCCATAGGAGCGCAGGCGCTCCCGCCACCATGGAAGGTCCGCGGCCTGGACGTGGAGATGCTCGGGCGCGACCTGGTCTGCGTGGGCCGCCATCTCTTCGCGCGTGTCGCAGATGACGATTTCCCCGAGAGCGGCCCAGGCTGCCGCGGCGCTGTCCCGGTTGAGGGGCGGGAGCGAGGAGACGCATTGCGGGATCCGCGCGAGAACGGCCTCGCCGAGCTCGGCGCTGTCGGTGACGAGCCACACGGGCGAGGTTGGCCCATGCTCGGCCTGCCCCACGAGGTCCCAGGCGACGAGCTCGGGATCGGCGTTCGCGTCCGCGATGACCAGGCTGTCGGTGGGTCCCGCGATCATGTCGATGCCGACGCGACCGAAGAGAAGCCGCTTGGCCTCGGCCACGTAGGCGTTGCCGGGGCCGACCAGGATGTCGGCCTGCGGCAGGCCGAAAAGCCCGAAGGCCATAGCTGCCACGCCCTGCACCCCGCCCAGCGCGAGAATCCTGTCGGCGCCCGCAAGGCGCATCGTGTAGAGCATCGCGGGCGGAATCCCCTCCCCCTTGCGCGGGGGAGACACGGCGCCGACGTGACCCACGCCGGCGGCGCGCGCCGTCGTCACCGTCATCAGCGCGGACGCGATGTGGCTGTATCGCCCGCCCGGCACGTAGGCGCCCGCGGCGGAAACCGGGATCAGCCGCTGCCCGGCGCGAAGGCCAGGGCGGAGTTCCACCTCGGTGTCGCGGCAGGAGGCGCGCTGGGCTTCCGCGAAGGCGCGGATGTTTTCGTGGGCATACCGGATGTCGTCCTTGAGCTGGCCGGGGACCTTCGCGGAGGCGGCTTCGATCTCTGCCTCGGTAAGGACGATGTCGCCCTCCCAGCCGTCGAGATCGCGTGCGTAGCGGAGGGCGGCATCTTCGCCGCCGGCCTCGATCTCGGTCAGCATGGCCGCGACACGGCTCGTGATCTCGGCCTGCTCGGCGGGGGCCGGGGGGTTTTCGCGCTTGAGGTATCGGACGGTCATGGCCGGGCTCCGGGTTGACGGTTCGGGATCACAGGTTCACCTTTCCGGAAACTGGCAGGATACGGGAATGCTGGGCAAGGGGATTACGCTCAAGGCCCTCGAAATCTTCGAGGCGGTGGCCGAAACGGGAACCGTGGCGCAGGGCGCCGAGCGGACCGGCCTCAGCCTGCCCGCCGTATCGCAACAACTGGCGAATCTCGAAACCTCGCTCGGCACGCAGCTTCTGGACCGGGCGCACCGCCCCCTCCGGCTGACCCCGGCCGGTCGCATGTTCCTGGCGCGGGCGCGGGACGCGCTCCGGCAGATTCGGCAGGCGCAGGCCGAGCTCCACGTCCTCGACATCTCGCATCTGCGCAGCCTGCGGCTTGGCGTAATCGACGATTTCGACGCGGAGGTGACGCCGCAACTGGCGATCGCGCTGGCCAAGAACCTCAAGAATTGCGAGTTCCGCCTGCTCACCCTGCCCTCGCACGAGATCGTGCAGGCGGTGGCATCGCGTCAGCTCGATGTCGGGATCGCGGCGGAACCGCCCGAGACCAGGCAGGGCGTGACCGGGTTCCCCCTGTTGCGCGATCCCTATGTCCTTGCCGTGCCGCGGGGATTTTCGCTTCCCAAGGGGCGGGAGATCGAGGCATTGGCCCCGCTGCCGTTCCTGCGCTACGACCGGGGCCAGCTGATGGGCCGGCAGATCGAAGCGCATCTGGCGCGCCACCGGATCGCGCCGGAGGGGCGGATCGAGATCGACAGCAACCAGTCGATCATGGGGCTGGTCGCAAGTGGCGCCGGCTGGTCGATCACCACGCCGCTGGCCTACCTGCGCGCGCGGATGTTCCTGGGCGAGGTCGACATCCACCCGCTTCCGCTCGCCGCCATGTCGCGCACGGTGTCGCTGTTCACGCAGGCCGACCGGATGCGCGACGTGGGCGCGGAAATCGCGGGGACGCTCAGGGCCATGCTCGTCGCGCGGGTGATCGGGCCGGGGCGCGATCACGTGCCCTGGCTCGGCGAGGCGTTCCGGGTCATCGAAGCCTGAGGCGCGAGTCACGTCCTTTTCCCATGCGAAGAGTTCGGCGATATGGAAACATTGGCATGTGAGCCCGGCGACCGGGCAAGCCCGCCGTTGCAGGTTTGGGGAAGACGAAGAACGAGTTTCGGAAAGTGAAATCCGACCCCCGGTTTCCGGACTGGCGTTCAGGTGCCGTAGACGAGCTTCAGGAAATCCTCGAAGCCGGCGAGAAAGCCGCGATCCTCGGCCTTGGACAGGTTTTCGATGATCCGGCTCTTCGCCGCCTCCGCGGCGAGCGCATGACTCGCTGCGACGGCCAGATCCTCCGTCTCTGCCGCGATTGCCGTGGCCGCGCGCAGTTCCGAAAGGTCCCGACGGATTGCCGCGATCAACTGGGCGGGCGACAGCGGGTCGGAGGGCTCAGACATCTGGTTCATCCGACCGAACCGCGAAATGCGCGCCCTGCGGCAGCGCGACTGCGAAACCGCCCGCCGCACCCGCGATCCGCGCGGGAACGATGCGAAATGGCCTTGCGGTTGTTTTGCCGGAGACGTCCGGCGACAGGAACTTCGACCTTCATGATCTGGAACACACACACTCGAAAACAGGTCCAATGTGGAAAATACTGCCGTGTTTCGAGCCACCGGGCAACCCCGCCCTCCTCAGGAAGCGGCGGCGCCCGGACAGTTGCGCGCGACGGGTTGCCGATGGGGTCAGCGCCGGCCGTAGTACAGGCCGACGACGTGTTCCGCCTCCGCGAAGAAAAGCCAGCGCTGGGCGAGAGCCCCGGTGAAGTGCAGCGCGATCGCAAGGAGGACCGTGACCCAGTGGTAGGGCAGCACCAGAAGAACGAGCGCGGGCAAGAGCCCCGAGGCGGCGACGGCGATGCGGCGGAGTTTCTGCGCGTGCTTGCGGCCAACCTGGTGGATCATCTCCCGCGTCAGGTAGTTGGACCCGGTATGGGGCGGCTCGAAGGCCCGGATGCGGGGGCCGAGCCCCGTCGCCGTGGCGAGCGTCGTGCCGGAACCGGCGAAGCGGCCGTCGCCGATCCGGTGGCCGAAGGCGATGAGGGCGGCGAGCACAAGGCACAGGATCGCGGAAAGCGCGGGCGGCGCCGCGAGAATGGCGCCCCCGGTCAGGGCGAACCCGAGGAACGTTGCAGGCGTCGTCCAGTGATGCCAGCGAGGGACCGTGCGCAGCTGGGCGTAGATCATCGCGGTCGCGATCACCGTCAGGATAGCCAGGACCGCGCCGAGGAAACCGAGAACCGGGACCCGCCCGCCGAAGAGCGCCGCGAGCGCAACCGGTGCGAATACGAGAAGCGTGATGGAGGAAGCCCATGCCTCCCGCGAGAGCCAGCTCGTGCGCCACTGCGTGAAGGCGCGCAGCGCCCTTTGCGGATTGCCCAGGTGGAAAGCCGCCGCGACGAGGCCGCCGCCCGTAAGCGCGTAGCCCGCGCCGTAGGCGAAGAAGGCGGCGATCCCTTCGGGATGCGCGAAGCCGAGGCCGAGGCAGGCCAGAAGCCCGAGGCCGAGGCCCGAGAGCGTGGTGAAGAGGATGAGGGAGGGGGCGGGGTGCATCAGAACCGTCCGAGCAATTTGTCGAGCCAGCCGGCGAGGCCGGTCGCCTTGCCTTCGAGAAGCGGCGCGAGGGGCGCGTCCACGGGGGCGCGGTCCTTCGGGCGCGGCGGAAGGTAGCGGTTGACGGGCTTCGTCCCCATTTCCGGCATGAGCTCCATCCCGCCGCGTTCGGCGGTCAAGCGGCTCACGTTGCTGTTGGGGTCGGCGAAGTCGCCGAAGTGCCGGGCGCCCGCGGGGCAGGTACGGACACAGGCGGGGACACGGTCGACCTCAGGAAGGTTCTCGTTGTAGATCCGGTCAACGCAGAGCGTGCATTTCTTCATCACGCCCGCCGCCTGGTCGAGCTCGCGCGCGCCGTAGGGGCAGGCCCAGGCGCAGAGGCCGCAGCCGATGCAGGCATCCTCGTTCACGAGAACGATCCCGTCCTCGGTGCGCTTGTAGCTCGCGCCCGTGGGGCAGACCGTGACGCAGGGCGCGTCCTCGCAGTGCAGGCAGGATTTCGGGAAATGGACAAGCTGGGCCGCGCCCGCGGGGGGCGCGATCTCGTAACTGTGGACGCGGTTCAGGAAGGTGCCGGAAGGATCGGCGCCATAGGGCTCCTGGTCGGAAAGCGGCACGCCGTAGCCCTGGTCGTTCCAGCCCTTGCAGGCCGTGACGCAGGCGTGGCAGCCGACGCAGATGTCGAGGTCGATGACGAGACCGAGCTTCTTCTCGGTCGCATTCGGGAGGACGGTCATGCTGCACCTCCCTTGTGCGGCGGCTTCAGGGCCGGAAAGGCCGGGTGGGTCTGCGTCTGCGGAGGCGCCTTCTCGATCTTCACTCTGAGGTCGAACCAGGCGGCCTGCCCGGTCACCGGGTCGGAGTTCGACCAGCGCATACCGTCACCTTTCTCCGGCAGAAGTTCCGAGATCAGGTGGTTCAGGAGGAAACCCTTCGTGGCCTCGGGCGAGGCGGGGTCGAGAGCCCAGGCCCCGGCGCGCTTGCCGATGGCGTTCCAGGTCCAGACCGTGTTCGGGTTCAGCGCGGCCATGTGCGCGACGGGAACGATGATCTCGCCATTGGGCGAGGTCACGCGGGCCCAGTCGCCCTCCTCGAACCCGTTGTCCTCCCAGACCTTCGTGGGGACATATAGGGGGTTTCGGCCGTGGATCTGTCTGAGCCAGGCGTTCTGCGACCCCCAGGAGTGATACATCGCCATCGGACGCTGGGTCAGCGCGTGGACCGGATAGCCCTCGCCCGCGTCCTCGCCGAACGGGGGATACCAGGTGGGCAGCGGGTCCAGCGCCTGTTTCAGGCGCGCGCGCAGATGCTCGGGCGGCTGGCGCTCGCCGTGGCCCTCGGCCGCGAGCTGGAACCGGCGCATCGGCTCGGACCAGATCTCGAAGAGGTAGGGCGAGGGCTTGTCGAAGAGGCCGATCGTCACCGCCCAGTCCTGGTAGGCGCTGTTCCACGGCTTGAAGTACTGCGCTTCCTCCGGGATGTGGGCCATGAAGAAGCCGCCGTTTTCGATATAGCGATCGATCTGCGCGGGGTTCGGGGCGCCGCGTCCAGACTCGCTGCCGTCCGCGCCGCGGAACCCGATCAGGGGTCCGACACCGGGGCGGCGTTCGTGGTTCACGATGTAGTCGGCGTAGTCGCGGTATTTCGCGCTGCCGTCCGCGTTGACGAAGCCCGGCAGGCCGAGCCGCGCGCCGAGGTCGATCAGGACCGACTGGAACCCGCGAACGTCGCGGTCGGGTTCGATCACCGGCCAGCGGATCGAATCCGCCGCCGCCTCAGGTTCCGAGATCGGGCGGTCGAGAAGCGAGATGCAGTCGTGCCGCTCGAGGTAGGTCGTGTCGGGCAGGATCAGGTCCGCGTAGGCCACCATCTCGGAGGCGTAGGCGTCGGAATAGATGATCCGCGGAATGACGTAATCGCCCGCCTCATCCTTCTCGGTCAGCATGTCCATGACCGCCGAGGTGTTCATCGACGAGTTCCACGACATGTTGGCCATGTAGAGGAACATCGTGTCGATCTTGTAGGGGTCGCCCGCGTGCGCGTTCGGGATCAGCATGTGCATGAGCCCGTGCGCCGAGAGCGGATTTTCCCAGGAGAACCCCTTGTCGATCCGGGCCGGAGTGCCGTCTTCCTTCAGGCATAGATGCTCGGGCCCCATCGGGTAGCCGAGATGCGGGCCTTCAAGCGTGCCGTCCTCCTTGCGCCGCCAGTGCGGGCGCGGATGGGCCGCCGGGGCCTTCGGGTAGGGCGGCTTCAGGCGGTAGCCGCCGGGCGTCTCGACCGTGCCGAGAAGGATCTGGAGAAGATGAAGCGCGCGGGCGGTCTGGAACCCGTTCGAATGCGCCGAAAGCCCGCGCATCGCGTGGAAGCTGACGGGGCGGCCGGGCATGGTCTTGTGCGTCTCGCCGCGGAAATCGGTCCATTCCTGCTCTATCTCGACCGCCTCGTCGAAGGCGACGCGGGCAAGCTCGGCGGCCAGCGCCTTGATCCTGGCGGCGGGTATGCCGGTCGCCTCGGCCACCGCCTCCGGCGCGTGGTCGGGCGAAAGGTAGCGCTCCGCGAGGTGCTGGAAGACCGTGCGGTGGCCTTCATGCGTCGCGCCAAGGTCAGGCTGCACTCCGGGCGTGTCGAAGGGCGTGGGCTTCCCCGTGGCGCGGTCGATGACCAGGAGCTTGCCGTCGGCATCCCGCAGGAGAAGGCCCTTCGTCTCCCCTTCCCGGCTGTCGACGAGGCAGGGGGCGTTGGTCCAGCGGGCGAGATAGTCGATGTCGACCTTCCCCGCTTTCAGCAATTCGTGGATCACGGAGAGGATCAGCAGCCCGTCCGTCCCCGGCGTGATCCCCAGCCAGTCGTCGGCGACGGCGTTGTAGCCGGTGCGGATCGGGTTGACGGAAATCACCCGGGCGCCGCGGCTCTTGATGCGTCCGATGCCCGCCTTGATCGGGTTGGAGTCATGGTCCTCGGCCACGCCGAAGAGAACGAAGAGCTTCGTGTGCTTCCAGTCGGGCTGGCCGAATTCCCAGAACGCCCCGCCCATCGTGTAGATGCCGCCGGCCGCCATGTTGACCGAGCAGAAGCCGCCATGCGCGGCGTAGTTCTGGGTGCCGAACATCTGCGCCCAGTAGCTCGTGAGGCTCTGGCTCTGGTCGCGGCCGGTGAAGAAGGCAAGCTTCTCGGGCTGCGTGTCGCGCAGGGGCTTCATCCAGTCGACGGCGATCTGGAGCGCCTCGTCCCAGGAGATCTCCTCGAATGCGCCGGAGCCGCGCGGACCCACGCGCTTCAGCGGCGCGCGAAGACGCGAGGGCGCGAAGACCTGCTTGATGCCGGAGGAACCCTTGGCGCAAAGAACGCCCTTGTTCACCGGGTGGTCGCGGTTTCCCTCGATGTAGGTCACGCGGCCTGACTTCATGTGCACGTTGATCCCGCAGCGGCAGGCGCACATGTAGCAGGTCGTCTTGCGGACTTCGTCCGAGACCTTCGGCGAGGTGTCGAGTGTCGGGCGTGCGAACAGGGTCATGTCGATCCGGGGGCAAGGCCGAGGACGCGGGCCGCTTCGGCCGCAATATGCGCTTCTTCGGCGGCGGGAACGATGAAGGCTTTGACGCGGGAGTTGGGCGCATGCAGGCGCATGTCGCCCGCCGCATTGGCGGACGCGTCGAACTCCAGCCCCGTGAAGGCGAGGCCGGACATTACGGCTGCGCGGACATAGGCGTCATTTTCGCCTATGCCGCCCGTGAAAACGAGCGCATTTGTTCCTCCCATGGCCGCGATCATGGAACCAGCGTTCCTGACTGTCCAGTAGCAGAAATGCTCGATCGCGAACCGGGCCTGCGGCGTATCGGCGCGGTGCAGCTCCCGCATGTCGGAGGCGCCGCCCAGCGCGAGGAGCCCGCTTTCCCGGTTGAGAAGCCTCGCGGCGCCGTCGATTCCGTGGTCCTGCGCCAGCCGGAGAACGGCGTTGCCGTCGATCCCGCCCGAGCGTGTGCCCATCGTGAGGCCGTCCAGGGGCGAGTAGCCCATCGTCGTGGCGACGGACCGGCCGTCGAGGATCGCGCAGAGCGAGGCGCCGTTGCCAAGGTGAAGCGCGAGAAGGCGCTTCGGAAGCGGTTCGCCAGTCAGGCCGGGGAGGCGTTCGGTGAGGCTCGCGTAGCTGATGCCGTGGAAGCCGTAGCGGCGGATGCCCTTGGCATCCTCGGCTTCGGGGATGGCGTAGCGCCGCGCGACTTCGGGGTTCGTCGCGTGGAAGGCGGTGTCGAAGCTCGCCGTCTGCGGCAGGTCGGGCGCGCGGCGGGCGAGCGCCTTGATCGCCGCGAGGTTCGCGGGGTTGTGCAGGGGGGCGAGCGGGATCGCCTCCTCGATCCGGGCGATGACGTCGGGCGTGACGAGGCAGGGCTCCGTGAAACCGCGCCCGCCGTGGACCACCCGATGTCCGGCCGCCGAGAAGCTGTCGACGCCGTGGCCCAACTCGCCGAGCGCGGCGAGGAGGACCGCGACCGCGGCATCGTGATCGGGGGCCTCGCAGGGCCGGTCCTCCCCCGCGATGCGCAGGCGCGAGGCGCCGGCGATCTCGCTCACGCTCGCGGAAACGGTCTGCGTCAGGGTCCGGTCGAACACGGCGATCTTGATCGAGGAGGACCCCGCGTTGACCGTTAGGATATCTTGGGCCGGGCCGGTCATAGGATCGACTTTCCAAGCGCCAGCGTGGCGATGCAAGTGAGGAGAAGGATGGCGAAGCGGCGGAAGCTTTCGGGCGAGGTGCGCAGGAAGTGCTTCCCCCCGGCCCTCGCGCCAACGAGGATCAGGGGCACCGTGAGGGCCGCCGCGATGAACGTGTCCCGCCCCACCATGCCCGCGGCATTCATCAGGGGCACGGTCCAGATGTCGAGGAATGTGAAATAGGCCACGAGCGTCGCGCGGAAGGCGGCTGCGCCGATACCCTGAGCGGCAAAGAAGACGACGACGGGCAGCCCTCCCACGGCCGCGGCGTTGGCGATCCCCGATACCAGGCCCGCGCCCGCGTGTCCCGCGTCGCCAGGACGGCGGCGAAGGTACCAGCCGGAAAGGAGAAGCAAGCACATGCACAGGACGAAGCCCGCGATCAGGGCGCGCGCGGCATCGGCCCCGACGCCGGCCAGCGCCCAGAGGCCAAGCGGGACGCCCGCAATCGCACCGACCGACAGCCAGAGAGCCCGGCGCCAGTCGATGTGACGGCGGATGCTTGGCCATTGCTGGACGGTCATCACCAGGTCGGAGATGATGACGACCGGTATCATGTGCCTGGGATCGGTGATGAGGCTCGACGAGGTGACGACGAGGGCAGGGAAGCCGAAGCCCGAATAGCCCCGCACGAACGCGGCGAGCAGAACGATCCCGGCGAGGATGGCCGCCGCCCCAGCCGAAAGGTCAAAGGGCAGCGGCATGGGCTCAGGCGCCCTTCTGGGGCCGCATGTCGGCCGGGTCGATCCCTGCGACCGCCACCGGCTTCTTCATCGCGTCGCGGCGGAACGGCTCGCCCAGCTCCTGGTTGATGAGCGCCTCGATCAGCGTCGTCTTGCCGTGCTTCATCTGGTCGTCGATGGCCTTGTTCAGCGCGTCGCGCAGTTCGTCCATCGTGCGCGCCTGCACGCCCTGCAGCCCGCAGGCCCTGGCGATGCCGGCGTAGGACACCTGCTCGTCAAGCTCGGTGCCGACGAAGTTGTCGTCGAACCAGAGCGTCGAGTTCCGCTTTTCCGCGCCCCACTGGTAGTTGCGGAAGACGACCATCGTGACGGCGGGCCATTCCTCCCGGCCGATGGCGGTGAGTTCCGTCACCGCGATGCCGAAGGCGCCGTCGCCCGCGAAGCCGACGACCGGCGTGTCCGGGCAGCCGATCTTCGCGCCGATGATCGAGGGAAGCCCGTAGCCGCAGGGCCCGAAGAGGCCGGGGGCAAGGTATTTCCGCCCCTTCTCGAAGGTCGGGTAGGCGTTGCCGATGGCACAGTTGTTGCCGATGTCGGAGGAGATGATCGCCTCTTTCGGCAGCGCGGACTCGATCGCGCGCCAGGCCATGCGCGGGCTCATCCAGTCAGGCTTCGCGGCGCGAGCACGCTCGTTCCAGGTCGTGCCGGGATCGTCGTCCTCGTGATCCATCGAGGCGAGCTGCTGCGCCCAGCGGGATTTCGTCGTGGCGATGAGGGCCTTGCGTTCCGCCCGGCCCGCGTCCCCCGCCGTGCCGGAAAGTCGGGCGAGAATCCCGTCGGCCACCTTCGCCGCGTCGCCGACGATGCCCACCGTGACTTTCTTCGTCAGGCCGATCCGGGCGGGGTTGATGTCCACCTGGATGATCTTCGCGTCCTTCGGCCAGTAGTCGAGCCCGTAGCCCGGAAGCGTCGAGAACGGGTTGAGCCGCGTGCCGAGCGCGAGCACCACGTCGGCCTTGGAAATGAGTTCCATCCCCGCCTTGGAGCCGTTGTAGCCGAGCGGCCCGGCGAAAAGGGGATGCGAACCCGGGAAGGCGTCATTGTGCTGGTAGCCGACGCAGACCGGCGCATCGAGCCGTTCGGCGAGCTTCATCGAGGCCGGGATCGCGCCGCCGATGACGACGCCCGCGCCGTTCAGCATGACCGGGAACTTCGCCTCGGACAGAAGCTTCGCCGCTTCGTCCAGCGCGGCCTCGCCGCCCGAGGGGCGCTCGAATTCGACGATCGCCGGAAGCTCGATGTCGATGACCTGGGTGAAGAAGTCCCGCGGGAAGTTGATCTGCGCCGGCGCGGAATGGCGCTTGGCGTTCAGGATCACGCGGTTCAGGACCTCGGCCACGCGGGAGGGATCGCGGACCTCCTCCTGGTAGGCGACCATGTCCTTGAACAGCGCCATCTGCTCCACTTCCTGGAAGCCGCCCTGCCCGATCGTCTTGTTCGCCGCCTGCGGCGTGACGAGAAGAAGCGGTGTGTGGTTCCAGTAGGCGGTCTTCACCGCCGTGACGAAGTTGGTGATGCCCGGGCCGTTCTGGGCGATCATCATGCTCATCTTGCCGGACGCACGGGTGAAACCGTCGGCCATCATGCCGCCCGAACCTTCGTGCGCGCAGTCCCAGAAGGTGATGCCGGCTCTCGGGAAAAGGTCCGAGATCGGCATGAACGCCGAGCCGATGATGCCGAAGGCATGTTCGATTCCGTGCATCTGCAGCACTTTGACGAAGGCTTCCTCGGTGGTCATCTTCATGGCTCGTCTCCCTTTTTCTCGCGCGAACGGCGACGTTTTACGCCGCCCCGGCCCGTCCCGGTTAGGGCCAGTCAGGGCGGCGGCTTAGGTCCAGATAGCCGCGCGGCCCGACGGGAACGAAGCCCCACGGACGGGCCGATCATCCCATCGCCCTCATGGCGCCCGCGATCCGCGCGATACCGTCGGGGATGCGCGCATTCGCGATCGAGGAATAGGCGAGCCGGTAGAAGTTCCGTGGCGCATGCTGGCGCGCGAAGAAGATCCGCCCGGGCTCTATCAGAACGCCCTCGGCCCGGAGGTCCCGGGCCAGAACCTCGGTGTCGACATGTTCCGGCGCCTGCATCCAGAAGCTCGAACCTCCGAATTCTCCGCGACCGGCGAGCGTGAGGCCATGTTCGCCGATCGCCTCCTCCATGATCATCCGCCGCCGTTTGTAGGCGGCCTTCATCCGGTTGATCTGGGCGTCGTAATGGCCGAGCGAGAGGAAATAGGCCGCCGTGCGCTGGATGTGGCCCGGCGGGTGGCGCAACTGCACCGCGCGGAGCGACCGCACCTCGCGGATGAAGGGCTCGGGTGCGACGAGGTAGCCAAGCCGGAGACCGGGGAAGAGCGACTTCGAGAACGACCCCGCGTAGATCACGCGTCCGTCCCGGTCGAGCGACTTCAGCGATGGCGAGGCGGCCTTCAGGAAGGACATCTCGAATTCGTAGTCATCCTCGACGATCAGGAAGTCCTCCCGCGCCGCCCGGTCGAGAAGCGCGGCGCGCCGCCCGATGGGCATGGTGGCGTTCGTCGGGCAATGGTGGCTCGCCGTCGTGAACACGACGTTCACGCCTTCCGGCAGCGCGTCGGGCGGCAGGCCCTCCTCGTCCACGTCCACCGGGACGGTCTGACAGCCCCGCGCCGCGAGGATGGCGCGAAGGCCTGGATAGCAGGGGTTTTCCACCGCCGCAGTGCGGCCCTCCGGCAGCAGCACTTCGGCGGCGAGCCAGAGCGCGTTCTGCGCCCCCATCGTCAAAAGCACTTCCTCGGGCCGCGCGTCGATCCCGCGCCGGGGAAGGATCGAACGGACGATGTATTCGATGAGCATCGGGTCGTCGCGCTCGTAATAGTCCGATGTCAGCGCCTCGAAATCCCGCTTGCCGAGCGCACGCAGCGCCGAAAGCCGCCAGTTCTGGTGGTCGAACAGCGTCGCATCCGCCTGTCCGTAGATGAAGGGATAGGGATAGCTGCGCCAGTCCTGCGGCTTGGACAGGAGTTCCAGCGATGCAAATCGCCACCCGGTCACCCGCCCCCAGTCCACCCCGCCCTCTCGCGGCGCCGGGGGCCTGTCGAAATCGGGCGGCTGCGGCGCGTTCTCGGACACGTAGTAGCCCGACCGCCCCCGCGCGCTCAGATAGTCGTTGGAGACGAGTTCGGTATAGGCGAGGGTCACGGTGATCCGGCTCACGCCCAGATGCGCGGCGAGGCGGCGCGACGACGGGAGCTTCTCCCCCGGCCGGAACCGGCCGGCGAGGATCCCCTCCGCCACCATCTGCTGGATACGCTGCTGAAGCGTCCCGGAACCGCCGGGAGCGAGGAAGAAGGTTTCGGGCGGAATCGACATCTCTGGCCTTATGGGCGGACACAACTGGACCTATACCCACTTCGCGCAGAGGCGGGGCCGCGTCAAGCGCCCCTGCCCGTCTTGTGCCAGGTGTTTCCCTGAGGGATCCGGGGGGCTCGCCCCCCGGCCGCCTCAGCCGAAGACCTTCGTCAGCGCGTTGTCGATCGCCGCGGTGATCGCGTCGATGTCTTCCGCCGTGGCGATCAGCGCGGGCGAGAGGCAGAGTGTGTTGTTCATGCCCGGAATGCTGCGGTTGGTCGCGCCGATGATGACGCCTTGCGCCATGCAGTCGGCGACGACGGCCTGGACCAGCTTCTCGTCGGCGGGCTCCTTCGTCGCGCGGTCGGAGACGAGTTCGGCTCCGCAGAACAGGCCCTTGCCGCGAACGTCGCCGATCACGCGGTGCTTTTCCTGAAGCGCGCGGAGATTCGAAAGCACCCGCTCGCCCATCGCGACCGTGTTATCCAGGAGCCCCTCGTTCTCGATGATCCGCATGTTCTCTAGCGCGGCCGCCGGACCCGAGGCGCAACCGCCGAAGGTCGAGATGTCGCGGAAATAGCCCAGCGGATCGGAGGCGTCGTCCTTGAACATCTCGAAGACCGCCTCGGTCGTGACGGTGCACGAGATCGCGGCGTAACCGGAGGCGACGCCCTTCGCCATCGTCACGAAATCGGGCTTCACGCCGTAATGCTGGTAGCCGAACCAGGTGCCGGTGCGGCCGACGCCGCAGACCACCTCGTCGATGTGCAGAAGCACGTCATATTTCTTGCAGATCTCCTGCACGCGCTCCCAGTAGCCCTCGGGCGGAGTGATGACGCCGCCGCCCGCCGTGATCGGCTCGAGGCAGAGAAGGCCAACGGTATCGGGCCCTTCGCGCAGGATCACGTCCTCGATCGCGTCCGCGGCGCGGCGGCCGTAATCCTCGACGTCCCACTGCTTGCGATATTCGAGGCAGTGCGGAACCTCGACGAAGCCCGGCGTCAGCGGTCCGTATTGCATGACGCGCTGCGGCTGGCCGCCGGCCGAAAGCGTGGCGATAGTGGTGCCGTGGTAGTCGCGCTCACGGTAGAGGATCTTGTGCTTGCGCCCGCCGTGATGACGGTGCGCGATCTGGCGCACCATCTTGAAGACCTTCTCGTTCGCTTCGGAACCGGAGTTCGAATAGTAGACGCGCGACATGCCCGGCATCTTCTCGATCAGGCGCTTCGCGAACTGCGCGCCGGGGATCGAGCCCGCGGAGTTCGCGAAGTAGTTCATCTTGATGAGCTGGTCGCGGACGGCGTTCGCGATGCTCTCGCGGCCGTAGCCTACGTTGACGGTCCAGACCCCGCCCGAAACGGCGTCGATATGTTCGCGGCCACGCGCGTCCCAGACGCGCATCCCCTTGCCCTCGACGATCACGCGCGGGTCGGTGCTCTCGAACTGCTTGTGCTGGATCAGGTGGTGCCAGAGATGGGCGCGGTCGGCCTCGATCACTTCGCTGAGGTCGTTCTGATTGAGCGTCACGTTCATGTTGCAGTCTTCCCGGACAAAAGGGCCCTGGCGAGCCCCGCCCGCCGCAGGACGCAGAAATCACACAGGAGAAAGGCCGCTCGTAGGGCCAGAGGACCGCACGGTATAGGGCCAGTTTTGGGCAGCTTCTTGCGGGGCGGCGGCGGGTAATCCCCCTGGACTTATGTAGCCCGCCCGATCTGGACCTATACCGTGCCGCGCTCGAATCGCATAGTGATGGAAAGGCGCACAACAGAGGCGCCGGACCAAAGAAGCAACAGGGAGAATACAAGAATGACGAGAGCGAGACTCATGGGAGCCGCTGCCGCGGTCGCGATGGTTGCGGGCGCGCAGGCGGCGCAGGCCATGGACGAGATCACGGTGGCCTACTTCCTCGAATGGCCGATGCCCTTCGAATACGCGAAGGTCATGGGCACCTACGAAGAGGAGATGGGCGTCAAGATCAACTGGCGCTCGTTCGACACCGGCACCGCCATGTCGGCAGCCATGGCTTCCGGCGACGTCCATATCTCGGTGAGCCAGGGCGTGCCGCCCTTCGTGGTGGCGACCTCGGCCGGCCAGGACCTCCAGGTCCTCGACGTGGCCGTGTCCTACTCGGACAACGACAACTGCGTCGTGCGCTCCGACCTCGAGATCACCAAGGAGAACGCGGGCGAACTGGCCGGCAAGAAGGTCGCGGTGCCGATCGGGACGGCCGCGCATTACGGCTTCCTCAAGCAGATGTCGCATTTCGGCGTCGACATCGCCTCGATGGAAATCGTGGACATGGCGCCGCCGGACGGCGCGGCGGCCTTCGCGCAGGGTTCGCTCGACATGGCTTGCGGCTGGGGCGGCGCGCTGCGGCGGATGATGGAGCACGGCAACGTGCTGCTCACGGGCGCGGAGAAGGAGGAGCTGGGCATCCTCGTCTTCGACGTGACCTCGGCGCCCGCGTCGTTCATCGCCGAGAACCCGGACCTCGTGGCGAAGTTCCTCAAGGTCACGGCCGACGCGAACGCGATGTGGAACGAAGGCTCCAAGCAGGCCGAGATGCTCCCCGTGATCGCCAAGGACGCGGGCATGGACGAGGCGGCGACGGCCGACACCATCGCGACCTTCGTGTTCCCCTCGGTCGAGGACCAGCTGGGCGCGAAGTGGCTGGGCGGCGGCGCGCAGGAATTCATGAAGGGCGTCGCGCAGGTCTTCGTGGAGGCGGGATCGATCCCCGCCGCGCTCGACACCTATGAAAACGCGGTGAACACCGGTCCGCTTCAGGCCGTTTCCGGGATGTAAGTCCCGAGGAAGGCGGTCCGGGCACGCCCGGGCCGCCTTTGCATTTCTGCCCAGGGAAGGGAGTGCCGTGTCCGGCCTGATCATCGACAACATATCGATGCGCTTCGACCTGCCGAACGGAAGTTCGGTGCAAGCGCTGAAGAACGTGTCACTGGAACTGAAGGAGGGGGAGCTTCTATCCGTGCTCGGCCCTTCGGGCTGTGGCAAGACGACCTTGCTCAACATACTCGCGGGGTTCCTCGCGCCCACTGAGGGACGCGTGCTTCTCGGCGGCAAGCCGGTGAACGGGCCGGGAGCCGAGAGGGGGATGGTGTTCCAGCAGGGCGCGCTCTTCGAATGGATGAGCGTGCGCCACAACGTGGACTTCGGCCCCCGCATGAAAGGGATGCCGAAGGCGGAACGGCAGAAGATCACGGATCACCTTCTGGAAACCGTGGGCCTGCACGATTTCGGCGACAAGGCGGTCTATGAGCTTTCCGGCGGCATGCAGCAGCGCGTGGCGCTGGCCCGCTGCCTGGCGAACGACCCCGATGTCGTCCTGATGGACGAACCCCTGGGTGCCCTGGACGCGCTGACGCGGGAAAAGATGCAGGGGCTCGTGCTGAAGCTCTGGAAGGAAACCGGCAAGACCGTGATCCTGATAACGCACTCGGTCGAGGAGGCGCTGCTTTTGGGCGAAAGGCTCCTCGTGATGGCGCCGAGGCCGGGACGGATCTTCCGCGAATACCGACTGCCCTTCGCCGACCGGGGCGTGGGGCAGGACCTGCGCAAGGTCAAGAAGTCCGAAGGCTTCGCCGAAACGCGCGACGAGATACTCGAGATGATCTGGGGCATGGAGGAAGAGATCATGGGCCGTAAGGAGGCTGCGGAATGACCGTCCTCGTCTTCTACGTCGCGCTCTTCGTCATTTCCTATCTGATCGTGAAATTCCTCCGCCACTCGCGGGCGGCGAGGCACGATTTCACCTCGCTGAAGACCGTCACCTTCGGCGATGAAAGCGCGATCAGCCCCGACCGGGTCGCCTCGGTCATCTCGATCCTGACGATCTTCCTGATCTGGGGCGCCTTCACCGGCTCGAAGTTCGTGCCGCTGCATGTGCCGGGGCCTTTCACGGGCCAGACGGAATTCACCTACACCGCCGAGGACGCCACGGGCGCGCAGGACACCGCGCGGGTCGTCGTCGCCGTGCACGAGACGGGCGAACGGCCCGCCGCACCGGAGGTCGCGCCGGGCGACGGTTTCGCCAAGGACGATGCGGGCACGGTGCAGGCCTGGCGGAGCGTCCTTCTTCGCCCGTCGAACAATGACGAGGGCGAGACGCGGATCGTCGCCATCGACGGCAATCCCGTGCAGCCGGAGCAGACGGTTTCCGTCGCGAACGGAAGCGTGACGCTCACCGCGAAAGGGTCGCTGAACTTCGAGCCTCGCAAGGGCTGGCAGATGGAGCCGATCTGGCTGCCCGCGCCCGAGGCCGTTGCCGCGCGCGTCGTGGAGATCGCCACCAACGGCTATCAGAACACCTCTCTGTGGGAGCATCTCGGATCGTCGCTCCTGCGGGTTCTGGCAGGGTTCGCGCTCGGCTCGATCGTCGGGATTCCGCTTGGCTACGCGATGGGCCTGTCCAACTGGTTCCGCGGGTGGTTCGACCCGATCGTCGAGTTCATGCGGCCGGTGCCGCCGCTCGCCCTGATCCCTCTGGTCATCATCTGGTTCGGCATCTGGGAGACGGGCAAGATCGTCCTGTTGTTCCTCGCCGCGCTCTGGATCATGACGATCGCGGCGCGGGCCGGCGTGTCGGGCGTGAGGATTTCGAAGATCCACGCGGCCTATTCGCTGGGCGCCTCGAAGTCGCAGATCATGCGGCACGTCATCATCCCCAACTCGCTGCCCGAGATCTTCACGGGCGCGCGGGTGGCGATGGGCGTTTGCTGGGGCACCGTCGTCGCCGCCGAACTCGTTGCGGCGGAAAAGGGCGCGGGGATGATGATCATCGCGGCCTCGAAGTTCCAGCTGACCGACATCGTCGTCATGGGGATCATCCTCATCGGCATCATCGGCTACGGCATCGACATCCTGATGCGCATGGCCGAGCGGGTGCTGGTGCCATGGAAGGGCCGCGGCTGATCCCGCGGCCTATATGGCGACGACGATCTCGTTGACGACGTCGTCCACGCCGAAGACGCACCAGGCATCTCGTTCCGCCATCCCGCGGATCGCCTCGCTCGGGACAGCCCCGGTGAGGCGGACCGTGCGGTGGCGGACGCCCACGCGGATCTGGGTGTCGTCGACCAGGGGGTCGCGGTCGAGGACGAGCCGCACGGCCTCCTCGATACGGATCGGGGCATCGTCCTCGGGCGGCTCGACGGCCAGGCCGTTGATGACGTCGCGCGCGCCCGGGACCCACCAGGCCATGACACCCGCGAGGCGTTTCGAGGCGAGCCCGGGAACCCGGCCGCTGAGCGTCACGATGCCGTTCCGCACCTCGATGTCGATCTGCGCCCGGGCGGTCGCCGGATCGCCGCCGAGAAGCTCGTAATCCTCCTTGGCCGGGATCGCCTCGTCGATCCGCAGCTGCCGGACAGCGTAGTCGGAAAATGCCGGCTCCTGGATGAAATAGTCGCGAAGCCGGGCGCGGATCTCACGGTCGCCCATCGTGGAAGCAGGCGTGACGCTGATGCGGTCGGCGATTGCCGCGACACCGTCGACGGCGGCGGCGCGTTCCAGCGCGATCTTCTTCTGGGCGACGTTGTCGACCTCCCCCTCCAGCGTCAGCGTACCGTCGGCGGCCTGCTCGATCCGGGCAAGCCGGAAGCCCGCGCCAAGGCGCCTGTCGCTTCTCATTGCGGCGCGGACGCGGTCTTCGATCTCCTTCTCGGTCGCGGTCATGGCTCACCTCCCCCGGCTGCACCGCGCCAAGGTAGGCCCGCCGCGCCGCGCCCGCATTGACTTCGCTCAATGCCTGAGGGCGCTCGACCGGCTAGATTGCCGAGGTGCGGAGGGGCTGCCATGGCCGAGACCCAGGCGACGGGATGGGATCATTTCCCCCACGAGGGGGATGTCGGCGTGCGCGGCTACGGTGACACGCTGGCCGAGGCGTTCGAGAACGCGGCCCGCGCGCTGACCTCGATCATCGTGCCACTCGATCTGGTCGAGCAGCGAGAGGGCGTGACCGTGACCTGCGAAGGCTCGGACCCGGACTACCTGCTTCTCGACTGGCTCAACGCGGTGATCTTCGAAATGGCGACGCGGGGAGCGCTCTTCTCCGGATTCACCGTCGAGATCACCGGAAACGGCCTTCGCGGCGAGATGCGGGGGGAACCGGTGGACGTGACGCGCCATGAACCCTCTGTCGAACCGAAGGGGGCGACGCTGACCGAGCTTCGCGTGGCGCAGGGCGTTGACGGGCGCTGGGTCGCCCAATGCGTCGTGGATGTCTGAGGGAGAAGGATCATGGACCTCACCCAGTTCGAGCGGATCGGACCCTATGTCTGGCAGATGCCGAAGACGGGAAGGATGCTGGTGCCGGCTCATATCCTCGCCGACGAGGAGCTGATGCGCGACATGGACGAGAAGGTGGGCGAGCAGATCCGCAACGTCGCCTGCCTGCCCGGGATCGTGCGCGCGGCCTACGCGATGCCGGACGCGCATTGGGGCTACGGCTTCCCGATCGGCGGCGTCGCCGCCTTCGACCCGGAGGCGGGTGGCGTCGTCTCGGCCGGCGGCGTGGGCTTCGACATCTCCTGCGGCGTTCGGCTCCTCGCGACGAGCCTGACGGCGCGGGAGCTGCGCGCGAAGCAGGAGGAGTTCGCGCACGAGATGTCGCGATCCATTCCGGCCGGCGTGGGAAGCCACGGCAAGATCCACCTCGACGACGACGAGATGACGGCGATGCTGGAAGGCGGGGCGGCATGGGCCGTCGCGCGCGGCTTCGGCACGCGGGAGGACCTTCTGCGCTGCGAGGAGATGGGAAAGATGAAGGGCGCGACGCCCGACATCGTCTCGGACAAGGCGAAGAAGCGGCAGCGGAACGAGATGGGGACACTCGGTTCTGGCAACCACTACCTCGAGGTACAGGAGGTGGACGCGATCTTCGACGAGGCCGCGGCCGAAGCCTATGGGCTCTGGCCCGGGCAGGCGGTGGCGATGATCCATTGCGGCTCGCGCGGGCTCGGTCACCAGATCGGGACGGAATATCTGAAGGAGATGGCGCAGAAGGCGCCTGCCCACGGGATCGAGCTGCCGGACCGGGAACTGGCCTGCGCGCCGGTCAACTCGGAACTCGGCCAGCGCTATCTCGGCGTGATGCGGGCGGGGATCAACTGCGCCTTCGCGAACCGGCAGATCCTGACGCATATCGCGCGGGGCGTGTTCGAACAGTTCTTCCCCGGCGTGGAGACGCCGTTGCTCTATGACGTGTCCCACAACACCTGCAAGGAGGAGACCCACGAGATCGACGGCGTGTCGCGGCGGCTGTTCGTGCACCGCAAGGGCGCCACGCGGGCCTACGGGCCGGGCATGGGTGACATGCCGCCGCCTCTGAACGTGGCCGGTCAGCCGGTGCTGATCGGCGGCTCGATGGGGACGGAGTCCTGGGTGCTGGCAGGCGATGCGCGCTCGGAGGAGGTGGCTCTTTCCTCCGCCTGTCACGGCGCGGGCCGCGCGATGAGCCGCCACCAGGCGGCGAAGACCTGGACCGGGGCGGGGGTGCAGCAGGAGCTTGCCGAGCGGGGCATCATCATCAAGAGCCCCTCGAAGCGCGGCATCGCCGAGGAGGCGCCGGGCGCCTACAAGAGCGTCGAACGCGTCGTCGAGGTGGCCGAAAAGGCGGGCCTCGCCCGCAGGGTGGCGCGGCTGAAACCGATCATCTGCATCAAGGGCTGAAGCAGCGCGGCGACGAAGGAGGACGCGTGTTGATCCGTGTCATGGACGAAGGGCGCGGCCGGGGGCGCTATGGAGTGCATTACGCAAAGGAGGTGGCCATGGCGATGGAGCTTCGATCCCCGGCCTTCGCGGAGGGCGATCCTGTTCCCAGGAAATTCACCTGCGAGGGCGCTGACATTTCGCCCCCGCTTGAATGGTCCGGCGTGCCGGACAATGCGGTGGCGCTTGCGCTGACCTGCGAAGACCCGGACGCACCCGTGGGCCTGTTCCGCCACTGGGCGATCTACGACATGCCCGCGGACCAGGCGGGGCTCGCGGAAGGCGCGGCGCAGTCGGCGGGATTCCCGCAGGCGCGGAACGATTTCAGGAAGGTCGGCTACGGCGGCCCCTGCCCTCCCCGGGGCCACGGCCCGCACCGCTACCAGTTCCGCCTGATGGCGCTGAGCGGGCGCCTGGATCTGCCGGACGGTTCGGCGAGCTGCGCCGAGGTCGCCGAGAAGGCGCAGGCACTGGCGATCGCGACGGCCGAACTCACCGCGCTCTACGAGCGCTGACGCGATGCGGCGGGTCCTGATCGCGCCGGAAGCCACGCGGAGCTTCGGCGAGGCGGTGGCGAAGGCTCTCGGCCAAGCGCTCACGCCGCTCGAGGAACGGAGCTTCGAGGACGGCGAGCACAAGGCGCGTCCGCTCGAGAACGTCCGGGGCGCGGATGTCTACGTGATCCAGAGCCTGCACGGCGGGCCGGAGGAAAGCCCGAACGACAAGCTCTGCCGGCTCCTGTTCCTGGTCGGGACGCTTCGGACCAACGGCGCCGCGCGGGTGACAGCGGTCGTGCCCTACATGGCCTATGCGCGGAAGGACCGGCAGACGAAGCCGCGCGACCCGCTGACCGCGCGCTACATTGCGGAGCTTTTCGAGGCGATGGGGGTGGCTCGCGTGGTCACGCTCGAGTCCCACAACGTCGTCGCCTTCCAGAACGCCTTCCGCTGCGAGGCGCTTGCACTCGACACGCGGGGCGTTCTCATCGACCGCGCCGGCGGGCTTGCCGGGAAGGAGCCGGTCGCGGTGGCCTCACCCGATCCGGGCGGGGTGAAGCGCGCGCAGTTGTTTCGCGAGGCGCTGGAGGCGCGGATCGGCCGGCCGGTGGGCTTCGCGCTGATGGAGAAGCGGCGAAGCAGGGGCGTCGTCTCCGGGAGCCTCCTCGCGGGGGACGTAAAGGGCGCGCGGGTCCTCGTGGTCGACGACATGATCGCCTCCGGCGGCACGATGGTGCGCGCGGCCGAGGCGCTGCACGCCGCCGGTGCACGGGATGTCTGGGCCCTGGCCGCGCACGGTCTTTTCACCGAGGGCGCGGAAGATGCACTGGGCGATCCCGCCATCGCGGGATGGATCGTCACGGACACGGTGCCGCCCTTCCGACTGGAAGGGCTGGAGGCGAGGAAACGGGTGGAGATCGTCAGCGCCGCCCCACTGATCGCGGCGGCGATCGCGCGGCTTTACGAGGAACGCGACGTTACCGACTTGCCGGCCGCCGGCGGTTAGGCGCCGCCCTGCCACGTCGCCACGCGCGCGTCCGCCTCGGCCGCGAGGTCGAGGCAGCTTGCGGCGAGGGGGCGCCACTTCCAGGGCGTGCGGACCACGGGTTCATAGAGATGGAGGAGCGCGAGGCGCGCGCGCAACAAGGCCCGGTAGCGCCAGTAGAAGGCCAGGACCGGCGCCGGCGGGTCGTCCGAGAGCGCATTCGAAAGGTCCTGACGGAGCGCCGGAAAGACCCAGTCCGCCCCTGCCTGGGCGCATTCGAACCCGAGGAAGGTGATCTCGTCGAAGGGATCGACGGAACGCAGGTCCAGAGAGAATTCGAGGCAATCGATGATGAGCGGGTGTTCGCAGAGAAACACGTGTTCGGGGCGAAGATCGCCATGTCCCTCGACGACGCGGCCCTCGCGGATGCGCCGTGCGAGCAGCGGGCGGACGGATTCCAGCGCTTTCTCGAAATCCGTCAGCGCGGAGCCGACGCGGGCCCCATCGAAACCCAGTTGCGGGTCGGACAGGACCTCGGCGGTCTTGCGGTGCTCCGTCTCGTAGCGGGCAAGGTAGTCCTCGGCGGTCAGGGCTGCGGGTGGCAGCGGTCGGTAGAACTCCGCGAGCCGGTCGACGACGCGGCGGATGTCCTCTCGCGCGACCGTCCCGGCGGCGAGGCGGGCGGAAAGCGTTTCGCTGTCTGGCAGGCGGCGCATCTCGACCAGCCAGTCTACGATCCGGCCCCTCGGCCCAAGGCTCAGCCTCCCGTCATCGAGGCGAAGCGGCAGGGCGGAGAGATAGACTTCGGGCGAAAGACGCCGGTTCAGGAGCACCTCTTCCTCGACGGCCTCGTGGCGGAGTTCGACGGTCGAATAATCGAGCACCGCGTAGCTGACGGGCTTCTTGAGCTTGTAGACGAGCGACCCGGCAAGAAAGACCATCGACATGTGGGTTTCGCGGATCTCCACCGTTTCGGGCGCGTGCCGATAGCTCCGCGGATCGGAGAGAAAGCGGACCTTGTCGGCAAGGTCGGGCTCGGTTCCGGGCGGGGATGGGGGCGCTGCCTGCATGGGTCCGGGTTTCGCGTTTCGGGGTCAGGAGAACACGGGGCAGACCCAGGCGTCATTGACAGGGGTCAAGTGCGGCGGAGCCGCTGACCTTGACCGTGGTCAAGGTGGCGGCGCGCAAGTGGGCTAGACTACGTGGATGGAGAACGAAACCGCCAGACCCGTCGTCGTTCCGGTGCCCGAAGCGAACATCGCATTGCCGGGCGAACTGATAATGCCGGAAAACCCAAAGGGACTGGTCATCTTCGCGCATGGCAGCGGGTCCAGTCGCATGAGTCCGCGCAACCGCTTCGTCGCGGGTGAACTTCGGCGCGCGGGGTTCGCGACGCTTCTCTTCGACCTTCTGACCGAAGCCGAGGCGATGGACCGCGCGAATGTCTTCGACATCCCGCTTCTGGGGTCCCGGGTCGGCCACGCGCTGGCCTGGGCGGACGCGGAGCCTGCGGTTCAGGACCTTGCCGTCGGGCTTTTCGGGGCAAGCACGGGCGCGGCGGCCGCTCTGGTCGCGGCGGCGGACCGGCCGGACGTCGTTGCCGCCGTGGTCTCGCGGGGCGGCAGGCCGGACCTCGCGGCGGAGGCGCTGCCGCGCGTGCGGGCCGCGACGCTGCTGATCGTGGGCGGCGCGGACCACGGGGTGATCGAACTCAACGAGGCGGCCTATGCCGCGCTCACTTCCGAGGCGCGGCTCGATATCGTGCCGGGGGCGACGCATCTCTTCGAGGAGAAGGGGGCGCTCGAGACGGTCGTGGAACGGGCGGCGGAGTGGTTCGGGACGCATCTGCGGACGTGAACCGCCGCCACCGGCGGCGAGGCATCGGGGGCATGATGGAGGATCGCGAAACTTGGTTCGGGTCGCATCGGGGAGCACGGGCGAGATGAGGGGGCTCAGGCTGTTCCTCGCGGGCGACGTGATGACCGGGCGCGGCATCGACCAGATCCTGCCGCACCGGTCGGACCCGGTTCTCCACGAGGGATACGTTCAGTCGGCGGAGGATTACGTGACGCTGGCCGAGCGGCTCTGCGGACCGATCCCGCGCGATGTCGCGCCGGATTACATTTGGGGCCACCTGCTTGAAGACCTGGCCGCGCTGGAGCCGGACTTGCGGATCATCAACCTCGAGACCGCCGTGACGACCTCTGGCCGGGCGGAGCCCAAGGGGATCAACTACCGGATGCATCCGGGGAATGTGGGCATTCTGGGCGCGGCGAAGATCGACGCCTGCACGCTGGCCAACAACCACGTTCTGGACTGGGGAATCGGCGGCCTGCGGGAGACGCTGGACGTCCTGGACGGTGCCGGGATCGGGCTCGCCGGCGCGGGGCGGAATGCCACGCAGGCGGAAGCGCCCCTCGTCCTCGACGCCGCCGGTCGCGGGAGGGTGATCGTCCTGGCCTACGGGGCGAAGTCGAGTGGCGTTCCGGCAAACTGGGCCGCGGCGGCGGACCGGCCGGGGGTCAACCTCCTGCCGCGCGCGGTGCCGGACGCGGTCGCGGCCGTGCGCGCGGCGCTGGAGCCGGTGCGCCGGCCGGGGGATTTCGTGCTCTACACCGTGCACTGGGGCCCGAACTGGGGCTACGAAGTCGCGACGGAACAGCAGGAACTGGCGAAGGCGCTGATCACGGAGGGGCTCGCGGATGCCATAGTCGGTCATTCCTCGCACCACCCGAAGCGGATCGAGGTAATCGACGGCAAGCTCGTGCTCTACGGCTGCGGGGACCTCATCAACGACTACGAGGGGATCGGCGGTTACGAGGAATACCGGGGCGAACTCGGCCTCGGCTACGTGGCTGAATTCGGGGCGGAGGGGCGGCTCAGGACGCTCGACATGCTGCCCTACCGTCGCCGGGCCTTCCGGCTGGAGCGCGCCGAGGGCAGGGACCGCGACTGGCTCGAGGCGCTGGTGCGGCGGGAGACCGTCGCGCCGGGGATGCTGGTTTCGCTGACGGGCGAAGGCGCCCTGCGGCTTGCACCGCTTCCCGGCGGCGCGGCCCCGATGCGCTGAGGGGAAAGCGATGCCTGTCCACAACAGCGAGGTCGCGGCGATCTTCCGGCAGGTGGCGGATCTTCTGGCGATCGAGGGGGCGAACCCGTTCCGGGTGCGGGCCTACCGAAACGCCGCGCGGACGGTGGAGGAGCTTTCCTCCGACCTCGCGGTGATGGTGGCTTCGGGGGAGGACCTGTCCAGACTTCCCGATATCGGCCACGACCTTGCCGGCAAGATCGCCGAGATCGTGGAGACGGGGCGGCTGAAGCTCCTCGACGATCTCAGAGGCGAGGTACCCGAGGCCGTGGCGCAGATCACCGGGGTTCCGGGGGTGGGGCCAAAACGCGCCCGGGCGCTGATGGAGGCGCTGGGCGTCGCGTCGATGGACGACCTCAGGAAGGCCGCGGAGGACGGACGGATCGCGGACGTGCCGGGCTTCGGTGAAAAGCTCCAGGCGCGGATCCTCAGGGAGATCGAGGAGGGCCGGATCACCGAGCGGCGGTTCCGCATCGACCGGGCGGAGGAATTCGCGGAAAGCATCCTCGACTTCATCCGGGGCATCGAAGGCGTGAAGGAGGCCCTCGTCGCGGGAAGCTACCGGCGGCGGAAGGAAACGGTGGGCGATCTGGACATCCTCGTGACCGCGAAGAAGGGCGCGAAGGTCACGAAGGCCGCACTGGACTACGACGAGATCGCGCGCGTCGCGTCACAGGGTCCGACGCGGGCCACGGTGCTTCTGCGGTCGGGGCTTCAGGTCGATATCCGGGTCGTGCGCGAGGAAAGCTATGGCGCGGCACTGATGTATTTCACGGGGTCGAAGGCGCACAACATCGTCCTTCGCCGCAGGGCGCAGGCGAAGGGACTGAAGCTGAACGAATACGGACTCTTCCGCGGCAAGAAGCGCGTCGCGGGAAAGACCGAGGAGGAGGTCTACAAGGCGCTGGGGCTGCCTTGGATCGTGCCGGAGCTGCGCGAGGACCGGGGCGAGCTGGCGGCGGCGGAACGTGGCAAGCTACCCGATCTCGTCTCGCTCGAGGACATGAAGGGCGACCTTCACGTTCACACGACAGCGTCCGACGGAACCGCGACGATCGAGGAAATGGCCGAGGCGGCGAAGGCCCTGGGTTACGAATACCTGGCGATCGCGGACCATTCCCCAAGCCAGCGCATCGCCAACGGGCTCAGCGTCGAGCGGCTGGCGGAGCATCTCGACGCAATCGACGCGGTGAACGATAGGCTGAAGGGCATAAGGCTGCTGAAAGCGAGCGAAGTGGACGTCCTCGAGGACGGAAGCCTCGACTACCCCGACAAGGTGCTCGCGCGGCTGGACCTCGTCGTCGCGGCGGTGCATTCGCAGTTCACCCTGCCGGAGGAAAAGCAGACCGCGCGCATCCTGAAGGCCCTCGACAACCCGCATGTGGGCATCCTCGCCCACCCGACGGGGCGGCTGATCGGGGAACGAGGGGCCTATTCCGTGAATCTCGAGAAGGTCTTCGAGGCGGCGACGGAACGGGGCGTCGCGCTCGAAATCAACGCCCACCCGATGCGGCTTGACCTCGACGACCTGGAGGCGCGGATCGCACGGGACATGGGCGCGCAGATCGCGATCTCGACGGATGCGCATTCCACGGGTGGGCTCGACTACATGTCCTATGGCGTCGCGCAGGCGCGGCGGGGGTGGCTGACGCGCGAGGACGTGCTGAACACGCGCGGGCTCGACGCGATGCTCGGGCTTCTGCGGAAGCGATGAGCCGGTTTCCTTGACTTCGCGCCGGGGCCGGGCGCTGAATGTCTGCGTGTTTTCAAGCGGCCGGGGAGGCCCATGTCCACAGCCCTGATACTCCTGATCGTCCTGGCGCTGATCCTCTTCAACGGCTTCTTCGCCATGGCCGAAATGGCGGTCGTCGCCGCGTCGGAAAGCCGCCTGAAGGAGTTGGCCCGAAGGGGATCGCGCGGCGCGGAGGCCGCGTTGCGCCTGATGGGCGATCCGGGGCGATTCCTGTCGTCGGTCCAGGTCGGGATCACGCTGGTGGGCGTCATCGCCTCGGCCTTCTCGGGCGCGACGATCGCGGACCGGTTCGGGGCGCGGCTCGATGCGGTCGCATGGATTGCGCCGCACGGAACGACGGTGGCCTTTGCCCTCACGGTTCTCGGGATTACATTCGTGTCCGTGATACTTGGGGAACTCGTTCCGAAGCGCATCGCGCTGGCGAACCCCGAGGCGATCGCGGCGGCCCTGGCCCCGCCGCTGGCCGCCGTCGCAGTGATACTGAGGCCCTTCGTGGCGATCCTGACAGGGTCCAGCGCGGCGATCCTGCGACTGCTCCGCGTGCCCGAGACGGCGAGCCACCGGGCGACGGAGGCGGACCTGCGTCACCTTCTGGCCGAGGCGACGCGCGCCCAGGCGATCGACCCGGCGGAGCAGGCGATGGTGCAGCGGGTGATCCGCCTGGCCGACCGGTCGGTCCAGACGATCATGACGCCGCGCATCGACGTGAAATGGGTCGATCTGGACCAACCGGAGGCGGAGGCTGCGGACGCCATCGCGGCATCGGGGCATTCGCTGGTCGTCGCGTCGCGGGGAACGGTCGACCGGGCGGAGGGCGTGATCCGGGCGCGCGACATCGCGGCACGGATGCTGACGGGCGAGACGCCGGACTTCGCGGCGCTCGTGCGGCCGGCGGCGATCCTGCCGGACACGGCGAACATCGTGGCCGCGCTGGAGGCGTTCCGGAAAAGCCCGGTGCACCTCGCGCTGGTGATCGACGAACACGGCGGGCTTCAGGGGATCGTGACGCCGACCGACATCCTGGAGGCGATCACCGGGGAACTGGCGGAGGACCTCGAACCCGCCGCGACGCTGATCCGGCCACATGGCGAAGGCTTCATCGTCGAGGGGCGGACGCCGGTGGACGAGCTTCGCAGCGAGTTCGGGATCGAACCGAAGGCCAGCGCCGACATCCAGTCGGCGGCGGGGCTCGTGATCGACCGGATGGGGCGGCTCCCGGCCGAGGGCGAGGCGGTGACGATCGCGGGCTGGCGGTTCGAGGTGCTCGACATGGACGAGCGGCGGATCGACAAGCTGTTCCTCCAGAAGTTCGTCGCGTCGGAGGAGGCTGAAAAGAAGGACTGACGTGGCGCTCCGTCCCGCGCCGCGGGGCTGAAAGGAGGCCGGAATGAGCCAGACGCACGATACGATGCCGGAAGGTGAACCGATCCCGGAAGGCAGCGATACGGCGAAGGACCCCGTCTGCGGCATGACGGTGCGGGTCACGCCCGAAACGCTCGCCGAAAGCTTCGGCGGCGAAACCTTCCACTTCTGCTCGCAAAGATGCCGCGAGGCATTCCGCGCCGATCCCTGGTTCTTCGCCTCCGGCCGGGCGGAAAAGCGCGAGGACACCGCGGCGCCGGGCACGACCTACACCTGCCCGATGCATCCCGAGATCATCCGCGACGCGCCGGGCAACTGCCCGATCTGCGGCATGGCGCTGGAACCCGTCGTCCCCTCGGGGGCGACGGAGGAGGAGGGCGAGCTTCGGGATTTCACGCGGCGGATGTGGATCAGCGCGGCCTGCGCGGCGCCCCTCGTGATCCTGACGATGGGCGATCACGTCGGTCTGCCGCTGAAGGACTGGATCGGCCACCGGGTCGCAGGCTACGTCGAGTTCGTTCTGGCGACGCCCGTCGTTCTCTGGGCGGCGCTCCCCTTCTTCGCGCGCGGGATCGCCTCGATCCGCAACCGCTCGCCCAACATGTGGACGCTGATCTCGCTCGGCGTGGGGGCGGCCTATGTCTACTCGCTCTTCGCCGTGTTCCTGCCGGGCGCCTTCCCGGAGGAATACCGGATGGGCGAGGCGGTCGGCACCTATTTCGAGGCCGCGGCGGTGATCGTGGCGCTGGTCTTCCTCGGCCAGGTTCTGGAACTTCGCGCCCGCGCCCGGACCGGCGACGCGATCCGTGCGCTCATGGATCTCGCGCCCAAGACGGCGCGGCGGATCCTGCCCGACGGCACGGAATATGACGCGCCGCTCGAGAACATCATGGCGGGCGACAGGCTCAGGGTGCGGCCGGGCGACGCCGTTCCGGTGGACGCCATCGTGGTCGAAGGCCGGTCGTCGGTGGACGAAAGCATGATCACCGGGGAACCCGTTCCGGTCGAGAAGGCAGAGGGTGACAAGGTCACGGGCGGGACGATCAACAAGCAGGGATCGCTGGTGATAGACGCAGAGCGCGTGGGCGCCGATACCGTTCTGAGCCAGATCGTCCAGATGGTGGCGAGCGCCCGGCGGTCGCGGGCGCCGATCCAGGGGCTCGCCGACCGCGTCTCGGCGATCTTCGTGCCGACGGTGGTCGCCGTGGCGGTCATCGCCTTCGTCGCCTGGCTGATCGCTGGGCCCGAACCCGTTCTGGCCTTCGCCATTGCCGCGGCGGTCTCGGTCCTCATCATCGCCTGCCCCTGCGCGCTGGGGCTCGCCACGCCGATATCGATCACCACGGCGGCGGGGCGCGGCGCGCAGGCCGGCGTCCTGATCAAGGACGCCGAGGCGCTGGAGCGCATGGCGGCGATCGACACCCTGATCGTGGACAAGACCGGGACGCTGACCGAGGGGCGACCGCGCCTTACGGACGTCGTCAGCCTCGGCGCAGCGGCGGAGGAAGAGATACTGACCGTCGCGGCAACGCTGGAGAAGGGATCGGAGCACCCCCTCGCCGAGGCCATCGTCGAGGGCGCGACCGCGCGGGGCGTGACCGCCGGAAAGGCCGGTGAATTCGAGGCCGTTACCGGCAAGGGCGTGCGCGGCACCGTCGAAGGGCGCGAGGTGGCGCTTGGCAACGCTGCGATGATGCAGGAGGTAGGCGTCGATCCCACGCCCGCGGAGGCGAAGGCGGAAGCTCTGCGCGACAACGGCAAGACGGTCATGCACGTGGCGATCGGCGGCGAACTGGCCGGGATCGTCGCCGTCGCGGATCCGATGAAGCCCACGACGCCCAAGGCGATCGCGGCGCTGCACGAGCTTGGCATCCGGGTCATCATGGCCACGGGCGACAACGAGCGGACAGCACGCGCGGTGGCCCGCGAACTCGGCATCGACGAGGTGCGCGCGGGCGTCCTGCCGGAAGACAAGAAGGCGCTGATCGAGGAGCTTCGGGAACAGGGGCGGAAAGTCGCGATGGCCGGTGACGGAGTCAACGATGCCCCCGCGCTCGCTGCGGCCGAGGTCGGGATCGCGATGGGAACCGGCGCGGACGTCGCGGTGGAAAGCGCGGGCATCACGCTTCCGGGCGGCGACCTGACCGGCGCGGTGCGCGCCCGCAAGCTCGCCCGCGCGACGCTCAGGAACATCCGGCAGAACCTGTTCTTCGCCTTCGTCTACAACGCGGCCGGCGTGCCCATTGCCGCGGGGATCCTCTATCCGTTGACCGGCCTCCTCCTCTCCCCGATCATCGCGGCAACGGCGATGAGCATGTCTTCCGTCTCGGTCATCGCCAACGCGCTCCGGCTGCGCCGGGTGGAACTGTGAGGACCAGAGGGCCTGACATGGATCATGGCGGTGCGTCCAGCGCGACGCGAAGCTGGGTCCGCAAGGAGGCGACGCGATGAACGAGGCCGTCGGGGCCGTGGCGGAAAAGGTGCAGGAACCGGAGGCGGGCCGCCGCGTCGGGCGCATCGTCGCGATCTCCGGCGCCGTGGTGGAAATCCGCTTCCCCGGCCCCGCGCCCGCCATCAACACCGAGCTGCGCGCCGGGCCGCACCGCAAGATCGTGATCGAGGTGGCGAGCCTGATCGACACTCATACCGTGCGCGGCCTCGTGCTCAACCCGATGGAGCGCGTTGCGATGGGCATGCCCTGCGAGGACACCGGCGGCCCGCTGGAGGCGCCTGTCGGAGACGGTGTTCTAGGCCGCATGATCGACGTCTACGGCGCGCCGATAGACGGGAAGGGTCCCCTCGAAAACGTGCATTGGGAGCCCATTCACCGGACGCCCGTGCCGCTTTCGCGTCGCAAACCCGGCGGCGAGGTCTTCGAGACCGGGATCAAGGCGATCGACCTCCTGACCCCGATCGAGAGGGGCGGCAAGGCGGGGCTCTTCGGCGGTGCGGGCGTGGGCAAGACGGTGCTCATCACCGAGATGATCCACAACATGGTCTCGGCCTACGAGGGTGTCAGCCTCTTCTGCGGCGTCGGCGAGCGCTGCCGCGAGGCCGAGGAGATCTACCGCGAGATGGGGGAAACGGGCGTCCTGGACGGCGCCGTGCTCGTCTTCGGGCAGATGAACGAAAGCCCCGGCGCGCGCTTCCGGGTGGCGCATGTGGCGATGACCATCGCCGAACATTTCCGCGACGCACGGCACAGGGACGTGCTGGTCCTGATCGACAACATCTTCCGCTTCGTGCAGGCGGGCGCGGAGGTGTCCGGGCTTCTGGGCAACATACCCTCGCGGGTTGGCTACCAGCCGACGCTGGGCTCCGAACTCGGCGCGCTGGAGGAGCGGATCTGCAACACCGACGCGGGCGCGATCACCTCGATCCAGGCAGTATACGTGCCTGCGGACGACTTCACCGACCCCGCGGCGACGCATGTCTTTTCGCACCTGTCGGCCTCTGTCGTCCTGTCGCGGAAGCGCGCGGCCGAGGGTCTCTATCCGGCGATCGACCCGCTGAAGTCCACGTCGAAGATGCTGACGCCCGGAACCGTGCCCGACCGCCATTACCGGATCGCCCGCGAGGTGCGCCGCGTGCTGGCGGAATACGAGGCGCTTTCGGACATCATCGCGATGCTGGGCCTCGATGAATTGTCGGAAGCCGACCGCGAGATCGTCGCGCAGGCGCGGCGGCTGGAGAGGTTCCTGACGCAGCCTTTCTTCTCCACCGGCCAGTTCACCGGGAAGGCGGGGAAGTTCGTGACGCTTCAGGAAACGCTCGACGGCTGCGAGCGGATCCTTTCGGGCGAGCTTTCGAAGCTGCCCGAAAGCGCCTTCTACATGATCGGCGGGATAGAGGACGTCATAACCCGGGGGGCCGGCGCATGAAGCTCGAGGTCGTCACGCCCGAGGAAAGGGTCTTCGACGGCGAGGTCACGAAGATCGTGGCGGAAGCGACAAACGGCTCGTTCGGCATCCTGCCCCGTCACATCGACCTCGTTGCCCCACTGACGGCGGGCATCCTTTTCTACGAGGACAAGGCGGGCGAGCCGGGGTTCGTGGGGGTGGACGAAGGGATCCTCGTCAAGTGCGGCGATGTCGTCTCGGTCGCGGTGCGCAGGGCGGTGGTCGAGCACGACCTGGCCAATCTGCGCCGGATCGTCCGCGACGTGCTGACCGAGGTCGATGAACACGAAAGGGCGGCGCGCGGAGCGCTGGCGCGGCTCGAGGCGGGCGTGGTGCGGCGGATGCTGGAACTGGAGCGGCGGGCATGAACGCCGAGGGGAACGACGACAAGGCCGGCCCGGCCGCCGAGGCGATCCGGCGGAAGGCCGAGCGGATGGAGGCGGCGCGGGCGCGCGGCGAGGGCCGTGGCGTCTGGTACGGGTTCGGCATGTTCGGGCTCGTCGGCTGGGCCGTGGCGGTGCCGACGCTTCTCGGCGTGGCGCTTGGCGTCTGGCTCGACCGGATCGCGCCGGTCGGGTTTTCCTGGAAGCTCGCGCTACTGCTCGCGGGCGTATTCCTCGGCTGCATGAACGCGTGGTACTGGGTGAAGAAGGAGAGCCGGCATGACTGACGCCCTTATACTGGCGCTGGCTTTCGCCCTCGGCGCGGGGTTCGGGGTGCTCTACTTCACCCTCCTCGCCCGCGCGGCGCAGTCGATCACGCATGGTGCGAGCGCGGGAAGGATGCTTCTGGGATACGCGGGCCGGATGGCCCTGGTGCTCTGCGTCCTCGGGCTCGCCCTCTGGGCCGGGGCCGGCGCGGCGGAGATCCTCGTGGGAACGCTCGGCTTCACGCTGGCCCGCCAGGTGATGATCCGCCGGGGTGCGCGGGAGGGATAGGATGGAGATCAGCCCGGACAACTGGGTCCTGTTCACGGTCGGCCCCTTCAGGGTCAACGCGACGATCGTCTTCACCTGGGTGGTGATGGCGATCCTCGTCCTGTCGGCCCTGTTCGTCCGGCTGCGGCTTTCTGCGACGGGGGACCTGACCCGGTCCCAGAATTTCTGGGAGGCGGTCGTCGAGACGATGCGGAACCAGATCCGCGACGTGAGCGGGCAGGAGCCGGGCCCCTACCTGCCCTTCGTCGGAACGCTCTTCGTCTTCATCGCCTCCGCGAACATCCTTGCCGTCGTGCCGGGCTACACCCCGCCGACAGGGTCCCTGTCCACCACGACGGCGCTGGCGATCTGCGTCCTGATCTCGGTGCCGGTCTACGGCATGGCGCGAAAGGGTGTCGGGGGATACGTCAGGTCCTATTTCGAACCGACGCCGCTCATGGCGCCGTTCAACGTGATCGGGGAACTCTCGCGCACGCTGGCGCTCGCGATCCGGCTTTACGGCAATGTCATGAGCGGGACCGTCATCGCCGGTATCCTGATCTCGATCGCGCCGTTCTTCTTCCCCGTCGCCATGCAGATGCTGGGGCTGCTGACGGGTGTGATCCAGGCCTACATATTCGCCATCCTCGCGATGGTCTACATCGCCTCCGCGACCCGCGCGCATGAAGGCGACAACGACAGGAGGGAGAACCCGAATGATTGACGCGACCCTGATCGGAGTGATCTCGATCCTCACGGCGGGCCTCACGATCGCCATAGGCTCGCTCGGCCCCGCCTTCGGCGAGGCGCGGACCGCGGCGCAGGCGCTGGCCTCGATAGCGCAGCAGCCGGACGAGGCAAACGTGATAACGCGGACGCTGTTCGTGAGCCTCGCGATGATCGAATCCACCGCGATCTACTGCTTCGTCGTGGCCATGATCCTGATCTTCGCCAACCCGTTCTGGGACGCGGCGGTCGCGGCAGGGGCCGTTGCGGCCGGGAACTGACACATGCAGATCGACTGGATCACCGTCGCCGCGCAGATCGTGAACTTCCTCGTTCTGGTCTGGCTTCTGAACCGGATCCTCTACGGTCCGGTTACCGAGGCGATGGCGCGGCGCGAGGCGGCGATCAGGGAGCGGTTCGAGGAGGCCGAGGCGCGGGAGCGTGAGGCCGCCGAGGAAGCCGAGAAGCTGAAGACGGAGCGGGAAGCCGCGGAAGAGGCACGGGGCGAGCAGCTTGCCGCGGCCGAGGCGGAGGCGAACCAGTTGCGCCAGCGGCTGGAGCACGAAGCGCGCGAGGAGATCGAGGCCCGGCGCAAAGCCTGGAAAGACCAGCTGGACAAGGAAAAGGGCGCCTTCGTGGCCGAGCTTCGCCGCCGCGCGGCCGGGCATGTGGAACGCGTGGCGCGGATGGTCCTGACCGATTTCGCCGGGGCGGACCTTGAAGACGCGATGGTCGGAACCTTCATCAGCCGGCTCCGGGCGCTCGAGGGCGAGGATCTGGTTGCGCTCAGGGCGGAAGCGAAGGACGCGCGGGGGCAGCTTTCGATCTCGAGCGCCTTCGACCTGCAGGAGGCGGCGCGGGAGCGGTTGTCAAAGGCGCTGCGCGAGGTGCTGCACGAGGGCGCGGAGGTGGAGTTCCAGAAGGACGAGGACCTGATCTGCGGGCTGAGGCTTCGCGTTCGCGCGCGGACGCTCCAGTGGAGCATCGACGCCTATCTCGACGACCTCGAGGAGCAGACCGCCGAGTGGCTGGAAGCGGGCGGACACGCGCCCGGGCAGAAGGCGGGCTAGGCGATGGCGGGGCTGAAGGGGCTTGCGGACGATATCGTCTCGGGGCTCGACCGGAGCCTCGAGGACCGGCGCCCTTCGCTGCGCTCGGAACAGGTCGCGATCGTCACGCATGTCAGCGCGGGCGTGGCGGAGGTCGAAGGCTTCGCGAACCTTTCCGCCGACGAACTGATCCGCTTTCCGGGCGGGCTCATGGGCGCGGCGGCGAATATCCGCGAGGGGCGCGCGGGCGTGATCCTGTTCGGCCCCTCGGCGCATCTCGAAGCAGGGGCGGAGGCGCGCCGGACGCGCCGCGTGATCGACGTGCCGGTGGGCGAGGCGCTTCTGGGCCGCGTGGTGGACGCGCTGGGACGCCCCCTGGACGGCGGGGGGCCGATCCGTGAGGCCCAGCACTGGCCCGTGGAAAGGCCCGCGCCCGCGATCCTCGACCGTGCGCCCGTCGAGGTGCCGTTGCAGACCGGCATCAAGGCCGTTGACGCCGCGATCCCGATCGGCCGGGGGCAGCGGGAACTGATCATCGGCGATCGGCAGACCGGAAAGACCGCGATCGCGGTCGCGGCGATGCTGTCGCACCAGGCGGGGCGGCCGGGAGGCAAGAGCCTTGCCGCCCGGCCTGGCATCTGCGTCTATTGCGCGGTCGGGCAAAGGGCGGCGGGCGTCGCCCGGGTGATCGAGACCCTGCGCCGCGAAGGCGCCCTCGCCCGGACCGTGGTCGTTGTGGCCGGGGGAGACGACGCGCCGGGGCTTCAGTTCATCGCGCCCTACGCGGCGACGTCCATTGCCGAATGGTTCATGCGCCGGGGCGAGGACGTGCTGATCGTCCACGACGACCTGACGCGGCATGCGCGGGCCTACAGGGAACTCTCGCTCCTCCTCCGTCGGCCGCCGGGGCGGGAGGCTTATCCGGGCGACATCTTCTACATCCACTCGCGCCTTCTGGAACGCGCCACGCATCTCCGGCCGGATCTGGGCGGCGGCTCGCTGACCGCGCTGCCGATCATCGAAACGCAGGCGCAGAACATCTCGGCCTACATCCCGACCAACCTCATTTCGATCACCGACGGACAGATCTACCTGTCGCCCGAGCTCTTCGAGAAGGGGCTACTGCCCGCCATCGACATCGGCCGTTCGGTTTCGCGCGTCGGCGCGAAGGCGCAGCTGCCGGCCTATCGGGCGGTGGCGGGGGAACTGCGGCTTTCCTTCGCGCAGTTCGAGGAACTCGAGGTCTTCTCCCGCTTCGGCACGAGGCTCGACGCGGAGACGAAGCTGAAGCTCGCCCGTGGCAGGCTCACCCGCGAGGCGCTGAAGCAGCGCGAGGACGAACGCCCTGCCCCGCCCGAACAGATCGCGATCCTGCTTGCCGTTCAGGAGGGGCTGCTGGACAACCTGCCGCTTTCCCGGATGCGCGAGGCGGAGGCGGCGGTGAGCGCGGCGATCCGGCAGCGGGCGGGCAACATCTGCCGCGCGATCGAAGAGGGGGAGCCGTTCCTCGACGCGGACCGGGACGCGCTTCTGTCGGCGGCGAAGGCGGGCCTCGCGCAGCTGGAGGGCGAAGCGCATGGAGACGCTTGAGACGCTCCAGCGGCGCATCGCGATCAGCCGCGACCTGCAATCCATTGTGCGGACCATGAAGACGCTTTCGGCCGTGACCATGCGGCGATCCGAACGCGCGAGCCGCGCGGTCAGGGCCTATGACGAAACCGTGGGGATGGGGCTCCAGATCCTCCTGCGCGATCCGGAGGTCGCGCAACTCGCCATCGCGGCCTCCGAACGCGCGGTACATGAGGGCGCCGGGGTGATCGTGCTCGGATCGGACCACGGTCTCTGCGGCAGGTTCAACGACGCCGCCGTGCGCGCGGCGCTGGACGAGATCCAGGATCTCCACGAAGAAAAGGTGATGGTTTCAGCAGTTGGCGGGCGCGCTGCGGAACTGCTGGAATCGGCGGGACACAGGCCCACGGCGCTGTTCTCCACGCCCGGGTCGGTCACGGGGCTGAGGGAGACGACGGGGGCCCTTCTGTCCCTGATCGACGACTGGCAAAGCGCGCGGGGAATCGGGCGGGTCAGGATCGTTCACACGGTCGAAACTCCCGACACCCCGATCCGGCCCGTCGCGGTGCAGATCCTGCCGATCTCGCCCGGATACCTGCGCCACCAGGCGGCGAAGCCCTGGCCGTCGCGGCGCCTTCCCACCTACACCGAGGACCGGGAGGTGGTTCTGGCGCAGCTTCTGAGGGAACACGTCTTCGTCCGCATCTACCGCGCGCTGGCCGAGGCGCAGGCAAGCGAGCACGCGGCCCGGCTCGCCGCGATGCAGGGCGCGGAAGCGGGCATACGCGACCATCTCGAGGAGATGGACGCCGAATACCGGCGGCGCCGTCAGGAGGAGATCACGACCGAGGTTCTGGACATCGTCGCGGGCGCCACGGCGCTTGGCGCGAACCGCTGAACCCGGGAACTACTCTGCTGCCTCCAGCGAGACGATGTAGTCGGTCAGGCTGTCCACGTCCTGCGGCGTCAGGATCATGTGCATCGGCGGCATCCGGGAATGCATCGGCGGGAACCAGATCCGGCCCGTGATCTCGTCGGCCGTCCTGAAGGCCGCGATCGAGGCGAAGCTCGGCGGCATGGTCTTCATGGCGCCGCCCGGCTCGATGTCGTGGCAGCGGGCGCAGTTTTCCTCCGCGAGCGCGCGGCCCGCTTCGACATCGCCCTGCGCCAAGGCGGGAAATGCCCCGCAGGCCAAAGCCGCCGCGAGCAAAGTTGAAGTGATGCGCATCGTCCTTCCTCCCTCTCGAAAATCGTCCCGGAAGGCTAGCACGGGCACGCGGCCCCCCGGTTGATCTGTCTCAAACCGTCGAACCACCCGCCCCCGCGACTGTTGCCGGGGCGCCCGAAGCACGGCCGCGCTGCCGCCAAGGGGTTGACTCGCGAGGGCTGGACGTGGCGCAGATTGTTCACCCCATTCTGCTGCCAGGATTCCATAGGACCGCGCGAACACATGTTTTTCACCGCCCGCCGTACGCTTCACGCGACGATGCTCGTCGCCCTGACCTTTGCCCTCGCCGCATGTGGCGGGCCGCCCCAGACGACAGTGACGATGACCGGTCCCGAGCCCGAGGTCGTGGCGCGCTACGCCGCGGTCGAGGACAACGGCACGCTCATCCCTGCAGTCAATCCCGGCTACCTGATCGGGCAGAACGCGAGGACCCGTGTCGCCTACGCGGGAAGCGAGCGTCCCGGAACCGTCGTCGTCGATCCCCATGCACGCGTTCTCTACTACGTCGATGAAGGGGGCACGGCGATGCGTTACGGCATCGCGGTGGGCCGCGAGGGCCGTGGCTTCCGCGGCTCGGCAGTCATTTCGGTGAAGCGCGAATGGCCGCGCTGGACGCCGACCCGGAACATGATTCGCACCGACCCCGAGGTTTACGGCCCCTACGCGGCGGGCTTGCCCGGCGGCATCGAGAACCCCTTGGGCGCGCGCGCACTCTACCTCTACCGGAACGGCCGGGACACCTATTACCGCATCCACGGCACCAACAACCCATCGACCATCGGCCGCGCGACGTCGGCGGGCTGCATCCGGCTCTTCAACCAGGACATCCTCGATCTCTACGAACGCGTCGAACCCGGCTCGCCGGTGAAGGTGCGGACGCTGGAGGAATCCCTCGCGATGGAAGGCGAGATGGTGGAGAACGAGCACGGCCTGATGGTGCCCCTGTCGAGCTACCCGCCGGAAGTCCAGGCCGAAATCCGGGCCGGCAATATCCCGTGGCCCAAGTTCACGGCAATGCTCGGCGTCGCCGCGGACGAGGATACGGACGCGGGCGGGGTCTGACCCCGCCCCCGCCGCCGTTTCACAGGCGGATGACGTAGTCCTTGCGGATCGTCTCCACGACTTCCCAGGTGCCGGTGAAGCCCGGGCGAATCAGGAAACTGTCGCCCGCGCGGACGGTGCGGGTATCTCCGCCGTCCTCGGCGATGATCAGGACGCCGGAAAGGATGCGGCAGTACTCCCATTCTTCATAGGAAACGCGCCACTTTCCGGGCGTCGATTCCCATATCCCGGCATAGAGGTCGTCCTGTTCCTCGATGCTCCAGGTGGTGTGGACCGGATCGCCTGCCAGGACCACGTCGGGCTCCGGGCGGGAGATTTCGGGTTCGACGGCGTCGCAGATCAGGCTTTGGAAGTTGGTCATGAGTGGCCTTTCGAGAAGAAGGCCCCGGAGATGGTCCGGGGCCTCGCCGTCGCGTCGTAGCGGGTCGGTGCGTCTCAGTCCACCCAGTGCACCGCGGTCAGATCGTTGGCCTGCGTGGGCGCGTTTTCCCACAGCCCCTCGATCTTCGCGTTTGCGACGCCGGTCTTGGCAAGCTGGAAGAGATACGCGTTCACGAAATCCTCGGCGATCATCCGCTGCGCATCCTTCAGGATCGCGGAACGCTCGGCCGGGTCCACCGTGACGTTGAGCTTGTCCATCAGAGCCACGAACTCGGGCTTGCCGTACTGGAAGTAGTATTCCGGCCGGGCGTAGATGTTGATGTCGGCGGGCTCGGTGTGGCTGACGATGGTCAGGTCGAAATCCTTGCCCTTGAACACCTGTTCAAGCCACTGCGCCCATTCGAGGTTCGAGATCTCGGTCTCGATCCCCACGGCGCGAAGCTGCGCCGCGATGATCTCGCCGCCCCGGCGGGCATAGGTGGGCGGGGGCAGCGCGAGGCGGAGCTTGAGGTCGCTCACCCCGGCCTCGGCCAGCAGCGCCTTCGACTTCTCGGGGTCGTAGGCCGACAGCTCCGTCAGATCGACGTAGTCGGGATTGTGCGGGGCGAAGTGCGTGCCGATCGGCGTGCCGTAGCCGAACATCGCGCCGTCGATGATTTCCTGGCGGTTGATCGCATGGGCGATGGCCTCGCGCACCTTCACGTTCGACAGCACCTCGTTCTTGTTGTTCATGGCGAGGATCGTCTCACCCTCGGTCGAGCCCACGATCACCTTGAAGCGCGGATCGGCCTCCAGCTGCGGCAGCGTCTCGGGCGCCGGGAAGTTCGGGAAGGCGTCCACGTCGCCCGCCATCATCGCGGCGAAGGCGGCGGTGGGGTCGGAGATGAACTTGAACGTCGCCTTTGCGAGCGCCGGTTTCTCTCCCCAGTAGCCGGGATAGGCCTCGACCGTCACATGGTCGCCCTGAAGCCACTCGACGAACTTGAAGGGGCCGGTTCCGACCGGGTTCGTGGCCGCGTTCCCGACCGATTCCGGCGCGACGATCACAGCGTCGCCCCAGGCCATGTTGAACGGGAAGGCGCCGTTCGGGCTCGACAGCGTCACCTTGACGGTAAGTGGGTCGACGACCTCGACGCTTTCGATCCCGGCGAAGAGGGCCTTCTGGGCGTTGGCGCTGTCCTCGGCCCGGGCGCGGTCGAGCGAGAACTTCACGTCCTCGGCGTCCATCGTCGTGCCGTCATGGAACGTCACGCCGGAATGGAGGTGGAAGGTGTAGACCTTGCCCTCCTCTGTGACATCCCAGCTTTCCGCGAGCGCGGGCCGGATCGACCCGTCGGGTCCGAAGCGGGTGAGGCCCTCGAAGACATTGGCATAGACAACCTCGTCGATCGCGGCGGCCGCGCCGGCCGTCGGATCGAGGTTCGGGGGTTCGAGCACCATGCCGAGGGTGATCGTGTCCTGCGCGGCGAACGCGGCGCCGGCGGACAACGCAAGAACTGCTGCGGAGATTTTCAGGTGGTTCAACATGAAGGCCCCTTTCCGTCCTCCCCACGACACGCGGGGTCGATTGGCCCATCATTGGACGGATCGCGACACCAATCAAGCGACAGCCAGAGCCCCCGGTTCTCTGCGTCGGCGAACGCGCCCACTGGAAACGATGCCGCAGCGCAGCTAGAAAGCGGGCGACGCCGCTGCAGGGGAGGAAGGCAATGAGTGTCACCGCGACGACCGGGCGCCCGACACCACTGGATATCCGCGGGCAAAAGGGCGGCGCGCCGCTTGTCTGCCTGACCGCCTACACGACGCCGGTGGCCGGCCTCGTCGATCCTCATTGCGACATCGTCCTTGTGGGCGACAGCCTGGCGATGGTGGTGCACGGGCTTCCCTCGACGCTGCAGGCGACGATGGAGATGATGGTCCTCCACGGCCAGGCGGTCGCCCGAGGCCTGTCAAAGGCGATGATGGTCGTGGATCTGCCCTTCGGCGCCTACGAGGAGGGGCCGGAGCAGGCGTTCAGAAACGCCGCGCGCCTGATGCGGGAGACGGGCGCGGCGGCGGTGAAGCTGGAGGGCGGAACGCACATGGCCGAAACGGTCGCGTTCCTCGTCGCGCGCGGCGTGCCGGTCATGGGCCATGTCGGATTGACGCCGCAGGCGGTCAACACGCTCGGCGGCTACAAGGTTCAGGGCCGTGGCCCGGACGCCGAACGCATCCGCGAAGACGCGGCGGCCGTCGCCGAGGCCGGCGCCTTCGCGGTCGTCCTGGAAAAGGTGCCGGACGCGCTCGCGCGCGAGATCACCGCCGCCATTTCCGTCCCCACCATCGGGATCGGCGCATCGCCCGACTGCGACGGGCAGATTCTCGTCGTGGACGACATGCTGGGGCTCTTCACAGAGTTCCGGCCGAAATTCGTCAAGCGCTACGCCGATCTCGGGGCAGAGGCCGACCGCGCGATTGCCGCCTACGCGGCTGAAGTCAGGGCAAGGACCTTCCCGGCGCCCGAACACGTCTTTGGCGAGGAGCCCGCGCAATCATGATGATCGTCCGTAGCGTCGCGGAACTGCGCGCGAAGGTGGCGGCGTGGCGCCGCGCGGAGGAAATCGTCGGCGTCGTCCCGACCATGGGCGCGCTGCACGCGGGGCACCTCAGCCTCGTCGAGGCGGCGAAGGGCGCATGTGACCGGGTGATCGTGACGATCTTCGTGAACCCCAAGCAGTTCAACAACCCCGAGGACCTCGCGAAATATCCCCGCACCGAGGAACGCGACGCGGAGCTGCTCGACCCCCATGGTGTCGACGTGGTCTTCGCGCCTCCGGCGTCCGAGGTCTATCCCGATGGTTTCGCCACGAAGGTCAGCGTCGCAGGGCTGGGGGATCCACTTTGCGGCGCGCACAGGCCGGGGCATTTCGACGGCGTCGCCACGGTCGTGACCAAGCTTTTCGGCATGACCAATGCCGACCGGGCCTTCTTCGGAGAGAAGGACTGGCAGCAGCTCCAGATCGTCCGGCGGCTCGTCAAGGACCTGAACCTGCCGGTCGAGATCACCGGCTGCCCGACGTTGCGCGATCCGGACGGCGTCGCGATGTCCTCGCGGAACGGGCGGCTTTCGCCCGAGGATCGCGCGAAGGCCTGCGTGCTTCCCCGCGCGATGCAGGACGCGGCGGCGGCCATCGCATCCGGCGGCACGGCAGCCGAAGCGCTTGCCACAGCACGGACGGCGATCCTCGAGGCAGGCTTTGCCGAGGTGGAATACCTTGAACTCCGCGCCGCCGAGGATCTTGCGCCCCTGGAACGTCCGGACCGCCCGGCGCGGATCTTCGCGGCCGCATGGCTGGGCGGGGTCCGGTTGATCGACAACATCGCGGTTCCGGAGATGAACCCGGCCTGAGACCCGTGGCTCAGGGCGCGAGGAGTTCGGACAGGACCAGCGCCATGACGCCCGCGCTGTCCTGCATGTCCTGCACGCCCACCCATTCGTCGGGCTGGTGCGCGAGGTCGAGGATGCCGGGGCCGTAGGCGATGCAGTTGTGCAGCTTCCCGATCCGGTCGATGTGCTTCTGGTCGTAGGTTCCGGGCGAGACGACGTAGCCCGCGCTCTGGCCGAGGACTTTCTCGATCGCCTGCGCGGTGGTCCTGACGACGGGCGCGTCCTTCTCGGTCATCGTGGGCTGCACTTCGAAGAGATCGCGGACCTCGTATTCGAAGCTCGGGCGGCGCGATTTGACCGTTTCGAGCATCCGCGTCACCTCGCGCTTCACCTCGGCGAGGTCTTCTTCGATCAGGAAGCGGCGGTCGATGACGATCCGGCAGCGGTCCGCGACGCAGGGCGCGGGGAGGCCGGTGTAGCCATCCTCCTGCTCCGCCTCGCCGCCGTGGATGGAGTTGATGTTGAGCGTGGACTGGCGCGCGCCCTCGGGGATCACCGGCATCTCGGTCCGCTTGCCCGCGAGAAGCGGGAAGAGCGTGGCCTCCATCTCCTCCAGCACGGCGCCCATGTGGCGGATGGCGCTGTCGCCGAGGAAAGGCATGGAGCCGTGCGCGATTCGGCCCTTCGTCTCGATCTCGGCCCACCAGACGCCGCGATGGCCAAGGCAGATACGGTCCTTGTGCAGGGGTTCGGGGATGATGACGTGCTGGACGCGGTCGGGCGCGAACCATCCGCGTTCGGCAAGGTAGGCGACTCCGCCATAACCGCCGGATTCCTCGTCGGCAGTGGCGGAAATCTCGATCGCGCCCCGGTGGCCGGGGCAGGCGGCGATGAAGGCTTCGGCGGCGTTGATCGCGGCGGCGAGGCCGCCCTTCATGTCGCAGGAGCCTCGGCCGTAGATCCGGTCGCCGTCCAGTTCCCCGCCGAAGGGATCGCGGGTCCAGCCGTGGCCCACTTCCACCACGTCATGGTGGCCGTTGAAATGCACGCAGTCGCCGGGCGCCGCACCCTCGCGCCGGGCCACTAGGTTCCATCTGGGGTGGGCGTCGCTGTCACCCGGCGCGCCTTCCGCGCGGATCAGGTCGACGCGGAAGCCCGAGCCGGAAAGCCGCGCGGCGAGGTAGTCGCAGATCTCGCGGTAGTTGCGTCCCGGCGGGTTCAGCGTGGGTATGCGGATCAGGTCCTGCGTCAGCGCGATCAGCTCCGCGCGGCGGGCGGCGACTTCGTCCAAAAGGGTCCGGCCGGATACGTCCATGCGTGAAAAGCTAGCCCTGCCCCCGACCGGGGGCAATCCGAAAGCGGGTGACGTGGCTGGAGGATTTTGCAATAAATTCCGCATAGCCGGGGGTGCAAAGGCCTGCGCGCCTCCCAAATATAGTAAATGAGATTAACATTGAGGGCGAAGATGGCGGATTTCGGCGCGCAGATCCTGGAAAGCCAGAAGCAGGTCGCGGAAGCGCAGACGAAGATTTCGGAACTGACGAGCCGGATCGAGACGGCGCGACAGAAGATGCAGGCGGGCGAGGACATCGCGCTCGACATCGAGAACGCGACGCTCGAGGACGTGCACCACCACACGGAACTGATGAACGCCAACATCGCCGAACTGATCATGGGGCTCGACGACGTGACGACCGCGTTTTCCAAGGACTTCGACGAGATGCGGTCGAAGACCGGGTGGGAAAGCTTCGTCGGCATCTTCTCCCAGGGCAAGTCGGAGGCGATGCGGCAGGAGCGGCTGCGGGCGGCGAGCATCGACGACAAGCTCCAGGACCTGATTTCCAAGTCCGACGTCATCGTGAAGCTGCTCGAGGGCCAGCTCGGCGTGCTGAACACCCACAAGTCGAAGGTCGAAACGAACCTGACCGAGACGCTCTCCGAACGCGAGACGACGGTGGGCGACCTCGAAGCGGTCAGGGCGGAAATCCTGGCGATGGACCCCCGGCTCATCGAACTGGAAAACAAGATCGCCGTGGAACAGGACGCGGCCGCGCGGACGAAGCTTGAAAGCGAGCTCGCGGCGCTCAACACCCGCTACAACGCGCTGGTGCAGGACGAGCAGGTGAAGGTGGCGAAATCCCAGACGCTGGAACGCTACATCGAGAAGGGCAAGACCTGGATCGACAGCCTGCAGAACCAGGCGGCCACCCAGATGGTGCTGATCAACAAGCTGCAGACAGACACCAAGCAGCGCGTCGTCCTCTACGACGCGCTCACGAAATCGCTCAAGACCGCGCAGCAGCAGGACGTCGCGCACCGGATCAACGAGATCGGCGTCAAGACCGACCAGGAGGCGCAGACCGCGATGGCCGGGATTGGCGCGGCGACCAACACGCGGATGGCCGAGATGCTGGAAGCGCACGAGGACCAGATGGTCTTCGCGAGGAAGGTTCTGGAGCAGAAGGCGAAGGCCGACGAGCGGTTCGCCCGCCGCTTCGCGGCGATCGTCGAGAAGCACGACAAGAACCTTTACGGTGGCTGAGTGGACAAGGCCGACCTGACCCGCGACCACAAGGCGCTGGAGGACGACCTCGCCGCCCGCCGCTACTTCGCCAAGTTCGAGCGGATCACGCGGCTGATGGCCGGGATCGCGGAGGAGATGAAGGAGGAACGCGCGCTTTCAAAGATGGAGGCCGTGATCCTGGGCGCCTATGTCGGCGCGATTTCCGCGACATTCCGCGCCCTGAGCTTCAAGTACCTCGTCGCCGGCCGGATGCCCGAACTCGGGCGGCGCCACCTGACCATCGACCTCCACGAGAGCGGGTTCCCGATCTACCAGGAACTCGTCACGATGGCGAACGACGCCGCGCAGGCGGGCAAGCATCTCGAGGGGATGCCGTCGGCGGAAGCCCTCAGGGACCAGATGATCCGCCAGATCCTGTCGGAAAGGACGGTGCCCACGCGGCTGCAGTACGCGATGAGCCAGCGGCTCTACTTCGAGGCGCTGGCGCAGGGCGGGCTCTACTGGGCGCACATGCATCCCCAGGCTCAGTGGGTCGCGGATGTTGCCGAAGGGCGGCGGCGGTTCCTGGTGCATTGGGGCGTCTACGATTCCCAGATGAACGTGCCGGTGATCTACCTTCTGGAGGTGGAGGACACCGGGCGGAAGGCGCTGCCGCTCGACGAATACCGCTGGCCCCGGGCGCAGACGCATCTTCTGGCGCAGTCGGTGAGCGGGCTGAAGCTCGTCACGATCGCCAAGGGTCTGGATGCCGACTTCGACGACCTGCACCCGAAGCGGCTCCGGCGCCTGTTCCTCGGCCCGATGTATTCCTCCGCCTTCACGCTTCAGACGGGACCCCTGCGGGAAGTCCTGGAGGGCGCGAAGGCGCCGCCCGGAGACGACTGGGCACTGGCATGGACGACCGAGGAGCTGGAATCCGAACGGGTGGAACTGGAGAAATCCGGCTGGTTCTCGACGGTCGAGCGGGAGGTCTTCCGCCTCGATCCGTTCTCGGGGCGCGGGGCGGACACCGGCGCGACTCGGGTGACGCGGAGCCTGATCCTGCCTCAGCGGCCATTCCAGGTGCTGGCTGAGCGGGACCCCGAAGGCTTCCGCGCCGTCCGGAAATACGTGGTGGGCCCCGAAGGCCGGGTTGGCGTCTATGGATGATCCGCGCGCATTCCTGGAGGCGGTGCAGGCGGGAATTTCCCACCCCCGCACCCGCGGAGGACTTCTTCGCCCGGACGGAGACAAATCAAGGGGGCTGGAATGAACGCGCCGCGCGATGAGATGGAACTGAAGGAAGAGGCGATCCGCGAGCATTACGCGGCGGCGGCGAACCTGCTCTCCGGCCTCGACCATACGCCGCGCCTCGCGAAGGCCGAGGCCGTCGCAGCGCCGTCGGAGCGGTCGCCGGGGATCGGGACGCGTCCGCGTTTCCGCTCGACCACGCCGGGCCTCGTCACGCGCTCCACCGCGCGGCCGGAGGGAGTGCGGCTGATCGAGCGGATCGAGGCGGTGGGCGGGGACGACCCGATCACCTCGCCCGCTCAGGCGGCGGTGATGCAGTCCCTGCGCCGCGCGCTCGCCATCGCCCTCGCCGTGGGAGAGATGTTTTCGGCGCAGACGGGGCTTTCGGAGCTGAAGAAGGCCAACCTGGAAGGCCGGCTCCCCGATGCACGGCGTGCGGAATTTTCCGAGCTTCTCGCAGCGGAGGCTCTGGTGACGCTGTCCGTCTTCGCCAACGCGACCGCTTTCCTCCTCGCCCCGCACGCGACCGAGCAGACGGTGGAGATCGGGACCGTCGAAGAGGTTCTGACCGACAACGCGCAACTCGCGCTGCACGGGGCGCTATGGGAACTGGATCAGGACATCGCGGTTTTCGGCACCGACGAGGCGCGGATGGTCGCGTCGGTCCTCGCCTATGCCGAACAGCTGACGGAAAACGTGCGCCTGCGCGCCGAGACGGCACCCAGGCTTGGCGCGTTCACCGGGGCGAACTATCGGATCGAGGCGGATGATTTCCCGATTGCGGGCTTCGCACCCTCGCGGAAGGCGCGCGGCACCGCGCTCGTCATGGCGTTCAAGAAGCCCGAGGAGGTCGTGGGCAACCACATCGCCAAGTACCAGGCGATGCGGCTTGCGAAGATGCTGATGGCCTACGACTTCGAGCGGAAGCTGAACCCTTTCGCCGAACTCGGCGGCTTCATCTTCACCTTCATGGGCGACGGCAAGCCCGGCACCGGGAAGACGACGCTGATCCAGATGATGGCGGGGCTTCTTGATGGCTACTGCCGGGTGGCGGAATACCCGTTCCGCTACCAGAACCTGTCGATCGAGAACGTGGATTCCTACCAGGGCAAATCCGGGCAGAACGCCAAGGCCTTCATCCGGAACGTGATGGACCCCGCGGTGATCGGCTTTGGCACGATCGACGACATCGACCAGATCGCGGGCAAGCGCGGGGACCGCCAGTCGAGCGCGGGCCAGCAGGAGATCACCGCCGTCCTGATGGAAAGCTTCTCGGGGGCGAACACGGTCGTTCGCGGAAACTGCAGCTTCGGGATGTTCTCGAACTACCCCGAGAACGTGGATGACGCGCTGCGCCAGCGGGCCGGCGCCCGGTTCCTCGTCGACGGGCCGCAGACGCGGGAGGATTACATCGACATCCTCGCGCTGCTCCTGGGCAAGAACCACTCGATCCCCCTGGGGGTCCACGACCTCTATGCCGCGCAGGAGATCAAGCGGGCGGTGGCCGAAAGCTTCGAGCGGCACTCGCGGCCCCTAGAGGATGGCCTTGAAAACGTCTTCGACAGGGTCCGCGACGAAATCGGGGAACTCGATACCATGGCCAAGCTCGGGACCTACCTGAAGGCGATCCAGGCAGCGGACGAACGCTTCACCGGCCGCGCGATCAAGAACATCACCGACGCGGTGAAGGTCCGCGCGATGGACTTCGAGCTGCCGGACGAGTGGCTGGAGGAACCCGAGCTCTTCCTCTTCAAGGACTACGAGACGAAGAAGGCGATGATCGGAGAGCTGCGCCGCCCGATCACCGTCGAGATGGTCGTGCAGGAGATCAACCGCTACGCGGACAGCGAGTTCCGCTATGCCGACAAGTCCGACGAGGCCGCGATCGAGAACGCCGTGCGCGAGATGCGCCGGATGGAGGAGGCCAAGCGGCGGTATCTGGACGGTAAGGCGCCATGAAACGCCTCATCCAGAAAGGCCTGATGTTCGGCAATCTCGTCCACATCGAGAGCCCGGCGCTGGTGGAGCGCTACAACCGCGCCTTGAAGGCACTGACCGGGAAGGTGACGGGGCTTCCCGATTTCCACGTCGACATCTCGGGCTATTCGCCGGAGGTGGGCGACGAGCTTGACGACCACCTCTACCTGAACCGCAACGGCTGCAACCGGCAGTTCATCCTTCTGACGACGGAGCAGAAGAAAGCGCCCCTGCTGAACGCGAAGTTCTCGACCTCGCGCGGGATCCTCAGGCGCTTCATCGAGGAGAACGAGGCGCAGCTTTTCACCCTGACCGCGCGCGACGCCGTGGCGGGGGAGCTTGAGAACACGGTCTTCCAGATCGACACGCCGGCGCGGCTGTTCGACATCCGCCGGGTGACGGTCGCGGCGGACACGACCGGGAACCACGTGGCCGAGGCCGGGAAGCTTTCGGAACTGATCGAGCGGTTCCGGACGGAAGAGGACGCCTGGTGGGACGACGTGCTGATCGCGGACATGATCGGGCGCGCGAAGGTCGTGGGCGACGTGGTGCGAAACCCGGTGGCGCTGAAATCCACCAGCTTCGACCAGCAGAATTTCTGGACCTCGCATTTCGGCGGCATCTACATCTTCCGCGATCTCGACCACCCGGCCGCGATCTCGGCCGCGCCGCGCGAGGAAGTCGGCGCGCTTCCGATCAAGTATCACTTCGACATGCGGGACCGGAACGGGATCGCGAAATTCCTGGAACTTAACGACCTCGTGGAGCCCATCGTGACCGCGCGGGGGGCGGACGCGGCGGCGATCCTGCGGCAGAAGATGGATTTCATCCTTGTGGACGCCGCGGCATCCCTCGGGATCGACGCGGGCGCGGGGACACGGCGGGAACTCAGGATCGTCGCGGCGAAGCTCGGCTCGGCGCTGCCAGACGAGTTCCAGGGGCTTGCGGCACTTCTGCGCTACGTCGAGGCGGGCGGGGCCTGGCCGCGCATCACCTCGGCGCATCCGGCGTATTTCTACACACTTCGGTCGAAGCCGCATGCGGACCGTGACCTCGTGAACATGCTCCTGGCGGAATTGTCGCCGCTCGACGTTCGGCAGCTTTTCATCTGTCACAAGGAACTGTTCTACAGGCTCTACATGGGCTGGGACGAGGCCAAGAAGGCCTACGTGGCGGACTTCCTCGACCGCGAATACCAGGTCGACAAGGCCGGCGCGCGCGCCGCGCTGTTCGGGTCCGAGCCTTCGATGGAGGAGCCCCCCGCGCGCGGCGGGGCACGGCGTGATATTGTCGACATCGTCGGCCCCTGGGGCGCCGTGATGAGGGACAAGAGATGATCGGTTTTCTGCGCCTTGCCGTCTTCGGATTCGTCGGCCTCACGGTGATCTATTTCCTCCTGTCCATCTATTCGCGGTCCGTCGCCCGCGAGGAGCTCGAGAAGGAATGGGATGCCGATCACCCTGAGGGGGGTGATGAAGCGGCCCGGCGCGCCTATATCGAGGCGGGTATGAGGGAGTACGAGTCCGGGCTGAGGAAGAAGCTGATCCTCCTCGTATACGTGATCCCGGTCATCGTCGTGCTGGCGCTGATCTATCTGACGAACATCTACTGAGGCGAAGATGAGATACGTGAAATGGACCTTCTGGACGATCCTCGCGCTGATCGTCTTCGCCTTCCTGCACTACAACCTGCCGCAGCACGACATCGTGCGCGTGGTGAACACCTACCAGGAACGCCAGGACCTGGGCGACTGGACGCGCATGTTCTGGTCGAGCCCGGACGACCAGTCCGGCGGCCTCGTCAACCGCGACGTGCAGTTCATCCAGACGGTGAAGGCCAACGGCAAGCCGATGGTCTACCGCAACGAGGACACGGGCTGGAACTGGCCGCCCTATTTCAAGTTCGACACCGCCAGCCTTCTGACCGAGGCGGAGGACGCGAAGTCGACGGCGGCCGATCCGAAATGGGTTGTCGTCACACATTACGGCTGGCGGAACGAGTTCATCTCGATCTTCCCGAACGCCGTCGGGATCCGCCCGGCCGAGGGGCCCGACGAGCGGATCATCCCCTGGGTCAACATCGTCATCCTGACGACGCTCGCGCTGATCCTCTTCATGATCCGGCGCATGTGGCTGCAGTTCCGCGAGAGGGTGATCGACCCGGTTCTTCAGGATGCCGGCGAGGCGATCGATCGGGTGGACGACACCGCCGACGCGGCGGCCGAAAAGGCCCGCGGGATCTGGGGCCGGTTCAAGGCATGGCTCGACACCTGGAAGGGCAAGCCGAGGCGCTGAGCGCCGCGGATTTGACCGCCCGGTCAAAGGACCGCGTTGAAACAAAGCGGCACATTGGATAGCGTGACCCGGGCGGGCCCCTGCCCCGCCGAGTTCGGGGTTTCCTCATGCAGTCCAGTCCGGCCGCCTTGTCAAACCACGACCGGAATCCCGGCGTTCCGCTCCAGCTGGACTGGTTCGAACATGTCGCGGTGAACACGCAAGCCGCCGAACGGCGCGCGGCGACCCTGACGACGCGGCGGAGCGTGAAGAAGGAATGGCAGGCGGCCTGGCTCGTCAACGCGATCCGCTGCATGGACCTGACCACGCTTTCCGGCGACGACACGGAAGATCGCGTCGCCCGGCTTTGCGCGAAGGGGCGGCAGCCCCTCGCCGATCACATCATGAAGGGGCTGGGGCTCGATGACCTTACGACTGGCGCGATCTGCGTCTACCCGACGATGGTCGCCGCCGCGGTGAAGGCGCTCCGGGGCTCCGGCGTTCCGGTCGCCTCGGTCGCTACGGGCTTTCCGGCGGGGCTGATGCCGCTCGACCTTCGGCTGGCGGAGATCCGCTATGCCGTGGACCAGGGCGCGGACGAGATCGACATCGTCATCACCCGTGCCCATGTCCTCGGCGCCGAGTGGAACGCGCTCTATGACGAGATCGCGGCGATGCGGGAGGCGGCCGGGGCGGCGCATCTGAAGACGATCCTCGCGACCGGGGACCTCAAGACGCTGCGAAACGTCTACAAGGCCAGCATGGTCGCGATGCAGGCCGGGGCGGACTTCATCAAGACCTCCACCGGGAAGGAGGGCGTCAACGCCACGCTTCCCGTGAGCCTCGTCATGGTGCGGGCGCTCAGGGACTATGGCGAGCGGACCGGATACCGGATCGGGTTCAAGCCGGCGGGCGGGATGCGGACCGCGAAGGACGCGCTCGCCTGGCAGATCCTGATGAAGGAGGAGATGGGCGCGGACTGGCTCCGGCCGGACCTCTTCCGGCTCGGCGCCTCCTCCATGCTCGGCGATATCGAACGCCAGCTCGAACACCATGTCACCGGGCGCTACGCGTCCTCCTCGCGCCATGCGCTAGCCTGAGGGTCCCATGCCGACAGTGAAAGACATCCTGGAGACGATGGACTACGGACCGGCGCCGGAGGCCAACGGCGAAGTCGTCAAATGGCTGAAGGCGCGGGGCGCGTTCGGGCATTTCATCGGCGGCGCATTCACGAGGCCCGAAGCGACTTTCGCGGTCGAGAACCCGGCGACGGGCGAGGTGCTGGCGGAGGTTTCGCAAGGCTCCCGGGCCGACGTGGAGGCTGCGGTAAAGGCGGCACGGTCGGCACAGCGGGACTGGGCGCGCCTGTCCGGGCACCAGCGGGCGAAATGGCTCTACGCGATCGCGCGGAACATCCAGAAGCGCGAACGGTTCCTTGCGGTTCTCGAGACGATGGACAACGGCAAGCCCGTCCGCGAGACGCGGGACATCGATATCCCGCTCGTCGCGCGGCACTTCTACCACCACGCGGGCTGGGCCGAGGTTCTGGCCGACGAGTTTCCGGGGACAGGCCCGGTCGGCGTCTGTGGCCAGATCATCCCGTGGAACTTCCCTCTCCTGATGCTCGCCTGGAAGATCGCGCCGGCCTTGGCGGCGGGGAACGCGGTCGTGCTGAAACCTGCCGAATACACGCCGCTGACCGCCCTCGCCTTCGCCGAGATCTGCGCCGAGATCGGTCTGCCGAAGGGCGTAGTGAACATCGTTACCGGCGACGGCGATACCGGCGCGGCGCTGGTTGCCGCTGAGGTGGACAAGATCGCCTTCACCGGCTCGACCGAGGTCGGGCGGATCATCCGCAAGGCCACGGCCGGATCGGGCAAGAAGCTGACGCTGGAGCTTGGCGGCAAGTCGCCCTTCGTGGTCTTCGCCGACGCCGACCTGGACGCCGCGGTCGAGGGCGTCGTGGATGCGATCTGGTTCAACCAGGGCCAGGTCTGCTGCGCGGGCTCGCGCATCCTCGTGCAGGAGGGGGTGGAGGAGGCCTTCACCCGGAAGCTGCGCACACGCATGGCGAAGCTGCGCGTGGGCGACCCGCTCGACAAATGCACCGACGTCGGCGCGATCGTGCACCCGGTGCAGTTGAAGCGCATCCGGGACCTCGTGGCCCGGGGCGAAGCCGAGGGCGCGGTGCTTCACCAGGCCGAATGCCAGCTGCCCGCGAAGGGGTCCTTCTTCGCGCCCGGCTTCTTCACGGGCGTCGAACCCGCCAATATCGTTTCCGACGTCGAAATCTTCGGCCCGGTCGCGACACTGACGAGCTTCCGCACGCCCGACGAGGCAGTCGAGCTTGCCAACAACACCCGCTACGGCCTCGCCGCCTCGATCTGGTCGGAGAACGTGAACCTCTGCCTCGACGTCGCATCGCGCGTGAAGGCGGGTGTGGTCTGGGTGAACTCCACCAACGTCTTCGACGCGGGCTCGGGCTTCGGCGGCTACCGCGAAAGCGGCTTCGGCCGCGAGGGCGGGCGCGAGGGGATGGGCGAATACCTCTCCTTCCCCGCGCCCAAGGAGAAGGCAGAACCGCCCGTTCACGCGCCCGAAACCTCGCCCGTCCCGGAGAGCGGCGCGAAGGCCGTCGACGGCATCGACCGGACCGCGAAGATGTATGTCGGCGGCGCGCAGAAGCGCCCCGATTCCGGCTATTCCTACGCTGTGATGGCGAAGGGCAGGCTTCTCGGGCTCGCCGGGCTCGGGAACCGCAAGGACATAAGGAACGCCGTTGAGGCCGCGCACAAGGCATCGGGCTGGGGCAAGGCTACCGGCCACAACCGGGCGCAGGTCCTCTATTACCTCGCCGAGAATCTCTCGGCCCGCGCGCAGGAGTTCACGGATCGCCTCCGGTCCGCGGGCGCCTCCAAGGGCGCGGCGGAGCGGGAAGTGGCCGTGTCGCTCGAACGCGCGTTCTGGTACGCGGCGCAGGCCGACAAGTTCGACGGCGCGGTGCACGCGACGAAGTCCGCGAACGTGACGCTCGCCATGAACGAACCCTTCGGCGTCATGGGGATCGCCTGCCCGAATGCAGCGCCGCTTCTGGGCTTCCTGAGCCTCGTCCTGCCCGCCATAGCCATGGGCAACCGCGTCGTCGCGCTACCGGCGCAGGACATGCCGCTGTCCGCGACCGACCTCTACCAGGTCCTCGACACCTCGGACCTGCCCGGCGGCGTCGTCAACATCGTGACCGGCCCGCGCGAGGAACTGACCAAGACCTTGGCCCAGCACGACGACGTGGCGGCGCTCTGGTATTGCGGCACGACCGAAGGCGCGAAGGCCATGGAGGCCGAAAGCGCGGGGAACCTCAAGGTGACTTGGGCCATCCCGAACTGCGACTGGACCGGCCCCGACGGCCAGGGCCGCCGCTACCTCTCCCGCGCGGTGCAGGTTAAGAACATCTGGGTGCCCTACGGGGAATGAGGGGCGGCCTTCCCGCCGCCCCCGTCTTGCCTCAGCCGACCACGTTGAAGTCGGGTCCGTAAGGATATTTCGTGATGTCCTCGTTCCCGTCCTCGGTGATGACGAGGATGTCGTGTTCCCGATACCCGCCCGCGCCGGGATTGCCCTCGGCGATGGTCAGCATCGGCTCCATCGAGATCACCATGCCGGGTTCCAGGACCGTGTCGATGTCCTCGCGCAACTCGAGCCCGGCCTCGCGGCCGTAATAATGCGAGAGCACCCCGAAGGAATGGCCGTAGCCGAAGGTGCGGTACTGCAGCAGCTCCCGCTCCGCGAAGAACTCGTTGATCTTGTGCGTGACCTCGGCGCAGCTGACGCCGGGCTTCAAGAGGGACATGCCGTATTCATGCGCGGCGATGTTCGCCTCCCACAGTTTCAGCGAAGCGTCGTCGACCTCGCCCACGAACATCGTCCGTTCGAGCGCAGTGTAGTAGCCCGAGATCATCGGGAAGCAGTTGAGGCTGAGGATATCGCCGCGCTTCAGCTTGCGGTTCGTCACCGGGTTGTGCGCGCCGTCCGTGTTGATCCCCGACTGGAACCAGACCCAGGTGTCGCGGTACTCGGCGTCGGGGAAGCGCTTCGCGATCTCCCGCTCCATCGCGTCGCGCCCGGCGATCGCGATCTCGATCTCGGTCGCGCCCTCCCTCACGGCGTCTCGGATCGCGTAGCCGCCGATATCGGCGACGTTCGCGCCGTGCGTGATCAGCTCGATCTCGGCCGAGGATTTCATCATCCGCTGCTGCATCGTCGCTGGCGCGATGTCCATTCCGCGCTTCGGCTGGAGGAACGCGTTGAGCTTCTCCGAACGCTCCAGCGTCAGGTGATCGGCCTCGCAGCCGATGCTCTTCCCCGTCCCCGTGATCGAGGCGACCGCGCGCCAGAAGTTGTCGCGCTTCCAGTCGGTGTAGGTGACGTTGTCGCCGTAGGAGCGCCGCCAGGGCTGGCCCGCGTCGATCCCCGCGCTGACCGTGACGCAGTCGGTCTTGGTCACGACACAGGCATAGGGCCGCCCGAAGGTGCAGTAGAGGAAGCCCGAGTAATAGGCGACGTTGTGCATCGAGGTGAGCACGACCGCGTCGAGCTCGTGCATCTCCATGATGTCGCGCAGGCCCTGAAGCCGCGCCTCGTATTCCTCTGCCGCGAAGGGCAGGACGGCCTTCGTGCCGTTGTGGAACCGGTATTGTTCGGGACGTTCCATATCAGACCTCATTGCTGGGGTCCGTATCATGCAGGGACCCCGAAAGGTCCCGGCGTACAGGACGGTGGCGGGAAACCCGCAAGCGGCGGGGAGGCGCCCTCCCCTGCGGCGACGCCATCGCCGCGGCTCGGAGCGGATGATTGCCGCATTTCCGTCCGCCCGGCAAGCCACCTTCCCTTCGCGGTCCCGCAAATGTCCCGGCGCGCGCGGCCTCTGGACCAGCCGCCCCGCCGCGTCTAGCCTCGCCCTGAAAGGGTCCGCGCGATGCTCCGCTATTTCCTGAGGCGCCTTCTTTCCCTCGCGGTCAGCCTGATCGCGTCGAGCCTCGTCATCTTCGCTGTGATCGAGGTGGTCCCGGGCGACCCGGCCTCGTACATGCTGGGCCTGAACGCGAGCCCCGAGACAGTCGCTGCGCTGCGCGACACGCTCGGACTGGAAGGCTCGCCGCCGGAACGTTACCTCGCCTGGGCGGGCGGGATGCTGACCGGGGATTTCGGCATTTCCTATACCTACAAGGTGCCGGTCGCGGACCTCGTCGCCGATCGGCTCGCCGTGTCGCTGCCGCTGACGCTCTACGCGCTCGCGCTTTCGACGATCATCGCCCTGCCCGTCGGGCTGATCGCCGCCGCTCGGCGGGGGACAGCGACGGACCTCGGGATCATGGGGGCGACGCAGCTTGGGATCGCGGTGCCGAATTTCTGGTTCGCGATGCTTCTCGTCCTCCTCCTCGCGGTGCGCTGGCAGGTCTTTCCGGCCGGCGGTTTCCCGGGATGGGAGGCGGGGCTCTGGCCCGGCCTCGTTGCGCTGACCCTGCCGGCCGTCGCGCTCGCCCTGCCGCAGGCATCGATCCTCGCCCGCGTCCTGAGGTCGGCGCTTCTGGAAACCCTCGGGCAGGACTACATCCGCACCGCCCGTGCAAAAGGCCTGTCGCGGCGGCAGGCGATCCTCGGGCACGCCTTCCGCAACGCGCTGATCCCGGTGCTGACGATCCTCGGGATGCAGTTCTCCTTCCTCCTCGCCGGCGCGATCATCATCGAGAACGTGTTCTACATCCCGGGCCTCGGGCGGCTCATCTTCCAGGCCATCACCCAGCGCGACCTGATCGTGGTCGAAAGCGTGGTGATGCTCCTCGTCTTCGCGGTGATCCTCGTCACCTTCCTCGTCGATCTCGGCTATGCCGCGATCGACCCGCGGCTGAGGCGGCGGGCATGAGGGGTGGTCTGGCGTTGGGCGCGGCGCTCGCCAGCGTGGCGCTTCTGGCAGCGGCGGTTTCGGCCGTCTGGACGCCCTACGACGTGACCGCGCTCGCCATCGCAGAGAAGCTCCGGGAGCCGTCGGCGGCGCACCTTCTCGGCACCGACCATTTCGGGCGCGACATCCTGTCGATGCTGATGGTCGGCGCGCGCACCTCGATCGCCGTGGCGCTGGTCGCCGTCGGGATCGGCATGGGCGTCGGCGTGCCGCTCGGGCTTCTCGCCGCCGCGCGGCGCGGAGGCTGGCTGGACGAGGTCATAATGCGCGGCAACGACCTTGTCTTTGCCTTCCCCTCCCTCGTCATCGCGATCCTGATCACAGCCGTCTTCGGCCCCTCGGCGGTCAACGCGATCCTCGCCATCGGGATCTTCAACATCCCGGTCTTCGCCCGCGTCACGAGGGGCGGGGCGCTGTCGCTCTGGACGCTCGACTACATCCGCGCGGCGCAGGTGGCGGGAAAGGGCCGCGCCCTGATCTCGGTCGAGCACATCCTGCCCAACATCCTCAACCTCCTGATCGTGCAGGGCACGATCCAGTTCTCGCTCGGCATCCTCGCCGAGGCGGGCCTCTCCTACGTCGGCCTCGGCGCGCAGCCCCCGACCCCGTCGTGGGGCCGGATGCTGGCCGAGGCGCAGACCATGGTCACCCTGGCCCCGCATGTCGCGATCTTCCCGGGCCTCGCCATCGTGCTGACGGTCGTCGGGCTCAACCTGATGGGCGACGGTCTGCGCGATCTCCTGGACCCCCGGCTGAGGCGTGCGCGATGACACTTCTGTCGGTCGAGAACCTGTCACTCGCGATCCACGGGACGCCAATCCTCTCGGATGTCTCCTTCCGCATGGAGGAGGGGGAGGTCTTCGGCCTCGTCGGCGAAAGCGGCTCGGGGAAGTCGCTGACGGCGCTTTCGCTGATGCAGCTTCTGCCGAACGGATCCGACGTGATGGGCCGGGCGGTGATGGGCGGGCGCGATCTTCTGGAATTGTCCGAACAGGCGATGTGCAAGGTGCGCGGCGCCGAGATCGGCATGATCTTCCAGGAGCCGATGACCGCGCTCAACCCGATGCAGCGGATCGGCGACCAGGTGGCGGAGACGCTGATCGTCCACGGCCGCGCCACACGGTCCGTCGCTGCGCGCGTGGCGCGGGAAAAGCTCGACCGCGTGGGCCTCGCGGCGGAACGCTTCCCGCTCTCGCTCTACCCGCACGAGCTTTCCGGCGGCCAGCGTCAGCGCGTGTCGATCGCGCTGGCCGTGGCGCTGCGCCCGAGGCTCCTGATCGCGGACGAACCGACGACCGCGCTCGATGTCACGACCCAGGCGCAGATCCTCGACCTCCTGAAGGGGCTCGTCGCCGAGGAACGGATGGCGATGCTGCTCATCACGCACGACCTCGCCGTGGTGGCGGGGATCGCGGACCATGTGGCGGTCATGCGGAAGGGCCGGATCGTCGAAGCGGACCGGACGGAGGCCCTGTTCCGCACCCGCGGGCATGATTACACGCGGCGGCTCTTCGCCGCCTCGTCCCACGTCCCGGCGCGGCAGCCGCAGACCCGCGCCGAGCCGCTTCTTGAGGTCCGGGGCGCGGTGCGCGAATACCTTCTGCCGCGCCCCTCGCCCTTCGCGCCGCACCCGAAACTGCGCGCCGTGGATGGCGTGAGCTTCACGCTCAGCGAGGGCGAAAGCCTTGGCCTTGTCGGCGAATCCGGCTCGGGCAAGTCGACGCTGACGCGCGCTGTCCTTGGGCTCGACGAAGTGCAGGGCGGACGGATCCGTCTTCTGGGGCGCGATGTCCATGCCGACCGGCGGATGCCGGACGACCTGCGCGCGGCGATGCAGGTCGTCTTCCAGGACCCCTATGGCAGCTTCGACCCCCGCTGGAAGGTCGAGCGCCTCGTGGCCGAGCCTTACCACCTGACCGGCCGCCCCGCCGACTGGCGCGCGCGCGTCGCCGCAGCGCTGGAGGAAGTGGGGCTCGAAGCCACGGACGCCCAGAAATACATCCACGAGTTTTCCGGCGGGCAGCGCCAGCGGATCGCGATCGCGAGGGCGCTGATCGCGCGGCCAAGGCTCATCGTGCTGGACGAGGCGGTCTCGGCGCTCGACGTGCGGGTGCGGGCGCAGATCCTCGACCTGCTCGCCGCCTTGCAGGAAAGCCACGGGCTGGCCTACCTCTTCATAAGCCACGACCTGTCCGTGGTGCGCGCGATCACCGACCGGGTGATGGTGATGAAGGCTGGCAGGATCGTGGAAGAGGGCGCGACGGAGAAGGTCTTCGCGGACCCCGCGCACGACTACACGAAGACGCTGATCGCCGCGACGCCCGTGATTCCGGCGGAGTGGATGAACGGAGGAACGGATGCGCGAGATGCTGTGGTTTGATTCGGCGAAGGTTCTGATCGGGGGCGAATGGGTGGCGCCCGCCTCGGGCGACACCCTGCCGGTCGAGGACCCCTCGACGGGGTCCGAGATCGGGGCGATCGCACGGGGAACCTCCGCCGACATGGACGCCGCGGTCGCCGCGGCGGAAGCGGCGCTTGCCGGGGACTGGGGACGGATGACGGCGGCGGAACGCGGGCGTGTCCTTTCGCGGATCGGGCGGATGGTTCTGGAGCGGGCGGACGACCTCGCCCGGATCGAAGCGACCGACGTCGGCAAGCCCCTGAAGCAGGCCCGCGCGGATGCCCTGGCGCTGGCCCGCTACATGGAATTCTACGGCGGCGCGGCGGACAAGGTGATGGGGGAAACGATCCCCTACCTCGACGGATACACCGTCTACACGCTGCGCGAGCCGCATGGGGTCACGGGCCACATCGTGCCCTGGAACTACCCCATGCAGATCATCGGTCGCTCGGTCGGCGCGGCGCTTGCCATGGGCAATGCCTGCGTCCTGAAACCGGCGGAGGAAGCCTCGCTCTCCGCGCTGGCCTTCGCCGCGATCGCGACCGAGGCAGGGCTGCCGCCCGGCGCGCTCAACGTCGTCCCGGGCCTCGGCGAAGAGGCGGGCGCGGCGCTTTCGGGTCATCCCGGCGTCCGGCATCTCTCCTTCACCGGGTCGGTTGCCGTGGGATCTCTCGTCCAGGTGGCGGCGGCGCGAAACATCGTCCCCGTGACGCTGGAACTTGGCGGCAAGTCGCCGCAGGTCGTCTTCGCCGATGCCGACCTCGACGCGGCCCTCCCCTTCCTCGTCAACGCAGGCATCCAGAACGCGGGCCAGACCTGTTCGGCGGCCTCGCGCATCCTCGTCGAACGTTCGCGGTACGACCAGGTCGTGGACCACATGGCCGCGCGCTACCAGGCGCTGAAGGCCGGGCCCGCGATGGCGGACCTGGACGTGGGCCCGCTCATCTCGGCACGGCAGAAGGCGGTGGTCGAGTCCTACCTCGCGCTCGCGGGCGACCTGCGTGTGGCGGCGCGCGGCGAGGTGATCGCGGACGCGCCCGCGGGTGGCCATTACGTCGCCCCCGCTCTTCTGGCCGATGTCGGCGCGAGCCATCGGCTGGCTCAGGAAGAGATCTTCGGGCCGGCGCAGGTCGTGATCCCCTTCGACGACGAGGACGAGGCGGTGGCGATCGCGAACGGCACCGACTACGGCCTCGTCGCAGGAATCTGGACGGAGAATGGCGCGCGCCAGATGCGCATGGTCAAGCGCATCCGCGCGGGCCAGGTGTTCATCAACAATTACGGCGCGGGCGGAGGCGTGGAACTGCCCTTCGGCGGCGTGGGCAAATCGGGCCATGGACGCGAGAAGGGATTCGAGGCGCTTTACGGCTTCTCCGTCCTGAAGACGGTTGCGGCCCGGCACGGATAGGCGTCCTGCCGCACCATTGACGCACGTCAATGCATCCCCGCTCGTGACCTGCGAAGGTTTTTTCGCATTCAGGAAATCCGAATGAGGGGGCTGCCATGGAAGATGTCGAACGGCTCTTGAAGGGAACCGTCGAGGAACTCGACCGGCTTCTCAACGCGAAGAACGTGCTGGGCGATCCGATCGAGAAGGATGGAGCGACGATCATCCCGATCGTGAGCTACGGCTTCGGCTTCGGCGCGGGCGGCGGCACGGGCGAGAAGAACGCCACGAGCGGCGGCGCCGGCGCCGGCGGAGGGATCAAGCCCCTGGGCGCGATCATCATAGACAAGGAGGGCGCGCGCGTCGAAGGCGTGCAGGGCGCCGTGTCCGAGATCGCGCAGGTCCTGGGCGAGGCCGCCTCGAAAGCGATCGACAAGGCCGCGACGGCGGCAACGCCCAAGAAGGGCGGCTGATCAGCCATGACGGCGCTGCTCTGGGTGTTCCTGGGGCTCGTCGCTGCCGTCCTCGTCCTTCTGATCGGCGTGATCGCTCTCCCGGTCCATTTCCGGCTGAAGGCCGAGGTCGGCGACGAGGCCCGGACCGGCTCCGCGGCACAGGGGCGGATCAGCGTCGAGGTCCGGCTTTTCGGCGGGGTCGCGCCGCCCTTGAGATTTTCTGGCGGCGGCGGGCGAACGGAACCACCGCCGCCGGTCACCGAGGCCAGGGAAGAACCCCGCGCCCGGCGCAAGCGGCGCGGCTGGCGGATGCCCGGGGGCCCGGGTGTCGGGCGGCGCATCCTCCGGGCCGTGCCAGACCTGATCAGCGGCGAATTGCGCCGGATCCATATCGACTGCCTGTCGGTGGATGGGGAATTCGGACTGGCCGATCCCGCGGATACGGGAAGGCTCTACGGTTATCTCACACCAGTCATCTACGCCGTACCCTCGCGGCGCATGTCGGTGAACCTGCGCCCAGACTTCTCGCGTGCGTGCCTCTCCGGCCAGGCCGAGGCGGCGCTGCACCTCACGCCCGCGGCGCTGGCCTGGCCGGTGGCCCGCTTCGCGTGGACCGTCTTCGTGGCGGGGCGATGAGCTTGCGCCTCGATCCCCCCGTCGCCCTCGGCGGCCATGCGGTGGCGGTCCTCTGCGACTGCGAGGCGGAGGGTTGGCCGATGGGCCACGGCGCGCGGTTTCACGCACGAAAGATACCCGTCGCGGTCCTGATCAGGACGGGCGAGGTGCTGCAAGCCTTCGGCCTGAACGGCGAGCCGCTGGATCTCGATGCGCTGGAGGACTTTTTTCCGGGCCTCCGCGCCGCGCTGACGCCGGGCCCGGACGAAGATCGCCCTTGAGTTCCGCCCCGTGATCGGCAGGCTGTCCGGGAAACGGGAGGGCCAGCGATGAGACTTTCAGGAAAGACGGCCATCGTGACCGGAGGCGGATCGGGCTTTGGCGCCGGGATCGTACGGAAATTCGCAGAGGAAGGCGCGAAGGTGGTTGTCGCGGACATCAACGCGGATGCCGCCGAAACGGTTGCGTCGGAAGTCGGCGGCGTCGGGAGGCGCGTCGACGTGTCCGACCGGACGAGCGTCGAAGAGATGGCGCGGGAGGCGATTTCAACCTTCGGGCGGGTGGACATCCTCGTGAACAACGCCGGCACAACCCATCTGCCCGCCCCGATGGAGGAGGTCAGCGAAGAGGATTTCGACCGCGTCTTCGCCGTCAACTGCAAATCGGTCTACCTGACAGCGCGGGCGCTTGTCCCGCACATGAAGGCGCATGGCGGCGCGATCCTCAACATCGCATCAACCGCGGGCCTGTCGCCCCGGCCGCGGCTGAACTGGTACAACGCGTCGAAGGGCTGGATGATCACCGCGACGAAGACGATGGCTGTGGAACTTGCCCCTGCCGGGGTCAGGGTCAACGCGCTCTGTCCCGTGGCGGGCGAAACGCCTCTCCTGAAGTCCTTCCTCGGCGAAGACACGCCCGAGATGCGGGCGAAGTTCCTCGCGACGATCCCGATCGGCCGGTTCTCCACGCCCGCGGACATGGGCAATGCGGCGGCGTTCCTGTGTTCGGACGAGGCGTCGATGATCACGGGCGCCGCGCTGGAAGTGGACGGCGGTCGCTGCATCTGAACGGGCCGGGGGCAGTGGGAGCCCTCCAAGGATTTCTGGAGGCGGAAGGATGAGACCGGGGCCGAGGAACCTGATCACCGACGTGGCGGGGCTGACGGTCGGCAATGCCGAGGATCACGGCATCCGGACCGGGGTCACCGTGCTTCTGGGCGCGCGGCCATTCGTGTCGGCCGTGCATGTCATGGGCGGTGCGCCCGGCACGCGCGAGACGGACCTCCTGGCCCCCGACAAGCTGGTGCAGGAGGTGGATGCGCTGGTCCTCTCCGGCGGTTCGGCCTTCGGGCTGGACGCCGCATCCGGGGTCGCGGACGCTCTTCGCGCCGAGGGGCGTGGTTTCCCGGTGGGCGATCAGCTCGTGCCGATCGTGCCGGGGGCGATCCTCTTCGACCTGCTCAACGGAGGCCGGAAGGACTGGGCGGAAAACCCTTACAAGGCTCTCGGGCGGCGGGCCCTCGATGCGGCATCGGCGGATTTCGCGCTGGGGGCGGCGGGGGCGGGAACCGGCGCGACGACGGACCGGCTGAAGGGCGGCCTCGGCTCGGCCTCGGCAGTGCTCGATTGCGGGATCACGGTCGGGGCACTGGTCGCGGTCAACGCGCTGGGGTCCGTCACGGTGGGCGACGGGCCGGAATTCTGGGCAGCGCCATGGGAACTCGGGGCGGAGTTTGGCGGGCTCGGGCCGGCGCGCGGTTTCGTGCCGGGGCTCGAACCCGAGCCCAAGAAGCGGCTCGGCGAGGCGACGACCATAGCCATCGTCGCGACGGATGCGGCTCTGACGCAGGCCCAGGCGCAAAGGATGGCTACCGCCGCGCATGACGGGATGGCGCGCGCGATCGTACCTTCTCACACCCCCTTCGACGGGGACCTCGTTTTTGCGGCGGCAACCGGGGAAAGACCGCTCGCGGACCCTGTGACGGATCCGTTCAGGCTGGGCCATGCGGCGGCCTCGTGTCTCGCCCGTGCGATCGCGCGCGCGGTCTACGAGGCGGCACCGGCGGAAGGCGACATCGTCCCGGCGTGGCGCGCGCGGTTCAGCCGGTAGGACGCGGCCCCTCAGGGCAGAAGCGCATGCATCAGCGGGCTTTCCGGGTCCTCCAGCCCCTCGATGATGTCGAAGTGGTGCTTGCCCGCCTCGACCGTGACCCGGCAGGCCCAGGCGTTGCCGAGACGGCGGGCCTGATCCAGGAAGGCGGGGCGTTCGTCCCCGCCGACCCATACGTGAACGCGGGCGCCCCGCCGGGGCGGCATGAGCGTGGGGCTTTCCGCGAGCGCATCGGCCGCGTCGAGGCCGAGGTCGGCGTTCATCGCCGTGTGCATCAGGGGCCTGAGGTCCCCGACCGGCGAGATCGGCACGACGCGCTGCAGTCGTCCGGCGACGTTGTCGGGCAACGCAACGCTCGCCGCGGCCATGCGCGCGGCGAGGTGGCCGCCCGCCGAGTGGCCGCAGATCACGATCGGCCCCTCGACCTCGGCCGCCATCGCGGGGAGGGCGCGGAGGATTTCCATCGTGATCTCGGGGATATGCGCGGCGGGGGCCAGCGTGTAGGCGGGCATCGCGACCGCCCAGCCGCGGGCGAGGGGTCCAGCCGACAGATGCGAGAAGTCCGAGGGCGAAAAGCGCAGCCAGTAGCCCCCGTGGATGAAGACGACGAGCCCCTTGGGCGCCGCATCGGGAAGGAAGAGGTCGAACCAGTGCTTGGGGCCAGGTCCGTAGCGCAGGCCGGTCCGTGCCCTCTGGCCCAGTTTCTCGCGGTAGGCGGCCGCCTTTTCGGCCCAGCGCGCCGGATAGGCGTCTCCACCGGGGATGAATTTCGCGTTTGCGTAGGCTGTATCGTAGTCCATCGGTTCTGCTCCGGTCCCTCAACCCTTCCCTCGCGCTGGACATGCGCGAGGTCACATGCTTTGCATCATGCACCAGTCAGAGGGAGGTTCCCATGCTCGATTCCGTCACAAATCTTTCCGGTCTATTAAAGGACCCTTCGCTTCTGGCAACAAAGGCGTTTGTCGCCGGCGAATGGGTCGATGCCGACGACGGGGCGACCTTCCCCGTGACCAATCCCGCGCGCGGCGACGTTATCTGCCACGTTCCGGACCTTTCGCGGGTCGAAACGGCCCGCGCGATCGACGCGGCGGCCGCGGCGCAGAAGGAATGGGCGGCGCGCACCGGCAAGGAGCGGGCTGCCGTCATGCGCCGCTGGTACGACCTGATGATGGCCAACCAAGACGACCTCGGCACGATCCTGACGGCCGAGATGGGCAAGCCGCTGGCCGAGGCGAAGGGCGAGATCGCCTATGGCGCCTCCTTCATCGAGTGGTTCGGCGAAGAGGCGAAGCGCATCTATGGTGAGACGATTCCGGGCCATCAGCGCGACAAGCGCATCACCGTCATTCGTCAGCCGATCGGCGTCGCGGCCTCGATCACGCCATGGAACTTCCCGAACGCGATGATCGCGCGGAAGGCCGGCCCGGCGCTGGCCGTGGGCTGCGGCTTCGTCGCGCGCCCCGCGGCGGAAACGCCCCTCTCGGCGCTGGCGATGGCGGTTCTGGGTGAACGCGCAGGGTTGCCGAAGGGGATCCTGTCGGTCATCACCTCGTCGCGCTCCTCCGACATCGGCAAGGAGTTCTGCGAGAACCCGCTGGTGCGCAAGCTCACCTTCACCGGCTCGACCGAGGTCGGCCGCATCCTGCTCCGCCAGGCGGCGGACCAGGTCATGAAATGCTCGATGGAGCTTGGCGGCAACGCGCCCTTTATCGTCTTCGACGACGCGGACCTCGACAAGGCGGTCGAGGGTGCGATGATCTCCAAGTTCCGCAACAACGGCCAGACCTGTGTCTGCGCGAACCGGATCTACGTCCAGGCCGGCGTCTACGATGCCTTCGCCGAAAAGCTCGCGGCGGCGGTGAAGCGGCTCAACGTCGGCGACGGCCTCACGTCCGGCGTGGAGACCGGGCCGCTCATCAATGAAAGCGCGGTGACGAAGGTCGAGGAACATATCGCCGACGTTCTGGCGGGCGGCGGCCAGGTCGTGACCGGCGGCAAGCGGCACGAGCTTGGCGGCACGTTCTTCGAGCCCACGGTCGTGACCGGCGTGAAGCCCGAGATGAAGGTGTCGCAGGAAGAAACCTTCGGCCCGCTCGCGCCGCTGTTCCGTTTCGAGACCGAGGAAGAGGTGATCGGCTACGCAAACGACACGATCTTCGGTCTCGCCTCCTATTTCTATGCCCGCGACGTGGGTCGGATCACCCGCGTGCAAGAGGCGCTGGAATACGGGATGGTCGGCGTGAACACTGGCCTCATCTCGACCGAGGTCGCGCCCTTCGGCGGCGTCAAGCAGTCGGGCCTCGGCCGGGAAGGCTCCCGCCACGGTGTCGAGGACTATCTGGAGATGAAATACATCTGCCTGTCGGTCTGACGGCAGGGCGAGGCGCGCCGTGCATGACGGCGCGCTTTTTTTTTGGATTCTCGCCAAGGATTGACGCACGGGAAACGTCATAGTCTCTGTCATGCGCATGGAGACTGCCGACGAGGACCTGGCCCAGGCGGCCGCCAAGGGAGACCGCGAAGCCTTCGCGGCGCTCCTGTCCCGGCATTACGACCGCATCTTCGGCCTCGCCTTCCGGCTTACCGGCGACCGGGCTGAGGCGGAGGACCTCGCCCAGGACATCTGCGCGAGCCTGCCCGCGAAGCTTGCGAGCTTTGGCGGAAGGGCAAGGGTCACGACCTGGCTCTACCGCGTCACGGTGAACGCGGCGCATGACCGCCGCCGACGCCAGGCGGCGCGGACGCGTGCCGCCGACGGCTGGGGCGACTGGGAAATCGCCCGGCGCGCCGAAGCGGAGGAGGCCGCCAAGGCGCAGGACTGGCTCATCGGGGCGATGCGGGCGCTGACGCCCGAACTGCGCGACACCGTCGCCCTGACACTTGGGGAGGAGATGAGCCAGGCCGAGGCCGCAGAGGTGCTCGGCGTCTCGGAGGGAACGGTCGCCTGGCGCATGAGCGAGGTGAAGAAGCGGCTCCGCGCGATGGCGCGGGCGGAAGGGATGCCATGAGCGACGATCTGGAAAAGCTGCGCTCCGCCCTTAAGGCGGCCACGCCGGACCCCGATCCGGCCGCGAAGGCCGCCGCGATGGCGCGCGCCATGGAAAGTTTCGACCGGCACCAAGAATCCGAGGGTGAGGCGCGTCCCATGTCGGACCGTCCGAAAGGGACGGGGTTTCCGACAGGAGTGCTGAAGATGCTCATGAACCTCACCTCCCGCCCGGCGCTGACTGCCACCGCATCGGTCGCGGCGCTCTGCGTCGGGTTGATCGTCGTCGTGCCCGCGATCCAGAAGGAGCGTCCGGGATCCGTGGCCGTTCCCGAAGTGGCGGAGACGGCGCGGGAGCGTGCCGCCGATGCTTCGGTCCCGGAAGTCGCCCTTTCGCAGGCTGAACCCGAGCTGCAGACGGCTCCGGCCGACGAGGAAGCCGCGCAGGCCGATGATGTCCGAACGCTGACGCTTGCCGAACCGGCGCCCGCCCCTGACCCGGCCGCCCCGGCCGCGAAGATGGCGGAAGGCCGCGCGGGTGCTCTGGCGGATAGCGACATGGACGTCCGTACCCTGATCGGTTCCGCACCGAAGGCCGATGCCGCCTTCGCCCCGGCGCTTGCCGAACCGAATACCGAAGTCTTCGCGAACGAAGACGCGAACCCCGTGAAGTCCGTGACCGAGGAACCGGTTTCCACCTTCTCCATCGACGTGGACACGGCGTCCTATTCGGTCGTCCGCTCCTCGCTGAAGGCCGGCTATCTGCCGCCCGCCGATGCCGTCCGGGTCGAGGAGATGGTGAACTACTTCCCCTACGCCTATCCCGCGCCCGAGGCGGACGATGCGCCGTTCCGGCCGAAGGTGAGCGTTGTTCCGACGCCCTGGAACGAGGGAACGCGGCTCGTCCACATCGGCATCCAGGGACGCTTGCCCGCGCTTGGGGATCGGCCGCCCCTGAACCTCGTGTTCCTGATCGACACCTCGGGCTCGATGCAGGACGCGAACAAGCTGCCGCTGCTGAAGCAGTCCTTCCGCCTGATGCTGGGCGAGCTGCGCCCCGAGGACGAGGTGGCGATCGTGACCTATGCGGGATCGGCCGGGCAGGTCCTCGCCCCGACCCCGGCATCCGATCAGGCCGCCATCATGGCCGCGCTCGACCAGCTGGAGGCCGGCGGCTCTACCGCCGGGCAGGAGGGCCTGGAACAGGCCTATGCCGTCGCCGAGGGGATGGCGGCCGATGGCGAGGTCACGCGGGTGATCCTCGCGACGGATGGGGACTTCAACGTCGGCATCTCCGATCCCGACGCGCTGAAGTCCTACATCGAGACGAAACGGAAGTCGGGCACCTACCTTTCCGTTCTGGGCTTCGGACGGGGCAACCTGGACGACGCGACGATGCAGGCGCTGGCGCAGAACGGAAACGGCACCGCGGCCTATATCGACACGCTGTCGGAGGCGCAGAAGGTGCTTGTGGACCAGCTGACCGGCGCGCTCTTCCCGATCGCGAACGACGTGAAGGTGCAGGTCGAGTTCAACCCAGCCGTCGTCGCCGAGTACCGCCTGATCGGCTATGAGACGCGCGCCCTCCGGCGCGAGGATTTCAACAACGACAAGGTGGACGCCGGCGATATCGGCGCTGGCCATACCGTCACGGCGATCTACGAGGTGACGCCGGTCGGCAGCCCCGCCGTTCTGAACGAACCGCTGCGCTACCAACCGGCCGAAGCGCAGCCCGAACTGGCGGCGGAGGACATGGAGCTTGGCTTCCTGAAACTCCGCTACAAGGAGCCGGGCGCCAGTGTCAGCCAGCTCATCGAGATGCCGATCCCGGTGGAGCCGGAAGCTGCCGGCGAGGATGCCCGCTTCGCCATCGCGGTGGCGGGGTTCGGGCAGCTCCTGACGGGGGCCAGGTATCTCGGCGACTGGGGCTGGGACGAGGCCATCGCGCTCGCCAACGGCGCGAAAGGGGACGATCCCTTCGGCTACCGCACCGAGGCCGTCCAGCTGATGCGTCTGGCCGAGAGCCTGTCGCGGTGACGCAACGAACGAAAAAGGGCGCGCCCCACGGCGCGCCCTTTCCTGTTGGCCGCAAGCGGCTGGATCAGGCCTTGGCCTTCTCCACCGGCTTGGCTTCGATCGTTTCGCCATTGGCGATCTCGATCCGGCGCGGCTTCAGCGCTTCGGGCACTTCGCGCACGAGATCGATGTGGAGCATCCCGTCGACGTGGGAGGCACCCGTGACCTTCATGTGGTCGGCCAGGGCGAAGCGGCGCTCGAACGCGCGGGTGGCGATGCCGCGGTGCAGGTAGGTCCGCTCGCCTTCCTCCGCAGCCTTGCGGGCCGAGACGATGAGCGCGCCTTCCTTCACTTCGACGTTGAGTTCATCGGACGAGAAGCCCGCGACCGCGATCGAGATGCGGTAGGCGTTCTCGTCGAGCTTTTCGATATTATAGGGGGGATAGGTCGGCTGGGCGACGTCGCTGGTCAGCACCCTGTCCATCATGTCGGCAAGACGGTCGAAGCCGACGGTCGCACGGTAAAGCGGCGAGAAATCAAGATTGCGCATTGTCATCCTCCATCGAGCGATGTTTTCGCGCCCTCCCTGTCAGGGACGGGCAGTTGAACCGCCGAAGCCCGCATTCGGCGCCCCGGCAAGATTGATTTGGGTGGCAGGATTGCGGGTTTCAAGGCCCGCCGGCAGGCCGCTCAGGGCCGCAGGAACTTCGCCCCGCCCGCGGGCGCGCCCTCGCCGTAGCGGCGGACGCGGGGGGCGGCGTCCAGCGGAACCATGGGCACCGCGAGAAGGGCGCGCAAGTCATCGAGCGGGTCCGCGATCACCGCGCCGAGAGAGACCGGTTCCGAATGCATCTCGGCCTTGGCCGAAACGACGGATACGATGCGTGGAACCCCGTCGCGGATCGTGAACACCGGCGCGCCGGAGGATCCGAAATCGACCGAGCAGGACAGGACCAGAACGCCGCTCTGCCGCGCGAGGACGCGGCAGGCCTCTTGCAGCGAGGGGGCTTCCGCCCGGTCGAAGGCATAGGAAACGACACCAACGTCTTCACCCTTCCGCGGCCGCGTGTCGGTTTCGAAAGGGTGGATGGAGGGCAGCCTGATCGGATGGTCGAGTTCGAGAAGCGCAAGGTCATAGGCAACGCGGTCGACCTTGTCGTTCCCCTCGAATTCGTAATCCGGATGCGCGATCGCCCGGCGGACGCCGCGATACGCGGCGGCGCGGCCATTGCGCCAGCCCGCGAGGAATTCGATCTCTCCGGCATCGATCAGGGCGCCGGAGGCGCGATCGTAGAGGCAATGCGCAGCCGTCAGAACGAGGTCCGGCGCGATCATCGCGCCCGTGCAGAAGGCTCGCCCCGCGATGTCGAGCCTTCCGACCGCCTCCCATCCCTTGCTGTCGTTGGCGGTCGTGAGAGCGCGCAGACTCGTGTCCTGGGCCATGACCCCGGACGCGGAGAGGAGAGCGATCAGGACGGCGAGCGCGCGCATCGTGAGAACCTTCTTTCCCGACGATCCTAGCGCGGAGTTTTGACGGGATTAAGGCCCTTGTGTGAGGGAGCGCGGCTTCGGCCCGCCGGTCGCCCAGTCGAGGAGTTCGACGGTGTGGACGACGGGGACCCGAGTGCCCGATCCGATCTGCATCATGCAGCCGATGTTGCCTGCGGCTATCAGGTCAGGGTCGCGCATCTCCAGCGTCGCGATCTTGCGCTGCTTGAGTTCGGCCGAGATCTCCGGTTGGAGGAGGTTGTAGGTGCCTGCGGAGCCGCAGCAGAGGTGACTGTCCACCGGTTCGACGACCCGGAAGCCCACCTGTTTCAGCAGGTCCTTCGGCGCGGTCTTCACCTGCTGGCCATGCTGCAGCGAACAGGCGGCGTGATAGGCGACGGTCAGGTCCTTCGCGTCCCCCTTCGGTATGCCGATGCGCTGCAGAAGCTCCGAGATGTCGCAGGCGAGCCGCGACACTTCCGCCGCCTCGGCCGCGAGGCTGCCGGTCCGGAACATGTGCCCGTAATCCTTCACCGTCGTGCCGCAGCCCGAGGTGTTGATGACGATCGCATCGAGCCCGCCGGCGTTCTTCTCGGCCATCCAGGCGCGGATGTTCGCCTCGGCCTGCGCGTGGCTGTCGCCCGTCCGGCCCATGTGGTGCGTGAGCGCGCCGCAGCAGCCCATGCCCTTCGCGACCACGACCTCGCAGCCGAGGCGGCGGAGGAGCCGGATCGTCGCGTCGTTGATGTCGGTGTTCAGCGCCTTCTGCGCGCAGCCCGTCATCAGCGCCACGCGCATCCGCCGTTCTCCCTTCGCCGGGAAGACCTGCGGATCGTCGTTGCGGCTGACGGGCGGAACCTGCTTCGGCGCCATCGCGACCATGGCGCGCAGCCGCGCGTCCGGCAGCAGGCGCGAAAACGGGCGGGCGATCTTCGCGCCCAGCAGGGCAAGGCGGAAGCGGCCCGGATAGGGGATCACCTGGGCCAGCACCCAGCGCAGCGCGCGGTCCTTCCACGGCCGCCGATAGGTCTTCTCGATATGGGCGCGGGCGTGATCGACGAGGTGCATGTAGTGCACACCCGAGGGACAGGTCGTCATGCAGGCGAGGCAGGACAGGCAGCGGTCGATATGCGTCACCGTCTTCGCATCGGCGGGACGGTCGTTTTCCAGCATGTCCTTGATCAGGTAGATGCGCCCGCGCGGGGAATCGAGTTCGTCCCCGAGAACCTGGTAGGTCGGGCAGGTCGCGGTGCAGAACCCGCAGTGGACGCAGGCGCGCAGGATCTCGTTCGCGCGCGCGATGCCGGGGTCCTCGAGCTGTTCGGGTTTGAAATTCGTCTGCATCTGTCAGCCCATCAGCCCCGGATTGAGAATGCCCTTCGGATCGAACTTCGCGCGCAGGCCCGCCGCGATCTTCGCGAGGGGCGCGGGCTCGGGCTGGAAGGCCGCGATGCGCGCCTTCGTCTCATCCGAGGCGCGGATGAGGGTTGCGTGTCCGGAGAACCGGCCGATGCGCGCGCGCGCATCCGTGCCCTCGGGCAGAAGCGCCCAGATGAGCCCCCCCCCCCAGTCGAAGACCTGCTCTCCGCCGAGCCGTTCCGCGATCGCGGGCGCGTCGGAAGGCTTGACGGAGATCCGCCAAACGTCGCCCGCGCGGCCGTGGAACGGGGCCACGTCGCGCACCGCGCGCCAGGCGCCCGCCACGTTCATGTGGTCGCGTTCGACCGTCACCGCGCCATGCGGGGCGAGATGTTCGGCGAGCTTGCCCGTCCGGTAGTCGATCGAGGCCGCGAAGCCCTCGATGCGGACCATCGCGCCGGTCCCCGGCAGATAGGCCGCACCGGTGACGTCCCAAGGCGAGGTCAGTGCCGCCGCCAGCGCCCGGACGGCGGCTGTCGCATCATCCACCTCGACGGTCAGGAGCGCAGAAGCCTCTGGCGCGGGCAGGACCTTGAAGCTCACTTCGGTCAGGACGCCGAGCGTGCCCCAGCTTCCGGCCATGAGCTTGACGAGGTCATAGCCCGTGACGTTCTTCATCACCCGGCCACCGTTCTTGACGACGGTCCCGGTGCCATCGACGAAGCGCACTCCGATCAGGCTGTCGCGGCAGGCACCCGCCTGGACACGCCTCGGGCCGGAGACGTTGGCCGCGACGGCGCCGCCGATCGTGGGCTCTCCCTCGGTCCCCAGAAGCGCGCGCCAGTCGCCGGGCTCGAAGGGCAGCCGCTGCCCTTCCTCCGCAAGCGTCGCCTCGATCTCGGCGAGCGGCGTTCCCGCGCGCGCCACCACCGTCAGCGCGCCCGGCTCGTAAAGCGTGATGCCCTCGAGGTCTGCCGTGGTGAGCGTGGCGGCGGCGTCCGTCCGCCCGACGGGTCTCGTGCCGCCGCCGATGATACGGAGCGGCTCCCGCGCCGATGCGATCGCCTCGGCCAGTTCCTGTTCGTCGCGGGGTGTCAGCAAGGGGCTCTCACTTCGTTCTAGTTCGGATGCTTTGGGGTTGCGGCTGTGGAAGGACGATCACGCGGCGCGGCGCGGGGCCGTCACGGCCAGCGGGAAGACCTTCGCCGGGTTCAGCAGCCACTTCGGGTCGAACACGTCCTTGACCCTCAGCTGCGCCTCCATGTCCGCGTCGCTGAACTGCGCGGTCATCAGGTCGCGCTTCTCGATCCCGACGCCGTGTTCCCCGGTCAGGCAGCCGCCGACCTCGACGCACAGCTTCAGGACTTCGGCCCCGAATGCCTCGCATTTCTCGAGGTCGCCCGGCTTGTTCGCGTCGAAGAGGATCAGCGGATGCATGTTGCCGTCGCCCGCGTGGAAGACGTTGGCGACGTCCAGCCCGAATTCCTTCGACATCTCGCCGATCCGCCGAAGCACATATGGCAGCGACGAAACCGGGATCGTACCATCGAGGCAGAGGTAGTCGTTGATCTGCCCCATCGCCCCGAAGGCAGATTTCCGGCCGAGCCAGATCTTCTTCGATTCCTCCTCGGACTGGCTTTCGCGCAACTGGACCGGGTCGTGCTTGGCCGCGATCTGCTTGATGAGGCCGAGCTGTTCGTCGATCTCCTCGGGACTGCCCTCGACCTCGATGATCAGGAGCGCCTCACAGTCCGGGTAGCCGGCATGCGCGAAATCCTCGGTCGCACGGATGCAGGGACGGTCCATGAACTCGATCGCGACGGGAAGGACGCCGGCCTTGATGATGTCGGCCACGCATTCGCCCGCGACTTCGTTCGAATTGAACCCGATCAGGACCGGACGCGCCCCTTCGGGCTTGGCGAGAATGCGCAGCGTCGCCTCGGTGACGACGCCAAGCTGGCCCTCCGAGCCGCAGATCACGCCGAGAAGGTCAAGCCCGCCCGCGTCCAGATGCGCGCCGCCGATCTCCACGACAGTGCCGTCCATCTGGACCATCGTGACGCCCAGCAGGTTGTTCGTGGTCACCCCGTATTTCAGGCAATGCGCGCCACCCGAGTTCATGCCGATATTGCCGGCGATGGCGCAGGCGAGCTGCGAGGACGGGTCGGGCGCGTAGAAGAACCCGTCCGCCTCGACCGCGCCGGTGACGGAAAGGTTCGTGCGCCCCGACTGCACCCGGATGAAGCGGTCGTCGTAGTCGACCTCCAGCACCCTGTTGAGCCGCGCCACGCCCAGGATGATCGAATCAGCGGTGGGCAGCGCACCGCCGGCGAGCGAAGTGCCCGACCCGCGCGGCACGACCGGCACGCCCTCTTCGTGGCAGACCTTCAGCGCGGCGGCGACCTCTTCCGTCGTGCGCGGCAGGACGGCGGCGAGCGGCGGACAACGGTAGGCGGTCAGCGCGTCGCATTCGTAGGCGCGCGTTTCGGCTGGGTCGTCGATCACCGCATCCGCGGGAAGAACCTCGCGCAGCCGCGCGACGATCGCCGCCTTGCGCGCGAGGATCGAGGAATCCGGTTCGGGCATCTGCATGTCGGAATCCTCCCGCAGCCGATAGAACTGGTAAGAAAATATAACCAAATGCCGCCCCGAGCAAGCAAAAGCGCCGGGCGGATCGGTCCCACAGGAATGTGACTGCACGACCCGCGCCATGCATGCAAGGTTTGCAGCATGAGGTCAGCCATTTCCGCCCTTGCTTTCGTGCTCGCCGGCACCACCCCCTCGGCCGCGGACGCGCCGCGTGTCGTGGCGGCGAAGGCCGCGCATGGGGCGCAGGGCCTCTGGCGGATCGAGGTGACGCTCGCGCACCCCGACAGCGGCTGGGACCATTACGCCTCCGCCTGGGAAGTCCTCGCGCCGGACGGAACCAGTCTCGGGGTCAGGGAACTCGCGCATCCGCATGTGGACGAACAGCCCTTCACGCGCGCGCTTTCCGGCATTGCGATCCCGGAAGACGTGAAGGAGGTGGCGATCCGCGCGCGATGCAACCTCGACGGCTGGGCTCCGGCCCGCTTCACCCTGACGCTTCCGTAAGCGCCCGACTCCGCAGGGCAAAAAACGCGGACGCCGCGCCACGCGCCTCAGCGGCGGCCCTCGCGAAGCCAGGCGGCCACGGCAAGAGCCGTCGCGATCAGAAGGAAGGCCCAGGCCGGCAGCAGGGGAGAAACCCGAATGTCCGCAGTCAGGTAGGAGTCGCGCGGTGTAATGCCGATCCACCCCCGTCCGGCCGCCGTCCGACCCGAACGGACAGCGCGGATATCGGGGAGCCCCTCCTCGATGCGCAGATCGCCGCCATTCGTGGGCTCGATGACTGAAGCGAGTTTCTCGGCGCTGGCGATCGTTTCCTCGAACTCCTTCGGCGCTGCGGGGCCAAGCGCCATGACGCGGTCAAGCTCGCCATCCGTCAGGCGGTACAGCCCGACATCCGGCGCGGGCCATTCCGCGACGTAGCGGCCGGGCTCGGCTTCCGTCAGCGGCACGATGACCGGCTCGCCATCGGGGCCGATGATCGTGACCTCACGCGGGCCTTCCTCGAGGCTGCGGCGGGTGATCTTCAGCGTCTGGCCCTCGGCGTCGGCGAAGAGCGCCTCCTCCTCGAGTTCCGGCTCCTTCATCGTCCAGTGTGCGAGCCTGCGCAGAAGCTCGAGCTGCGGGCCGCCACCCTCATAGCCGCGCGTCCAGAGCCAGGCCTGGTCAGAGGTCAGCAACGCCACGCGCCCCTCCCCCGCCCGGTCGAGGATCAGGAGCGGCCGGCCCCCGGCCCCTTCCATCACCACATTGCCCTGCGTCGCGTCCACATCAACGATCCTGAGCCAGCGTCCCCAGCCCGGGCTTTCCGCACCGTCCTCCGCAGGCTCCGGCGCGAATGCCTCGAGTCCCTCGGTGACGGGGTGGCGGGCGCCAAGGGCAGTGATGGCGGGCTTGTATCCCTCCTCCACCACGCGGCCTGTCGGCTCACCGGGAAGGATCCCGCCCAGCCCGGAATAGAACACGCTTTCGACCGTCGCGTATTCCGGCCCGGCCGCGATCAGGACCGCGCCTCCGTTCAGCACGTAGTCGCGGATGTTGTTGAGGTAGAGCGAAGGCAGGATGCCCCTCAGACGGTAGCGGTCGAAGATGATCAGGTCGAATTCCTCGATCTTCTCGACGAAGAGTTCGCGCGTCGGGAAGGCGATGAGCGAAAGCTCGGTGACCGGAACCCCATCCTGCTTTTCCGGCGGGCGCAGGATCGTGAAATGCACGAGGTCAACCGAGGCGTCGGATTTCAGGAGGTTGCGCCAGGTCCGCTCGCCCGCGTGCGGCTCGCCCGAAACCAGGAGCACCCGGAGCCGGTCGCGCACGCCGTTGATCTGCACGACGGCCGCGTTGTTGCGGTCGGTCAGTTCCCCGTCCGCGGCCTCGAACCCGAACTGGACGACGTTCTGCCCGCCATGATCCAGCGTCACTGGAAGCTCCAACGTCTGCCCGACCGGCACCGTGTATGTATTCGGCTCCGCCCCGTCGATGGCGATCGAAAGATCCACGCTGCGCCCCTTCTCGGCGGGCGGCAGGTTGCCCTGCTCCTCCACCATGAGGCGGATGGCGACGGGCTCCCCGATGATCCCGAAGGCGGGCGCGGTCTGGATCACCAGGCGGCGGTCCCAGTCGGCTTCGCGCCCGGTCAGGAGGACATGAAGCGGCGCCGGCATGGAGGGCGCCACGTCGAGGTCGTGAACCTGGCCGTCCGTGACGAGGATCGCGCCCGCGACCCGGGCGCGAGGTTCCTCCGCCAGCGCCTCGGCAAGCGCGGTCATGACAAGGCTTCCCGCATCCTCGGCGCCGTCGCGCACGGTGAGCTTCCGCAACTCCGTGTTGGGCAGGGCAGCGATTTCCGCCTCGACACGGGCGACGGCTGCGGCCGTCTGCTCCTCCCGGCCGGGAAGCCGCTGACTGGAGCTTTCGTCCACGATGAGAAGGACGATATCGGACAGCGGATTGCGATCCTCGGTCTGAAGCGAGGGCTGGGTGATCGCGGCGAGAAGCGCCACCGCCGCGAGGGCGCGGAGCCACCAGCCGCTAAGCCCGCGCCAGAGCGCGAGCGCGACGAGGACCAGCGCGACACCCGCCGCGGCCCAGACGACGGGCCAGGGCAGAAGCGGGTCGAAGATCACGTGCTGGTTCATCGGTTACTGCCCCAGCCGTTCCAGAAGCGCGGGCACGTGGACCTGGTCGGATTTGTAGTTGCCGGTCAGCACATGCATGATGAGGTTCACGCCGAAGCGGTAGGCGATCTCGCGTTGCCGCTCGCCGGCGAGGCCCCGCCCGACCGGGAACATCGCAAGACCGCGTTCGTCCACTGCCCAGGCCGCAGCCCAGTCGTTGCCGCCGATCACCACCGGCGTCACGCCGTCGTTGAGGTTCCGGAAGGGCATCCCCTCCGCCTGTTCCGCATCGGGGGGCGCCGCCTCGGCCCAGACCGCGCGGCCGACATGGCGGCCGGGGAAATCCTGGAGAAGGTAGAAGGTCCGGGTCAGCACGTGGTCCGACGGGATCGGCTCCAGCGGCGGGACGTCGAGCGGCGCGGCCAGCGCCTGGAGCTTCTGGCCATTCGCCGAAGCGGCGCCGAAGCCCGTCACGTCGGCATCGCGCGTGTCGAAGAGGATCATGCCACCCGAACGCAGGAAGCGGTTGAGCTTGGCGTAGGTGCGGGCCGAGGGCGCGGCCTGCGAAGGCGTGACCGGCCAGTAGAGGAAGGTCAGGACGGAAAGCTCATCGGTTTCCAGATCGACGCCGATCGGCGCGCCCGGCTCGACAGAGGTGCGCGCGGTCAGCACGTCCGAAAGCCCCCGGAGTCCGGCCGCTGCAACGCGGTCGAGTTCCGCGTCCCCGGTCAGGACATGGGCAAGAGCCACCTGCGAAGCCGCCTGCATTTCATAGGCCGCTGCGGAATCGGGTTCGGTCTGCGCCCGCGCTTCCATCGGCATGAGAAGCCCGACGAGAAGAAGCGCCGCGATCCCCTGTCTTGGCCCCGACAGGCGCCCGGAAACGGCGAGGGCGGCGATGATGTCGGCGAGGAGAAGCGCGAGCGCCGCGCCGAGGAACCAGCCTTTCAGCGCCATTTCACGCAAGACGGCGAGCCCCTCGACCCTTACGCCCTCTGGCCAGCTGGCCGGCATCAGGATCCGTTCCGGCGCGATGGTGTTCACCGCGATCCGCCGGTCGCCCTCGGCATAGAGGCCGGGCGGGATATCCGGGCCGATATGCCCCTCCGCGATGCGCTCTCCCGGAACGCCGGGCAGGTCGCCGGCATCCTCGAGCGTGCCGAAGCCGTCGAGCACGCGATCCGCGACCCAGGTCGTGCCCCGCAGATCCTCGACGGAAGGCGTGGCGGGACGTGTGGAGACGGCGAGACGCTCGAGCATCTGGACGAAGAGCCCGGAGAGCGGGAGCGAGGACCATTCGGCGTTGGCCGAAACGTGGAACAGCACCACTTGCCCCTGTCCGAGCGCGCGGCGGGTGACGAGGGGCGTGCCATCCGCGAGCGCGGCGATCGTCCGGGACGAAAGCTCCGGATCCGGTTCCGCCATGACCTGGGCGCTGACGGCGACGTCACCCGGGACGGGCAGCCCGAAGAAGGGGGAATCCTCGCTGAACGGGGCCAGCGATTTCGGCTCGCCCCAGCTCATCGTGCCTCCGACCGAACGCCCGCCGACGCGCAGGCGGACCGGCAGCAGCGGGTCCTCGCCCTGCCGGCCCACGTCAGAGGACGCCAGCCGCGGGCCCGCGAAACGGACGAGAAGGCCGCCCTCCTCGATCCATTCGAGAAGCGCGTCGGTTTCCTCCTGCGTGACCTTGGCCACATCCGCGAAGACGATGACGTCCGGATCGGCGAGAAGAATGTCGGCCAGCGTGCCCTCGATCAGGTCCGCCGTCGGTTCGAGCGCGCGGGAAAGGTAGTGCGTGGGCGAGAGAAGCTCCAACCCCTCGCGGTCGGCCGCGCCCGCCATCAACGCGACCTCGCGCCGCTTCAGCGCGTCGTCGGCCAGCGCCACGGCCCCGGCCGATGCTTCGCCCGCGATCTCGAAACGGGTCACGCGGTTCCTCAGTTCCGGCGGCAGGTCGAACTCGGCCGCCGCCTCGACCGCGCCGGGTTCGAAAGCCGCCGGGACACGGGCGAGTTCCCGTTCGATACCCAGGGGATCAAGGCCATGCGCCGTCACCTCGGCCTCCGCGGAGCCCTCCGCCCGGGCGCGGAGCGCCGCGACGCTCACCTTGCCATCGGCGTAGGAGGCCGGCCGCAGCGCCCGGACGTCACGGGCGCTTTCGAAGACCGTGACCGCGCCCCGGTCGCGCAGTTCGTCCAGCAATACGGCGCGGCTATCGCGCGCAAGCCCGTCGGAGATCCAGACCGTGTCGAACAGCGCGTCGCCCAGCGCCCCGATCCAGGCTTCGAGCGCGTCCGCGTCGGGTTCCCAGGGCTTGGGCGAAATCCCGGGCAGACGGGTGGCCTGCGCCTCGGCGGACTGGAACACCGGCGCCTCGGGCGGCAGATCCGCGAGAGAAAGCACCGCAACCGGCCGCCCGTTGCGGCCCGCCTCCGCCAGCGCCGAAGCCGCGCGGTCCTGCCGCCGCTGCCAGTCGCGCGCATCGGCCCAGCTTCCGTCGAACAGGACGAGGAGCGGGCCATCGCCCGCCTCGGCATCCTCGGGGTTGAGCACCGGCCCCGCGAAGCCGATGATCGCCGCCGCGATCGCCGCCATGCGGAGGAGGAGGAGCCACCACGGCGTCCGCTCGGCCTCGGTCTCTTCGTCCTTCAAACCCAGAAGAAGCGCGACACCGGGGAACCGGCGGCGGATCGGAGCGGGCGGGACGGCGCGCAGGAGGAACCACAGGATCGGCAGCGCCACGAGGCCCAGAAGGAGCCAGGGCGAGGCAAACCCGATGGGACCGAGCGCGAACATCAGCGCACGCGCTCCAGCGCGCGGTAAAGCCAGAGAAGCGCCGATTGCGGGCTGTCACCGGTGTGGTGACACAGGAACAGCCAGCCCGTCGCGCGAGCGAGGCGGTCCAGCCGGTCCTTCCGTTCGGCGATGCGTTGAAGGTAGCGGTCGCGGAGATCGCCGGCCTTGCGCGTCTCGTAGGTCAGGCTTCCGGCCATGCTCTCGAAGATCGTGCGGCCGTCGAAGGGAAATGCCTCCTCGACCGGATCGAGGATCTGCACCAGCGCGCCCTTCACGCCGCGGTCCGCAGCCTCGGTCAGCGCGGCCTCGACGGGCGCCGGGTCGCCGAGGAAATCCGACAGGAAGACGGCGCGGGCATGCGGCAGGAACGCGCGGGCGACCGGCGCGCCGAAATCCGCTTCGCCGGGCGGGGCGGTGAAGGTCTGGGCCAGACGCATCAGCTGCACTTCGCCGGGCCGCGGCGGGGCGGAGGCGTCGGCAAGGCCCACGCGCTCCCCCGCGCGGATCATCAGGACCGAAAGCGCAAGCGCCAGAAGCCGGGCGCGGTCGCCCTTCGTCGGGCGGTCCTTCGCGCCGGTGAATTCCATCGAGCGCGCGTCGTCGAGCCAGATCTGCACTGACTGCGCCGCCTGCCATTCCTTTTCGCGCACGAAATGAACATCGGCCCGGGCGGACCGGCGCCAGTCGATCATGCGCGCCTCGTCGCCCGCATGGGCAGGGCGGAACTGCCAGAACTCGTCGCCCATCCCGGCGCGCCGCCGGCCGTGTTCGCCGAGTTGCACCGCCGCCGCGAGGTGCTCCGCCGCCACCAGCAAGGGCGGCAGCGCGGCGGCAAGCTCCTCGGCCCGCCGCCGGAGACCGGTGGGGCGGAGCGCGGCTTCGCTCATGCCGCGGCCTCGACCCGGGTGATGGATTCGGCCACGACATCGATGATCGAAGACAGGCTTTCGCCGCGTGCCCGCGCCGCGAAGGAAAGCGCCATGCGGTGCGTGAGAACCGGCCGCGCCAGCGCCATGACGTCCTCGGCCGAGGGCGCCAGACGGCCGTCAAGAAGCGCGCGCGCCCGGACTGTCAGCATCAGCGCCTGCGCCGCGCGGGGACCGGGGCCCCAGCTGACGTTCTGCGCGACACGCTCGCTCGCCTCCGCCTCTCCGGGTCGGCAGGCACGCACGAGGTCGAGGATCAGTTCCACGACTCCCTCGCCCACCGGCATCCGGCGGATGGTGGTCTGGGCGGCGATGAGCTCCTCGGCCGTGAAGACCTGGTGCGAGGTCGCGGCCTCGACCCCCGTCGTGGCCAGAAGGATGTCACGCTCGGTGCCGCGGTCGGGATACTCGACATCGATCTGCACCAGGAAACGGTCAAGCTGCGCCTCGGGAAGGGGATAGGTGCCCTCCTGCTCGATCGGGTTCTGGGTGGCCAGCACGTGGAAGGGACGGCCGAGAGGGCGGTGCACGCCCGCGACCGTCACCTCGCGTTCCTGCATCGCCTGCAGAAGCGCCGACTGCGTCCGCGGGGAGGCGCGGTTGATTTCGTCCGCCATCAGAAGCTGGCAGAAGACCGGGCCCTCGATGAAGCGGAAGGCGCGGCTGCCGTCGGTGGCCGTTTCGAGCACCTCGGAGCCCAGAATGTCAGCCGGCATGAGGTCGGGCGTGAACTGGATGCGGTTGGACTTCAGCCCCATCACCGTCGAAAGCGTATCGACGAGCATCGTCTTGCCGAGGCCCGGCAGACCGACGAGCAGACCGTGGCCGCCACAGAGCAGCGCGGCGAGGGTGAGTTCGACGACCCGCTCCTGACCGATGAAGCGGCGGTTGATAGATTCCTTCGCCTCGGCGAGCTTCGCGCCCAGCGCCTCGATTTCCGCCACAAGTGCCGCGCCATCGGCGCCCGGGGTGATCTCGGCCATGACAAGCTCTCCTTCCTCGCTATAGTCACGAGCATAAGTCAGATAAGCCCCGCGGCACCAATGGCAAAAACAGAGCCGGGACAAATGATCGTGAAACCATCGGCAGAAAACCTCGCAGCGGCCGCGAAGGCCGCAGGCAAGAAAGGGCCTCCGCCCGTACATCTTTGGAACCCGCCCTTCTGCGGCGATCTCGACATGGAGATCCGCCGCGACGGCACGTGGTTCTACCTTGGAACGCCGATCGGACGGCATGCTCTGGTGAAGCTCTTCTCCTCGATCATCCGCAAGGACGGGGACGACTATTTCCTTGTCACGCCGGTCGAAAAGGTTCGCATTCGCGTGCAGGACGCGCCCTTCGTCGCGGTGGACGCCGAGACGGAAGGCGAGGGCCGGGACCAGAAGGTGACCTTCACGACGAATGTCGAGGACGTCGTCGTGGCGGGGCAAGACCACCCGATTCGCGTTGTCCGCGATCCGGAAACGGGCGAGCCCTCGCCCTATGTCCGCGTGCGCGCGAACCTCGACGCGCTGATCGACCGCAAGACCTTCTACCGCCTGGTGGAGCTTGGCGCGCACGAGATGCACGAGGGCGAAAGCTGGTTCGGCCTGTGGTCCTCCGGCATGTTCTTCCCGATCATCCCGTCGTCGGAACTCGGCTGATGCCGCGCTTCGCCGCGAACCTGACGCTTCTTTGCACGGGACTCCCGATGATGGAGCGTTTCGCGGCGGCGTAGGCCGAGGTCTGGGTCAGCGCCGTATACCATCCCGAAGGCGCGACGCGGGAAGATCTCGGCTGGCTGCGGCGCTGAGCGTCAGGCCGCGCAGGCGGCGCTGGAACAGCCCGAGGCGCGGGTTTCCGTTTCCAGCGTGACATGGGTCAGGCCGAAATCCCCGGCCAGCGCGCGCTTCACATCGGCCACGACGGTCGGGGCCTCGTGCCCCTCCGCCACGACGATATGGGCCTCGACCGAGGCGCGGCGCTCGTCGATCTGCCAGAGGTGAAGGTGGTGCACGTCCTCCACCCCTTCGACCTTCTCCATCCGCGCGCGGATCGCGGCCGCGCGCGTGCCGTCCGGCGCCGCGAGCATCAGGACGCGAATGACCGGCCCGACTTCGGACGCGGCATGCCAGAGAATGTAGGCCGAGATCAGGAGCGTGATGATCGGGTCCACGAGACGCCAGTCGTAGAGAAGGATCAGCGTGCCGCCGATGATGACGGCCACCGAGGAGCCGGCGTCCGCGAGGTTGTGCAGGAAGGCCGCCCGGATGTTCACGCTTTCCTTCGACAGCCGCCAGGTCAGCGCGGCCGTCACGAGGTCGATGACCAGAGCGATCCCGGCGAGCAGGACGACGATCCAGCCGGTGACGGGCGGCGGATCGATGAGCCGCATCACCGCCTCGAACCCGAGCCACAGGGCGATGATGATGAGCGTCGTGTAGTTCACGAGCGCCGCCACGACCTCGGCGCGGCCATATCCGAAGGACATTTCGGGCGTGGCCGGACGGCGCGCGATGCGGCGGGCGCCGTAGGCGACGATGAGCGACACCGCGTCCGAGAAATTGTGGACGGCGTCCGCGATCAGCGCGACCGAGCCCGAGATCAGGCCCCCCACGATCTGAGCGAAGGTCAGGACGAGATTGACCGCTACGGCGATCGCCACCCGCCGGTCGCCGGCATCGGAATCCAGATGATGATGGCCGTGATGGCCATGGTCATGCGGCATGCGTCACCTCTGAGGCCAACCTTGGTCCCGGCAAGGGCGAAGTCAAGCCGAGGTCAGTGCGCCTCGGCCCAGTTCCGGCCCTGTCCCGCGTCGACCGTCAGCGGCACGTCGAGCTTCACCACCGGTTCCGCCGCGCTCTCCATCACCTCGCGCACGCGCACGATGGTCTTTTCCGCCGCGTCTTCCTGCACCTCGAAGAGAAGTTCGTCGTGGACCTGCAGAAGCATCTTCGCGGGCAGGCCGGAAAGCGCCTCCGGCATCCGGATCATCGCGCGGCGGATGACGTCGGCCGCAGCACCCTGGATCGGCGCGTTGATCGCGGCGCGCTTCGCGAAGCCTGCCGTCGGCCCCTTCGCGTTGATGTCGGGCGTGTGGATCTTGCGCCCGAACAGGGTCTGTACGAAGCCTTGCTTCTTGGCGAAGTCCACGGTCTCGTCCATGTATTCCTTGATGCCCGGGAAACGCTCGAAATAGGTATCGATGAACGCCTGCGCCTCGGCGCGGGGGATCCGGAGGTTCCGGGCAAGGCCGAAACCCGAGATGCCGTAGATCACGCCGAAATTGATCGCCTTCGCCCGACGGCGGATTTCCGGCGTCATCTCTTCCAGAGGCACGTTGAACATCTGGCTCGCGGTCATCGAGTGGATGTCCACGCCGTCGCGGAACGCCTCCCTCAGCGCGGGGATGCCCGCGACATGGGCCAGGATGCGCAGCTCGATCTGGCTGTAGTCGAGCGAGACGAGGACGTTGCCCTTCTCCGCCACGAAGGCTTCCCGAATGCGCCGGCCTTCCTCGGTGCGGACGGGGATGTTCTGAAGGTTCGGGTCGGTCGAGGCGAGGCGGCCGGTGGCCGCGCCCGAAATCACGTAGGACGTGTGCACGCGTCCCGTCTCGGGGTGGATATGCTCCTGCAGGGCGTCCGTGTAGGTCGACTTGAGCTTCGACAGCTGCCGCCAGTCCAGCACCCGCGCGGGCAGGTCGTGACCTTCGGCCGCCAGATCCTCCAGCACATCCGCGCCGGTCGCGTAGGCCCCGGTCTTGCCCTTGGACCCGCCCGGCAGGCTCATCTTGTCGAAGAGGATCTCTCCCAGCTGCTTTGGGCTTCCGACGTTGAACTTCTCGCCCGCGAGCGTGTGGATCTCGTCCTCCAGCGCCGCCATCTTCTGCGCGAAGGCATTCGACATGCGCGACAGCGTGTCCCGGTCCACCTTGACCCCGTCCATCTCCATCCGGGCGAGCACCGCGACCATCGGGCGTTCGAGCGTTTCGTAGACGGTCGTCACCTGTGCCGCCGGAAGCTGCGGCTTGAAGAGACGCCAGAGACGAAGCGTGATGTCGGCGTCCTCCGCCGCGTATTTCACGGCCTCGTCAATCGGCACGCGGTCGAAGGTCAGCGCCGACTTGCCCGACCCGAGCAGGTCCTTGATCGGGATCGGGTTGTGCCCGAGATAGCGCTCCGACAAGAGGTCCATGCCGTGGCCGTGCAGGCCGGAGTTCATCGCGTAGCTCATCAGCATCGTGTCGTCGATCGGGGCGATGTCGATGCCGTTCCGCGAGAAGATCTTCGCGTCATACTTCATGTTCTGACCGATCTTGAGAACGGCATCGTCCTCCAGAACGGGCTTCAGAAGCGCCAGCGCCTCGTCCATCGGCATCTGGCCCTCGGCCAGCTTGTCCGAGGCGAAAAGATCGCCGCCGCCCTCGCGGTGGCCGAGCGGGATGTAGCAGGCCTGCCCCGGTTCCACGCAGAGGGAGATGCCGACAAGCTCTGCCCGCATCTCGTCCAGGCTCGTCGTTTCCGTGTCCACGGCGACGTAGCCGCGTTCCCGGATCTGGTCGATCCAGCGGGCCAGCGCCTGGGCGTCGCGGACGCATTCGTAGGTGGAGTGGTCGAAGGGAACGGCCTTTTCGGCGGTCTTGACCGCTGCGGGCTCCGCGCCTTCGGGCGTCGTGTCGAGGATCGCCGGCGCCTCGACTCCCATCTTGTCCGCAATGCGCTTGGTGAGCGTGCGGAACTCCATCCTGGCGAGGAAGCCCAGAAGCTCCTCGGGATCGGGCTCCCTCACCTCGAGTTCGTCGAGCGTGAAGTCCAGGGGCGTGTTCTGGTCGAGCGTCACGAGCCGCTTCGAGATTCGGATCTGCTCGGCGTTCTCGATGAGGGTCTCACGGCGCTTCTGCTGCTTGATCTCGCCCGCGCGGTCCAGAAGCGTTTCGAGATCGCCGTATTCGTTGATGAGCAGCGCCGCGGTCTTGACGCCGATACCCGGAGCGCCGGGAACGTTGTCGACGCTGTCGCCGGCCAGCGCCTGCACATCGACGACCCGGTCGGGCTTGACCCCGAACTTCTCCTCGACCTCCTCGACGCCGATGCGCTTGTTCTTCATCGCGTCGAGCATTTCCACGCCGTTCCCGATGAGCTGCATCAGGTCCTTGTCGGAGGAGATGATCGTGACGGTTCCGCCCGCCTCGACCGCCTGGCGCGAAAGCGTCGCGATGATGTCGTCGGCCTCGTACTGGTCAAGCTCGATGCAGGCGATGTTGAACGCGCGCGTCGCGTCCCGGGTCAGGGGAAACTGCGGGCGCAGGTCCTCGGGCGGTTCGGGGCGGTTGGCCTTGTATTCGGGGTAGATGTCGTTGCGGAAGGTCTTCGAGGAATAGTCGAAGATCACCGCCGCATGGGTCGGCGCGTCACCGCCATTCATGCCTTCCACGTATTTGAAGAGCATGTTGCAGAAACCCGCGACCGCGCCGACCGGAAGGCCGTCGGATTTCCGGGTCAGCGGAGGCAGCGCGTGGTAGGCGCGGAAGATGAAGGCCGAGCCGTCGATCAGATGCAGATGGCAACCCTTGCCGAAGGCCATGGGATCCTCCCCTCTTTCTGCGCAGGACACTCATCGCATGATCGCCGCGGCTGTTCCACCCTTGCAGCGAGACCTTGGGGACGTCTTGCGTGGCGCCTCGGGACTTCCGTTGGGCGGGTTCGTCGGGATCGCGGCAGGCTGCGCCTCCCGCATGAGCCAAGGCACAGGCGCCCACACGACGGCGGTCGTCTTCTTGCGGGCTCAGGTCGGGGCCATGCTGGGCGCTATCGCGGCCCGCCGCAGTCGTGGCCCGCGCTGAGGCGGCCTGTCACTTCGCCTTTTCGGCGAATGCCTGATGCACGTATTTCTTGTCGCAGTAGGGGCATTCGACGAAGCCCGTCTCATGCGGAATCACGAGCCAGACGCGGGGGTGGCCAAGCGCCCCCTCGCCGCCGTCGCAGGCGACTTTCCACTGGCTCACGATCTCGGTTTCCGGGGCTTCGATGGTCATGCGTCTGGTCCATTTCCTGGCCGCGCGGCGGCGCGGCATTTTCCGGCGCCGCATGATAGCGATCTGCGGCGCGCGGACAAGGCGGGCAGCGCGTCAATCCGCCCTTTGCAGCATCCGGCCGAGCATCCGCCCGCCAAGGATGTGGAGATGATAGTGCGGCACCTCCTGCACGCCGTTCGCGCCGGCGTTGGAAATCGTCCGGTATCCCGCGCCGCCCTCGCCAGGCTGGATGTCGAGCATGCGGCAGACCTCGCCGGCGGTGCGGTGGAAATCCGCGATCTCATCCACACTCGCGTTCAGGCAGAAATCGTCGAAGCAGACATAGCGGCCCTTCGGGATGACGAGGACATGGACGGGCGCCTGCGGGCGGATGTCGCGGAACGCCAATGTATGCTCGGTTTCAAGAACGGTGTCGTTCGGGATCTCGCCGCGGAGGATGCGGGCGAATATGTTCTGGTCATCGTAGGTATAGGCCATGGCTTCCCTCAATCTGAATAAAGGTGGTCGGCGGCGAGGTGGCGCGCGGTTTCGATCGGCACGTCGAGGAAACGCGCCAGCGCGGCGGCGGTTTCGTCCGCCGACGCATCACTCCCGATCCGGATGTGGCGAGGCAGATCGGCGTCCCGCATTCTCTCGCTTTCGAAGGCGATGTCACGGCGGATCGTCGGCAGGAGCCGGTCCAGCACTTCCCGCGGCGTCTTCTCCCCCGCGAGGCCGACGCGGCGGGCGTGACCGGTCAGGTAGTCGTCGCTGAAGTCGCAGACGATCTCCAGAAGACTCGTGCGCGCCCGGTCGGAGGAGAGGTCGCGGATCAGATCGAACTCGGACGGGTCGACGCAGATCACCAGGCGGTCCGAGCCGTAATGCTCGAAGAGCATCCTGAGGAAGGACCGGCGATGGCGCCCGCGCTTTTCGATCGACGATTCGATACCGCCGAGATCGGGCATCGGAGTATCCGCTTCGTTGAAGACATACTCGACGGCGGGGATATCGGTGTGCGCCCGCACCCGTTCCACGAGCCGCTTGGCCACGTGCCATTTCTTGCACGCGACCATCAGAAGCTCGCGCCCGGCGCCGAGGGTGGATTCCGCCTCCCACGCGCGCAAACCGAAGCGCCGGCCGATACGGCCCCTGCCCGAGAGGAAGCGGAAAAGACTGCGGCCCTCGTCCGAAATCTCGAACCCGGCGCCCTCCGAGGCCCAAAGCTCCGCGAGGCGCCGCTTCAACTCCGTCGCATCGGGGCTGATCTTGCGGGCGAAAAGATAGTCCTGGCCAAGCAGCAGGTCATAGTGATCGTTGTAGAAGGTCAACGGCATTCCGTAGTCGGTGAACATCAGGAAGGTGGGCGTGCGGCTGCGGATCTCGGTCTCGGGCACGAGATGGCGGACGATCGTCTGAAAGAACGTCTCGTCCGGGATCCAGGTCGTGCGGAAGAAACGCATCACGTCCTTGCGCCGACGGCAGAAATCCAGAACCCACTCGACCGTGCGCCGCCTCAGGCACCACCATTGCGAGCCGATCATCATCTGCAGGTCGGCCGGGATCTCGCGCCTCAGGCCAAGGCGGCGCTGGAGTTCGAAAGCGGTGTAGAAGAGCCGTTTCTGCGTGCGCTCGTTGAAGAAGTGCCGGTAGACCAGCCGCTCTTCCTTGATGCCGGTCTTGATCCAGTCGGAACCGAAGAAATCGACGCTCTCGATGTAGTCCACATCCTCGGCGTCTAGGAACCCGTGCGCGTATTCGGCCGACTTCACCGGCATGCAGTCGCCCGACAGCATGTAGAAATGCGTGGCATCGGGGAACGCGTCAACCGCCGACTTCAGCGCACTCAGCGTCGCGGCGACGAGGCTCCATTCGCCCCAGCCGCATTTGACGCGTCGCTTTGCGAACGTGACCGCCGGGTTGCCCTTAAGCGCCGCGCGGATGCGTTCGTAGTCGGCGCTCTTGGCCCGTCCGTCGAAGTGAATCGCGATCGCGTCGCCGGCGGCGGTCAGGCGTTCGGCCTGCCGGATGATCCCTTCCGGATCCTTGTGGCACAGGAGTATGAAGGCGATCTTGGCCATGTCCGCAGTCGGTTACGCGAGTGATTTCGGGTCGCCCCGCTTGATAGCGTGATCGGACATTGAAAAGACAGGGGTTCTTTGATCTTTAGTCAGGAATTAGTGCGCCGCGCGTAGCAGCGAATGACGCGGCCGAAAGAGGTATGAGGATATGGGTTTTCCCGGCACCTGGATGACCGAAAGCGAGAGCGTCGTCTATCGCGTCGTCCCGAAATGCGCCTGCTCCACGATCGGGCAGATCATGTTTTATTCGGACCACGGCCGCTTCTTCGACGGCGATATCCACGACTCGACGTCCGGGTTGCACAAGTGGTCGCAGGAGGAAAGCCAGCCTCTGATCGAGGCCAACGTGAAGGCGCACAGGTCCTATGCCTTCACCTGCGTGCGCAACCCCTATACGCGCATCCTGTCGTCGTTCTTCGACAAGATCTGCGGCATCCAGCGGAACGGCAAACGCTACCGCGGGAATCTCGTGCCTCAGATCATGCAGAAATATGGGGTCGAGGTCGGCGGGCCCGAAGGCAAGGACGATTTCGACCAGATCGCGTCCTTCCGCCGCTTCCTGCTCTTCGCGCGCGACACGATCCGCTGGCGCCGCCCGATGGAGCCGGACATTCACTGGTCCGCGATGTCGGGGCATGTGTCCACCTTCATCGTGAACGGCGGCCGCTACGACCACATCGTCTTCACCGAGAAGTTCAACGAGGGGATGCAACACGTCCTGGACCGGATCGAAACGCCGGTGAAGGTCGATCTCGCGAAGGTCCCGCGCTTCAACGAAAGCGAAGGCCACGGCCCGAAGCGCGCGCATCCGGTGGAGGACTATTTCGACGACCTGTCGATGCACCTCGTCTGGGAAATCTACAAGCGCGACTTCCAGCTCTTCCGCTACGACTTCGAAAACCCGGCCAACAAGATGCCGTTGGGAGAGATCGACCTCGAGGAGGTTCACGCGAAGCTTGGCGAGTGATCTGCCACGCTGCCGCTCGGCTCGACCGATGTGAGGTTCTGACCGGCCCTGAAGATCGTCATCCGGCAGGAACTGCGCTGAGCCTCAGATCAGTCCCTGCCCCCGGAACAGCGCCTTCACGTCGCCCTCCGGCCGCGCGCCGAAATGGCTGATGACTTCCGAGGCCGCGATCGTGCCCATGTGGCCGGCCGTCTTCAGGTTCAGCCCCGTCGCCAACCCGTAGAGGAAGCCTGCGGCGAACTGGTCACCCGCCCCCGTCGCATCGACTGGAACGACCCTGTGCACCGGCACCTCGGCCCTTTCGCCGTCGCGGATCAGGACCACGTCCTCGCCCGAGCGGGTGCAGACGACGACCGAACATTCCGCCTGGGCCTGAGTCAGCGCGAGCGAGAGGTTGTCGGTCTCGTACAGCGACATCCATTCGTGCTGGTTGCCGATCACGTAATCCATCTCGTCCCGGACGAGCCGCCGGAAGTCCGCCCGGTGGCGGTCCACGCAGAACGGATCCGACAGCGCGATCCCGGCCTTGCCGCCGCCCTTGTGGCAGGCGCGCGCGGCCTTGAGAAAGGCCTCCTTCCCCTTGTCCTTGTCGAATAGATACCCTTCGAGGAACAGGAATTCCGCGTCCCCGGCCACGTCTTCGGCGACGTCCTCGGGTCCCAGATCGGCGGAGATCCCGAGATAGGTGTTCATCGAACGCTCGCCGTCGGGCGTGACGAAGATCATGCTGCGCGAAGTCGGCAGCGAACCATCCGGCACCGGTGCGTTCGGGAAATCCGTTCCTTCGAGTTCCAGCGACTTCGCGTAGAACCGCCCGAGCGTGTCATCGCGCACGCGGCCGATGAAGGCGGTCTTGAGCCCGAGGTTGCCGAGCCCGGCAAGCGTGTTCGCGACGGAACCGCCCGGCGCCTCCGTCCGCTGCCGCATCGCGCCGTAGAGCGTTTCGGCCCGCTCGCGCTCGATGAGCTGCATGATCCCCTTCTCGATCCCCATGTGATCGAGGAAATGGTCGTCGGTCTGGCTCAGCACGTCGACGATGGCGTTGCCGATGCCGACGACCTGGTAGCGTTTCGTCACTGGGTCTTCTCCTCGTAGAGGCAGAGGTCGCGGATGATGCAGGCGCCGCATTTCGGCTTGCGCGCGACGCAGATGTAACGGCCGTGCAGGATCAGCCAGTGATGGGCGTGAAGCTGGTACTCGACCGGCACGTTGTCCTCGATCGCCCTTTCCACCGCCTCGACGTCCTTGCCGACGGCGATCCCGGTGCGATTGCCGACCCGGAAGATATGCGTGTCCACCGCCTGCGCCGGGTGTCGGAACCACATGTTGAGAACGACGTTCGCCGTCTTCCGTCCGACACCGGGCAGCGTCATCAGCGCCGCGCGGGACGAGGGCACCTTGCCGTCATACTTGTCGACGAGAATCCGCGACAGCTTCATCACGTTCTTCGCCTTCTGGCGGAAGAGACCGATGGTCTTGATGTGCTCGATCAGCTGCTCCTCGCCGAGATCGAGCATCTTCTCGGGCGTGTCGGCCTTCTTGAACAAGGCGCGCGTCGCCTTGTTCACACCGGCATCGGTGGCCTGAGCAGACAGCGCGACGGCCACGAGAAGGGTGAAGGCGTTGACATGTTCGAGCTCGCCCTTCGGCTCCGCCTCCGCCTCTTGGAAGCGGCGGAAGATCTCCGTCATCGTGCTGTAGTCGAGCTGCTTGGCCATGCGTGCTGATATGCCCGGTCGGGGCACCAGCGGCAAGCGCCCGATTGACCAGCGGCCGGATCCGGCGGGATTGCTTCGCGCAAGTTTCGGGTCGCGCGGGGTCGGCGCCTCGCCTAGGGTCTGCGCGAGGAGAACCGAGATGTCCGAAACGCCGAACGACGATCCGCGCTACCACTACAACGTCATTGCCCGCGCGCTGGAGATCATCGACAGCGAGGGGCCTTCGCTGTCGCTAGACGACCTCGCGGCGCGGCTCAGGATGAGCCCGGCGCATTTCCAGCGGGTCTTCTCGCGCTGGGTCGGCGTCTCGCCCAAGCGGTATCAGCAATACCTGACACTGGACCTCGCCCGCCGCCTGCTGGCCGAACGCTTCACCGTGCTCGACACGGCGCTGGAGGCGGGCCTTTCCGGAAGCGGGCGCCTCCATGACCTCTTCCTGCGCTGGGAGGCGATGAGCCCCGGCGATTTCGCCCGTGCCGGCGAGGGCCTGACGATCCGCTGGGGTCTCTTCCCCTCGCCCTTTGGCGAGGCGCTGGCGATGGGGACGGAACGTGGCCTCTGCGGGCTCGCGTTCACGGCCGAATCCGGGAGGGAAGAGGCGATGGCGGACCTTCGCGCGCGCTGGCCGGCGGCGGACTATGTCGAAGATCCCGCAGCGATTGCGCCCTGGGTCGAGGCGGCCTTCAGCCAGAAGGGGGAGGCGAAGCTGCACCTGATCGGGGCGCCGTTCCAGATCAAGGTCTGGGAAGCGCTTCTGTCCGTCCCTTCCGGGCATGTCACGACCTATTCCGAGATCGCGCAGTCCATCGGAAGCCCGCGTGCCGTCCGGGCGGTCGGAACTGCCGTCGGCCGCAACCCGGTCAGCTGGCTGATTCCGTGCCACCGTGCGCTGCGCAAGTCGGGAGGGCTCGGCGGGTATCACTGGGGCCTGCCCGTCAAGCGCGCGATGCTCGCCTGGGAGGCCGCCCGCGCGGACAGCGGCGCCGCCTGATGGGCGGAAACCTGCTGACTTTTGCAGCTGTTATTGAATATCACGGCCCAAGCGACAAGGTTGCGCCCGAGTTCCAAGGCGGAACCAACTACGCATGAGGCAGAACATGAGAATCGCAATTCCCGTCGTCCTTACCGGCGCGCTCGCCCTTTCGGCCTGCACCGACACCTACGGCTCGGGTCAGCCCTCGAACGCACAATCCGGCGCCGTCGCCGGTGCCGTCATCGGCGGCCTGATCGGCGCGCAGAGCGACGATGACCGGCTGGCCAAGACGGCAGCGGGTGCGATCATCGGCGGCGCGATCGGCGGCGCCATCGGCACCCAGCTCGACCGCCAGCGTCGCGACCTTGAGCGCGATATCAGCAATGACCAGGTCCGCATCCAGAACACCGGCCGCGAACTGATCGTGACCATGCCCGAGGGGATCCTCTTCGCGACGGACAGCGCCGCCGTGCGGTCCGACCTGCGTGGCGATCTCTACGCACTTGCGGACAACCTGAACCAGTATCCGAACAGCACCATCGAAATCGTTGGCCACACGGACAACACTGGCTCGGCCGCGTATAACCAGGACCTGTCGGAACGTCGCGCCGCCGCGGTCGGCGCCATCCTGCGCAACGGCGGCGTCTCCGGCGGCCGGATCGTCACCTACGGTCGCGGCGAAAGCCAGCCGGTGGCTTCGAACCTGACGCCCGAGGGCCGGACCCTCAACCGGCGTGTGGAGATCATCATCCGTCCCAACGCCTGACGACAGATCGGGCCCAAAACACGAAGGCCGGGCGCACGCCCGGCCTTTTTCGTTGTAATCACGGGATCGTGGTCATAAATCTTGGCCAGTTTTGGTGGAAGAAATGCCGTTCCAGAAGGTCGAATCCGAAAAACTCTCTCAGGCCGTAGTGCGCCAGATCGAGCAGCTCATTCTCCAGGGCATTTTGCGCCCGGGCGAACGCCTGCCCTCTGAGAGGGAGCTGTCCGAACGCTTTGGCGTGTCGCGCCCCTCGTTGCGGGAAGCCGTGGCAGAACTGCAGGAGGCCGGCCTGCTGACAACCCGGGCAGGTGCCGGGATCTTCGTCGCGGAGGTGCTGGGCTCCGCATTCTCGCCCGCGCTGATCCGCTTGTTCAGCCGGCATGACGAGGCCGTGTTCGATTATCTCTCCTTCCGCCGCGACATGGAGGGGCTGGCCGCCGAGCGCGCGGCGAAATTCGCCTCCGATACCGACCTTCAGGTCATAGGCGCGATCTTTGCGAAGATGGAAACCGCCCATGCCCGGCGCAGCCCAGATGTCGAATCCGGGCTCGATGCCGAATTCCACATGGCAATCATCGAGGCCAGCCACAACGTCGTCATGCTGCACATGATGCGGTCGATGTTCGACATGCTGCGCCACGGCGTCTTCTATAACCGTCAGATGCTGTTCCGCGTCCGCACGACGCGCAGCACGCTCCTGGATCAGCACCGCGCGATAAATGAAGCGCTGCAGGCGCGGGATCCGGCTGCCGCCCGTGCCGCGGTCGAAGCGCATCTCAGCTACATCGAGGACGAGCTTGCCGCCCAGCAGAAGGCCGATCGGAAGGAATCCGTTGCACGCCTGAGGTTCGAACAGGAACGCCGCCGACTTTGATCCCTCAAAGCAAAGACCCGGCCGCTGGGGCCGGGTCCTTGGTTTCTTTCAGTTCACCGCTTTCGCGTCAGTGCAGCTTGGCGCTGACTTCGGAAATCGCACCCTCGATCAGGGCAGCCTTCTCCGCGGCGCCGAGTTGCTTGGCGACAACGTCGCCAGCCGCCTGGGTCGCCACGGCGATCGCCCGGTCGCGGACTTCGCGGACGGCCGCAGCCTCGGCCGAAGCGATCTGGTCTTCCGCGGCGGCAAGACGCCGCGCGATCGAGGCCTTGAGGTCGGCTTTCGCCTGCTCGGCCGCATCGGTCGCTTCGCGCTTCGCCGTCTCGACGATCTTGTCGGCGAGTTCCTGGACTTCCTTGTGCTTGCGCTCGTAGGAGGCCAGGAGCGTCTGCGCCTCTTCGCGGATGCTGCGCGCTTCGTCCAGTTCCGACTTGATCGCGCTCGCACGCTTGTCGAGGAGCCCGCCAAGAAGCGAAGGCACCTTGAAATAGAACAGCACCGCGACGAAAAGCAGGAACGCGAGCGTCACCACAAAGTCGGTGTTGCGCAGCGAGAAGAAGGGGCCAGTGGCCGCCGCCGCCGGGGTCGCCGCGAGGACGAGGAGGAGGGAGAGCTTCTTCATCGTCTCAACCTTTCATCCGCGCCGAGACCGCCGCGTCAACGGCTTTCTCGTCTACCTTGCCACCAAGCGCCGCGACCAGGGCCGCCGCCGTATCGCGCGCAACGGCGCCCACGGCTTCGACCGCACCGGCGCGGATCTCCGTGATCCGGGCCTCGGACTCGGCGGACCGCGCCGCGATCTCGGCATCGGCCTTGGCCGTCGCCGCATCGAGGTCGGCCTGGATGGCTGCACGCGCCTCGGCCACGATCTTCTGGGCCTCGGTGCGAGCGTCGGCGATCGCCTGGTTGTAGGCCTTCTCGGCCTCCTCGGCCTTCAGCTTCAGCTCTTCCGCCGCCGCGATGTCGTTGGTGATCGTGCTCTGCCGCTCGGCGAGAACGCCGGCGATGCGGGGGAGCGCGATGCGCGACAGCACGAAGTAGATGACGACAAGCGTCACCACCAGCCAGAAGATCTGGTTCGGGAAGGTCGCGAAGTCGAGTTGCGGCATGCCGGCGGATTCCGCCGCGTGCCCGGCAGCCTCGGCGGCATGGGTCACGGCTTCTCCTGCCGCCCCCGCCGCTTCAGTGGCGTGTTCCGCCGCCGCTTCGGTTTCAGTTGCCATGTCGGTCACCTCGGCCGTTTAAAACCCAGGGTGGGCGCCGAAAGGCCCCCACCCACGCGCAAGGAATGCCTTGCTGGGATCAGACGGCGAACATCAGCAGAAGCGCGACGAGGAACGAGAAGATCCCGAGCGCTTCGGCAAAGGCGATGCCGATGAAGAGGGTAGCGGTCTGGCCGGCCGCGGCGGACGGGTTGCGCAGGGCGCCCGACAGGAAGTTGCCGGCAACGTTGCCCACACCGACGGCAGCCCCACCCATGCCCATGCAGGCAAGGCCGGCACCGATGTAAGCACCCATCTGAACGATATCGCCTTCCATATTCGTCACTCCTTGATTTGGAATTGGCTGAGATTTCGGTTCCCGACCTCAGTGGTGCGGATGCAGCGCATCCTTGAGGTAGACGCAGGTCAGGATGGTAAAGACGTAGGCCTGGATGAAGGCCACGAGGATTTCGAGCCCGTACATCGCGGTGATCGCGACGATCGAGAGCGGGGTCACGGCGATGCCGATGCCCGAGAAGAGGACCAGGGGCGCGAAGGCCGCGAACACCTTGATCACCGCGTGGCCGGCCATCATGTTGCCGGCAAGTCGGATCGAGTGGCTGACCGGACGCACGAAGTACGAAATGACTTCGATGACCGCGAGGATCGGGCGCAGCGGCAGCGGCGCCGAGGAGACCCAGAAGAGCCCCAGGAAGTGAACGCCGTTCTTGACGAAGCCGACGATCGTCACCGTCAGGAACACGCCAACCGCCAGGATCGCCGTAACCGCGATGTGCGAGGTGGGCGTGAACGCCTTCGGCAGGAGGCCGAGGAAGTTCGAGAAGACGATGAAGAGGAAAAGCGTGAAGATGTAGGGGAAGAACTTGAGGCCGTCCTTGCCCGCGACATCCTCGACCATCTTGTGGATGAAGCCGTAGGCGAGTTCCGCAACCGACTGGATCCGCGACGGGATGATCGCGCGGCCACGCGTGCCGATCACGAAGAGCAGGATGACCGCGACAGCCGCGACAGCCATCCAGAGCGTCGCGTTGGTCGGCGTGTACCAGGAAATCGCGTCACCGCCGAAAAGCGGCTTCACGATGAACTGGTCCATCGGGTGGAACACCAGGCCTTCGGCTTCAGCTTCAGTCGCCACGTTCAGTCCCTCTCGTCGCCGGGGCCCTGCCCCGTTTCTCTTCCGCCCTGGAATTCGGAGGCGGTGCGAAGCATCGTCTTCACCCCGGCCGCGAAGCCCAGCAATGTGAACAGCACCAGCAGGAACGGCATGGTCCCGAAGACCGTGTCGAGCCCGTACCCGATGCCAAAGCCGATCCCGAGACCCGAAACCAGCTCGATAACCATGCGCCAGCCCTGGCTGGCCGCAGTGTAGTGCTCGTCCTTCGGGGGCTTCGGCTGCTGCGCCCGCTTGGCCTCCGCGATCCGTTCTTCAAGCGCCTTCAGACGCTCTTGATCGGGTTCTTCGGCCATCCGGAACGCCCCCTTGGACAGTCGACGGGTTGTTAGAACCGCTAGGGGCATGAGTCAAGGCGCGTCTGCCGACGCAAGATTCGCGTCAAGTATCTGATAACAAGTAAATTTCATATTCTCTCGAACTCGAGCGGGAGCGATTTCCTTTGCCGCGCGGCCCTCGGGCCCCGGTTTTCGATATTCAACCGACAGGTTGACGATTTTTCCGTCCGGGCGCAGAGAGTACGCATGGATACGCCCCAGGATCCCGCGCTCGACGCGATCTTCGCCGCCCTCGCCGACCCGACGCGGCGGACGATCCTCGTCATGCTTCTTGAAGACGACATGGCGGTGACGGACGTAGCCGAGCCCTTCGACATCTCGCTGGCGGCGATTTCGAAACACCTCTCCGTCCTCGCCGATGCAGGCCTGATCAGCCAGGAACGGCGCGGGCGGGTCAAGTGGTGCAAGCTCGAACCTGACGCGATGCGCGTGGCTTCGGTCTGGATGCAGGGTTTCGGCCAGTTCGAGGGGCTGGACTACGACGCCTTCGAACGGTTCCTGGAGGCGGAGCTGACCGAGGACGGCGATCTTCCGATGCTCCTGGGCGAAGATTCCCTGCCGGAAACGTGACGCGCCGGACTAGGCCGCGCCCGAGTGTTCCTTCAGGATCTGCCGGATCGCCTTGCGCGCCGACCGGTAATGGCTCGCTCCCGTCGCCTCGGCCCAGCGGCCGAGCGTCCAGTCCTCCATCCAGTCGTAGAGCCTCTTTCCGTAGAGGGCGGATTCCTCGCTTTCCGTGACAAGCGTGACGAGACGCTCATGCGCCGCCTCGAGCTCCGCCTTGACCTCGTCCCAGCCGCGCGCGCGTGAATCCTTGCGGACCTTGGCGTTGTAGGTCTTGAGGTCCGTCCACTTGTGGCCAGCGGCCGGTTTGTGGACGACCCGCCCCGCCTTGCCGTCCTCGTACCACTTCAGAAGCAATTCGACCCAATGCGCCCGCTGCGCGATCGTGTCCTTGATGGATATGCCGTCGTCGCCCGTCTCGGCAGCCACGGTTTCCGGGATTCCGGCGATCAGGTCGCGGAGTTTCCGGTATTCGGACTTCGTGAGGGCCAGAAGCTCTTGCTTGGTCTGGGCCGCCATCGCGCCCTCCGTTCGCGTCGTCGCCTCAGGGTGTGCACAAGCGGTGCCACCTGCATTGATCCCGGTCAAGCGGGCGTGTCGTTCTTCAGGAGCATCAGGAGCGCGATGACCGTCAGCCCGATGCCGCCCAGGACGAGCCCGCCGGGCGCGCCCTTGCCGAGGGCGATTTCCCAGACGATGACCCAGGATGGCGTGAGATAGGTATAGGCCATGACCTTGGCCGAGGGGAGTCTCAGCGTCGCGTACTGCAGGATGACGAAGGTCGCCGCGCTCGCGAAGATGGATATGTAGAGAAGCGTGATCCAGACGATCAGGGGCAACTCCGCCCACTCCGTCGCGGCGAGATCGCCCCAGCCATATGCGGTGAGGATGACGCCGCCCGCGACCAGCATTCCGAAGGTGAAGACGACGGGGGACTCGCCCCGGTTCAGCCGCCGGACCAGCGGCGTGTAGACCGCGTGTGCGACGCAGCCGAAGAAATAGATGACCTCTCCACGCCCGACCTCGAACCGCAGCAGCGCCGCGAGGTCGGCGCGGAAGATCACCCAGAGCGCGCCGCTCGCGCCGACGGCAAGCGCAAGAGCCATTCGCGGCGTCATCATCTGGCGCAGGAGCAGCCAGGCGAAGCCTGCGGCCATGACTGGCGTCAGCGTGAACACCGCGGCGGCTGAGACCGCCGGCGCGGTCTTCAGCCCTTCGAACATCAGGACGAAGTAGACCCCGAAGGTCCCGCCCAGCGCGAGATAGCGCCAGGGCGCGGCGAAATCGCCCCGGCGGATGCCCTTGGTGGCGAGAGCCACCGAGCCGATGATTGCCGCCGCGATCCAGAACCGGATTGCGGTGAGCGCGGCTGGCGCGATCAGGTTCGCCGCCATCGTGCCGAGCGAGAACGACCCCGCGACGAGGGCAGAGAAGAGAAGCATCGCGAGATGCCCGCGCGCGGGCTGGGAAAGGGCGCCCAATCCTATCCCCCGTCGCAGGTGGCGCGCGCGTCTTCCTTGAGCGCGGTGAGAAACGCCTGCACCTTCGGCGTGCGGTGCAGGTCCACATGGGTGACGAGCCAGAGCATCGAGGCCCATTCGGCGCGCGGCGGAAGAACCTCGATCAGGTCCGTGCGGGGCGGCAGGACCGGCAGGAAACCCAGCCCCACGCCCGCAGCGACGGCATCGGCCCGCGCCTCGGCGTCGTTCGAGCGGAACACGATCCGGTCCGACGACACGCGCCCGGTGAGCCAGCGGTAGAAGGGCGCGCGGGCCTCCTCGCTTTCGCTCGCGATGAACCTGTGGCCGGCAAGATCGCCCTCGGACTGCGGGAGGCCGTGGGTATCGGCGTAGGCATGCGAAGCGTAAAGCGCCACCCGGAACTCGGCGAGCGGCTGGACCACGTTGTCGGGCTCCTGCGGCTTCGCGCCGGCGCGGATGGCGACATGCGCCTCGCCGTATTCGAGCCGGAACAGCCGGGTGTCGGTGACGTAGCGCACCGTCAGGTCCGGATGCGCGGCCTGAAGGCGCGCGAGCGTCGGGGTGACGAGGACCGAAAGCCCCGGCAGCGACGTGACGATGAGTTCGCCCTTCATCGCGCTGCCCGCGCCGGAAAGGCGCGCGGCGAGTTGTGAGAACTGGTCGTCGGTCGCCTGCGCGACGGTCAGAAGCTCGCGCCCCGCCTCGGTCGGGGTGTATCCGCGCGCGTGCCGCTGGAAAAGCTTGACGCCAAGCCGTTCCTCAAGTGCGTCCACGTGGCGGATGACAGTGGCGTGGTGCACGCCAAGCACCTCGGCCGCGCCGGACACGGTGCCGACACGCGCCACCTGGTAGGCAGTGCGTACTTCGTCCCAGTTGCTCAGAGGCATGCTTCTGTGCGCCAGCTAACAATTTGAGTGCGATTATCTGAATTGTGTTCATTCGCGCAAGGCACAAAGTCTGACCGGTACCCACTCAAAGGAGCTACTGACATGACCAGCATCCTGCGCATCGACGCATCCATCAAGAGCGAAGGCTCCGTTTCCCGCACGCTCACCGACCGCATCATCGGGCGGCTGCAAGCGACGCATCCCGGCGCCACGGTGACCGTCCGCGACCTGTCGGAGGGCGTGCCCCAGATCGACGGAAACTGGATCGGGGCGGTGTTCACTCCGGCCGAAAAGCGGACACCTGAGCAGGCGAGGATCGCCGCATACTCCGACGCCTTTCTCGCCGAGGTGAAGGCCGCCGATATCCTGGTGATCGGCATGCCCGTCTACAATTTCGGCGTGCCGGCGCAGCTGAAAAGCTGGATCGACCATCTGGCGCGCAAGGGCGAGACCTTCGTCTACACGGACAAGGGGCCGGTCGGCCTTTTGACCGGGAAGCGCGCGATCGTGGCGATGGCCTCGGACGGCACCAAGATCGGCTCGGACATCGATTTCGCGTCGGGGTATATCCGGCACATGCTGGGCTTCTTCGGCATAACGGAAGTCGAATTCATCGCCGCCGACGCGATGGTCTTCAACCCCGAGGAGACGCTCAAGGCGGCGGAAGCCGCCGTCGAGAAGCTCGCCGCCTGAGTTCATGCGAGATCGGCGGGCCCCGCGGAAGGGCCCGCTTGACTCGCAGCCCCTTTCCAGCCTAAACGGCCCCTCAATTCCCGGAGGCCTCAAAGCTTCCGGTCCCATCGCCATTGTGCGGGGATCGACACCAGTCAGCGCGTTGCGCCCACTGGTGCCGTTGGTGTTTGGAGCGCCGGTGACTACATCCGGCATGTACGCAACCGGTCGAAGGAGGCCAGGGGATGTTCGAAAATCTGTCGGAACGCCTGTCTGGCGTCTTTGAACGGCTGACGAAACAGGGCGCGCTGTCCGAAGCCGACGTCGCGACCGCGCTGCGCGAAGTTCGCGTGGCGCTTCTGGAGGCGGACGTCTCGCTTCCGGTCGCGCGCGACTTCGTGAAGGCGGTGCAGGACAAGGCCACCGGCCAGGCGGTGACGAAATCGGTCACGCCGGGCCAGCAGGTCGTCAAGTTCGTGCACGACGCGCTGATCGACGTCCTCAAGGGCGAGGGCGATCCCGGCGCGCTGAAGATCGACAACCCGCCCGCGCCGATCCTGATGGTCGGCCTTCAGGGCTCGGGCAAGACCACGACGACGGCGAAGCTCGCCAAGCGCCTCAAGGACCGGAACGGCAAGCGCGTCCTGATGGCGTCGCTCGACACGAACCGCCCGGCGGCGATGGAGCAGCTGCAGATCCTCGGCACCCAGATCGGGGTCGACACGCTGCCGATCGTGAAGGGCGAAAGCGCCGTTCAGATCGCCAAGCGGGCCAAGCAGCAGGCGACGCTCGGCGGGTATGACGTCTACATGCTCGACACTGCGGGCCGTCTGCACATCGACGAAGTTCTCATGGACGAGGTCCAGGCCGTCCGCGACGTGGCGAAGCCGCGCGAGACGCTTCTGGTCGTCGACGGCCTGACCGGTCAGGACGCAGTCAACGTTGCCACCGAATTCGACGGCAAGGTCGGCATCACCGGCGTGGTTCTCACCCGGATGGACGGCGACGGCCGCGGCGGCGCGGCGCTGTCGATGCGCGCCGTGACCGGCAAGCCGATCCGCTTCGTCGGCCTTGGCGAGAAGATGGACGCGCTCGAAACCTTCGAGCCGGAGCGCATCGCGGGCCGCATCCTCGGCATGGGCGACATCGTCGCGCTCGTCGAGAAGGCGCAGGCGACGATCGAGGCGGAGCAGGCCGAGCGCATGGCCAAGCGCTTCGCCAAGGGTCAGTTCAACATGAACGACCTGAAGATGCAGCTCGATCAGATGCTGAAGATGGGCGGCATGGAAGGCATCATGGGAATGATGCCCGGCATGGCGAAGATGTCGCGCCAGGCGCAGGATGCGGGCCTCGACGACACGATGCTGAGGCGCCAGATCGCGCTCATCAATTCCATGACCAAGAAGGAACGCGCCAACCCCGACCTGATGCAGGCCAGCCGCAAGAAGCGGGTGGCTGCGGGCGCGGGGCTCGAGGTGTCCGAACTGAACAAGCTTCTGAAGATGCACCGTCAGATGGCGGACATGATGAAGAAGATGGGCAAGGGCGGCATGCTCAAGCAGGCGATGAAGGGCATGTTCGGCAAGGGCGGCATGCCCGACCCGTCGAAGATGGACCCGCGCGAACTGGAAGAAGCCGCGAAGGCGATGCAGGGGAAACTCCCCGGCGGCCTCGGCGGCCTCGGACGCGCCCCCGGCGGGCTTAACCTTCCCGGCGGGCTGTCGGGACTTGGCGGCTTCGGGAAGAAAAAGTGACCCTGCCGTTCGACATCCCCGTTCTGGAAACGGAACGCCTGCGGCTGCGCGGCCCCGCCGAAAGCGACCTTGCGGCGATCCGGGCCTTCGGCCAGAGCGAGCGGACGAAATTCATCGGCGGCAAGACCGACGAATTCGGCGCGTGGCGCATCCTCGCGGCCGGGATCGGTCATTGGGCGCTGCGCGGCTACGGCTTGTGGTCCGTTGACCGAAAGGCCGACGAAACCTTCGTCGGCCGCGTCGGAGTGATCTATCCAGCCGGCTGGCCGGAACCTGAACTCGCCTGGCACCTCTTCGACGGCTTCGAAGGCAAGGGCTATGCCCACGAGGCGGCGCTGGCCGCGAGGGCCCATGCGTCGCAGGCTTGGGGAATGGGGCCGCTCATCAGCCTCGTTCACGAGGACAACGACCGATCGAACGCGCTGGCCCGGCGCCTCGGCGCCACGATCGAGCGCACCGAGGATCACGACGGCCAGAATATTCACGTCTACCGCCACCCGGAACCGGAGGCCGTCTGATGACCGACGCCGTCGCCCTCGCCGCGAACCTGTTGAAGGAGCATCGCGCCTCGATCGACCGGCTCGACGCGATCCTGGTCTACACGCTCGCCGAACGGTTCAAGCACACGAAGGCCGTGGGAAAGCTGAAGGCCGAATACGCCCTGCCCCCTTCGGACCCGGCGCGGGAGGCCCACCAGATCGCGCGGCTCGAGCGGCTGGCCGAAGAGGCCGACCTCGACCCCGAATTCGCCAAGAAATTCCTGAACTTCGTCATTTCCGAAGTGATCAGGCACCACGAGAAACTGCAGAAATGACCGGCCCCGGCCGGAAACAGCCAAACCAAGGAGAACCGACATGGCTATGAAGATCCGCCTCGCCCGTGGGGGCTCGAAGAAGCGCCCGCACTACTCGATCGTCGCGACCGACTCGCGCATGCCGCGCGACGGCCGCTTCCTCGAGAAGCTCGGCACCTACAACCCGCTCCTGCCGAAAGACAGCGAAGAGCGCGTCAAGATGAACATGGAGCGTGTGCAGCACTGGCTCGACCGCGGCGCGCAGCCGACCGACCGGATCGCCCGCTTCCTCGAAGCCGCTGGCGTCAAGGCGAAGACCGAGCGCAAGAACATGAAGAAGGCCGAGCCGGGCGCGAAGGCGAAGAAGCGCGCCGAGGAAAAGGCCGCCAAGGCCGCCGCGCCCACGGAAGAGGCTTCGGCCGAATAAGGCCGGATACCACTTCGGAACCATAGGGCCGGGCGGCGCTTCGCCCGGCCTTTCCTTGGGGGGAACGCCTGATGAGCGGGACTGACCGTATCTGCGTCGGCGCCATAGCCGGGGCCTTCGGGGTCCGCGGCGAGGTCCGGCTGAAAAGCTTCTGCTCCGAACCCGACGCGATCGCGGACTACGCGCCGCTGTGCACCGAGGACGGAAAGCGGAGCTTCACGGTGAAGATCACCCGCGCGGTTCCGGGCGGGCTCGCCGCGCGTCTCGGCGGGGTCCGGACGCGCGAGGAGGCCGAGGCGCTGCGCGGCGTGGCGCTCTACGCCGACCGTTCGAAGCTGCCGAGCCTTCCGGACGACGAATTCTATCACGCGGACCTGATCGGGCTCGAAGTGCTCGACACCGGGGGCGCGCGACTGGGGAAAGTCACCGCGATCTACAACCACGGCGCCGGCGACATCCTCGAGGTCCAGGGACCCGGGCGGAAGGCTGCCTTACTTCTGCCATTCACCAAAGCTATCGTGCCGACGGTCGATCTTGCAGCGGGGCGGATCATCGCCGATCCGCCAGAGGAGGAAACCCAGGCATGAGCCCACGAATGGCGCTGTTCTCTCTCACGGCGGCGCTTCTTTATTTCGGCCCATTCCTTTCCGGACTGACCGGCGCGCCCATGACGTCGGCTCTCATCTTCCTCGCCGTCTACCTTCTTTGGGTCGTGCTTCTGCGGCCCCGCAGCTGGGCAAGGACAGAGACGCAGGGAGCGCCAACCATACTGGCGGCCTATCTGGGCGGGCTGACCATGTTCCAGATGGTCCTGATCTTCGTTCTGTTCTCGCTCGGCCGGGGGCTTGGCACGCTGCTCGGCGGGGTCATCGCGCTGCCGCTCATCCTGCCGATCGTTCTCTCGGCCTTCGCGATACCGCTGGGGTTGATGGTGCGCGAGCCCCAGACCGGCGACGCGGAAGCGGAAGAAGCGGACCAGCACCGCGGCACGACGGGTGGCGCGGAAGCGGAATGATCCGCATCCTCGTCCATCCCGGCTTCCACAAGACCGGGACGACTTCCCTGCAACGCATGCTTCAGGCGAACCACGACCGGCTGGGGCCGGGCATTCACGTGGCGCTCAGGGAGGACATGACGGCCGTCGCCGAAACCGCGCGGGCCTATTCGGTCCGGCAGGACCCGGTGGAACTGGCTCTCTTCCGGGGCCTGCTCGCGGCCTTCTTGGCCAAGCTTCGCCTCCAAGATGGGGAAACGCTGATCCTGTCATCCGAGGACCTTTGCGGCCACATGCCGGGGCGGCGGGGCGTCACGTCCTACGCCGCCGCGCCGGAGCTGATGCGCTGCCTCGCGGAGGTCGCGGAGGAACTGATCGGGGATCCGTTGCGGCTCGAATTCCTGTTCACGACCCGCGCGCCCCGGGACTGGCTCGAAAGCCTGCACGGACATCTGGCCGACCGCGGCGCCATCGCAGCGGACCTCGGAGACTTCAGTGCGTCCGTTGCCGGGGCGGAAGCGCTCGGCGATATCGTGGATGCGGTGGCAGAAGCCGTGGCGCCCTGGCCGGTGCACCGGGCACCGCTGGAGCGATCGGCGGCAAGGCCCTTCGGCCCCCTCGCGCCCGTGCTGGACCTCCTCGGCCTCGACGACGATGCAAGGAAGCGTCTGGTGGAGCTGCCGCCTGCGAATTCGCGCGACCGGACGCGGCGCCCCCCGTCCTGACCGCCACTCCGATCCGGGCGCGCTTGACCTTCGGCGCATTTCCGGCGAGGCAGGTCGGGTTTCGCAGGGGCGGCCGCGCCGCCCGGCAGGGGATCGTTGCACCATGACAGAGAAGCCCGCGAAGTCGCATGGACGGCTGTCCGTTTCCGCCTCGCTCAAGCCGCGCGAGCTTATGACGCCGGCGCCGCGGCTCAGGGGCGCATGGACGGCGCGGATCATCACGCTCTTTCCGGAGGCATTCCCCGGCCCCCTGGGCCTGTCACTGACCGGCAAGGCGCTTCATGAAGGGCTCTGGGCGCTGGAGACGATTGACCTGAGGACCTTCGGCGAAGGCAAGCACCGCAACGTGGACGACAACCCGGCGGGCGGCGGCGCAGGCATGGTGCTGCGCGCCGACGTCGTGGGCCGAGCCTTCGACGAGGCCGCGATCGGCACGCCGATCGACCGCGCACGCTGGCCGGTCATCTACCTCTCCCCCCGCGGCAAGCCCTTCGACCAGGCCATGGCCCGACGGTTGTCACAGGCCGAGGGGATGACGCTTCTCTGCGGACGGTTCGAGGGCGTCGACCAGCGCGTGCTGGATCATTACGCGGTCGAAGAGGTCTCTCTCGGGGACTTCGTCCTGACGGGCGGAGAGATCGCGGCAATGGCCTTGATCGACGCGACCGTTCGCCTTATACCCCGCGTGCTCGGGAATCAGGCGTCCACCGAGGAGGAATCCTTTTCGGACGGGCTTCTTGAACACCCGCAGTACACTAGGCCCACCGTCTGGCAAGGCCGCGAGATACCGGAGGTTCTTCTGTCCGGTCATCACGCGAAGATAGCCGGCTGGCGGAAAGCCGAAGCCGAGAGGCTTACAAAGGAACGACGACCTGACCTCTGGCGGGCGTTCCGTGCCAAGCACGGAACGGACCCGGAAGAAGACCAAGAGCTCTGAGGTGTCACCCATCTTCGCGGAATAACCGCGAGCAGAGGAAAGGACTACGCGATGGACATTATCGCGAAACTCGAAGCCGAGCAGATCGCCGCTCTCGGCAAGTCGATCCCCGACTTCAAGGCGGGCGACACGATCCGTGTCGGCTACAAGGTGACGGAAGGCACGCGCTCGCGCGTCCAGAACTACGAAGGCGTCTGCATTTCCCGCAAGGGCGGCAACACGCTGTCGGCTTCGTTCACCGTCCGCAAGATTTCCTTCGGCGAAGGCGTGGAGCGTGTGTTCCCGCTTTACTCGACCAACATCGACTCGATCGAGGTCGTCCGTCGCGGCCGCGTCCGTCGGGCCAAGCTGTACTACCTGCGCTCCCGCCGCGGCAAGTCGGCCCGGATCGCCGAGGTCACCAACTACAAGCCCAAAGCTGGCGCTGAAGCCTGAGGAGCCGGATCATGAAAAAAGATACCCATCCCGACTACCACATGATCGACGTCAAGATGACGGACGGCACCGTGTTCCAGGTTCGTTCGACCTGGGGCAAGGAAGGCGACCGGATGGCGCTCGACATCGACCCGACGTCTCACCCGGCCTGGACCGGTGGCTCGCAGAAGCTGATGGACACCGGCGGCCGCGTGTCGAAGTTCAAGAACAAGTACGCCGGCCTCGGTTTCTGAGGTTTCGGCCCTTCCCTCCGGAAGGTCTGCTTTATAGCGTCAGGGCGCGCCGGGAACGGCGCGCCTTTTTCGAATCCCCGGGGCTGGGGCCGGGGAGCAAGGATACGGGGACGAACGCTTGGCGCATATCATCGTCGTGGGGAACGAGAAGGGCGGGTCCGGAAAGTCGACGACCTGCATGCATGTGGCGACGGCGCTTCTGCGCATGGGGCACCGCGTCGGCGCCCTCGACCTCGACCTGCGGCAGCGCAGCTTCGGCCGCTACATCGAGAACCGCCAGGCAGAAGTTGTCCGGGAGGGGCTCGAGCTTCCCATGCCCGACTACCGCGAACTGCCCGAGGTCGATCCGGCCACGCTCAGCCCGGGCGAGAACGCGCAGGACCACCGCATCTCGGCGGCGGTGGCGGAACTCGATGCCGTATGCGACTTCATCGTGATCGATTGCCCCGGGTCGCATACCCGGCTCTCCCAGGTTGCCCATTCGCTTGCCGACACGCTCATCACGCCGCTGAACGACAGCTTCATCGACTTCGACCTCCTGGCGCGGATCAATCCCGACACGGGCCGGGTCACCGGGCCGTCGATCTATGCCGAGATGGTCTGGAACGCGCGCCAGCTCCGGGCGCGGGCGGGGCTGAAGCCGATCGACTGGATCGTGCTTCGCAACCGCCTCGGCGCGCAGCAGATGCATAACAAGAAGAAGGTGGGTCAGGCGCTTTCGGAACTGTCCCGCCGGATCGGGTTCCGCGTCGCGCCCGGCTTTTCCGAGCGCGTGATCTTCCGGGAACTGTTCCCGCGCGGCCTCACGCTGCTCGATCTGCGCGATGTCGGGGTGGGGAACCTCAACATCTCGAACATCGCCGCGCGCCAGGAAGTCCGTGACCTCTTGAAGGAACTGAACCTTCCGGGCGTGCGGGTGGATTTTTAGGCCGCCTTGCGGGAGCTGAAGACGCTTCTGCGCCCTGCGTTGGCCGCGCGCGTCAGCGGCCCACAGGCCAGCACCGCGACGGTATCGAGACGCCGGGCGAAGGGATCGCTCGGGTGAAGCTCCACATCCCCGCGACGGCCAAGAATACCGAAGAATTTTGCTGCGAGTTTCATCGGATTGCCCTCCAATATGTCCGCTCCGTTGTAATGACGTTCGCCAATACGAAGGGCCAAACTATGGCAGACAGCGGGCGATGCCGTGCCGATGTCGCGCGGCCGGTCGACAGACCGTTTTGACAGCTGCGACAATCGCGGGGCGGGTCACGGCCGTGGAATCCGGCGCCGCGGCCCGGTCCCGCCGGGCGGCTTCTTCCTGTCGCTGACAAGTCCGGGTTGCCCCGAATTCGGGCAACCGCGGTTTCCGGACCGGCGAGTCCGGAGCGCGGGGGGATAATCTTTTGCGAGAATCCCCACCGCGTGATAACCAGATGTAACAAAAGAGTTTTGCGTTGGATGTGTGTTATCGATCTTGGGAGGATAAGCTGTGAAGAAAAACTCCGTCTTTTCGTTGGTGTCCGTTGCCGCATTCGGCGCCGTGGCCGCTCTGGCATCGCCGGGTTTCGCCCAGGACAGCAGCTTCAACCTTGAGCTCAACACGGCCCGCGAAGTGAACGGCGGCTGCAGACTGACCTACGTGGCCACCAACAACATGGGCGTCGAACTGGAGGCGGCCTCCTACGAAGTCGCCGTGTTCGACAAGGACGGGGCGGTGTCCCGGCTTCTCATCCTCGAATTCGGCAAGCTGCCGGTGAACAAGACCAAGGTCGTGCAGTTCGACCTCGCTGAGGATTCCTGCGGCAACATCTCCCGCCTGCTGGTGAACAGCGTTGCGGAATGTTCGACGGCGGGCGGAGCCCAGGAGGGCTGCATGGAAGCGCTTGCGACGTCCTCGCGCACGGATATCGCGTTCGGGCTCTGAGCGGGCCCGACTGGAATACAGCCTCGGGAAATGGCGGTCCGACACGTCGGACCCTTTCGGGCTATCCGCATTCCGTTCGATGAGAGGGGAATGGCGCGCCCGAAGAGATTCGAACTCCTGACCCCCAGATTCGTAGTCTGGTGCTCTATCCAGCTGAGCTACGGGCGCGTGGGGCGGCATTTAGCCCCCGTGGCGGGGCAATGCAAGGGCGAAAACGAAATACTTTCGAACCCGACGTTGCTTTGCCCGCTCAGGCACCCACCGCCGGCGTCGCATCGGGGGCGGGAGCATGATCCGCCGCGCCCACGGTCTTGGGCAGATGGAGCATGAACTCCGTCCCTGCCGCGTCGGAGCGGACGAGCATGAGCGTTCCGCCGTGGCCCCGCACCAGTTCGGCAGCGATGGCGAGGCCGAGACCCGTGCCGCCCTTCCTGCCCCCGGACTGGAACGCCTGGAAAAGGTGTTCGCGCGTCTTCTCCGGCAGACCGGGGCCGGTATCGCCGACGCGGATCCACCATTCCGATTCGTCCTCGCCCGCGCCGATCTCGATCGTGCCGGGTTCACCCGTCGCCTCGATCGCCTGGCGGGCGTTTCGGACAAGGTTCGTCAGCACCCGGTAAAGCTGTTCCTGATCGGCCCGAATCGCGAAGTTCGGGGGCACGTCGATGACGAAGTCGATATGCGCGGCATTGGCCGAGAGGCGTTCGCTGTCCACGACGTCGGAGACGAGGCCCGAAAGCATGAAGCGCCCAAGCCGCGGCGGCGGCTCCTCGGCCTTGCCGAAGGCCAGTGTCGCCTCGCAGAGGTTCACCGCGCGGCTGATCGAACCGACGAGCTTCGGCGCGGCACGCTGGACGGCCGGGTCCTTGCTTGCCTCCATCCGGTCCGCGAAAAGCTGAGCCGTGGTCAGGATGTTCCTGAGGTCATGGCTGATCTTCGCGAGCGCGCCGCCGAGTTGGGCGAGACGCTCCTTCTGCTTCAGCGCGCCTGTGAGCTGCTTCTGCATCATCTGAAGCGCGTCCTCCGCCTCGCGCAGTTCCGCGACGCGGGCCTTGGGCTCGATGATGCGTCGGGCGTCCTCCGGCGCGTCGGCATAGGCCGACATGTGGCGCACCACCCGCTTGATCGGCGTGACGAGAAGGCGCTGGACGGCGAGGAACAGCAGGAACGCGGTCACGACCGATATCACCGCCGAAAGCAGCAGGATGCGGATGCCGTAGGCGATCATCTCGTCGCGCAGCGGTGCCGTCTCCATCGTGACTTCGATGAGAAGGCCGGCCCTCTTCACCGGGTCGCCGATCACCCGGATCACCTGGTTCTCAGGGTCGATCAGGCAGGCGAGTGCATCGCGGATGAGCTCCCATTCCCCCGCATCGCGCAGGTCATACGTGGCCTGGATCGGCGCGGGGATCGGCGAGGACAGGACGAGCTGGCGCACCTGGTCGCGGCGAAGGACGACGTTGAAGACACCGGCATTGGAGAGAAGTTCGGCCTCCAGTTCGGGCGCGATCATCTCGTCGGTTGCCAGAAGCGCGAGCGAGGCAAGCTGCGCACGCTCGAGGCGCGAGAGCAGGTAGTCCTCGCGGAAACGCGCCACGGAGGGCACGAAGATCAACACCTCGGCCAGCATGACGAACGCCGTCGTCAAGAGGAGGAACCGGCCGGAGAGGGTATTGAAGAACATATGGCCCCTTCGCGGGTGGCTCAGGGAATAAACCTTTGCACGAAACCCACCACCCGTTTCACCCAAGGATTATCAAAGAGTTTGGGCGTAAAATAGGTACTCGCGGCGCGTTTGGAAGCCTCCGACAGGGTCGGATAGGGAAGAACAGTGTTGGCGAAGGCAGATAGTTTCAGCCCGTTCGCCATCGCCAGGGCCCACGGGGCGATCAGTTCCCCCGCTTCGGGGCCGACGATGGACACCCCTACCGGACGGCCGCCGACCGCCATGACCTTCACCATGCCCTCGGTGCGGGCCGTGGCCTGCGCCCGGTCGTTGGCGGAGAGCGGCGCGCGGAGAACGGTCAGCTTGTCGCCATGGCGCTTGCGCGCCTCGGCCTCCGTCAGGCCGACATGGGCCAGTTCGGGATCGGTATAGGTCGCGCGGGGGATATGGTCGTGGCGAGCCCTGGCCGGCAGCCCGAGCACGGCGGAGCGCACGACGACGCCCGCGTGATAGCCCGCGAGATGCGTGAACTGGCCCCGCCCCGCCACGTCGCCTATCGCGTAGATGCGGCGGTTCGTGGTGCGGAGCCGCGCGTCTGTTCTGATACCCGACTTGTTCGTCTCCACGCCGGCCGCGTCGAGGTTGAGGCTTTCGGTGTTCGGCACGCGCCCCGCCGCGACCAGGAGATGGGTGCCTTCGAACGTCCGCCCACCCTCGACCTCCACCCGGATCGCGCCGCCCTGACCCGTGACGCTGGCGACCTTCGCGCCCGCGACGATCTCGACCCCCTCGGCCCGGAGCCGGTCCAGAAGGATCGCGGCAAGCTCCGGGTCCTCGCGGTTGAGCACGGTCGCGGCCTCGATGACCGTGACCTCGCAGCCAAGGCGGCGGTGCGCCTGGGCAAGCTCCATCCCGATCGGGCCGCCGCCGATGACGAGAAGCCGCGCCGGACGCTCGCGAAGCGACCAGAGGGTTTCATTGGTCAGATACGGCACGGTCTCGAGCCCCGGGATCGGCGGCACGAAGGGGCGCGAGCCAGTGGCGATCACGAAACGGCGGGCGGTGATGACGGCGTCGCCAGCGGCGAGATCCGAAGGCGAGGTGAACCGCCCCCAAGCGCGGATCACGCGGACCCCGAGGCTCTCGAAGCGCTCCTGGCTGTCATGCGGCGCGATGGCGGCAATGGTCGCCTCGACATGTTCCATCGCGGCGGCATAATCGGCTTGCGGCTCGACGCGCGTCACGCCGAAGCGGGCGCCGGAGCGCTGCGCCTCGGCGGCGGAGGCGAGCAGCGCTTTCGAAGGCACGCAGCCCGTGTTCAGGCAATCGCCCCCCATCTCCGCACCCTCGACGAGGACGGCGCGCGCGCCCATCTGCGCCGCTCCTGCGGCTACGGACAGGCCACCCGAACCCGCCCCGATCACGCAGATGTCGGCCTTGATGCGTTCGGTCACAGCGCCCTCCCTCGCAGCGCCTTCAGCACGATTGGAAGCGCCGCAAGGGCCGCGAGTCCAAGAATCGGCAAGAGGATGTGCGGCGCAAACACGATGTCGAGGTCCGGCGTTTCCCCGGCAGCGAACACCTCCGACAGGCCCGCGCCGAGCGAGGTGAAGACCAGCGCGCCGGGGATGATGCCCAGCGCGGTCGAGACGATGAAACGGAAGAGCGGCACGCCGAAGAGCGCCGGAAGCAGGTTCGCCACGAAGAAGGGCACGATCGGCACGAGGCGGATCAGGAACAGAGCCTCCCACTGGTTGGCGTCGATCGCCAGCTTCACCTGCTTCACCCGGCCCTCGGAGTCGTCCATCCGCTGCGCCAGGCGCTGCCCCGCGCCCCATCGCGCTGCAAGGAAGATCAGCGTGGCGCCAATCGTGGCCGCCAGGATGTTGAGCGGCGTGCCGGCCGCCGTTCCGAAGAGGAAACCGCCCGTCATCGAGGTGATTCCCGCCCCCGGCAGAGACAGGGCAACCACGGCGACGTAGGTGAGGACGAAGGCCAGCGCCGTGGCGAGGTAATTCGCGTCGCGGAAGTCGAGGAGCGCGTCTCGGTGCGCGCTGAGCGTATCGAAGCTCAGGACATCGCGCAGAAAGACCGCGCCCAGCGCCGCGGCCGTCACGATCACGGCAAGCGGAAGGTGGCGCAGGAGACCCGCGCGCTTTTCGCCGTTCTTGCCGTCCGCCCCGTCCATGGGATCCCGCTCTTCCTTGAAAACACGTCACGAAGATGCGCTGCCCGCCGTCCCAAAGCCAGCCGCATCACGCCGCCTTGATGCCGGGTGAGCCCTTTGCGACACGCAGGCGGGGCGGCTGTAACAATTCCCGCGCCTCGCCTTTACGAAGGGCGGAAATGTTGCAGAAAAAACTCTGCGCGCGAATTGACTTGGGTCGGAAGCGCGTCTAAAGACCGGGCTTCGAATGATCGCGGTGCTCGAATCCTTCCGGTTCGCGCCGCGCCTGACGGAGATGGAACGATGAAGCGCACCTATCAGCCCTCGAACCTGGTTCGCGCCCGCCGCCACGGGTTCCGTGCGCGCATGGCGACGAAGGGCGGCCGCAAGGTCCTTAACGCCCGCCGCGCCAAAGGCCGCAAGGTTCTTTCGGCCTGAGGGCCGCAAGCACGGCTCACGGCATGACACCGCCGGAGGCGCCCGCGGAAGGTCTTCAAGACCAGAAGGCGGGAATGGCCCCGGCGGTTTCCGTTTGTCTGGAGGTTCTGCGGCGGCGCGGAGATTTCGTGCGCGCATCGCAGGCCCGACGGCAGGGCACACCGGGATTTCTGCTTCAGGCACGGGAGCGGCGCCCCCACGAGGCGGCGCCAGATACAATCCGCGTGGGCTTCACGGCATCGAGGAAGATCGGCAACGCCGTGATCCGCAACCGCGCCAAAAGGCGCCTGCGCGAGATCGCGCGTGCGGTCCTGCCCCTTCACGGACGGCCCGGCTGGGACTATGTCCTTGTGGCGCGCCCAGAGGCCACGGTCACTCGCGATTTCGCCGCGATGAACGCGGATCTCATTCGGGCGCTCGGCCAGATCCACGGGAGCCGGGACAAGCAATGACGCCCCTCGCCCATATCGTCGCCCTGCCCGTTCGGGCCTACCGGCTGATCCTTTCGCCTTGGGTCGGGCACGGCTGCCGGTATCAGCCGACCTGCTCGGCCTACGCGCTGGAAGCGCTGGAAAAGCACGGCGCGATCAAGGGCAGCTGGCTGGCGGCGCGCCGTATCGGCCGCTGCCACCCTCTGGGTGGATCGGGCTATGACCCGGTGCCGCCGAAGAAGGGCGACTGACTTCCCCGCGCTCGCGCGATCTGGCATAGGACGCCCATGCTCGACGATCTCGACGATATCCACCCGCTGTTCCACGGCGCGCCGACCTCCACGGAGTTCAAGAAGCTCCGCAAGCGTATCGTGCGCGAGACGCGGGAAGCGATCGAGCAATACGGGATGATCGAGCGCGGCGCGCGCTGGCTCGTCTGCCTTTCGGGCGGCAAGGACAGCTACACGCTTCTAGCCGTTCTGCACGAGTTGAAGTGGCGCGGACTCCTGCCGGTCGAGCTTCTGGCCTGCAACCTCGACCAGGGGCAGCCCGGCTTCCCGGCGACCGTTCTGCCGGAATTCCTCGAACGGATGGGCGTGGCGCATCGCATCGAATACGCCGACACCTATTCCATCGTGACCGAGAAGGTGCCCGCGGGGCGGACCTATTGCGCGCTCTGCTCGCGGCTCCGGCGCGGCAACCTCTACCGCATCGCGCGGGAGGAGGGCTGTTCGGCCGTGGTGCTCGGCCACCACCGCGACGACATCCTCGAGACGTTCTTCATGAATCTCTTCCACGGCGGTCGGCTCGCGACGATGCCGCCGAAGCTCGTGAACGAGGACGGCGACCTCTTCGTCTACCGCCCGCTCGCCTTCGTGGCCGAGGCAGATTGCGAACGCTTCGCGCGCGCGATGAACTACCCGATCATCCCCTGCGATCTCTGCGGCAGCCAGGACGGGTTGCAGCGCCAGCAGGTCAAGCAGATCCTCGACGGATGGGAGGCGCGTAGCCCCGGTCGGCGGCAGGTCATGTTCCGCGCGCTCATGAACGCGCGGCCCTCGCATCTTCTGGACCCGGCCCTGTTCGATTTCGCAGGGCTCGAACGGAGCGCGGCAGTTAAGTCGGATTTTAGCGATAATCCCCCGATCCTTCGGGAAACCGATTAACCCATAGATGACCACTTCGCCCTAGCCTTCCGGGAAACCGGCGGCTCTCGGCCGCCTCCATGCGGAAGGTTCGCCGATGTCGGATGGGAATGCGCGGAGAGAGATCGCGGGTGGCCGGTTCGCCCTGTTCCGGCCGGAGTTCCTTGTCTTCCTGCCCGCCCTCGCGCTTGCCCTTCTCTGGTACGGTCCGGGCGGCCTGGCCCTCGCCTCGGCCTGCGCGCTGCCGACGGTTTATCTTTCGACGCGCCAACCCACTCAGAAAACGCCCGCGATCGAACTCCCCCGTGACGGGGTGACGGACCTTCCGCTTCGCGCCGCCGCGATCGCCGCGCTGGATGCGGCATTCGCCGCGGCACCGAACACGGGCAGGACCACCGCCTGCCTCGTCGCGGGGATCGACGAGGCGGACGACCTGGTCCGGAAATTCGGGGAAGGGGCTTTGACCCAGGCACTGCAACGGACGGCGGAACGGCTTTCGGCCGCCCTGCGCGGGGCAGACCTCGTCGTTCGGCTCGACGGCGCGCGCTTCGGGGTGGCGCTTGCACCGGTCCGGCGGGCGGACCTGGAATCGGTGATCCAGCTTGCCGCGCGGCTCCAGTCGGCGGCCGAGGCGCCCTTGTCGATCGATGCGGCAACGGTCTATCTGCGGATATCGGTCGGGTTTTGCCTGGCGAACAGGTCACCAGGTCCCAGCGGCGTGGCAATCCTTTCGGCAGCGGAGAGCGCGATGGACGAGGCGCAACGCTGCGGGCCGGGGGCGATTCGCGCCTTCTCTGCCGAGGTGCAGGCGGCAATCGCGGCGCGGGCACTGCTTCAGGACGAGGTCGAGGACGCGCTCGAAGACGGGATGATCCTTCCCTATTTCCAGCCCCAGCTGTCCAACGACACCGGAGCGGTTTCGGGCTTCGAAGCGCTGGCGCGATGGATGCACCCGAAACGCGGGCTGCTGCCCCCGTCCGAATTCCTCCACGCGATCGAGACAGCCGGGCTGTCCTCCCGCCTTTCGGAAGTCGTGCTGTTCCACTCCTTCTCGGCGCTCAAGGCCTGGGACAGGGCGGGGCTGAAGGTGCCTGCGGTCGCTGTCAACTTCAGCCGGGAAGAGCTGCGGAACCCAAAACTTCCCGAGAAACTGAAGTGGGAGCTTGACCGTTTCGATCTCGAGCCGGAGCGGCTGGTCGTCGAGGTTCTCGAATCCGTGGTGGCGGAGTCCGCCAACGACGTGATCGTGCGCAACATCGCCGCGCTCGCCCAGCTGGGCTGCGGCATCGATCTTGACGATTTCGGCACCGGGCATGCCTCCATCGCCAGCATCCGCCGCTTCGACGTGGACCGGATCAAGATCGACCGCTCCTTCGTGACGCGGGTCGACACGGACAAGGGGCAGCAGGAGATGGTTGCCGCGATCCTCTCGATGGCGGAAAGGCTGGGCCTCGCGACACTGGCCGAGGGGGTGGAGACGATCGGCGAACACGCGATGCTGGCGCAGCTTGGATGCAGCCACGTCCAGGGCTTCGGGATCGCCCGGCCGATGCCCTTCGAGGGCACGATCGGGTGGCTCGAACGACACCGCACGAAACTCCAGGCGACGCCAAGCGTCGGCCGGCGCACGGGTTGAGCGTGGGTGACACCCCGAGGCCGCTCCCGTCGAGCCGACGTGGGTGCGAAAACCGCGCCGATGGCCGCGCCGGGAAGGCGGCGAAGGCTTGTCTGCAAGCTCCTCGCGCCCGGCCGGCTCTGGGCGCGGACCTGAAAACCGCTTGACCTTTGCCCCTCCGTTCTGTTGAACCTGCCGGGAAATTTGCTGGCCAGTGGACCTCCCCTCATGGACGATCAGAACAAGAACCTCATCCTTGCGACGGTTCTCTCCTTCCTCGTGATCCTGGTCTGGTACACGCTCTTCGCTCCGGATACGCCTCCGGTCGACACGACGGCGCCGGCCTCCCAGTCGCAGACGGCAGAAGCCCCGGCCGCGCCGCCGGTCCCGACCGCGCCGACGGAAGTCACGGCCGGCCCGACCACGGACACGACGGCAACCGAGCTCGCGGCCACGCCGCGCGTGAAGATCGACACCCCGCGCCTCGAAGGCTCGATTTCGCTCCTCGGCGGACGTATCGACGACCTGCTTCTCAAGGACTACCGCGAGACGCTCGAGCCTGATTCCGCCAATATCCGCCTGCTCGCACCGGTCGGAGGCACCGAAATCGGCGCGGCGAAACCCTATTACGCGGTCTATGGCTGGCTTCCCGCCGGCGGGCTCGACCGCAAGCTCCTGCCCGACCCGAACACGGTCTGGACGCTGACAGAGGGCGACACGCTCGCGCCCGGCAAGCCCGTCACGCTGACCTGGGACAACGGCGCGGGCCTCGTGTTCAGCCGCAAGGTGGCGGTCGACGCCGACTATCTCTTCACGATCACGCAATCGGTGGAGAACCGCGGAGCGGCGCCTGTCCGGCTCGCCCCCTACGGCATCGTCGCCCGCCACGGCCAACCCGAGTCGAAGAACTTCTTCGTGCTGCACGAGGGTCTCGTGCGGATGTCGGACGGCAAGCTCGAAGAGACCAAGTACAAGGACATCCCGGACCTCGATGTCGCCGAACGCGAAGGCGTTCCCGCGAATGTGATCGACGTCGCCGAGAACGGCTGGATCGGCTTCACGGACAAGTACTGGATGGCGACGCTCGCGCCGAACCCCGGTCAGGCCTTCACCTCGGTCGTGAAATACGTCCCCGGCGCCGACATCTACCAGACCGAGGCGCGGCTTCCGGTGATGGATGTCGCCCCCGGCGCAACGGCTAGCGTCGACACGATGCTTTTCGCTGGCGCCAAGGAATGGGAGACTATCCGCGATTACGAGACCTCGATCGGGATCGCGGGCTTCATCGATTCGATCGACTGGGGCTGGTTCTTCTTCCTCACGAAGCCGATCTTCTGGGTCCTGCACTGGCTGCATGGCTTCATCGGCAACATGGGCTGGTCGATCATCGCGCTGACCTTCATCATCAAGGCGATCGTCTTCCCGCTGGCGCGGAAGTCCTACGTCTCGATGGCGAAGATGAAGGAGCTTCAGCCCGAAATCGAAAAGCTGAAGGAGCGCGTCGGCGACGACCGCCAGAAGATGCAGCAGGAGATGATGGCGCTCTACAAGAAGGAAAAGGTGAACCCCGCCGCGGGCTGCCTGCCGATCCTTCTGCAGATCCCGATCTTCTTCTCGCTCTACAAGGTGATCTTCGTCACGATCGAACTGTATCACCAGCCCTGGATCGGCTGGATCCACGACCTCTCGGCGCCGGATCCGACCTCGATCCTGAACCTCTTCGGCCTCCTGCCGTTTGCGACGCCGGAGCCGGGCTCGATCTTCTTCATCTTCTCGCTGGGCATCCTGCCGATACTCCTCGGCATCTCGATGTGGTTCCAGCAGAAGCTGAACCCTGCACCGACCGACCCGACCCAGGCGGCGGTCTTCGCCTGGATGCCCTGGATCTTCATGTTCATGCTTGGCGGCTTCGCCTCGGGTCTCGTGCTCTACTGGATCGCGAACAACACGATCACCTTTGCGCAGCAATACCTGATCATGACGAGCCACGGCCACCGGCCCGACCTCTTCGGGAACATCCGCAAGAGCTTCTCCCGCAAGGGGGCCAAGACCGAGGCGCCCAAGAAACCGGAAAAGCCCAAGGGCAAGGCGAAGTGACACCGTATCTGGCGCATATCATCCGCCACCCGATCAAGTCGCACGGACGCGAGGAACTCGCGTCCGTCGTGCTTTCTGAGGGGGCCTGCCTGCCCTGGGACCGGCGTTGGGCCGTCGCACACGAGGCGGCGAAGATCGACGCGGATGCACCGGAATGGGTGCCCTGCGCGAACTTCTCGCGCGGAGCGAAGGCGCCGTCGCTCATGGCGATCGACGCCCGGCTGGACGAAGAGCGGCGGACGATCACGCTGACCCATCCCGGCCGCGCGCCGATCACCTTCCGTCCCGACGACGCGACGGACACCGAGCGGTTCCTCGACTGGGTGCGGCCACTCTGCCCTGCCGATCGCGCGCAACCGGCGCGGATCGTCTCGGTGCCGGGTCGGGGCATGACCGACACGGACTATCCCTCGGTCTCGCTCATCAACCTTGCCTCCAACGCGGTCCTGGGCGGCGCCATGGGCATGAAGCTTTCGCCCTATCGGTGGCGAGGAAACCTCTGGCTCAGCGATCTCGCTCCCTGGGAAGAGTTCGACTGGATCGGGAAACGCCTGCGGATCGGCGGAGCGATCCTCGAAGTCGTCGAACCGATCATCCGCTGCAAGGCGACCTCTTCGAACCCGGAAACGGGCGTGATCGACGCGGACACGCTGACCGCGCTCCGCAGCCTTCGCGGAGAGCAGGAATTCGGCGTCTATGCCCGCGTCATCTCGGGCGGGACCATTGCCGCGGGCGATCACCTGGAGGTGCTGTGATGGAGGTCGCGTTTCCCCTAGCGCCCGAACCGTCGGACGAGTCGAGGGAAGCCGGACGTCTGCTGTTCGCGGGGCAGATCGACTTCCTGAAAGGCGTCGTCGCGATGGATGGCCTGCCGCCCGCGGACCGGGTAGAGGTCTGCTTCGCCGGGCGCTCGAATGTCGGGAAGTCGAGCCTCATTAACGCGCTCACGGGGCGCAAGAGCCTCGCCCGCGCTTCGAACACGCCGGGCCGGACGCAGGAAATAAACTATTTCACCGCCCCGAACCTCTACCTGGTGGACCTGCCGGGCTATGGCTTCGCCGAGGCCCCCGTCGCCGTGGTGGCCAAGTGGCAGGCGCTGCTGAAGGCATACCTGTCCGGCCGCCCGACGCTGCGCCGCGCCTTCGTGCTGATCGACGCACGGCATGGCGTGAAGAAGGTGGACGAGGAGATTCTGACGCTTCTCGACAAGTCGGCCGTCAGCTTCGAGGTCGTGCTGACCAAGGCCGACAAGATCGGCCGGGCGGAGCGGGAGCGCGTCTTGGCGCAGGTCCGCAAGGCGTTGCAGAAGCACCCGGCCGCCTATCCCGAGATCGTGGTGACCTCGTCCGAAAAGGGCGAGGGCATCGAGACGCTCCGCGCGATCATCGCCTCTCTGGAGTGAGGCGCCCGGCCTAGACGTGCTGGCCGGCGTTAACCTCGATCTCGGTGCCGGTGACGTAGCTCGACGCGTCCGAGCAGAGGAACCAGATCACGTCGGCGACCTCGCGCGGTTGGCCGAGGCGCCGCAGCGGCAGGCTTTCAACGATCCTTTCCGTGCCCGGAGAGAGGATCGAGGTTTCGACCTCGCCCGGCGCGATCGCGTTCACCCGCACGCCGAGCGGGCCGAAGTCATAGGCCATCTCGCGCGTCAGCGCGGCCAGCGCCGCCTTGGAGGTCGCGTAAGCCGCGCCCGCGAAGGGGTGGACGCGGCTTCCGGCGATGGAGGTGACGTTGACGACCGAGCCCTTCGCGGCGGAAAGCTCGTCCTTCAGTCCACGCGCGAGGACGACGGAGGCGAAGAAGTTCACGTGGAAGACATGGCCCCAGGTCTTCAGGTCCGTCTCCAGCGTGTTCAGGCGCTTGCCGTCCGGTCCCTTGGGCGAGATCCCGGCGTTGTTCACCAACGCATGGAGCCTGCCGTCGATCTTCGAACGGATCACCTTGATCGCCTCGATCGTCTTGTTGGGGTCGGCGAGGTCCAGCTGGATGTGATCCTCGCGCCCGCCTCCCCAAGGGCAGTGTTCCGAAAACGGCTGGCGCGAGCAGGTGATGACCCGCCAGCCCTCGCGCGCAAAGCGCTTGACCGTCGCGTGACCGATTCCCCGGCTCGCGCCCGTCAGGACCATGACCTTGCCTTCGCCGCTCTCTGCCATTCCGGCCTCCATTCCATCCCGCCAGAACCTATCCCAAACGCGGGCGAAGGCAACGGCGCGCGCGGCCCTTGGCAGGGCGCGCGGGACCGACTATCACAAAGACCTTCCTTGGGGGACGTGAAGGGATGAGACAGCAAAAGATGGACCGCGACTGGATTGCCACCGCCCGCACGCTTTCCGAGGCGTTGCCCTACCTTCAGCGCTACACAGGCGCCGTGGTCGTCGTGAAGTTTGGCGGGAACGCCATGGGCGACGAGGCCGCAATGGCGGAATTCGCGCGCGACATCGTGCTGATGCGCCAGGTCGGCGTGAACCCGATCGTCGTTCACGGCGGCGGGCCGATGATCAACGACATGCTCAACAAGCTGGGCATCAAGTCGGAATTCGTGCGCGGCAAGCGCGTCACCGACAAGGCGACCGTCGAGGTCGTGGAGATGATCCTGTCCGGTCTCGTGAACAAGCGGATCGTGCAGGCGATCAACGACCAGGGCGGCCGCGCTGTCGGAATCTCCGGCAAGGACGATGACCTCATGGTCTGCGAGGCCGACGACCCGGAACTCGGGTTCGTGGGCAAGCCGGTCGAGATGAATGTGCAGGTGCTGCGCGACCTCTATAATGCCGGGATCATTCCGGTCGTGGCGCCGGTCGCCACGGGCCGCGAGGAGAACGAGACCTTCAACGTCAACGGCGACACCGCCGCAGGCGCAATCGCCGGGGCCCTGAAGGCCGACCGCCTCCTTCTTCTTACGGACGTTACCGGGGTGAAGGACGAAACCGGCGCCGTCGTCACCCAGCTTACGCCCGCCGACGTGAAGGCGCTGACCGACAAGGGCGTGATCGCCGGCGGCATGATCCCCAAGACGGAAACCGCGTTGGCCGCGCTGGAAAAGGGCGTGCGCGCGGTCGTCATCCTCGACGGACGGCAGCCCAATGCCTGCCTGCTGGAGCTTTTCACCGATCACGGCGCCGGAAGCATCATCCGGTCGACCGAGCCGCGCGTCAAACCGCGCAGCCAGTGACGACGATCGAAGCCATCGGAGGGCTGGCCGCCGCGCAATCACTGATGATTGCGGGGGGGTTCCATCCGCGCGCCGACGACGGGCTGGAAGGCGTCGGGACGCTGCTTCTGCTTTCGCCGTCGGAGCCGGGGTTCTGGGCCCATCTCAAGGCCACGCCGGAATGGGCCGACGGCGCGCCCGACCCGCTCGACCGCTGGTCGAAGCGGGTCATCGACAAGATCGCGGCGGATGTCGGGGCGAAGGCGCACTATCCCTTCGGGGGGCCGCCCCATGCGCCCTTCTATTCCTGGGCGCTGCGGTCCGAGCGATGCTGGGCCTCTCCCGTCACGCTTCTCGTCCATGCCAGGATGGGGCTGTTTGCGTCGTTCCGTGGCGCTCTGGCGCTGGATCACCGGCTCGAGTTGCCGCCCGCGCCTGCGACGCCCCCCTGCGCCGCTTGCGAAGACAAGCCTTGCCTTCGGGCCTGCCCGCCGCGCGCACTGACCGAGGCGCAATACGATGTCGCCACCTGCCACGGCTTCCTCGACACGGGGGCCGGATCCGACTGTCTGACGCAAGGCTGCGCGGTGCGCCGCGCTTGCCCCGTCAGCCAAAGCTATGGCAGGCTTTCCGAACAGAACGCCCATCACATGAGGCTTTTCCACACATGATACCTGAAGGTCACCGGCGTCTCATCCTGACGCGGCACGCGAAATCCTCCTGGGACGACCCGACGCTGGACGACCACGAGCGGCCCCTCAACCCGCGTGGCCGGGCTGCGGCGAAGGAACTGGGCGAATGGCTCGCCTCCCGTGGCTACCTGCCGGACCAGATCCTCTGCTCGACCTCGCGGCGCACGGCGGAGACCTGGGACAGCGTCGCCGCGGCCCTGCCCGAAGCGCCCGAGCCGGAGATGTCGGCGGCGCTCTATCATGCCGGGCCGGACCTGATGCTGAAGGTGCTCAAGGCCGCGGTCGGCGCATCCGTCATGATGCTGGGCCACAATCCCGGCATCGGCGAATTCGCCGGGATGCTGCCCGCCGAACGGCCGCACCACCCGGACTTCGACCGCTACCCGACGGCGGCGACGCTTGTCGTGGATTTCCAGATCCCGGCCTGGGGCGACGTCGCGCCCCGGCTCGGTTCGGTCCTGGATTTCTTCGTTCCGTCGACGCGGGGCTGAACGCCCCACGTATCAGTGGCCGAGAATCTGGCTCAGGAACAGCTTCGTCCGGTCCGACTGCGGATTGTTGAAGAATTCCCGCGGCTCGTTCTGCTCGACGATCTGGCCCTGGTCCATGAAGACGACCCGGTTCGCCACGGCCTGGGCGAAGCCCATCTCGTGGGTGACGCAGAGCATCGTCATTCCTTCCTCGGCCAGCTCGATCATCGTGTCGAGCACTTCCTTGATCATCTCGGGGTCGAGCGCCGAGGTCGGCTCGTCGAAGAGCATGATCCGCGGTTTCATGCAGAGCGACCGCGCGATCGCCACGCGCTGCTGCTGACCGCCTGAAAGCTGGCCGGGATACTTGTGAGCCTGCTCGGGGATCTTCACCTTTTCGAGGAAATGCATCGCGGTTTCCTCGGCTTCCCGCTTCGGAATCTTGCGCACCCAGATCGGGGCGAGCGTGCAGTTCTCGAGGATCGAGAGATGCGGGAAGAGGTTGAAGTGCTGGAACACCATCCCGACTTCGGAGCGCACCTTGTCGATGTTCTTCAGGTCCGAGGTGAGTTCCGTCCCGTCCACGACGATCTGGCCGGACTGATGCTCCTCCAAGCGGTTGATGCAGCGGATCAGCGTGGATTTGCCCGATCCAGAGGGGCCGCAGATCACGATCCGTTCGCCCTTCATCACCGTCATGTTGATGTCGCGCAGGACGTGAAACGCCCCGTACCACTTGTTCATCCGGGTGATCTGGATCGCGACCTCGTCCGACACCTGCATGTGGCTGCGGTCGATCTCGCGGTCGATGGCATGTGGGTCCGACATGAGGAGCTCCTTAACGGTGTTCACGCTTCAGCTTCTGTTCGAGGTACATCGAGTACCGCGACATGCCGAAGCAGAAGGCGAAGAATATGGCGCCGACGAAGATGTAGGGCTCCCAGTAGATGCCCTTCCACGCAATGTCGGAGCGGACGACCTGGGTCACGCCGCGCAGCGGGTCCATGAGGCCCACGAGCGACACGAGCGTCGTGTCCTTGAAGAGGCCGATGAACACCGAGACGATCCCGGGGATCGAGATCTTCAGCGCCTGCGGCATGACGATCAGCCGCTGCGCCTTCCAGTAGTCCAGGCCGAGCGCGTCCGCCGCCTCGTACTGGCCGCGCGGCAGGGCGGCGAGGCCCCCGCGCACCACCTCGGCGAGGTAGGCCGCGGCGAAGATCGTGACCATGATGATGACGCGCAGGATGATGTCGAAGGTCGTGCCCGGCGGCAGGAAGTAGTTCAGCAGCAGCGACGCGGTGAACAGGAGCGTGATCAGCGGCACGCCGCGGATCGCCTCGATGAAGCCGACGCAGAGCGACTTGATCAGGAACATGTCCGACCGCCGCCCCAGCGCAAGAAGGATGCCGAGCGGCAGTGACCCCGAAATCGCCGTGACGCCGATCACGACGGCAAGGAGGAAGCCCCCGAACCGGTCGGAATCGACGTGCTCCAGCCCGATCGGCAGAAGCCCGTTCACCTGTGCAGCGACGCTGCCCGACAGGAAGAGCCACCAGAGCACCGTCGCGAGGAAACCGATCGACGTGGCCATCACGGTGCCAAGGCTGCCCGCCAGCCGGTAGGCGAGAACACCGACCGCCACGCCCGCAAGCGCGAAGACCGGCGTCCAGACGGACCCACCCCAGAGCAGCCAGAAGGTGAGCGCCGGATAAAGCGGCGTGAACCACAGAAGCCGCTTGGGCGCGAACCAGGCAAGGGCGCCGAGCGCAGCAAGAGAGGCAGCCGCGACGAATTTCGCGACCGGGTGCCCCTCATGCGGCAGGAAGTAGACGAGGAGCAGCACCGCGACCGTACCGACGACGACACTGCAGGTCTTGCGGTTGCCGAAGTAGAGCACCGGGGCCAGCGCCACGAAGAGCAGACCGAAGGCGAAGGTCGGACGCCAGTATTCCTCGGGCGGGTAGAAGCCGAACAGGAATTGGTGCCAGCGCTCTCTCAGCATCGCCCAGCAGGCGCCGACAGCGCCTTCGCCGTAGTTGCTGGTCACGATCTCCTTGCATTCGTGCAGGGAACTCGCGTTCCAGACGGAGTGCCGGAACCAGGGCCAGGCGGAAGAGACCATGTAATAGATCACGGTCAGCCCGATCAGGGTGAGGATCGTGTTGACGGGTCCGGAGAAGAGGTTTTCCCGCAGCCATTTCACGACACCTGCCTCGCTGGCGGGCGCCGGCTGTTCGGCGATCATCTCCCTGCGGACGAACGGAGCGGAGGCGTTGGTCTGATCGCTCATCTCAACGCTCCTTCAGCCGGATGGCGTGGTTGTAGATGTTGATCACCGTCGAGATCATCAGGCTGAGGACGAGGTAGATCAGCATCATCAGAAGCATGCACTCGAGCTCCCGCCCGGTCTGGTTCATCGTGATCCCGCCAAGCGTGCCCTTGATGTCCATGTAGCTGACGGCCGCGGCGAGCGAGGTGTTCTTCGTCAGGTTGAGGTACTGCGAGATCAGCGGCGGGATGATGACGCGGAGCGCCTGCGGGAGGATCACGAGCCGCATCGTCCGCCCCGGCCGCAAGCCCAGCGCGGAGGCGGCCTCGGTCTGGCCCTTGGAAACCGACAGGATGCCGGCGCGCACGTTCTCGGCGATGAAGGCGCCGGTATAGAGCGAAAGCGCGAGCCAGAGCGCCGTGAAGGAATGCAGCACCTGGATGCCGCCCACGAAGTTGAAGCCCGCGAGCTCGCCATAGCCGAGGTAGAAGCCCAGCGCGTAGAGGGTGAGGATCGGCGGGCCGAGGATCAGGAGGATGCTCTTCCACCAGGTGACCGGTCTTATGCCGGTGGCCTCCTGAACGCGTTGCGCGTGTCGGACGAGCGCGCGATTCGCGAAGACCCCGGCCGCGATGGCCGCGAGGAAGGCGAGAAGGTCGATGCTGATCAGGAAGATGCCGATGTCGATATTGCCGAGGCTCCGCGTGAACAGGGGCTCCGGGATAACCGCCGAGCGGTTTGTTATGACGATCGAATCGAAGAAGAACGGCGATGCCTTCGGTGCCTCGCCGGCCGCGATCATCTCGTCCGTGACGCGGAAATCACGTGGCGACGGCGTGGTTTCGGTCAGGATGACGAAGATCAGGAGGATCCAGAGCAGCACGGGAATGTTGCGGAAGATCTCCACGTAGACGGTCATCATCCGCGAGATGAGCCAGTTCCGGGACAGCCGCAGGATCCCCGCGAGCACGCCGACGACCGTTGCGAGGATGCAGCCCAGAACGGCGACGAGGAGCGTGTTCAGAATCCCGATCAGCAGCGCCCGTCCGTGGGTGCTGTCGTTCGTGTATTCGACGAGGCGCTGGTTGATGTCGTAACCCGCCCGGGTCCAGAGGAAGCCGAAGTTGAAGTCCTTGTCGACGGCGGCGAGGTTCTTCGCCGTATTGTCCAGAAGCCAGACCAGCCCCAGAACGAACAGGATGAGCACGAACACCTGGATGGTGATCGACCGATACCTGGTATCATAGATGAGCATGCTCGGCCGGAATCCGGCCTTGGGCGCGTCAGATGCCGTCGCCATTCTGAACCTCCCCTACCCCGCGCACCGCCGGCCCTTTTTCTTCTTGGGCCAGTTCTTGCCTTGCGCGATCCGGTCTTTGTCCTTCGATGCACGAAGGGCGCGTCCCGTGGGGCGCGCCCTTCGCTTCAGGCATATGTCAGCGGAACGGCGGCGAGTAGATCAGGCCGCCCTGCGTCCACTGCGCGTTCAGGCCGCGCGCCAGACCGATCGGGGTGCTTTCGCCGATGTGGCGGGCGAAGATTTCGCCGTAGTTGCCGACGGCGCTGATGGCGCGGATCGCCCAGTCGGCGTCAAGCCCGAGCATCGCACCCAGGTCGCCCTCGACGCCGAGAAGGCGCTTCACTTCGGGGTCCTGGCTGGAGCTGGCCACTTCGGCCACGTTGGTCGAGGTCACGCCCTTTTCTTCCGCGGTGACGAGCGCGAAGAAGGTCCAGCGCACGACGTCAGCCCAGTTGTTGTCGCCGTGGCGGACGACCGGGCCAAGCGGTTCCTTGGAGATGATCTCGGGAAGGATGATGTGGTTTTCCGGGTCGCCCATGGCGGCACGAGCGGCAGCGAGGCCCGAGGCGTCGGTCGTGAACGCGTCGCAGGCGCCGGTCATGTACTGGCGCTGCGCCTCCGCGTCATCGACCACGGAAACCGGGTTGTAGCTCATGTTGTTCGCCTTGAAGTAGTCGGCGAGGTTCAGTTCGGTCGTGGTGCCGGTCTGAATGCAGATCGTCGCGCCGTCGAGTTCCTTCGCCGAGGCGACGCCGAGGTCCTTCTTCACCATGAAGCCCTGGCCGTCGTAGTAGTTGACCGCCACGAAGTCGAGTTTCAGGTCGTTGTCGCGGGAGTAGGTCCAGGTGCTGTTGCGCACCAGAAGGTCGACTTCGCCCGAAGCGAGCGCCGTGAACCGGGTCTCACCGGTCGTCGGAACGTATTTCACCTTCGACGGGTCGCTCAGGACAACCGCCGCGACCGCCTTGCAGAGATCGACGTCAAAGCCCTGGTAGTTGCCGTTCGCGTCCGGCGCACCGAAGCCGACGAGGCCGGTGTTCACACCACAGATCAACTCGCCTCTCGCCTTGACGTCGTCCAGCGTCCCAGCAAACGCCAGCCCCGACGCGAGACCCGCCAGGGCCAGCGTGCCGAGAAATACGGATTTTTTCATGCTTACCTCTTCCTGAGTTTCCGCCTTCCATAGGCGTTTATCTTTGGCCCCGGACGATCGACAGCGGTCGGTGCCAGGGAGTTCCCCACTGCGGGCGAGTTTGAGATAATTCCGATCGGGGCGTCAAGGGCGCTATCGCGTCGCCTCCCGGCCGGACGTGGCGTAAGCCTTCCTCTCCGAGCGCCTTGCTCGCGCGGCAGAATGTCACCCCGTCACCGTCACCAGGGTCCAGAACCGATGCGCCTGAAGGAAGGCCGCGCGTTTGATTTCCGCGGCTTCGGCCGCCTCCTCGTCGTGCCCCCAGAGTTCCGCCTGGTAGTCCTCGTCTATCCGGCTGAGGGACCAGGCGCGTGCCGGCTTGATCGCGCCTTGAGCCACCGCGAGACCGAGGACGAGCGAGCCGGAAAGCGCGACGAGGTCGTGAAGCGCCGCGAGTTCGAACGGAGACAGCGCCGCGACACGCGCGGAGAGCGCCGCGATGCTTTCCTGCGGCTGTTCGACATGGATCACGCCCGCCGTCACGACGAGCGGCGCGCCAAGCTTTTCGCGCGCCCAATCGAGAATCGGGTCCCAATGCTCCGCCTGACGCGAGACCAGCGCCTCCGGCCCGGTAGCGCGATAGCAGAGAAGGTCGCTGCCGCCATAGGCCGCGATCAGTTCCGCGACTTCCTCCCGCTGCACGGCCACCTTGTCGATCGCCGAGTTGGCGGCCCGCGTCAGCGGCATCCTGTGCGGATCGATCTTCTTCTCCTGCGCGTCCCACTCGGCCGCGATGGCCTCTGCAAGCGCGCGTGTGGGCAGGACAAGGTCAGCCTTCGCGGGGGTTTTCACCCGGCGCGCGTCGAGCGTCACGGTGAAGCCGCCGCCGGGCAGTTCCTCGGCGCGGGCTTCCTTCCAGAACCGTTTCGGCGCCCATTCACTCATTCGGCGATCTCCCATGCTTCGGCGAGCGCCGTTTCAAGTTCAGCAAAATCCGCGACTATGCGTCCGGCGCCCGCCTCGGCCAGCCTCTCGGCCGCGTGGTAGCCCCAGGCGACGCCGATCGTCGCCATTCCGGCCGCCCGGCCCATTTCGATGTCATAGCTCGTGTCACCGATCATCACGGCCCGCGCCGGCTGCATCCCCGTTTCCGAAAGGGCTGCCAGCAGCATCGAGGGATGCGGTTTGGACGGGTGATCGTCGGCGACCTGGCGGGTCACGAAATGCCCGTCGAGCCCATGCGCGGAAAGCACATGGTCCAGACCACGGCGCGATTTACCGGTGGCGATCCCGAGAAGCGTCTCCGGCTGGGCCGCAAGGCGGGTCACGGCCTCCCGCGCGCCGGGGTAGAGCGGCGCGACTCCGGCGGAACGCCGGGTGAAGTAGCCTGCCTTGTAGGCATCTACCAGCCGCGCCTGCGTCGGGGGCTCGGCCCCAGGCGCGAGCCGCGCGATGGCTTCGGGCAGCGACAGCCCGACGATCGAAAGAACCGCGTCCAGCGGCGGGGGTGCCAGGCCCAGGCTTTCGAAGGCCCCGATCATCGAATCGTGGATGTGGTTCTGGCTGTCCACCAGCGTCCCGTCCACGTCGAAGACGATGAGCCGCAGTGCGTCGGTCATTCTTCTTCCTCGAAGGGATCGGCGGGGGCGTCGCCTTCCCGCCAGCCGACCGTCGCCCAGGTTTTCGCCATATGGGGCGGCAGCGGCGCCGTCAGCGTGATCCGCTTGCCGGTGATCGGGTGATCGAAGGCGAAGGAGCGGGCATGCAGGTGCAGCTTCCGGCTGATCTCCCCGCCGAGCTGCGCGCCCCAGCCGTCGCCGAGGTTCTCCTGCCCCGAGCCACCGTATTTCCCGTCGCCGACGATAGGATGCCCGATCTCGGCCATGTGGGCGCGCAGCTGGTGCGTTCGCCCCGTCACCGGGACGAGCGCGACCCAGGCGGCGCGGGTGCCGAGCGCATCGATCACCGCGTAATCCGTCGTGGCGCGCTTGGCGCCTTCGGTCGCATCGATCTTCGAGGGCGGCACGCAGAGCATCTTCTCGCCCTCGCCCCCACCGCCGCGACCCGGCGCCTTCACGAGGCCGAAGCGGATCGTGCCCATCCGCGGAGTCGGGACCCCGGCGACCGCCGCCCAGTAGATCTTCCGCGTGGTGCGGTGGCGGAACGCCTCCGACAGCGCCCGCGCTATCCGGTCGGTCCGCGCCAGAAGAAGGACGCCAGATGTATCCTTGTCGAGCCGGTGGACGAGCTTCGGGCGGTCCTTGTAGCCGAACTTCAGCGCCTCGGTCAGGCCGTCGACGTGGCGATTCCCCTGGCCGGAGCCGCCCTGCGAGGGCAGGCCCGGCGGCTTGTTCAGCGCGATAATGTGTTCGTCCTTCCAGAGCACGGCGGACTGGATCATCTGTGCGTCGGACTCCGGAACCGTGATCTCGTCCCTTGCCCGCGCAGGTCCGGTCTCAGGCAGCGGCGGCACGCGGACCTGCATTCCGGGCGCGACGCGGGTCGACGCCTTCACCCGGCCTCCGTCCACCCGGATCTGGCCGGTGCGGCACATCTTTTCCACCGCGCCTTGCGTCACTTGCGGGAAGCGCTTCTTCAGCCAGCGGTCGAGGCGGCTTTCGCCCTCGTCCGCCGCAACCGTCAGGACCTTCACGCCGCTCATGCCAATGCCCCCCGGGCCAGTGCCATACCAAGGACGATCGCCGCCAGAGATGCCACGACGGAACCGAGGACATAGGCCGCGGCGAAGGCCGTGTCGCCGCGTTCCCAGATCGTCAGCGCATCCAGGGAGAAGGCAGAGAACGTCGTGAAGCCGCCCAACACTCCCGTCATCAGGAACGGCGCGAAACGCATGCCGCCCTTGTGCGCCAGAAGCACGACAAGGACGCCCATGAGGAACGAACCGAGGACGTTCGCGACGATCGTGCCCCAGGGAAAGCCGGGGCCGATGGTGCGCATCACGGCGGCGTTGGTCAGGTAGCGGCACGACGCGCCGATTGCGCCGCCAATGGCCACGGATAAGAGGTTCTGGATCATGGCGCTTCTCTCTGTCGCGGGGGCGGAAGAGTCAACCGCCCCGCTTCTCGCGGAGCTTCGCGAACCACTCGACGCGCTTCTTCAGCTCGCGCTCGAACCCGCGTTCGACCGGTTGGTACAGGACCGGGCGCTTCACCCCCTCGGGGAAGTAGTTCTGGCCCGAGAACGCGTCCTCCGCGTCATGGTCGTAGGCATAGCCGGCACCGTAGCCCTGTTCCTTCATCATCTTCGTCGGCGCATTCAGGATGTGTTTCGGCGGCGGCTCGGACCCGGTCTTGCGCGCAAGATCGCGCGCCATCTTGTAGGCCACGTAGCCCGCGTTCGACTTGGGCGCGAGCGCGAGGTATACGAGCGCCTGCGCGAGCGCGAGTTCACCTTCGGGCGAGCCGAGGCGTTCATAGGTCTCCCAGGCGTGCAGGCAGTGCGTTTGCGCTTCGGGGTCGGCCAGACCGATATCCTCCACTGCCATGCGCGTGATGCGCCGCGCGAGGTATCGCGGGTCCTCGCCCCCCTCGAGCATCCGCCCGAACCAGTAGAGCGCCGCGTCGGGATCGGAACCGCGCACGGATTTGTGGAGCGCGGAGATCAGGTTGTAATGCTCGTCGCCCGACTTGTCGTATTTCGCCGCGCGCCGCATCAGTCGCTGACCGAGGGCCTTGACGTCCAGCGGGCGGTCGAGCTTCCAGGCCATGACCTGTTCGACGAGGTTCAGAAGCGCCCGCCCGTCCCCGTCCGCCATCTCGAGGAGCGCCTCGCGCGCCTCGGGCGTCAGCGGCAGGGGGCGGCCAACTTCGTGCTCGGCCCTTTGCGCGAGGCGTTCCAGGTCCGCGAGTGTCAGCCGTGTGAGGACGATCACCTGAGAGCGTGACAGGACGGCCGCGTTCAGCTCGAACGAGGGGTTCTCGGTCGTGGCACCGACGAGGAGGATCGTGCCGTCCTCCATGTGGGGCAGGAAGCTGTCCTGCTGCGCCTTGTTGAAGCGGTGAATCTCGTCGACGAAGAGAAGCGTGCCGCGCCCCTGGCTGCGCCTGAGCTTCGCCGCGTCGAAGACCTTTTTCAGTTCGGGCACGCCGGAGAAGATCGCGCTGATCTGGACGAAGGTCAGGTCGGTGCGGTCGGCCAGAAGCCGGGCGATCGTGGTCTTGCCGACACCTGGCGGCCCCCAGAGGATCAGCGAGGAGAGCGAGCCCGAGGCCAGCATCGCGCCCAAGGGGCCTTCGGGTCCCAGAACCTCGTCCTGCCCGATGACCTCTTCGAGAGTCCGCGGTCGGATTCTGTCCGCCAGAGGCCGGGGGGCTTCTGGCGGAGTGTCTTTGGCAACGGTGTCGAACAGGTCCTGCATCGGCTCAAACTACTTCCGCGCTCGATCGCGCGAAAGCGCAAAACCTGCCGGGCCTGCGCCACCGTCAGTTCAGGCTGGGGGCGAAATTCATCGACACGACCTGGTTTTCCACCCCATCGATGTTGAGCACAGGGCCCATCGCGGTCATCTCGACACCGACGCGCCCGGCCCAGCGGGGCCAGTTCGCTGCGAGAAGCGTCAGGCAGCGGCTGGCACCAAGCTGGCGTGAAGAATTGCCGATTTCGGCAATCAGGCGGGCATGGACCTGACGGCGAATGTTGGCGGGGGTATCGTGCGCGACGAAAAGACGCGAGCTTTCCCAGACGTGGTCGGAAACCGGCGCTTCGTCATACAGGAGGTTCGACGGAATCGTGTCGAGAAGACCGCGCTGCGCATCGCGGATCATGTAGGAGTAGATGCCGCATTGGGCCGTGGTCGGCGTCAGGCGGTTACCGGCGAGGACCTTCCCATTCTCGTCATGCACCACGACCCAGCGGCTGGCCGGCGTGTCGTACTGGTCGAACTCCATGCCCATGGCCTCGGGCAGGTTCCACTTGTTGTGGACGATGAAGAGTTCCCGCCGGGCACGAAGCATGTTGGCGAAAAGCTCGCCATAGTTGTGAAGGTTCTCGAAGGAAAGTGTCGTAGTCTGCATGGCAGCCTCCTGCAGGGTTGGTGGTTAGGTAAAAACCTTGCGGGAGGCGCCAGCCGTCAGAGCAACCTTGCGTCTTTGGCGCGCTGAATGGCTTCGGCCGTCGTTCGCGCCATCAGCCGCTGACGAGCAGACGTCAGCCTTGCCTTCAGAGCGCTTTCCGATATCCCCAACTTCGCAGCCGCGGCTGCGTGTCGGTCACCCCCCGCAATACACTTCAAAGCTTCAATCTGCGCCTTGGTGAGCTCCTGCGGCGGTTCGGTGATGTCATGCAGCCGATGAACGATCTTCTCGACCCGCGCGATCTCACCATCGTCGAATTCGCGGTCCCCCCGCGCCACGCTCGCAATAGTCCTGGAGCTGATCGGTCCGTAGGAAATCGTCGCACCGTACTTCAGGCCGTAGGCAGCGGCCTCCTTGAACAGTCCGAACGGGTCGGGCAGGGACGAGTCGCTCCAGCGGATGGAGCCTGTCGTGCTGAATCCCCACGCGGTCATCGGATCGCGCAGGACGTACCCATTGTTCGTGTAGTGATCCAACCAGGCCTGATCATAGGTCTGGAAGGTCATGAGTGGCGACGTGAACCGAATATGCAGGCCGACGAAGTATCCGAGCGGAGCAATCCGCCCCAATTCATTCAGTTTCTGATCTATCGCCGCTTGCATGGACATGTCTTTTTTAGACAAGTTGCCCTTGGTTTGGTCAACCTTAAATTGTTGATAAGAGGGGTAGATAAACGCTTTTCCACTTCTGGCCGAATTGCCGTCCATATCCATTGTCCCAAATCCAGACGTGCTTCCAAAAAAACGATGCGCGACGCCGGGATCGGCGCGGCTCGGTAGCATCTTAACAACCTTAATACGACATCAAGATGGCCTACTCGCGCGACGATGAGTCCCGGATGCGATTCGGTCAAGTGGGTGAAAGAAGAGCGGAAAAACGAAAAAACCCCGCCGACAGGGCGGGGTTTTCTTTTCTGCTCTGTATCGGGGCGTTATTCCGCCGCGGCCTCTTCGGCTTCGAGGCGGGCCCGGTCGGCGGCGCCCTTCGCGGAAGGATCGCGGTCGACAAGCTCGATGATCGCCATCGGAGCCATGTCGCCGTAGCGGAAGCCGGCCTTCAGGACACGGACGTAGCCGCCCTGGCGTTCCTTGTAACGGGCGCCGAGCACGTCGAAGAGCTTCGCGACATGCGCGTCCTGCTTCAGCTGCGCCGCGGCCTGGCGGCGGGCATGCAGGTCGCCGCGCTTGGCGAGCGTGATGAGCTTTTCGACGATCGGGCGAAGTTCCTTCGCCTTCGGCAGCGTCGTCTTGATCTGCTCGTGTTCGATGAGCGACCCGGCCATGTTGGCGAAGAGCGCCTTGCGGTGCTCGTGGGTACGGTTCAGGCGGCGGTAGCCGGCTCCGTGGTTCATGATGTCTTCCTTTCTTCGTTTTGCTTTGTCCGGCGCCCGTCACGTGCGGGACGCTCTCCTTGGGGCGGAATGCCCGGGTAGTGGCCGGGTGGGCGCGGAGCGCCCACCCGAGCTATCAGAACTGATCCTCGAAGCGTTTCGCGAGGTCTTCGATGTTTTCCGGCGGCCAGTTCTCGACATCCATGCCGAGGTGCAGGCCCATGCCCGAAAGCACTTCCTTGATCTCGTTGAGCGACTTGCGGCCGAAGTTCGGGGTGCGGAGCATCTCGGCTTCGGTCTTCTGGATGAGATCGCCGATGTAGACGATGTTGTCGTTCTTGAGGCAGTTGGCCGAACGGACGGAGAGTTCGAGCTCGTCCACCTTCTTGAGGAGGAGCGGGTTGAACTCCAGCCCTTCTTCAGCCTCGGCCTTGCCGGCGGCTTCCGGCTCTTCGAAGGTGACGAAGATCGACAGTTGGTCCTGCAGGATGCGCGCGGCATAGGCCACGGCGTCCTCGGGCGTCAGCGAGCCGTCGGTTTCCACCTTCATGGTCAGCTTGTCGTAGTCGAGCACCTGGCCCTCGCGGGTCGGCTGGACTTCGTAGCTGACCTTCTTCACCGGTGAGTAGATCGCATCGATCGGAATGAGACCGATCGGCGCGTCCTCGGGGCGGTTCTTGTCGGCCGCGACATAGCCTTTGCCGGTGTTGACCGTCAGTTCCATGAACAGGTCCGCGCCCTCGTCGAGGTGGCAGATCACGTGGTCCTTGTTCAGGATCTCGATGCCGCTCGATTCCGAGATGTCGCCGGCCGTCACGACGCCCGGCCCCTTGGCCGAGATCGAAAGCCGCTTCGGCCCTTCGACTTCCATGCGCAGGCTCACGCCCTTGAGGTTCAGGACGACGTCCGTCACGTCCTCGCGCACGCCCGCGACCGAGGAGAACTCGTGCAGGACGTTGTCGATCTGGACGGAGGTGATGGCAGCGCCCTGAAGGGACGACATCAGCACGCGGCGCAGCGCGTTGCCGAGCGTCAGGCCGAAGCCGCGCTCCAGCGGTTCCGCGACGACGGTGGCCTGGCGGGCGGGATCGTTCCCGGGTTTCACCTCAAGCTGCGCGGGCTTGATCAGCTCGGCCCAATTCTTGTGGATCATGCGTTCTGCCTCCATTCCTGTTCCCGCCCCATGTCCGAAGCGCGGGAACGCCCGAGGATAAAAATGCGAATGCCGCCGGGGCCCGAGCAGCTAGGCACGGGCCCCGGCGGGTAAGAACCGGTCAGACGCGCCGACGCTTGGGCGGACGGCAGCCGTTGTGGGCGATGGGGGTCACGTCACGGATCGAGGTGATGTTGAAGCCCACAGCGGCCAGCGCGCGAAGCGCCGACTCGCGGCCCGAACCCGGGCCCTGGACTTCCACTTCAAGCGTGCGGACGCCATGTTCCTGCGCCTTGCGGCCGGCGTCTTCGGCAGCCATCTGGGCAGCATAGGGGGTCGACTTGCGCGAACCCTTGAAGCCCATCGTGCCGGCCGAGGACCAGGCGATGGCGTTGCCCTGAACGTCGGAGATCAGGATCTTGGTGTTGTTGAACGAAGAGTTCACATGCGCCACGCCAGCGGCGATGTTCTTGCGTTCTTTTTTCTTAGCGCGGACCTTATCGCGAGCCATATCTCTGCCCTCCCCTTACTTCTTCTTGCCAGCGATGGCTTTGGCCGGGCCCTTGCGGGTGCGGGCGTTGGTGTGGGTGCGCTGACCGCGCACGGGCAGGTTCTTGCGGTGACGCAGGCCGCGGTAGCAACCGAGGTCCATCAGCCGTTTGATGTTCATCTGCACTTCACGGCGCAGGTCGCCTTCGACGGTGTAGTTCGCGTCGATATGCTCGCGGATCGCGAGGACTTCGGCGTCCGACAGCTCGTTCACGCGGCGCGTCGCGTCGATGTTGACGGCTTCGCAGATCTTCCGGGCGACGTCCGGGCCGATGCCGTGGATGTAGGTGAGCGCGATCGGAACCCGTTTCGCGGTCGGGATGTTGACGCCAGCAATACGTGCCACGCGGTATGTCCTTCCGTTGCGGTTCCGTAGTCCCGGAACCTTTTTTCACAACTCGAGACCCTTGGGGCGTCCTGCCCTTGGGCCTCATCTCTCGGACCTGATCGATTCGGGGGCAAAACCCCTTAAATCAAGGCCGTTCCCATTGCGGGACGCCGTGACCTAGAGGCTTTTTCCCTTGTCGTCAAGTCCCACTCCGGAAGCGGTCACCCGCGGCCGGCTTCCGCCTGCTTCAGCACGCCGTCGATCGCGGCCGCGACGTCTTCGATCGGGGCGAGTCCATCGACCGTGAAAAGGTCGCCAAGCGCGTAGTAGTAGCCGATCAGCGGCGACGTCTTCTTGTAGTATTCCATCAGCCGCTGGCGCAGGCTTTCCTCGTTGTCGTCGGCCCGGCGGCGCAGGTCCGTGGAACCGCAGACATCGCAGACGCCCTCTTTCGCTGTGGGCTGCGTCTTGTCGTGGTAGACTTCGCCGCACTGGCCGCAGGTGAAGCGGCCGGTGATGCGGTCGACCAGAGCCTCATCGTCCACGCGCATCTCGATGACCGCGTCAAGCTGCCGTCCCGTGCGCCCGAGGAGCGCGCCGAGCGCGTCGGCCTGGGCGAGCGTCCGCGGGAAGCCGTCGAAGATGAAACCCGAACCGTGGTTCCCGGCGAGGCGTTCCTCGATCAGGCCGATCACGATCTCGTCGGTGACGAGGTCGCCGCGGTCCATGACCTCGGCAACTTTCTTGCCCATCTCGGTGCCCGAAGTGCGGGCCTCGCGCAGCATGTCGCCCGTGGAGAGCTGGACCATGCCACGCTCTTCGACGAGACGGCGGGCCTGGGTGCCTTTTCCCGCACCCGGGGGGCCAAGCAGGATGATATTCGTCATCTGCGCGCCGGCGCCTTTTTCGCCCCGGGTTTCTTGCGGCCGCGAAGCTGCGATTTCTCGATCAGCCCTTCATACTGATGCGCGAGAAGATGCGACTGCAGCTGGTTGATCGTGTCCATCGTGACCGACACGACGATCAGAACCGACGTCCCGCCGAAGTAGAACGGGATGGCAAGCTGCGACCGCAGGATCTCCGGCAGGAGACAGACAGCGGCCAGATAGGCGGAGCCGAGCACAAGGAGGCGGATGACGACGTAGTCGAGATACTCCTCGGTCTTCCTGCCGGGGCGGATGCCGGGGATGAAGCCGTTCTGGTTCTTCAGGTTGTCGGCTACCTCATCCGTCTTGAACGAGACGTTCTGCGTGTAGAAGTACGCGAAGAAGACGATCATCGCCGTGAAGAACAGAAGGTAGAGCGGCTGACCCGGGCCGAAATAGGCGAGGATCGTCGACATGACCGGACCGGTCTGCTGGCCCGAGAAGGTCGAGATCGTCGTCGGCAGGAGAAGAAGCGACGACGCGAAGATCGCCGGAATGACGCCCGCCGGGTTGACCTTGATCGGCAGGTGGCTCGACCCGCCGTCGTAGATCTTCATGCCAACCTGGCGGCGTGGATACTGGATGTGGATCTTCCTCAGCGCGCGCTCCATGAACACGACGAAGGCGATCACCGCCACGACCATGACCATCACGCCGATGATGACGGCGGGGGACAGGCTGCCGGAGCGGCCCTGGCTGAAGAACTGGGCGAGAGCGGCCGGGATTTCCGCCACGATGCCGACGAAGATGATGAGAGAGATGCCGTTGCCGATGCCGCGCGAGGTGATCTGTTCACCGAGCCACATCAGGAACATCGTGCCGCCGACCAGCGTGATGACCGTCGATGCCTGGAAGAACAGGCCCGGGTCATGCGCGAGATCGCCCGCCTCGATCGAGCGGGCGAGGCCGTAGGCCTGGAACGTCGCCAGGAACACGGTGCCGTAGCGGGTGTACTGGTTGATCTTCTTGCGGCCCTGCTCGCCCTCTTTCTTGAGCTGCTCGAGCGAGGGAACCATCGCAGCCAGAAGCTGCACGATGATCGAGGCCGAGATATAGGGCATGATGCCGAGGGCGAAGATCCCCATCCGGCCAAGCGCGCCACCGGTGAACATCGTCAGGATGCCGCCGAGGCCGGCCGCCGCCTCCTGCATGAATTCACGGAGCGCCCCGCCGTCGATGCCGGGCACCGGGATGTAGGTGCCGAGGCGGTAGACGATAAGGAGGCCGAGTGTGAAGAAGATCCGTTGGCGGAGGTCGGTCGCCTTGCCGAGCGCGCCCCAGCTGATGTTCGCCGCCATTTGCTCTGCAGCAGATGCCATTTTCCCGTCTCTTTCATGGCAGCGCCGCCAAACCGTCTTCCGGTCGGCGGCGCTTGGAAAACTCGATGAGCTATGTAAGCGGCGCCCGGGCCGCCCACAACCTCTTATTCAGCAGCCGCCGCAGAAGTGACCGAAAGCGAGCCGCCTGCCTTCTCGACCGCGGCGATGGCGGACTGCGAGGCGCCGGTGACGACGAGCTGGAGCTTGGCGCTGACGTCGCCCTTGGCAAGGACGCGGATGCCGTCGAGCTTGCGGCGGACGAGGCCCGACGCGACGAGCACGTCCTCGTTGATCTCGGCCTTGGCGTCGATCTTGCCGGCGTCGACGAACTTCTGGATCAGGCCCAGGTTCACGACCGCGTATTTCTTCTGGTTCGGCTTGTTGAAGCCACGCTTCGGCAGGCGCCGGTAGAGCGGCATCTGGCCGCCTTCGTAGCCACCGAGGGCAACGCCCGAACGGGACGTCTGACCCTTGATACCACGGCCGGCAGTCTTACCCTTGCCCGAGCCCGGGCCGCGCGCCACGCGTTTCTTCTTGCGGGCAGCGCCTTCGTTGTCGCGAAGTTCATGCAGTTTCATGTCGCTATCTCCTTGACCGGAATTGCCCCGCCAGCGACGGATGGAGCAAACACGGCATTTCTTCATTGATTCCTGACCCCAGAAGAGGCCACCGGCCGCGTATAGACGGAAGAAACGGACGGTTCAAGGCCATATGGCAGGCGTGGCGGCCGCTTGCCTGCGCGGATGCTGAGCTCCGGCTTCGGGAAAGGGGCCACGGATGGTCATGCTGGCTCGGCGGCCCCCTTGCGGGTGTAGACCGGGCGTGGGTCGCGGCCTTGTTCGTTCTTGCCGAATTTTGTGCCACCCCCCTGAAAAGCGAAACGCCCCGGACCGGGTCCGGGGCGCCTCCAATTCCGACCGAGCCGGCTCAGCCGCGCTCTTCGATGATCTGCACCAGGTGCGGGATCGACTTCACCATACCGCGGATCGCGGGCGTGTCCTCGAGTTCGCGGGTGCGGTTCACCTTGTTCAGCCCGAGGCCGATCAGCGTGCTGCGCTGGACGGCGGGGCGGCGGATCGGCGAGGCGATCTGCTTCACGACGATGGTTTTCTTGGCCATGTCCCTGCTCCCTTACGCTTCGGCCGTTTCGGCTTCGGGCTTCTTCAGGATGTCGGCGACCTTCTTGCCGCGACGCTGGGCCACCATGCGGGGGCTCGCTTCGCGCTTCAGGCCGTCGATCGTGGCGCGGATCATGTTGTAGGGGTTCTGCGAACCCAGCGACTTCGCCACGACGTCCTGGACGCCAAGCATCTCGAACACGGCGCGCATCGGACCACCGGCGATGATGCCGGTACCCGGAACGGCGGTGCGCATCACGACCTTGCCGGCGCCATGACGGCCTTCGATGTCGTGGTGCAGCGTGCGGCCATCCCGCAGCGGCACGCGGATCATCGAGCGCTTGGCCTGTTCGGTCGCCTTGCGGATCGCTTCCGGCACTTCCTTGGCCTTGCCCTTGCCGAAGCCGACACGGCCCCGCTGGTCGCCGACGACGACGAGCGCGGCGAAGCCGAAGCGCTTGCCACCCTTCACCGTCTTCGAGACGCGGTTGATCGCCACGAGACGATCGGCGAATTCCGGAGCTTCCTCGCGGTCCCGCCGGTCTTCACGGCGGTCTTCGCGACGGTCCCGGCGCTGTTCACGTTCTGCCATCTTCGTCTCCTCAGAATTTCAGGCCGCCTTCACGGGCAGCGTCGGCAAGCGCCTTGATCTTCCCGTGAAAGAGGAACCCGCCGCGATCGAAGTAGCACTCTTCGACACCGGCCTTCTTGGCGCGCTCGGCGATCGCCGCACCGATCTTCTTCGCCGCCTCGATGTTGTTCTTGCCGACGACACCCAGATCCTTCTCGAGGCTGGAAGCCGAGGCGAGCGTCACACCTTTGACGTCGTCGATCAGCTGCACGCTGATGTTCTTGCTGGAACGATGAACCGAGAGGCGCGCGCGCCCATCCGCCATCTTGCGAAGCTTGTTCCGGACGCGCAGGCGGCGCTTGAGGAACAGTTCCCGTTTGCTGTTTGCCATCTCTTGCGTCCTTACTTCTTCTTACCTTCCTTGCGGAAGATGTACTCACCCTTGTAGCGGATGCCCTTGCCCTTGTAGGGCTCCGGACCGCGCCACTCGCGGATGTTCGCCGCGACCTGACCGACGAGCTGCGCGTCGATACCTTCGACGACGATCTCGGTCTGCTTCGGCGTGGTGACGGTGACGCCCTGCGGAACCTCGAAGTTCACTTCGTGGCTGTAGCCGAGCGAGAGCTTCAGCGTGTTGCCCGCCATCGCGGCGCGGTAACCCACGCCCTGGATCTCGAGCTCTTTCTTGAAGCCCTGGGTCACGCCGGTCACGAGGTTCTCGACCATCGAACGCGACATGCCCCACTGCTGGCGGGCGCGCTTGGAGGTGCCGCGCGGCGTCACCTTCACAACGTTCCCGTCGATCGCGATCGTCACGTCGTCCGTCGCGTTGAAGGAAAGCGTGCCTTTCGGCCCCTTCACTTCCACGGTCTGGCCCGAGAGGGTCGCGGAGACCCCCGAGGGCAGCTCGACCGGTTTTTTGCCAATACGAGACATCATGCCCTCCTTAGAACACGGTGCAGAGCACTTCGCCGCCGACATGCGCCGCGCGGGCGGCCGCATCGGACATCACACCCCTGGGCGTCGAGACGATCGACACGCCGAGGCCCTGGCGGACCGAGGGGATATCCTTGACGGAGGCGTAGACGCGCCGGCCGGGAGTGGAGACGCGCTTCAACTCGCGGATGACCGGGGTGCCTTCGAAGTACTTCAGGCTGATTTCGAGTTCCGGGAGGCCGTTGGCGCCCGTAACCTTCTCATAGCCGCGGATGTAGCCTTCCGAGGCAAGCACGTCCAGAACCCAGGCGCGCAGTTTCGACGCCGGGGTGCGGACGGTGGATTTGCCACGCATCTGCGCGTTGCGGATGCGGGCCAGCATATCGCCGAGAGGATCGTTCATCGACATGTCCCGGTCTCCTTACCAGCTCGACTTGACCATGCCGGGGATCTGGCCGAACGAGGCCAGGTCGCGCAGCATGATCCGCGAGAGTTTGAGCTTGCGATAGTACGCATGCGGACGGCCAGTCAGCTGGCACCGGTTGTGCAGCCGCGTGGCGGACGAGTTGCGGGGCAGTTCCGCCAGCTTGAGCGTAGCCTTGAAACGCTCTTCCATCGGGCGGGACTGATCTTCGATGACCGCTTTGAGAGCGGCGCGCTTGGCGGCGTATTGCTTCACCATCCGGGCGCGCTTCTTCTCGCGTTCAACCATGGAAACTTTTGCCATTGTCTATCTCCTCGCCCGCGTCAGCCCGTGAACGGCATGTTGAATTGCTTCAACAGCGCCTTCGCTTCCGCGTCGGTACGCGCGGTGGTGCAGATGATGATGTCCATGCCGAGAACCTCGTCGACCTTGTCGAAGTCGATCTCGGGGAACACGATGTGTTCCTTCAGGCCCATCGCGTAGTTGCCGCGACCGTCGAAGGACGTGCCCTTAACGCCGCGGAAGTCGCGGACGCGCGGCAGCGCGATCGTGATGAGGCGGTCGAGGAATTCATACATCCGGTCGCCACGGAGCGTGACCTTGGCGCCGAGCGGCATTTCTTCCCGGACGCGGAAGCCCGCGATGGACTTCTTCGCCTTCGTCACCACGGCCTTCTGACCGGCGATGAGCGACAACTCTTCGGCGGCGTTCTTGACCTTCTTGGTGTCCTTCACGGCCTCGCCGACGCCCATGTTCAGCACGATCTTGTCGAGCTTCGGGATCATCATGTCGTTCTTGTAGCCGAACTCTTCCTTGAGAGCGGCGCGAACGGCGGCCTGGTAGTGCGCCTTGAGGCGCGGGGTGTAGGTGGCTGCGTCGAGCATCAGATCGCCTCCCCGGTGGTCTTGGCGTAGCGAACCTTCTTGTCGCCTTCCATGCGGAAGCCGACGCGGGTCGCCTTGCCGTCCTTGTCCATCAGAGCGAGGTTCGACAGGTCGACAGGCATGGCCTTCGGCACGCGGCCGCCCTGGCTGGTCTGGCTCTGCTTGGTGTGACGGATCGCGATGTTGATCCCCTCGACCACGGCCTTGCCGGCCTTCGGGTCGACGCTCGAAATCTCGCCGGTCTTGCCCTTGTCCTTGCCGACGAGGACGACGACCTTGTCGCCTTTACGGAGTTTCGCGGCCATCACAGCACCTCCGGAGCAAGCGAGATGATCTTCATGAAGTTCTTCGCGCGAAGCTCGCGAACGACCGGCCCGAAGATACGGGTGCCGACCGGTTCGCCCTGGTTGTTCAGGATGACGGCGGCGTTGCGGTCGAAGCGGATGGACGTGCCATCTTCGCGACGGACTTCCTTGGCCGTGCGAACGACAACGGCCTTGCGGACGTCACCCTTCTTCACGCGACCACGCGGAATGGCTTCCTTCACCGACACCACGATGATGTCGCCCACAGAGGCGTAACGGCGATGGGAACCACCCAGGACCTTGATGCACTGAACCCGGCGGGCGCCGGAGTTGTCAGCGACATCCAGATTGGTCTGCATCTGGATCATTTGGTTTCTCCCGACCTTTGGGGCCGCTTCTCAGACATTGGCCCCAGGGTTTCGATAAATCTCGAAGGCGACGACCTCAGGCGGTCATCACCTCCCAGCGTTTCGTCTTCGAGATCGGCGCACATTCCTGGATGCGGACGGTGTCGCCAACCTTGAATTGGTTGTTCGCGTCGTGAGCGCGATACTTCTTGGATTTCCGGATCGTCTTCTTGAGAACCGGATGCGTGAAGCGGCGCTCGACCAGGACGGTGATGGTCTGGTCGTTCTTGTCGGAGGTGACGACGCCTTGCAGGATGCGTTTGGGCATGTCTTCTCTTCCTTACTTCGCCGCCGCTTCAGCGGCTTTCTGGGACAGGACCGTCTTGATGCGGGCGACGTCACGGCGGACGGCGCGCATGCGGGCGGTGTTCTCGAGCTGGCCGGTGGCCTGCTGGAAGCGGAGGTTGAAGGCCTCCTTCTTGAGCGCCACCAGCTCGTCGCGGAGCTGGTCGGGCGTCTTTGTCGTCAGTTCCTTGGCGTTCATTTCGCCTTGTTCCTTTCAACATCACCAGAGGGCCCTTGCGGGTGACCCTGCATCCGGTGGAGTCAATGATAGACAAGCGAATCCAGATGACCCGGAATCGCAGGATGCGTCCGTATAAGGGAGCGTCCGCAGGAGGGCAAGGGAAAGTTTGGACGTCATGCTGCCACGCTTCGTTCTTCTGGCGCCGCTCGCTCTTTGCTCCTCGTTGCTGCTCTACGTGGCGGTGGCCTTCGATGGAACGCGCGTGGACCAGGCGAACGATGCGGCAATCGCCGCGACCGTTGCCATCAATCTCCTGGGATACGTCGCAGCGTTCCTGCTGCGGTCCTGGCGACTGGCCCTGATCAACGGCGTGGCCCTCGTGATCTTCGTCTTCGCTTCGATCGAGGCATCGCTCTCCTGCTTCTGCATCGGGGGTGGATGCGAACAACGCTTGGGGAACTGCGAAGCGGCGCCGGCCCTCGCGATCGGGTTGCTGAACGCGGTCCTGATCGTCCTCTTCGATCTGCGGCTCGCGTTCGGCTTCGTGGTGGCGACCGCCTTGGCCTTTCCCTTGCTCGTCGGGAAATTGCGCGGCGATCAGGTCGAGCCCCTTCTGGCGGCGGTTTCCACGCTCGATCTGCAGGCGGACTGCCTCGTCCGGGCACCCGTGCACGGCCGCTATCCAACGCGTCTCGACGGCGCCGCGCGGGTCTTGCGTCTGCAAGATCTTCAGCCCGGCTGGCTTGGGGGCGAGACCCTGCCCAGATACTACCTTGTCACGAACGGGGAGGCACGTGTCTGGATCTTCCACGCTCGGGAATTCGCTCCGGTACAGCAGCAGGATCTGGATCTTGGCGATCTCTGCAAGGACGCAACCGCAAGGGGTGCCTGAACGATCCCGGGCATGGGCCACCCGCGCGGAGAGAAGGTCTATGGGAAATCCGGCGGGTCACAAAAGAATACGGGGCGCCCGATCACGGACGCCCCGACTTCTTGCTTCTCGCGATAGCGGGACTTACCAGTCCTCGCGGGCGACGACGCGCGTCTTGATCGGCAGCTTCATCGCACCGAGGCGGAGCGCCTCGCGGGCGATGTCGTCACCGACGCCGTCGATCTCGAACATGATCCGGCCCGGCTTGACCTTGGCCGCCCAGTAATCGACGGAGCCCTTGCCCTTGCCCATCCGCACCTCGGTCGGTTTGGACGAGACCGGAACGTCCGGGAACACGCGGATCCAGACCCGGCCCTGACGCTTCATGTGGCGGGTGATCGCGCGGCGTGCCGCTTCGATCTGCCGCGCGGTGATGCGCTCGGGCTGCGTGGCCTTGAGGCCGAAGGAGCCGAAGTTCAGTTCGAACCCGCCCTTGGCTTCGCCGTGGATGCGGCCCTTGTGCTGTTTGCGGAACTTTGTCCGTTTCGGTTGCAGCATCTCTTACTCTCCTGTCACCGGGCGTCGCGGCGCGGACCACGCGGGGCCGGGCCTTCCTGGGCTTCGCTCTGGCGGCGGTCGCGGGCCTGCGGATCGTGTTCCATGATCTCGCCTTTGAAGATCCAGACCTTCACGCCAATGATCCCGTAGGGGGTCGAGGCTTCGGCAAGCGCATAGTCGATGTCGGCGCGCAGCGTGTGCAGCGGCACGCGACCTTCACGGTACCATTCGGTCCGGGCGATTTCGGCGCCGCCAAGACGGCCCGCAACGTTCACACGGATGCCGAGGGCGCCCATGCGCATCGCGTTCTGCACGGCACGCTTCATCGCGCGACGGAACGAAACGCGGCGCTCGAGCTGCTGGGCGATCGATTCGGCCACCAGCTGGGCGTCGAGTTCGGGCTTGCGAACCTCGACGATGTTGAGGTGCAGTTCCGAGTCCGTCATGTTCGCGAGCTTCTTGCGAAGCGTCTCGATGTCGGCGCCCTTCTTGCCGATGATGACGCCCGGACGCGCAGTGTGAACGGTGACGCGGCACTTCTTGTGCGGGCGCTCGATCACGACGCGGCTGACGCCAGCCTGCTTGCACTCTTCCTGGATGAATTCCCGCATCTTGAGGTCTTCAAGCAGAAGATTGCCGTAGTCCTTGCTGTCGGCGAACCAGCGGCTGTCCCAGGTGCGGTTGACCTGGAGGCGCATCCCGATGGGGTTGACCTTCTGTCCCATTACGCTTGCTCCCCGGCTGCTTCGACCTGGCGCACCTTGATCGTCAGTTCGCTGAACGGTTTCATGATCTTGCCGAACCGGCCACGCGCCCGCGGACGGCCGCGCTTCATGGTCAGGTTCTTGCCGACATAGGCTTCGGCGACGACGAGTTCATCGACGTCGAGCCCGTGGTTGTTTTCTGCGTTGGCGATTGCCGACTGAAGGCACTTCCGCACGTCTTCGGCGATCCGCTTCTTCGAGAAGGTGAGGTCGGCCAGGGCCTTTTCCACCTTCTTGCCGCGGATCATCGCGGCGACGAGGTTCAGTTTCTGCGGCGAGGTGCGAAGCATCTTGGACTTGGCCATCGCTTCGTTCTCCGCCACGCGGCGCGGATTCTTTTCCTTACCCATGGCTCTTACTTCCTCTTCGCTTTCTTGTCCGCGGCGTGGCCGTAGTAGGTCCGCGTCGGCGAATACTCACCGAACTTCTGGCCGATCATCTCTTCGGTGACGGCAACGGGAATGTGCTTCTGCCCGTTGTAGACGCCAAAGGTCAGGCCGACGAACTGCGGCAGGATGGTCGAACGACGCGACCAGATCTTGATAACTTCGTTGCGGCCCGAAGCCTTCGCCTTCTCCGCCTTCTTCAGGACGTAGGCGTCGACAAAGGGGCCCTTCCAAACAGAACGTGCCATCGATTAACGCCCCTTCTTCGCGCTGCGCGAGCGGACGATGTACTTGTCCGTCGACTTGTTCTTCCGGGTCTTGTTGCCCTTGGTGCCCTTGCCCCACGGGGTGACCGGGTGACGGCCGCCCGAGGTGCGGCCTTCACCGCCGCCGTGCGGGTGGTCGATCGGGTTCATGGCAACGCCGCGGACGGTCGGGCGGATGCCCTTGTGACGCATGCGGCCGGCCTTGCCGAAGTTCTGGTTCGAGTTGTCGGGGTTCGACACCGCGCCGATCGTCGCCATGCATTCCTGGCGGACCATGCGAAGTTCGCCCGAGGACAGGCGGATCTGGGCGTAGCCGCCGTCACGGCCGACGAACTGGGCATAGGTGCCCGCGGCGCGCGCCAGCTGACCACCCTTGCCGGGCTTCAGCTCGACGTTGTGCACGATCGTGCCGATCGGCATGCCCGAGAACGGCATCGCGTTGCCCGGCTTCACGTCGGTCTTGGCGCCGGCGACGACCTGGTCACCAACGGCCAGACGCTGGGGCGCCAGGATGTAGGACTGTTCGCCGTCCTGATACTTCACGAGCGCGATGAAGGCGGTCCGGTTCGGGTCATATTCGATCCGCTCGACGGTCGCCGGCACATCGAACTTGCGCCGCTTGAAATCCACCACGCGGTAGAGGCGCTTCGCCCCGCCGCCCTTGTGCCACATCGTGACGCGCCCGGTATTGTTCCGGCCGCCCGTCTTGGTCAAACCCTCGGTGAGGGCCTTGACCGGGCGTCCTTTCCAAAGCTCCGAACGGTCGATCAGAACCAGCCCACGCTGGCCCGGCGTCGTCGGTTTGTACGACTTGAGTGCCATGCTTTCTGTCTTCCGTTGCCTTGGACCAGAGGTCCGTTCCGTCCTGGGCCCGAAGGCCCGCTCTTCAAAAGATCAAGCGGCCCCGGAACCCGGGGCCGCGAGATTCGGCGCCTTCTATCAAAGTCCCGTGGAGACGTCGATAGTGTTCCCCTCTTCGAGGGTCACATAGGCCTTCTTCACGTCGCTCCGCACGCCGGGACGGCCGCGGAACTTCTTCGTCTTGCCCTTGGTGACGACGGTGTTGACCGCTTTCACCTTCACGCCGAAGAGGGTCTCCACCGCTTCCTTGATCTGGGGCTTCGAAGCGTCCTTCGCCACCTGGAAGACAACCGCGTTGGCCTCGGAGGCCATGGTCGCCTTTTCGGTGATGATCGGCTTCACGATCACGTCGTAGTGTTCCGGTTTCGCGCTCATTTCAGACGAGCCTCCAGAGCTTCCACACCCGCCTTCGTGATCACGAGCGTGTCACGCTTGAGGATGTCGTAGACGTTGGCGCCCATCGACGGCAGCACATCGATGCCCTCGATGTTGCGGGCGGCGCGGGCGAAGTTCTCGTTCACGTCCGAACCGTCGATGATGAGGACGCGCTTCCAGCCCAGCTCCTTCGCCGCCTTGGCGAGGATCGAGGTCTTGGCTTCCTTCATCTCGATCGAGTCGAGGATGACGAGGTTCCCGGTCGCGGCCTTCGACGACAGAGCATGCTTCAGACCGAGCGCCCGGAACTTCTTGGGCAGGTCATGCGCATGGCTCCGCGGCGTCGGGCCCTTGTAGGTACCGCCGTGACGGAAGATCGGAGCGCCCTTGTCACCGTGACGTGCGCCACCGGTGCCCTTCTGGCGGTAGATCTTCTTCGTCGAGTAGCTGACCTCCGACCGGCCCTTGACCTTGTGGGTCCCGGCCTGGGCGCGGGCACGCTGCCAGCGCACCACGCGGTGCAGGATGTCGGCGCGCGGCTCCAGCCCGAAGATCTCGTCGTCGAGATCGATCGAGCCCGCCTTCTTGGCGTCGAGCTTGATCACATCAGCCTTCATTGCTCTCGTCTCCTTCAGACGCCTCGGACGCCGCAGCCGCTTCGGCCTCGGCAGCGGCGATCGCCGCCTGTTCCGCCTCGGCAGCAGCCTTGCGAGCCGCTTCCTCTTCCGCCGCCGCAGCAGCCGCAGCCGCCTCGGCCGCCTTGCGGGCCTCTTCAGCCGCAGACTTCAGCGCAGCCGGCAGGATGACGTTGTCGGGCACCGGCTTCTTGACGGCGTCCTTGATCGTGACCCAGCCACCCTTGGTGCCCGGAACCGAACCCTTGACCATGATCAGGCCGCGGTCGGCATCGGTGCGCACAACCTGGAGGTTCTGCGTGGTGACACGGACGGCGCCGAGATGGCCAGCCATCTTCTTGCCCTTGAACACCTTGCCGGGGTCCTGGCACTGGCCGGTCGAACCGTGCGAGCGGTGGCTGATCGACACGCCGTGCGAGGCGCGCAGACCGCCGAAGTTGTGCCGCTTCATTGCACCCGCGAAGCCCTTACCCGTCGAGGTGCCGGCGATGTCCACGAACTGACCTTCGAAGTAGTGGTCAGCCGTGATCTCTTCGCCCACACCGATCAGGTTCTCGGGGCTCACCCGGAACTCGGCGATCTTGCGCTTGGGCGCCACGTTCGCTTTCGCGAAATGGCCGCGCATTGCCGCGGTGGTCCGCTTGGCCTTGGCCGCGCCGGCGCCGAGCTGAACGGCGGTGTAGCCGTCCTTCTCAGCCGTGCGCTGCGCCACGACCTGCAGGTTGTCGAGTTGAAGAACGGTCACCGGAACCTGGCGGCCGTCTTCCATGAACAGCCGGGTCATGCCCAGCTTCTTTGCGATCACTCCGGAGCGCAGCATCTTCTTGCCCTCCTCAGACCTTGATCTCGACGTCCACGCCCGCGGCGAGGTCGAGCTTCATCAGCGCGTCCACGGTCTGGGGCGTCGGGTCGACGATGTCGAGCAGCCGCTTGTGCGTGCGGATTTCCCACTGGTCGCGCGACTTCTTGTCGATGTGCGGACCACGCAGAACGGTGAACTTCTCGATCTTGTTCGGCAGCGGGATCGGCCCGCGAACCTGCGCGCCGGTCCGCTTGGCCGTGTTGACGATCTCCTGCGTGCTGGCGTCCAGTACGCGGTAATCGAAGGCCTTCAGCCGGATGCGAATGTTTTGACCTTGCATTGTGTTGCCTCTTCAAGGCTTGAGGTTGAGAGGCAGACCGGGCCTCATACCCGGCCTGCTTCGAACCTTGGTCTTATTCGATGATTTTGGAGACGACGCCTGCGCCGACGGTGCGGCCGCCTTCACGGATGGCGAAGCGGAGCTTCTCTTCCATCGCGATCGGGGCGATCAGCTCGACCTCGAACTTCAGGTTGTCGCCCGGCATCACCATCTCGGTGCCGGCCGGAAGCTTCACCGTCCCGGTCACGTCCGTCGTGCGGAAGTAGAACTGCGGACGGTAGTTCGCGAAGAACGGCGTGTGGCGGCCGCCTTCCTCCTTCGTCAGGATGTAGGCTTCGGCCTCGAACTTCGTGTGCGGCTTCACCGAACCCGGCTTGCAGAGAACCTGACCACGCTCGACGCCGTCACGGTCGATGCCGCGCAGCAGCGCGCCGATGTTGTCGCCGGCCTCACCGCGGTCCAGGAGCTTGCGGAACATCTCGACGCCCGTGCAGGTCGTCTTCTGCGTCGCGCGGATGCCCACGATCTCGACTTCGTCGCCGACGTTGATCACGCCGCGCTCGACACGGCCGGTCACAACCGTGCCGCGGCCCGAGATCGAGAACACGTCCTCGATCGGCATCAGGAACGGCTGGTCGACAGGACGCGCCGGGGTCGGGATGTAGCTGTCGACGGCGTCCATCAGGGCGCGGATCGAGTTCTCGCCGATCTCCGGATCGCGGCCTTCAAGAGCGGCCAGCGCCGAACCCTTGATGATCGGGATGTCGTCGCCCGGGTATTCGTAGGACGACAGAAGCTCGCGCACTTCCATCTCGACGAGCTCGAGGAGCTCCTCGTCGTCAACCTGGTCGACCTTGTTCAGGTAGACGACCATGTAGGGAATGCCAACCTGACGGCCGAGCAGGATGTGCTCGCGCGTCTGCGGCATCGGGCCGTCGGCCGCGTTCACCACGAGGATCGCGCCGTCCATCTGCGCCGCGCCCGTGATCATGTTCTTCACGTAGTCGGCGTGGCCGGGGCAGTCGACGTGCGCGTAGTGGCGGTTCGCCGTCTCGTATTCAACGTGCGCCGTCGAGATCGTGATCCCGCGCGCCTTCTCTTCCGGCGCGGCGTCGATCATGTCGTACGCCTTGAACTCCCCGAAATACTTCGTGATCGCAGCCGTCAGCGTCGTCTTGCCGTGGTCAACGTGGCCAATCGTGCCAACGTTCACGTGCGGTTTCGTCCGTTCAAACTTTGCCTTTGCCATGGTGGCCTCCTGATGTCTCTGAAAGAGGGGGGGCTATGAAGCCCGCCCTCAAGCGTATTTCTTCTGGATCTCGTCAGAGATGTTCTGCGGCACCGCCTCGTAGTGGTCGAACTGCATGGTGAAGTTCGCCCGGCCCGAGGACATGGAGCGCAGGTTGTTGATGTAGCCGAACATGTTCGCGAGCGGCACGAAGGCGTTGATGACGTTCGCGTTGCCGCGAGTGTCCTGCCCCTGCACCATGCCGCGACGGCTGGTCAGGTCGCCGATGATGCCGCCAGTGTACTCTTCCGGCGTCACGACCTCGACCTTCATGATCGGCTCGAGCAGCTTCGCGCCGGCCTTCTTGAGGCCCTCACGCATGGCCGCACGGGAAGCGATTTCGAAGGCGAGAACCGACGAGTCGACGTCGTGGAACGCACCGTCGATCAGCGCGACCTTGAAGTCGATGACCGGGAAGCCCGCGAGCGGACCCGAGTCCATGACCGACTTGATGCCCTTTTCGACGCCGGGGATGTATTCCTTCGGCACCGCACCGCCGACGATCTTCGATTCGAACGAGTAACCCTCGCCCGGCTCGGTCGGGGTGATGACGAGCTTGACGCGGGCGAACTGGCCCGTGCCGCCGGTCTGCTTCTTGTGGGTGTAGTCGATCTCGGCTTCGCGCGAGATGGTCTCGCGGTAGGCCACCTGCGGAGCACCGATGTTCGCCTCGACCTTGAACTCGCGACGCATGCGGTCGACGAGGATGTCGAGGTGAAGTTCGCCCATGCCCTTCATGATCGTCTGGCCCGATTCGAAGTCGGTCTCGACGCGGAAGGACGGGTCTTCGGCCGCGAGACGCGCCAGAGCGATACCCATCTTTTCCTGGTCGGCCTTCGACTTCGGCTCGACGGCGATCTCGATCACCGGCTCGGGGAAGGTCATCGTTTCAAGGACCACCGGCTTCGTCGGATCACAGAGCGTGTCGCCCGTGGTGGTTTCCTTGAGACCCGCCAGCGCGATGATGTCGCCCGCGAAGGCTTCTTCGATTTCCTCGCGGTTGATGGCGTGCATCATCATCATGCGGCCGACGCGCTCGCGCTTGCCCTTCGTGGAGTTCATCATCTGGTCGCCCTTCTTGAGGACGCCCGAGTAGATGCGCGTGAAGGTCAGCGAGCCCACGAAGGGGTCGTTCATGATCTTGAACGCCAGCGCCGAGAAGGGCTGTGCGTCATCGGCGGTGCGCTCGATGTTCCGGGTTTCCGTTTCGTCGCCCGGTGCAAAGCCTTTGTAGGCCGGCACGTCAAGCGGGGACGGCAGGAAGTCGATCACGGAGTTCAGAAGGGGCTGAACGCCCTTGTTCTTGAACGCCGAACCAGCAGCGACCGGGAAGAACGTCAGCGACAGCGTACCCTTACGGATCAGCTTGCGCAGCGTGGCCTCGTCGGGCTCGTTTCCTTCCAGGTAGGCTTCCATCGCGTCGTCGTCCATTTCGACGGCGAGTTCGATCATGTTGGAGCGCCATTCGTCGGCGAGATCCTTCAGATCGTCACGGATCGGCTGACGAACCCAGCTTGCGCCGAGGTCTTCACCCTTCCAAACCCACTCTTCCATCTTGATCAGGTCGATGATGCCTTCCAGCTTGTCCTCGGCACCGATCGGCAGAGCGATCGGGCAGGGGGTGCCGCCGGTGCGCGACTTGATCATTTCGACGCACTTGAAGAAGTCCGCGCCGATCTTGTCCATCTTGTTGACGAACACGATACGCGGAACCTTGTAGCGGTCAGCCTGACGCCACACGGTTTCGGTCTGCGGTTCAACGCCAGCGTTGGCGTCGAGCAAGCAAACGGCACCGTCGAGAACGGCGAGCGAACGCTCCACCTCGATGGTGAAGTCCACGTGGCCGGGGGTGTCGATGATGTTGAAGCGGTACTTCGTTTCCGAAGTGCCTTCCGAAGTCGGATCTTCCTGACGCTGCCAGAAGGTGGTCGTGGCGGCGGAGGTAATGGTGATCCCGCGCTCCTGCTCCTGCTCCATCCAGTCCATCGTGGCGGCGCCGTCATGGACTTCGCCGATCTTGTGGGACTTGCCGGTGTAGTAGAGGATCCGCTCGGTCGTCGTCGTCTTGCCCGCGTCGATGTGGGCCATGATGCCGAAGTTGCGGTATCGGGTGAGGGGATATTCGCGTGCCATCTGGGGCCTTCCTTCCGCTTACCAGCGGTAATGGCTGAACGCTTTGTTCGCGTCGGCCATCTTGTGGGTGTCTTCGCGCTTCTTCACGGCGGTGCCACGGTTGTTGACCGCGTCGGAGAGTTCGCCGGCGAGGCGCTCTTCCATCGTGTTCTCGTTGCGGTTCTTCGCGGCGGTGATCAGCCAGCGGATCGCAAGGGCTTCACGGCGCTCGGGACGAACCTCGACCGGAACCTGGTAGGTCGCACCGCCCACACGGCGGGAACGGACCTCGACGGAGGGCTTCACGTTGTCCAGCGCCTCGTGGAAAACTTCCACCGGCTCGCGCTTCAGACGGGACTGAACCCGGTCAAGCGCGTTGTAGACGATCCGCTCGGCGGTCGACTTCTTGCCGTCGACCATCAGGTTGTTCATGAACTTCGTCAGAACCCGGTCGCCATACTTGGCGTCGGGCAGGACTTCGCGCTTCTCGGCAGCGTGACGACGGGACATTCTCGCCTCTCCTTACTTCGGACGCTTCGCGCCGTATTTCGAACGACGCTGGCGGCGGTCTTTGACGCCCTGCGTATCGAGAACACCGCGGAGGATGTGGTAACGGACGCCCGGAAGGTCTTTCACCCGGCCGCCACGGATCAGGACAACGGAGTGCTCCTGAAGGTTGTGCTTCTCGCCGGGGATGTAGCTGATCACCTCGTAGCCGTTGGTCAGACGCACCTTGGCGACCTTCCGCATGGCCGAGTTCGGCTTCTTCGGCGTCGTGGTGTAGACGCGCGTGCAGACGCCACGCTTCTGCGGGCAGGATTCCAAGTGCTGCGACTTGGACTTTCGGACGTTCGGCTGCCGCGGCTTGCGGATCAGCTGTTGGATCGTTGGCATGCACGTTCCTCGTGTTGCAACTTCGTCAATACTCGCACCCGACCGGATGCGCCGCTTCTCGACGGTGCCTTGTGCCTTCACAAAACACCAAAACCGCATTCGTCCCCTGCGCGGGGACGACGCGGTGGAATTCCAGAGGATCGGGGCTTTAGCGCCCGGATCGTGACCACTTCAATTTTGATACCCGAGCAGACATGGATTTCCCCATAGCTCGAGTGGGCGCCGTATAGGGGGAGTCGCGGGGCTTGTCAACAAGGCCGCTCTCTCACTGCGCCCTTGATGGCACAATGGCCGCTTGAGCGCGACAGCCAGGTCCGAGACGTCATCGTTCACGCCGAATTCCCCCGCGGACCCAGCGTGGCGATGCCCCAGCGGGCCGTCAATCGGCCCCTCGTGCGACGGAAATGGCCGCCGCCGCTGCGGCGCGCTTCGCCACGGTGCGTTCGCGGTAGAAGGTGTAGATGCCCGTGGCAACGACGATCAGGGCGCCGGCCATCGTCCATCCGCCCGGCAACTGACGGAAGATGAGCCAGCCAAGGATCAGCGCGAAGACCAGCGCGGTGTAGCGGAACGGGGCAATGACGCCGATTTCGCCAATCCGCATCGCCGCGACGATGAAGAGATAGCCCGCGATGAGGAAGACGGACGCAGCCGCGATGGCGGCCGCTTCCCGCAGGCCGACCGGCTCCCAGCCGGAGAAGGGGACGATCAACAGGGCCAGGCCCGTCACGGCGGTCGCGGCGTGGAAAGCGACGGTCACGGCATTCACCGCAGGCGAGAGCTGGCGCGTGGACAGGTCGCGCACGACCACGATCAGAACGCAAAGGACTCCGACCGCCGCCCAGATCGTGAAGCTCTCGGTTCCGGGCTTCACGATCATCATCACGCCGATGAAACCGATGCCGATCGCGAGGATCCGGCGCCAGCCTATCCTTTCCCGAAAGATTATCGCCGCCGCCAGCGTGATGGCCAGGGGCTGCGACTGCATGATGGCCGAGAGGTTGGCGAGCGGCATGTGCATCAGCGCCGTCAGGAATGTTACGGTGCTGCCGACTTCAGCCAGCGTTCGGATCGAGATGATCACCGCGTCCCGACGCGGCAGGGCGAACTTCAGCCCGCCGAGATAGCCGGAAAAGGCCACCAGCAAGGCGATCGTGAGAAGCCCGCGCAGGAAGATCGCCTGGTAGAGGGGCATCGTCGCCGTGACCGCCTTCATGCAGGTGTCGTTCAGCGTGAAGCCGGCCATGGCGGCCGTCATCATCAGGGATCCACGCATGTTGTCGGACAGGATCTTCATGCAAACGCGCGTAGCACCCGCCAGTTGCATGCGCCAGAGGTCTTCTGTGCATCCCTGCATGCGCAAAACGAGAAGCCCCGCCGTTGCCGGCGGGGCTTCCCCGATCGCTTGTCGTCGGCAGGACTCAGTCCTGGCTTTCCGGCGTGTCCACGAGACCGGTCTCGACCTCGTCGCCCATGACCTCATCCGCAGGAGCGGCGAGCGCGGCGGCGGCTTCAGCCTCGGCGCGGCGGGCTTCGATCACGTCCTCGTCACGGTCGTGGGCAACCCTGCGCACGCGCATCGTCGCCCCGCCGGTCCCGGCCGGGATCAGGCGGCCGACGATGACGTTCTCCTTCAGGCCGACAAGCTTGTCGCGCTTGCCCTGCACGGCGGCCTCGGTGAGGACGCGCGTGGTTTCCTGGAAGGAGGCGGCGGAGATGAACGACCGGGTCTGGAGCGAAGCCTTGGTGATCCCGAGAAGGATCGGCTCGCCCTGGGCCGGGCGGCGACCGTCGGCGATCGCCTTCTCGTTGGCGTCGTCGAACTCGGCCTTGTCGACGTGCTCTCCCTTGAGCAGCGTCGTCTCGCCCGAGTCGAGGATCTCCCACTTCTGCAGCATCTGGCGGACGATCACTTCGATGTGCTTGTCGTTGATCTTCACGCCCTGCAGCCGGTAGACGTCCTGCACCTCGTCGATGAGGTAGTCGGCCAGCGCCTCGATCCCCATGATCCGCAGGATGTCATGCGGCGCGGGGTTGCCGTCCATGATGTAGTCGCCCTTCTGCACGAAGTCGCCTTCCTGCACCGGGATGTGCTTGCCCTTCGGCACCATGTATTCGACGGGCTGCAAGCTTTCGTCGGTCGGTTCGATCGCGATCCGCCGCTTGTTCTTGTAGTCCTTGCCGAACCGCACATAGCCGTCGATCTCGGCGATGATGGCGTGGTCCTTCGGACGGCGCGCTTCGAAGAGTTCGGCCACGCGGGGAAGACCCCCGGTGATGTCCTTCGTCTTCGCGCCTTCGCGCGGGATACGCGCGACCACGTCACCGGCCTTGATCTCCTGCCCGTCCTCGACGGACAGAATGGCGTCGACCGACATCGGGTAGGAAACCGGGTTGCCCTGGTCGTTCCGGACCGGGTCGCCGGTTTCCGGATCCATGACGATGATCTCGGGCTTGAGGTCCGAGCCGCGCGGAGCGGTGCGCCAGTCCGACACGATCTTCTGGGTCATGCCGGTGGCTTCGTCGGTCTCTTCGCGCACCGAGATGCCCGAAACGAGGTCGACGAACTTCGCCACACCCGCCTTTTCGGCGATGATCGGCAGGGTGTAGGGGTCCCATTCGAAGAGCTTGGCGCCACGCTTGACGTCCTGGCCGTCCTTCACGTGGATCTTCGCGCCGTAGCTCACCTTGTGGCTCGCCCGTTCCTGGCCGTTCTCGTCGATGATGGCGATCTGCATGTTCCGCCCCATGACGATCTGCTCGCCCGCGGCGTTTTCCAGAAGCATCGGGTTGCGGAACTCGATCTTGCCCTCCTGGCTAGCTTCCTGGAAGGACTGCTGACCGCCCTGCGCGATGCCGCCGATGTGGAAGGTCCGCATCGTCAGCTGCGTGCCCGGTTCGCCGATCGACTGGGCGGCGATGATACCCACCGCCTCGCCGATGTTGACGAGCGTGCCGCGCGCGAGGTCACGGCCGTAGCAGAGCGCGCAGACGCCCTCTTCGGCCTCGCAGGTCAGCGCCGAACGGATCCGGACAGAGGCGACGCCCGCGGCTTCCACCGCGTCGGCCTTGCGCTCGTCGATCAGTTCGTTGCGCCGCACCAGCACCTCGTCGGAGCCCGGCACCAGAACGTCGTCGGCCGCGACACGGCCCAGGATGCGCTCGGAAAGCGGCGAGACGACCTCGCCGTCGTTGACGGCCGCCGAGGCGGTGATCGCCCGCTCGGTGCCGCAATCCGGGATGCGAACGATGCAGTCCTGCGCCACGTCGACCAGACGGCGGGTCAGGTAACCCGAGTTCGCCGTCTTGAGCGCCGTGTCCGCCAGACCTTTCCGGGCGCCGTGGGTCGAGTTGAAGTACTCGAGCACCGTCAGGCCTTCCTTGAAGTTCGAGATGATCGGCGTCTCGATGATCTCGCCCGACGGCTTGGCCATGAGGCCGCGCATACCGCCCAGCTGCTTCATCTGCGCCGGCGAACCCCGCGCACCGGAGTGCGACATCATGTAGACCGAGTTCGGCTCGAGCTCCGCCCCGGCGTCGTCCTTCCGGACGGCCGAGATTTCGCCCATCATCGCCGCCGCGACGGCATCCGAGCACTTCGACCAGGCATCGACGACCTTGTTGTACTTCTCACCCTGGGTGATGAGGCCGTCCATGTACTGCTGTTCGAACTCCTTCACCTGCTCGCGGACCTCGTTCACGATGGTCCACTTCGTCTCCGGGATGACCATGTCGTCCTTGCCGAAGGAGATGCCGGCCTTGAAGGCTTCGCGGAAGCCCATGCCCATGATCTGGTCGCAGAAAATGACCGACTCCTTCTGGCCGCAGTAGCGGTAGACGGTGTCGATGACGTTCTGAACGTCCTTCTTCCGAAGAAGACGGTTGACCAGTTCGAACGGCGCCTTGGCGTTGAGGGGCAGCAGCGCGCCGAGGCGCACCCGGCCGGGCGTCGTCTCGTAGCGCTTGAAGACCTCGTTGCCTTCCTCGTCGATCTGCTTCACGCGGCACTGGATCTTGGCGTGCAGATGCACCTCTCCCGCGTCGAGGGCGTGCTGCACCTCGTCCACGGAGGAGAAGACCATGCCTTCGCCCTTCATGCCATCGCGCATCATCGACACGTAGTAGAGGCCAAGCACCATATCCTGCGACGGAACGATGATCGGCGCGCCGTTGGCGGGCGACAGAACGTTGTTCGTCGACATCATCAGGACGCGCGCTTCCAGCTGGGCTTCCAGCGACAGCGGAACGTGCACGGCCATCTGGTCGCCGTCGAAGTCGGCGTTGAAGGCCGAGCACACCAGCGGGTGAAGCTGGATCGCCTTGCCCTCGATCAGCACCGGCTCGAACGCCTGGATGCCCAGACGGTGAAGCGTCGGCGCGCGGTTCAGAAGCACCGGGTGTTCGCGGATCACCTCGTCGAGGATGTCCCAGACCTCCGGGCGCTCTTTTTCCACGAGCTTCTTGGCCTGCTTGACGGTCGAGGACAGACCCTTCGCCTCAAGCCGCGAATAGATGAACGGCTTGAACAGCTCGAGAGCCATCTTCTTCGGCAGGCCGCACTGGTGGAGCTTCAGTTCCGGACCGGTCACGATGACCGAACGGCCCGAGAAGTCCACGCGCTTGCCGAGAAGGTTCTGACGGAACCGGCCCTGCTTGCCCTTGAGCATGTCGGACAGCGACTTCAGCGGGCGCTTGTTGGCGCCCGTGATGACGCGGCCGCGGCGGCCGTTGTCGAACAGCGCGTCGACCGATTCCTGCAGCATCCGCTTTTCGTTGCGGACGATGATGTCGGGCGCGCGCAGCTCGATGAGCCGCTTCAGACGGTTGTTCCGGTTGATGACCCGGCGGTAGAGGTCGTTCAGGTCCGAGGTCGCGAAGCGGCCGCCATCCAGCGGAACCAGCGGACGCAGTTCCGGCGGGATGACCGGGATCACGGTCAGGACCATCCATTCCGGGCGGTTGCCGGACTCGAGGAAATTCTCGACGATCTTCAGCCGCTTGATGATCTTCTTCGGCTTCAGCTCGCCGGTGGCTTCCTTCAGTTCCTCGCGGAGCTGCTCGGCCGTGGCTTCGAGGTCGATGGCCGCCAGCATCTCGCGGATCGCCTCGGCGCCGATATTGGCGGTGAAGGCGTCAGCGCCATACTGGTCCTGCGCGTCGAGGTATTCCTCTTCGGTCAGGAGCTGGCCGTAGGAAAGATCGGTCAGGCCCGGCTCGATGACGACGTAGTTCTCGAAGTAGAGAATGCGCTCTAGGTCGCGCAGCGTCATGTCGAGCATGAGGCCGATCCGGCTCGGGAGCGACTTCAGGAACCAGATGTGCGCGACCGGGGCGGCGAGCTCGATGTGGCCCATCCGCTCGCGGCGCACCTTCTGGAGCGTCACTTCCACGCCGCACTTCTCGCAGACGACGCCGCGATACTTCATGCGCTTGTACTTGCCGCAGAGGCACTCGTAGTCCTTGATCGGCCCGAAGATACGGGCGCAGAACAGACCGTCACGCTCCGGCTTGAACGTGCGGTAGTTGATCGTTTCGGGTTTCTTGATCTCCCCGTAGGACCAGCTGAGGATGCGCTCGGGAGAGGCCAGCGAGATCTTGATCTCGTCGAAGGCCTTCGGCGCCGCCATCGGGTTGAACGGGTGTGTGGTGATTTCCTGGTTCATCTTGCGTCCTTCATGTCAGGGGATGGGGAAGTGGGGCGCGGGCGCCCTCACTCCTCCTCCGCATCCAGGAGTTCCATGTTGAGGCCGAGGCCCCGCACTTCCTTCACGAGCACGTTGAAGCTCTCCGGCACGCCGGCCTCGAAGTTGTCCTCGCCCTTGACGATGGCTTCGTAGACCTTGGTGCGTCCCGCCACGTCGTCCGACTTGACGGTGAGCATCTCCTGCAGCGTGTAGGCAGCGCCGTAGGCTTCGAGCGCCCAGACTTCCATCTCGCCGAAGCGTTGGCCGCCGAACTGGGCCTTGCCGCCCAGGGGCTGCTGCGTGACGAGCGAGTAGGGGCCGGTCGAACGGGCGTGGATCTTGTCGTCGACAAGGTGGTGAAGCTTGAGCAGGTATTTCACACCCACCGTCACCTTACGCGCGAACTTCTCGCCGGTGCGGCCGTCGAACAGGTCGGACTGACCCGACTGGTCGAAACCGGCACGCATGAGCGAGTCGTTCACGTCCGCCTCCTTGGCGCCGTCGAAGACCGGCGTCGCGATCGGCACGCCCTTCTTCACGACCTCGGCGCGCTCGACGACGGTGGCGTCGTCCAGGTCGCCGAAGGCTTCCGCGTAGACCTCGTCGCCGTAGCCGTGCTTCAGCGCATCGCGAACAGGCGTCATGTCGCCGGTGCGGCGATAGTCCTGCAGTGCATCGTCGATCCGCAGGCCCAGGCCGCGCGCGGCCCAGCCCATGTGGGTCTCGAGGATCTGCCCGACGTTCATCCGCGACGGCACGCCCAGCGGGTTCAGAACCATGTCGACCGGCGTGCCGTCCCCAAGGAACGGCATGTCCTCCATCGGGACCACCTTGGACACGACACCCTTGTTGCCGTGACGGCCGGCCATCTTGTCGCCCGGCTGCAGCTTGCGCTTCACCGCGACGAAGACCTTGACCATCTTCATGACGCCCGGAGGCAGGTCGTCGCCCCGGCGGACCTTCTCGACCTTGTCTTCGAACCGGTGCTCGAGAGCACGCTTCTGCGCCTCGAACTGGGCGTTGAGCGCCTCGACCTCCTGCGCGTCGGCTTCTTCGCCGAGCGCAAGCTGCCACCACTGACCGCGCGAGAGGCTTTCAAGAAGCGCCTCGTCGATCTTGGAGCCGGCCTTGATGCCTTTCGGACCCTTCACCGCGGTCTTGCCGAGGATCAGCGTCTTCAGACGCGCGTAGATGTTGCGTTCGAGGATCGCGAGCTCGTCGTCGCGGTCGCGCGCCAGACGCTCGACCTCTTCACGCTCGATCTGCAGCGCGCGCTCGTCCTTGTCCACGCCGTGGCGGTTGAAGACGCGCACTTCCACGACCGTGCCGAAGTCGCCCGGCGGCAGCCGGAGCGAGGTGTCGCGCACGTCCGAGGCCTTCTCGCCGAAGATGGCGCGCAGAAGCTTTTCTTCCGGCGTCATCGGGCTTTCGCCCTTCGGCGTGATCTTGCCCACGAGGATGTCGCCCGGCCCCACTTCGGCGCCGATGTAGACGATGCCCGCCTCGTCGAGGTTGCGAAGCGCTTCCTCGCCGACGTTCGGGATGTCGCGGGTGATTTCCTCGGGCCCAAGCTTCGTGTCGCGGGCGGCGACTTCGTATTCCTCGATGTGGATCGAGGTGAAGACGTCGTCGCGCACGATGCGCTCGGAGATCAGGATCGAGTCTTCGTAGTTGTAGCCGTTCCAGGGCATGAAGGCGACGATGACGTTCTTGCCGAGCGCCAGTTCGCCCATGTCGGTCGACGGGCCGTCGGCGATCACGTCGCCCTTGGCGACGCGGTCACCCACCTTCACCAGCGGACGCTGGTTGATGCAGGTGTTCTGGTTCGACCGCTGGAACTTGCGCAGACGGTAGATGTCAACGCCGGCATCGCCGATCTCGAGATCCTCGGTCGCGCGAACGACGATACGGGTGGCGTCGACCTGGTCGATGATGCCGCCGCGCTTCGCCATGATCGCCGCGCCCGAATCGCGGGCCACGATGGCCTCGATCCCGGTGCCGACATAGGGCGCATCCGCCTGCAGAAGCGGCACGGCCTGCCGCTGCATGTTCGAACCCATGAGCGCGCGGTTCGCGTCGTCATTCTCGAGGAACGGGATGAGCGAGGCGGCCACCGAAACGAGCTGCTTCGGCGAGACGTCGATGAGGTCCACGGCTTCCGCCGGGTTCAGCATGAATTCGCCGGACTGACGGGTCGAGACGAGTTCATTCTTGAACCGGCCCTTTTCGTCGAGCTGCGCGTTGGCCTGCGCCACCGTGTGCCGCATCTCTTCGGTCGCGGACATGTAGATCACGTCGTCCGTGACCTGGCCTTCCTTGACCTTGCGGTAGGGGGTTTCGATGAAGCCGTACTTGTTCACGCGTGCATAGGTCGCCAGCGAGTTGATGAGACCGATGTTCGGGCCTTCCGGCGTCTCGATCGGGCACATCCGGCCGTAGTGCGTCGGGTGAACGTCGCGGACTTCGAAGCCCGCGCGCTCGCGGGTCAGACCACCCGGCCCGAGGGCCGAGAGGCGCCGCTTGTGCGTCACTTCCGACAGCGGGTTGGTCTGGTCCATGAACTGCGAAAGCTGCGAGGAACCGAAGAACTCGCGCACGGCCGCCGCGGCGGGCTTCGCGTTGATCAGGTCCTGCGGCATGACCGTGTCGATCTCGACCGAGGACATGCGCTCCTTGATCGCGCGCTCCATGCGCAGCAGGCCGACGCGGTACTGGTTTTCCATGAGTTCGCCGACCGAGCGCACCCGGCGGTTGCCGAGGTGGTCGATGTCGTCGATCTCGCCCTTGCCGTCGCGGAGTTCGACCAGCGCCTTGATGCAGGCGATGATGTCTTCCTTGCGCAGCGTGCGCTGCGTGTCCGGCGCGTCGAGGTCGAGGCGCATGTTCATCTTCACGCGGCCCACGGCCGAAAGGTCATAGCGCTCGCTGTCGAAGAAGAGCCCGTCGAACAGCGTCGAGGCGGCCTCGACCGTCGGCGGCTCGCCCGGGCGCATGACCCGGTAGATGTCCATGAGCGCCTGGTCGCGGTTCATGTTCTTGTCCGCGGCCATGGTGTTGCGGATGTACGGGCCGACGTTGACGTTGTCGATGTCGAGGACCGGGATCTCGGTGATCCCGTTGTCCAGGAGCACCTTCAGCGTGCCGCCGGTCACTTCGCCGTCCTTGTCGACGGTCTGGGTGAGCTCGTCGCCGGCCTCGACATAGATCGCGCCGGTTTCCTCGTTGATGATGTCCTTGGCGACGTAGCGGCCGAGGATGTGGTCGAAGGGCACCAGAAGCTCGGTGACCTTGCCCTCGTCGATGAGCTTCTTGACCATGCGCGGCGTGACCTTGTCGCCCGCCTTGCAGATCACTTCGCCCGTGGCGGCGTCGACCAGGTCATAGGTCGGGCGCGTGCCGCGGACGCGCTCGGGGAAGAACCTGGTTACCCAGCCCTTGTTCTTCACGAGCTTGAAGTCGACGGTGTTGTAGTAGGCATCCATGATGCCTTCCTGGTCGAGCCCCAGCGCATACAGGAGCGTCGTCACCGGAAGCTTCCGGCGGCGGTCGATACGCGCGAAGACGATGTCCTTGGCGTCGAATTCGAAGTCGAGCCAGGAGCCGCGGTAGGGAATGATCCGGCAGGCGAACAGAAGCTTGCCCGAGGCATGCGTCTTGCCCTTGTCGTGATCGAAGAACACGCCCGGGGAGCGGTGCATCTGGCTGACGATCACCCGTTCGGTGCCGTTCACGATGAAGGTGCCGTTGGGCGTCATCAGAGGCATGTCGCCCATGTAGACGTCCTGTTCCTTGATGTCCTTCACCGAGCGCGCGCCGGTGTCCTCGTCGACATCGAACACGATCAGGCGCAGCGTGACCTTCAGCGGCGCCGAATAGGTCATGTCGCGGCTCTGGCACTCTTCCACGTCGTATTTCGGCTTCTCGAGCTCGTATTTCACGAATTCGAGGATCGCGTTCTCGTTGAAGTCCTTGATCGGGAAGACCGACTGGAAGACTCCCTGGATTCCCTCGCCGTCGGAGGGCTTCTGACCGTCGCCTGAATTCAGGAACAGGTCGTAGGAGGATTTCTGAACCTCGATGAGGTTCGGCATCTCCAGGACTTCGCGGATCTTGCCGTAGTACTTGCGGATGCGCTTCTGGCCAACGTAGCTCTGAGCCATGCTCGTCGTCACCTTTCGTCTCTTCGCGGGGGCGTCCCGTCGGGCCACGGGGCGCGCCGCTTGCGAATGAAGGGAGGGGGTTCCATTCATGCGGACCGTCCCACCGGCCCACTCCCGAACCTCGAACCTCACCTTGGGCAGACCCGGACCGCATCCGGGCCTCTCCAAGACAGGTTCGGCTGGGCCCGGATTTTGCCCGGACCCAGCCCTCTTCCACGTCCAGGACGCGGAATTACTTCAGCTCGACCTTGGCGCCAGCCGCTTCGAGCTTCTTCTTGATGTCCTCGGCTTCGGCCTTCGGCGCGGCTTCTTTCACCTTGCCACCGGCTTCCACGAGGTCTTTGGCTTCTTTCAGGCCAAGACCGGTGATCGCGCGAACTTCCTTGATCACGTTGATCTTGTTGGCGCCGGCGTCGGTCAGGACGACGTCGAACTCGGTCTTTTCCTCTTCGGCAGCGGCAGCAGCGCCAGCAGCCGGACCAGCCGCCATCATGACAGCGCCGCCAGCGGCGGGCTCGATGCCGTACTTGTCCTTGAGGATGGTTTTCAGTTCCTGCGCTTCGAGGAGCGTCAGGCCGACGATTTCTTCGGCAAGTTTGTTCAGATCAGCCATTTTTCTCATCCGTTCTCATATGGTGTTCCAACGTCGAGGTTTCGACCCCCACGAAGGCACTGATTGCTCACGCGGCTTCCCGCTCTTCCAGAGTGGAAAGGATGCCCGCGATGTTCGAAGCAGGTGCGCCAATGGCCCCGGCGATGTTCGAAGCGGGGGCGCCGATGCAGGACACGATCTGAGCGATGAGCTCTTCACGCGACGGCATGGCGGCCACGGCTTTGACACCGGCCGGATCCAGCGCCGTATCGCCCATGGCGCCGCCGAGAATCGCGAACTTGTCGTTCTTCTTGGCATAGGCGTCCGCGACCTTCGCAGCAGCGACAGGGTCCTCGGAATAGGCGAGTACGGTCATGCCCGTGAGAAGCTGGCCGATGCTTTCGCAGGGCTTGCCTTCAAGGGCGATCTTGGCGAGCCTGTTCTTGGCGACGCGGACGGACCCGCCTGCGGCACGCATCTCCGCGCGCAGGTCCTGCATCTGAGCAACCGTCATGCCTTCGTAGTGGGCAACCACCACGACGCCAGAGCTTTCGAAGATCTGGCCGAGTTCCTCGACCACTTTCTCTTTCTGGGCTCTATCCACGGTTTCACTCCAAGTGTGGGGGTTTCCCCCCGGCTCAAGTTTGCTCCCGGCCGACCTCCAACTCGGCGGAGGCCGGAAGCGTTCGGGTCCGCGATGGTCCCGAGGCCAGATCGCCCGAGGTGAACCCCGGTAATGGTCTCGTTCCCCATCTCAGGCAGGATTTATGGGATCGCTCCCACCCGCCGTCTCGGACAGGACGGGGCGTTTCCGCCCCGCCATTCCCAAAGCCCGAAGGCCCGGGGAATTTCATGGGTGGGCGCCGGGCCCACCCGTTCAATCAGTTCCCGGTCGCCGACGCCAAGTCGAGCGACACGCCCGGACCCATGGTCGAGGACAGCGACACCTTCTTGACATAGGTGCCCTTCGCTCCCGAGGGCTTCGCGCGCGAGACGGCGTCCACGAAGGCGCGGACGTTCTCGGCGAGCTTCGCCTCGTCGAACGAAACCTTGCCGATGCCGGCATGGATGACGCCGGCCTTCTCGACCTTGAACTGGACTTCGCCGCCCTTCGCCGCCTGAACGGCAGCCGCGACGTCCATGGTCACCGTGCCGACCTTCGGGTTCGGCATCAGGTTGCGCGGGCCCAGCACCTTGCCCAGACGGCCGACGAGCGGCATCATGTCCGGGGTGGCGATGCAGCGATCGAACTCGATCTTGCCGCCCTGCACGGTTTCCATCAGGTCTTCCGCACCGACGATGTCCGCGCCGGCGGCCTTGGCTTCGTCAGCCTTGGCGCCACGGGCGAACACGGCCACGCGCACCGTCTTGCCGGTGCCGTTCGGCAGCGTGACGACGCCGCGGACCATCTGGTCGGCGTGACGCGGGTCGACGCCGAGGTTCATCGCGATTTCGAGCGTCTCGTCGAACTTGGCCGCAGCCGTGCTCTTGATCAGCTTGACGGCTTCCTCGACCGAGAGGTTCGACTTGCCTTCGAAGGCGGCGCGAGCGGCCGCAGTGCGTTTAGCGAGCTTGGCCATGTCTTACCCCTTCACCTCGATGCCCATCGAACGGGCCGAGCCGAGGATGATCTGCATTGCAGCCTCGACGTCGTTGGCCGACAGGTCCTTCATCTTGGCTTCGGCGATCTCGCGGATCTGAGCCACGGTCACCGCGCCCGCCGTGTCGCGGCCGGGCTTCTTCGAGCCGGACTGCAGCTTGGCGGCCTTCTTGAGGTAGTAGGACGCCGGCGGCGTCTTCATCTCGAAGGTGAAGGACTTGTCCGCATAGTAGGTGATGATGGTCGGAACCGGCGAGCCGGGCTCCATTTCCTGCGTCTTGGCGTTGAACGCCTTGCAGAATTCCATGATGTTGATGCCGCGCTGACCCAGCGCCGGACCGATCGGCGGAGACGGGTTTGCCTGCCCCGCTTTGACTTGCAGCTTCAGCTGCCCGATTACCTTCTTGGCCATAAGGGCCTCTCCTTTGTCACCCGCCCCGCGAGGGGCCTTGGTTTAGTGGTCCGGTCCGCGGGGCCCAAGCCCCGCTCGCCTCCCACGGCTCACACGTCAGGCACCCTTGGACACCTGCGTGAATTCCAGTTCGACCGGCGTCGCGCGGCCGAAGATCGACACGGTCACCTTGAGGCGGCTGTTCTCTTCGTCCACCTCTTCGACCATGCCGCTGAAACCTTCGAACGGACCGTCGGTCACGTTGACCTGCTCGCCGATGTCGAAGTGGATCAGGCTGCGCGGCGCCTCCTGGCCTTTCTCGACCCGGTTCAGGATCGCGTTCACCTCGTCGTCGCGCATCGGCATCGGCTTGCCCTGCGGGCCGAGGAAACCGGTCACGCGGTTGATCGAGTTGATCAGGTGATACCCCCGGTCGGACATGTCCATCCGCACGAGCACGTAACCCGGCATGAAGCGGCGCTCGGACGTCACCTTCTTGCCGCGACGAACCTCGATCACCTCTTCGGTCGGCACGAGAACCTCTTCGATCTCGCCCTCGAGACCCTGGTCAGCCACGGCCTGCTTGATCTGTTCGGCGACTTTCTTCTCGAAGTTCGAGAGAACGCTCACCGAATACCACCGCTTCGCCATGCTAGCCCGACCTCTTGAGACCGACGGCGAGCCGCCGGAGATTCCGTTATTCAGCGCGCGCCTGTACGCGCTTGCCCGAACAAAAAACAGCGCGCATCACCCGAATCGATGCACGCCGGTTCCATATTGACGCGCCCCCTCTACAGGCGATGGCCTTGGTTTTCAAGTCCGGAAAGGGCGCTTGCCGCTCGGGGATCAGACCCCGAGAACCACGTTGAGCCCCTGGCGGATGATCAGGTCCACCAGGAAGAAAAAGACCGATGCGAGGGAAGCCATGAGAAACACCATGACCGTGGTCAGGACGACCTCGCGGCGGGTCGGCCACACGATCTTCGCGACCTCGGAACGGACTTGCTGGATGAATTGAAGGGGATTCGCCATCTATCTCGTCTCGCGTTCCGGGCCTGCTTCCGACCGGGGCGAGATACGCTGCCCAGAGGGGAATTTCAAGCGCAAGCGGGAAAGACTGTCGCCAACGTGACTTTTTCATGCGCAGGGAACCGGTGAAGTGGCCGCAACCCTTGCCCCGCAAGCCTTCGCAGGATTGCGCCATGCGGTTCCTGCGGCCAGTTTCGGACCGGGCGGCCACGGATTGTGCAAACGAACCATGTCTGGATGGGCCTGGCAGGGGCAGCAGGACTCGAACCCGCGACCCTCGGTTTTGGAGACCGATGCTCTACCAACTGAGCTATACCCCTAGGCCAGCGCCGACCTAAGCCAGCGGCGCGGCGAAATCAAGTGGGGTTTTCACGCGAAAGGAAACGGGGCGCACCGAAGCGCGCCCCGGGATGCGGCCAACGGCGCGCGTCACTGTTGCTGGAGCGTCGAGATGTACTCGGTAAGCGCAAGAATCCGGCCGCGCACGAAGGCTTCCTGATCCTGCTGGCTATACTCCCACCCGAGCGCCGCGGGCGTCTTGGCGGCATAGCGCTGACCCCAGGCGGGCATTTCGGTGGTGCCATGCGCTCCGACCTGGACGGTTCCATCGATGACGCCATAGACGCGGGCGAAGGGGAATACGCCGCCGTTGGCCTGCTGCAGCACGGTCAGGTCCGGCGCGGCGGTATTCAGGAAGCCGGCCATCACGCCGTCACCCTTCCCCCCTGCGCCGTGACACTGGGCGCAACTGTTCATGAACTCTATTTCGCCCAGGCTTCCATCCTGGGCGTTGGCGGCGAACGTGAAGGTGATTGACGCAAGCGCGGCTGCAATGGCCAGCGAGCGAGATTTAGGCATGTGAGGCTCCTCCAACCTGTATCTGTCGCGCGTCAAAAGAAACGTATGCTGCCCAAGCCAATATCACAAGCCTTATCCCCGGCTTCGCCCGCGGAGGGAACCCAAAGCATGCCCCGGTCACGATGCTCCTTCTGGAGAGCCAGCTGAAAGCCGGGCTCCACGGGGCGTTTGACTTGACGGGCAATCACTGTAGCCTGAGGGATATGAAGATCCGGCTGCTCTGCGAAAACTCCGCCTGCGGCCTTGTGTGGCAGGCAGAGTGGGGTTTCTCGGCACTGATCGAGCATGGTGGCGAGAATATCCTGTTCGATACGGGCTATTCGGATGTCTGGCTGCGCAACTCGGACATCGCAGGCATCGATCTCGACGATGTCGACGTCATCGCACTGTCGCATTTTCACGACGATCACACGCGCGGGCTGTTGTCCCACCGGTTCAAGGAAAGGAAACGTGTCGTTTGCCACCCGAGGGTTCTGACCGAGTCATACGACTCCGACGACCCCGGTGCGATGCAGGACTATCGGGACATTCGCGCGAAACTGGCTTCTGACTTCGAGGTCGAAACGACGCGCGCGCCGCTGGAACTCGCTCCGGGAGCGTTCTTTCTGGGCGAGATCCCGCGCGTCACCCCGTTCGAACGCGGCACGTGCTTCGACGACCCGATGGAGGACGACACCGCCCTGGCGTTCAGGACGGACAAGGGCGCGGTTGTGGTTTCCGGATGCTCCCATGCAGGGATATGCAACATCGCCATCCGCGCGAAGGAAGTGACCGGACAGCATCTCCACGCGGTCATAGGTGGCTTCCACATGATGAAGGCCGAGGACCCGCCGATCGATGAAACGATCGACTGGTTCATGCAGGAGAAGGTGGAGCGCCTCCTGCCGATGCATTGCGTGGAGTTCGAATATCTCGTCAAATTCCATGCCGCCTTCGCCATGCCGACGGTGGGAGCGGGGGATCTCATCGAGATATAGCGGCGCCCCTGGTCAGCCATCCGCTCGCGATAGCGGGATACGGCTCCAGGACGCGGAAAAGAAAAAGGCGCGGACAGTTCCCTGCCCGCGCCTTCGAAGATCGCTCCGGACGAGATTACTCGATGATTTTGGAGACGACGCCTGCGCCGACGGTGCGGCCGCCTTCACGGATGGCGAAGCGGAGCTTCTCTTCCATCGCGATCGGGGCGATCAGCTCGACCTCGAACTTCAGGTTGTCGCCCGGCATCACCATCTCGGTGCCGGCCGGAAGCTTCACCGTCCCGGTCACGTCCGTCGTGCGGAAGTAGAACTGCGGACGGTAGTTCGCGAAGAACGGCGTGTGGCGGCCGCCTTCCTCCTTCGTCAGGATGTAGGCTTCGGCCTCGAACTTCGTGTGCGGCTTCACCGAACCCGGCTTGCAGAGAACCTGACCACGCTCGACGCCGTCACGGTCGATGCCGCGCAGCAGCGCGCCGATGTTGTCGCCGGCCTCACCGCGGTCCAGGAGCTTGCGGAACATCTCGACGCCCGTGCAGGTCGTCTTCTGCGTCGCGCGGATGCCCACGATCTCGACTTCGTCGCCGACGTTGATCACGCCGCGCTCGACACGGCCGGTCACAACCGTGCCGCGGCCCGAGATCGAGAACACGTCCTCGATCGGCATCAGGAACGGCTGGTCGACAGGACGCGCCGGGGTCGGGATGTAGCTGTCGACGGCGTCCATCAGGGCGCGGATCGAGTTCTCGCCGATCTCCGGATCGCGGCCTTCAAGAGCGGCCAGCGCCGAACCCTTGATGATCGGGATGTCGTCGCCCGGGTATTCGTAGGACGACAGAAGCTCGCGCACTTCCATCTCGACGAGCTCGAGGAGCTCCTCGTCGTCAACCTGGTCGACCTTGTTCAGGTAGACGACCATGTAGGGAATGCCAACCTGACGGCCGAGCAGGATGTGCTCGCGCGTCTGCGGCATCGGGCCGTCGGCCGCGTTCACCACGAGGATCGCGCCGTCCATCTGCGCCGCGCCCGTGATCATGTTCTTCACGTAGTCGGCGTGGCCGGGGCAGTCGACGTGCGCGTAGTGGCGGTTCGCCGTCTCGTATTCAACGTGCGCCGTCGAGATCGTGATCCCGCGCGCCTTCTCTTCCGGCGCGGCGTCGATCATGTCGTACGCCTTGAACTCCCCGAAATACTTCGTGATCGCAGCCGTCAGCGTCGTCTTGCCGTGGTCAACGTGGCCAATCGTGCCAACGTTCACGTGCGGTTTCGTCCGTTCAAACTTTGCCTTTGCCATCTCGCGGGCGCCTCATGGTTCGGGGGTTCCTGGGAACCCGGGTTCAACACCGCGCGCTGCGTAGCCACAGCGGCGGGAAAAATCAAGCGGCAGTTGGACTGCGATCAGTTTGCCGGTTCTGGGGCGGAAACGGTCTCGGGCGGACCCGCCGCAGCGGCGCGCGCGGCGACCGCTTCGGGCGTGAACCAGGCCTTGTTCTCGACCAGCCAGGCCTGGATCGCACGGGCCGCGGAGGCGGACAGGTTCCGCATCTGGGTATCGCCGCTTTGGGTCAGGCCGGAGCCGATGAAGGTCCTGGGCGAACTCTTCTCGAAGACGGTGATCTGCTTCGGCACCGCGTTGATCTTGCGCTGCGCGGTGTCGTCCCAGACGTTGGCGCTGACCACGAGCACGGATTTCGGGTTAACGACCAGCGGAACGCCCGGAATCGCGAGAGCGTAGGCATCGACGGCGATGCCGAGGTGGTAGAGCTTCTCCCCATCGTAGCGGCCGACGCGCTTGTCGATCTCTTCCTTCAGAACCGCCTGCCATTCCTCGGGCGTCGCCTGCCGCGACGGGCCGGCCTGCTTGGCGTTCTCCGCCACGATGATCGTGTAGCCGAGGGCGAAATCGCCGATCGGCGGCGGCGGCCTGGTCAGATCCTCCTTGGCGCAGGCCGCAAGGAGCAGCGCCGCAGCGACGGCGGTGATCGAACGGAGCAGGCGGGCGGTGCGGGGCATGAGCAGCGTCTCCTTCATGGATTTGCCATAGCGCGACAGGGCAGGTCATGCAATCGCCGGGCTTTGCCGGGGCGCCGATGGGCCTATATCCTTGGCCGGAAGGAGACTGCGATGAACATTTCCGCGAGCCCCGAACTTCCGGTCCAGGTGCCCCTCGTCACCCAGCCCTGGGGAATCTGGCAGACGTTGAAGGTGGCGCGGCGGAACCTGCTCGAGCTGATCCCGGAAATCGCGCTCAGGCAGCCGATGGTGTCGGGCAAGACCGGAAAGCGCTGGCACATGGTGATGGACCCGGGCGCGCTCCGCCGCATCCTCAAGGAGGCCTTGGAGGATTATCCGAAATCCGACGTGACCAAGCTGATCCTCGGGCCCGCGATCGGCGACAGCCTCTTCATCGCGGAAGGGGCCGAGTGGCGATGGCAGCGGCGCGCCGCGGCGCCCGCCTTCGCCGCGCGGAACGTCGAGGCGCTCGCCCCCGTGATGACCGCGGCGGCGGAACGCGCGGCGGAGCGGATCGCGGCGGCCGAAGGGCGGGCGGCGAATCTCTACGACGAGATGGTTACGGCGACCTTCGAGGTCATCTCGGACGTGACTTTCTCGGGCGACGAAGGATTCGACCGGGCCGCCGTGCACCAAGCGATCGACGCCTATATCGGCCAGACGGCGAAGGTGTCGCTGCTGGACATCCTCGGTGCGCCGGGATGGGTGCCGCGGCCGCAGCGTCTCGTTTCCGCGCAAGCGATGCGGGACATGAAACGGATGGCCGACGGCGCGATCGAGGCGCGGCGCAGCGCCGGTCCGCGCGAGGTGCCCGATCTCCTCGACCTCCTCCTCGTCGCCGAGGACCCGGAGACGGGGCGGAAGATGGACACGGGCGAGCTGCGCGACAACCTTCTGACCTTCATCGTCGCGGGGCACGAGACGACGGCGCTGACGCTGTCCTGGGCACTCTACCTCTGTGCCTTCGATCCCGCCGTGCAGGAACGTGCGCGGGAGGAGGCGCGCGGGGCGCTCGGCGACCGTGCGGCAACGGTCGCGGATCTGCCGAAACTGGGCTACGTGCGTCAGATCGTGGACGAGGCGCTGCGGCTCTACCCGCCGGCGGCCTTCCTGTCGCGAACGGCCTTGAGGCACGACACGCTCTGCGGCCGCGACATCCAGCCCGGCGACACCGTGATGTTGCCCATCTACGCTCTGCACCGGAGCCACCTGCACTGGAAAGACCCACACCGCTTCGATCCGGACCGCTTCGAGGACCTGAAGGCGATCGACCGCTACGCCTACCTGCCCTTCGGCGCCGGGCCGCGCATCTGCATCGGCGCCTCCTTCGCGCTGCAGGAGGCGGTGATCATCCTCGCGACACTGCTTGCGCAGTTCCGGTTTTCCCGTGTGCCAGGGCGGGACCCCAAGCCGGTGATGATCGTCACACTGCGGCCAGAGGGCGGTGTCTGGCTGATGGTCGAGAAGGTCTGACTGCGGTTTCCGGTTCGCGGCCGCCGCGGGGCGAAGGGCCTTGAGCCTGACCGGGGCGGCGTCAACCGCCCGGCCTCAGTTGAACCGGTTGTCGCGCGGGAAGCCGCGCGGGGCCATCCGGCCCGCGCTCGCGCGCTTGCCGAACCACTCGGTGAGGTCGGATTCCGTCCGCGTCCTGCCCGCCGGATCCTTCCAGGAAAGCCCGTCGGCGAGCGTGAAGGTCGTGGCGTCCGAAAGGCCGCCATCCTTGTATTTCTGAAGCCTGACGCCCTTGCCGCGGCTCATCTCCGGAAGTTCTTCGAGCGGGAAGACCAGGACCTTGCGGTTCTCGCCCACCACCGCGACGTGGTCGCCGGTGACGGGCCGGCAGACCCGCGCCTTCGCCCCCTCGCGGAGGTTCAGCACGACTTTCCCTGCCCGCGTCTGCGCGAGGCATTCATCGGCGGGCACCACGAACCCGTCGCCATCCGTCGAGGCGACGAGGTATTTCTCGCCCGCGCGGTGGATGACGAGGTCCACGATGTCGGCCTCGTTCGGCAGGTCCACCATCAGGCGCACGGGCTCGCCCATCCCGCGCCCTCCGGGCAGGTTCGCGCCGGTCAGCGTGTAGACGCGGCCATTCGTGCCGAACAGGAGGATCCGGTCGGTCGTCTCGGCATGGAAGGTAAAACGCCCCTCGTCGCCGTCCTTGAACTTCACCTCGGCGTCGAGCGGCTGGTGACCCTTCATCGCGCGGATCCAGCCCATCTTCGAGCAGATGACGGTGATCGGCTCACGCTCGATCATCGCCTCGAAGGGCACCTCCTCGACCTCGCCGGCCTCGGCGAAGCTGGTGCGCCGCGCGCCGCCGGGGGCATTCTTGCCGAAGGCCTTCTGGACGTCCTTCAGTTCCGTCCCGATCCGCTTCCACTGCAGCGCCTCGGAGGCGAGAAGGTCCTCGAGGTCGGCGCGCTCTATCAGAAGGTTGTCACGCTCCTTGCGCAGCTCCATCTCCTCGAGCCGGCGGAGGCTCCTGAGGCGCATGTTGAGGATCGCCTCGGCCTGAACGTCGGTCAGTTCGAATTCGGCCATCAGCACGGGCTTCGGCTCGTCCTCGGTCCGGATGATCGCGATCACGCGGTCGAGGTTGAGATAGGCGATGATGTAGCCTTCGAGGACCTCGAGCCGATGGTCGATCTTGTCCAGCCGGTGTTGCGAGCGGCGCAGGAGCACCGCGCGGCGATGATCGAGGAAGGCGCGGAGCACCTCCTTCAACGAGCAGACCTTGGGCACGCGCCCGTCAATCAGCACGTTCATGTTGAGCGAGAACCGCACCTCCAGGTCGGAGTTGCGGAAGAGCATGCCCATGAGGAGTTCCGGATCGACCGTGCGGGCGCGCGGCTCCAGGATGATCCGCACGTCGTCGGCGCTTTCGTCGCGCACGTCGGCCAGAAGCGGCACCTTCTTGGTCTGGATGACCTCGGCCAGACGCTCGATCAGCTTCGACTTCTGCACCTGGAACGGGATTTCGGTCACGACGATCTGCCAAGTGCCGCGGCCGAGATCCTCAACCTCCCAGCGGGCGCGCAGGCGGAAGGCGCCGCGGCCGGTGCGGTAGGCTTCGAGGATCGATTCGGGTGGTTCGACGATCACGCCGCCGGTCGGGAAATCCGGGCCGGGTATGTATTTCACCAGCGTCTCGTCGCGGGCGTCCGGCGCGTTGATCAGATGCAGGCAGGCGTCGATCAGTTCGTGCAGGTTGTGCGGCGGGACGTTCGTCGCCATTCCGACCGCGATCCCGGAGGCACCGTTCGCCAGAAGATTCGGGAAGGCGGCGGGAAGGACGACGGGTTCCTCGAGCGTTCCGTCATAGTTCGGGCGGAAGTCGACCGCGTTCTCCGCGAGCCCCTCCATCAGCGCCTCGGCGGCGGCGGTGAGGCGCGCCTCGGTGTAGCGCGAGGCGGCCGGGTTGTCGCCGTCGATATTGCCGAAGTTCCCCTGCCCGTCCACGAGCGGGTAGCGCATGTTGAAGTCCTGCGCGAGCCGCGCCATCGCGTCGTAGATCGCCGCGTCGCCGTGGGGGTGGTAGTTCCCCATGACGTCGCCCGAGATCTTCGCCGATTTCCGGAACCCCCCGGTGGACGAGAGCTTCAGCTCCCGCATCGCGAAGAGAATGCGGCGGTGCACGGGCTTCAACCCGTCGCGCGCGTCCGGCAGCGCCCGGTTCATAATCGTCGAGAGCGCGTAGGTCAGATACCGCTCCCCGATCGCGCGGGATAGCGGTTCGGCGACCGTCGTGGGCTCCATATTGGTATCGTCGGACTTGTCGGACATGGATGTTGTGTAAATCGCGGGCGGGTCCCGGTCCAGCGCGAATTCGCCCGAGTCCCCATCGTGGGGTTTGCGCGCGGCGCGAAAAGGGCCTAGCGAGAAGGCGCAAATCGGAAGGGCGGCAATGAAATCGATCCTGATTACCGGCTGTTCGAGCGGCATCGGCCATGACGCCGCGCATGGGCTGAAACGCGCGGGCTGGCGGGTCTTCGCGACCTGCCGGAAGCCTGAGGACTGCGCGAGGCTCGAGGCGGAGGGGCTCGAAAGCTTTCCCCTCGACTACGCCGATGAGGCAAGCATCGAGGCGGGACTGGCCGAGGCGCTGTCGCGCACGGGGGGAACACTCGACGCTCTCTATAACAACGGCGCCTTCGCCTGCCCCGGCGCGGTCGAGGACCTGCCGCGCGGTGCGCTCAGGGAAATCTTCGAAACGAACCTCTTCGGGGTCCATGACCTCACACGGCGGGTGATACCTGTCATGCGTGCGCAGGGGCACGGGCGGATCGTGAACTGCTCCTCCGTCCTCGGCCTCGTCGCGATCCGCTGGCGCGGGGCCTATGTCGCGACGAAATTCGCGATGGAGGGCCTCACGGATGTCCTGAGGCTGGAGCTTTCCGACACGCCGATCAGGGTGATCCTGATCGAGCCGGGGCCCGTCACGTCGAAGATCCGCGTGAACTCCATCCCGCATTTCGAGAAATGGATCGACTGGGAGAACAGCGCGCGGGTCGAACAATACCGCGCGAGCCTCCTGAAGCGCCTCTACGAAAAGCGTGGACCGGACCGCTTCGAACTGCCCGCCTCGGCCGTCACCGAAAAGATCCTGCGCGCGCTCGAATCGCGGAACCCGAAGCCCCGCTACTACGTGACCACCCCGACCTACATGATGGGCGCGCTGAGGCGCGTCCTTCCGGGCCGCGTGCTCGACTGGGTCCTGCGCAAGGGCTGACCGTGGTTTCGGTGTTTCGGGGTTCGCTTTTTCCGCGCCCCGCATTACATGGGGCCCATCGCCCGGGGGAGATCATGGCAAAAGACCCGCTTTTCATCGTCGCTGCGCTCGCCTGCCTCGGCGTCCTGGTCATCCTGATGATCGGGATCGGCGGCTTCGCGAAGGGTGGCGACTTCAACCGCAAGCACGCGAACCGCATCATGCGCTACCGGATCATCGCGCAGGCCGTCGCGGTCGCGCTGATCCTGGCGTTCGTGGCATTTCGCCGTTCCGGAGGGGGCTGATGGTCGTTCTGAACAAGATCTACACGAAGACCGGCGACGCCGGCGAAACGGCGCTCGGCAACGGGGCGCGGGTCGCCAAGCATTCGCTGCGCGTCGCGGCCTACGGGACGGTGGACGAGGCGAATTCGGCCCTTGGCCTCGCGCGGCTCCACGCCGGGGGCGAGATGGACGCCGCGCTGGCGCGCATCCAGAACGACCTCTTCGACCTGGGGGCCGATCTCTGCCGGCCGGACATGGAACGCGACGGCGAGGCGGGATACCCCGTCCTGCGCATGGTCGAGGCGCAGGTCCACAGGCTGGAAAAAGAGATCGACGCGATGAACGCGCGGCTCCAGCCGCTCAGAAGCTTCATTCTCCCTGGCGGTTCCGCTCTTTCGGCGCATCTCCACCATTGCCGCACGGTCTCGCGCCGGGCGGAGCGTCTGACGGTGGAACTCGCCACGATGGAATCGGTGAATCAGGCTGCGGTGAAATACCTCAACCGGCTGTCGGACTGGTTCTTCGTCGCGGCGCGCATTGCCAATGACGAGGGCCGTGCAGACGTGCTCTGGGTCCCCGGCGCGAACCGCTGAACCCCTTCGCGGGCCGAAACTTGGCGTGCCTGCGACTTCCCGCGTCGATTTTGCACTGTTTTCCCCGGCGCGGAGCGGCTAACAGAGCGACCGAGAGCTTGGATTAGAGGAGTTGCTAGCCATGAAGGTCCTCGTGCCCGTCAAGCGGGTGATCGACTATAACGTGAAGGTTCGCGTGAAGGCGGACGGGACGGGTGTCGATCTCGCCAACGTCAAGATGTCGATGAACCCGTTCGACGAGATC
>NZ_JAVQHL010000004.1:0-414263 GCF_032670585.1 Ostreiculturibacter nitratireducens
CCAGGAGGACTTCCAGGTCATGCGCCACATGGCCAACCTCGAGACCGTCAACACCTACGAGGGCACGCACGACGTCCACGCCCTCATCCTCGGTCGAGCGATAACCGGCCTCCAGGCGTTCTTCTGAGCTCGACCGCGCCGGCATGAAAGGCGCTGAGCGCTTGCCTTGGGCGGTGTCGCGTGGCTGACTGTCCGCGCCCGTCCAAGGAAATGAACTCATGACGCTCGACCTCTGGCTGGCCTTCGTGACGGCCTCCATCGCACTCCTGATGATCCCCGGCCCGACCGTTCTGCTCGTGCTCAGCTACGCGGTGACGCAGGGCCGCCCGGTGGCGCTCGCGACGGCGGCGGGCGTGGCGCTCGGCGATTTCACCGCGATGACCGCTTCGCTCCTGGGGCTCGGCGCCATCGTCCTGGCCTCGGCGACGCTGTTCACGGCCCTGAAATGGATCGGCGCCGTCTATCTTGTCTGGCTCGGGCTGAAACTCCTTCGCACGAACCCCACGCGCGGAATCGGGATCGAGACGACGGCCACGCTTCCGCCGCGCGGCGTATTCGGGCATGCGGCGGCCGTGACCGCTCTCAACCCGAAGTCCATCGCCTTCTTCATCGCCTTCGTGCCGCAGTTCCTGCGCCCAGCCGAACCCCTCGCCCCGCAGTTCGCGATCCTGATCGCCACATTCGTCTCGCTCGCGGCGGTGAATGCGCTCGCCTACGCGCTCCTCGCTGACAGGATGCGCGCCCGCATCCGCCGCCCGGCCACATTGCGCTGGCTGAACCGCGCCGGCGGGGGCGCGCTGATCGGCATGGGGCTGCTGACCGCGGCGCTCCGCCGCGCGTGATGCGGACTGTCCGCTCTCCCCTGAAACGACGAAGCGTCGTCAGCCCTCCGGCCCTTCGCCGAGGGCCTGGGCCACAAGTTCCTCGCGACACAGGCCGCGGCGCCGAAGTTCCTGTATGCCCGCGCGGCATTCCAGACAGCGATCGAAGCCAATCCTTCCCGCCCTAGGCGTTGCTCGAAGGTCCCGGGGGCAGAATGTCTTCGTCGGCCTCGCCTCCGCCATGCGAGACATGGCTTTCGACGTGCAGCTTTCCGTGCTTCGGCTCGGGATGCGCCACTTTCGCCGGAGCACGCCCCGGCATGCCATCCTCGGGCTCGAAGGGTTCCGACACGCTCTTCACCTTCCCGCCAAGACCTTTCAGCAGCGCCTCGAGAACCGAATCCTGCGGCACAAGGAGCCGTCCGCTTTCGATCTGGCAGGGCGCACGGCGGTGCCCCACATGCCAGGCAAGGCGCAGGAGATCCCTGCCCGTCACCTCCAGCAGATCCTCCCTGGCGGGAACGACCTCGACGAGACTGCCATCCGAAAGCCGAAAGGCGTCCTTCTCGAACAGCCGCGTCTTTTCCGGGAGATCGACCCTGAAGGCCCGGCCGGAATCGGTCACGAGACGCTTGCGGCGCAGATGCCGCTCGGCATGGGTCAACTCCACCTTCTCGGCCGCGCCGGTCCAGGTTCCGGCACGCAAGACCTCGGCTGCGATCGGAAGTTTTCGCATTGGCGGCCCTCCCCTTCAGGTTCCCCACTAGGCGCGACCAGTGTCACAGCCTGCGGGTCCTGCGGCAAGGGGGGCGTTGACGCAGGCCCTCGCGCTTCAGCAGCGATAGGCCTTGGCATGCACCATGTAGACCTCGCCCGACGGTGGCACCGGGTCGAAGACGACGGTGTTTGCACCTGCATCCCTCGCGTCCGCCATGACCTTGTTGCGGGCGTACATGAGCGCCTTGTCGGTCACGACCGGTCCGTAGACACCCGGCGTCATGCGGATGTCGGTGACGTAGGTGCAGGACGCCACCTGGTCCGGCAGCGCGTCCTGCACGCCGTTGACGCCGGTGAAGCCGGGATCGTTGCAGGCCGCGAGCGCACCGAGCGCGGCGATTGGAAGAATAATGCGGATCATGTCTTGCTCTGCCTCCGGATGGCACCTGTCCCGGTGCCTTCCCTGAATCTGCCCCGGCGGCGGAACGCAGGCAAGACCCCGCCAGTCCGGCGCCACGGCTTGGGCATCCTTCCGCCGCCGGGGTCTCCGGCATGCCGACGCGCGCTCGCATGCCGATACGGCCCGGTTTGGGCGCAATGCCCACTGGAAACCGGCGGCCCGGCGGTGTAACCGCAAGCCATGACACAGAGCCTCACGATCCGCCGCCCCGACGACTGGCATCTTCACCTGCGCGACGGCGCCATGCTGGAGGGCGTCCTGCCCGAAAGCGCCCGCCACTTCGCACGCGCCATCATCATGCCGAACCTCGTGCCCCCCGTCGTGACGGGACGTGACGCGGCCGCCTACCGCGACCGGATCCTCGCCGCCCTGCCCGAAGGCATGGCTTTCGAGCCCCTGATGACGCTTTACCTCACCGAGGACACCGATCCCGAGGACGTCGCCGCGGCGCACGCCTCCGGTCTCGTTAAGGCGGTGAAGCTCTATCCCGCGGGCGCGACGACGAACTCGGCATCGGGCGTGCGTGACTTCGACCGGGTGCGCGGCGTTCTGGAAAGGATGGCCGAGATCGGCCTGCCCCTGTGCGTCCACGGCGAAGTGACCGACCCCGCAATCGACATCTTCGACCGGGAAGCCGTGTTCATCGACCGCGTGCTCGACCCGATCCGCCGCAAGACGCCGGGCCTGCGCGTCGTGATGGAGCACATCACCACCAAGGAAGGCGTCGCCTATGCCGGCACCGCGGGTGACGACCTCGGGGCGACGATCACCACGCACCACCTCATCATCAACCGCAACCACATCCTCGCGGGTGGCATCCGGCCGCACTACTACTGCCTTCCGGTCGCCAAGCGCGAGGAGCACCGCCTTGCGCTCCGCGCGGCCGCCACGTCGGGCGCGCCGCGCTTCTTCCTCGGCACGGACTCGGCCCCGCATATCGACGCGCTGAAGGAACACGCCTGCGGCTGCGCGGGCTGCTTCACCGCAACGAACACGATGTCGATCCTCGCCCATGTCTTCGAGGAGGAAGGTGCGCTGGACCGGCTGGAGGCCTTCACCTCGCTGAACGGCCCCGCCTTCTACCGGCTGCCCCCGAACGAGGAGCGCATCACGCTCACCAAGGGTGAAACGGTGGACTATCCGAAGAAGATCCAGACCGGCGCCGGGCCAGTCACCGTCTTCGAACCGGGCTTCCCGCTCCTGTGGCGCGTCGCAGCCTGATGTTTCATTTCGGCCGAGACACTTCCGCGTGCGGTGGAAGTGCCCCGGCCCCGTCCAAAGCCTGATCGAGGAGCCCCAGATGATCCCGAGTTCCTTCCCGCCGAAAGAAGAGATCGCCCGCCTGACCGCGCGGATGCTGCTTGAAATCAAGGCGGTGCATTTCAACGCCGAAACGCCCTTCACGCTCGCGTCGGGTCTGCCCTCGCCCACCTATATCGACTGCCGCAAGCTCATCTCCTTCCCGCGCATCCGGTCGGTGCTGATGGACTTCATGGCCGTCACCGTGATGCGCGAGGCGGGCTTCGAGGCGTTCGACAACGTCGCGGGCGGCGAAACGGCGGGCATCCCCTTCGCGGCGCTCGTCGCGGAACGGCTCGGCCTGCCGATGACCTACGTGCGGAAAAAGCCCAAGGGCTACGGCCGCAACGCCCGTATCGAGGGCGCGATGAGCGAAGGCGAGCGGGTGCTCCTGGTCGAGGACCTGACGACCGACGGCGGCTCGAAGCTGTCCTTCGTGGACGCGATCCGCGAAACCGGCGCCTCCTGCGGCCACACGGCGGTGATCTTCTACTACGGCATCTTCCCCGAGACGGAAAAGACGCTCGGCGACCACGGCGTGCGCCTCCATCACCTCTGCACTTGGTGGGACGTCCTTGCCGAAGCGCGCGAGACCGGTGCCTTCGACGCGGCGACGCTTTCGGAGGTCGAGGCGTTTCTCTCGGCTCCGCGCGCCTGGCAGGAAGCACGCGCCAAGGATTGAACAACCGGTCAAAAATACCGGTGGATAATTCGCGGTCTCCTGTGGACAACCCCTGACTCCCACCGGGAGCCGAATCGCTATCTTGTGTGCGACCTTCGCAGACAGGGTCGAAATGTGGTAAGAGACTCGCAGCGGGCAAACGGTCGCCCTGCCTTCCACAGGCTTCGGGGCGACTTACCCACAGATCCATCCCATTGCGCGGGATGGCCAAGACCCGTTAATCGGGCGCGGGCAGTGGAGAGGCAGAGGCAATGAACGAAGTCAGAGCGATTCGCGACGCCGCCCCGGACGCGGCGGAACCAGACTCGCTTCCCCACAACATCGAGGCCGAACAGCAGCTGCTCGGCGCGATCCTCACCAACAACGACATCTACGACCGCATCGCCTCGACCGTACGGGCAGAGCATTTCTTCGACCCGGTTCACCGGCGTATCTTCGAGATCGCTGCGGCGAAGATCCAGAAGAACGCGCTCGCGTCACCGGTCACGCTGAAAGGCTACCTGGAGGACGATCCGGGGCTGAAGGAACTTGGCGGTCCGGCCTATCTTGCGCGCCTCGCCGGCGCCGCGATCTCGGCTTTCGCCGCGCGCGACTATGCGCAGATGATCTATGACCTGGCGATCCGCCGCCAGCTGATCCGGCTCGGGCGCGAAATCTCGGCCCGCGCGGCGACCGTGTCGGTCGACAGCGACCCCGACTCGCAGATCGTCGCGGCGGAACAGGACCTCTACGCGCTGGCCGAGAAAGGTCAGTCCGAAAAAGGCTTCGTTTCGTTCCTCAAGGCGGTGACCGAGGCGGTCAACGTCGCCAACGCCGCCTACCAGCGGGATGGCGGCCTAGCGGGGGTCTCGACGGGCCTCGCCGATCTCGACAAGAAGCTCGGCGGCCTGCATCGGTCGGACCTTCTGATCCTCGCCGGGCGGCCCTCCATGGGCAAGACCTCGCTCGCCACCAACATCGCCTTCAACGTCGCCAAGGCATATCGCCGCGGTCGGCTTCCCGACGGGTCGGAAGGCGCCGTGGGCGGCGGCGTCGTGGGCTTCTTCTCGCTCGAAATGTCGTCCGAACAGCTCGCGGCCCGGATTCTGTCCGAGGCAGCCGAAGTTCCCTCCGAGCAGATCCGGAAGGGCGACATGACCGAGGGCGAGTTCCGCCGCTTCGTCGAAGCCGCGAAGTCGCTGGAATCCTGCCCGCTCTATATCGACGACACGCCGGCGCTGCCGATCTCCCAGCTTGCCGCCCGCGCGCGGCGGCTGAAGCGGACGCACGGCCTTGACGTTCTGATCATCGACTATCTCCAGCTCGTGCGCCCGGCCTCCGCCAAGGACAGCCGCGTGAACGAGGTTTCCGAGATCACGCAGGGCCTCAAGGCGATCGCCAAGGAACTCGACATCCCCGTGATCGCCCTCTCCCAGCTATCGCGCCAGGTCGAAAGCCGCGACGACAAGCGCCCGCAGCTTTCGGACCTTCGCGAATCGGGCTCGATCGAGCAGGACGCCGACGTCGTGATGTTCGTGTTCCGTGAGGAATATTACCGCGAACGCGAGAAGCCGGGCGACCATGACCTGGAGGCGATGGCCAAGTGGCAGCAGATCATGGAACAGGTCCACGGCAAGGCCGAGGTCATCATCGGCAAGCAGCGTCACGGTCCCATCGGCACCGTCGAACTCGCATTCGAGGGCCGCTTCACACGCTTCTCGAACCTCGAACGGCATTGGGAACCGCGGGGCGACGAGGGGTTCTGAGCCTCCCCGCGCGCGCGCCCGGGCCGCCACGGTGGCTTTCCCCTTGACCTTCTCCCGGCACCTGTCAAAACCCCCCGCATGGCTGGTGGAATACTCCAAATCGACCTCGACGCCGTCGCCCGCAACTGGCGCGCGCTCGACCGGATGAGCGATCCGTGCGTGCAAACGGGCGCCGTAGTGAAAGCCGACGCCTATGGGCTCGGCGCCGCGCGGGTCGCGCGCACCCTCGCGCACGCGGGGGCGCGGCGTTTCTTCGTCGCGATTGCCGAGGAAGGTGCGGCCCTCCGCGCCGCGCTTGGAGAGGGCCCCGAGATCTCGGTCTTTTCCGGCCACATGGAAGGCGACATGGCGCTGATCCGGGACAGCGCGCTCACGCCCATGCTGAACTCGCCCGAACAGATCGCCCGGCATCTGGAGTCCCTGCCCGACCATCCCTTCGGCATCCAGCTCGACACCGGCATGAACCGGCTCGGGATCGAGGCGCCGGACTGGGCCTCCGTCTGCTCCCGCGTTCTGGAGAATGGCCCCATCCTGGTCATGAGCCACCTCGCCTGCGCCGATGAGCCCGATCACCCGATGAACGCGGCCCAGCTTGCCCAGTTCCGCGCGATGACCGACGGCGTTGGGGTCCCGCGCTCGCTCTCGGCCACCGGCGGGATTCTTCTCGGCCCGGAGTATCACTTCGACGTCACGCGACCGGGCATCGGCCTTTACGGCGCCCTGCCCTTCGCGGAGGCCGAACCCGTCGTCCGCCTTTCGCTCCCGGTCGTCCAGGTGCGCGACCTGGCGCCGGGCGAAACGGTCGGCTACGGCTGCTCCTTCACCGCCGAGGGCCCCGCGCGGATCGCGACCGTGTCCGGCGGCTATGCGGATGGCCTTCTGCGCGCACTGTCCGGCCGCGCAACGCTCTTCGCCGGCGACCGGCCCTGCCCCATCGCGGGCCGTGTCTCGATGGATCTCATCACGGTTGACGTGACGCATCTGTCCGAGGCGCCTGCAACGCTCGACATCCTTTGCCCGGCGCAGGGAGTGGACAGGCTCGCCGACGCGGCGGGCACCATCGGCTACGAGATCCTGACCTCGCTTGGTCCGCGTTACGCGCGCCGCCACGCGGGAGGTGCCGCGTGACCCTGCTCGCCCCCGTAGCCGGCGTCGGTCGCGCGCTTCTGGCGATGCTCGCCAATTTCGGCCGGATCGCGATCTTCGCGGTGCAGACGCTGTCCTATATCCTGCGGCCACCGTTCTATTTCCGCGAGTTCCTGCACGCGCTGATGCAGATCGGCTATTTCAGCCTTCCGGTGGTCGGCATGACGGCGATCTTCACCGGCGGCGCGCTCGCCCTTCAGATCTACGCGGGCGGATCGCGGTTCAACGCCGAAAGCGTTGTGCCCTCGATCGTCGCGATCGGCATGACGCGGGAACTCGGCCCGGTCCTCGGCGGGCTCATGGTCGCGGCGCGCGTCGCCTCCTCGATCGCGGCCGAAATCGGCACGATGAAGGTTACGGAACAGATCGACGCCCTGGTAACTTTGTCGACCAACCCCATGAAATACCTCGTGGTTCCGCGCGTCGTCGCCGCAACGCTCGCGGTGCCGGTCCTCGTGGGCGTCGGCGACGCGATCGGGATATGGGGCGGCTATCTCGTCGGCGTGACGCGGCTCGACTTCAACGCCGCGACCTATCTGAAGAACACCGTCGACTTCCTCGAGGCCTGGGACGTTGGCTCGGGCCTCGTGAAGGGCGCGGCCTTCGGCTTCATTGTCGCCCTGATGGGCTGCTACCACGGCATGCACTCGGGCCGTGGCGCGCAGGGCGTCGGCCGCGCGACCAAGTCCGCGGTCGTCGCGGCCTCGGTCCTCATCCTCGCGACGAACTACCTGCTGACGGAGGTCTTCTTCTCCGCATGATCGAGCTTCGGGACGTCCACAAGGCATTCGGCACGAACCGCGTCCTGCGGGGCGTGAACCTGACCGTCCCCCAAGGCAAGAGCATGGTCATCATCGGCGGCTCCGGGACAGGAAAATCCGTTCTTCTCAAGTGCATCCTCGGCCTCGTTAAACCGGATTCCGGGCAGATACTCGTCGACGGTCAGGACGTCGATACGGTCTCCCGCGATGCCTTCCTCGCCCGTTTCGGGATGCTCTTCCAGGGCGCCGCGCTCTTCGACTCCCTGTCGGTCTGGCAGAACGTCGCCTTCCGCCTTCTCCGCGGCGCGCAGAAGCGCCCGAAGGAAGAGGCCCGCGCCATCGCGATCGAGAAGCTGCGCCGCGTCGGGCTGAAGCCCGAGGTCGCGGACCTTTTCCCGGCCGAGCTTTCGGGCGGCATGCAGAAGCGCGTGGGCCTAGCCCGCGCCATCGCCGCCGAGCCGGAAATCATCTTCTTCGACGAGCCCACGACCGGCCTCGACCCGATCATGGCCGGCGTGATCAACGAACTGATCCGCGAGATCGTCGTGGAGATGGGCGTGACCGCCATGACCATCACCCACGACATGTCGAGCGTCCGCGCCATCGCCGACCAGGTTGCGATGCTGCATGCCGGCCTTATCCAGTGGACCGGACCGATCGAGGAAATGGACGCCGCGACAGACCCTTACCTGCAGCAGTTCATCCACGGTCGGGCGGAAGGGCCGATCGAGTCCGTGCGATGATCCTCCGCTTCGCGAACCTCGCGCTCCTGGTCCTCTTCCCGCTCGCCTGGGCCGCACCGATGCTGCGGGCGGGGCTTCTCCCGCTCTTCGGGCTCGAAGAAATCTCCGTCCTGACGGGCCTTCAGGCCCTTTGGGAGAAGGACATCTTCCTCGCGCTCATCGTCACCTTCTTCGCCCTCTTCGCGCCCTACATTAAGACGCTGGGCCTCGCCCTCGTGCAATTCCACCTCGCGTCGCCCCGACTTCTCCCCGTGCTTCATTTGCTCGGCCGACTGGCGATGGCCGACATCTTCCTGATCGCGCTCTACATCGTCGTGGCCAAGGGCGTCGGCGTCGGACGCGTCGAGACCGCCTGGGGCCTCTACCTGTTCACGGCCTGCATCCTGTCCTCTCTCGCAATCTCCTTCCTGACCGAGCGTCAGCAGGAGCCCCCGCACCAGAGTTGACGGGCAGCTTGCGGCCGAGGACCGAACCGGGCATCAAGACCGCATGGCAAAGCCCACGGCATCCTTTACCTGCACTTCCTGCGGCGCGGTCCACAAGAAATGGGCCGGGCGCTGCGACGCCTGCGGCGCGTGGAACACCATCGTGGAGGAGGCGCCGCTTTCGGCCGGCCCCGCCGCGAAATCCCTTGGCGCGGAGCGCGGCCGCCGGATCGAACTGACCACCCTCGCCACCGAGGAGACACCTCCGCCGCGCACCGGCTCCGGCATGGCGGAGCTCGACCGCGTCCTCGGCGGCGGCCTCGTGCCGGCCTCCGCCATCCTCGTCGGGGGCGATCCGGGCATCGGGAAGTCCACGCTTCTTCTCCAAGCCACCGCAAGTTTTGCCCGCAAGGGATTGTCGTGCATATACATTTCCGGCGAGGAGGCGAGCGCGCAGGTTCGCATGCGCGCCGCGCGCCTGGGCCTGTCGGACGCGCCGGTCCAACTCGCCTCCGAGACGAACCTTCGTGACATCGTCACGACGCTGGACACCCTTCGCCCCGACCTCGCGATCATCGACTCGATCCAGACGATGTGGGCCGACAACGTTGAAAGCGCGCCCGGCTCCGTCGCGCAAGTCCGGGCTGGTGCGCATGAACTCGTGAGTTTCGCGAAACGCCGCGGCACCTCGGTCATCCTCGTCGGGCACGTGACGAAGGAAGGCCAGATCGCCGGTCCCCGTGTGGTCGAGCACATGGTCGACACGGTCCTGTATTTCGAAGGCGAGCGTGGCCACCAGTTCCGCATCCTCCGCGCGGTGAAGAACCGCTTCGGCCCCGCCGATGAGATCGGCGTCTTCGAAATGACGGGCGCGGGCCTTTCCGAGGTCGCGAACCCGTCCGCCCTGTTCCTGTCCGAACGGGGCACCTCGGCCCCGGGCTCGGCAGTCTTCGCCGGGATCGAGGGCACGCGCCCCGTGCTGACCGAGATCCAGGCGCTCGTGGCGCCATCGACGCTCGGCACGCCGCGCCGCACCGTCGTCGGCCTCGATTCGAACCGCCTTTCGACGATCCTTGCAGTATTGGAGGCTCGCTGCGGCATTCCCTTCGCCGGGCTCGACGTGTTCCTGAACGTGGCGGGCGGGCTGCGCGTATCCGAGCCTGCCGCGGACCTCGCCGTGGCGGCGGCCCTCTTGTCGGCGCGCGAGGACGTTGCACTGCCGCCGGACATGGTTGTTTTCGGCGAAATCAGCCTCTCTGGCGCGCTGCGGCCGGTGGGCCAGACGGAAAACAGGTTGAAAGAGGCGCGAAAACTTGGTTTTTCACAGGCGATTGCCCCCGAACACAGCAAATTCGTGGGGGGAGAAGACATGCGGGTCAAAAAAATGCCCGATCTTGTGACTATGGTCGGCGAAATCTTCGGAGCTGGCTGAAAGTCCGAAAGGAGCGAGGGAATGGAAGGTTTCACCGTCGTGGACGCCGTTGTCGCGGTCGTCATCGTTCTGTCGGCGATCCTCGCCTACAGCCGCGGTTTCGTGCGGGAGGCGCTTGCAATCGGCGGTTGGATCGCGGCAGCGGTCATCGCCTTCATCTTCGCCGAGCAGGTCCGGCCGATGGTGGCGCAGGTCCCCGTGCTCGACAAATTCCTCGGCGACAGCTGCGAACTGGCGATGATCGCCGCCTTCGCCGCCGTCTTCGCAGTCGCACTCGTGGTCTTCGCCATCTTCACACCGCTCTTCGCCTCGGTCGTGCAACGCTCGGCGCTGTCCGGCATCGACCAGGGCCTCGGTTTCCTCTTCGGCGTTCTCAGGGGCATCGTCCTCGTCGCGGTGGCCTTCGTCGTCTATGACCGTGCGCTCGTTGACCAGGCTGTGCCGGTGGTGAGCGACTCGCGGTCGGCCGAGGTCTTCGCTCGCATGGAGCAGAGCCTGAACGAACAGCTGCCGCAGGACGCGCCGGGCTGGATCGTCGCGCGCTACGACGAACTGATGTCGAGCTGCGGCCCGCGCCCCGAGTCCGCACCGGCCGCCGAGACGCCGCCGGCGGAAGGCTCCGCGGCCCCGGCAGCCGGGAACTGACCGCCGGCTGATACTGGCGGGCTGCCGAAATGGCAGGGCCGGGGTGTCGGATTTTTATGTGACTTGCACGTGACACTCGCGTCGCTTGTCACTAAATGAGACGCGAAAGACACCCCGGATTCGGAGGCCAAGCGCGATGCGCACCTTCCCCCGCCACCCGTTCGACCCGATTTCAGACGGGGACAAGCTCAAGGAAGAGTGCGGCGTGTTCGGCGTCATCGGCGTAGCCGAGGCGGCGAACTTCGTGGCTCTCGGACTCCACGCGCTCCAGCATCGCGGCCAGGAGGCAGGCGGCATCGTCTCCTACGACCCGGAGCACGGTTTCAACTCCGCCCGCCGTTTTGGCTACGTCCGCGACAACTTCACCAAGGCGTCTCTGATGGAAACGCTTCCCGGTGAGCTTGCCATCGGCCATGTCCGTTACTCGACCGCCGGCTCGAAAGGCCACACGGCGATCCGCGATGTGCAGCCGTTCTTCGGCGAATTCTCCATGGGCGGGGCGGCGATCGCGCATAACGGCAACATCACAAACGCCGCGGCGCTCCGCCGGGAGCTGATCGAGCGCGGCTCGATCTTCCAGTCCTCTTCCGATTCGGAATGCATCATCCACCTGATGGCGCGGTCCATCCAGAAGAACATCCCCGAGCGGGTAAAGGATGCGCTGCGCCGGGTCGAGGGCGCCTTCTCGGTCATCGCGATGACGCGGACGAAACTCATCGGCGTGCGCGACGCGCTCGGCGTCCGGCCTCTGGTCCTCGGCCGCATCGGCGATGACGGTTATGTCCTCTCCTCCGAAACCTGCGCGCTCGACATCATCGGCGCGGAGTTCGTGCGCGAGATCGAGCCCGGCGAGATGGTGGTGATCTCGAAGGGTGAGCTGGAAAGCTCCCGTCCTTTCGCGCCCGCGAAGCCGCGGTTCTGCATCTTCGAACACGTCTATTTCTCGCGCCCCGATTCGATCCTCGGCGGCCGCTCCGTCTACGAGACCCGCCGCCAGATCGGCGTGGAACTCGCCCGCGAGGCGCCGATCGATGCCGATCTCGTCTGCCCGGTGCCGGATTCCGGCACCCCCGCGGCGATCGGCTTCAGCCAGGAATCCGGCATCCCCTTCGCGATGGGGATCGTGCGCAACCAGTACATGGGCCGCACCTTCATCGAGCCGACCGAGCAGATCCGGAACATGGGTGTCCGACTGAAGCTCAACGTCAACCGGGCGCTCATCAAGGGCAAGCGCGTCATTCTGGTGGATGACAGCGTCGTGCGCGGGACGACCTCGCGCAAGATCAAGGACATGATCCTCGACGCGGGCGCGGCAGAGGTGCATTTCCGCATCGCGTCGCCGCCGACGGCGTGGCCCTGCTTCTACGGCGTCGACACGCCCGACCGCGGGAAGCTTCTCGCCGCGACGATGTCTGAAGACGAGATGCGCGACTGGATCGGCGTGGATTCGCTGCGCTTCATCTCTCTTGATGGGCTTTATCGTGCCGCCGGCGAGGCGCGCGGCCGCAATCCCGACGCGCCGCAGTACTGCGATGCCTGCTTCTCGGGCGAATACCCGGTGGCGCCCTCCGACCAGATCGAGAAGGGCTTCCAGATGAAGGCGGCGGAGTGACGCGCGGCGCGCTCCGCTTCCGCCCGCATCACTTCCTCTGCGCGCTCGGGTTCGAGGGCAAGGGCTACTCGGAAGAATTCACCGCAAACATGACGGAGATCGTCATGGACCGGCTTCGGCGCCCCGAAGGCGGCGCCGAGGTCATTGAAGTGACATGCGAGGCGGATGACATCTGCATACCCTGCCCGTCCCGGCGTGGCGTCGGCTGCGAAAGCACGGCGCGGATAACGACGCTGGACAAGGCCCACGCAGGCGCGCTCGGCCTGTCCGCGGGCGACCGCCTTTCCTGGGGCGAGGCATTGGACCGCATCCGCGAAAACGTCCCGCCGGGAAGCCTGTCGACGCTCTGCGCCGAATGCCAATGGCTGCCCTTGGGCCTCTGCGAAGCAGCCTTGGCGCGGCTCCACGCAGAATACGGTTGAAGCAAAGAAAAACGCCGCCCCGAAGGACGGCGTTCGCATCTTTTCGATGTGTCAGAGCCTGTCAGCTTTTCCGCGACTTCACGAACGACCAGCCGCCAGTGACCACCAGCGCCGCGATCGCGGCCTTGACGGCGTCGCCCACGAGGAACGGCATCATGCCGGCGACGACGGCCTTTTCGAAGCCGATGAAGGTCGCGAGCCAATACACGCCAGGCATGTAGAGCAGGGCCGAGACCGCGAGAGCGACGAGAAGCGTCGGAACGAGGCCCTTCACGCCGCGGTCAGCGGCGAGGCCGGCGAGGTAGGCCATCGCGACGAAGCCGAAGAGGAAGCCGGCCGTCGGGCCGACAAGGGCGGCGCCGGTCGCGCCCCCGGCGAAGACCGGAAGGCCGGCCGCGCCTTCGGCGAGGTAGGCGGCGACGGTCAGCGCGCCCATGCGTGCGCCGAACGTCAGACCGACGAAGAGGATCGCGAGAGTCTGCAGCGTCATCGGCACCGGGATCATCGGCACCTTGATCTGCGCCGACAGCGCGATGAGGAACGAGCCGCCCACGACCATGAGGATACGGGTCACCAGGGACTGGCTGGGCAGGAGGGCATGAGAAAGCGTCATCGTCGGGCCTTTCCTATGACGAATTTGGCGCGCAATCTCGCTGCGACGCCGCATGATGTCAATGATTACTGTTGCGCGGCGCCGCGCCCGGTGCGAAAGGGGCGGCATGACAGACACCACCGCATCCGCCCCGAAAACCGCCCTCGTGACCGGCGCCTCGCGTGGCCTCGGCTTCGCTCTCGCCGAAGCCCTCGGCGCCGCCGGGTGGCACGTGCTCGCCGTCGCCCGGACGACGGGCGGCCTCGAGGAGCTGGACGACCGGATCAAGGCGAAGGGCGGGAGCGCCACACTCGCGCCGATGGACATCACCAACGCCGATGCCATGGCGCATCTCGCCAAGTCGGTTGCGGAGCGCTGGGGCGGGATCGGGCTGTGGGCCCACGCGGCGATCCATGCAGCGCCTCTCGCGCCAGCAGGTCACATCGACGCCAAGGACATGTCCAAGTCGATCGCCACGAACCTCGCCGCCACCGCGACACTCATTCCACTGATCGAGCCGCTCCTTCGGGCGGGTCAGGGTACGGCGCTGTTCTTCGACGATCCGCGCGCCGGCGAGAAGTTCTTCGGCGCCTACGGCTCCACCAAGGGCGCGCAGATCGCGCTCGCCCGGAGCTGGCAGGCCGAAACCGTCCGGACCGGTCCCCGCGTCCTGATCGAAACGCCGAGACCCATGCCGACCGCCACCCGCGCCCGGTTCTTCCCCGGCGAGGACCGCGCGGCGCTGATCGAACCCGCAGTCGAGGCCGCCCGGCTTCTCGCGTCGCTCTGACGACACGCCGACAGCTGCGGGAATCCGTGCCGGGGGAACCGTTTGCCCCTCGACGGCCATCCGGCTCATGTTGCTTTACGCCCTCTCCCCCTTGGTCTAATCAAGGCCCTGAGGCAGGGGGCAGGCAATGCGAATTCTCATCACCAACGACGACGGAATCAACGCGCCGGGGCTTGAGGTTCTTACCGAGATCGCGACAGAGATCGCTGGCCCGGATGGCGAAGTCTGGACCGTTGCGCCCGCGTTCGAACAATCCGGCGTCGGCCACGCGATCAGCTATACCCATCCGATGATGATCGCCCGCCTCGCGCCGCGCCGATACGCAGCCGAGGGCAGCCCCGCCGACTGCGTCCTCGCGGGCCTTTACGACGTTCTGGAAGGCGGACGCCCCGACCTCGTCCTGTCCGGCGTGAACCGGGGCAACAACGCGGCCGAGAACGTGCTCTATTCCGGCACCGTCGGCGGCGCGATGGAAGCCGCCCTTCAGGGCCTGCCCGCGATCGCGCTCTCGCAGTTCATGGGCCCGGCGACGCAGGAACTCTTCGACCCGTTCGAGGCGGCGCGCGTCCACGGCGCCAAGGTCGTCCGGGCGCTCCTCGAAAAGGGAATATGGGACAAGGGCGACTACCGCCTTTTCTACAACGTGAACTTCCCGCCCGTGGGCGCGAGCGCCGTGAAGGGCATGAAGATCGCCGCGCAGGGCTACCGCACAGACACCTTCTTCGGCGTGGAGCCGCACATCTCCCCCTCGGGGCGCAAGTTCCTCTGGATCACCGGCGGGCCGCAACACCTGCCCACGGCTCCGGGAACGGACGTGGCCGTGAACATCGACGGCTACGTCGCCATCACGCCGATGCGCGCGGACCTGACGGCTCATGACACGATGGACGAACTCGGGGCGCGCTTCGGATGACGGAGGACGCCGAGCGGAAGATGCGCTTTCTGTTCGCGCTCCGCTCTCAGGGGGTTACCGACGCGCGCGTGCTGTCCGCGATGGAGAGGATCGACCGGGGCGCCTTCGTCACGGGCCTCTTCGCGGAACGCGCCTATGACGACACGCCGCTGCCGATTTCCTGCGGGCAGACGATCAGCCAGCCCTCGGTCGTGGGGCTGATGACGCAGGCCCTCGAAGTGACGCCCCGCGACAAGGTGCTGGAGGTCGGGACGGGCTCCGGCTACCAGGCCGCGGTCCTGTCGCTGCTCGCGCGCCGGGTCTACACCGTGGACCGTCACCGCCGCCTCGTGCGCGAGGCAGAAGCGCGTTTCGCGGCGCTTGGCCTTGCCAACATAACCGCCATCGTCGGGGATGGCAGCCGTGGCCTTCCCGACCAGGCCCCGTTCGACCGAATCCTTGTGACCGCCGCCGCCGAGGACCCGCCCGGGCCCCTATTGGCGCAACTGCGGGAAGGCGGTATCATGATTGTGCCGGTCGGGCAGTCGGATACCGTCCAGAGCCTCATCAAGGTGCGACGCGGTCCCGACGGCTTCGACTACGAGGAATTGCGGCCCGTACGCTTCGTGCCGCTCATCGAGGGGTTGGGCCAGGATTGACCGCCTCTCAAACCGACGCAAAGGCCCGGAATAAGGGCTAGGAAACAGACGAGGATAGAGCAATGCCCCTGCCCCGCATGCCCATTCTGCGCGCCTCCCTCGCGACCGCAGCCCTGGCGCTGCTGACCGCTTGCGACGACACCGGCACTTTCGACATCGACATGCGCGGGCCGAGCGCCGGCCTCGACACGACGGAGGCGGCGCGCAGGGCGACCGCCCCAAGGCCGCAACCGGATGCCCGTGGCGTGATTTCCTATCCGAACTACCAGGTCGCCGTCGCCCGGCGGGGCGACACGGTCGCGACGGTCGCCGGACGTCTCGGGCTCACTGCGGGCGACCTCGCCCGCTACAACGCCGTCGCACCCAACGCGCCGCTTCGCGAAGGCGAGATCCTCGCGCTTCCCTCGCGCGTGGCCGAACCTGTCGCTCCCGTGGCTCCGGCGGGAACACCCGGCAAGATCGACGTGACCTCGCTTGCCTCGGGTGCGATCAACCGCGCCGAAACCGGAGCGCCGAGCGCGCAGGCGCCCGTGGCGGCGAAGCCGGCTGGCGCCGAACCGATCCGCCACCGTGTCCTGCGCGGCGAAACCGCCTATTCCATCGCGCGCGCCTACAACGTTTCTGTCCGGGCACTCGCCGACTGGAACGGCCTCGGCGGCGATCTGACTGTGCGCGAAGGGCAGTACCTGCTGATCCCCGTCGCCGATGCCTCGCGCCCCGCCCCGGTCGCGAGTGTCGACGCCTCGCTCCCCGGCCAGGGCAGCCGCACGCCGGAGCCCCCTTCGGCCAGCCAACCGCTGCCCGACGAGGACACGAAGCCCGCAGCCGCCGCGACGGAGAAGCCCGCGAGCCCCGACCTCGGCGCGGAACGGACAGCGGCTTCGGCCGGCGGCCGGCTGGCCTATCCGGTCAGCGGCAAGATCATTCGCGCCTACCAGAAGTCGAAGAACGAGGGGATCGACATCGCCGCGGCCGCCGGCACACCGGTCAAGGCGGCCGAGGCCGGCACCGTCGCCGCCATCACCCAGGATACCGAACAGGTTCCGATCCTGGTGATCCGGCACGAGGGCGGGCTTCTCACGGTCTATGCCAACATCGAGGGCATCACGGTCTCGAAGGGCGCCAAGGTCTCGAGAGGCCAGACGATCGCCAAGGTCCGCTCGGCGAACCCTGCCTTCCTCCATTTCGAGGTGCGCCAGGGTTTCGACAGCGTCGATCCGATGCCGTATCTGCAATAGCCCCCGCCTGAAGGGGAAGACCTTTAGAAAACCAGCCGCCCGCGCCCTGGCGCGGGCGCGTCCTTGAGGGCACATGGGTTGGGGCGGTCGCCAGGAAGCACGCTTCAGAGCGTTACGCCGCGCCGCCCCGCAAGGTCCGTGAAATACTGCCAGGCGACCCGGCCCGAGCGCGCGCCTCGCGTCGCCTGCCATTCGATCGCCTCGGCCCGCAAGCCCTCGGCCGAGATCTCAACGCCGAAAGCGTCGCAGTAGCCGCGGATCATCGACAGGAACTCGTCCTGGTCGCAGGGATGGAAGCCGAGCCACAGACCGAACCTGTCGGACAGCGACACCTTCTCCTCGACCGCTTCGGAAGGATTGATCGCCGAGGACCGCTCGTTCTCGATCATGTCGCGCGGCATCAGGTGACGCCGGTTCGAGGTCGCGTAGAAGATGACGTTCGCGGGCCTGCCCTCGATCCCGCCGTCCAGCACGGCCTTAAGGCTCTTGTAGTGCTGGTCGTCATGCGAGAACGACAGGTCGTCGCAGAACAGGATGAACCGGTGTCCATGCGCGGCGCGCAGATGCGTCAGAAGCCGACCGACGGAGGGCAGATCCTCCCTGTGCAATTCCACGATCTTCAGCGGCAGACCGCGCCCCGTCACCTCGGCATGCACCGCCTTGACGAGGCTGGACTTCCCCATCCCCCGCGCGCCCCAGAGAAGCGCGTTGTTCGCGGGCAGGCCCTTCGCGAACTGAACCGTGTTTTCCAGAAGCGTGTCCCGCGCCCGGTCGATCCCGACGAGCAGCGAAAGATCCACCCGGTTCACCTCGGGCACCGGCACCAGCCGATCGGGAGAAGTGTGCCAGACGAAGGCGTCAGCCCTGCCGAAATCGGGGACGCGTCCGGGCACGGGCGCGATGCGTTCCAGCGCCTCGGCGATCCGGAGAAGCGTCTCCTCGTTCATGCCTTGCCGGCCTCGTCGGACGCCCCTTCGGAACCTTCCTCGTCATCCTCGAACCAGAGGCCCTCGGCGCGCAGCCGCGCCTCGCGCGTCTTCTCGATCCGCGACACCAGGTAAATCGACACTTCGTAGAGCCCGTAGACGACCGAGAAGAGGATGACCTGCGTCACCACGTCCGGAGGCGTCACCAGTGCCGCGACGATCAGGATGACGACGACCGCATATTTCCGCACGCCCTTCAGGCCCACAGCCGAGACAAGCCCGGCCTTGCCCATGAGCGACAGAAGCACCGGCAGCTGGAAGCAGAGTCCGAAGGCCACGATGAACTTCGTGGTCAGGCCAAGGTATTCCTGCACGGAGCCCTGGAACGTGATACCGGCGGCGGCAAGTTCCCCTCCGTTCCCGCCTTCAGCGGTCACCGGGCCCTGCTGGAACCCCAGGAAGAAATCGAAGGCAAGCGGCAGCACCGCATAGAAGGCGAATGCCGCTCCCAGCAAGAACATCACGGGCGAGGCGATCAGGAAGGGCAGGAACGCGTTCTTCTCGGACCGGTAGAGACCCGGCGCGACGAAGCGCCAAAGCTGGTAGCTGATGACCGGGAAGGACAGCACGAGCCCGCCCAGAAGCGAGATGTTGATCGCGACGAAGAAACCTTCCTGCAGCTTAATGAGGATCAGGCCGCAATCCTGCCCGCGCGTGGCCAGCGCGTCGCAGATCGGAGTCGTCAGGAAGTTGAAGATCGGGTTCCAGACGGTGAAGCAGATCACCATCGCGACCATGAAGGCCAAGACCGACCAGATCAGCCTTTGGCGCAGCTCGGTCAGATGCTCGATCAGCGGCGCGGAGCTGTCGTCGATCTCTTCGTCGTCACTCATGCCTCACCCTTCTTGGCGGGGGCCTTTTTCGGCTTGGGAGCGGCAGCCTTGGTCGCCGCGGGTTTCGCGGCGGAAGCCTTCGCGGTCGATTTGGCGGCAGCCGTCTTCGCGGCGGCGGGCTTCGAAGCCGCGGGCTTGGACGCCGGTTTCGCCTCGGCGGGCTTCGCCGCGGCCTCGGGCGACGACGGTGCGTCCCCTTCCTTCGGCCCTTGCGCCCGAGCGGCGGCGCGCGCCTCCGCCTCGGCCGCCTTCTTGTCGGCGAGAGCCTGGGTTGCCGGACCCTTCGGAGCCGAAGACGGCTTCATAGGGTCCCATTTCTCGAACTTCTTTGCCGCGTCCTCAAGCGCATCGAGACCGAGACGCTTCTTCGAGGTCATCTCGCGAAGATCCTTGGCCGTGTCGCTCACGCCGCTTTCACGCGCCGCGTCCTCCATGGCGCGCGAAAAGTCACGGGCCATGGACCGCGCTTTGCCGGTGAAACGACCCAAGGTACGGAACATCCCGGGCAGGTCCTTCGGGCCCACCACGATCAGCGCCACGATGGCGATGAGCACTAGCTCGCTCCAGCCGATATCCATTCGTGTGACCCCGGTTTCCGGGACAAGACGTCAGGCGTTGCGCCTCAGGCCTTGTCCTTTTCGGTTTCGGGGGTGACGTCACGCGCCTTGTCGGAGGCGGCATTCTCGATTTCGTCCTTGCCTTCCTGGACGCCTTTCTTGAATGCGGTGATGCCCTTGCCGACCTCGCCCATCAGCGAAGAGACCTTGCCGCGGCCAAAGAGCACGAGCACCACGACCGCGATGAGGATAAGGCCGGGAATGCCGATATTGTTGAACATCTTCTTCTCCCTTCGGGCGCGCAGGCCGCGCCCGTTCAGTTACGCCTCTCATTTATTGGTTCCGGCGGCTCGCACCAAGCCCCATTCCAATCAATTTCCCGAATTTTCGCGTCGCCGGGCCCGCACGGCGATGTTCCGCGCAACGAAAATGGCCTCCGACGCACCCGGTCACCCGACACGCGGGAAGACGAAACAGCGGTCGCGGCGGATCATCAGCCACATGGCTGTTCCCGGCCGCGGCAGGAACACGCCCGGCACAGTCGCCTTCAGTTCCATGCCGCCGAAATCCATGCGGAACTCGACGAGGCTTTCGCGTCCCATGAAGCGCGCGCGCGTAACGACGCCCCGCGCGGGCGTGCCGTTCTCGGGTGTCGGGTTCGGCCCCCTGCCCGCGCGATCGAAGTCGATCTTGAGGTGCTGCGGCCGGATGACGATCTCGACGTCGGTTCCGTCCGCGAAGCCGGGCGTCAGGAACTCGCCGAACGGCGTGTCGGTCAGCGCCCCCCGCACCTTCCCGCCAAGAACGTTTATGTCCGAAAAGAACGCCGCCGCGGCGCGGTCCACCGGAGCGTTGTAGATGTTGTACGGTGCGCCCTGCTGCACGATCCGGCCACCGCGCATCAGGGCGATCTCGTCGGCCATGCGCATCGCCTCATGCGGCTCGTGCGTGACAAGAAGGACGGCCGCCCCCTCGTCCTTCAGGACGCCGAGCGTATCGTCGCGAATCCCGTCCCTGAGCCGCTCGTCGAGGCCCGAGAAGGGTTCGTCCATCAGCAGTATCCGTGGCCGTGGCGCAAGCGCGCGCGCCAGGGCCACGCGCTGCTGTTCGCCGCCCGAGAGCTCGTGGGGGTATTTCGGCCCGAAGCCGGAAAGCGCGACACGCTCCAACAACTCGCCGATCCGCCTGTCACGGCCCGGGAAGCGACGGGAAAGCCCGAAGCCCACGTTCTCGGCCACCGTCAGATGCGGAAACAGCGCGAAGTCCTGGAACATCATGCCCACGCCACGCCGCTCCGGCGGCACGTTCGCGTAGCCGTCGCTGACCGTCTCGCCATCGACGAGGATCCGGCCTTCGTCCTGACGGTCCACGCCAGCGATCATCCTCAGCGTCGTCGATTTCCCGCAGCCGGAAGGGCCGAGCAGGCAGGTCACCTGCCCCGGCTCGATCGTGAAGGACACGTCGTCCACGACCGTCCGACCGTCGAAACGGCGGGTCAGGTTCTCGGCTTGCAGCCGCGGCGGCGGGGGAGCCTCAGGCATTTCTGAGCATTTCCATCGGGTTTCAGGCGGGGATAGCAGCCCCGGTGTCGCGCTGCAAGTGTGCTGACGGTTGCAGCAGGGCGCGGCACTGCTCCGATCCTCAGAGCGTCGAATTCAGCGCGCCGCCATCCAAGAGTATGTTCTGCCCGACGATGAAACCCGCGTGGACCGAACAGAGGAAGGCGCACATCGCCCCGAATTCCTCCGGTGTCCCGTAACGGCCCACTGGAATGGTCGCGGAACGGCGGGCCACTGCTGCCTCCATCGTGATCCCCTCTGCCTTGACCACGGCGCTGTCCAGAGCCACCGCCCGATCGGTCGCATGAATGCCGGGCAGGAGGTTGTTGATCGTCACACCGCGATGCGCCACTTGCCGCGAAGTGCCCGCGACGAAGCCGGTGAGACCGGTTCGGGCCGTGTTCGACAGGCCGAGCGCCGCTATGGGCGCCTTCACCGACTGCGAGGTGATATTGACCACGCGTCCCCAGCCCCGCTCCATCATGCCCGGAAGGCAAGCCTGCATCAGCGCGATCGGCGTCAGCATGTTGGCGTCGATCGCCCTGAGGAAGTCCTCCCTGCTCCAGTCGCTCCAGATTCCGGGCGGCGGCCCGCCAGCGTTCGTCACGAGAATGTCGACCTCGCCCGCCGCCGCCAGAACCTCGGCGCGCCCCGCCTCCGTGGTGATGTCCGCCGCGACCGGCGTCGCCTTGACCCCGTGCCGCGCCGCGAGCTCCTCGGCCGTCGCGGCAAGTGCCTCGGCCCCACGCGCGTTCAGAACGAGATCGACGCCCGCCGCCGCCAGCGCCTCGGCGCAGCCGCGCCCGAGGCCCTTCGAAGAGGCGCAGACCAGCGCCCGCTTGCCCTTGATGCCCAGATCCATCTCTACTCCCCATTTTCGGCTACGACCGGCGTAGCATCCTGATCGCTCGTGGGGAAGGCCGGCGCTTGCCATCGGGACGATCACGCGGAAATTCAGCCGAACCCCCTGATATGTGGTGATTATCCGAGGTGGCGGTGCTATGGCCACGCGCGATTTGACACGAGACCTCCGGTGATGACCGAAAGTGGATGCGGCCCGGCGACGCCGACGGCGCGGCTGCGGGTGTTTCCCGCGGAGGCGCTCTGGGTCAGCGCCGGCACAAATCTGGGCGATCCGATCGGCGGCGTGGTGACCTGCGAGAAGGGTGACATCTACCGGTTCGATTGCGAAGCCCAGCCGCTCCTTCTGCGGATCGGAGAAGTCGGCACCGGTTCAACCCTCCCCATCCACGCGGGATCCGAGACAGGGACGCCCGGCGATGCCTTCCTGATCACGGACCAACTCACATTCGTTGCGCCCGACGGGCAGAGGGCGAATGTCCTGGTACTGCGCCCCGCCTGGGGAGCCGAGGTCTTCGCGTTGCCGCTCTGCCCGATCGCGCCCGGGGAGGACTATCGGCTGGTGGAGGTTTCGGCGCCTCGCCCCGACATGCGGCTTTCCGACATCAGCTGCGCCAGCATCGCGCCGGGAACGAGGATCACGCTGCCCGGCGGAACGGCCCGGCCGATCGAGCGACTGAAGCCGGGCGACCTCGTCCTGACCCGCGACCGTGGCGCGCAGCCCCTGCGCTGGATCGGAAAGGCGACTTTCCGTGCTAGGGGCCACTTCGCGCCCGTCGTGATTACGGCCGGAGCCTTCGGCAATTCGGGCGACCTCGTCGTCAGCCAGAGGCACCGGCTCTTGCTCCCGCAACCGGAAGGACCCGGCATTCCCGCATCGAACAGGCTCGTGCCAGCCGGGCAACTCGTCGATGGCGTCTCCGCGTGCCTGACGGACGGCGGTCTGGTCGAATACTTCAGCCTGGTCTTCGACCGGCACGAGATCGTCTACGCAGAGGGTATCCCCTGCGAAAGCCGGGCGATCACGGCGGCCTAGCCAATTGCAGCCAAGGCCCGGCAGGTGAATCGCGGCGGCACAATTCCAGTCTACCACCCAGGCGGATTGCCCCGGGTTTGACATGACGCAAGGCGGCACCAATCTCGATACAGGAACATACGAATCCGAAGGCCAGGAGGATTACAGGATGAAGACCTATATCGTCGCCACAGACCTCTCCGCTCGCGCCGACCGCGCATTCCGCCGTGCTTTCAGCCTGGCCCGCGAACACGGGGCGCGTCTGATCGCCGTTTCCGTCGTGGACGACACGCTGCCTGACGCGATCGCCGCCCGGCTCTCGGCCGAGATGGTGTCCGAACTCGACCGTCTGTGCGAAGCCGACGCGGATTCGGGAAAGGTGGACTACGAGACGCGCGTTCTGCTCGGCGTGCCCTCCAAGACCATTGCCGAACTGGCTCGGGAGGAGAAGGCCGACCTTCTCATCCTCGGAATCCATCGCCCCCGCCCCTTCGCCGACACCGTCCGCGACACGACGATGCAGCGGATCATCCGCCTTGCCAATTGCCCGGTCCTCCTCGTCCGCGATCCAGCCACCAAACCCTACCAAACTGTCCTCGCCACGGTGGATTTCTCGCCCGCCTGCGCCGCCGCGATGAAGGCCGCTCACAAAGTCGCGCCGAAGGCGAAACTCGTCGGCGTCCATGCCCTGCACATCCCTTATGACGGTTTCCTCCCTGCCGGTGGCGACGTGCAGTTCAGGGCAGAGGCGGAAGCCGCGCTGACCGAGTGGCGCGAGGCGCAGAAGATCCCCGAAAGCCTCGGAACATTCTCCATCGACACGGGCGTGCTGAACGAGGTCATTTCCGCCGCGATAGCCGAACACCGGCCCGACCTCATCGCTGCGGGGGCTCATGCGCGCGCGGGCCTCGTGCGGTACTTCCTCGGAAGCTTCACGACGAGACTTCTGCACGACCCGCCCTGCGACGTGCTGGTCGCACCTCCGCCTCCGCGCGTCGAGCGGTGATTGCGGTTCCCGGCGCGCACGCCTATATCGCGCGCATGCTGGACCACGCTCATAACCGCCCGACATTGCCGCCGGAAATCGCCCGGAGGCGCACGTTCGCCATCATCTCGCACCCGGATGCGGGCAAGACGACGCTTACCGAAAAGTTCCTGCTGTTCGGCGGCGCGATCCAGATGGCCGGACAGGTCCGCGCCAAGGGCGAAGCGCGGCGCACTCGTTCGGACTTCATGAAGCTCGAACAGGACCGCGGCATCTCGGTCTCGGCCTCGGCCATGTCTTTCGACTTCAAGACCTACCGTTTCAACCTCGTTGACACGCCCGGCCACTCGGACTTCTCCGAAGATACGTACCGCACGCTGACGGCGGTAGACGCCGCGATCATGGTGATTGACGGCGCGAAGGGCGTGGAAAGCCAGACGCGGAAGCTGTTCGAGGTCTGCCGCCTGCGCGACCTGCCGATCCTGACGTTCTGCAACAAGATGGACCGCGAAAGCCGGGATACGTTCGAGATCATCGACGAAATCCAGGAAAACCTCGCCATCGACGTCACGCCGGCCTCCTGGCCGATCGGCATGGGGCGCGATTTCCTCGGCTGCTACGACATCCTGCATGACCGGCTGGAACTCATGGACCGAGCCGACCGGAACCGCGTGGCGGAGTCGATCAAGATCGCCGGGCTCGACGATCCGAAGCTCGCCCAGCACGTTCCGTCCGACCTCCTCGCCAAGCTGCGCGAAGAACTGGAAATGGCGAAGGAGCTATTGCCCGCCTTCGACCGCCAGGCGTTCCTCGAAGGCCACATGACGCCCATCTGGTTCGGATCCGCCATCAACTCCTTCGGCGTGAAGGAACTGATGGAAGGGATCGGTGAATTCGGCCCCGAACCGCAACCCCAGCGCGCCGAGGACCGCGTCATCGGGCCCGAAGAAAAGGCCGTGACCGGATTCGTCTTCAAGGTACAGGCGAACATGGACCCCAAGCACCGCGACCGGGTGGCCTTCGTCCGCCTGGCGTCCGGACATTTCGAACGGGGCATGAAGCTTTTCCACGTCCGGTCGAAGAAGCCGATGGCGGTGTCGAACCCGGTCCTTTTCCTTGCAGCCGACCGGGAACTGGCCGAGGAAGCCTGGGCAGGCGACATCATCGGCATCCCGAACCACGGGCAGCTGCGCATCGGCGACGCGCTGACGGAGGGCGAGGCGCTGCGCTTCACCGGCATCCCCTCCTTCGCGCCGGAACTCCTGCAATCGGTGCGGGCCGCTGACCCGATGAAGGCCAAGCACCTCGACAAGGCACTGATGCAATTCGCCGAGGAAGGCGCCGCCAAGGTCTTCAAACCCGCCATCGGTTCGGGCTTCATCGTCGGCGTCGTCGGCGCCCTTCAGTTCGACGTTCTCGCAAGCCGGATCGAGCAGGAATATTCGCTCCCCGTCCGCTTCGAGCCGACGCAGTTCACTTCCGCACGCTGGGTGACGGGGCCGAAAACCGACCTCGACAAGTTCGTGAACGCGAACAAGGGCCACATCGCCACCGACAACGACGGCGATACGGTCTACCTGACGCGCCTCCAGTGGGACATCGACCGCATCGCGCGGGATTTCCCCGAACTGAAGCTTTCGGCCACGAAGGAAATGATGGTCTGAAGACCGGCGTCAGCCGATCTTCACCTCGATCGTCACCTCGGCGTTCAGGAGCTTCGAGATCGGGCAGCCCGCCTTGGCCTTGTCCGCGAGTTCCCGGATCTTCGCCTCCGGCGCGGCGGCCCTCACGCTTGTCACGAGATGCGCCTTCTTGACGGTCGGCCCGCCCTCGGTCGTGGCGTCCAGCGAAATGGTCGAGGTCGTCTCGATCGCGTCGGGCACGATTTCCTCCCCGCCCATCAGCGCGGCCAGGAACATCGAGAAGCAGGCGGCATGGGCCGCGCCGATCAGTTCCTCGGGGTTCGTTCCCTTCGCGTCCCCGAAGCGCATGGCGTGGGTATAGCTGAGCCCAGACAGCGCCCCGCTCTGCGTCGATACCGTTCCGCCACCCTGTTTCAAGCTGCCGTTCCAGACGGCAGATCCATGCTTTGCGATCATCTTGCGTCTCCCTGTATCCTGTCGCGTTCAGGACGTCTCACGATTGGATCACCGGCCCTTGGTCAAGTCAACGAAACGCTATCCGGCCGAGGCGAACTTGAACGGCAAAGAGACGCGACGGTGACTGGCTCAGGCTTTCCTGACCGGAAGGAAGGGAACGACCGTCGCGACGGGCTGCTCCTCGCGATGGAAAAGCCGCCCGCCATGCGCGGCTCCCCTGTTCCTGACGGCCTCGGCCAGACGCCGGCTGACGCGTTCCGCCTGCCGGCGCCGGTCGCGGGCGCGGCGCAGCGGCCAGAAGCCAAGGGCGGCAAGAGCCACGAGAAGGATTGTCACCTGAATCATCGCACTCATCCTTTCTGGATCACACGCTGAAAGGATCGCACCCTGGCCTTAATGCGCAGTTAAGCGCTGCCGGCATCCACTTGCGCTCTTGCCTCCCCGTGTCCATATGAACAGCATCGCGGCGCATAGGCCTTCGGGCCCGCCCCGCTACATTGACCGCGCTTGACTTTTCCGGTAATGCGCGCCCATCCGCATCCGGCGGAACAATCCCGGGGCGCCCGATAACATGCGTCCCTTCACCTTGCGGCCCGATGCCGCAACGACAGGACGCTGATGACCAAATTCTCTGACCTCGCCCTGGACCCTAGGGTCCTCAAGGCAATTGCCGAAGCCGGCTACGAAACCCCCACCCCGATCCAGGCTGGCGCCATCCCGCCCGCCCTCGAAGGCAAGGACGTGCTCGGCATCGCCCAGACGGGCACCGGCAAGACCGCTTCCTTCACCCTTCCGATGATCACCCTTCTCGGCCGTGGCCGGGCGCGCGCGCGGATGCCCCGCTCGCTCGTCCTCGCACCCACGCGCGAACTCGCCGCGCAGGTCGCCGAGAACTTCGACATCTATGCGAAGCACACGAAGCTCACCAAGGCGCTCCTGATCGGCGGCGTGAGCTTCGCCGAGCAGGACAAGCTGATTGACCGCGGCGTCGACGTGCTGATCGCGACGCCCGGCCGGCTTCTCGACCATTTCGAGCGCGGCAAGCTTCTTCTGACCGGCGTGCAGATCATGGTCGTGGACGAGGCCGACCGGATGCTCGACATGGGCTTCATCCCGGATATCGAGCGGATCTTCCAGCTGACACCTTTCACGCGGCAGACGCTCTTCTTCTCGGCCACGATGGCGCCGGAGATCGAGCGGATCACCAACACTTTCCTGCACAACCCGGTCAAGATCGAGGTTGCGCGTCAGGCCACCACCTCGGAAACGATCGAGCAGCGGCTGATCGAACTCACGCCCACGCGCAAGGACCAGGCGGCAAAGCAGAAGCGCGAACTCCTGCGCGCGATCATCAACGCCGAAGGTGACGCCTGCACCAACGCGATCCTCTTCTGCAACCGCAAGACCGATGTCGACATCCTCGCGAAGTCGCTGAAGGCTCACGGTTTCGACGCCGCGCCAATCCATGGCGACCTTGACCAGAGCCAGCGGATGAAGACGCTAGACGGGTTCCGCGACGGCAGCCTGCGTTTCCTCGTTGCCTCCGACGTGGCGGCGCGCGGGCTCGACATCCCGGCGGTCTCCCACGTCTTCAACTTCGACGTGCCGACCCATTCCGAGGACTACGTGCACCGGATCGGCCGCACCGGCCGCGCGGGCCGGAAGGGCGTGGCGATCACGCTGGCGACGCCTGCGGACGCGAAATACCTGGACGCGATCGAGGCGCTCGTGAAGAAACCGATCCCGCGCGCGGAAGCGCCCGAAGGATTCGAGCTGTCCGATGCCGCGAAGCGCGCGCCCCGGAAAGAGGAAGAGCGCAAGGGCGGCAAATCCGACCGGCGCCGCGGGCGTGGCAAGAAGGATGAGCGCGCCGAGGCCGAGGCGAAGCCAGTCGAGGAAGTCGCGCCGCGCGACGAGGCGCCCAAGGCCGAGACCAAGCCGCGGGAACGCCGGGAGGAGCCTCGCAAGGAGCGCCGGGAAGAGCCACGCAAGGAACGCCGCGAAGAACCGCGCGAGGAGCGCCGCGATCGCAAGGAACGCGAGACCTCGCCGGTCGTCGGAATGGGCGACCACGTTCCCGACTTCCTGACGCGCAGCTTCCGCAGCCCGCAGAAGGAATCCACCTGACCGGACCGCGTCACGGTTAGAAGACAGAACGCCCCGGAGCCGAAAAGCTCCGGGGCTTTTTCTTTTACGGCTAAGCTCTTACTCGACGAACAGCCGACTGACGACCACGGTCACCTCGGGCTTCTTGCCGATCTCCTCGACGGCGACCTGGCGCACGATCCTCCGGATCGAGTCGTCCATCTTGTCGTCGTCGCCAAGGACACGGTCGCTGGCGTTTTCTAGGAACTCGCCCAGTTCCGCCTCCATCGCTTCGGCCAGATCCTTGCCGGAACGCCCCTTCTCCGGAAGGCCCATGATCTCCACCCAGGCATCGCCGAGGGGGGCCTCCTCTTCGTCGAGGATCACGGTCGCCAGGACGTGACCGTTCAGAGCCATCCGGATCCGCTCGCGCACCACGCCGTCGAGAGCCCCGATCAGAACGGTGCCGTCGAGGTAGGTCCGGCCCGCCTCGATATACTCGACGACTTCCGGCGCGTCGCCGGAGAGGTCCAGCATCGTGCCGTTCGTGGCGATCTCCGCCGCGATGCCCTTCTCGGTCGCGATCCGGACATGTTCCCGCAGATGCCGGTGCTCGCCATGCATCGGGATCAGCATCGCCGGCTTCATCAGCTCGTGCACAGCCTCCAGATCGGGACGGTTCGCATGGCCCGACACGTGGTAGAGCCCGTCCCGGTCGTCGACGATCTCGACGCCCATCTCGGAATAGGCGTTCATCACCCGGATGACTCCGCGTTCGTTTCCGGGGATCGTCTTGGAGGAGAACAGGAAAGTGTCCCCTTCCTTCATCTCGAGGCCGAGGTATTTCCCGCGCGAAAGCTGCGCCGACGCCGCGCGGCGCTCGCCCTGGCTGCCGGTGACGATCAGCATCAGGTTCCCGCGCGAAACGTCGGCCGCATCCTCGGGCGAAATCACCTTGGGGAAATCCGTCAGCACGCCCGTCTCGACCGCCGCGGTGACCATCTTGCGCATCGCGCGCCCGAGAAGGCAGATCGACCTTCCCGCGGCCTGCCCGGCTTCGGCAAGCGTTTTCAGCCGCGCGACGTTCGAGGCGAAGGTCGTGGCGACAACCATGCCCTCCTTGCTCGCGATGAGCGCGGCGAGGGGCGCGGCCAGCGTGGCCTCCGACCGGCCCGGCTGCGGCGAGAATACGTTCGTGGAATCGCAGATCATCGCCTTGATTCCGTTGCCTTCGCGGGCGACCCGGTGCCACTCCGAAGCGTCGAAGCGCTCGCCGACGACGGGGCTGCCGTCGAGCTTGAAGTCACCCGTGTGCAGGACCCGTCCGGCCGGCGTGTCGATGATGAGCGCCGCGGATTCCGGGATCGAGTGGCTGACGGGCAGGAACTGCAGCTTGAACGGCCCGGCCTCCACGACGGCGGGGCGCGGCCCGACGACACGGATCACCTCGGCGGGCTGGCCCGCCTCCTCCATCTTCGTGGCCGCAATGGCAGCCGTGAAGGGGCGCGCGTAGACCGGCGCCTTCAGCCGCGACCAGAGGTGGCCGAGCGCGCCCACGTGGTCCTCATGGGCGTGCGTGATGACGATCGCCTCGAGCCGGTCGGCCCTTTTGGCCAGCCAGCTCACGTCCGGCATGATCAGGTCGACCCCCGGAGAGGTATCCATGTCCGGGAAGGTCACGCCGATGTCGACGAGGATCAGACGCTCCTCCCCCTCCGGCCCGTAGCCGTAGACATAGGCGTTCATCCCGATCTCGCCCGCCCCGCCGAGCGGCAGGTAGATGAGCCTGTCCCGCGTCTTTCCCGCCTTCGTCATCCGTCCGTCCGTTTCTTGTTGAACTCGTTGATGAGTACGAGCCCGTGCATCGTCAGATCATCCTCGACGCTGTCGAAGACATCGGTTCCCTGTTCGAAAAGGGGCGCGAGGCCCCCTGTGGCGATCACTTTCATCTGCCGTCCGTGTTCCTTGCGGATCTGGCGAACGATCCCCTCGACGAGCCCGACATAGCCCCAGTAGACGCCCGACTGCATGCAAGCCACCGTGTTCGTGCCGATCGCCGTCTGGGGCATCGTGATGTCCACATGCGGCAGCGCCGCCGCCGCCATGTGCAGCGCTTCGAGGGAAAGGTTCACCCCCGGCGCGATCGCGCCGCCGATATAGGCCCCATCGATGTCAACGACATCGAAGGTCGTCGCCGTGCCGAAGTCCACGAGGATCAGGTCGCCACCGTGCCGGTCGAAACCCGCGGCCGTGTTCACCAGCCGGTCGGGCCCCACCGTGGCGCCCTGATCGACCCTCGGCGGCACGGGAAGCGCGCATTCGGGCTTGCCCACGACCAGCGGGCGGCAATCGAAATAGCGGCTGCAAAGGACGCGGAGGTTGAACACCACGCGCGGCACCGTCGAGGATATGATCACCTCGGTTATGTTCATCTCGATGTTGTAGTGTTCCATCAGCGTCGAGAGCCAGACGTAGTACTGGTCCGCCGTCCGCTGGTGTTCGGTCGAGGCGCGGAGCGTGCAGAGAAAGCGCGTGCCGTCCCAGACCGAAAACACGGTATTCGTGTTGCCGCAGTCGATGCAGAGGAGCATGGTCAGTTCCTTTCGCGCATCCCGTCCCGGAGCCGGCCTCCCATCCCCTCGGACACGCTCCCTCCCTCAGAAAAAGACGTCCGCCGCGGGAATGACGCGGCGTCCTTGCGACGTGGCCAGAACCAGTGCTCCGGTCGGATCGAGGCTATCGAATATCCCCTCGATTGTCTCGCTCCCGGTGCGTGCCGTGATGCGCTCGCCAAGGCGCGCGGCGCGCGCGAGCCAGGCGGTTCGGATCGGCGAGAAACCGTATGTCTCGAACTGCTGCTGATGGCGTGCGAAGGCCGCGGCGAGGAAGTCCAGGAACTCCTCGGGCAAAACCGAAATGCCCGTCTCTCCCCGCACCGAGACGGGTCTCATCGCACCGGCTTCCAGGGCCGCAGCGTCGGGCGCCGCGGCGAGGTTGACCCCGATGCCTATCGCAAGATGGGCTATCGATACACCGGAGCCGAGGCTTTCCAGAAGGATGCCCGACACCTTTCCGCCGTTGAGAAGGACGTCGTTGGGCCATTTGAGCGAAAGCGCCTCCGGCCGCCCCGTCAGGGTCGAGAGCGCCTCGTGGAGCGCGAGTGCCGCGACAAAACTCAGAAGCGCCGCCTCGGCCGGGGTCCCTTTCGGGCGCAACACCAGCGTCGCGGCGAAGTTGCCCTCGGGGCTTGCCCAGGCGCGACCGCGCCGACCGCGCGCGGCTGTCTGGCGCCGCGCCAGGATCCACGCCGGGCCGGCAAGACCCGGCGCGCGCCGCTGTGCTTCGGCATTCGTGCTTTCCACCTCGTCGAGGACATGACGCTCCACGCCCTCGGGCCAGGCCCAGGACGGGGCCGCCGCCTCAGCGGACAAGAGCTTCCGCCGCCGCGACCGCCGCGCCCTCGATCCCGAAGAAGTTCAGGACCCCCGCGACCATCGCCAGCGCCGAAACGACGAGAAGCAGCCATTGCGGAGCGGGCATGCGCGCGTCCAGAGGCTCCCGCTCCGTGCCGAAGTACATGTAGTAGACGATGCGGAGGTAGTAGAAGGCGCCGATCACGGAGGCCAGCGCACCAGCCACGGCGAGCAGGGTCATGTCCGACTGGACGGCGGCGCGCAGCACCCCGAACTTGGCGAAGAAGCCGAGCATCGGCGGCACGCCCGCGAGGCTGAAGAGGAGAACGAGCATCGCGAGCGCGCGCATCGGCTCGTGCTTCGCGTAGAGATTCAGCGAGTCGATATCGGTCACGGGCTTCCCGTCCTTCTCCATCGCGAGGATGAAGGCGAAGGTCCCGACGTTCATCGTCACGTAGACCACCATGTAGAGCAGCATCGCCTCGACCCCGGCCGCCGTCCCGGCCGCGAGGCCGATGAGCGCGAAGCCCATGTGCGCGATCGAGGAATAGGCCATCAGGCGCTTGATGTTCTTCTGTCCGATCGCCGCGATGGCGCCGAGGAACATCGACAGGACCGCGAGCAGCGCGATGATCTGGCCCCAATCGCCCGGAACCGCGCCGAACGCGCCATGAACGACGCGGGCGAACAGAGCCATCGCCGCGACCTTGGGCGCGGTGGCGAAGAAGGCCGTCACCGGCGTGGGCGAGCCTTCGTAGACATCGGGCGTCCACATGTGGAACGGCACCGCGGAGACCTTGAAGGCGAGACCCGTGATCAGGAACACGAGACCGAAGAGGAGGCCGATGGACATCTCGCCCGCATTGATCGTCGCGAGGATTCCGGAGAACAGCGTTGTCCCGGTGAAGCCATAGGTCAGCGAGGCGCCGTAGAGCAGGAGGCCCGAGGAAAGCGCGCCCAGCACGAAGTATTTCAGGCCCGCCTCCGTCGATTTCACGCTGTCGCGCCGAAGGCTGGCGACGACGTAGAGGGACAGCGACTGAAGCTCGAGCCCCATGTAGAGCGTCATCAGGTCGCCTGCAGAGACCATGACCATCATGCCCACGACCGCGAGCGTGACGAGAAGCGGATACTCGAACCGCGCCAGCCCGCGCCGGGTCATGTAGTCCTCGCTCATCGCGAGGACCGCGGCCGCCGACAGGAGCACCGTGACCTTGGCGAAGCGCGAGAAGGCGTCGTCGATGAACATGCCACCGAAGGCCGTTTCGCCGCCCCCGCCCGAGACACCGATCCAGGCCGCGACCGCGGCGAAGACCGCGATCGTTGTCCAGGTGATCATCCGGGTCAACAGGTCCTTGCCCCCGTAGACCGCGCCGATCAGCGCGGCCATGGCGTAGAGCGCCAGAATTACCTCGGGCAGGACGATGGAGAAATCGGCGGAGGTCATCTCGGGCACCCCTTAGTGGCCAGCCATCGCGAGCGCGTCTGGCGCCGGGATGGAGGCATGGTAGTCGCTCACCAGAGCCCCGACGGAGGGGCCGATGATATTCGTGACAAGGCTCGGATAGACGCCAAGGATCAGCGTCATCGCGACCAGCGGCGCAAAGATCGCCTTCTCGCGCCGCGACATGTCGGTGATGGTCTTCAGGCTTTCCTTGATGAGTTCGCCGAAGACGACCCGGCGGTAGAGCCAGAGCGCGTAGGCCGCCGACAGGATCACACCCGATGTGGCGACGGCAGCGACCCAGGTGTTGACCTGGAAGATGCCCATGAGCGTCAGGAATTCGCCGATGAAGCCCGAGGTGCCCGGCAGGCCCACGTTCGCCATCGTGAAGAACATGAAGATGAGGGCATAGGCCGGCATCCGGTTCACGAGCCCGCCATAGGCCTCGATCTCGCGGGTGTGCATCCGGTCGTAGATCACGCCGACGCAAAGGAAGAGCGCGCCCGAGATGAAACCGTGCGACAGCATCTGGAAGATCGCGCCATCGACGCCCTGCTGGTTCGCCGCGAAAATCCCCATCGTCACGTAGCCCATGTGCGCGACCGAGGAATAGGCGATCAGCTTCTTCATGTCGGCCTGCGCCAGCGCCACGAGCGAGGTGTAGACGATCGCGATCGCCGACATCCAGAAGACGAGGCCGGACAGGAGGTCGGAGGCGATCGGGAACATCGGCAGCGAGAAGCGCAGGAAGCCGTAGCCGCCCATCTTCAGGAGGATCGCCGCCAGCACGACAGAGCCGGCCGTCGGTGCCTGAACGTGCGCGTCGGGTAGCCAGGTGTGAACGGGCCACATCGGCATCTTGACCGCGAAGGACGCGAAGAACGCCAGCCACAGGAGCGTTTGCAGGCCGCCCACGATCTGGAAGCCCATCAGGCTGATCGTCTCGGAACCGAACTCATGCGCAAGGAGCGTCGGGATATCCGTCGTGCCCGCGTCCACGTACATCGCGATCATCGCGACGAGCATCAGGACCGATCCGAGGAAGGTGTAGAGGAAGAACTTGAACGCCGCGTAGATCCGGTCCTTGCCGCCCCAGATGCCGATGATCAGGAACATCGGGATCAGGCCCGCCTCGAAGAAGAGGTAGAACAGCACGAGGTCCAGCGCCACGAAGACGCCGATCATGAGCCCCTCGAGCACGAGGAAGGCGATCATGTATTCCTTCACCCGCGTCGTCACGTGCCAGCAGGACAGGATCGTGATCGGCATGAGGAAGGTCGTCAGCATCACGAAGAGGATGGAGATCCCGTCCACGCCGACCTTGTAGGTCAGGCCGAATATCCACGCCCGCTCCTCGACGAACTGGAACCCCGTGTCCTTCGGCTCGAAACCGGTAAGGAGGGCCAGCGACACGAGGAAGGTGATCGACGTGACCCAGAGCGCGGCCCACTTGACGTTGGCCTGCGCCGCCTTGTCCTCACCCCGCAGGAAGACCGCGAGGATGATCGCCGCCACGAGGGGCAGGAAGGTGATGATGGAAATGAGGTTTTCCATGTCTCAGCGCCCCCCCGAGAGCGTCATCCAGAGCAACAGGACGGCAATGCCGATGACCATCGCGAAGGCGTAGGTGAAGATGTAGCCAGATTGCGCGCGCGCCGCGAGGCGGGTGAAGAAGGGGACTATGCCCATCGCCACGCCGTTGATCGAGCCATCGATCACCGTCCCGTCGCCACGCTTCCACAGGAAGCGGCCAAGCCGCTGCGCGGGCTTGACGAAGATCGCGTCGTAGATCTCGTCGAAGTACCACTTGTTGAGCAGGAACCGGTAGAGCATCGGCTGCTGCGCGGCCAGGCGGCCCGGGATCGACGGATCGCGGATGTAGAACACCCAGGCGGTGAAGAACCCGATCAGCATGGCCACGAACGGCGAAACCTTGACCCAGACAGGCGAGTGGTGCGCGTCGTCGAGAACCGTGTTCGAGGCCTCGGACATGTAGATCGCCCCTTGCGGCGCATGCTCGGCCGCGGCCATCGCGTGGCCTTCCTCTGCCGCCGGCGCCGTCGCATGACCTTCCCCGGAGGCTTCCGTCCCGTGGTCCGCGGCTGCCGTTTCACCGGTTGCCTCGGTCGCCCCATGGGTAGCGGCGGCCTCTTCGGTCGCTTCGCCGTGCCCGCCTTCCGCCTCTGCGGCGACATGGTGCGGCATCGCGAAGAACGTCGTCATCCGGTCGTGATCGCCGAAGAACGGCTTGTACCACAGCATCCCGGCGAACACGGCGCCAAGAGCCAGGGCGCCGAGCGGTACCGTCATGACCCACGGGCTCTCATGCGCATGTTCGTGCGCGTGATGGTCCCCGCGCTCTTCGCCGAAGAACGTCATGAACATGAGCCGCCAGGAATAGAAGCTCGTGAACAAGGCGGCGATGACGAGCGCCCAGAAGGCGAAGCCGTTGCCCGAACCCCAGGCCGACTCGACGATCGCGTCCTTCGACAGGAAGCCCGCGAAGCCGATCGAGGTCAGCGGAATGCCGACACCGGTGATCGCCAGCGTGCCGATCATCATCGCCCAGAAGGTGTAAGGCACTTTCTTGCGAAGGTTGCCGTAGTTCCGCATGTCCTGCTCGTGGTGCATCGCGTGGATGACCGAGCCAGCGCCGAGGAACAGCATCGCCTTGAAGAAGGCGTGCGTGAACAGGTGGAACATCGCCGCGCCGTAGATGCCCGCGCCCGCCGCCACGAACATGTAGCCGAGTTGCGAACAGGTCGAATAGGCGATGACGCGCTTGATGTCGTTCTGGACGAGGCCCACGGTCGCCGCGAAGAACGCCGTCGCCGCGCCGATATACATCACGAAGCTCTTGGCCTCGGGCGCGTATTCGAAGAGGGGCGACATCCGGCAGACGAGGAACACGCCCGCCGTCACCATCGTGGCGGCGTGGATCAGCGCCGAAACCGGCGTCGGGCCTTCCATCGCGTCCGGAAGCCAGGTGTGCAGCAGAAGCTGCGCCGACTTGCCCATCGCACCCACGAAGAGAAGGAAGGCGAGAAGGTTGGCCGCGTTCCAGTCAGCCCAGAGGAACGAAAGCTGCGTCTCGGCAAGCGTCGGCGCGGCGGCGAACACGTCGTCCATCTGGATCGAGTCGACCAGGTAGAACAGGCCGAAAATCCCCAGCGCGAAGCCGAAGTCACCGACCCGGTTCACGACGAAGGCCTTGATCGCCGCGGCGTTCGCCGAAGGCTTGCGGTAGTAGAAACCGATCAGGAGATAGGAGGCGACGCCAACGCCCTCCCAGCCGAAGAACATCTGGACGAGGTTGTCCGCCGTCACCAGCGCGAGCATCGCGAAGGTGAAGAACGACAGGTAGGCGAAGAAGCGCGGCTTGTAGCTTTCACCTTCGTGCCAGTTGTCGTCATGGGCCATGTAGCCCCAGGAATAAAGGTGCACGAGTGCCGAGACAGTCGTGACCACGACCAGCATGATCGCCGTCAGCCGGTCGAGGCGGATCGCCCAGGAGGTGTCGAGCGTGCCGGACTGGATGAAGTCGAGGACGTGGATGTGCCGCGTTTCGCCATCGAAGCCAAGGAAAGTGATCCAGGACAGGAGGCAAACGAAGAACAGGAGGCCCGTCGTGACCGCCATGGCGCCCTTTTCGCCGATCAGACGCCAGCCGAAGCCCGCGATGATGGCGCCGAGAAGCGGCGCGAAGAGAATGATCGTTTCCATCGCGCGTCAGCCTTTCATCACGTTGACGTCTTCGACGTCGATAGTGCCGCGGTTCCGGAAGAAGCAGACGAGGATCGCAAGGCCGATCGCGGCCTCGGCAGCGGCGACGGTCAGCACGAACATCGTGAAGACCTGACCCGCGAGGTCCCCGAGGCTCCAGGAGAAGGCGACGAGGTTGATGTTGACCGCGAGCAGCATCAGTTCGATCGACATCAGGATGACGATCACGTTCTTCCGGTTGAGGAAGATCCCGAAGATGCCAATCACGAACAAGGCGGCGGCAACGCCTAGGTAATGGGTCAATGTAATCATACGTCGTCCCTCCGGGTCATTCGCCCGTTATTCTTCAAAAGCCTCAGAGCCCCTGCCCCGGCTTCACGTCTTTCAGTTCCATGGCCTTGGCCGGATCCCGGTACATCTGCGCCAGCACGTCCTGACGCTTCACGTCCTTCCGGTGGCGCAGGGTCAGCACGATCGCCCCCACCATCGCGACGAGCAGGATCAGACCGGCGAGCTGGAACAGGAGGATATACTTGTCATAGATCAGCGCCCCGAGCGCGGCGGTGTTCTGCACACCGTCCGGCGTGACCGCGGCGCGCATCTCGGGCGCCATGTCCGAGGCCTGCCAGGTCCCGAAGGCGATGCCGAGTTGCAGCACGATCACCACGCCGATGAGAAGTCCCAGCGGCATGTAGCGCGCAAGCTCGCCCTTCAACTCCGCGAAGTCGACGTCGAGCATCATCACGACGAAAAGGAAGAGCACGGCGACCGCGCCCACGTAGACGATGACCAGAAGCATCGCCACGAATTCCGCACCCATCAGCACGAACAGCCCGGCCGAGGACAGGAACGCGAGGATCAGCCACAGAACCGAATGGACCGGGTTCTTGGACAGAACCACCATCAGGCCCGCCGCGATGGCGGAGATCGCGAAAAGGTAGAAGGCGAAAGCCGCGACCGTCATTCCTCGTCTCCCTCAGAGTCCGGTTCCATCTCGTCGAAGACGCCTTGGGCGATCTCGAGCGCCTTGGTCATGGCGGGGATCCCGCCGAACATGCTCATCTGGTAGATCACTTCCGCGATCTCCCTCCGGGTCGCCCCGGCCTCCAGCGCGTGCCGGATCGTCAGCCGGATCTGCGGCTCGGCCTGCGCGCCCAGCACCGTCAGCGCGGCGAGCGTCAGCAGAAGCCGGGTCTTGGAGTCGAGACCCTCGCGGTTGAAGGTCTTGCCGAACCACATCTCCATCATGTCCTTCGACATGGTGGGCCAGTAGCTCTCGAACCCCTTGGCCGAGAACGTCTCCAACGCGGGATTGAAGGCGCGGGCCATTTCCTGTCCCTGCTCCAGCATCGCCTTGAAGAGTTTCTGGAAGTCCTCGGTCATCTGTAGGGCGCGTCCAGTTCCAGGTTGCGGGCGATCTCGGCTTCCCAACGCTCGCCGTTCTCGAGAAGCTTCTCCTTGGTGTAGAAGAGCTCCTCGCGCGTCTCGGTGGCGAATTCGAAGTTCGGCCCCTCGACGATCGCATCCACGGGGCAGGCTTCCTGGCAGAAGCCGCAGTAGATGCACTTCGTCATGTCGATGTCGTAGCGGGTCGTCCGGCGCGAGCCGTCTTCCCGCGGTTCCGCGTCGATGGTGATCGCCTGCGCCGGGCAGATCGCCTCGCAGAGCTTGCAGGCGATGCAGCGTTCCTCGCCGTTCGGATAGCGGCGCAGCGCGTGTTCGCCGCGGAATCGGGGCGACAGCGGCCCCTTCTCATGCGGGTAGTTCAGCGTCGCCTTCGGGGCGAAGAAGTACTTCATCCCAAGCCTGAAGCCCTTGATGAAGTCGAAGAGCAGGAAGTATTTCGCCGCGCGGGTATAGTCGAGCGCCATGGATCAGCCTCCCACCGCAAAGCGCGCCCAGGCGCCGCCCAGAACTTCGAACCGCGCGAGGAAGGCCACGATCACGACCCAGGCGAGCGACAGCGGAAGGAACACCTTCCAGCCGATACGCATGAGCTGGTCGTAGCGGTAGCGCGGCACGATGGCCTTCACCATCGCGAACATGAAGAAGAAGACCCACATCTTCGCGACCATCCACAGGACGCCGTCGGGCAGACCCGGGATCGGGCTCAGCCAGCCGCCGAAGAACAGAAGGCTGATCAGCGCGCACATCAGGAAGATCGCGATGTATTCGCCGGCCATGAACAGGAGGTAGGGGGTCGAGGAGTATTCGACCATGAAGCCCGCAACGAGTTCCGATTCCGCTTCCGGCAGGTCGAACGGCGGGCGGTTCGTTTCGGCCAGCGCCGACACGAAGAACAGCACCACCATCGGCAGGTGCGGCAGCCAGTACCAGTTGAACAGGCCAAAATCGCCCCGCTGCGCCTCGACGATCGCGCCGAAGCTCATCGAACCGGTCGAGATGATGACGCCGATGATGATCAGGCCAAGCGACACCTCGTAGGAGATCATCTGCGCGGCCGAACGAAGCGACCCGAGGAACGGGTATTTGGAGTTCGAGGCCCAGCCGCCCATGATCACGCCGTAGACCTCGAGAGAGGAGACGGCGAAGACGAAGAGGATCGCCACGTTGATGTCGGCGAGCACCCAGCCTTGGTTGAAAGGAATCACCGCCCAGGCGAGAATCGCCAGGACGAAGGACAGCATCGGCGCCAGGAAGAAGACGAACTTGTCGGCCCCTGCGGGCACGACGATCTCCTTGACCACGTATTTCAACGCGTCCGCGACCGATTGCAGGAGCCCGAAGGCACCCACGACGTTCGGTCCCTTGCGCATCTGCACGGCCGCCCAGATCTTCCGGTCGCCGTAGACGAGGAAGAGAAGCGAGAGCATCACGAAGGCGATGATCCCGAGACCCTGCACGAGGATCAGGAGAAGGGTTCCAAGGGGTGTGGAAAGAAACTCAGCCATCTTGCCTCATGCCCTCCGAATGCCCCGGCCGTCCGTGCGCGCTGTAAACAATATCTCCGCGCGGAACGCCACCCCGTTCGGTGACTTTCCCGCGTCTTCTTTTTTCCCGGCGCCCAGTCGGCCGGCCTCCGTCTTGCGGATTTTGCCAAGCGTTGCCATGGGTTTACTCCGCAGCCATGGGCGCCTCGCGGCGCGCCTTCGCATTGGCCGACAGTTCCGCCATGAGCTGGCTCGCCCGCGCGATCGGATTCGTAAGGTAGAAATCCTTGATGGCCAGCCGGAAGTCCGCCTTGGCGGGCTTCGCCGGCGCCACGGCTTCCCAGGCGTTGTCACGCACCTCGTCCACCGCGCCCAGATGCGGGTGCGCCGTGACGATGGCCTTCCTGAGCCCCGCGAGGCTGTCCCAGGGCAGCGTCGCGCCCAGTTCCGCCGACAGGGCGCGCAGGATCGCCCAGTTCTCCTTGGCCTCACCCGGCGCGAAGCCAGCGCGGAAGGCAAGCTGCGGCCGGCCTTCGGTGTTCACGAAAAGACCGTTTTCTTCCGTGTAGGCCGCCCCCGGCAGGATGATGTCCGCCCGGTGCGCGCCACGGTCGCCATGGCTGCCCAGGTAGATCACCATCGGGCCGGCGCCGATCTCGACCTCGTCCGCGCCGAGGCTGAAGATGACGTCGGCACCCTCGATCGCGGCCGGAAGACCGCCTTCGGTCACGGCGCCCACGTCCATCGCGCCGACGCGGGCGGCAGCGGTGTGGAGCACCAGGAGCTTGGAGCCCGTCGCCTCGACGAGCTTCATGACCTGGCCCAGAACAGCCTCGCCATCGGCTTCGGTCAGCGCGCCCTGCCCCACGACGACGACGGACGGCACGTCCTTGACCGCGCTGTGGTCGGCGCTGGCCAGTTTCACGAGGTCGTCGCGGCCTGGTCCGACATAGTCGTAGTCGAAGGTCAGATCGACGCGCGGCCCGATGACGCCGACCCGCGCGCCCTTCGTCCAGGCCTTGCGGATGCGCGCGTTCAGGACCGGCGCTTCGTCACGGGGATTCGTCCCGACGAGAAGGATCATCCGCGCGTCGTCGATATCCTCGATCCGCGCCGTGCCGACATAGGCGGAACGGTTGCCCGCGGGCAGCCTCGCCCCGTCGGTGCGGCATTCGACCTTGCCGCCCATCCCCTCGATCAGGGTCTTCAGCGAAAACGCCGCTTCGACCGGGGCCAGATCACCGATGAGGCCGGCGACGTTCTTGCCTTTCATCGCGGCTGCCGCCGCGGCCAGCGCCTCGCCCCAGCCGGCTTTGCGGAGCTTTCCGTTCTCGCGGATATACGGCACGTCGAGCCGCTGCCGGCGCAGACCGTCCCAGACGAAGCGCGTCTTGTCGGAGATCCACTCCTCGTTCACGCCGTCATGGTTACGCGGCAGGATGCGCTTCACTTCGCGGCCCTTGGTGTCGACGCGGATGTTGGAGCCGAGCGCGTCCATCACGTCGATCGTCTCGGTCTTGGTCAGTTCCCAGGGCCGGGCGGTGAAGGCATAGGGCTTCGACGTGAGCGCGCCGACCGGGCAAAGGTCGATGATGTTGCCCTGCATGTTCGAATCGAGCGTCAGGCCGAGGTAGGAGGTGATTTCCGAGTCCTCGCCGCGCCCGGTCTGGCCCATCTGCGTGATCCCCGCGACTTCGGTCGTGAAGCGCACGCAGCGCGTGCAGGAGATGCAGCGGGTCATGCAGGTCGCGACCAGCGGGCCGAGGTCGAGATCCTCGGAAGCACGCTTCGGCTCGCGGTAGCGGCTGAAGTCCACTCCGTAGGCCATCGCCTGGTCCTGCAGGTCGCATTCACCGCCCTGGTCGCAGATCGGGCAGTCGAGAGGATGGTTGATGAGCAGGAACTCCATCACCCCCTCGCGGGCCTTCTTCACCATCGGCGAATTGGTCTTTATGACCGAGGGTTCGCCGTTCGGGCCTGGCCGCAGGTCCTTCACCTGCATCGCGCAGGAGGCCGCCGGCTTCGGCGGCCCGCCGACGACTTCAACGAGGCACATACGGCAGTTGCCCGCGATCGACAACCGCTCGTGATAGCAGAAGCGCGGCACCTCGATCCCGGCCTGTTCGCAGGCCTGGATCAGAGTGAGGTTCGGATCCACCTCGACCTCGATACCGTCGATGATGATCTTCCTGAGGTTCGACATCGTCCGTCCCTATCCTTGCTTCACCAGCCGCCACCCACGAGGCGCCCGGTCCGTCCCGTCAGTTCGCCCTGAGGAGCGACCCGATGATGCTTCCTTTTTCGATCTCTTCGAGGCCGACGCGGCAGTAGCTTTCCTCGTTGCCCTCGACCACGCCGTGCTCCGCCAGGTAGGCGTCCGCGGCGGCATAGACGCGCCGCTTCTCCACCTTGTCCTTGAGGAAGGTCTCGACCTCGTCCTCGCTGTAGCCGAGGTCCAGCGCATAGCGTTGAAGCGCCTTGGCCTGCGTGTAGGCATAGATCAGCCGCCCCGATACATTGGGGCAGTTCCGCTGGATCAGGTCGCCGACGCGACCTGCGATCAGGCGCTCATTGATATACGAATTCTGGCTCAGCGGCGGCAGCGCCTCGGCGCGGCTTGCGCCGCCGATGGCCGACACGACAAGGGCCGCCGCAATAGCTGCATGCTTCAACTGCTCAAACATTACACATCACTCCCAAAGGAGGCGCGACCGCCTGCTGGCCGCGCGGGTTTCAGATCAAGGCCGGGCATGCCCAGCCCCCCTTTCCCCTTGTGTCCCGTCTTCGCGGGGCGTTGGTTCGCCCCGTCCTGTCCGTGACGCCGCCGCGACAGCCGCGCCCGCATTCCGTCCCTGCCCGCCGGACCGATGACGCGAACGCAAGCCATCGGGGCGCATCCGCGCCCCGGCATCCGTTCCACGTTGTGGTCCGCTGCATGCATCATCGCGCCAGGCACCTTCCGCGCAGGGTCAGCGCGTCCTCCACGACGACCAGCGATTCCTCCGGCATGTCCGGGCCAAGTTCCCATTCCATGTCCGAAGTGCCGAAGGTCCGGACGCAATATTTCACCGCCTCGTAGCGCCCCGCCTCACGCGCGCCTTCAAGGCTCGCCGAAGCCGGGCTGACGGACACGGCGAAGACCCGCCGGTCCTCCCGCGTCGTCGACACGCTCGACTTGAAATACACCCCGTCAAAGGCCACGGCGTCACGCCTCCTGTCACCGCCGCACGCGGCGAGGGCGAGTACCATTCCGAGCATGACGAGATGCCTGGCCATCGTGATTACTCCGCTGCCATCGCGCCCATGCGGCCGCTGCGCTGCGCCTTGATCCGGTCCTCGATCTCTTCGCGGTAGTGCCGGATGAGACCCTGGATCGGCCATGCCGCCGCGTCGCCGAGCGCGCAGATGGTGTGTCCTTCGACCTGTTTCGTGACGTCGAACAGCATGTCGATCTCCTCGACCTGCGCCTCGCCCTTCACGAGCCGTTCCATCACCCGCATCATCCAGCCGGTGCCTTCCCGGCAAGGCGTGCACTGGCCGCAGCTCTCGTGCTTGTAGAATTTCGACAGCCGCCAGATCGCCTTTATGATGTCGACCGACTGGTCCATCACGATCACCGCCGCCGTGCCGAGGCCCGAGCGCTGCTCCCTCAGCCAGTCGAAGTCCATGATCGCTTCGTCGCAGAGCTTAGCCGGCAGGACCGGGACCGACGATCCGCCCGGGATCACGGCCTTCAGGTTCTTCCAGCCGCCGCGCACGCCGCCGCAGTGACGCTCCAGCAGTTCCTGCAGCGGGATCGACATGGCTTCCTCGACCACGCAGGGGTTTTCGACATGGCCCGAGATCGCGAAAAGCTTGGTCCCGGTGTTGTTCGGGCGTCCGAAACCCGCGAACCAGTCGGCGCCCCGACGCAGGATCGTCGGCACCACGGCGATCGATTCCACGTTGTTCACGGTCGTCGGGCAGCCATAGAGGCCCGCGCCCGCCGGGAACGGCGGCTTCATCCGCGGCATGCCCTTCTTGCCCTCAAGGGATTCCAGAAGCGCCGTCTCCTCGCCGCAGATGTAGGCACCCGCGCCGTGATGGACGTAGAGGTCGAAGTCGTAGCCCGACTTGCAGGCGTTCTTGCCCAGAAGCCCCGCGTCATAGGCCTCGTCGATCGCGGCCTGAAGGCATTCGCGCTCGCGGATGTATTCACCGCGGATGTAGATGTAGCCCGCGTTCGCGCCCATCGCGAAGCCGGCGATAAGGCAGCCCTCGATCAGCGTGTGCGGATCGTGGCGCATGATCTCGCGGTCCTTGCAGGTCCCGGGCTCGGATTCGTCGGCGTTGACGACGAGGTAGGAGGGGCGCCCGTCCGACTGCTTCGGCATGAACGACCACTTGAGGCCCGTGGGGAAGCCCGCGCCGCCCCGGCCCCGTAGCCCCGAAGCCTTCACCTGTTCCACGATCCAGTCGCGCCCCTTTGAAAGGAACTCGGCCGTGCCGTCCCAGTGCCCCCGCGCGCGGGCGCCCTTGAGGCTCCGGTCATGCATCCCGTAGAGGTTCGTGAAGATCCGGTCCTGATCCTTCAGCATCGCCTGCCCTCAGCTATCCTTGCGCCCGGCCTTCTGCCGCTGCCACAGTCCATAAGTCACAATCAGCGCCCAGAGGAAGGCCGCCAACGCGGCGAAGTCGAAGAGGAACGCGTAGTTCCCCGTCAGCCCCAGTTGCGGCCCAAGCCACTGAGCGCCAAGCCAGAGGACCACCGTGACGGCGATCACGATCGCCACCATCCGCCCCTGCCGCGCCAGTTCCTGGTCCTTCTTCCCGGTCACTCTGCCCCGCCTCAGCCTTTCTTGCCCTCGGCCAGTTCTTTCGCCTGCTCGACCCAATTGTCGCGGCTCACCCGGCCCTTGAAGCCCTCAAGGTTCTCGTCCACCCAGGCCACTTCCTCCTCGGTCCAGGCCGCGACCTGATCGAAGTGGAAATAGCCCATGCTATGCAATAGCGCCTCGAGCTTCGGGCCAACGCCCTTGATCCGCTTGAGGTCGTCCGCACCGCCCTTGCGCGCCGCCTTCAGAACCTTGGGCTGCTTGCCGGCGGCGGGCTTGGCCTCCGCCTTTGCCGCAGCCGGTTTAGCAGCAGGCTTCGCCTCGGCCGCCTTGGCCGGCCTGGCCTTGCCGGAGGGCGCCTCCGTCCCGTCGATGCGCTTCACCGTGTCTTGCCAGACGACCGCACGCTCGACGCTCGCGTTGTATTCGGCGCGTCCCGCTGCGTATTCCGTCAGGCTCGTCAGCCCCGACTTCGGCTCGGCGGCATAGCGGCCGTTCTGCGGGCCCGGCACCGGGACCTTCCCGCCGCGCAGTTCCTCGATGATCTCGGCCAGCCGGGCGGCGGTGAGATCCTCGTAATAGTCCTTGCCGATCTGCGCCATCGGGGCGTTGCCGCAGGCGCCGAGGCATTCGACCTCTTCCCAGCTGAACTTGCCGTCGGCCGAAAGCTCATGCGCGCGCGGCGCGATCTTTTCCTTGCAGACCGCAACAAGGTCCTCCGCCCCGCAGATCATGCACGACAGCGTGCCGCAGATCTGGACATGCGCGACCGAGCCCACGGGCTGCAGCTGGAACATGAAGTAGAAGGTCGCCACTTCGAGCGCCCGGATATGGGGCATGCCCAGCATGTCCGCGACATGCTCGATCGCCGGACGGGAGAGCCAGCCTTCCTGCTCCTGCGCGCGCCACAGAAGCGGGATGACGGCCGAAGCCTGACGCCCTTCCGGGTATTTTCGCATCTGAGCTTCCGCCCAGGCCCGGTTCGCGGGCGTGAAGGCGAAGCTTTCAGGCTGTTCGTGATGAAGACGACGGAGCATCAGTGCACCCCCAAGGCAACGGTGCCGGCCATGTCGGCCGAAAAGGCGGCCACGGGCAGCGGATCAGTTCCAACGCCCATGACGGTGAAAACGGAAGGCAGCCCGGGTGTGCCGTTCTTGCCCAACATCAGCGGTCCACCTCCCCGAACACGATGTCCATCGTGCCGATGATCGCGGAGACGTCGGCCAGCATGTGGCCCTTGGCCACGTAGTCCATCGACTGCAGGTGCAGGTAGCCCGGCGCGCGCAGCTTCACCCGGTAGGGTTTGTTGGTGCCATCGGCGACGAGGTAGACCCCGAACTCGCCCTTCGGCGCCTCGACGGCGGCATAGACTTCGCCCGCGGGCACGTGGAAGCCCTCGGTGTAGAGCTTGAAGTGGTGAATCAGCGCCTCCATCGAGCGCTTCATCTCGCCCCGCTTCGGCGGCGTGATCTTGCCGCGGGCCAGAACGTCGCCCTGCCCTTCCGGCGCGCGCAGCTTGGCGATCGCCTGCTTGATGATCTTGAGGCTCTCGCGCATCTCCGCCATCCGGCAGAGGTAGCGGTCATAGCAGTCGCCGTTCTTGCCGACCGGGATCATGAAGTCGAACTCGTCGTAGCACTCGTAGGGCTGCGACCGCCGCAGGTCCCAAGCGAGTCCCGAACCGCGCACCATCACGCCGGAATAACCCCAGTTCAGGATATCTTCCTCGGAGATGATGCCGATGTCGGCGTTGCGCTGCTTGAAGATCCGGTTGTCGGTCAGCAGCCCGTCGATGTCATCGAGCACCTTCGGGAACTGGTCGGCCCAGTCGTCGATGTCGTTGATCAGCGCCTCGGGCAGGTCCTGGTGGACCCCGCCGGGACGGAAATACGCGGCGTGAAGCCGCGCGCCGCAGGCCCGCTCGTAGAAGACCATGAGCTTTTCACGCTCTTCGAAGCCCCAGAGAGGCGGCGTCAGCGCGCCGACGTCCATGGCCTGCGTCGTGACGTTGAGCAGGTGGTTCAGGATCCGCCCGATCTCGGAGTAGAGCACCCGGATCAGCGAGGCGCGCCGCGGAACCGTGACGCCCGTCAGCTTCTCGATCGCGAGGCACCAGGCATGTTCCTGGTTCATCGGCGCCACGTAGTCGAGGCGGTCGAGATAGGGCAGGTTCTGAAGGTAGGTGCGGCTCTCCATCAGCTTTTCGGTGCCGCGGTGCAGAAGCCCGATGTGCGGGTCCGCACGCTCGACGATCTCACCGTCGAGTTCCAGCACCATCCGCAGCACGCCGTGCGCCGCCGGGTGCTGAGGCCCGAAGTTGATGTTGAAGTTGCGGATCCGCTGTTCGCCGGTCAGCGCGTCGTCGAAGCTGCCATCCATGATCTCAGACCTCCGTCAATGCCCTGCGCCACGATTGCGGCAGCCGGCCCATCGTCCGTTCAACGTATTCGTATTGCGGCCGCAGCCAGTCGCGCGCCGCCCGTACCTGCGCCGGCTCCATCGCCAGCGCAACACCTTCATGCACCCGCCGGCCGAGATCGGCCGGCCGCTCGGCGATGCCGAGAAAGGCACAGACCGCCCGGATGCCCGGCACGGTCAGCAATTCCTCGTAAAAGGCGACCAGAACCCGCGACGGATCGACCGCCGCGTTCAGCCGCTCCAGCGCCCCGCGGTAGTCGGAACGCACCGCGATTTCCGTCTCGCGCCCGGCGATCACGCCGTCGAGAATGCGCGCCGCGCGTCCCCTGGCGACCTTGCCTTCGCCGTCGCGCCGACGCGCCATCATGCGCACGTGGCTCCACAGACGCGCGACCGGGTCGCGCAGGATGTAGAGGAACCGCACATCCGGCAGGAGCGCCGCCATCCCGCGCAGCCTTTCGGCCGACAGGAGGGAATATGCGGGCGTGATGTCCGCGACGAGCTTCTCCTCGCCGCGCCCCTCGGTCAGGTAGGCGACGTAGGCAGCCTCGTCGACAGGCTTCCGGAGAAGCTTGAGTAGCGCCTTGAGGTCGGCGAGCTCCGCGGCCAGGTCGAGGGCACGGGCGGGGCCGGCAGAGGCCAGCGCCTCCTCGACCCGAGCGATCCGCGCCTTCACGTCGGACCGGGCCCACGTCGCGTCCAGGTCGTGGCAGTCGAAGTAGTGAAGTTCCTTCGTGCCCCTCAGGTGGCAATCGGGGTGCCCCGACAGGTAGTCGTAAAGCCAGGACGTGCCCGCCTTCGTCGCGCCGACGCAGAACAGAAGTGTTGGCGCCCCCTCCACCGGATCAGGCCCCCGAAGCCGCGCAACGGCCGGCGCGATGGCCGGAAAGGGATGCACCCGCAACGGTCATTTCGCGGCGTCTTTCTTCTCGTCACCCGGAAGGATGTATTCGGCACCTTCCCAGGGCGACAGGAAATCGAACTGCCGGTATTCCTGCACCAGTTTCACCGGCTCGTAGACGACGCGCTTCTGCGCTTCGTCGTAACGCACTTCGGTGTAGCCAGTGGTCGGGAAGTCCTTTCGCAGCGGATGCCCGCGGAAGCCGTAGTCGGTGAGGATCCGGCGCAGGTCCGGATGGCCCGTGAACACGATCCCGAACATGTCGAAGACCTCGCGCTCGAACCAGTTGGCCGAGGGGTGGACGCCCGTGACCGAGGCAACCATCTCGTCCTCGCGCGCGGCGACTTTCACCCGGATCCGATGGTTCTGGTACATCGACAGGAGGTGATAGACCACGTCGAAGCGCGCCTCGCGCTCGGGGTAGTCCACCGCCGTGATGTCGACGAGCGTCGAGAACCGGCAGGCACGGTCAGCCTTCAGGAATTCGATGAACCCGGGCAACGAGTTGAGCGTCGCCGTGACGTTGAGTTCGCCATAGGCGACTTCCCAGTTCAGCACGCAATCGGGCCGTTTCACCTCGATGAGGGCGCCGAGTTCCATCAGGGCTTCGGTCATGCCTTCCTCCTCAGCGAACGAGCGTGCCGGTGCGGCGAATGCGGCGCTGCAACTGCAGGATGCCGTAGAGCAGAGCTTCCGCCGTGGGCGGGCAGCCGGGGACGTAGATGTCGACCGGCACGATCCGGTCGCAGCCACGAACGACAGAGTAGCTGTAGTGGTAATAGCCGCCGCCGTTGGCGCAGGACCCCATCGAGATCACGTAGCGCGGCTCCGGCATCTGGTCGTAGACCTTGCGAAGCGCGGGGGCCATCTTGTTCGTCAGCGTGCCCGCGACGATCATCAGGTCCGATTGGCGCGGGGAGGCGCGCGGCGCGGTGCCGAAACGCTCGAGATCGTAGCGGGGCATCGAGGTGTGCATCATCTCGACCGCGCAGCACGCGAGGCCGAAAGTCATCCAGTGCAGCGAGCCGTTGCGCGCCCAGTTGATCACGTCTTCGGTCGTGGTCAGCAGGAAACCCTTGTCCTGCAGCTCGCGGTTCAGGGCCTCGGTGGCGACCTCGCGGTCGGCCCCCGCGGTGTTCATGCCCGTCATCACGCCCATTCCAGCGCCCCTTTCTTCCATTCGTAGGCGAAGCCCACGGTCAGCACGGCGAGGAACACCATCATTGACCAGAAGGCCACGTCCGACAGGCTCCCGAAGGCCACGGCCCAGGGGAACAGGAAGGCGACTTCGAGGTCGAAGATGATGAAGAGGATCGAGACGAGGTAGAACCGGACGTCGAACTTCATCCGCGCGTCGTCGAAGGCATTGAATCCGCATTCATAGGCCGAAACCTTCTCGGGGTCCGGATGCCGGACCGCGATGATCGCCGCGGCAAGAATGAGAACAAGGCCGAGGCCGACGGCCATGGCGAGGAAGATCAGGATCGGAAGGTATTCGCGCAACAGATCGTCCACCGGCTGCTCCTTCGACTGGCGTTCACGGGACGTGCCCTATCGGGGTCCGTTTACTCCCACGCCTTGGCGGGGTCAACCGACGGAGAGGCCGCCGGGACGGCGAATTTCGGTTTGTCCCGACATGATTCCACCGAGCACGGGAACTGCGTATTTGCCTTGCCTGCAAGGCACCCGGCCCCGCCCTGCACAGGTCAGGACCGGCCCTGGTCAAAGGTCGGCGGTCAGGTGCTCTTCCGCTCCGGAAGATTCTCCTCGTCTTCGTCGTCCGGCTTCGACTCGGGTTCAGCCTCCTCGCCCACCTCCGCCTCGGGCTCGGGCGCCGCCTCAGGCTCAGCCTCAGGCTTGGCCTCGGATTTCTCCCCGGCCTCCGAAGCCGGCTTCGGCCCTGCCTTCTCCTCGGCTTTCGCCTCGGTTTCGTCGTCCGCCGTTTCCTGTGCCTCCGCCTCCGCGCCCGGACGGCCGAGTTCGCGCATGTAGAGCATCTGCGCCTGGGCCCAGATTGTCTGCGGATCATCCTCGCCCTGCACGTCCGGCCGGCGGCGCATGTTCCAGATGTCGCGGAAGACGAGTTCGGCTTCCTGATAGCGCCCCTGCGCGCCGACCGTCGCGGCGAGGTCGTGCCGGGTCGCGAGCGTCAGTGGATGCTCTGGCGAAGGCGCACCGGGGCCAGCGAGAACGCCAAGAAGCTCCCGGAACTCCTTCTCCGCCGCCTCGAAGCGGCCCTGCCGCGCGAGTTCCACCGCCATGTTGTGCCAGATGGCCAGCGTGTCGCTGTGCATTTCGCCGAAGTCCTCGGACGACCTGAAGATCGGCAGAAGCTCCCGGAACTGCGCCTCGGCTTCGGCGTTGCGGCCCTGGCGACCGATCTCGTGAGCCAGATTCGCCCGTGTCACCAGCGTGCGCGGATGCATCTCGCCCAGCGAATCCTGCGTTCGGCGATGCTCGTAGAGGCGGCGCAACTCGATTTCGGTTTCGCTGACCGCGGCGCCTTCTTCGGGCTCGCCGGACGCCTCCGCACTCTCGGCCCCCCGCACAGCGCGCAGCGGCACGACGCGCGGCATCTGGGCAACCTTTCCACCGCCCGCCTCTTTCGTGTCGCCCGCCGGTTCCGCGCCCTCCATCCCGGCTTCCGCCTCGGTCGTGGAAGGCGTTTCCCCTATTGCCGTTGCGCCGCTGGCCATCACGCCGAGGCCCAGGGCCAGTTCCCCGATGCGCGACCGTGCCAGGAACGTTCGAGCCGCGGACCGCAGTTCGTCAGGCTCCCAGCCTGACAACTCCACCTCCCGGCCGACCCGGTGGCGGCTTCGCTCCAGGATCGTGCTGACCTTGACGTTGGTGTCGAGACGCACGATGCGCCAGGCCAGCTTTTCGGCCTCGGACATGGTCTCGTAGAGACGGAGCTCCGCGGCCTCTTCCACCGCGTCGAGCATTTCCCGGCATGCCTTGCGCTTCGGCTCCGCCGCGAGCGCACCCCATGCATTCAGCCGTGCCGCCTCGATATCCTCTTTCGACCTCGCCGTAGCGAGCTGTTCGCGCGCGAGGCGAAGGTAGGTATCGGAAAGCGCTGGCCTCAACGGGTCCAGGCCACCCGGAGGCAGCTGGATCGCGCTTGTCCCCGGCCGTTCCGAACGGGGCCGCTGCGCACCGGTCAACTGGCGCGGATCGCGCGATACGATCCGCTCGCTGCGCACGCGCAGGCCTCCGGCTTCCGGGCGCGGAGTCTCGGCATGGACGGCCGTCGGATGCACCGGCGTCGGATGGGGCGTTTCCGGCTGGACCGGCCGGGGCTGAACCGACTTCGGTCGCGCGGGCCTCAGTCTTTCGGGCTTCGCGCTCTCCGGTATCGCGCTCTCTCGCTTCTCGTCCGGTTCCGCCTTCTCCGCGCGTTCCTCAAGCCTGGGCATCCGGAAACTTGGCACTTCCTCGATCTCGCGACGCCGCGGGAAGTAGCGCCACGCCAGGGAGACGACCCAGATCAGGAGCAGCGCGCCACCGACATAGGGTGTAACCTCCCGCACGTCGGGGTTTGAGAAAAGTCGTTCCGAAATCACGCCCAGATCATTCAGGATCTGCGCAACGGCGGACCAGAACCCGTCCATTGCCACCCTCCAAACTGCAATGCACGAAGGTTATGGCATTTCAAAACCCGTGCCTAGCGCCATGACCCTGATCAACTGCGCACGACCCAGTCCGGCTTTCTCTTGTCGAAGAAGGCCTCGACTCCTTCCGCCGCCTCCGGGCTGTCCCAGCGCCGGACAAGAGCGGCGATAGTCTCCGCGATGACCGCCTCGTCGATCCTCGGGCCGAGTTTCCGGGCCAGCGCCTTGGCCTCCGCCACCGCGCCCGGCGCGCAGGACAGATAGGGCGCGACCTCCTCCTCCACGGCTGCGTCCAGCTCCTCCGGCGAAACGGCGCGCGCCAGAAGGCCGAGCCGCACCGCCTCTTCCGCGGCGAAGAGCCGCGCCGACATGAAGACGCGACGCGACATCGCTTCCCCCATCCGCGCGATCACGTAGGGCCCGATCGTCGCGGGGATGAGGCCGAGCCGCGTTTCCGTCAGTGCGAACCGCGCGCCTTCGGCACCGACGGCCACGTCGCAGACGCTAAGAAGCCCGATGCCGCCGCCGAAGGCATTGCCATGGATCCTGCCGACCACGGGTTTCGGGATGGTGTTGAGCGCGTTCAGCATCATGGCGAGCGCCGTCGCCTCCCGACCCCTCGTCGAGGCGTCCGCATTGATCTGCGCCCGCATCCAGCCAAGATCGGCGCCTGCGCAGAAACTCTGCCCGGCGCCCTGAAGCGCGATCACACGGACGGCGGGATCCTTTCCGAGCCGCGCGGCCGCCTGCGTGAGTTCCGCGATCATCGCCCCAGACATGGCGTTGTGCTTCTCGGGCCTGTTCAGCGTCAGCCGCACGACGCCGCGATCGTCCGACTCTATGGATATCGTCTCGTACATCCCGCCCTCTTCTCTGTCCTGGATTGCTAGCGGCGCATTGCGCGCGCCATCTCCGCCGCCTCCGCCACGACGGCGAGGTCGAGCCCCGTGTCGTAGCCGAGTTCCTCGAGACGCGCCGCGACCTTTTCCGTCGCGACGTTCCCGGCCGCCCCCGGCGCGTAGGGGCAGCCACCAAGCCCGCCGACCGCCGCGTCGAAGACCCTGAGGCCAAGGTCAAGCGAGGCTTCGATGTTCTGAACCGCCAGCCCGCCCGTGTCGTGGTAATGCCCCGCAAGCCGGTCCGCGGGCAGTTCCCTGAGCACCGCCTCCAGCATGGCGCGGATCGTTTCGGGCGTTGCCTTCCCGATCGTGTCGCCGAGGCTGACCTCATGGCAGCCCATCTCCGCCAGCGCCGCCGCGACGCGCGCGACGGCCCCGGGTGACACGCGCCCCTCATAGGGGCAATCCGTCACGACCGAGACATACCCCCTGACGCGCACCCCGTCCGCCTTCGCCGCCTCCATCAACGGTGCGAAGCGTTCGAGGCTTTCCGCGATGGAACAGTTCAGGTTCGCGCGCGAAAACCCTTCCGTCGCCGCGGCAAAAACTGCGACCTCGTCGGCCCGCGCCGCCCGCGCCGCTTCATATCCCTTCAGGTTCGGCGTCAGCGCCGAATAGATCACGCCCTCCGCCCGATCGATGCCGGCTAGGACCTCCGCCGCGTCCGCCATCTGCGGCACCCATTTCGGGCTCACGAAGCTCGTCACCTCGATCCTCCGAAAGCCCGCGCGGCTGAGCGTGTTCACAAGCACGATCTTTTCCGCTGCCGGGATCAGCCGCTTCTCGTTCTGAAGGCCATCACGCGGCCCGACCTCGAAAATCTCGACGCGCTCAGCCATGCTTCTCCTCCTCCGGCGCGGGATAGAACTCCCGTAGGTAGATCTGTGCAGGGCCGTCCTTCTCCAGCGCCCGCTGCAGGGCGGGCCTGTCCGCGAGCCGAAGGAGCCAGTTCTCGATCCCCGGCAACGCGTCGAAGGGCACGAACCGCCGCCCGATCATCGCGCCATAGCTCACCGCGATGTCCGCGGCGGAAAACCCCGAGCCGAGGAGGTAATCCCCCGCCATTCTCGTCTCGACGGCCTTCAGCGTCCGCTCAAGCCGTTTCGCCTCGAGCCGCATGAGCGTGGGCGAACGCATCCAGTCCTCCCTGAGCACGATGTGCTGTTGCGTCAGGTTCGCCACATGCACCGCGACCGTCTCGGCGAAGTGGATCCATTCAAGCCACTCCGGCCGCTCTTCCGGCGCTCCCAGAAGCCTGCCTTTCCGCTCGCAGAGATACTGCACGATCGCCCCCGACTCGATCATCGACCGCCCGTCGATCTCGATCGCGGGCACCCGCCCAGCGGGCGAGAGCGACGCGAAGGGATCCGACCTGAGCGACTTGTCGAAGAAAGAATGCAGGACAAGCTCGTAGGGCGGCCCCAGTTCCTCCAAAAGCCACAGGACCCGGAAGGACCGCGCCTGCGGCACGTGATGGAGCCGGATCATGTCTCCTCCTCCATCCGCACCAGCGCCGCACCGGCCTCGACCTGCGCCCCAGCCTCGGCGAGAACCTCGGCCACCGTCCCGTCCCTCGCGGCGGTCAGCGTGTGCTCCATCTTCATCGCCTCGAGGATCGCGAGCCGCTCGCCCGCCGCGACCGTCTGACCCGGCTTGACGAAGACCGCCTTCACCAGCCCCGGCATCGGCGCGAGCGTCAGCCCCCCGGCAGCGGCCCCCGCAGCCGCCCGGTCCAGCGGATCGGGGAGCGCGAACTCCCACGTTCCGGCGCCGAAGACCGTGACGCGGCCGGGCGCGACCAGAAGCCGTCCCGGCGCCCGCGTTCCGTCGATCCACCAGTCCCCCCCGCGCCACTCCGCCACGAGGCGCTCGTCACCAAGCGATACTTCCACCCGGTCGGGAGCCTTAAGGGAAAGCGTCGCCGGGATCTCCTCCTCCCCGAGCCGCATATCCACCCGCCGCGCGAGCGGCGACCAGAGCGCGAAGCCGGCAAGCCCACCGCCCGGCCGCGCGAAGCCCCCCGCGCCCAGCGCGGCGAGCGCCTTGACAGAAAGCGGGCACTCCGCAGCGGCCGTGAGCGAAGGAAGATCGCGGGCGATGAGCCCGGTATCGACGTCCCCGGCTGCGAAGCCAACGTGGCGGGCGAGCGCGCCGAGGAAGGCGAGGTTCGTGACCGATCCCGCCACCTCCGTCTCGGCCAGTGACCGCGCCAGCCGCCTCAGCGCCACCGCGCGGGTCGGCCCATGCACGATGACCTTGGCGATCATCGGGTCGTACCAGGGGCTGATCGTGTCCCCGGCCCTGACGCCCGTATCCGCCCGCACGCCCTCCGGGAAACGCAGGTGTGACAGCGTCCCTGTCGCGGGCAGGAACCCCGCGGGAACGTCCTCGGCGTAAAGCCGCGCCTCGAAGGCATGGCCCCGGATCGAAAGCTGTTCCTGCCGCGCGGGCAAGGGCTCGCCCGCCGCCACGCGCAGTTGCCATTCCACGAGATCCACCCCCGTGATCGCCTCCGTCACCGGATGCTCGACCTGAAGGCGGGTGTTCATCTCCATGAACCAGAACCGGTCCGGGCGGAGACCGCCGGAGGCGTCCACGATGAACTCCACCGTCCCCGCGCCTGAATAGCCGATCGCTTCCGCCGCCCGCACGGCCGCCTGGCCCATCGCGGCGCGCATCTCTTCCGTCATGCCGGGCGCGGGCGCTTCCTCGATCACTTTCTGGTGCCGGCGCTGCAAGGAACAGTCACGTTCGAACAGGTGCACGGCGCGGGCTCCGTCGCCGAAGACCTGCACCTCGATATGCCGGGGCTTCTCAACGAATTTCTCGATCAGCACGGCAGGGTTCCCGAACGCCCCCTGCGCCTCGCGCTGAGCCGAGGCCAAGGCCTCGGCGAATTCCCCGGGCGCCGCGACCCGCCGCATCCCCTTGCCGCCCCCGCCCGCGACCGCCTTGATCAGGACCGGGTAGCCGATCGCGTCCGCCGCCCCGGAAAGGTGCTCCGGGTCCTGGTTCGCGCCGTGATAGCCCGGCACGACTGGGACGCCCGCCTTCTCCATCAGGGCCTTGGCCGCGTCCTTGAGGCCCATCGCCCGGATCGCCGGAGCCGATGGCCCGATGAACACGAGCCCCGCCGCCTCGACCGCCTCGACGAACTCCGGGTTCTCCGACAGGAAGCCATAGCCCGGATGGATCGCCTCGGCCCCCGTTTCACGCGCCGCCGCGATGATGGCGTCGGCCTTCAGATAGCTGTCGGCCGGTGCCGCGCCGCCGATATGCACCGCCTCGTCGGCCTCCGCCACGTGCCGCGCCGCGCGGTCCGCGTCGGAATAGACGGCCACGGTCGCCACACCCATCCGGCGGGCGGTGTCGATCACCCGGCAGGCGATCTCGCCCCGGTTCGCGATCAGGATCTTGTGGAACATGCTACGCCCAGTTTCTTCGCTGCATCGAGGATGTGGCGCACAGCCGCGTCGCTGAACGCCACGAGGATCACTTCAGAGACGTCGGACCTGGACGCGAGAGCCTTCGACACGGTCCGGACCGCGATCTCAGCAGCCCGGTCGGCCGGAAAGCCGTAGACTCCGGTCGAGATCGCGGGGAAGGCGATCGTCCGGCAGCCGAGGTCTTCGGCAAGCGCGAGAGAATTCCGGTAGCAGGAGGCGAGAAGCGCCTCCTCGCCCCTGCCGCCCCCGTGCCAGACCGGTCCGACCGTGTGGATGACGTGCCGCGCCGGAAGGTCGTAGCCCTTCGTCGCCTTGGCCTCCCCCGTCTCGCAGCCGCCAAGCGTCCGGCATTCCGCCAGAAGCTCCGGCCCCGCCGCGCGGTGGATCGCGCCGTCCACGCCACCCCCGCCAAGAAGGGTCTTGTTCGCCGCGTTGACGATGGCGTCGACGTCGAGCGTCGTGATGTCGCCCTTCCAGACGGCGATGCCCTTTGCCGCTTCCGTTTCGCTCATGCCTCCGCCTCCCCTCCCGTCACGCGCACCATGACGACCGCCGCCCGCCGCCATAGGCACGGGCGTTCCCGCCGTCTATCATGGTCTGGCGCACATCCCGGCCATCGACGTAGAGGCCCACCAGTGCCCGCCCGTAGCGGTCGGTTCCCGTCCGCACTGTGCGCACCTCATCCGCGGTCCAGAGAGCCCAGCGCAGCTGCCATTTCGCCTGCCAGGCCCGCCAGAGTTCCGACGGGCAGGACGGGCTGAAGAGTTCAGGCGTATCGAATCCGGTAAGACGCGCGCGCTCCGCGCCCCTCGTCGGGCACCAGAGGCTCACCGTGTCGCCGTCGATCACCTGGACGACGCGGCAATTGTCAGCGTCATCGACGGACGGACGCGCAATGCCCCTGACGGCGTCCGCCAGCGACGGAAGCGCCACGAGCCCAGCTGCGGCAGCGACAATGACGAGCCGGAGACGCGCCGCCGGGTCCGCGATCCTCCGACGGCTGCGCATCGGCGGAAGCCCCAAGTTCCTGCGCTGCGGGCGCCGGTAGTCACGGCCGAAACGCACCACGCTGTTCCTGCGACGCACCATCGCTCACATCCTGAAGACGCCGAAACGCGTCTCGGCTATGGGCGCGTTCAGCGCCGCGCTCAGGGACAGCGCCAGCACCTCGCGGGTCCTCCTCGGGTCGATGATCCCGTCGTCCCAAAGCCGCGCGGAGGCATAGAGCGGATCGGACTGGCGCTCGAACATCTCGATCGTCGGGCGCTTGAACTCGGCCTCCTCCTCGGCGCTCCAGCTGCCGCCCGCGCGTTCGATGCCCTCGCGCTTCACGGTCGCGAGCACGCCTGCCGCCTGCTCGCCGCCCATGACGGAGATCCGGGAATTGGGCCAGGTCCAGAGGAAGCGCGGCGAGTAGGCCCGCCCCGCCATGCCGTAGTTCCCCGCTCCGAACGAGCCGCCGACGATCATCGTGACCTTCGGCACCGAGGTCGTGGCGACGGCCGTCACCATTTTCGCCCCGTGCCGCGCGATGCCCTCGTTCTCGTATTTCCGGCCGACCATGAAGCCCGTGATGTTCTGCAGGAACACCAGGGGAATGCCGCGCTGAGAGCACAGCTCGACGAAATGCGCCCCCTTCACGGCGGCCTCGGAGAACAGGACCCCATTGTTGGCGACGATCCCCACCGGGCACCCCATCACATGGGCGAAGCCCGTCACCAGCGTTTCGCCGAAGCGCGGCTTGAACTCGTCGAAGCGCGAACCGTCCACGACGCGCGCGATCACCTCGCGGATGTCGTAAGGCGTGCGCAGGTCGGCCGGGACGACGCCGAGAATCTCCTCGGGGTCATAGGCCGGGTCCTCCGGGCTCGCCCAGACCACCGTCTCGGGCTTCCGGCGGTTCAGCGACCCGACCGCGCGCCGTGCCAGCGCCAGCGCATGCGCGTCGTCCTCGGCAAGGTAATCCGCAACGCCCGACAGCCGCGTATGCACGTCCCCGCCGCCGAGATCCTCGGCCGAAACGACCTCCCCCGTCGCGGCCTTCACCAAGGGCGGGCCGGCGAGGAAGATGGTGCCCTGTTCCTTCACGATGATCGTGACGTCCGACATGGCAGGCACGTAGGCCCCGCCCGCCGTGCAAGAGCCCATCACCACCGCGATCTGGGGGATTCCCTTCGCGCTCATCCGCGCCTGATTGTAGAAGATGCGCCCGAAATGGTCGCGGTCGGGGAAGACCTCATCCTGGTTCGGCAGGTTCGCGCCCCCCGAGTCCACCAGATAGACGCAGGGCAAATGGCATTCTTCCGCGATCTCCTGCGCGCGGAGATGCTTCTTCACCGTCATCGGGTAGTAGGTCCCGCCCTTCACGGTCGCGTCATTGCAGACGACCATGACCTCCTGCCCCATCACGCGGCCGACCCCGGCGATCAGCCCCGCGCAGGGGGCCGCGTGGTCGTACATCGCGTGCGCCGCCGTCGCGCCCACCTCGAGGAACGGCGAACCGGGATCGAGGAGGTTTGCCACACGCTCCCGCGGCGGCATCTTCCCGCGTGCGACGTGCCGCGCGAGGGCCTTCTCGCCCCCTCCGGCCGACGCGAGCGCCGCGGCCTCGGCCACGCGCGCAAGGGCCGCCTCGTGCGCGGCGCGGTTGGCACGAAAGGCATCCGACGTCGGAAGCGCCTGGGAAATCAGTTTCATCGCCGCCCTCCTCAGGACAGGGTCAGGAACAAGTCGACCGCGCGCCCCGCGGTCAGGTCGCGCCGGCAGCGCCACAGGATCGCGTTCCGCAGCTCGGGATCGACCCGAAGCCGCGCGGGCGCTGCGCATTCCTCCTCGCGCCGCGCAAGCCAGTCCCGCTGCTCCGCCTCCGCTTCGGGGGTGCGTTCGACATCGGTCCAGAGCCGGTCCACCAGTTCCTGCCAGCCGTGATATTCCCCCTCCAGGCACGCCGGCACTGCAATCGCCGGTGCAGCGTCGGTCGCGGCAAGACAGGCCCGCGTTTCCCGGCCGAGGCAACGGGCGAGCATCTCGGCCCGGCCAAAGCCCTTCGATACCTGCAGACAGATCTCCACCCGGTCGGCCATCCCGGCCGCCAGCGCCGGGGGCGCAGCAATGAGCGCGGCGGCGGCCAGATGCAGCCCTCGCCTCACCCCATGGCCCCCATGAGCTCACGCCCCACGAGCATGCGCCGGATCTCGGAGGTGCCCGCGCCGATCTCCATGAGCTTGGCGTCCCGGAAGAGGCGCGAGACCGTGGAGTCGTTCAGGAATCCGGCGCCGCCCAGCGCCTGCACCGCCTGGTGCGCCTGCACCATCGCCTGTTCCGAACAATACAGCACGCAGGCCGCCGCGTCCTGGCGCGTCACCTCGCCCCGGTCGCAGGCCTTCGCCACCTCGTAGACATAGGCCCGCGCGGTGTTCATCGCCGTGTACATGTCGGCGATCTTGCCCTGCATCAGCTGGAAATTCCCGATCGGCTGCCCGAACTGCCTGCGTTCGGCCACGTATGGCATCACCTCGTCGAGACAGGCCGCCATGATCCCCGTGCCGATCCCCGACAGCACCACGCGTTCATAGTCGAGCCCCGACATCAGGACCCGGACACCCCGGCCTTCTTCTCCCAGGACGTTTTCGAACGGAACCTCGCAGTCCTCGAAGATCAGCTCGCCCGTGTTCGATCCCCGCATCCCGAGCTTGTCGAAATGCGGCCCCTGCCGGAACCCCTTGAAGCCCTTCTCGACCAGGAAGGCGGTGATCCCCTTCGATCCCGCCTCCGGGTCGGTCTTGGCATAGACCACCAGCGTGTCGGCATCCGGCCCGTTGGTGATCCAGTATTTCGAGCCGTTCAGAACGTAGTACCCGTTCCGCTTCTCGGCCCGCAGCCTCATCCCCACGACGTCCGATCCGGCGCCCGTCTCGGACATGGCCAACGCACCGACATGTTCGCCGGAAATCAGCTTCGGCAGGTACTTCGCCTTCTGTGCGTCGTTGCCGTTTAGCTTGATCTGGTTCACGCAGAGGTTCGAGTGCGCACCGTAGGACAGCGAGACCGAGGCCGAGGCCCGCGCGATCTCCTCCGTCGCGACGACATGGGCAAGATAGCCCATGCCCGCGCCGCCCAGCCCCTCCGGCACGGTGATGCCCAGAAGCCCGAGATCCCCCATCTCGCGCCACAGTTCGTGCGGGAAGACGTTGTCCCGGTCGATCCCGGCGGCAAGCGGTTTCAGCCGCTCCTGCGCCCAGCGGTGCACGTGGTCGCGCAGCGCCTCGACATCCTCGCCCAGATCGAACCTCATCGATGCGGTGAACATCTCCGTCTCCGATTTATTGAACGTTTGTTCATTTAATGCGGCAGGAAACGAGTCGCGTCAAGCGAAACGCGCGCCAGGGCCCGGAGTTCACAATCCGGGGATCGGCACCGCACTGCCTTGAAGGCGATCCGGACGCTTCCCTATTCTCCCGACCGATACTGACTGGGTGAATATCCCCGAGGCAGGCGGGCCTTGCACCTGCCCCGCCGCTCGGCGATGGTCGCCCGTCATCCGAACACCCAAGGCGCGTGCGCCAATAGCCACAGGACCGATCAACGCATGAAACCCGCAGCCCTCGGCCTCGCCGCCCTCCTCCTCGCCACGCCGGCGCTGGCCTTCGACCCCGCCGCGATGAGCGAATCCGAACGCGAGGCGTTCCGCGCGGAGGTCCGCGCCTACCTGCTCGAGAACCCGGAGGTTCTGATGGAGGCGATTTCCGCGCTCGAGGCGAAGCAGGCCGAGGCGCAAATCGCAGAGGATGCGAACCTCATTCTCGCCAATGCCGCCGATATCTACGACGACGGCTGGAGCTGGGTCGGCGGCAACCCGGAGGGCAACATCACGATCGTCGAGTTCGTCGACTACCGCTGCGGCTACTGCAGGAAGGCGCACCCGGACGTACAGGCGCTGGTCGATGGCGACGACGACATCCGCTACGTCATCAAGGAATTCCCGATCCTCGGCGACCAGTCCGTGATCGCGTCCCGTTTCGCGATCGCGACGCTCCGCGTTGCGGGCGAGGATGCCTACAAGAAGGTCCACGACGGCTTTTACGAAGACTTCCGCGGCGACGTCACCGTCGACACGCTTAGTGCCTTCGCCGAAGACCTCGGCCTCGACACGGATGCGATCCTTGCCGCGATGGACGCGCCCGAAGTGACTAAGATCATCGAAGAAAACCACCTCCTCGCGCAGCGGCTGAAGATCTCGGGCACGCCCACCTTCGTCCTCGGCGACCAGATGGTGCGCGGCTACGTGCCGCTCGACGCGATGCAGTCCATCGTCGCCGAGGTTCGTGGCTGACGCCTGAGAAGGCTGGACAGCGGCCTCCCCTAAGGGCTAGCTCAGCGCGTGCAGTACGCGAGGGGAGGCGCATATGGACCTGAACGAAACGGCCGCGATCGTCACCGGCGGCGCCTCCGGACTGGGCGCCGCGACGGCCCGCGCGCTGCGCGACGCGGGCGCTCTTGTCACCATCTTCGACCGGGACGAGGTGCGGGGCACCGCCTACGCGGCCAAGATCGGCGCCGATTTCGCCCAGGTCGACGTGACCAACGAAACCTCCGTCGCGTCCGCCATCTCGGCCGCCGTCGCGCGGATGGGCCGCATCAACGCGCTCGTGAACTGCGCCGGCATCGCCACGGCGGAACGCACGCTCGGCCGCCACGGGCCGCACACGCTCGAAACCTTCCGCCGCACGATCGACGTGAACCTCGTCGGCAGCTTCAACGTGATCCGCCTCGCCGCCGCCGAGATGGCGAAGAACGAGGGGGAGGAGAAAGGCGTGATCGTCAACACGGCCTCCGTCGCCGCGTTCGATGGCCAGAAGGGTCAGGCTGCCTATGCCGCCTCCAAGGCCGGGATCGCCGGGATGACGCTTCCGTTGGCGCGCGACCTCGCCAGCATGGGGATCCGCGTCTGCGCGATCGCGCCGGGGATCTTCCGGACGCCGATGCTCGAAAGCCTTTCGGATGAGGTCCAGGCGGCCCTGGCCGCTGACGTGACATTCCCGCACCGTCTCGGCGACCCTTCCGAATACGCGGCACTCGCCCGCTTCATCCTCGAATGCGGCTATCTGAATGGCGAGGTGATCCGCCTCGACGGCGCGCTCCGGATGCGCTGAGCCGTCACGCGCCCCAGCGGGCGAGAACTTCCGCCGGGTCCAGCGGCTCGACTTGCGAGGCCCCGGCGATCGTGCCGGGCGTCCGCGACAGGCGCGGCGCGGGGGCTGGCTGGACCATACCCTGGTGCTCCACATAGGTCCCGCGCGCCGCGTTGTGCGGATGCGTCGGCGCCTCGGCGATGGTCAGGACCGGCGCCGCGCAGGCGTCGCTCCCGTCGAAGACCGCCGTCCATTCATCCCGTGTCCGCACGGCGAAGCGTTGTGCCAACATGTCCCGCAGTGCCGGCCAGTTCGCCCGGTCAGCGCGGTCAGGCAATGCCGCCGGATCCAGACCGAGGCGTGACAGGAGTTCCGCCCAGAACTGCTGCTCGATCGCGCCGACGGCCATGTGCCCCCCGCACTTGCAGCGATAGACCGCGTAATAGGGTGCCGCTCCGTCGAGGATGTTGGACTCGCGCCGGTCCTGCCACTGCCCGGCCGCCGCCATCCCCCGGATCATCGCCATCAGGTGCGCGACCCCGTCGGTGATCGCGGCATCGACCACCTGCCCCTTCCCCGACCGCTGCGCCTCCAGCATGCCGCAGACGATGCCGAAGGCGAGGAATATGCCCCCGCCACCGAAATCGCCGAGAAGGTTCAGGGGCGCGACCGGCGTCTCCTCCGGCCCGATGGCGTGGAGCGCGCCTGTCAGCGCGATATAGCCGATGTCATGCCCTGCGGTCTTCGCCAGCGGCCCCTCCTGCCCCCAGCCAGTCATCCGGCCGTAGACAAGTCGCGGGTTCCCGGGGAAATCCTCGGGGCCGAACCCCAACCGCTCCATCGCGCCGGGCCGCATCCCCTCGATCAGCGCGTCGGCCTTCAGGATCAGCCGGCGCGCGACCTCGCGTCCTTCCGGCGCCTTCAGGTCCAGTTCGATGAAGCCTCGCCCCCGGTTCAGGATGTCGTAGTCGAGGCCCAGGAGGTGCCGCGCGCCGGGCCTCGCGATGCGGATGACCTCGGCCCCCATGTCCGCAAGCGTCATCGCCGCGAACGGTGTGGGGCCGAGCCCCGCGATTTCGACGACCCTGAGCCCCGCCAGCGGCCCGTTCATACGGCCGACTTCTCTTCGAGCGTCAGCCATTCCTCCTCCGCCGAGGCCAGAGCCGTCTGCCGCTCCGCGAGCGCCTCCGACGCCTTGCGGAACTTCTCCGGCGCCTTGGCGTAAAGCTCCGGATCGGACAGGAATTCTCCGAGCTTCGCGATCTCGGCCTCCAGTCTTTCGATCACACCGGGCAACGCCTCAAGGCGATGTTTCTCCGTGAACGTAAGCCCTTGTGCCGGTTTCTTCACATCGCGCGCGAACTCCGGCTTCGCTGCCGGCGCAGGCTTCGATGGCTTCTCCGGTTCCGCCCGCTCGCCCCGCTGCGCCCGGTAGTCGCTCCAGCCGCCGGCGTAGACGACTGCGCGCCCATCGCCTTCCATCGCAACCGTCGTCGTCGCAACTCGGTCGATGAAGTCCCGGTCGTGGCTGACCAGAAGCACGGTGCCTTCGTATTCGCCGAGGAGGTCCTGAAGGAGGTCCAGCGTCTCCACGTCCAGGTCGTTCGTCGGTTCGTCGAGAACAAGGAGGTTCGACTGCCGCGCCATGATCCGCGCGAGAAGCAGCCGCGCCCGCTCCCCGCCCGACAGCGATCCGACCGGCGCCCGCGCCTGCGCCTCGTCGAAGAGGAAATCCTTGAGGTAGGCCACGACGTGGCGTGGCTGGCCGCGCACCATGACCTGGTCCGACCGCCCCGAAACTCGCATCGAGGGGTCGTTCACGAGCCCGTCCCACAATGTCACTTCCGGGTTGAGCGTGGCACGCGCCTGATCGAAGACCGCGATCTCCAGGTTGGTGCCATGCCGCACCGTTCCAGTATCCGGCTCGATCTCTCCGGTCAGCATCTTCAGAAGCGTCGTCTTGCCGACGCCGTTCGGCCCGACGAAGGCCACGCGGTCACCGCGAAGCACCCGGAAGGAGAAGTCCTTCAGGATCAGCTTACCGTCGTAAGTCTTTGAAATACCGTTTGCTTCGATAACAAGCTTGCCGGAGGCCGGCCCCGCGTCCAGCGCCATTTCCGCCGTGCCCTGACGGCGGATCATCGCCGCGCGCTCGGCCCTGAGGGCCTGCAAAGCCCGTACACGCCCCTGGTTCCGCTTCCGCCGCGCGCTGATCCCTTCGACGGCCCAGCGGGCCTCGGCCTTGATCTTGCGCTCAAGCTTGTGGCGCGCGTCGTCCTCCTCGGCCCAGACCGTTTCGCGCCAGTCCTCGAAGCTCTCGAATCCCCTCTCCTGCCGCCGCACGACGCCCCGGTCGATCCAGAGCGTCGCCCGCGTCAGCGCGCGCAGGAAGGCGCGGTCGTGGCTGATGATGACATAGGCCGCCCGCGTGGACTTGAGCTGCTCCTCCAGCCAGCCGATCGCCTCGACGTCGAGGTGGTTCGTTGGCTCGTCGAGGAGCATCAGCTCCGGCGCCTCCGCGAGGAGCTTGGCCAGGGCCGCACGCCGCCTTTCGCCGCCCGAGGCCGTGGAGATCGGGGCCGAGGGGTCGAATTTCAGCCCTTCGGCCACCTGCGCGACACGGAACTCCTGCCCCTGCGGCAGGCCGGACGCGGCATAGTCGCCGAGCGTCTCGAACCGGCCCATGTCGGGCTCCTGCTCCATGTAGCCCACCGTCACGCCCGGCGGCACGACGCGCGTTCCCGCGTCGGGTTCGACGAGCCCCGCCATCACCTTCATCAGGGTGGACTTGCCGGAACCGTTCCGCCCCACCAGGGCGACACGGTCACCGCCCTGGATCACGAGGTCCAGACCCTCGAAAACGGGATTGCCCCCGAAGGTCAGGAAAAGTCCGGAAAGCTGAAGAAGTGGTGCGCGGGCCATGTGCGCGGAGCTACAGGGGCCAGCGCGGGCGGTCAATGGGGAGCCGCCGTCCGGTCGGGCTTCGAAGGAGCCCGACACCGTTGCCCTCACAAGCGAGCGCGACGCCAGCGGAATCAGGCGCGAATGCCGCCGCCCCGTGCCATCGCGGGCCCCGTCCCCGCTATTGCCCGCAACGCCCGCGCGCGCCCCGAAGGCACGGCCCTGATCTCAAGCCCCGTGAAGACATGCAGGGTCGCCATTTCCGTGTCCACCACCGCGTGGTCCGATACCCAGCCGCCCATCGTCAGGTATGTCCTGAGGAGCGGCGGCATGGCCTTCAGGGCGCGCTTGAGGTCCGGCCGGCGCCCACTCAGGTTGCGCGCGAAACGCACGACGTCCGGCGCCTTGACGCGCGGCAGCCAGCGCCTCGGCCCAAGATGGCGTTCCTTCAGCATCGCGAAGGCATCGACATAGACTTCGGCCTCCGTCCCGGCGAAGGACGAGCAGCCGAACAGCATCTCAATCCCCTCCTCGTCCACGAATCGCGTCGTAGCCGCCCAGGCCACACGAAGGATGTCGGGGTCGTGCCAATCGGGATGCAGGCAGAAGCGCCCCATCTCCGCCATCGGTCCGTCGAAGTCCAGAAGGCCGGAGAGATCGTAATATTGCGCCGCGTAGCTCCGCCCGATCTCCGCCCCGCGGGCCAGCGGCAGGAGCCGGAAGCAGGCGACCAGGGCGCCGGAGCGCGTCTCCTCGATCAGGACATGTCGGCAGAGCGGATCGAACGCGTCGGCATCCAAGCCGTCACGCCCGGCGGCCCCGTTGCCGGCCCGGAATGCGAGCCACCGCAAACGCTGGGCGCGCGCGATGTCCTCAGCGCCTTCCGCGAAGCGCGCGCCGAAACGGCAATTGTCGTATTCTCGCACCACCTGCACCCTTCGGCCGAAACCGCGACCCGCGCGGACGCCATCAGTCCAGGAACTGGCCGGCCGTGAAGTTGCCGATGTTGCCAAGCAGCTGACGGATGAAGCTGACGCCCTTGACGTTGCTGTCCGTCACCCGGCGCGACAGGACGACGACCTGCCCGGCCTCGAGACCGAAGCGCTCCACGTTCTCGACGACGCCCTCTTCGTCGAAGCTGATCGCGACGACCTCGCGGGTGATCTCCTCCGGCGGACGCCAGCCCGAGTGCTTCCAGCGGCTGCCGACGTAATACCATCCGGAAGTGTTCAGCACACCGGCCGAAGACGGCCGTCCGACCTTCTGGGCGACGCTTTCTCGATTGTCCTCGCCGACGACGACCAGCGCGAGGTCATCGTCCAGCGGTACGTATCCATGATTCCGGTAGGTCGCCGAGCACGCGGCCAGCAGGCCGAGCAGAAGCGCGATAGCGCCGAGGCGAATCCCGGAGAAGTACCTGCCCATGTCGTCCTCTTGCCTTGCTGGCTTTAGCCTCTTATCCGGCTTACAACATGCGCGTGCCATGCTTCAAGGAAGTAAACGCGCGGCACCATCGGCCGAAGGAGGACAGAATTGAGCCCCGGCACGCCCTACACCCATCCGATACGGACCTCTGAACTCTCTGGAAGAAAGCCGCAGAGGTTCTCGCTTTCTCCGGGCGCGGACGCCCGGCAGACCATTGCCGCCGAACTCGGCATCGATGCCGTCCGCAAGCTGACGTTCACGGGCGAACTCCGCCCGATGGGCCGGCACGACTGGGTTCTCGAAGCCGACCTCGGCGCGACGGTAGTGCAGCCCTGCGTCGTCACGCTTGCCCCCGTCACCACGCGGATCGACGACCGGGTGACCCGTCGCTACCTGTCCGAGATGCCCGAGCCCACGGGCGACGAGGTGGAGATGCCGGAGGACGAAACATCCGAGCAGCTTCCCGCGGTGATCGACCTCGGCGAGGTCATGGTAGAGGCTTTGGCACTCGCACTGCCGCTTTACCCGCGCGCGGAGGGGGCGGAGCTTTCCCAGACCGAGGCCGCCCCGCCGGGTGCCGAACCGATCGACGAATCCGCGCGCCGGCCCTTCGCGGGGCTCGCCGACCTCATGAAGAAGCAGCGCGACGAGGACTGAAAACCAAGAGCTTGGGAAGTGGCACAAAAGGACTTGCGCCCGCAAAGAATATGGCTATGTTCCCGGCCTCATTCACGCGGTGGCTTCGCACCCGGTGCCTTCTGGGCATGAGCGGCGAAACCCCAGGAAATTCAGGGCCTTGGCCCTCATAACCCCGAGGTTGAGACATGGCTGTCCCTCAGAACCGAGTCACGCGGTCCCGCCGCAACATGCGCCGTGCGCACGACGCTCTCGTCGCTTCGAACCCGGCAGAATGCCCGAATTGCGGCGAGCTGAAGCGCCCGCACCACGTCTGTGGCGCGTGCGGCCACTATGACGACCGTGAAGTCGTCGCGCAGGCCGCCGAGATCGACCTGGACGAAGACGCGGCATAACGCCCGTCTGCCCGGCCCGCGGCATGTCCTCTACGCTTGCTCAAGGCAGCAGGGACGACACCTCGCGGATGCAGGGGCCGATAACTCTTTCGATCGACGCCATGGGTGGCGATCGCGGGCCGGCGGCTGTTGCCGCCGGCATTATTGCGTCCGCAGCCGAGCTTCCTGATCTCCGGTTCGTCGTTCACGGGCCGGAAGCCGAGTTGTCGCGCCTTCTCGGGCGTCGAGGCGATATCGGCTCGCGCTGCGAGATCCGGCATTGCGACCGCGTCGTGACCATGGACGACAAGCCAAGCCAGGTCATGCGCCATGGCGAAGGCACCTCGATGTGGTCCGCGATCGAAAGCGTCCGGAACGGCGAGGCGCAGGCCGTGGTTTCCTGTGGAAACACGGGCGCGCTCATGGCGCTGTCGATGATCCGGCTCAGGAAACTTCCCGGCGTCAACCGTCCGGCGATCGCCTGCCTCTGGCCGTCGCGCAATCCCGCGGGCTTCAACGTGATGCTTGACGTGGGCGCCGACATCAAGGCCGACCCGAGGGACCTTTTGACCTACGCCATGATGGGGGCTTCCTATGCCCGCAACGGGCTCGGGCTGAACCGCCCCCGCATCGGCCTCCTGAACGTCGGGACCGAAGAGCACAAGGGCCGGTCGGAACTGCGCGAGGCGCAGGAGCTGATCGCCGCCGCGACGGAAGCCGGACAGTTCGACTACGTCGGCTTCGTGGAGGGCAGCGACCTCCCCTCCGCCCGCGTGGACGTGATCGTGACCGACGGGTTCACCGGCAACATCGCGCTCAAGACCGGGGAAGGCACGGCGAAGCTGATCGGGGATTTCCTCAAGGAAGCCTTTGCCGCCACCCCCCTGTCGCGCATCGCGTCGCTTCTTGCGCTGACCTCGCTGAAGCGTCTTCAGCGCCGTATCGATCCGCGCCGGGTCAACGGGGGCGTGTTCCTCGGCCTGAACGGCACGGTGGTCAAATCGCATGGCTCCGCCGACGCCACCGGCGTCGCGGCAGCCATCAAACTGGGATATCAACTCGCGCAGTCGAACTTCGGCGAACGTCTTGCCGCGCGGGTTGCCTCTGCCGGTCTCGCGGGGCAGGATGCCGCCGAGGGTGGAGCGAACAACGGGACTTCCGAATGACTATCCGTGCCGTGGTCCGGGGCGTCGGGCATTATCTGCCTGAACGCGTGGTGCCGAATGCCTGGTTCGAGGAGCGAGTGGACACCACCGACGAATGGATCGTGACCCGCACCGGCATCGAGCGGCGCCACTTCGCCGCGGAAAACGAAGCGACCTCCGATCTCGCCGTGAAGGCGGCTGAGGCGGCGCTGAAGGACGCGGGTATCGGGGCAGAGGGCGTTGACGCCATCATCGTCGCTACCTCGACTCCGGATTTCACCTTCCCCTCGGTCGCGACGATGGTTCAGGGCCGACTCGGACTGACCCACGGGTTCGCTTTCGACATGCAGGCCGTCTGCGCGGGCTTCGTCTATGCGCTGGCCAACGCGAACGCATTGATCGTTTCGGGCCAGGCTGGGCGCGTGCTGGTGATCGGGGCCGAAACCTTCAGCCGGATCCTCGACTTCGAGGATCGTGGGACCTGCGTGCTCTTCGGCGACGGCGCGGGCGCGGTGGTTCTGGAAGCGGATGAGGCGGCCGGCACGACCTCCGACCGCGGGATCCTCGCCACCGACCTGCATTCGGACGGGCGCCACCGGGAACTTCTCTATGTTGACGGCGGCGTTTCGACGACGGGCACGTCCGGGCGCCTGCGCATGCAGGGCAACGCGGTGTTCCGTCACGCGGTCGAGAAGCTCGCGAACACTGCGCACACGGCGCTGGACAAGGCGGGGCTGTCGGGCGCGGACGTGGACTGGATCGTCCCGCACCAGGCCAATCTCCGGATCATCACCGCCACGGCGCAGCGCATGCAGGTGCCGATGGAGAAGGTCGTCGTCACGGTTCAGGACCATGGCAACACCTCGGCGGCCTCCATCCCGCTGGCCCTTTCGGTCGGCAAGGAACGCGGCCAGATCAAGACCGGCGACCTGATCGTGACGGAGGCGATCGGCGGCGGTCTCGCATGGGGTTCCGTCGTTCTTCGCTGGTAACGCGCGCCGCTTGGCCGGACCCTTCAGCGCGCCGGCGCGGGTCCGCCTTCAAGAACCGGTTCCAAGCCGTTGATATTGACTCGGAAATTCAAACGCCTCATCCTTCCTGCAACAGTGGGGGTAAAGATGAGCGAGAAGACTCTGACGCGTATGGACCTGAGCGAGGCCGTCTTCCGCGAGGTAGGCCTGTCCCGGAACGAATCCGCGCAACTCGTGGAAAGGGTGCTCCAGCACATGTCGGATGCGCTGGCCGAGGGAGAAACCGTCAAGATCTCGTCCTTCGGCACGTTCTCGGTTCGCGAAAAGGCCGCGCGTGTGGGTCGCAACCCGAAGACGGGTGAGGAAGTGCCGATCAGCCCGCGGCGTGTGCTGACGTTCCGGCCATCGCATCTGATGAAGGATCGCGTCGCAGCGGGCAACAAATCCTGAGGCTCGCCGACGTGGTGCAAAAGGACGGAGCCCAGAAATCCGCGGAAGCGTTCCGGACGATCAGCGAGGTCTCGGAACTCATCGACACCCCGGCACATGTCCTCCGTTTCTGGGAGAGCCGGTTTCCCCAGGTGAAGCCGATCAAGCGCGCGGGTGGCCGTCGCTACTACCGCCCCGCGGATATCTCGCTACTCGATGGCATTCGCAAACTCCTGCACGAGGATGGAATCACCATCCGTGGCGTGCAGAAGATCCTTAAGGAAAAGGGCGCCCGGTACGTCGCCGACCTTTCCCAGATAGAAGAGACGCTCGCAGCCGAGGCCGAAGAGGCGCCCGAGCGCGAACCCGCCGAAGCGGCGGTGGAGGCCCGCGCCAGCGCGCCTGAGGCCCCTGCGGAAGCGGCCTCTCCTTCCGAACTTTCTCCGCCGGTGGAGGAAGAATCCTTGGCGCCGGAACCGGCCGTGGCGGAACCGGCCGGAGTGTCATCTGCGGCCCCCACGAAGGAACCCGAAACGGCTGCGGACGTGCCCGCCCCCGTGCCAGAATCGGTCACCGCCAGTCCGGAGGCGCCGCTTTCGGTCCGCCTGCGCGCGATCCCGGTGCCCGTGCTCATGACCCGGCAATCGGATCTGGAGCCGCTGCACAAGCGGTTGAACGCCCTACATGCAAGGCTTGTCGCGGCTCAGTCGCGCGCCGGGGACTGACAGGCCGCGACGCCATGCGTTTTGTCGCTTGCCCCCGCCGGTCCAATCGCTCTATATGCCCCCGTGTCGGGCCGTGGCGCAGCCTGGTTAGCGCGTCCGTCTGGGGGGCGGAAGGTCGCGAGTTCGAATCTCGCCGGCCCGACCATCACCGAAACGCCCGCCCCTTTTCCGGGGCGGGCGTTCGTCTTTGAGGGGGCGGTTCAGACCATGACAGGGGTTCTTCCCGACAGCGCGCTGAAAGCGATGATCGCGGGCGGGGCCATCGCGTCCGACGAACCCGTGACGTCTGAACAGATCCAGCCCGCAAGCCTCGACCTTCGCCTCGGCACGACGGCGATCCGCGTCCGCGCCTCCTTCCTTGCGGGCCAGGGCCGCAGCGTGCGCGATCGGCTTTCGGAATTCGAGATGCATCGCGTGGACCTGACCCGGGGCGCCGTCCTGGAAAAGGGCTGCGTCTATGTCGTGCCCCTGATGGAGAGCCTCGCCCTTCCGAAGGGCGTGAGCGCCGTCGCGAACGCCAAGAGCTCGACCGGGCGGCTCGACCTCCTGACTCGGACCATCACCGATGGCGGCGTGGAGTTCGACCGCATCCCCGAGAGCTACCAGGGCCCGCTCTACGCCGAGATCTGCCCGCGCTCCTTCTCGGTCCTCGTCCGCCCCGGGATGCGGCTCAACCAGATCCGGTTCCGGCAGGGTCAGGCCGTGCTGTCCGATTCCGCGCTCGCCGCTCTCCATGCGGAGGAACGGCTTGTATCGGGCGATGCACTGATTTCCGAGGGGCTCGGGTTTTCCGTGGACCTCAAGCCCGAGGGCACCGACCTCGTCGGCTACCGCGCGAAGCCGCACACCGGCGTGATCGACCTCGACCGGATCGGGCAATACGACCCGACCGAGTTCTGGGAGGAAATCCGCACCCACGAGGGGCGCATCATCCTGGACCCGGGAGCCTTCTACATCCTCGTCTCGCGCGAGGCGGTGACGATCCCCCCCGACTACGCGGCGGAGATGGCGCCCTACCTCGCGATGGTCGGTGAATTCCGTGTCCATTACGCGGGTTTCTTCGACCCGGGCTTCGGGCACAGCACGGCGGGTGGCGCAGGCTCGCGCGGGGTGCTGGAGGTCCGCTGCCACGAGGCTCCGTTCGTCCTGGAACACGGGCAGGTCGTCGGGCGGCTCGTCTACGAACGGATGTCCTCGCGCCCCGACCGGCTTTACGGCGCGGGGATCGCGTCCAACTACCAGGGCCAGGGCCTCAAGCTGTCGAAGCACTTCCGGTCGTTCTGACCGCAGCACTCCATTCCGAATCGAATTGTGTCTCCGGGCGGCGAGAATCGTCGTATCATTCCGGTCCGGACCCGGGGAGGACACCATGGTGTTGGGCGGCGATGCGGACGGGCTTGGTGCGGACATGGTCGCCGCGATGGATTCGAACATGTCGGCCTACTGGTCAGCCTACGGCAGGTCCGGCGGCTGCACGCTGCTCGAGGCGCCGGGCATCGTGGCCTATGCCACTTCGGTGCCGCACCCGCTTTTCAACGGCGCGATCGTAAGCCGGGAACCCGGCCCGGAACTCGACGCGGCACGGACGCAGCTTGGGGAGAAGATCGCCCGCGATGGAACGCCGGCGCTGTGGTGGATCGGACCGGCTGCGCAAGAGGAAGGAACTGGCGAGAGGCTCGCGTCGAAGGGCCTCGCCGAAGCCGGAACGGTACCGGCGATGACCGCCCGTATCGACGACCTGCCAGCTGCGGCCGTTCCGGAAAGACTCCGGATCGACGCCGCGTCGACCCCACCGCAGCGGGCCCTGTGGGGCCGGATCGCCGCGGTCGGCACCGGCTTTCCGGGTGCGGCCGCAGAGGCGCTCGCCGATGTCGAAGAGGGGATCCCGGACACCGCGCTGGCGGGACAGACACGGTTCACCGGCTACCTGGACGGCAAGCCCGTGGCGACATCGTCGCTGGTGCTTTCTCACGGGCTCGCGGGGGTCTACGCGGTTGCGACCCTGCCGGAGGCGCGTCGCCGCGGCATCGGCGCGGCGATGACGCTTCACGCCCTGCAAGCCGCGAAGGCCGCGGGCGCGCAGGTCGCCGTGCTTCAGTCTTCCTCGATGGGTCGGCCGATCTACGAACGGATGGGCTTCACCCGGCGTTTCGACTACCGGATCTTCCAGCAGACCTGAGCCCGGCCATCACCGGCCCAGGCGTCGGGTGATCTTTGCCGCCTGGCGCGCGCGTTTGGCCGTCTCGCGAGCGGCGCGGGAGGCGTTGGTGCCCTGCTTGGCGGCCTGCCCGCCACTGGACCTGCCCTTTCCGGACCCGGCCACCTTTGCCATCCCCGCATCGATCCCGCGATTGACGAGGTTCCGCGTGACCCGGCGCACGATCATGTTGATCAACTGGTTGATATTCATTCCGTTCTCCCGGCCCCTCGAGCCATCAATCCTCGAACAACTCGCTCTGCCCGGCTTGATCCTCGGCCTCGGGCTCCTCCTCGCGGCTTCCGGCGCCCGGCAGCGGTCGGCTGTCCAGCAGACCGGCGGCGCGGAGTTCCTTGAGGCCCGGAAGATCGCGGGCGCTTTCCAGACCGAAGTGGTCGAGGAAATTCTGTGTGACGACATACGTGACCGGCCGGCCGGGCGTCATCCGGCGGCGTCCGAAACGGATCCAGTCGAGCTCCAGCAGCTGGTCCACGGTCCCACGGCTGACGGCGACGCCGCGGATCTCCTCGATCTCGGCGCGGGTCACCGGCTGGTGATAGGCGATGATCGCCAGCGTCTCGATCGCGGCCCGCGACAGCTTGCGGGTCTCGACGGTTTCCTTCTGCATCAGGAACCCGAGGTCCGGCGCCGTCCGCATCGCCCAGGCATCGCCGACCTTGACGACACGGACCCCCCTGCCCTCGTAGCGCTTGCGCAGGTAGACGAGCGCCTCCGCCGGGTCGGAGCCATGCGGCATCCGGGATTCAAGCTCGGCCACCGTCACCGGATCGGCGGAGGCGAAGAGGATCGCCTCGACCATCCGTTCCTGTTCGGCCATCGGCGGGGCTTCGAACAGGCTTTGTTCCTTAAGATCGGTCACGAGTGCTTCCGTCTGATCGAGATCGGGGCGAAGGTCTCGGACTGTCTTAGCTCGATTTGCCCCTGCTTGGCGAGTTCCAGCGACGCCGCGAAGGTCGCCGCCGTGGCGGACCGGCGACGGGTGGGATCGCTCTCCCAGCCCTCGGGGAGGTAGCTGGAAAGCTCCGTCCAGTCGCCAGCGAAGCCGATGAGCCCGCGCATGCGGTCAAGCGCCTGTTCCAGGGTGAAGACATGGGTCCGGTCGAAGGCGTAGGGACGGAACTCGTCGCGCGTACGGATGCGGGCATAGGCCTGCATGAGGTCAAGAAGCGTCGCGGTGTACTGAACGCGGCGGAAGCGCGTCACGTCTTCCGGGATGCCACGGACGAAGAAATCGCGCCCCTTCTGGTCGCGCGCCATGAGCCGAGCCGCGGCCTCGCGCATCGCCTGAAGCCGTTCCAGCTGGAATGCGAGATGCGCGGCGAGGTCCTCACCGGAAGGTCCCTGGTCGGCAGGGTCCGGAGGCAGGAGAAGGCGCGACTTGAGGAACGCGAGCCAGGCGGCCATGACGAGGTAGTCCGCGGCCAGCTCGATCCTGAGCGCACGCGCGCGTTCGACGAAGACCAGGTATTGTTCGGCCAGCTGCAGGACCGATATCTTCCTGAGGTCTACCTTCTGCGTCCGCGACAGCGTCAGCAGGAGGTCGAGCGGCCCTTCGAAGCCGTCGACATCGACGATCAGGGCCTCGGCGGCGAGCCGCTCCGAAACCGGTGTGACGGTGCTGCCCTGCCCGGATTCGTCAACCATTGCACGGTCCCTTCAGAAGCCTCTCAAATTCGGCCTCCAGAAGGGCGGTGTCAATGGCATCCGGCTGCCTGCGGCACGCAAGCGCCGCTTCGGCGCGTGCCCGCGCGTCCGGCGAAAGCGAACCGGCCGCGGCTACGGCCATTTCCATCTCGGCCATCTTGCCGTTGCAGTGCAGGACGGCGTCGCAACCGGCGGCGATGGAGGCCGCAGCGCGATCGGCGATGTCCCCCGCGAGAGCCTGCATGGAAATGTCGTCCGTCATCAGGAAACCCTTGAACCCGATCTCCTCCCTGATGAGCCGGACCATGCGGGGTGAGGTCGTCGCGGGGTTGTCGGGATCGAAGGCGGTGAAGACGATATGCGCCGTCATCGCCAGTGGCAGGTCAGCGAGCGCCGCGAAGGGAACGAAGTCGGTGGCGAAAAGCTCGGCCGCATCTGCAGTGACGGTCGGAAGCTGGTGATGGCTGTCGACCTGGGCCCTGCCGTGCCCCGGCATGTGCTTCACGACGGGCAGGACGCCCCCGGCCAGAAGCCCGTCAGCCGATGCGCGTGCCGCTTCGGTCACGGCCTCGGCGGTCTCGCCGAAACAGCGGTTTCGCAGGAACGGGTGCGTCAGGGGGCCGGCGACATCGGCCGTCGGCGCGCAGTTCGCGTCGATCCCGACGGCGCGGAGCTCCTCGGCGATCTGCCGGTAACGCAGCCAGAGCCCTCGCGCCGCCATCCCCGAAGGGCTCGCAAGAACCTGGTCGAGAGGCGGCAGCCACTCCCGCCAGTGTGGCGCGCGCATCCGCTGCACGCGGCCGCCCTCCTGATCGATCAGCACCGGAGCGTCCCGGCCGACGGCCTCGCGCAGGTCGGATGTCAGGCGCGAGAGCTGCGAGGGGTTTTCGACGTTTCGGGCGAACAGAATGAAGCCGAAGGGGTCCGAGGCGCGGAAGAACGCGGCCTCATCGGGCGACAGAACCGGTCCCTCGCATCCGAGGATCGCGGCGGTCGTTCCCGCCCCGACTTTCCCGTCCATCAGCGCACCTGGGTCGCGATACAGGCCGCATCCTCGGCGAGGAGCGCGGCGCAGAAGCGGCGCGCGTCGGCCATCTCCGGGAAACCTTCGACGCGGAGCCTGAAGAAGCGGCGTCCGCCCGTCTCCGTTTCCTGGATCACCCTGCCCTTGCCTTCCATGAGCGCCCCGAAGCGCACCGAAATCCGTTCCCACTCCCGCTTGGCGGTTTCGGGATCGTCATAGGCGCCGAGCTGGACGAGTATCGTTCCCAACGGAAGGCTTTCGGGATCGACCGCGCGGACGCCGGCCTCTGCCTCCGGCGCGAGGGCGAGCGCAATGGCGGCCCCGACCGCTTCCGGCGCGACCCTGCGCGGGGCCGTCGCCGGCCGGGTCATGGGACGCGGCGAACGGGAAACGCCCGGCACGTCGGCGGCTATGATCTCAAGTTGGGCGGCCACCTCGGGCGCACCTTCGACGGCCTCGGCCTCTGCGGGCGCGACGGCGAGCGGTTCGGCCGCATTCGCCATTTCCTCCGCCAGGGCAATGGCGCGCTCGGCGGGGTCGGCACCGGGTTCAAGCGTCTCGGCCAGGCTTGCGGGCTGGGTGGTCTCCGGTTCTGCCAGGGCTGCATCCGCAGCCTCCGCAGTCGGCTCGACAGGAGCCGCAGCCCGTGCCACGGGGCGAAGCTCGGCCATCGGCAAGGCTTCTTCTCCGAGGTCGTCAGGCCTTGGCGCCAGCACCAGCCTGTCGGCCGGCGCCTCGGCCGTGCCCTCCGCCGCAACGGCGTTCACCGCGAGGCCGGTGTGGCGCGCGAGTTCCCCGCCCGGGTCCTCGGGCGCAATCCGAGCCGGCCCCTCAAGCGCGCGAATGACCGGGACCCCGGCGACGTCGCGCACCGCGAGTTTGTATCCCCACACCGCGAGTCCGGCGACCAGAGCGAAGGAGGTCGCGGCCCCTGCGATGTTGACGATCCTGGAAACGTTCAGCTGCCCCGCGGTCTCAGGGCCACGAAACTCCGAGTAGTCCCGGAAGGTGTTGTCCGCCATGCTCGCCTCACCGCGGCTTCGGGCGCACGGGCGCCCCTGCCGTCTCTTGCCTGTGCTGCCCGGCTGGCGGCGCTTGTGTTCAGCGCATTTCTTCCGCCGGGGTCACGCCAAGGATACCAAGACCGGCGGAAATAACAACGCCTGCGGCCCGCGCGAGCGCGATTTTCGCTTGGCTCATCGCGGGATCGCCCTCTTGGAGGAACCGCAGCGACGGGTCCTCGTTGCCCCGGTTCCAATGGGCGTGAAGTTCGCTCGCAAGTTCGTAGAGGTAGAAGGACACCCTGTGCGGCTCGTGCGCCTTCGCGGCGATTTCCACGAGACGCGGCCATTCGGCGATCTTCTTCGCGAGCGCGATCTCCGACGGATGCGAAATCCGCGAAAGATCGGCCCCTGCCAGAACCGTGTCGCCAGCCTCGATACCCGCCTCGGTCGCCTTGCGGATGACCGAACAGACGCGCGCATGGGCGTACTGGACGTAGAAGACCGGGTTGTCCTTCGACTGCTCGAGCACCTTGTCGAAGTCGAAGTCGAGCGGAGCGTCGTTCTTGCGCGTCAACATCACGAAGCGCGTCACGTCCGGCCCCGCCTGCTCCACCACGTCGCGGAGCGTCACGAATGTGCCAGCCCGCTTCGACATCTTGAACGGCTCGCCGTTCTTCCAGAGCTTCACGAGCTGGATGAGCTTGATGTCGAGCGGCACCTTGCCGTTCGACAGCGCGGCCACCGCCGCCTTCATCCGCTTCACGTAGCCGCCGTGGTCCGCACCCAGAACGTCGATCAGCTGATCGAAGCCGCGCGCGATCTTGTCGTAGTGATAGGCGATGTCGGGGGCGAAGTAGGTCCAGCTGCCGTCCGACTTCTTCACCGGACGGTCGACGTCGTCGCCATGCACGGTGGAACGGAACAGCGTCTGCTCGCGCGGCTCCCAATCCTCGGGCGTCTTGCCCTTCGGAGGCTCCAGCACGCCCTCGTAGATCAGCTCCATCTCGCGCAGACGCTCGAGCGCCGCCTCGATCTTGCCCGTTCCGTAGAGCGCCTTTTCGGAGGAGTAGACATCCATCTTCACGCCGAGAACGGCCAGATCCTCGCGGATCATCTCCATCATCGCGTCGGTGGCGAAGTCCCGCACCTTGGCGAGCCACTCTGCTTCCGGCTTGTTGAGAAGGCTGTCGCCGTATTTCTCCTTCAGCGCCTCGCCCACGGGGATGAGGTAGTCGCCGGGATAGAGCCCCTCGGCGATCTCGGGCGAGAGGCCATGCGCCTCCCGGTAGCGCTCGTAGGCGGAGCGCGCCAGCACGTCGACCTGCGCGCCGCCGTCGTTGATGTAGTATTCCCGCGTCACCGTGTAACCGGCGAAGTCGAGAAGCGAGGAAAGCGCGTCGCCGAACACCGCGCCCCGCGTATGGCCCACGTGCATCGGGCCGGTGGGGTTGGCGCTCACGAACTCGACGTTGATCTTCTGGCCCTGCCCGATGTCCGAGCGCCCGAAATCCTTGCCGCCGGCCAGCGCCGCCTTCAGCACGCCTTGCCAGACGTTCGCCGAAAGGCGCAGGTTCAGGAAACCCGGTCCGGCCGGTTCCGCGACGTCGATGCGCGGGTCGGCGGAAAGCTTCGCGGCCAGCGCCTCTGCGATCGCGCGGGGCTGCTGGCCTGCGGGCTTCGCAAGCACCATCGCTGCGTTCGTGGCCATGTCGCCATGCGCTGCGTCGCGCGGCGGCTCGACCGCGACGGCGGCCATGTCGAGACCTTGGGGCAGGACGCCTTCGGCCTGCAATTGGCCAAGGCTATCGATCACGAGGCTACGGATTTCGGCGAAAAGGTTCATTTTCGGGGTCCTGTCTGACCCGCGCGGTCTGCCAGAGCCCGGGCGCGGCGTCAATGCCGCCCCTTCCCGTCCCCATTCGAAGACGTCGCGTCCTCTATCACGGTCCCGGGCGGAAGCAGCGAAATGAGCCGCATTCCCGGAGCGAACTTCGGCAGCTTGTCCTCTCGCACGAAAGAGAATTCTCCCTTCTCGCTGAGCCGCCCGAGAAGGATCGCCCCCGGCCGTTTTTCGCGCCAGTCCTCATAGCCGAATTCCTCGGTCAGCCGGGTGACGCGGAAGACCCAGCCCTCGGTCATCAGCGCCTCGAACTCGGAATGCGTCCGGCCACTGCCGAAGCTGCGGCCGCCAAGCTGGGTGGGAAGCGCGTGCCGGGCCTTCCCCTCCTTCGCCCGCGCAATCTGCCAGACCTTCGCACGGCCGAATTCGGGCGCGAGGTCGGTGGCGACGAGCGTGTTGTAGGCATCGTTGTCGGAAGCCGCGATCAGCGTCTCGTAGTGCAGGTGCTCGACCGACTGTTCCGCCGCCTCGCCGAGGATGTCGCCGTAGAAGGTCGGAACACCGGCCGCACGCGCGCGGTAAAGCCGGCCATGGTTGGGATCGGTCACGAGGACGGGCACCTTCGCGCTCTTCAGTGCCTCGGCGAGCCCGGTGGTGAAGCGGGATCCACCGACGAGCAGGACGCCCGGCACGTCCGCGCCCGCGAGCCCCAGGAAGCGCGCGAACGGCGCGAGCGAGAAGCCGTGCAGCACGACCGTGGCGGTCACGAGCGCGAATGCGAGCGGGCCGAGAAGCGCCCCGTCCTCGATCCCGAGGCCGGCAAGGCGCTCCCCGAAAAGGCCCGCGACGGCGACGAGCACGACGCCGCGTGGCCCGGTCAGCGAGATCAACAGCTTCTCCCGGAAGGGCAGCCCGGTTCCGATCAGCGAAATCAGCACCGTGAACGGGCGGGCGATCAGCACGACGAGCGCGACAAAGACGACCGCACGCCAGGTCAATAGATCGAGCGACGCCGGGTCAAGCGAGGCCGCGAGCAGGATGAAGACGCCCGAGACGAGCAGGACGGAGGCATGTTCCTTGAACCGGCGCAGTTCCTCGTACGAGGCGAGGTCCGCGTTGGCGATCACGAGCCCCATGACCGTGACGGCCAGAAGGCCGCTTTCGTGCAGCACCGCATCCGCGAGCGCGAAGGTCAGAAGGAGGATCGCGAAAAGGACGGGCACCTTCATGTATTCGGGGACCCGTCCCCGCCCGAAGGCGCGCGCCGTGCCATAGCCGGCAGCGAAGCCCAGGACAGTCGCGAAGCCGATGCCGATCGCGAGTTCCGAGGCCGCGGCGCCGAACTTGACGCCTGAATGGAAGACGAGCACGAATTCGAAGGCGAGGACCGCGGCAAGCGCGCCCAGCGCGTCGTTGACGATGGCCTCCCACTGCAGAAGCGCGGCCGGCCTTCGGCCAAGCCGCGCATGACGCAGCATCGGCGCGATGACCGTCGGGCCGGTGACGATCAGGATCCCACCGAAGACCGTCGACGCCTCCCAGGAGAGCCCCGCGCCGAAGCGCAGCGCGAGCGTGGAAAGAAGCCAGCCGAGCGGCGCCCCGATCACGACGAGCCTTCGGACCCCTGCCCGCGCGTCACCCAGCTTGTGCAGGTCGAGCGTCAGGCCGCCCTCGAACAGGATCACCGCGACCGCGAGCGAGATCAGGGGCCCGACGATCGGGCCGATGTCGCGCGACGGGATGAAGATGCCCGTCACCGGACCGGCGATCAGGCCCGCGGCGAGCATCAGGACGATCGCCGGCAGACGCAGCCGCCACGCGAGCCACTGGCTGCCGACGCCAAGGGCGCCCACGAATGCGAAGGCGAGCGCTGGGCTCAGGCCCCCGACCGTTTCCTCAATCGCCATCCCGTCCCTCTTTCCGCGTACGCTGTCCGCCGGCGGCACCCCGCGGCGTTTTTCCTATTCTTGCAGAAGGCGCGGGATCGCCAAGGCCTGAAAAACCCCTTTTCGCCATTCGGCGATCCGGCGGCCGCTCACTCCTCCGCCGGGCCGAAAATCCGCTCGTGCTCCTGGATCGCGAAACGGTCGGTCATCCCCGCCACGTAATCGAGCACGACGCGCGCAAGCTCGGTCTCGTTCCTGGCGGCGGCGATGTCGTCCTGCCAGTCGGATGGAAGAAGGGAGGGATCCTTCAGGAACAGCGGGAACAGGTCGTTAACCATCCGCGTGACGCGCTTGCGCTCCCTCACTACGGAGGGTGCGCGGTACATCCGCGTGAACAGGAAAGACTTGATCGCCTTGAGGTTCTGATAAAGCGGCTTGGAGAAGCGGATGATCGGCCCCTCCATCTCGCGGATTTCCTGCGCGCTCTGCGGCTTCGATGTCGCCAGGCGCGTTTCGGCCACCGCGATCACGTCCTCCACCATGACCCCGAAGACACGCCTGAGCGCCTCGTGCCGACGCCGCATCGGCTCGAGCCCGGGGTAGAGCCGGTCGACCTCGGCGAAGGCGGGGCCGGTCACAGGAAGCTCCATCAGGTCGTCTTCCGTGAACAGCCCTGCGCGGAGCCCGTCATGAAGGTCGTGGTGATTGTATGCGACATCGTCGGCGACAGCGGCCACCTGCGCTTCGGCGCTTGCGTGGGTGTGGAGTTCGAGATCGTAAAGCTCGTTGAATTCCGCCAGAGCGTAGGGAAGCTCGCCCGTAACCGGGCCGTTGTGTTTGGCGATGCCTTCGAGGGTCTCCCACGTCAGGTTCAGCCCGTCGAAATCGGCGTAGTGGCGTTCAAGCCGCGTGACGATCCGGATGGCCTGCGCGTTGTGGTCGAAGCCGCCATAGGGAGCCATGAGCGCCGCCAGCGCGTCCTCACCGGTATGGCCGAAGGGCGGATGGCCAAGGTCGTGGGCAAGCGCCACGGCCTCCGCAAGTTCCACGTTGAGGCCAAGCGCCCCGGCGATCGTGCGCGCGACCTGCGCGACCTCGATCGTGTGGGTCAGACGCGTCCGGTAGTAATCGCCCTCGTGTTCGACGAAGACCTGCGTCTTGTGCTTCAGACGCCGGAACGCCGAGGAATGGATGATGCGGTCGCGGTCCCTCTGGAAAGGCGACCGGAACGTGGACATGGCTTCGGGATAAAGGCGCCCGCGACTTTCTTCGGGTTTGCAGGCAAAAGGAGCAAGTGTCATCTTGGGAATTCTTGTCGGGCCGGTTCGCCGATCATATATTCGGGAAACCCAAGGAATGATATGGCGAAATCCCGATGGAAGCTCTGAACCTTCCTCCCCGTGCGACCCCCCGCGCCTTCGCGCGCCTGGCCGAGATCAACGCCGCTCAGGGCGAAGAGAAGGCGCTGCGCGTCGCGGTCGAGGGTGGAGGCTGTTCGGGGTTCCAGTACGACATCCGGCTCGACGATCCCGCGCCGGACGATCTGGTCCTGGAGGGAGACGGGCAGAAGATTCTGATCGACCCCGTCTCGCTGCCGTTCCTGTCGAATGCCGTGATCGATTTCACCGAGGAACTGATCGGCGCGCGATTCGTGATCGAGAACCCGAACGCTACGAGTTCTTGCGGCTGCGGGACGTCGTTCTCGATCTGACCGCGCTCAGTGGCCGCATAAGAAGCAGCGCGGCGGATTTCGGTCTGGAATCATCCGGGCGCGCCGCCAATTCCTCCATTGCCGCGACTTCTGCGGCGAAGGTTTCGCGGAAGTCCTCGATTCCCAGCTTCTCGTGAGTCTGCTGTCTGCGCGGACGCCAGTCCCGGCTCTGGCGTCTGAAGAACGCGAACCACATGCCCTATCCCCCTTACGGGCGCCCGGATGGAACCGAACGCCTTCAAATTCCAATCTCCAGCACCCCGACGCTATGGGCCAATTCGGGCAAAAATGCGCAATTCGATTGACCACTCTGCGCAAGGTCTCCGGCCTGATCCCGGGCGATGAGGCGAAGACGGGGCGAGCCAACTGCTTGTGCGCGCTGGCGCCTGCGGCCAAGATGCGGCCGCACAGCGGAGGCCGGACATGAAGATCGCGACGTTCAACATCAACGGGATCAAGGCCCGGATCGAGGCCCTTCTCGACTGGCTGAAAGAGGCGGAGCCCGATGTCGTGGCGTTGCAGGAAATCAAGTCCGTGGACGAAGGCTTTCCGCGCGAGCCGATCGAGGACCTCGGCTACCGCGTCGAGACGCATGGGCAGAAAGGCTTCAACGGCGTCGCGATCCTGTCGAAGCTTCCGCTCGAGGACATCCGGCGCGGACTGCCAGGCGACGATGAGGACGAGCAGGCCCGCTGGATCGAGGCCACCGTCATCGGACGCCGTGCCGTCCGCCTGTGCGGCCTCTACCTGCCGAATGGCAATCCGGCACCGGGGCCGAAATACGACTACAAGCTTGCCTGGATGAAGCGCATGAAGGCGCGCGCTGAAGAGCTTCTGAAGCTCGAGGAGCCCTTCATCATGGCCGGCGACTACAACGTCATCCCACAGCGTGAGGACGCGGCCAAGCCCGAAGCCTGGGAGAAGGACGCGCTGTTCCTGCCCGAAACGCGCGAGGCCTTCCGCCGGATCGTCAACCTCGGCCTGACCGACGCCTTCCGCGCCCTGCACCCGGAGGCCGGGCACTACAGTTTCTGGGACTATCAGGCCGCGGCCTGGGAACGGAACAACGGCATCCTGATCGACCATCTCCTGCTGTCGCCGCAGGCTGCCGATCTGCTGAAGTCGGCGGGCATCGACAAGGACACGCGCGGTCGCGACAGGCCCTCCGACCACGTTCCTGTCTGGATTGAACTCGACGCCTGATCGCCTGATGCGCCGGCGCGGCTCAGGCCCGCGCCGGGCTGAACGGGTCAGATGGCGGTCGCGTCGTACCCGTAGAGCCAGTCGAACCGGCCCAGCATCGCTGCCGGGCGCAGGGCGGCAATGGCTCGCAACCCGAGATGCGCGATGTCGCGCTTCATGCCGGTGAGGTGGTAGTTGCGCGCATTCGCGTTCGCCGCCTCGACGATGCGGCGGACGCGCGCCTCGCGTGCCAGCTGGTAGGCGGCCAGTCCCGCCGCTTCCTCGTCATGCCTGGCCAGACAGGCCGAAAGAACCCAAGCGTCCTCCAGCGCCATGTTCGCACCCTGCGCGAGGAACGGCAGCGTCGGATGGGCCGCGTCGCCCAGGATCACGGCGCCCTGCCCGTGCCAGCGGCGCGCCACCGGGTGACGGAAAAGCCCCCAGAGCCAGGGCTCGTCCACCCGCGCCAGCCAGTCGCGCACTTCGGGGACGAAATTCTCGAAGGCGAGACGCAGGGCCAGCGGGTCATCGCGCAGCCGCCAGCTTTCCTCGACCCAGTTGCGCCGCTCCTCGACGGCGACGATGTTGCGCAGCGTCCCGCCGCGCAGCGGATAGGTGACGAGGTGCCGCCCGGGCCCCATGTAGACGCGCGCCTCCGGGTCGCCCCCCGGTTTCTCCGGCAGCGTCGCGCGCCAGGCGACCTGGTGGGTGAAGAACGGCGCGACCGGACCGTTGAGAGCCGCCCGCGTCCTGGAATGAAGCCCGTCCGCCCCGATAAGAAGTCCCGTCCGGATCTCTGTCCCCGCTTCCGTCACGAGCCGCGGCTTGTCACCGCCGAGGGCCACCTCCGCGATCTTCTGGCCAAGCCGGATTTCCACCCCGGCCTCACGCGCACCGTCCGCGAGGAGCGCGATCAGATCGGCCCGGTGGACGAAGCGGTATTCCTGCCCCGGCCGCAATTCGGCGAGGTCGATCCGCAGGACCTTCGAGCCGGTTTCGCCGTCGAGAAGCTGCACCGCCTTCGCACGAAGCCCCGCTCCACTCAGGCTGTCACCGAGGCCAAGAGATCGAAGCACGCGCGCGCCGTTCGGCGTGATCTGCAGGCCGGCGCCAATATCGGTCAGGGTGTCCGCCTGCTCGAGGACCGTGACGGCCGCCCCCCGAAGCGCGAGGGCCCGCGCCACGGCAAGGCCCGCAACGCCAGCGCCCAGAACAGTCACTTCGCGGCCGATCAGCATTCTTCCGTCTCCACACGAAAACACCGGAGCCATAAGGCCCCGGTGCCAAGAAGTCTCGCGCTTTCTATCACCCGAACGTCAGTCGTCGCGGTGAACCCGTTCGCGACGCTCGTGCTTTTCCTGCGCCTCGAGCGTCATGGTCGCGATCGGACGCGCGTCCAGCCGCCTGAGCGAGATCGGTTCCCCGGTCATCTCGCAATATCCGTATTCGCCGTTGTCGATCCGCCGCAGCGCAGAATCGATCTTGGCGACCAGCTTGCGCTGGCGGTCCCGGGTCCTCAGTTCGAGCGCCCGGTCGGTTTCCTCGCTCGCCCGGTCCGCAAGGTCCGGAACGTTACGGGCCGAATCCTGCAAACCTTCGATCGTCTCGGCGCTCTGCTCGAGAAGTTCGTGCTTCCAGGTGATCAGTTTTCGGCGGAAATACTCCAGCTGACGCTCGTTCATGAACGGCTCGTCCTCGGCCGGACGATAGTCGTCAGGAAGAAAAATCTCGGGTTTCACCACTGCTCCCTCCACTTCACCGGATGCCGGGTGTTGGTCGCCGACGTCCTCCGGTACGCCTCGGCCGGGTCATTAACCCATGCGCACGGGGATGTCACTAGGTGATGCCAACTCCTTGCGGCCATTTGATGGCAGAAGTAGGCTCTGCTGCAAAATCCGCCGTCAGACCATCGGAATTCCTATGAAATTCAGCTCTACGCAAAGCTATGTCGCCGCGCCCGATCTCGCGGTCGCGGTGAATGCCGCGGTGGCTCTCGAACGGCCGCTCCTCGTCAAGGGGGAGCCCGGAACGGGCAAAACCGAACTCGCGCGGGAGGTAGCTGAGTCGCTCGGCCTGCCTCTCGTGGAATGGCACGTAAAATCGACGACCAAGGCATCCCAGGGGCTTTACGAATATGACGCTGTCAGCCGGCTCAGGGACAGTCAGCTCGGCGACGAGCGGGTGCACGACGTCAGGAATTACATCCGAAAGGGCAAGCTCTGGCAGGCATTCGAGGCCGACGGAAAGGTCGTCCTCCTGATCGACGAGATCGACAAGGCGGATATCGAGTTTCCGAACGACCTCCTTCAGGAACTCGACCGGATGGAGTTCCACGTCTACGAGACCGGGGAAACGATCAGGGCGCGGCAGAGGCCGATCGTCATCATCACATCGAACAACGAGAAGGAACTGCCCGACGCCTTCCTGCGGCGCTGTTTCTTCCACTACATCCGGTTTCCGGACCCCGAGACGATGAAGGCGATCGTCGACGTCCATTTTCCGGGCGTCAAGGAAGCGCTTCTTACCACAGCGCTCACCCAGTTCTACGAACTGCGCGAGACGCCCGGGCTGAAGAAGAAGCCCTCCACATCCGAAGTCCTCGACTGGCTGAAGCTCATCCTCGCCGAGGATCTCGGGCCGGAGGACCTGAAGCGCGACGGCAAGAACCTGCTGCCCAGACTGCACGGCGCTCTGCTGAAGAACGAACAGGATGTGCATCTCTTCGAGCGGCTCGCCTTCATGGCCCGAGCGGGTCGCTAGGACGACAGGTGCCGGCGCTGGCCTCAGGGCCCGGCGCGCACTAATTCAGGATTTCCACCGGAGGACCAAGCCATGCGCCCCGACGACCTGACGATCCGCCCGCTCGCCCAGGACGACGAACACGACTGGCGCAGGCTCTGGACGGCATATCTCGATTTCTACAAGACACGTGTGCCGGAGGAGGTCTACCGCACCACCTTCGCCCGGTTGCTCAGCGGTGACCCGTGGGAGTTCAACGGCCTCGTCGCCGAACAGGGCGGCAAGCTCGTCGGCCTCGCGCACTACCTGTTCCACCGCACCTGCTGGAAGCTCGAAAACGTCTGCTATCTGCAGGACCTCTTCTGCGATCCCGAGCGGCGCGGCCGCGGCATCGGGCGCTCTCTGATCGAGGCCGTCTATGCGGAGGCCGACAAGCACGGCGCGCCCGGTGTCTGGTGGCTGACACAAGAACACAACTACATGGGCCGGATGCTCTACGACAAGGTGGGGGTGAAGACCCCGTTCATCCGCTACAGCAGGCACGAATGATGCGCAGCGTCGCCGCGCTTTGCCTCGCGATCGCGCTTTCGGCCTGCGGCGCTCCGCCTTCCGGCCCCGAGGCCGCGCGGCGCGTCCCCACGGCAACGGACCTGCTGCCGCTTCCGCCGATGAAGACCTTCGGCGCGCCCCGCGTGAATGCGCCCATGGCCTCCAACACGGCGATCACGCGGGATTTCCTCGAACTCGCGTTCCAGATGGAGAGCGGCCGCCGCCTTCCGATCCTGACCCGCTTCGAGGGCCCGATCACACTTCGCGTCACCGGCACCGTTCCCGCCGTCGCGCGGGCCGATGTCGCCCGGCTCATCGGCCGGCTGCGGAACGAGGCCGGGATCGACGTGACCCAGGTCCCGTCCGACCGGGCGGCGTCGATCACCGTCGAGTTCCTCCCGCGCAAGCGGATGCAGGCGCTCGTGCCGCAGGCTGCTTGCTTCGTCGTGCCGCGCCTGACCTCCTGGGACGAATACCGCAGAAGCCGCCGGGGCCCGGCGGTTGACTGGACGACGCTTGAAACACGGACACGCGCCGCCGTCTTCGTCCCCTCGGACACGCCGCCGCAAGAGATCCGCGACTGCCTGCACGAGGAAATCGCCCAGGCTCTCGGCCCCCTGAACGACCTCTACCGCCTGCCCGATTCCGTCTTCAACGACGACAATTTCCACAACGTGCTGACCGGGTTCGACATGTTGATCCTGCGCGCCTACTACGCGCCGGAACTGTCCTCGGGCATGAGCATGGAAGAGGTCGCGATGCGGCTGCCCGGGATACTCTCGCGGATCAATCCGCGCGGCGGCAGGGCCGGCTACGCTCCCCCGGAGCCGACGCCCCACGCCTTCGTGGAGGCGATCGAGACGGCACTTGGCCCCCACGCGGGCGCCTCCCGCCGCAAGTCGGCCGCCCTGAAGGCCGTGGCCATCGCCGAGGCGGAAGGCTGGCACGACGCCCGCGCGGGTTTCGCGTGGTTCGCACTTGGCCGGCTGTCGCTCGGAAGCCGCCTCGACACCGCGCTCGAGGCTTTCCTGAAGGCACGTCGGATCTACGGATCGGGTTCCGGCATGGAGGTGCAAGCCGCCCATGTAGACATGCAGCTTGCCGCCTTCGCCCTGTCCGCCGGACATGCCGAAGACGCGGAGGCGATCACGCTCCGCGCCCTTCCGGCGGTCGCGGATGCGGAAAACGCCGCGCTTCTCGCCACGCTCATGCTGATCCGGGCAGAGGCACTTGAAGCGCAGGGCCGCGCATCCGAAGCACGCGCGGTAAGGCTGGACGCCCTCGGCTGGGCGCGCTACGGCTTCGGCGGCGAGGCCGACATCCGTCGCCGCGTTTCCGAGATCGCTGCGCTTTCCCCTGCCAACCGAACGAGGGTTCCATGATCGTCATTGCCGGGTTCATTCTGGGCGCACTCTGGGGCGGGTTTCTCGCCCGCCGCCGCAAGGGCAGGACGCTCGACATCCTGCAATACGCGACCGCCTTCGCGATCCTCGGCGCGATCCTCGGCCTTTTCGCAACCGTCTTCATAGACAGGCTCGCCTGATCCCATGTTCCTTCCCTTCTTCGCGACACTCAGGAAGACCGGCGTCCCGGTCTCCCTGCGCGAATTCCTGTCGTTCCTGGAAGGGCTGAATGCGGGACTCGTGACCTACGACGTGGAGGGCTTCTACCACCTCGCGCGCACCGCGATGGTGAAGGACGAACGCCACCTCGACCGCTTCGACCGGGCCTTTGCCGAGTCTTTCAAGGGGCTCGAGGAAATCGGCGCGGAACAGGTCCTCGAGGCCATCGAGCTGCCGGGAGAATGGCTCGCCAAGCTCGCCGAACGCCACCTGACTCCGGAGGAACGCGCCGAGATCGAGGCCCTCGGCGGGTTCGACAAGTTGATGGAGACGCTGCGCAAGCGGCTGGAGGAGCAGAAGGGGCGGCACCAGGGCGGATCGAAATGGATCGGAACGGCAGGCACCTCGCCCTTCGGCGCCTATGGCTACAACCCGGAAGGCGTGCGCATCGGCCAGGACAGGTCGCGCAACCAGCGCGCCGTGAAGGTCTGGGACCGGCGCGACTTCCGCGACTTCGACGACCAGGTGGAACTCGGTACCCGCAACATCAAGGTTGCGCTGAAGCGGCTCCGCCGCTGGGCGCGGCAGGGAGCGGCGGAGGAACTGGACCTCGACGGCACGATTCGCGCGACGGCGGAGCACGGCTACCTCGACGTGCAGACCCGCCCCGAGCGGCGGAATGCCGTGAAGGTTCTCCTGTTCCTCGACGTGGGCGGCTCGATGGACGGGCATGTCCGCGTCGTGGAGGAGCTCTTCTCCGCGGCCCGCGCGGAGTTCCGTCACCTGGAACATTACTACTTCCACAACTGCCTTTACGAAGGCGTCTGGCGCGACAATCGCCGCCGCTGGGACCAGCAGACGCCGACCTGGGAAGTGCTCAGGACCTACGGCTCCGACTACAAGTGCATCTTCGTGGGCGACGCGTCGATGTCGCCCTATGAGGTCGCGATGCCCGGCGGCGCGAACGAGCACTGGAACGCCGAGGCCGGGCAGGTCTGGCTGCACCGCGCCCGGGAACAGTGGCCCGCAAACGTCTGGCTTAACCCCCTGCCCCAGCGGCACTGGCAGTATACCCAGTCCGTCGGCATGATCCGGGACATCTTCGACGGACGCATGTTTCCCCTTACGCTCGAAGGGATCGGGCGCGCGATGAAGGAGCTGTCATGACCGCCATCGCCCGTCTCTGGCGCGACCATCGCCCCGCGCTCGTGGCCTTCGTGCTGGCCGTGGCGATCTCGTTGTTCTTCGCCGGCCGCTTCATCGCCTTCACGATCTATTGGTCCGATCCGGCGCATCATGAAATCCGGCCCGAAGGCTGGATGACGCCGGGATACCTTGCCCGCAGCTGGGATCTGCCGCGCGAAACGGTCGCGGAGGCGCTCGGTGCGACGCCGCAGCCGGGCAAGCCGCAGACCCTCGCCGATATCGCGAAGGAGCGCGGGCAGAGCCTCGACGAATTCCTTGCCGAGGTGGCCGCCATGCTCGCGGAACTCCAGGCCGCCGAGGGTGACGGTTCATGACCGACTGGCTCCTCGCACTGGTTCCCACCTGGGGGCTCTGGCTGCTTGCGGCCACGACCTTCCTGTCCTGTCTCGCGCTTCCCGTCCCCTCCTCGCTGATCATGCTGACCGCCGGCGGGTTCGTGGCTTCGGGCGACCTCGTTCTCTGGCAGGTCGCCGGGGCGGCCTACGTCGGCGCCATTCTCGGCGACAATGCGGGCTTCTTCCTCGGCCGCCGCGGAGGCGCGGGGCTTCTGGAGAAGCTCAAGCGGAACCCGAAGCGAGCGGGCCTCATCGCGCGGGCCGAAACGCAGATGCAGCTGAAGGGCCGCATCGCAGTCTTCCTCACGCGGTGGCTTCTCAGCCCGCTCGGCCCCTGGGTGAACATCGCGGGCGGTGCGGCGGGCTTTCCCTGGCGGCGTTTCATCCTGCCGGAAGCCGCCGGAGAGGCCGTCTGGGTCACCGCCTACGTCGGCATGGGGTTCGCCTTCGCCGGCAACATCGAGGCGGCGAACGACCTTATCGGCTCGGCGCTCGGCTTTCTCGGTGCGTTCGGCGCGGCCTTGGCGCTTGGCTTCTGGCTTCGCGCGGCAATCCGACAGGGGCGCCGGGCGAACCACGGCGCTGCCTGACGCCCGCGTCCCTGCCGCTCATGTGAAAGTGACCCGCGATTATCGCCGTCAGGAGATCTGAATTTCCGTCCGGGGAGTAACTCTCGCTCCAAGTCAGCCTATATTGGTCTCATGCTGAAGCTCACGCCTCTTATCCTTGCGATCTTGTACGGCCTCGTCATGTGGCGCTTCTCGGCCTGGCGGCTGGGCAAGGAACTCGACGCGCGTTCGGCTCCTCTGGCCGACCCCGCGCTCGCGCCGGTCATTGCCCGGATGGCCCGCGCGCTCGACCTCCAGCGGATCCCGGTCCACATCTACGAGGTCGCGCCGGTGAACGGCCTTGCCGCGCCCGACGGGCGCATCTTCATCACGCGCGGCTTCTACGAGAAATTCCGCGCGGGCGAGATCAGCGCCGAGGAAATGGCGAGCGTCGTCGCGCATGAGCTTGGACATGTGGCGCTGGGGCACGCGCGCCGAAGGATGATCGACTTTTCCGGCCAGAACGCCGTGCGGGTGGCACTGATGACGGTTCTCGGACGGTTCCTGCCGGGGATCGGCCCCTACCTTGCGAACCTCATCACCTCGCTCGTCGCGGCGCGGCTGTCACGGGGCGACGAATACGAGGCGGACGCCTATGCTTCGGCGTTGCTCATCAAGGCCGGGATAGGCACCGAGCCGCAGAAATCCCTGTTCCGGAAGCTCGACCTGCTCACCGGCCGGATCGGCGCGGGCCCGCCCGCCTGGCTCATGAGCCACCCGAAGACCGAGGAGCGCATCGCCGCGATCGAGACGAACGAAACGAAGTGGCGCCTGGGCGAATGAGCCCGCGCAGGGCGACAGGCTAGCCCGCCAGCGCCTTGCCGAGACGCGGCAGCCGCGCACGTTTCAGAAGCGGGCGCAGGGGCTGGGGCTCGCCCGAAAGCCGCTCGGCCTTGGCGCGGACCGCCTCCACCACCCGGCCCACGGTTTCGGGATGGTCGGACCAGAGTTCCCACAGGAACCCGTCCGGATCGCGCCGGTCGAGCCCCTCGATGGAAAGCGTGCCGCGCGGGAAATCGGCGCGGTTGAAGGTGATGATCGCATCCGCCCCGCCGGCGATGGCAGCCGCAAGCACGTGGATGTCATTCTTGTCGGGCAGATGCAGCCGCGCCTCCAGCCCCTCGTGGCGCGGCACGGAAGCCTTCGGGAACTCGGCTCGGACGACCGCGACCTCTCCCCGCGCCTGCGCCTCCGCCGCCGGACCGAAGCGCGCGGCGGCCCGCGCCCATTCCTCGAGGATCCGGTCGGACCAAAGCGGCGTGTAGAGCCCCTCGCGCGCGACGCCCAGAAGGATCTCCCTCAGGACCGTCGGGTAGAGAACGCAGGCGTCCAGAAGCGCCTTCATCAGTCCAGCCGGAAGAACAGCGCCTTCAGATAGCCCGTCTCGGCCAGCTGCGGCAGCTGCGGATGGTCAGGACCCGCGAAGCCCGTGTGCAGAAGCTGCCCGCGCCGCCCGCCCTTGCCGATGCCACGCGCGGAGGCGTTGCGGAAGGCCGTGAGGTCCGCCGCATGCGAACAGGAGCAGAGTCCGAGGTAGCCGCCGGGCGCCACGAGCTGCGCCGAAAGGCGCGCAACGCGTTCGTAGGCGCGGAGGCCTGCTTCCAGCGCCGGTTTCGAGGGCGCGAAGGCCGGCGGATCGCAGATCACGACGTCGAAGCGTTCTCCCTCGGCCGCCAGCGTCTCCATCACAGCGAAGGCGTCACCCTGCCGCGTCGCAAGACGCTCCGCGACGCCCGAAGCCTCGGCCCCCTTCTCGGCAAGCGCCAAGGCGGCGGCAGACCCGTCCACCGCCAGCGCGCTCTCCGCCCCGGCCGCAAGCGCGGCGAGCCCGAAGCCGCCCACATGCGAAAAGACGTCCAGCACCCGCGCGCCCCGTGCCAGCCGCGCGGCAAAGGCGTGGTTTTCCCGCTGGTCGAAGAAGAGGCCCGTCTTCTGACCCCCGATAAGGTCGGCCAGGTAGATCGCGCCGTTCATCCGAACTGGCACCGGCCCGACAACATCCCCCGTCAGCACCACCGTCTCTTCCGGCAGCCCCTCCAGCGTCCGGGCGCGGCCCGTTCCGTTCTTCACGATGTGTTCGACACCGGTCACTTCGGCCAGCGCCACGGCAAGCTCGTGCACATGCGCCTCGGCCCAGGCGGCGTTCGGCTGGATCACCGCCGTGTCGCCGAACCGGTCGATAACGACCCCCGGAAGCCCGTCGGCCTCGGCATGGACAAGCCGGTAGAAGGGAGCGTCGTAAAGCCGCTCGCGCAGCGCCAGCGCGCGACCGATCCGTTGGGCCAGCCAGTCGCGGCTGACCTCGGCCTCCGCGTCGCGTTCCATGACCCGCGCGAAAATCTTGGATGATGGGTTGACGGTCACGAGCGCGAGCGGACGGCGGTCCGCGTCCTCGAGACGCGCGAACGTGCCTGGGCGCAGCGCCATGGTGCGCCGGTCGCTGACGATCTCGTCGGCATAGACCCAGGGGAAGCCGTGCCGGATCGCCCTGGCCTCGGCCTTGGGCCGAAGTCGGACGGTGGGGATTGTCTTTGTGTCAGTCATACGCGCGCCGGGCGATCAAGGGATTTACAGTCCCTCTAGTGCTTTCGCCCGGCAATCGGAAGGGGCTAACCCGTTTCCGGCAAGGCCCGCAGGACCTTTATCGGTCAGGAAGCCTGAGTTGCCCCGCCCACGTTTCGCGCTTTCGAGCCGAAGACCCGCTTGATCATCGCGGCGAAGGCCACGACCATTTCGCGAGCGGCTTCCGCGCGCAGGCGGCGCGCCGCAAGTTCGATTTCCGAAAAGTCGATCTGCTCTGCAGCAGGGATATGGTTCAACTTGGTCATTGCCAAATTCCTTCAGTATTTCAGTGTCCAGAGACAAAATGGGGCAGCATTACTGACTTTACTACGGACATCTCCGAATTGCCGCCATGCGACATGATCATGGCTTCCGCGCGACGGAGTGATTTGCGTTGTTAGCGCTAACACACTATGATATGCGCGGCCTCAACGACAGTTGGCAGCGGAGTTTCCATGAACCTCGACCCCAGAATCGCCGAAGTCACCGACAGGGTTCGCGCCCGCTCCTCTGCGGCGCGCTCCGCCTATCTCGACCGGATCCGGCGCGCGGGAGAGGCCGGCCCAGCCAGGGCGCACCTCGCCTGCGGCAACCAGGCCCATGCCTATGCCGCCATGGGAGAGGACAAGCCGGCGCTGGCGGCGGGGCGGGCCCCGAACATCGGGATCGTCACCGCCTACAACGACATGCTGTCCGCGCACCAGCCCTACGAACGCTATCCGGACATGATCCGCGCGGCGGCGCGCCGGGTCGGCGCCACGGCCCAGGTGGCGGGCGGCGTGCCGGCAATGTGCGACGGCGTGACTCAAGGCCAGCCGGGGATGGAACTGAGCCTGTTTTCCCGCGACGTCATCGCGCTCGCCGCGGGTGTGGCGATGAGCCATAACACCTTCGACGCAGCGGTCTACCTCGGCATCTGCGACAAGATCGTGCCGGGGCTCGTCATCGCCGCGGCGACCTTCGGTCACGTACCCGCCGTGTTCATCCCGGCCGGCCCAATGACGAGCGGCCTGCCGAACGATCAGAAGGCCAAGGTCCGTCAGCAGTTCGCGGCCGGAGAGGTCGGGCGCGACAAGCTCATGGAGGCCGAGATGGCCTCCTACCATGGCCCGGGCACCTGCACCTTCTACGGCACGGCGAACACGAACCAGATGCTGATGGAGTTCATGGGCCTCCACCTTCCCGGAGCGAGCTTCGTGAACCCCGGCACGCCGCTGCGCGACGCGCTGACGGTGGCCGGCGTCGAACGGGCGGCCGCGATCACCGCGCTCGGTAACGATTACCGCCCGGCGGGCGAGATCCTCGACGAACGCGCCTTCGTGAACGGCATCGTCGGGCTGATGGCCACGGGGGGATCGACGAACCTCGTGCTGCACCTCCCGGCGATGGCGCGGGCGGCGGGGATCATCCTCGACCTCGACGATTTCGCCGACCTGTCCGAGACCGTGCCTCTCATGGCGAAGGTCTACCCGAACGGGCTTGCCGACGTGAACCATTTCCACGCCGCGGGCGGTCTCGGCTTCATGATCGGGGAACTCCTCGACGCGGGTCTGCTGCACGGCGACGCGCGGACGGTCGCGGGCGACGGCCTCGACCGCTACCGTCGGGAGCCGAAGCTGATCGAGGGGCGCCTCGTCTGGCAGGACGGCGCGGGCAAGACGCTGAACGACCGCATCCTCCGCCCGGCGAAGGACCCTTTCCAGGCGACGGGCGGGCTCAGGCAACTCGTCGGCAACCTCGGGCGTGGCGTCATGAAGGTATCCGCCGTTGCGCCCGAGCATCGCGTCGTCGAGGCCCCTGCCCGCGTCTTCCATGACCAGGCCGATGTCAGGGCCGCCTTCCAGCGCGGCGAGTTCACATCGGATACCGTGGTCGTCGTTCGCTTCCAGGGCCCGAAGGCCAACGGCATGCCGGAGCTTCACTCGCTCACCCCGACGCTCGCGGTGCTGCAGGATCGCGGGCTGAAGGTCGCGCTGGTGACGGACGGCCGCATGTCCGGTGCCTCGGGGAAGGTTCCGGCGGCGATCCATGTCTCCCCGGAGGCCGCAGATGCGGGTCCGCTGGCCCGGCTGCGCGATGGCGACCGCGTCCGGGTGGATGCGGCCAGGGGAACGATCGACGTTCTCGAACCAGACTTCGACGCCCGGCCCGCCGCGACCGCCGATCTCAGCGGGAACAAGGTCGGCATTGGCCGGGAATTGTTCGAAGCGTTCCGCCGGAACGTCGGCCCGGCGACCGAGGGCGCGGCCGTCGTGGTCTGAATGCCCGGCTTGCGCCTGTCCGCCCGCCTCGCCATCTTTGCCAAGTCATGCCCGAACGGGGCTTTCGAACCCTGCCCATGAATTCCGCCAGAGGATGATCCGATGACCCCTGCCGAACAAAGCCGCCGCGCCGCCGAGGTCTGCATGCTGGCCCCGGTCGTTCCGGTGCTCGTGATCGAAGACCCTGAACATGCCCTCCCACTCGCCAGGGCGCTCGTCGCCGGCGGGCTGCCGGCCTTGGAGGTGACGTTGCGCACGCCCGCCGCGATCGACGCGATCCGGGCGATGTCGGAAGTGCCCGGCGGCGTCGTCGGCGCCGGCACGCTGCTCACACCCGCCGACGTGAAGGCGGCGAAGGCGGCAGGTGCGAAGTTCGGCGTCTCTCCCGGCGCGACCGAGCGGCTTCTGGATGCCTGCGAGGACGAGGGTCTGGCACTTCTTCCGGGGGCGGCGACAGCGACGGAGGTGATGGTCCTTCTCGAGAAGGGCTACACCGTCCAGAAATTCTTCCCGGCGGAGGCTTCCGGCGGCGCGCCCGCGCTGAAGGCGATCGGCGCGCCGATCCCGCAGGTGCGCTTCTGCCCGACGGGCGGCGTGACGCTCGCCAATGCAAGGGAATACCTGTCGCTGTCGAACACGCTCTGCGTCGGCGGCAGTTGGGTTGCCCCGAAGGAACGGCTTGTCAAAGGCGACTGGGCCGGGATCGAGGCACTTGCGCGCGAGGCCGCGGCGCTCAGCTGAGGAGCGTCTTCAGCCCTGCTGGCGGAACCGGGCGGCGCGCCCGCCCCTCCGGCGCGCTTCCGGGATCTCATCGAGGCCCCGGCGCAGCGTATCCGTCATCGGATGCGCATCCTTGCCCGCGCCATAATGGTCCAGAAGCAGGGTGATAGCCGCTCGCGTATCGGTGCCGGGTGGAATGCTCAGAGCCCAGTCAAGGAAGATCGAGCGGCATTCCGGCGCGCTGATCCCCTCGATCGCATAGCTTTCGCGGATGAGTCCTTTCGGATCCGCCTGTTTCAGCTCCATCCCCGCATCTCCCGGCGCCCTCCGAGCTTCGTCCTCACCTATCGTCGGGAACCGTCGCGTCAAGCACGGATGCGACGATTTTCTCGGCGATCGCGGTTTCCGACCGCAATCTCGCCGCGAGCGACTCCAGATCCGGCTCTCCTGCCTCGCGCAGGAGGAAGGCGCGCCCTCCCTCACCGATCTGCTCCATATCGAGCGGCCGGTCGGTGAGAAGCCGCCCCCCCGCCTGCAGGCGCCAGAGGAAGCGGTAGGCCCTCGCGAGCGCCTCGCCTTCCTCCTTCGTGACATATCCCTCGCGCGGGCCGATCCGAAGCTGCGGTTCCACCCGGCGCGCGGAGTCACCGGCGCGAAGCGCGAAGCTTTGGGCCAGAAGCTCGATGTCCTGAAGTCGGCCCGGGCCGATCTTGGCTTCCCATTCCCCGTCCGGCGCCTTGGCGGTGAAGATCCGCACCCGCATCTCGGCAACGTCGGGAAGGACCTTCTCCGCCCCGCCCTTCGCGCGCAGGATGGAGAGCCGCACTTCGTCGACCTCGGCGCCCAGTTCGGCCTCACCGGCGATCGGCCGGGCGCGCGTCAGCGCGAGGTGTTCCCAGGTCCAGGCCTCTTCCATCTGGTAGGACCGGAACGCGTCGAGCGACGTCGCGACAGGCCCCTGACGCCCCGAAGGACGCAGGCGCATGTCCACCTCGTAGAGCCTCCCCTCGGCCATCGGCGCGCTGATCGCCGTGACCAGGGCCTGGGTGAGACGCGCATAGTATGTCCGTGCCGCGAGCGGGCGCCGACCATCCGAGTTTTCCACGCCCGCCGGGTCATAGATCACGATCAGGTCGAGGTCGGAAGCCGCGTTGAGCCGCTGTGCGCCAAGGCTTCCCATTCCCACCACGGCGGCACCGCGCCCGGGCGGCGCGCCGTGCTTGCGGGCGAATTCTTCCAGGCAGGGCTTCCAGATCGACGCGACGCAGGCCTCCGCCAGATCGGCGTAGTTCCGGCCCGCCTCCACCGCGTCGATCAGGCCCCGCAGATGGTGGACGCCGATCCGGAAATGCCATTCCTTGGCCCAGCGCCGCGCCGCGTCGAGCTTCTTCTCGTAGTCCGGGATCTCGTCCAGAACCGCGTCGAGAGAGGCCCGCAGCGCGGGAACGCCCGGCCAGGGGGCGAAGAAATCCCCCCCGATCACGGCATCCAGGACGCCGGCATTCCGCGACAGGTAGGACGCCAGCGCGGGTGCCGTGGCGCAGATGTCGACGATCAGGTCGATGAGTTGCGGGTTCGCGTCGAAGAGCGAGAAGAGCTGCACGCCGGCAGGAAGCCCCGCGAGGAAGCCGTCGAACTGCCTGAGCGCCTCGATCTCGTTCGCCGCGCGCGACAGGCGGCGCAGGATTTCCGGCTCCACCCGCTTGAAGACCTCGACGGCGCGTGCGGAACGGAGCGCGGGATATCCCCGCCAGCCCTCTACAATCTCGCGCGCGGCCGCGCTCATCTCTGGGCGTGCGCGTGTCTCACCGGGCGCGAAGAAGCCCTCGGTCAACTCCGCCACCCGTCCGAGCCGCTCCCTGAGCCTCGCGCGGAGAGCGTGGGTGTCCCCCTCGCCCATCATGCGCGCGAGGCGGTCGAAACCCTCGGCGTCCGTGGGCAAGGCGTGCGTCTGGGCGTCCGCGACCATCTGCACGCGATGCTCCACCTCCCGATGTGCACGGTAGTGTTCGCTGAGTTCCTCCGCGACCTCCCCGGGAACCCAGCCCTTTTCCGAAAGCGCCACGAGCCCCGGCACGGTGCCGCGCTGGCGCAGGTCCGGGTCCCGCCCGCCCGCGATCAGCTGCCGCGTCTGGGTGAAGAATTCGATCTCCCGGATCCCCCCCACGCCCAGCTTCATGTCGTGCCCCTCGAGCACGATCGGCCCGGCAAGCCCCTTGTGTTCACGGATTCTCAGCCGCATGTCGTGGGCGTCCTGGATCGCCGCGAAGTCCAGGTGACGGCGCCAGACGAAAGGCGTGAGCGTGGCCAGGAACCGTTCACCCGCCGAGATATCGCCCGCGCAGGCACGCGCCTTGATGTAGGCCGCCCGCTCCCACGTGCGCCCGACGCTTTCGTAGTAGTGCTCGGCCGCCTCCATCCCGATGCAGACCGGCGTGACCGCGGCATCGGGACGCAGTCGCAGATCGGTGCGGAAGACGTAGCCCTCCGCCGTCAGGTCCGACAGCATCGCCGTCATCTTCCGCGTGGCGCGGATGAAGGACGAGCGCGCCTCCATGACTTCGGCGGGCTCGAATCGCGTTTCGTCGAAGAGGCAGATCAGGTCGATGTCGGAGGAGTAGTTGAGTTCCCCGGCCCCCATCTTGCCCATGGCGATCGCGACCATGCCGCCTGCGGTTGCCGCATCTTCGGGCGCCGCGCCCGGCAACTTCCCGCGCCGGATCTCCTCGCCGACGAGCGCGCGCAGCGATAGGTGCACGGCCAGATCGGCGAACCGCGTCAGCGCGCCCGTCACCTCTTCCAGCGGCCAGGCACCGCCGAGGTCGGCCAACCCCGCGATCAGGGCCACGCGGCGCTTCGCCCGCCGGAGCGCGTCAGCAAGAGCGTCCGGCGCGACCTCCGCGAGACCAGAGAGCGCGGATTCGAGCGCCGCTTCCGGATCTCCGGCAAGCGCGCCCTCAAGCCAGCCGGCTTCCTTCGCTATAAGGCCGCCAAGATAGGGGCTGCACCCGGCTGCGCCCTCGACCAGCGCCAGAATCTCCGGCGGAAGTCCTGGAAACAGCGCACGGGCCTCCGCTCCACGCTCAGGTTCATAGGGGATCGGACAACGTGTAAGGCGTGCGGCAAAGTTCATTCGGCGGACACTACAGTTCCGGCTTCAGCCGTCAATCCGGGAAATCAGGCGGTTAGCAGAAGGGAAACCAGGATCGAAGCATTGAAGTTTCCCGCGCGGCGTGGACTTCTTGACTTGGTGGCAATGAATTGAGGTAAGGGGCCCAGAATGTCGAAAAGTATCGATCGGGTCAAAACGGCGCTGGAAGCCGCCGGCATCACAGCGGAAGTCCTGGAAATGGGGGCCGAGACACGGACGGCGGAACAGGCCGCCGCGGCGGCGGGCTGCGCGCTCGACCAGATCGTGAAGTCGATCATCTTCAGGGGAGAGACCTCCGGCCACGTCATCCTCTTCCTGACCGCCGGCGGGAACCGGGTCGACCCCGCGCGTGCAAGTGCCGTCGCTGGCCAACCGCTCGGTAAGGCGGACGCCAACCTTGTCCGGGCGGAAACCGGCTTCGCCATCGGCGGGGTCGCGCCCGTCGGCCACCTGACCCGCATCCGCGCCTTCCTCGACCCGAGGCTGATGGAGTTCGACCATGTATGGGCCGCCGCAGGCACTCCCCGGCACATCTTCGCCATCTCACCGGCCGATCTGCTCCGGATCACGGGCGCGGAACTCGCCGAGTTCACGGCGTAAGCCATTGTCGGCTTGATGGTTTTTCGAAGGATGTAAAAAACCTTCACATTGACCCTTGACGCAGGGCCGTTCCGTTCCGATCTTTGCAATGTGAATAGATTTCACATCAAGGCTGTCCAACGGTTGACACGAAAGGGAACGCCCATGTCCACCATCGCCGCCTGGCCCGCCCAGGCAGAATCCTGGCTAGACGAACGCGGCAAGGCCGCCTGGATCGCCGCGGCGGTCCTTGGCCTGATCGTCTTCTGGCCCATTGGCCTGGCCATTCTCGCCTACATGATCTGGAGCAAGCGCATGTTCTCGAAACCTTGCGGCTACCGCCGTCATGCCCGCAACACCGCCTATCAGCACGGCTTCCGTTCCTCCGGAAACTCGGCCTTCGACGCCTACAAGGCCGACACGCTCGACCGCCTTCAGCGCGAGCAGGAGGAGTTCGAGGCCTTCCTGAAGCGGCTTCGGGAGTCGAAAGACAAGGCGGAATTCGATCAGTATATGGAAGAACGCGCCCGCACCGCCCGCGATGCGGACACCGGGAAGGATGAAACCAGCGCTCCTGGCGCCTACTGATCCGGGCAATGCGAACCTCGGGCGGCCCTCGCGGGGCCGCCCTCGCCTGCGAGGAAAGGACAAGGATGATTTACGAACATTCCCATCCCGGTCTGCCCGACCCTTTCACCCAGGCGGAATTCTACGCGGACGTCCCGCTCAAACGGCTTCTGGCCTGGGTCGTCGATACGATCCTGATCCTCCTGCTTGCCATCCTCTTCCTCCCCTTCACGGCCTTCACGGCTCTCTTCTTCTTTCCCCTCTTCTACGTGACGATCGGCTTCGTCTACCGCGCGGCCAGCATCACCAGATGGTCGGCGACGCCCGGCATGCTGCTTTTCGCCATCGAGCTCCGCACCTCGGAGGGCGATCGCTTCGACACCCCGTATGCGGTCCTCCATACGCTCGGGTACACGGTCTCGCTCAGCTTCGTGTTGCCGCAGGTCGTTTCGGTCTTCCTGATGCTCACGACGCCACGGGCACAGGGGCTGACCGATCTCGTGCTCCAGACGGCGGCGATCAATCGCCCGCGCTCCTGAGTGGCCAAGGTACACTGAAGAAACAATTGTATTCCCGGCTTGGCGGAACGGCGAAGCCTTGCTAACGTCGCTCGGAATGCCCATGTCCGCGGTCCTATGCGCCATACGCTACCGATAGCGCCCCAGTTCTATGTGACGGCACCGCAACCCTGCCCCTATCTCGACGGGCGGGCGGAACGGAAGCTGTTCACTGCGCTTCAGGGAGAACCCGCGCCAAGGCTGAACGACGCGCTGTCCAAGCAGGGCTTCAGACGGTCCCAGAACGTGCTCTACCGGCCCTCCTGCGCCGAGTGCACGGCCTGCCTTTCGGCCCGTATCAGGGTCGCGGATTTCCAGCCTTCCCGAAGCCAGCGGCGGACGCTGAAACGCAATGCGCACCTGCGGCGCGAGGCGACGAGTCCCTGGGCGACGGAGGAGCAGTACGCTCTGTTTCGGCGGTACCTCGACAGCCGCCATGCGGACGGCGGAATGGCGGACATGGACGTGTTCGAGTTCGCCGCGATGATCGAGGAGACGCCGGTCAAGAGCCGCGTGGTCGAGTACTCCCTGCCCCCGGAGCGGAGCGAGCGGCGGCGGGAACTCAAGGCGGTCTGCCTGACCGACGTGCTCGATGACGGGCTGTCGATGGTCTACAGCTTCTACGACCCCGATCAGGCGTCGGACAGCCTCGGGACCTATATCATCCTCGATCACGTGGAACTGGCCCGCAGTTCCGGTCTCCCCTACGTCTATCTCGGCTACTGGGTGCCCGGGAGCCGGAAGATGGGCTACAAGTCCAATTTCAACGCGCTCGAGATCTACAAGGGCGGCCGCTGGCAGGATATCGGGGAACCGGAGGACCACAGCGCCGAGACCCATCCGCTGTCGGTCGACCCCATCGCCGAACAGGTCGCCCGGATCGAGCTTCCCGACACGCGGTTGAGCAAGGTCTGACGGGCCACGAAGCCTGTCGGGGCGACGAGATTGCCAGACTGCCCGTAACGGCAAGGGTGGAGCAGTGTCATTTCCATGAAACGGGCAATCGTCACAGGTGGTGCCGGGCTGATCGGCGCGGGCATTTGCAGGGCTCTCGCGACCGAGGGATGGGAGGTCGCGTCCTTCGACCTCCGGGAGGGTCCGGAAGGGGCGCGGCACATCCGCTGCGATGTCGGTGACGAGGCTTCGGTAGCAGCGGGCTTCGGGACACTCGGATGGGAAGGGCTGGACCTTCTCGTCAACAACGCCGGAATCGCCGGCGCAGCGGCCCGGCCCGTGACCGAGCTTTCGCTGGCCGACTGGCGGCGCGTCCTGGACAGCCACCTGACCGGGGCTTTCCTGATGACCCGAGCAGCGGCGCCACTGATGCGCGAGGGCGGCAGCATCATCAACATGGCCTCCACCCGCGCATTCATGTCCGAGCCCGACACGGAAGCCTATTCCGCCGCGAAAGGCGGGATCGTCGCGCTGACCCATGCCTTGGCGATCAGTCTTGGCCCGCGGGTCCGCGTCAACGCGATTGCGCCGGGCTGGATATCGGGCGCTGACGACCTGCGCCCAGAGGACCACGAACAGCATCCCGTCGGGCGCGTCGGGCGTGCCGAGGACGTGGCCGGGGCCGTGCTCTACCTCGCCGGCGCGGGTTTCATGACCGGACAGGTGCTGGTTCTCGACGGCGGCATGACGCGGAAGATGATCTACGCGGAATGAGAACGGCACTGCGGGGCTACCAGCAGAGCGGCCACGCTTTGACCTGCGTCATCGTCCGGCGTCCTGAAAGATCCGACACTTTTTCGGGCAAGGCCGACGGACAAGGCGTCTGCCGGCTGACGGTGGTCGCGGCCGGGAGGTGATGTTCATGCAGGATTCCGAGGTGTCGAATGTGTCTCTCCGCCCGCTCTGGATCGCGATCCTGCTGAACCTGATCTGGGTGAACCTTTCCGGCGTCATCCGCGCCTTCGCCTTCGTGATGCCGATGATGCGCTCTGCCCTGCCGACGGTTCCGGACGTCGTGCCGATGAACCTCAACCTCTTCCTTGCCTGGGGGGCATGGGAACTGATCCCGATCCTCTCGGTCAGCATCATTTCCTGGCTCATGATGATCCGGTTCGGCGCATCCACAGGGATCGCGCTGGCGGCGGGCACGGTGACCTGGATCCTCGTCTACGCCAACCTCTGGTCGGCCCTCTACCTCATGAACCTTGCGACCCTGCCGGTGACCGGCGTCGCGCTGGCCCTGTCCTGGCTCGAGATGGCGGTGGCGGCCTTCCTGGTGCGGTGGTCCGCGATCCGGTATTCCTGACTGCCAACAGCGAAACGATCGTTTCCCTTTTGGAAACACCCGGACTGCTCTTGTCGGGCAACAGGCATTCGCCCGAAGCGATCCGCGCCAAGAAAGCCAGCAATCGGCAACAGCTATCTGCCATTCAGTCAACGGGAGGGGCCGGAGACTGTTTCCGACCTGGAAATGTCAGGACGCCTCACGATGTCCGGGATGCCTTCGCACATCCTTCGGGTCGAGAGGCGGAAACCCCTCACCAATAGCTGCGCCTTCTCGGACATCCGGTCTTCCGCAGCTGCTGGAAACGTCCGAGCGACAAAGCATCGAAACGGGACGACCCAGGCCCCCATCGTCCGAACGACCTTTATGTCGCGGGAGGCTCTCAGGCCCCCCGCGACGCTGCATCAGTTATTCGGCAGAAGATCCGGAACGATCGTCACGACCGCAGGGAATAGCCACAGAAGCGCCAGCGCAACGACCTGGATGATGACGAATGGAATGACGCCCCGGTAGATGTGGCCCGTCGTGACGCTCGCCGGCGCAACGCCGCGCAGGTAGAACAGCGCGAAACCGAAGGGCGGCGTCAGGAAGGACGTCTGGAGGTTCACCGTGATCATGATCGTGACCCAGCTGGGGTCGAAGGTGCCGCCATAGATCACCGGACCGACGATCGGCACGACGATGTAGATGATCTCCAGGAAGTCGAGCACGAAGCCCAGAATGAACAGAACGAGCATCACGATCAGGAAGGCTGCCCATTCCTGCTCGAACGACCGCAGGAAGCTCTGGATGTAGTGCTCGCCGCCGAAGGAGATCAGGACGAGGTTCAGAAGCTGCGAGCCGATGAGGATGGTGAAGACCATCGAGGTGACTTTCGCGGTCTCACGCACGACGGGCGCCAGGACCGACGTGCGGAACAGCACCCAGCAGCCGAAAAGGATGCCGAAGATCGCGAAGTGGTAGGCCGCCTGCGCGATCAGGAAGGCTATCCAGTCCTCGAAGGGCACGACCTCGCGGTTCACGCGGAGGTCGAAGTTGATGCCGAATAGGATCATGATGACAATGGCGAAGGACGCCATGAGGATGATCCGGCCGGACCGGCCTTCGTCGTGGAGCTTGCGGTAGGCCGCGAGGAGGATCGCGCCACCGGCACCCAGCGCCGCGGCCGGCGTCGGGTTCGTGATCCCGCCAAGGATCGAACCCAGCACCGCGACGATCAGGACGAGCGGCGGGAATACCACCTTCACGAGGTCGTTGTGCGACATGCTTTCGACCGCGTAGCGGCAGCCGTAGAGCGTGATGGCGACCGGGATCGCCAGGATCAGGAACGCCGCGCCTGAGGTCGTGGTCGGCGCGATGAAGGCCGCGTCGGCAAGAAGGCCGAGCGCAACGCCCGCCGCGCCTACCATCAGGGGTCGCGTGTCCGCCGAGGGGGACACGCCCCGCGCCGTGGTCAGGACGAGGCCGAGGAGCACGAAGAGGATCGCGACGCCGGTGCCGATCGGGGCCGCATTCGCGATCATTTCGGCGCGGGCGGCCTCCATCTCCTCTGGCGTGCGCTTCACGCTCTGCTCGAGCCCGCCGGCCTCGTCGATCGCGGCCTGCTGGGCGACGGCTTGATCCCACTTCTCCTGTCCGTGCAGCTCGATCATCGAGGCCTTGCACTGCTCGGAGACATTTGTCCTGAGAGCCGCGGCCTGCCCCACGTCCGTGAAGGTATCGACGGTCGTCGACTGGTTGCCGATGATATTCACCTGCGCCAGAAGCAGCGCGCCGCCGATAAGGCCAACCGGCGCGGCGAGGAACCAGAGAAGCGCGTCGTTGCGGGTGACTATGTCGTCACCGGTATGCTCCAGCGCGACGGGCGGGGCCTTGTCCGGATTGAGAAGAGCATAGCCGAAGGCATAGGCCGCATAGAGAAAGGCGAGCATCACCCCCGGAAGGAGCGCGGCCTGGAACAGCGTGCCGACGGAGAGAACCGCCGCCTCACCGAGATAGGTCAGCGCGTCCGAGCAGCCGGCCGCCCCGGCGCGGATCTCCTGGCCAGCGGCGTAGAGGTCGCCCGCGAGCGTACCCAGAAGCACGATGACGATGGAGGGCGGGATGATCTGCCCGAGTGTTCCCGAGGCAGCGATGACGCCGGTCGCGAGCTCTGGCGAGTAGTTGCTCCTGAGCATCGTCGGCAATGACAGGAGGCCCATAGTCACCACCGTCGCGCCGACGATCCCGGTTGATGCCGCGAGGAAGGCACCCACGACCACGACCGAAACGGCCAGACCGCCTGGCAATGGCCCGAACACGCGGGCCATCGTCGTCAACAGGTCGTTCGCGATCTTCGATCGTTCGAGCGTGATGCCCATCATCACGAACATCAGCACCGCGAGCAGCGTTTCGATCGACTGACCGGCGAAGACGCGCTCGTTCATCCGGTTGACGATGAAGGCGAGGTTGCGGTCCATCGCCTGTTCCCAGCCGCCGGGGAAGATGTGCTCGGTCAGCCGTGGAAGGTCAGGATACGTGAACTTCGATATCTCGATCTCGGGCACGCCTTCGGCCCTGAGTGCCTGGTATTCCGCCGATCCCGAGTCCACGTATTCGTGCACCAGGAGCTCCGCGCCATCCAGAGCGGCGAGGATCCCGAAGGAAATGACCGCCGCGCCACCAAGAGCGAAGGCCACCGGAAAGCCCGACATGATGCCCGCGAAGAGGCAGAGAAAAACGATGATCAGACCGATCTCGACGCCGTCAAGTCCGAGGAACATGCTTCATCCGCCCCTTAATGCGTGCCTTCGTAGGCTTCTTCGCCCTGCCCGAGCGTGTCCTTGTCGTGGTATTTGCCTTCGCTTTCCGGCCCTTCGATGTATTCCAGAAGGCTCCTGTAGAAGAACGCGACGCCGTGTAGGAAGACGAGCGCGATGTAGGACAGGATCAGCACCTTGAAGAGGAAGTAGGCGTCGAAGCCGTTGGGCGAAAAGCCGATCGTCTCGATGTTCCAGCGCAGGGCGCGGGCCTTCAGGAGAAGCTTGTCGAGCGTGTCGGTGGCCGAGGTGTTCGGCACGATCATGATCCGCCAGAAGAAGAACCAGGCGTAGAGCCAGGTGAGCACCGCGACCGGCAGCATGAAGAAGACCGAGCCGATCATGTCGACCAGCTTTTTCCGGTGATACCGCATGCCCGAATAGAACAGGTCCACCCGCACATGGCCGCCTTGCACGAAGGTGTAGGAGACGCAGAGCGCGACGATCATGGCGTTGTAGAGCTTCAGTTCTTCCGACCACCAGGAGAGGTCTTTCGAGAACCCGTAACCGAAAGGCGCGAGCTCGATCGAGGCGACGCGGAAGATTCGCTGAAGGAAGACGATGAGTATCTGCTGGAGGACCATGATGAGGCCCACCCAGGCGACCGTCCGCCCGGTGAAATTCGCGAAGGCTTCGAGCCCGCGCACCACGCCCCACAGGATCGCGCGGCGCCACAGGCCCACGGCCGTCAGGATCAGGAGCGCGGTGAAGATGACGAAGAAGAACTCGACCGAGGCACCGTAATAGACGAGGTGCATCAGCGATTGCTTCGCCTCATCCGTCGTGAGCCCGGGATCGGCCAGCCAGCCCAGCCAGCTTGCCGGATGCGTCAGGGCATGGAACAGGTTGCCGAAAGACGCAAAGATATTGCCGAAGAACCACTGGATACCCTCGAGCATCGCCTCCCCCTGCGAAGCTGCGGGCGCTTGCCGCCCGTTCGGTTTGGGCGGCCCCCGGGGAAGACCCCCGGGAGCCTCCGGTTTCAGCTCGGCCGGTCAGCCTCAGCCGAGCACGCGGTCACGCTGACGCGTGTAGGCGCCGTCGGAGAGCTTGAGCCAGTTCGACGAGGACTTCATCGATGCGATGTAGCTGTCGTAGACGCGCTTGTAGATCTCGTCGCCCATGTTCTCGTCGTGGACTTCCTGCGAAGCCTTGCCGAACGCATCCCAGACGGTGTCGGGGAATTCCAGCGTCTTCACGCCCGCTGCCTGGAGCCGCGCCAGCGCGGCCGAGTTGTTCGACAGGAACTGCGCGAGGTTGTTCTGGTGCGCTTCGGCCGAAGCGATCTCGTAGATCTTCTGCTGGGCCGGCGTCAGGCTGTCGAAGACCTCGCGGTTCATCGCCAGCGACAGGCCCGCACCCGGCTCGTGGAAGCCCGCGGTGTAGTAGAACTTCGTGATCTCCTGGAAGCCGGCCTTCTCGTCGGCCCAGGGGCCGATCCACTCGGTCCCGTCGATCGCGCCGGACGACAGCGCCTGGTACACTTCGCCGCCGGGCAGGTTCTGCACCGAGGCGCCGAGCTTCCCGAGCGCCTTGCCGCCAAGGCCGGGCATCCGGAACTTGAGGCCGTTGAAGTCCTCCGGACCCGCGATTTCCTTGCGGAACCAGCCGCCCGCCTGGGCGCCCGTGTTGCCGGCGAGGAACGACTTCAGCCCGAAGATCTGGCCGAGCTCGTCATGGAATTCCATCCCGCCGCCGTAGTAGTACCAGTTCACCAGTTCCTGCGCGGTCATGCCCATCGGAACCGAGGTGAAGAAGGCGTAGGCCGGGTGCTGGCCGACGAAGTAATAGTCGGCGCCGTGATACATGTCGGCCTGGCCCGAGGTCACCGCGTCGAACACCTCGAAGGCGCCGACGAGTTCGCCCGCGGCCTTCAGGTCCACGGTGAGTTGGCCATCCGTCATCGCCGTGATCGTGTCGGCGCAGCGCTGCGCGGCGTCATGCACGCCCGCGAGGCCCCGCGACCAGGTCGTCACGAGCGTCAGAGTGCGTTTTCCCTGAGCGTAGACCGGAGCGGCAAGCGTCGAAGCTGCGGCCGCTGCGGTGCCGCCAAGCGCGGCTTTCGTCAGGAATGAACGACGGTCCATAGGTCTCCTCCCAAAGTTGATCGCCCGCCCTTGTTGGCCAGGCGGCTCGTTGCAAGTGCGCCGAGACTAGCGGGAGGTTTCGGCGGTGGGAATACTTACTTAAGGGCAACTGCGAGAAAGCGCGGATTTGCCGCGGCGAAAAACCTCGGCACCCGGTGCCCGCCGGGCTCCGAACGAGGAGATCCCCTGCGACGCGCCCGAAAGAAATGCGGGCAGATTCCCGCCCCCCTCTTGCAAAGCGACCGGCGCCGCCGATCTAACGGAGGAAGTCCGCAACGGGAGGCAATCTTGGTCTATCTGGTGTTCGGGGCGGGGCTGCTCGCCCTGTTCTTTGGCGGCGAATTCCTGGTCCGTGGCGCGGTCGGAATCGCGCGGCGGTACCATGTGCCGCCCCTCGTGATCGGGCTGACCATCGTCGGCTTCGGCACCTCGATGCCGGAGCTTCTGGTTTCCCTTCAGGCCGCGCTCGCGGGGACACCGGCGATCGCCGTGGGCAACGTCCTGGGTTCGAACATCGCCAACATCCTCTTGATTCTCGGCCTCTCGTCGCTGATCGCGCCGGTAGGGATGCGCCTTGGCGATCTGCCGCGGGATTTCGCCGTGATGATCGGGGCGGCGCTTCTTCTGTGGGCGCTGATGTGGGGAGGTCTTTTAACGCGCGTCGAGGGATTTCTCCTGCTCGCCGGGCTCGTGGCCTATCTGGCGCTCTGCCTGCGCGACAAAGCCGAGCCGGAGCCGGAGGGCGCCCATGTGCCGCCCCTCCTGCAATCGCTGCTAGCCGCGCTTGGCGGGCTCGCCACGCTCATGCTGGGCGCGAAATTCCTCGTGTCCAGCGCGACCGAGATCGCGCGCGACTACGGGATCAGCGAGGCGGTCATCGGCCTCACCATCGTCGCCGTCGGCACATCGCTGCCGGAACTGGCCACGAGCCTCGTCGCTGCATTTCGGCGCCAGGCCGACATCGCCGTGGGCAACATCCTGGGATCGAACATCTTCAACATCCTCGGCATCCTCGGCGCGACCGCAGCCGTGACGCCGGTGCCGATCGACCCGCGTTTCGTCGGCCTCGATATGGGGCTCGTCCTTGCCGCGTCGATCGCGCTCCTGGCGCTCGCGGCGGCTGCCGGGCGCATCGGACGGCGCGCGGGGGGCGGGCTTCTCATCGCCTATGGCAGCTATCTCGCGCTGATGGGCTAGCCGGCCTTCCCGGCCCTAGTCAGGCCTCGCTCCAGGGGTGGACGTGCACGTCGCGCCCGGAATGGCCCTTAATGATCTCGACGGCGATCTTCTCGCGCTCGTGGTCGGCCACACGGACCCAAAGGAGGATGCCGCCGTGCTCGATCTGCGTGGCGTAGTAGTCCTTGTGGTGCCTGCCCACGCGCCGGGCGAGGATCGAGCCGATCACCGCGCCGGGCGCGCCGCCGATCGCGATGCCGGCGACCGAGCCTGCCAGTGTCGCGACGGGCGCGAGCGCGGCCATGGCGGCCATCGCGATGTAGGAGCCGAGGAAGAAGAAGCCGCCGGCGATGGCGCCTTCCAGTTCGCCGATCGCCTCTTCCGAAACGAAGGCCGTCCGGGGGGCCTCGGGATCATCCTGCAACTCGGCCGATCGCCAGAAGCGCTTGCCGAACTTCTTGTCGACCGTTTCCTGGCTTGCGAGCACGCTGATGTCATAGCGGCTGAATCCCGCAATCAGCAGATCGTACATGGCTGCCTGGAACGACTCGAAATTGTCGAAGATGCCGACGGCCTCCGGTTCCGCGATGTAGTGGTCGGGCTTCGTGGTTCGAAATCCTGTCATTGTCTCCTCCTGTGTCGCGCCTCCATCCCGAGGCGACATCGTGAACTTGACCGCGCGGAAGGCTAGCCGCACCCCGCCAGCGGGCACATGATCTCCGTCAAGCCGGAAGAAGTCCGCAATGCGTTCCACCGGGAGAGCCTCCACCCGCCCCGAGGGCAGGCAAATGCGGCGAAACCAAAGGCGTCCGGAGCGCCGAAAACGGCCGCCTCCCGGGCCCGAAACCGGCCTGACGGCGAAAACCGCACCGATCTGGTTCAAAAACGGCAAGCTCGTTTCGCGAAATGTCGCCCGAACGGCGCACCGCGCAACTTTATGGCTGAAAAAATGCACTGTGCGACACTTTATGCAGGCTTTTCGCGGTTGACGCCCCCTTTTGCCCCGCCTAATGTCCGCCGCGCAGCAGCGAAAGGGCTCGGGTGAACATGGATCCCATCCTTGTAGTCGTAGGGACGTGGCGCATGGGCCGGTGACGGTAGACCATCAGGTTCCCCCCATGCGCCCCCGACCAAGCTCGGGGGCTTTTTGTTGCAGCTGGATTGAGAAGAGAGAGGCAGACGATGTCACGGACGATGACCGGCGCGAAGATGGTGGTTCAGGCGCTGAGGGATCACGGTGTGGAAGTGGTCTTCGGCTATCCGGGCGGCGCGGTGCTGCCGATCTATGACGAGATCTTCCAGCAGAACGAGATCCGCCACATCCTCGTGCGCCACGAACAGGGCGCGGTCCACATGGCCGAGGGCTATGCCCGCTCGACCGGGAAGCCGGGCGTCGTGCTGGTGACCTCCGGGCCGGGCGCAACGAACGCCGTCACGGGCCTGACGGACGCGCTGCTGGACTCGATCCCGCTCATCGTGCTGACGGGCCAGGTTCCCACCTTCATGATCGGCACCGACGGGTTCCAGGAGGCCGACACGGTCGGCATCACGCGCCCCTGCACCAAGCACAACTGGCTGGTGAAGGAGACGGACCGCCTGGGCGAGACCCTGCACCAGGCCTTCCACATCGCGACCTCGGGGCGGCCGGGGCCGGTGCTGATCGACATCCCGAAGGACGTCCAGTTCGCCACGGGCAAATACGTCGCCCCGAAGGAGGCGCGCATCAGCCACTACCAGCCCAAGGTCAAGGGCGACCTCGCCGCGATCACCGAACTCGTCGAGATGATCGAGACCGCCGAGCGGCCGATCTTCTACACGGGCGGCGGTGTCATCAACTCGGGTCCCGCCGCGAGCCAGCTCATGCGCGAGCTTGTCGACGCGACGGGTTTCCCGATCACGTCGACGCTCATGGGTCTCGGCGCCTACCCGGCTTCAGGCAAGTCCTGGCTCGGCATGCTCGGGATGCACGGGCTCTACGAGGCGAACCTCGCGATGCATGGCTGCGACGTCATGATCAACCTCGGCGCGCGGTTCGATGACCGGATCACCGGCCGGATCGCGGATTTCAGCCCGCATTCGCGAAAGGCCCATGTCGACATCGACCCCTCGTCGATCAACAAGGTCATCCATGTCGACGTGCCGATCGTCGGCGACATCGCGCATGTTCTCGAGGACGTGCTCAAGGTCTGGAAGTCACGCGGCCGCAAGGTCAACCGCGAGGCGCTGGCCAGGTGGTGGAAGCAGATCGACGAGTGGAAGGCGAAGAACTGCCTCGCCTACCGGAACTCCGACAAGACCATCAAGCCGCAATACGCGCTCCAGCGTCTCGAGGCGCTGACCAAGGGCATGGACCGCTACATCACCACGGAAGTGGGCCAGCACCAGATGTGGGCGGCGCAGTTCCTGGGCTTCGAGGATCCGAACCGCTGGATGACCTCGGGCGGTCTGGGGACGATGGGCTACGGGCTCCCGGCCTCGATCGGGGTGCAGATCGCGCATCCGGAATCGCTCGTCATCAACGTCGCCGGCGAGGCGTCATGGCTGATGAACATGCAGGAGATGGGGACCGCCGTTCAGTTCCGCGCGCCCGTGAAGCAGTTCATCCTGAACAACGAGCGGCTCGGAATGGTGCGCCAGTGGCAGCAGCTTCTGCATGGCGAGCGGTATTCGCATTCCTGGTCCGAGGCCCTGCCCGACTTCGTGAAGCTCGCCGAGGCGTTCGGCTGCAAGGGCATCATCTGCAACAACCCGGCCGATCTCGACGACGCCATCATGGAGATGATCTCCTACGACGGACCGGTGATCTTCGATTGCGTCGTGGAGAAGCACGAGAACTGCTTCCCCATGATCCCATCGGGCAGGCCGCATAACGAGATGCTGCTTGCGGCCGATGCAGAGGCCTTCACCGGCGGCGCGGTGCTGGTTTGACGCGAAGAAAGGGGGGCTTTCCGAGGCCCCCCGGACGAAATTCTGACCAAGGTGAATGACATGTCGGCACTGAAGATCAAGAAGGGCGCGTCCAGCCATTCGGCCTACGACCTGCGCGACCCCCACGCGCAGCCGATCGAGACCCATACGCTCGCCGTGCTCGTCGACAACGAGGCGGGTGTGCTTGCGCGCGTGATCGGGCTCTTTTCCGGGCGCGGCTATAACATTGACAGCCTGACCGTGGCAGAGGTGGACCACAAGGGCCACCGGAGCCGCATCACCATCGTCACCACCGGGACGCCTTTCGTGATCGAGCAGATCAAGGCGCAGCTCGGCCGGATGGTGCCGGTGCATGACGTGCACGACCTGACTGTCGAAGGCCGCGCGGTGGAGCGCGAGCTTGCGCTCTTCAAGGTTTCCGGGACCGGAGACAAGCGGGTCGAGGCGCTGCGGCTCGCGGACATCTTCCGGGCGAACGTGGTGGACTCGACGCTGGAAAGCTTCGTGTTCGAGATCACCGGGACTTCGGAGAAGATCGATGCCTTCGCGGAACTGATGCGCCCCCTGGGGCTCTGCGACGTCGCGAGGACGGGCGTCGCGGCACTGGCCCGCGGGGCCTGAGGCGAAGACACGAAGGGCCCCGGAATTCCGGGGCCCTTCTTCCTCGCGGGTCTGTCCCCGTCAGCCGGGAAGCGTGCCGGCCTCGACTGCGGCCTGCAATTCGTCGGCGTCCACTGAACCGTCCGCGTTCGCGTCGATGGCCGCGAAGGTCTCTTCCGTCAGGTCCGGATAGGCCGCCAGCATCTCCTCCATCGAGTAGACGCCATCGCCATCAGCGTCGGCGACCATGGTCTGGGCCTGCGCCTGGGCTGCGGCAATGGCCACGACGGCGCCAAGGGTCAGAGCGAACTCCTTCATTTCATGCTCCCTTCTTGTCGGGCTCTTCCGCCCGGGGATACGTGGCAGGAACGCCACGAGAGGGAGACTGGGAGCATTCCGCCTCAACCACAACGGGAGCCGATCCAGCGTGGGTGAAAACCGCGGAGGCCCGCCGAGGGCTCGGCGGCGGACAGCCCAAGGATCGGCGGCGGTCTGCCGGTCGTGGCCTGGGAGAGCGGCACGAATACAAAAAGGGCCCCGGAAACCCGGGGCCCCTCGCCGAAGCGGGATCGTTGGCTTGTCAGCCGGCGATCGTGCCAGCCTCGACGGCGGCCTGCAGCTCGTCGGCGTCCACGGAACCGTCCGCGTTCGCGTCGATGGCGGCGAAGGTCTCTTCCGTGAGGTCCGGATAAGCGGCCACCAGCTCTTCCATCGAGTAGACGCCGTTGCCGTCCGTATCGGTGACGACGGTTTCGGCATTGGCCTGAGCCGCGGCGACGGCCAGGATGGCGCCGAGGGTCAGAACGAGCTTCTTCATTTGCACATACTCCGTATGCATTGGGCATTTTCGCCCTTGATTCAGTGGCATAAGCGCCACCGGTCGGGTATGTGCTACGCCGTTGCGGCGACCGCAAGGCCCCATTTTCTGCACGTGCGAAACGGCCTTCCGAGATCGGCAAAACTCCGCCGAGGACATGAAAACGGCCCCGGTTTGCCCCCGGGGCCTTCCCGCTGCCGTCGAAGGCAGATCGTCGATCAGGCCTCGATCAGGCCCTGCTCGCGCGCAGCCTGGAGTTCGTCCGCGTCGATGGAACCCGACCCGTCCACGTCCATCGTGGTGAAGGTTTCCTCGGTGAGATCCGGGTAGGCCGCGACGAGTTCCTCCATGGAGTAGACGCTATCGCCATCGGTGTCTTCCACCATCGTCTGGGCCGAGGCAGCGCCGGCCCCAAGTGCGCACAGGGCGGCAAAGGCAAGGATTCTGGTTTTCATCTGTCTTCTCCTCTTGCGCGGGGCAGATCCGCGCCATGAAGGCTTTCGCCCTTGAAGAAACGCGTATCGGGAGCCGCCCTGTTATTCAATATCAGCGCTCAGTCCGGCGCGGAACTTGCCTGTTATCCGATATCAACGCTCCTTCCGAACCATAACCCATTGTGGTTCCGAAAGAAAATAAGGGGGGCCCGAGGCCCCCCAAGTTTCGTTGTCCAGGCTCATCATTCATACCGCCCGGTTTCTGCCTGCGGCCTGAACAACGTCGGGGGCGAGCGCACCCGCCCCGGAACCCTCCCCCCGCCTGCGCCGGCGGGCGGCTGGATTTCAGCTACACCCGGAGGTCGCCCCGCAGGTGTTGCACTTCATGCAGGTGCCGTTGCGCACCAGCGTGTAGTTCCCGCACTCGCCGCAGGGGTCACCCTCGTAGCCCTGCATCTTGGCCTTGGCGCGGGCATCGAGGCTGACCGTGCCGCTGGCGAGGGCAGTGCTGCTGCCGGCGGCCACCGACGGCACGGCTTCCGGAACCAGCGTCGAGAGCGTCGCGACCGGGTCGGCGGCACCGGACAGCGCCGTCGCTCCCATGCCGCCCTGCAGCACCACGAGTTCCTGCGGCAGGCGCTTGCGGAGGTAGCCGGTCGAGGAAATCTGCTTCAGAACCTCGAGCGACTTCGACGCGGCACTTTCCGAAGGCTCCGCGATGTTGCGCTTGCCCTCGCCCACGCCGCCGCCGAGATCGTCGAAGGCCGCGCCCTGGGGCTTCACATGCGCAAGGTCGGTGCGGTCGAGATAGCTGACCGCCAGTTCGCGGAAGATGTAATCCAGGATCGACGTCGCGTTCTTGATCGAGTCGTTCCCCTGCACCATCCCTGCGGGCTCGAACTTGGTGAAGGTGAAGGCTTCCACGAACTCCTCCAGCGGCACGCCGTACTGGAGGCCGACGGAGACGGCGATGGCGAAGTTGTTCATCATCGCCCGGAAGCCCGCGCCTTCCTTGTGCATGTCGATGAAGATTTCGCCCAGCGTGCCGTCCTTGTATTCGCCGGTCCGCAGGTAGACCTTGTGACCGCCGACGATCGCCTTCTGGGTATAGCCCTTGCGGCGCTCCGGAAGCTTCTCGCGGTGCGAGCGGACGATCTCCTTGACCACGACCTTCTCGACGATCTTTTCGGCGAGCGTCACGGCCTTTTCCTGGGCCGAACCCGAGGCGAGGATTTCCTCCGCCTCCTCGTCGTCCTCGACGAGGGCCGCGGCCAGAGGCTGCGACAGCTTCGAACCGTCGCGGTAGAGCGCGTTGGCCTTGATGCCGAGCGACCACGACAGTTCGTAGGCGCTGAGGCAATCCTCGATCGAGGCCGAGTTCGGCATGTTGATCGTCTTGGAAATGGCGCCGGAGATGAAGCTCTGCGCCGCCGCCATCATGCGGATGTGGCTGTCAACCGAAAGGAACCGCTTGCCCTTTTTGCCGCAGGGGTTGGCGCAGTCGAAGACCTCGTAGTGCTCGGGCTTCAGGTGCGGGGCCCCTTCGAGGGTCATCGTGCCGCAGACATGGTCGTTGGCGGCGTCGATCTGTGCACGGGTGAAGCCGAGGTGACGGAGGAGGTCGAAGCCCGGGTCCATCAGCTTCTCGGCCGGGATGCCGAGGGTCTTCTTGCAGAACTCGTCTCCAAGCGTCCACTGGTTGAACACGAAGCGGATGTCGAAGGCAGAAGGCAGCGCCTTTTCGATCTTGTCGATCTCGGCCTGGCCGAAGCCGTGGCCGATCAGCGCCGTGTGGTTGATGCCTTGAGCGTTGCCCAGCGTGCCGTGACCGACAGCATAAGCGATGATCTCCTCGATCTCGGCGCCGCTGTAGCCGAGCGTCTCGAGCGCGGCCGGGACAGAGCGGTTGATGATCTTGAAGTAGCCGCCGCCCGCGAGCTTCTTGAACTTCACCAGCGCGAAGTCGGGCTCGATGCCGGTCGTGTCGCAATCCATGACGAGGCCGATCGTGCCCGTGGGGGCGATGACGGTCGACTGCGCGTTCCGGAAGCCATTCTTCTCACCGAGCTCGAGCGCCTCGTCCCAGGCTGATTTCGCCAGGGCGACAAGGGACTGGTCGGGGCAGTTGGCATGGTCGAGCGCCACGGGGTTGACCGCTAGCCCCTCGTAGCCATCCGTCTTTCCGTAAGCGGCGCGGCGGTGGTTGCGGATGACGCGCAGCATGTGGTCGCGGTTCCGCTCGAAGCCCGAGAAGGGACCAAGCTCGCCCGCGATCTCGGCCGAGGTCGCGTAGGAGACACCGGTCATAACGGCGGTCAGCGCACCGCAAAGCGCCCTGCCCTCCGGGCTGTCATAGCCGAGGCCCATGTTCATCAGCAGCCCGCCGATATTGGCGTAGCCGAGGCCAAGGGTCCGGAAGTCGTAGGAAAGCTGCGCGATCTCCTTCGACGGGAACTGCGCCATCATCACGCTGATTTCCAGCGTCAGCGTCCAGATCCGCGTGGCGTGCACATAGCCTTCGGCGTCGAACTTGCCGTTCTTGTAGAAGGTCAGCAGGTTCATCGACGCGAGGTTGCAGGCCGTGTCGTCGAGGAACATGTATTCCGAGCAGGGGTTGGAGCCCCGGATCGGGCCGTCGGTCGGGCAGGTGTGCCAGGAGTTGACGGTGTCGTGGAACTGGATGCCCGGGTCAGCGCAGGCCCAGGCGGCGTGGCCGATCTGGTCCCAGAGCTCGCGTGCCTTGACGGTCTTCGCGACCTTGCCGTCGGTGCGGCGGATCAGCTCCCAGTCGGCGTCGTCGCGAACGGCCTTGAGGAACGCATCCGTGACCCGGACCGAGTTGTTGGAGTTCTGGCCCGAAACGGTGATGTAGGCTTCACTGTCCCAATCGGTATCGTAGGTCGGGAATTCGATCGAGGAATAGCCCTGACGCGCGTATTGCAGGACGCGGTTGATGTAGGTTTCCGGGATCGAGAGCTTCTTGGCGGCCTTGATCGCCACCTTCAGGCTGTCGTTCTTCGCCGGGTCCGTCGCGTCCTCCTCGGCGCCGTCCCAGGCGCGGATCGCCGCGAAGATCTCGTTCAGGCCCTTTTCATGGGCCTTGGAGCCGGCGACGAGAGAGGCAACCTTCTGTTCCTCGATGACCTTCCAGTTGATGAAGTCCTCGATATCGGGGTGATCCATGTCGCAGATCACCATCTTGGCCGCGCGGCGCGTGGTGCCGCCCGACTTGATCGCACCGGCCGCGCGGTCGCCGATCTTGAGGAAGCCCATGAGGCCCGACGACTTGCCGCCGCCCGAGAGCGCCTCGCCCTCGCCGCGGAGCGAGGAGAAGTTCGTGCCAGTGCCCGAGCCGTACTTGAACAGGCGTGCCTCGCGGACCCAGAGGTCCATGATCCCGCCCTCGTTCACGAGGTCGTCCGACACGGACTGGATGAAGCACGCATGCGGCTGCGGGTGCTCATAGGCCGAATCGGACTTCGTGAGCTTGCCGGTCTTGTAGTCGACGTAGAAATGGCCCTGCGAGGGACCATCGATCCCGTAGGCCCAGTGCAGGCCCGTGTTGAACCACTGCGGCGAGTTCGGCGCGCCCATCTGGCGGGCAAGCATGTAGCGCATTTCGTCGTAATAGGCGCTGGCGTCTTCCTCGGTGGAGAAATAGCCGCCCTTCCAGCCCCAGTAGGCCCAGGCGCCCGCGAGGCGGTCGAAGACCTGCTTCGCCGAGCTCTCGCCCATCGAACGCTTGTCGGCGGGAAGCTTCGCAAGCGCGTCTTCGTCAGCGACCGAACGCCAGAGGAATTCCGGCACGCCCTTCTCGCGCACTTTCTTCAGCCGCGCGGGCACGCCGGCCTTGCGGAAGTATTTCTGGGCAATGACGTCCGAGGCGACCTGGCTCCAGCCCTTCGGAACTTCCACCGCGTCATTGCGGAAAACGATCTTGCCGTCGGGATTGCGGATTTCCGAAACGGTCGTGGTGAATTCGATATCCGAATAGGCGTTCTGCCCGGCGGCGGTAAATTTGCGTTCGATTTTCATTTCTGCCCCGTCTGTCGCTTCCCTGCGGCCGGGGGTTGTTGAACTCACCCCTTCACCGCTCTTGGCGCCGGTCCTTTGAAACAGGAAAGACAAGTCACCCCACCGCTGCCCGCCTTCGGGCAGCGCCGTGGTCACGCACTGTGGCGGACCCTGGTCTGCGGTTATTCTTGCCCTCCCGGTCGCCACTATATCTGGTGGCTTCCTGACCGGCTCGCACAAACTGACGTAGGATCAGCACCTGGGTCAACAGTAAATTTTGCCCGCCACAACGGATAATTCTGTTGACCTCGAAGCGCGGCCCGACCCCACGCCCGAACTCCATGATTCATTCACAGGCCGAGGCCCCGCGAAGGCCCGGCGGATTTTCCCAGCAAGAAAAGGGTCTTGCCGCGGGCTATTCAGACAATGCCTGAATTTCGTCCACAGATGGCCAGGGAAGACCGGGACGGACCGGCCGGACACGGCTGAAGCGCGACGGTTTCAGGCTAGAAGATTCGATGGTGCGCGACGATTGCGCTCTCGGGGAAGTCTCGGCGCCAACCGATCCTGCTTCGAAGGCGACGAAGCCCCCCGTTTCCGGGGAAATCCCGACAGGGCGAGAGCCGGGGACGCACAAGATGTGGATGCCCGTGCCGCAAAGATGATTCGGAAGGATGGTCGGGGCGGCGAGATTCGAACTCACGACCTACGGTACCCAAAACCGTCGCGCTACCAGGCTGCGCTACGCCCCGACTGCGACCTCTCTAGCCAATGCGGAAGCGGAAGGGAAGAACTCAGCCGCAGGGCCAGGCCGACAGAGCCTGATCCACCGCAGGGTGTCGCATCACGGCACCGGGCGCGATGCCGATGCGGGCAGCGAGCCCGCCGTTGATCTCGAGCACGTAGCGGATCGGTCCGCCCGAAGGGATCGGGGTGCGGTCGAGCGGCCGGGCGTTCTCGTGCACGCGGGTCACGCGCCCGGTTTCGTCGATGAAGATCATGTCGAGCGGGATGAGCGTGTTTTCCATCCAGAAGGCCGCTTCCTGCGTGCGTTCGTAGACGAAGAGCATTCCAGCAGAGGCCGCGAGCGCTTCGCGGTGCATGAGCCCCTGGGCACGCTCGCCCTCGTCATCGGCGACCTCGACCGTGAATCGGGCTTGGCCGCCATCCCAGCGGAATTCCACCAGATCATCGCGGCAATCCGCGGACGCAGCAGCCCCGGCCATCGCAAGCCAAAGGACTGCGGCCCGGATCATCAGTGACGATCGCGCAAGGCGGTTTCCCAAGACGCCACCTGCGCGGCCATCCGCCCCCGTTTGCCCTCGATAACCCGCAGGCAGACCGCCTCGCCGGGTTGCAGGTCGGCAAATCCCGAACGGCGCAGCACCTCGATGTGGATGAAAACGTCCTCGGGGCGCCCGAAGACGTTGCCGAAGCCAAAGCCTTTTGCCTTGTCGAACCACTTCACGCGCGCCGGTTCCAGGGGAAGCGCCGCGATCTCCTCCGCGTCGCTGTCGCTCAGATCCTCGATCGGAGGGCCGACCTCGCTCTCCGGCGGAAGGATTTCATTCACCTCGACGGCCTGGGCACCACGGGCGGTTTGTTGAACCATGACCGTGATACGCGCCCCGTCTGCCACCGAGCTTTGTCCGAAGTTACGAAGTACGTTCGCGTGCAAAAGGATATCAGGGCCGCCGTCGTCGGCGACTATGAACCCGAAGCCTTTCGCCGGATCAAACCACTTAACCCGGCCCACGACCCGGCGCTGGTCCAGCCGATCTTCTGACATGGCGTCCTTTGTGTTCTGCTCACCTCAATTCATTTGAGTTCTCATGAGCGACAGCCGCGTTTCAAGCAAAAATGTCCGGTATTCCGGACTAAATGCGACATTGTGTCTTTCACGATGCGTGAAATTCACGGATTGAGCCGATCAATATTCCACGATGCGCCGGGCGTATCCCTCTTCCACCGGAATCGGTCGTGCAGCCGGAAGGCGCCATCCGCCCAGAACTCTATCTCGACCGGGTGAATCCTGATCCCGCCCCAGAAAGGCGGGCGCTTCGGCGCGGTGCCGTGAGTCGCCGTGATCTTCGCAACCTCGGCCATCAGAGCGGTGCGCGAGGCCAAAGGCTCCGACTGGCGCGAAGCCCAGGCACCGAGGCGGCTCTTGAGGCTGCGGGAGGAGAAATACTCGTCTGCCTGCGCACCCTCCTCCCGGGTCGTGATCCCGCGCACCCGGATCTGGCGGCGCAGGCTTTTCCAGTGCATGACGAAGGCGGCCTTGCCCGAACCTTCGATCTCGCGCCCCTTGGCCGACCCGTAATTCGTGAAGAAGACGAAGGCGTCCGCCTCGATCTCCTTCAGGAGCACCATCCGGGCATTCGGCAGGCCGTCGGCATCCACCGTGGCAAGCGCGATCGCGTTCGGATCGTTCGGCTCGGTCTTCTCCGCTTCGGCGAGCCAATCCCTCGCGATCTGGAAAGGGTCATCACCCGCGAAAATTCCGCTCCGGTCCGCCATTGCATCCTCCTGCGCACTGTCCTCACACGCACCTTTCGGGTGCCCGAACTCCAACCTAGCGCTGTCCTGCCCTTGATGCAGGTGGGAACTTCGCCTAATGGTCGCCTTCGAGGAACGTATAGGGCGGGGGGAAGGGATGCCAACGCAACTGATGGCAGGCAAGCGCGGCCTCATCATGGGCCTGGCGAATGACAAGTCCATCGCCTGGGGGATCGCGAAAGCCTGCGCGGACGCCGGGGCGGAACTTGCCTTCTCCTACCAGGGCGAAGCGCTGAAGAAACGGGTCGAGCCGCTGGCGGCCTCGATCGGCGTCACCGAACTCGTGGAATGCGACGTGGCGAACGAGGGCAGCCTCGACGCGCTCTTCGCGCATCTGCAAAAGGTCTGGGGCAAACTCGACTTCGTGGTCCACGCGATCGGCTTCTCGGACAAGAACGAGCTTCGCGGCCGCTACGTCGACACGAGCCCCGAGAACTTCCGCATGACGATGGACATCTCGGTCTATTCGTTCACGGCCGTATGCCGCCGCGCGGCGGACATGATGCCGGACGGCGGCTCGCTTCTGACGCTGACCTACTACGGCGCAGAACGCGTGATGCCGCATTACAACGTCATGGGCGTGGCCAAGGCCGCGCTTGAGGCGAGCGTGCGCTACATCGCGGAGGACCTCGGCAAGGTCGGGATTCGCTGCAACGCGATCTCGGCCGGGCCGATCAAGACGCTGGCGGCCTCGGGCATCGGGGATTTCCGCTACATCCTGAAATGGAACGAACTGAACTCTCCCCTGCGCCGCAACGTGAGCCAGGACGAGGTCGGCAAATCCGCGCTTTACCTCCTGTCCGACCTCGGCTCCGGCGTGACGGGCGAGACGCATCACGTCGACTCGGGCTATCATATCGTCGGCATGAAGGCCGTGGATGCGCCGGACATCGACGTGACCACCGGACGGAACAACAACCGCGAGGACGCCCAGTGACGGATCGGCTGCCGCACGAGAAAGGCTTTCACGTATCCTGGGACCAGCTTCACCGAGATGCGCGGGCGCTTGCGTGGCGGCTGGACGGACAGGGCCCTGACGACGGAGCCTGGCGGGCGGTCGTGGCGATCACGCGCGGCGGCATGGCGCCGGCCATGATCGTAAGCCGAGAACTCGATATCCGGGTCGTCGATACGATCAGCGTGAAAAGCTACAATCACCAGATGCAGACCGAGGCGCGGGTCATCAAGGCACCGCAACCCGATATTATGGGCGACGGGACCGGGGTCCTGGTCGTCGATGACCTCGTTGACACGGGCAAGACGCTGGAACTCGTGCGCAAGCTCTATCCCAAGGCGCATTTCGCGACGGTTTACGCCAAGCCCAAGGGCAAGCCGATGGTGAACACCTACGTCACCGAGGTGAGCCAGGACACCTGGATCTTCTTCCCGTGGGACATGGCGCTGCAGTATGTCGAACCATACCGCGGCAAGGACTGAAGAACGGGAAGAACCCGAGCCGCCGCGCAAGCGGCGGAACCGTGTCCTGCATGAAGTTTTCGAACTAAGCATCGGCCTGAAGGCGCTTTTCGCCGCGTCCGAACTGATTTCCGGGATCGGGATATACCTGATTCCGTCCGGCTGGGTTCTGTCGGCTGCGCGGTGGCTGACCGCCAAGGAACTGATCGAGGATCCGACCGACCGGCTGGCCCAGTGGCTTCTGGGGCTGGCACAGCACTTCTCGATCGCCACGCAGGACTTCTGGGCGGCCTACCTCGTCGGGCACGCGGCGGTGAAACTTGCCGTCGTGGCGGGGCTGCTGCTCAGGATCCGCTGGGCCTACCCGGCCTCGATCTGGGTCCTTGTCGGCTTCATCGTCTGTCAGGCCGATCGATGGTTTCAGGACCAGTCCGTCACGATGATCCTCCTGTCGATTTTCGATCTGGTCGTGATCTGGCTGATCTGGCACGAATACAGGGAAATGAAGGCGAAGGCCGGTCCAGAGACGTGACACCCTTCCTTGCGGGGCCGCGTCTTGGCCCGAAGCACCGGCCGCGTGAGGAGAGCCGAGCGATGACCCTGCCCCTGAACCCCGCGATGGCGGCGACCGATCCGCCGCCGGTGCCGGAAGCGCGCCGCTGGCTCGAGGGCGTCACCTTCCCGCCGGGGCGCCCCCTCATCAACGTGAGCCAAGCCGCGCCGGTCGACCCGCCGCCCGAGGCGCTGCGGCAGGCGATTGCAGAGGCGTCTCTGAACGATCCCACCGCTCACCTCTACGGGCCGGTGCTCGGGATGCCGGAACTGAGGGAACAGATCGCGCGGGAATGGACCGAAGCCTACGGCGGGAGGATCGCCGCGGCAGAGGTCGCGATCACCCAGGGCTGCAACCAGGCATTCTGCGCGACGATGGCCACGATCGCCGGACCGGGAGATGAGGTCATCCTGCCAACGCCTTGGTATTTCAACCATAAAATGTGGCTGGACATGCAGGGCATCAAGACTGTCCCGCTGGCGAGCGGCGCCGGCCTGATCCCCGATCCCGAGGCGGCGATGCCGCTGATCAATGCGCGGACGAAGGCCATCGTTCTGGTCACACCGAACAACCCCGGCGGTGTGGAGTATCCGGCCGAAGTCGTGCAGGCCTTCTTCGACCTTGCCATCCAGCGGGGCATCGCGCTGATCGTCGACGAGACCTACCGCGACTTCGACGGGCGCAGCGAGGCGCCGCACGACCTCTTTGCGGACCCGGACTGGCGCGGGACGCTGATCCAGCTTTATTCCTTTTCCAAAGCCTACAGGCTGACCGGGCACAGGGTCGGCGCGATGATCGCCGACCGCGCCCGCCTGGCCGAGGTCGAGAAGTTCCAGGACACCGTGGCGATCTGCCCGAGCCAGCTGGGGCAGCACGCCGCACTCTGGGGGATGCGCAACCTCGGCGAATGGCTCAAGGGCGAACGGGAGGAGATCCTGCGGCGCCGCGCGGCAATCGAGGCCGGGCTTAAGAAGCTCGAAGGTTGGCGCCTTCTGGGTTGCGGCGCGTATTTCGCCTATGTGGAGCATCCTTTCGAAATGCCGTCCGACCAGTTGGCGCGGCGTCTCGTGGCGGAAGCGGGGGTCCTGATGCTGCCCGGAACGATGTTCAACCCGCCCGATGACCCCGCCGGCGGACGCGAGCTTCGCATCGCTTTCGCCAATATCGGCGTCGAGGAAATCGGCACTCTCATGGACCGGCTTCGGGCCGTCCGCTTCTGAGCCTTGCCCCTCCAAAGCTGAGCGCATAAACAGCGATCCGATAGAAAGGCCGGGGAGGTCCGCATGGCGAAGTCGAAAAAGGGCGCGAACACGGTAGTCTATGCGCTTCTTGCGCTTTTGATCCTCGGCCTCGGCGGCTTCGGCGTCCAGAATTTCGGCGGCAGCATCCGCTCGATCGCGAGCGTGGGCGACCAGGAGATCACGGTCAACGATTATGCCCGCGCCCTGAACCGCGAGATGCAGGCGCTATCGCAGCAGATCGGTCAGCCGGCGAACATGGCCGTGCTTCAGGCGATGGGCCGCGACGCCGCCGTGCGCGGGTCGCTGATCGCAGCCGCCGCGATGGACAACGAGGCGACCCGGATCGGCATTTCCGTCGGTGACGAGGCCGTGCGGCAGCAGATCGTGACGGCGCGTGAGTTCCAAGGCCTGACCGGCGAATTCGACCGCGATGCCTATGCCTTCGCGCTGCGGCAAGAGGGGCTGAGCGAGAGGGAATTCGAACAGAAGCTCCGTGGCGAAGCCTCGCGGATGATCCTGCAGGGAGCCGTCGTCGGCGGCGTTGCCGCGCCGGAGGCATATGGCGCGACGCTCACCGCCTGGGCCACGGAAACGCGCGACTTCACGGAGGCCGAACTGACCGCGGCCGATCTGCCCGAGCCCCTGCCCGAACCGACCGACGAGGAACTTCAGGCGCATTACGAAGCCAACATCGACGCCTTCACGAGCCTCGAGACGCGCGCCATCACCTATGTCTGGCTGAAACCCGAAGCGCTTCTGGACGAGGTCACGGTCGAGGAAGACGCGATCAAGGCCGCCTACGAGGCACGCAAGGCCGAGTTCTCGACGCCAGAGCGGCGGCTGGTCGAGCGGCTGGTGTTCCCCTCGCAGGAAGAGGCGGAGGCCGCAAAGACGCGGATCGACGCCGGGGAAGCGACCTTCACGGACGTCGTGACCGAACGCGGGCTCACGCTCGCGGACATCGACATGGGCGAGGTGAGCGAAGCGGAACTTGGCGCTGCGGGCGCGGCTGTCTTCGCCCTGACGGAGCCGGGCCTCGTAGGGCCTGTCGGGACCGACCTCGGACCGGCCCTGTTCTCGATGAACGCGATCCTCTCCGCGCAGGAAACGACCTACGAGGAGGCTCGCGAGGACCTCGAGGCGGAACTCGCGCTCGACCGGGCGCGCAGGCTCGTTCTCGAACGTTCGGCCCCGATCGAGGACGAACTGGCGGGCGGCGCCACACTTGAGGAGATCGCGAAGGAACCCGGCATGGAGTTCGGGACCGTCGAGTTCGACGCCACGGTCGAAGACGGGATCGCCGGCTACAAGGCATTCCGCGAGGCGGCGCTGGCGGCGGAGGTCGGCGATTACCCCGATCTGGCAGAACTCGAGGATGGCGGCGTCTTCTCGCTGCGGCTTGACGAGATCCGCGCCCCTGCCCCGATCCCGCTGGACAAGATCCGCGACGACGTCGTGGCATCGTGGAAGGCGGTCGAGACACAGAAGCGGCTCGTGGCGCTGGCCGAGGACTACCTTGCCCAGTTGCAGAACGGCGCGACTCTCGAAGGCCTGGGCCTTGTCGTGTCGCAGCACACGGACGCCGGGCGCGATACGTTCATCGCCGGTCTGACGCCCCAGTTCATCTCGAGGGTTTTCGAAACCGAAGAAGGCGCGCATGCAGTGGTCGACGCGAACGGAGTCCACCTGATCCGCGTCGACGCGGTCAGGCAATCCGACGCGGCCGACGCGGACGTGGCGGCGCTCCGCGCCTCTATCGACCAGCAGGTCCGTCAGTCGATCGCCAACGACATCTACGCCGGATATGTGATGGCGCTTCAGGCGGAAGCGGGCATATCGCTCAATCCCACGGCTGTCGAAGCCGTCCATGCGCAGATGCGCTGAGGCACGAAATGGCGCTGATCCCGAGTTTCGAGGACTTCGAGGCCGGCTGGGAAGCCGGGCGCAACCAGTTGGTCTACACACGGCTTGCGGCGGACCTCGATACGCCCGTGTCGCTGATGCTGAAGCTGGGCGAGGCGTCGAAGAACACCTTCATGCTGGAAAGCGTCACGGGCGGCGAAGTCCGCGGGCGCTATTCGGTCGTCGGCATGAAACCCGACCTGATATGGGACTGCCACGGCACCCAGAGCCGGATCAACCGGCAGGCCCGGTTCGACGACGCGGCTTTCGAACCCCTGCCCGGCCATCCGCTGGAGACGCTTCGCGCGCTGATCGCGGAGAGCAGGATCGAGATGCCCGAGGGGCTGCCGGCAATTTCGGCCGGGCTGTTCGGTTATCTCGGCTATGACATGATCCGCCTCGTGGAACGTCTGCCGGACGTGAACCCCGACCCGATCGGCGTCCCGGACGCGGTGCTGATGCGGCCTTCGGTGGTGGCAGTTCTTGACGGGGTCAAGGGCGAGGTGACCGTGGTGTCGCCCGCTTGGGTCACCTCTGGCCTGACGGCCCGCGCGGCCTACGCCCAGGCGGCCGAGCGTGTGATGGACGCGGTGCGCGACCTCGACCGCCAGGTGACGGGCGCGGCCCGGTCGTTGGGCGAAGCGGCGGAGATGGGCGAACCCGTCTCGAACTTCACCAAGGACGGCTACAAGGCCGCCGTCGAGAAGGCCAAGGAATACATCCGCGCGGGCGACATCTTCCAGGTGGTTCCGTCGCAACGCTGGACGGCGGACTTCCCGCTGCCGCCCTTCGCGCTTTACCGGTCGCTCCGGCGGACCAACCCCTCGCCCTTCATGACCTTCTACAATTTCGGCGAGTTCCAGATCGTGGGCGCCTCGCCCGAGATCCTTGTGCGCCTGAGGGGCGGCGAGGTCACGATCCGGCCGATCGCCGGGACGCGCCCCCGTGGACGGACGCCGGAGGAGGATCGCGAGAACGAGGTGGATCTTCTCGCTGACGAGAAGGAGCGCGCGGAGCACCTGATGCTGCTCGACCTCGGGCGGAACGACGTCGGGCGCGTGGCGAAGGTCGGAACCGTGCGGCCGACGGAGAAGTTCATCATCGAACGCTACAGCCACGTGATGCACATCGTCTCCAACGTGGTGGGCGAGATCGAGGAGGGCGAGGACGCGCTTTCGGCGCTTCTCGCCGGCCTGCCTGCCGGGACGGTGTCCGGCGCGCCGAAAGTCCGCGCGATGGAGATCATCGACGAACTCGAGCCCGAGAAGCGCGGGATCTATGGCGGCGGCGTCGGCTACTTCGCGGCGAACGGCGAGATGGACATGTGCATCGCGCTGAGGACGGCCGTCGTGAAAGGCGGCAAGCTCTACGTCCAGGCCGGCGGCGGCGTCGTCTATGACAGCGATCCCGAGGCCGAGTGGCAGGAAACCGTCAACAAGTCGCGCGCGCTGGTCGCGGCTGCTCGTGACGCAGGGCTCTTCCACGGCAGCGGAAACGGCTGACCATCCAGAGACGAAGTCGGAAAAAGCGCCCGCGGTCGAATCCGGCCCGCGGGCGCATTGCTTTGGAGTCGGTAAGGAAGCCCGGTCAGCCTTCCGGCTGCGCCGACCTCACGACCGCCGAGACCGGCGCCAACGCCACCGACCCGCCGGAGCCGAGTGCCCAGGCCGTGATCGACGCGACGGTCGTGGGATAGCTGTGCGCTACGAGTACGGCGCTTCCAGACACCGCGGCGTCGAAGGCTGCGCGGTCGAGAGACCGGCGAATCGTGATGTCGTCCTCGCCCGCCTCGTCCAGAACACGGACGACCTCCGCATGCGGAAGGGCTGCCGCCGCTGCAAGCTGATCAGCCGCGTTGAGGCCCTTGTCGTAGGTGATGAGGCCGAGGCCCGCCGCCTGGAGGATCGCGACCACCTGCTGCGACAAACGGCGATCGTTCTGGAACACGGCTTCCGGCAGGTCGATGACCGCCATCGCCTGCGGCAGAACCGCGAGGTTGTTCTGGAACGTGACCTCTACATCCTTGGGCGCGGCGCCTGCCGGAATTCCCGTGGCCAGCATCGCGACTTCGAAGCCCGCGGCGCGGTATGTCTCCGCCGCCTCGGTTGCATCGGGGCGAAGCGGGTCGATTGCGACGGTGACAGTGAACGGAAGTTCGGCGAGAGCGGCGGCATCGAGGCCACCCGCCTCCGAGCCGGAATCAATCAGAACGATGCCGAGAAGCGGCTTGCTTTCGGGATTCTCGAATGCAGCGGCATTGCGCTCGAAGGCAGTGCCTTCCGGCGCGTCCTCTGTCGCCGCGGCCTCCGCCGCGGACTCCTCGACGCCGATGCTCGGCAGACGGTTCACGCGAACGCCGGGCAGCGCCCGTCCGCCGTCGGCGGCTTCCGCTGCCGGCACCTCCGCCCCGTCGTCGATCGTTGGCAACTGGTTGACGCGAACACCGGCTATGTCACCGAAGCCGGGTTGGGGCGGCTGCGCGGTCTTTATCGCATCTTCGTTCACCTCGCCCGTGGGGGGCGCACTGTCGGCGGCGTCCGGCGCGGGCTGCTCCGCCGCTTCGGCGGAAGCCGCCTTTGCGGGGGCCGCCTCGACCGTTCCGGCAGACTCGGGCTGCCCGGTGGCGGCCGCGGTCGGCGCGTCGGCGACCTCTCCGACGGAGGGAGCTTCGGCGGGCTTCACGGAGGATTCGGCCCCGACAGGCTGGGTGACGTCCCCTGCGGCGGAAGCGACGCGGTCGGCATCCGAAGCCGCGGGCTTCTTGGCTTCAGAGTCGGCCACGGCGGCTGGCGCCGATTCCGGCTGAGTCGCCTTCAGCGTGTCGGGCGTCGGCGCGGCAGCGGGAGCCGTCTGCGACGCGACCTCGGCCGCGTCTTCCGCTTCAGCCGCTGCTTCCGGCTCGGCGGCGCCGGCCACCTCGGCCGCAGCCCCCGCGGCCGTTTCCGGCGCGGGTTCGGAGGCCGTTTCGGGCGCGGGCGCGGCGGCGGATTCGGGTTCAGGCTGAGCCGCGGCGTCCGGGGCTACCCCCGTCGCAGTCTCGGTCTGGACCGCGGCCTCGGGCGCCACTTCCGGTGCTGCCTCAGGTTGAGGCTCGGCCACGGTTTTCTCTTCCACCGGCGCTTCGGCCTTGGGCTCGACGCTTTCCGCCGGCAAGGGTCTCGCCTTGGGCGGCGGTCCCGAGAACGGCGCGCCCGGGGGCGGGATCATGAGCGACATGCCCGCCAGGAAGAGCGTCGAAAAGATGACGCCCCATAGAACTCCGAAGAAGATGCCCCTGCCCACAGTGACCTCCGCCTGTCCTGCGCCCGCGCCGATACCCTGCTATATCGGTGCTGCTTCTGCCCTTTGTCCGCTTGTCACCCTTGACCCCGGCGCGCGGCTCTGACCATGTATAACCCGACTTGAAAAGGGGTTCACCCTAAAAGACGCAAGGCTACCATGCTGCTGCTCATCGATAACTACGACAGTTTCACCTACAACCTCGTGCACTACCTGGGCGAGCTGGGCGCTGACGTGGTCGTTCGCCGCAATGACGCACTGGACGTTCAGGCGGCCATGGCCATGCGGCCGGAGGCAATCGTGCTGTCGCCGGGCCCCTGCGATCCGGACCAGGCGGGCATCTGCCTCGCGCTCACAGAGGCGGCCGCCGAAACAAGGACACCGCTCCTTGGTGTCTGCCTCGGGCACCAGACCATCGGCCAGGCCTTCGGTGGGCATGTCGTGCGCTGCCACGAGATCGTGCACGGCAAGATGGGCGCGATACACCATTTCGCTCAGGGCGTCTTCAAGGGCCTGCCCTCGCCCTTCCTCGCGACGCGGTACCATTCACTGGTCGTCGAGCGCGCCACCCTGCCCGACTGCCTGGAAGTCACCGCATGGCTCGAGGACGGGACCATCATGGGCCTGCGGCACCGCGAGTTGCCGATCGAGGGGGTGCAGTTCCACCCCGAATCGATCGCCTCCGAACATGGGCACCAGATGTTGCTGAATTTCCTTGAAAGCTCCGGCGTGAGCCTGAGGCAGGCGGCATGAGCGCCGAGATCCGGCCGCTGATCGGGCTGGCCGCCGACCGGCCGCTGACGCGGGAAGAAGCCGAAGTCGCCTTCGAGGCTCTCTTCGAGGGCGCCGCGACGCCCTCGCAGATGGGCGGGTTCCTGATGGCGCTGCGGACGCGCGGGGAGACGGTCGAGGAAATCGCGGCTGCCGCGTCGGTGATGCGAGCCAAGTGCAACAAGGTGCGGGCCCCCTCGGGTGCGATGGACATCGTGGGCACGGGCGGCGACGGGCGGGGAACGCTCAATATCTCTACCGCGACGGCCTTCGTCGTAGCGGGAGCAGGCGTGCCCGTGGCCAAGCACGGCAACCGGAATCTCTCGTCGAAATCCGGCGCGGCCGACGCGCTGACGCAGATGGGCGTCAACGTGATGGTCGGCGCGGACGTCGTGGAACGCGCGCTCTCCGAGGTGGGGATCGCCTTCATGATGGCGCCAATGCACCACCCCGCGATCCGGCACGTGATGCCGACACGGGCCGAACTTGGGACGCGGACGGTGTTCAACCTGCTCGGCCCACTGACGAACCCAGCGGGAGTGAAGCGGCAGCTGACCGGGGCATTTTCCCGCGCGTGGATCCGGCCGATGGCGGAAGTTCTGGGCGCGCTCGGCTCCGAGGCGGCCTGGCTCGTCCACGGGGGCGACGGAACGGACGAGCTGTCGATCGCCGGCGTAAGCTGGGTGGCGGCCCTGGAAGCCGGGAAGGTGCGCGAATTCGAGGTGCATCCTGAGGAGGCGGGGCTGCCCGTCCATCCGTTCGAGGCGATCCTCGGCGGCGAACCCGAAGAGAACGCAGCGGCCTTCAGGGCACTTCTGGCCGGAGAGAAGGGCGCCTATCGCGATGCCGTTCTTTTCAATGCGGCGGCGGCATTCGTTGTCGCGGGGAAGGCCGGGACTCTGAAGGATGGAGCGCAGCTGGCCGCGGAAAGCATCGACTCCGGCGCGGCGCGGGAGAAAGTGGAGGCGCTTGCTCGGATCACCTCGGCGGGCTGAGGTGCGGCAGCGCGCAACGTGCCGACCACAATAGTCGTGCCAGGATTGACGCAAGAGTCGTTGCGAACCGCTCGCGGGCGCTTTTCCCGGGTCCGGGGGACAGGTAAGAGAGGCCATGGATATTCTCGACAAGATCAAGGCTTACAAGCTGGAGGAGATCGCGGCAGCCAAGGCGGCGCGGCCTCTGGCGGAGGTAGAGGCGGCGGCCCGCGAAACGGACGCGCCTCGCGGTTTCTACCAGGCACTCTCCGACGCGGCGCGGACCGGCTACGGCCTGATCGCGGAAATAAAGAAGGCGAGCCCGTCGAAGGGCCTGATCCGGGCGGATTTCGACCCGGTCGCGCTTGCGAAGGCCTACGAAGCCGGCGGCGCGGCCTGCCTTTCGGTGCTGACAGACGGGCCGTCTTTCCAGGGCGCGCCGGAATACCTCACCGCGGCGCGGGCGGCCGTGTCGCTGCCCTGCCTGCGGAAGGATTTCCTTTACGACACCTACCAGGTCGCCGAAGCGCGGGCTTGGGGTGCGGATTGCATCCTGATCATCATGGCAAGCGTATCCGACGCGCAGGCGGCGGAGCTCGAGGCGGCGGCGGAAGCCTGGGGAATGGACGCGCTTCTCGAGGTCCACGACGAGGCGGAGCTTGAGCGCGCGACGCTGCTGAAGAGCCCGATGGTCGGAATAAACAACCGTAATCTCAAGACCTTCGAGGTCACTCTTGAGACGACGAAACGGCTGGCGAAGCTGGTGCCCGAGGGGCGCATGATCGTCGCAGAGAGCGGGATATTCACGCCGGACGACCTCGCGGACCTAGCGCGGTACGGGGCTCGGGCCTTCCTCATCGGGGAAAGCCTGATGCGTCAGGACGACGTGGAAGCCGCGACGCGGGCGCTCCTCGCCTCGCCGCCCCGGATGGGAGGAGTGTGATGTCGCTGACGCATTTCGACGACAAGGGGCGGGCCCACATGGTCGATGTCGGCGACAAGGCCGTGACCGACCGCGTCGCCGTGGCCGAGGGGCGCGTCGTCATGTTGCCCGAGACGCTCGCGCACGTGCTGGAAGGCACGGCGAAGAAGGGTGACGTCCTGGGCGTCGCGCGGATCGCCGGGATCATGGCGGCGAAGCGAACATCTGACCTGATTCCGCTCTGCCATCCCCTGCCGATCACGAAAGTGGCGATGGAGCTAATTCCCGATCCCGACCTGCCGGGCGTGCGGATAGAGGCCACGGTGAAGACCTCCGGCCAGACCGGGGTCGAGATGGAGGCACTGACCGCCGTCTCCGTCGCCGCGCTGACGGTCTACGACATGCTCAAGGCCGTGGAGAAGTCCATGCGCATCGAGGGCGTCCGCGTGATCCTGAAAGATGGCGGAAAATCCGGTCGTTACGAGGCGGAATGAAGGTGATCGCATGATCTCCGTCGAAGAGGCTCTGGCGAGGGTTCTGGCGCTTGCGGCGCCTGTCCCGGCGGAAACCGTGCCGTTGAGGAAGGCCGCCGGCCGGGTCCTGCGGGCGAACGCGACGGCTCGCAGGGACCAGCCGCCCTTCTCGGCCTCTGCGATGGATGGTTATGCGATCCGCGAGACGGACCATGTCGCGGGCGCGAAGCTCCGGGTGATCGGCGAGGCGGCGGCGGGGCACGGGTTCCCTGGCCAGGTCGGCCAGGGCGAGGCGGTGCGGATTTCCACCGGCGCGCCGATTCCGGACGGGGCGGAACGGGTCGTCCTCCAGGAGGACGCGCCACGCGAAGGGGATGTCATCCTCCTTGGCGAAGCCCTTGAGAAGGAAACGCATATCCGTCCGCTGGGCCAGGATTTCCGGGCCGGAGATGGCATGTCCGCGCCACGCCGCCTCAGGGCCGTCGACCTTGCCCTTCTCGCTGCGATGAACGTACCGGAAGTGACGGTCGCGCGCCGCCCGGTGGTGGCGATGATCGCGACCGGGGATGAACTCGTGATGCCGGGGGAGGAACCGGGGCCCGACCAGATCATCGCCTCGAACTCCTTCGCGCTCGCCGCGATGGCGGAAGCGGAAGGCGCCGAGGTCCGCATGTTGCCGATCGCCCGCGACACCGAGGAAAGCCTCCGATTCACGCTTGCGCTGGCCGAGGGCGCGGACCTCGTCGTGACGATGGGCGGCGCCTCGGTAGGGGATCATGACCTCGTCGGCGCGGTCGCCGGGATGATGGGACTGGAGAGGTCCTTCTACAAGATCGCCATGCGGCCCGGGAAACCGCTGATGGCCGGCCGGCTGGGTGACGCCGCGCTTCTCGGACTTCCCGGAAACCCTGTTTCGTCAATTGTTTGCGGGCATCTCTTCATGTTGCCGATGCTGAGGGCGATGCTGGGCCTTCCCGAAGTGCATGCACCGCGCCTGCGCGCCCGCCTCGCCGCCGATCTGCCGGCGAACGGACCGCGTGAGCACTACATGCGTGCAAGGCTGGAACCCGCCGGGGGGCTTCCCCTGATCCGGACCTTTGCGAACCAGGATTCCTCGCTGCTCGGGGTCCTCTCGCAGGCCGACGCGCTTCTTGTTCGCGCTGCGGCGGAAGGGCCGAGACAGGAAGGGGAAGAGGTAGACTACATCGCACTCTGAGCCTGAGATCGTTGACACAAAACGGGAACGGGTCTAGAACATCCATTGAACACGGACGAGGCTCGCCAGACGAGGCCCCAATCGAGGGATGTGAGCATGCTGACCCGCAAACAGTTGGAACTTCTTGATTTCATCCAGAAACGAATGGCGCGTGATGGCGTGCCGCCGTCATTCGACGAGATGAAGGACGCTCTCGACCTGCGGTCGAAGTCGGGCATCCACCGGCTGATCACGGCGCTGGAGGAACGCGGCTTCATCAGGCGGCTCGCGCACAGGGCGCGCGCGATCGAAATCGTGAAGCTTCCCGAAGCGATGGAGAAGCCCTCCTTCCGGCCCCGCGTGATCGAGGGCGACCGGCCCGCAACGCCGAAAGGCGCCATGACGGTCGAATCCGTCGGCGCCATGGAACTCCCGGTGATGGGGCGGATCGCGGCGGGCGTACCGATCGAAGCCATTTCCGAGGTTTCGCACCATGTGGCGGTTCCCGGCACGATGCTGTCGGGCCGCGGTCAGCACTATGCGCTTGAGGTGAAGGGCGATTCGATGATCGATGCCGGGATCAACGACGGCGATATCGTCGTGATCCGTGAACAGACGACAGCCGACAACGGGGATATCGTCGTCGCGCTCGTCGAGGGGCAGGAGGCGACGCTGAAGAAGTTCCGCCGCGCAAACGGAATGATCGCGCTCGAAGCCGCGAACCCGGCCTACGAAACGCGGCTTCTTCGTGAGGATCAGGTGAAGGTGCAGGGCCGTCTCGTCGGCCTGATCCGGAGCTACTGAGCGCCCGCGGGGCCGGGGCACGGGCGGACACCCCGCGCGCCGCCAAAGGGATCGCCGTTTCAGCCTTCACTCGGCTGGCCGCGACAGTGCCAGCCTTTTCCCGGCGCCCCGCTCGGGACGCTGATTCCACAGCCTCTCCCCCGCCACTTCCCGCGCCGTCTCGACGGCAATTCCCTGTGGCCCCTCCCGAACCGCGAGCGCGCCGGTTTCGCCGAGGCGGGCCGCATCGTAGAGGTCACATGTCACCGTTCCGCCGGACCAGATCCCGGCAAGGATCACGACCGTCCCCTTCACACATGCAGCCTGGGCAGCTTCAGGCGCGGCCTTGCCCGTGAAGTGGAAAACTGGCGTTGCGCCGATGGTCGCGGTCAAGGCGCCCTTCGTGCCGAAGAGGCCAGAACGGACATAGGCCGACTCCTGCGGGGAGAGATCACCATCATCCTCAAGCCAGCTTTTCGCAACGAAGCCCGCACCCTTCGGTTTGGACAGTGCCCTGCCCTCCTCCGTCATGAGCCCGATCAGCTCTCCGTCGGCGGAAACCAATAGCGCCGGGCGATCCTCAACGCTCCACGTGGCGAGAGCCGCCAGAACCGCTACCGCACCGCCCGTCCGAACAGCCCGACGCGCGAGAAGCGCCGCGAGGGCACCTAGCCCCATCAACGGCAGCGCCTCGGGCGGCGGCGCAGGGACGGCGAAGACGGCTCCCTCCAGTCCCGCGACCCAGTGGGCGGTCGCAAGGATGCCACGGCATCCCAGGTCAAGCGCCCAGAGTGCCGGCGCCTCCAGCCCCAGCGGGGCGAGAAGCGCCGCGACGACGCCCGCCGGCATGACGACAAACCCGGTGAGAGGGACGGCTACGAGGTTGGCGAGGAGGCCGTATTCGGCGACCCGGTTGAAATGGGCGGCGGCGATTGGCGCCGTAGCCAATCCGGCGACGAAGGAAGACAGAAGGAGCGTCGCGACCGGCACCAAGGCTTTCGGCACGCGGGCCTGCCATCGGCCCGCGAGACCGAAGACTGCAACCAGCGCGGTGGTCGCTCCGAAAGACATCTGGAAGCCGGGCTCTATAAGGCTTTCGGGCTCCGCCGCCAGGATCAGCACCGCGGCGATGGCAACAGAGCGCAGCGTCATCGCGCGGCGGTCAAGCAAGACCGCGAACAGCATCACCGCAACCATGAGGAAGGCGCGGATCGTCGCGACGTTCATGCCGGAAAGCGCGAGGTAAAAGGCTGCGGCGAGAAGCGCGACGGCGGCCGAGATCTTCTTGACGTTCATCCGAAGTGCGACTGGCGGCACAAGCGACAGCCCGTGGCGCAGCGCCATGAAGACGAAGCCGGTCAGAAGCCCCATGTGCAGGCCCGAGATCGAGATCAGGTGCGAGAGGTTCGACCCCCGCATCGCGTCGTTGGTCGCGGCCGCGATCCCCGAGCGGTCGCCCGTCATCAGCGCGGCGGCGAGCGCGCCCGACTGCCCCTCGATACGCTCCCGGATGGACGCTGACAGGCGCATCCGAAGACGGTGAATGCCCAGCCCCCCGGCACCCTCCCCGGCAGGTTTCAGAGCGAGCACGGGGGACCGCGTGTATCCCACGGCCCCAAGCCGGGCGAACCAGGCAAGACGCTGGAAATCGAACCCGCCAGGCTCCACCGGCCCTTCGGGAGGCGAGAGATGGCCGGAAAGGATCACGCGCAGTCCGGGTTCGGGTGCCACGAAGCCCTGTTTGCCGTGCAGCGCCACGCGGACGAGGGCCGGCGTGCGATCCGGGGCCACGCGCTCCAGCACGACATCGTCGAGCGTCAGTCGCGTCTCGTCAGAGAAGGAGCGATCGATGGCGACGATCCGTCCCTCGATCGAGCCGTAGTAACGAAAGTCGAGCACCGGCGCGGCGACGGAATTGGCCCGGTGGCCGGCCAACAGGAAGCCCGCCGCGACGAGCATCAACGCGGCGCCGGGGATTTGCCAGCGTTCCGCCCCGCGCCGCCAGAGCATGAGCCCGGCGAGCGCCAGCGCACCCGCGCTCAGGTAGGCGACAGGGCCGGGTTCGACACGAAGCGCGAACCAGGGGCCGATGCCGAGCGACAGGAAAACCGGCACCCACGGGAAAAGCTGCCCCCGCTCCGCCGCGAGCGCCCCGAACGGGTCGGCCAGAGGTCCCAGGAACCGCCGCACCCTTGTCTCGTCGCCTCCCTTTCCCTAAGACCCTGAGGTAATCCTTGCTAATCGTGGTTTCCGAAAGGTTAACGTGCCCATGCCGGCTGAAATCGTCACCCGTTTTGCGCCCTCGCCCACGGGCTATCTCCACATCGGAGGTGCGCGCACGGCACTCTTCAACTGGCTCTACGCCCGAGGGCGGGGGGGCAAGTTCCTGCTGCGGATCGAAGATACCGACCGAGAGCGATCCACCCCCGAGGCGACAGAGGCCATCCTGAAGGGCCTGAAGTGGCTCGGGATCGACTGGGATGGCGACTGGGTCAGCCAGTTCGAACGGCGCGACCGCCACGCCGAAGTGGCGCGCGAGATGCTGGCGAGGGGCGGGGCCTACAAGTGCTTCTGTACGCCCGCCGAGATCGAGGCGGCGCGCGAGGCGGCGCGGGCCGAGGGGCGTTCGACCCTGTTCCAGAGCCCTTGGCGGGACGCCGATCCCGCGAGTCATCCCGACGCGCCGTTCGTGATCCGCCTGAAGGCCCCGCGCGAGGGCGAGACAGTGATCGAGGACGCCGTGCAGGGAACGGTGCGTTTCCGTAACGACCAACTCGATGACATGGTCTGTTTACGTTCCGATGGTACCCCAACCTACATGCTTGCCGTCGTCGTCGATGACCACGACATGGGCGTGACCCATGTGATCCGGGGAGACGACCACCTGAACAACGCAGCCCGCCAGGCGCAGGTCTATCGCGCGATGGGCTGGGAAGAACCCGTCTGGGCGCATATCCCGCTGATCCACGGGCCCGACGGCAAGAAGCTGTCGAAACGGCACGGGGCGGTTGGGCTCGAAGCCTACCAGGCGCTGGGATACCCGGCCGCAGGGATGCGGAACTACCTGACGCGACTCGGCTGGGCGCATGGCGATGCCGAGTTCTTCACCGACGAACAGGCAAGGGAATGGTTCGACCTGAAGGGAATCGGGCGCGCGCCGGCGCGGCTTGACTTCAAGAAGCTCGAAAACATCTGCGGCCAGCACATCGCGGCGATGGCCGACGCGGACCTCGTCGAGGAAATCGCGGCCTACCTTGAGGCCGCCGAACGCCCCGCCCTTTCGCAGTCGCAGAAAGACGGGCTCCTGCGCGCCATGCCGCACTTGAAGGAACGCTCCAAGACATTCCCGGAACTCATTGAAAAAGCGCACTTCGTACTGGCGGCGCGCCCGATCGTCCCAGACGAAAAGGCGGGCGAGGCACTTACTCCGGTATCCCGTGGTATACTGAGAGAATTGACGCCGCAGCTGCAAAATGCTAGCTGGCAACGAGAAGAGATCGAACAGGCGGTGGCCAGGGTCGCGGAGGCTCACGGGATGGGCCTTGGCAAGATCGCGGCACCCCTGCGCGCAGCGATCGCGGGCCGGACCGTGACGCCCAGCGTCTTCGACATGATGCTTGTCATCGGGCGGGAGGAAACCATCGCCCGATTGACGGATGCGGCGGCCTGAGGCCCGGCGGCCCGGCCGATGTGTGCAACGCGCGGCGCGGCCCTGTCCGCAGCCGTCGCCAACGGAGAGGGACTGCCATGTCTGACGTGTCTGAGACTGCGAAGACTGCGACATTGACCATCGGAAACCGGTCGCTGGAGCTGCCGGTGCTGTCGCCCACCGTGGGACCAGACGTGATCGACATCCGCAAGCTCTATGCCGATGGCAACGTCTTCACCTACGACCCCGGATTCACCTCCACGGCCTCCTGCGATTCGACGATCACCTTCATCGACGGCGACGAGGGCGAGCTTCTCTATCGCGGCTACCCGATCGAGCAACTGGCCGAGAAGTCGCACTTCCTCGAGGTCTGCTATCTCCTCCTTTACGGCGAACTGCCGAACGCCGAGCAGATGGTGGATTTCGAGACGCGCGTGACGCGTCACACGATGGTGCACGAACAGATGCACTATTTCTTCCGCGGGTTCCGCCGCGACGCGCACCCGATGGCGACGATGGTGGGCGTGGTCGGCGCGATGTCGGCCTTCTATCACGACTCCACCGACATCTCGGACCCCTGGCAGCGGGAGGTCGCGGCGATCCGCATGATCGCCAAGATCCCGACGATCGCGGCGATGGCCTACAAGTACTCGATCGGCCAGCCCTTCGTGTATCCGAAGAACTCGCTCGATTACGCCGGGAACTTCCTGCACATGTGCTTTGCCGTGCCGTGCGAGGATTACGTGGTTGACCCGATCCTCGCGAAGGCGATGGACCGGATCATGATGCTGCACGCCGACCACGAGCAGAACGCCTCGACCTCGACGGTGCGTCTGGCGGGCTCCTCGGGCGCCAACCCGTTCGCGTGCATCGCGGCCGGCATCGCCTGCCTCTGGGGCCCGGCGCATGGTGGCGCGAACCAGGCTTGCCTTGAGATGCTCCGCGAGATCGGGACGGTCGACCGGATCCCGGAATTCATCAAGCGCGCCAAGGACAAGAACGACAGCTTCCGCCTCATGGGCTTCGGCCACCGGGTCTACAAGAACTTCGACCCGCGCGCGAAGGTGATGAAGCAGTCGGCGGACGAAGTTCTGGGCCTTCTTGGGATCGAAGACAACGAAACGCTGAAGGTCGCGAAGGAACTGGAGCGGATCGCGCTCGAGGACGACTACTTCGTCGAGAAGAAGCTTTACCCGAACGTCGACTTCTATTCGGGTATCATCCTCGAGGCGATGGGTTTCCCGACCTCGATGTTCACGCCGATCTTCGCCGTGTCGCGCACCGTGGGCTGGATCGCCCAGTGGAAGGAAATGCTCAGCGATCCGACGCAGAAGATCGGCCGCCCGCGCCAGCGCTACGTCGGCGAGCCGCAGCGCGACTACGTGGACGTCGAAGGCCGCTGAAACGGCGGCATACCGGATACGAAAGGGCCGCCATGAAGGCGGCCCTTTTTTCGTCCGTCATGCCCGCCATTCTTCCGGCCTCAGAAGGCGCACCACCGCACGCCCGCGCGGCGCCCCCGCTCAGCGCCCCTCGAAAACGGGCTTCCGCTTCTCGAGAAATGCGAGGACACCCTCCTTGAAGTCGCGCGTCCGACCGCAGTCTCCCTGAAGCTTCGCCTCCAGCGCCAGCTGTTCGTCGAGATCCCGCGAGAACGTGCCCCGGAGCGCCGTCTTGATCGCCCGGTAGGCAACGGTCGGACCCACGGCGAGCGTTTCCGCGCGGGCGCGCCAATGTGCCGGGAAGACGTCATCGGAGACGCATTCCCAGATCATGCCCCAGTCGGCTGCCTGCCTGGCCGTGATCTTTTCGGCGAAAAGCGCCGCGCCCATCGCCTTTGCGAAGCCCATCTGGCGCGGCAGCCAGTAGCTGCCGCCCGCGTCGGGCATGAGGCCGATGCGCGTGAAGGCCTGGATGAAGGAGGCGCCTTCGGCGGCGATCACGACGTCCGCAGCGAGGGCGAGGTTGGCCCCTGCCCCGGCCGCGACGCCGTTGACGGCCGCGATCGTCGGGATCTGGCAACCGTAGATCGCGCGCAACATCGGTTCATATTCGTCCCGGAGCGTCCGCTCGAGGTCGATCTCGGCCACGTTGGCGCGGTCGCCGAGGTCCTGGCCGGAGCAGAAGGCGCGGCCCTCGCCGGTCAGCACGAGAACCCGTGCCGAGGCTTCTGCGGCCTTCACCGCATGCGTGACCTCGGCCCGCATCTGGGTGTTGAGCGCATTCATCACCTCGGGCCGGTTCAGCGTCATGACCGCCAGACCGTCCGTTTCCGCGTAGGTGATCGTCTGATAATCCATGGCGCCCCTCCCAGTGCTCAGCCGGCGTCAGAATAGCCGCAATGGCCTGTGGGGAAAGGGGAACGGCGCGTCACTCCTTCAGAATTTCGGCGAGCCGCGCCTTTTCCTCGGTCGACAGACCCTCGGCATCCGGTTCCGGGGCACGGCGGCGGGAACGGACATAGGCCGCGGCCCCGGCGAGGGCTACAAGCAGCATCGCGGGCCCCGCGATCCAGAGGATGAGGTTCGCGCCGGTCGCCGGAGGCTCCAGAAGCACGTACTCGCCATAGCGAGACACGATGAACTGAACGGCCTCCTCATCGCTGTCCCCTTCCAGGAGCCGCTCGCGGACAAGGAGACGGAGGTCACGGGCAAGGCTCGCGTTGGAATCGTCGATGTTCTCGTTCCGGCAGACGAGGCAGCGGAGACCTTGCGATATCTCCCGCGCGCGCGCTTCGAGCGCGGGGTCGTCGAGCATCTCGTCGGGCTGCACGGCAAGGGCCGGCGCGGCCACGAGCATGAGGATGAGGAGAAGACGCTTCATCCCGGTCACTCCGCAGGCGTGGCGGCAAGCGCCGCCCGGCGCGCGCCCGCTGCAACGCGGTAGCGGCGGTCGGAAAGGCTCAGGAACCCGCCGAGCGCCATGATGATCGCCCCGGACCAGATCCAGTTCGCGAAGGGCTTGATGTAGGTCCTGACGGCCCAGCCGCCGCCTTCCTGCGGGTCGCCGATGACGAGGTAGACGTCGCGGAAGACGCCATTGTCGATCGCCGCCTCCGTTGTCGGCATGGCGGCGACGGGATAGAGGCGTTTTTCCGGGTGGAGCGTGGAAACAAGCTGGCCGTCCTTCTCAACCCGCATCGTGGCGGTGGTGGAGAGGAAGTTCGGCCCCTCGACCCGCTCGACCTTCTCCAGCGTGATCTCGTAACCGCCGACGCTGAAGGGCTCGCCCTCGCGGGCCACGCGGATGTCCTCGACCTGCCAGGCCATGAGGCCCGCGATCCCGAAGATGGTGATGCCCAGCCCGGCATGGGCCGTTGCCTTGCCCCAGTCGGCGCGCGGCAGGCGGCCGAGGCGCGGAAGCTTCCGCCCGGCACGGAGCCAGAGTTCGGCGGCCGAGCCGGCGACGAGCCAGGTGCCGAGGCCAAGGCCCAGGGGGCCAAGCGAGGACCGCCCCGTCTGCACCGCATAGGCGAGCGCCGTCAGGGCCAGCGCGAGGAACAGGGCCGGATAGAGAGGCTTCATGGCCTTCGCCAGGTTGCCGCGTTTCCAGGGCAGGACCGCGCCAATCGGCAGCACCAGCGCCAGGACGACCATGAAGGGGGTGAACGCCTTTTCGAAGAAAGGCGCACCGACGGAAAGCTTCCGGTCCCAGAGCATCTCGGCCACGAGCGGCCAGATCGTGCCGGTGAAGACGACGAAGGCCGCAACGGCGAGCAGGACGTTGTTGAGGACGAGCGCGGATTCCCGGCTGACCAGACCGAAGACGCCCTTGGCCTGCATCGCGCCCGCCCGCGCGGCGTAAAGGGTAAGCGCACCGCCCACGAAAACGGCGAGGATCGCGAGGATGAAGACCCCGCGCTCGGGGTCGTTGGCGAAGGCGTGCACCGAGGTGATGACGCCGGAGCGGACGATGAAGGTGCCGATCAGCGAGAAGCCAAAAGCGAGGATAGCCAGCAGGATGGTCCAGGATTTCAGCGCCTCGCGCTTTTCCACCACGATGGCGGAATGGAGGAGCGCGGCAGCGATGAGCCAAGGCATGAAGGAGGCGTTCTCCACCGGGTCCCAGAACCAGAAACCGCCCCAGCCGAGTTCGTAATAGGCCCACCAGGAGCCCAGCGCGATGCCGATGGTGAGGAAGACCCAGGCGGCGAGCGTCCAGGGCCGCACCCAGCGCGCCCAGGCGGCGTCCACGCGCCCCTCGATCAGCGCGGCCACGGCGAAGGAGAATGCCATCGAGAGGCCGACATAGCCGAGGTAGAGGAAGGGCGGGTGGAAGGCGAGGCCTGGGTCCTGGAGGAGCGGGTTCAGGTCCTCTCCGTCGAAGGGCGGAACGGCAAGACGCAGGAAGGGATTCGAGGTGAAGAGGATGAAGGCGAGGAAGGCCGCGCCGATCATCGCCTGTATCGACAGGACACGGGCGCGGAGCCGCGGCGGCAGCGCACCGCCGAACCACGCGGCCGAGGCCCCGAAGAGTGCGAGAATGAGAACCCAGAGCAGCATCGAGCCCTCGTGGTTCCCCCAGACGCCCGTGATCTTGTAGAGCATCGGCTTCGCCGTATGCGAGTTGAGCGTGACGAGACGAAGCGAGAAGTCCGAGGTCACGAAGGCCCAGGTGATCGCCACGAAGGAAAACGCGATCAGAAGGAACTGCGCCGTCGCGGCAGGTTCCCCCACGGCCATCCAGCCGCGCCACCCCTTGTGCGCGCCGACAAGTGGAACGATCGCCTGCACGAGCGCGACGGCGAGGGCGAGGATCAGCGTGAGGTGGCCGAGTTCGGTAAACATGCGCGGGACAATAGGAGTTTCCGCGGGCCGATCCAATGGGGATGCGCGCGCATGTCGCGGGGATTTGACCGAACCTGCCCCCGGAGGGCCCAGCGGCATGTCTAAGCCCCCGCCGCCGGCCGGGCCGTCGGTTCCAGCGAGCGATACTTCCGGGCCGAAAAGCCGGAATCAATCACCTCTCGAACTGCGCCACTCCGCGAGGGCGGGGTTGCCGTCCTCCGGGGCAGGCTGGCCCGGGGGCGGCGGTAGCGGGGCTTGGCTCTGGGCGCGGAAGTAATGCGCCTCCCGCGCGCCGAAATAGAAGCCGACAATCGCGCCGAGAAGCCACCAGAGCGGTTCGGGCACATAGGCGAGGCCAACCATTCGCTCCGCGAAGCTGATCGGGTCGACCATCGCGTATACGAAGAGGCCGAGAGTGCCGAGGGCGAGCATCGGGCGCGGGAGGCGGTTCAGGCCGTTGACGAAGCGGTCGAAGAGGCCGGGACGGATGTACTGGAACTCCGCCCCATGTTCGTCCAGCGCGGCCATGTAGGCCTCGTGGTTCTTCTCCATCCGCTTCGTCGCATTCGGCGTGAAGACCTCTGCTATGCCAGTGACGGCGTTGCCGAGGGCGGTAGTGGCCGCCGGGCCGCCGAGGATCTGCGGGATCACGCCCATGCCGCGACCCTCCGGCGGTGGGCGAGATCGGAAAGGTGGAACCGTGGCGAGATGAACTCCTCGGCCCGCGTTATCCAGCCGCCCTTCCCTCCGTCCCGGCGGCGAGCGTACTTGCGGCTCTGCGGGCGCGCGTCAGCGAGGGCGTAGTAGTAGTTGCGCCGGGCGATTCCGTAGGCGTCGGCTATGTGCTCCGGCGCGGCCTCTGCTGCAGCCTGGGCCGCCGCTATGGTCTGCGGGCCGATGACGCCATCCACCACGACGTCCCGGCCCATGTCGACCAGGAGCCTTTGCAGCACGCGGACTGCGTTCGGGCCCGTGTTAACGTACATGTCGAAGACCGAGGGCCGGATGCTCTCGGGCAGCTCGGCGATGCGCGGGCGGCGGAAGTAATGCTCGACGAAGATTTCCTCGGCCTGTTCCCGCGAGAGGCGGCGGACATCGGCCTCGCTCACCTTACCGTCGCCCGTGAGGTCGAGCCCGAGGCGGCGCATCGTTCCGATCGTAACGCCGTACTTGGTGGCGCCGCCCGGATCGTCCGGGTCGTTCACGTAGCCGCCCTCGCGGGCGACGATCTCTCTGGCGATGTCGGTGACGGATCTCATGCGGCTTCCCCTCGGCTGACGCGCGGGGGAAGCTCACATCAAATGGTTAATTCGTCGCAGCCTGTGCGTTCGGATCCTCGTAGACGCCCTGTTCCTTGAGGGCGTCGATCACTTCCTTCGGCATGTAGGTTTCGTCATGCTTGGCGAGGATCTCGCGCGCGACGAAGGTGCCGTCCTCCATCACGCCGGTCCCGATCATGCCCTGCCCTTCGGCGAAGAGGTCGGGAAGGACGCCGGTGAAGGTGACGGGAATGACCGCGCCCCCATCGGTGACGCGGAAGCTGACGGTCTCGCCTTGCCCACGGACAATCGAGCCTTCCTCGACAAGACCGCCGAGGCGGAAGACTTCGCCCGGCGCGGGCGGGGTCTCGACGACCTGGCTCGGCGCGCGGAAGAAGTTGATGCCGTCCCGCATCGCGTAACCGATCACCGCGGTCGACAGCGCGAGCGCAAGCGCCGCGACGACGATCACCTGGATCCGGCGTTTCTTCTTGAGATTCTTCATGCTCTCCTCACGGGAACACTGGCGCGAGCATGAGCCCCGCCGTCTCCTCCACCCCCAGCATCAGGTTCGCGTTCTGGATCGCCTGTCCCGAGGACCCCTTGGCGAGGTTGTCGAGCGCGGCGATCACGACGGCGCGGCCGGGGAGGCGGTCGCCGACCACGCCGATATGAACGTAGTTGGAGCCTGCGATGTGTCTTGTCGAGGGGAGTGCGCCGAAAGGTAGCACCCTGAGGAACGGTTCCGCCGCATACCTGTCGGCCAGCGCCTTGTGGACCTGCGCCGGCTCGCCCCGAACGTAGACGGTGGCGAGGATGCCCCGGTTAAAGGGCATCAGGTGGGGCGTGAACTGGACGCGGACGGGCCGGCCGGCGGCCTTGGAGAATTCCTGATCGAACTCGCCGAGGTGACGGTGGGTGCCGGCCGCTGAATAGGCGTGCGTGCCGCCGGAAAGCTCGGCGTGAAGGAGGTTTTCCTTCAGCGACCGCCCTGCCCCGCTGACGCCGGCCTTGAGGTCGATCACGATCTCGTCGAGGTCGATGACCCCCGCCTCGATCAGCGGGCGGATCGCATACTGGCCGGTCGCGGCGTTGCAGCCGGTGCCGGCGACGAGCCGGGCGTTGCGGATGTCGTCGCGGTAGAACTCGGTCAGGCCGTAGACGGCCTCCTTCTGAAGCTCCACGGCGGCATGGGGCTTGCCGTACCACTTCTCGTAGTCGGCCGGGTCCCGCAGACGGAAGTCGGCGGAAAGGTCGACGATCTTGAGGTTGCGCGGCAGTTCCGAAATCACGGCCTGAGAGGTCGCATGAGGAAGCGCGCAGAAGGCGAGGTCCACGCCGGAAAAATCCATGTCCTCGATCTTTTCGAGGAGCGGCAGGTCGAGATGCCCGAGATGGGGAAAGACCTCGGCCATGGGAAGGCCGGCCTTCCGCTCGCCGGACAGGCCGACGATCTGCATCGAAGGATGGGTGGCGATCAGGCGGACGAGCTCGGCGCCCGTATAGCCAGAGGCTCCGAGAATGGCGATCTTTTGGGTCATGGGCCTGCCCCCCTGAAGAAATGACGCGGACTGTTTGGAGAAGCTTCTGGCGCGATGCAAGGGGGAACGCGAGTGGCCGCTGCGGGCACCAAGGGCGAAATGGGTGCTACTTGCCTGTTATGAATGACTTTTCATCGTTCCGGAAATGAAAAGCCGGTACCGCGATCTGTTTCCGTCGCTGTCGAAAACAGTTGGGGCCCGCCGTGGAAGCGGGCCCCGCCATTTCTTCAGCAATCATGCGTGGCCGCGCCACTACTTGATGATGATCTCCGGCCCCATGAACGTCGTCGGCAGCCAGGTGGAGATCCCCGGGACATAGGTCACGATGATCAGGAAGGCGAAGAGGATCGCGAGCCAGGGCAGTGCGGCCCGGACCACCGCCATCACCGACATGTTCGCGACGCTCGAGGTTACGAAGAGGTTCAGGCCCACGGGTGGCGTGATCATCCCGATCTCCATGTTCACGACCATGATGATCCCGAGGTGGATCGGATCGATGCCGAGCTCGATCGCGATGGGGAACACCAGCGGCGCGACGATCACGACAAGGCCCGAGGGTTCCATGAACTGGCCGCCGATCAAAAGGATCACGTTGACGGCGATCAGGAACGTGACCGGGCCGAAGCCTGCGTCGAGAAGCGCAGCCGTGATGGTCTGCGGGATCTGTTCGTCAGTCAGGACGTGCTTCAGGATCAGCGCGTTCGCGATGATGAACATGAGCATGATCGTGACCTTGCCCGACTCGAAGAGCGCCCTGCGCGCGTCCCGGTGGACGAAGGCCGTGAGAAGAGCCCAGGGCCTCGAGATCAGCGAAAGGTTCCGCACGCCTTCCGGATCGTGGAGCGGCCCCATGTCCCGGTAGACGAAGTTCGCGATCAGGAAGGCGTAGACCGCCGCGACGGCCGCCGCCTCGGTCGGGGTGAAGACGCCGCCGTAGATCCCGCCGAGAATGATGACGATCAGGAACAGCCCCCAGCCCGCGTCGCGGGCGGCGGCGAAGACCTCGCCCCAGCCGGCCCAGGGCTGCGCGGGAAGGTTGCGAAGACGGGCGACCACGTAGATGCCGACCATCAGCATGAGCCCGGCGAGAAGGCCCGGGATCACGCCCGCAAGGAACATGCGTCCGACCGAGACGTCGACGGCGGCGGCATAGACCACCATGACGATCGAGGGCGGGATGAGGATGCCGAGCGTGCCCGCATTGCAGATCACGCCGGCTGCGAAATCCTTGGAATAGCCGACCTGCCGCATACCCGCGATGCAGATCGAGCCGATGGCGACCACGGTCGCGGGCGACGATCCCGAAAGTGCCGCGAACATCATGCAGGCGAAGACCGCCGCCATGGCGAGGCCGCCGCGGAAGTGACCGACGACGGAAATCGCGAAGCGGATGATCCGCTTGGCGACGCCCCCCGTCGACATGAAGGTCGAGGCGAGGATGAAGAATGGGATCGCGAGCAGCGTGTAGTGGCCTGCGAAGGCGTTGAAGAGCTGCTGGGCGATCGACGCGAGCGACGTTTCCGAAAACGCCAGCATGAAGACGATCGACGAAAGGCCGAGGCTCACCGCGATCGGAACGCCGATCAGCATCAGGCCGATGACCATCAGGAACAGGAAGAGGATATCCATGGATCAGTTCTCCCGATCCGCCGAACCGGCGGCTTCTTCGACCATGTCTTCGGCCTCGTGGCTGGCGATCAGAAGCTCGGCATGACCGATCCAGACCCTCAACGCCGCCTGGACGAAGCGGAACATCAGAAGCGCCATGCCGATCGGCAGCGCCGCGTAGGGAATGAAGCGGGGCAGCTTCTCGTAGGGCTCGCCCTCGTTCAGGATCGGCTCGATGAAGCGGAGCCAGTCGGGCATGCGGATGTCGTTGACCTCGTACCAGGCCTGCTTGCCCACGAAGGGCGCCCAGTAGTTCCACGACCCGACAAGCAGCAGGACCGCGTAGAGGATGCAGACCCCCGCGGCGACAAGCGTCAGCCACCTGCGCGGCCCGCGCGGCAAGGCGCGCGCGACGACGTCGATACCGAGGTGGCCGTGTATCTTCACGACGTAGGACGCGCCGAGAAGAACGAGCCACGAAAAGAGGAAAACGGTCGCCTCGAGCGCCCAGAGCAGGTTGGCGTTGAAGACGTAGCGGGCGATGACGTTGGCGAAGGTGATGAGCGTCATCAGACCCAGAAGGACCGCGATCAGCGTCTCCTCGATCTCGTTGACTAAGCGCCCGATCGCCGTTCTGGCATTGGCAGACATTCGGGTTCCCTCCCTCTGGCCGGCCCCAAGCGGGTGCGGCGATGCGGATGCCGGCCCGCCCGTGCGAAACGGGCGGCCGGTTCGGGATTAGTTCGTGGCGTTGTAGGTGACGGCGGTGTCGATGACGTCCTGACCGATCTCGTCAGCGAACTTGGCCCAGACCGGCTTCATCGCCTCGACCCATTCGGCGCGCTGCTCGGCCGTCAGGGAGCGCACGACGGCGCCGGTGGCGACGACCGCTGCCTTGGCTTCTTCCTCGACCTGGACGACCGCGGCGTTACGCTCGGAGGTCACTTCGTCCATGATCGTCTTGAGCTGGCCGCGCACGTCCTCCGGCAGGCCTTCCCACCAGTCGTTAGACACCACGACCATGTAGTCGAGCACGCCGTGGTTCGTTTCGGTGATGCCGTCCTGAACCTCGAAGTACTTCTGGCCGTAGGTGTTCGACCAGGTGTTTTCCTGCCCATCGACGACGCCCGTCTGGAGCGCGCCGTAAACCTCGGAGAAGGCCATCTTCTGCGGGTTCGCGCCGATCGCCTCGAACTGCGCCTGGAGCACGTCGGACGGCTGGATGCGGAACTTCAGGCCCGCCGCGTCACCCGGCACGAGGAGCGGCTTGTTGGCCGAAAGCTGCTTCATCCCCGAATGCCAGTAGGCGAGGCCGAGAAGGCCCTTGCGCTGCATCGAGGTCAGAAGCGCCTGACCGTCCTCGGACAGCTGGTAGCGGTCGACGGCACCGATGTCCTCGAAGACGAAGGGCAGGTCGAAGAGGCGGAATTTCTTCGTGAAGGTCTCGAACTTCGACAGCGACGGGGCGGCCATCTGCACGTCGCCGAGGAGCATCGCCTCGAGAACCTTGTCGTCATCGTAGAGGGTCGAGTTCGGGTAGACCTCGACGCAGGCCTTGCCGTTCATCTCCTCATTCACGCGGTCGGCGAAGAGCTGGGCCGCGATGCCCTTGGGGTGCTTGTCCGCGTTGGTGACGTGGGCGAACTTGATCAGGATCTCGCCGTCGTCGCAGGCGGCGAAGGCCGAACCGGCCGTCAGGGCGAGAAGGCTCGCCGCGGCGGCGAGGGCATGGCGAATACGCATTCGGGGTTCCTCCTATTTGTTGCGTCCCGGTCCGGTCGGTCCGGAAGCTGCCGCTAGAGCGACGGCTGGGAGGGAGGAAGCCGCATGGACCCAGGGCCATGCAATCCGCTCATGGCGGCTATGCGAAGGAAATCGGCAAGCGGGACCGCCGATGTTTCCGTTTCCACCCATCGCCGTTCCCGTGACGTGTGGAAATCGGAACACCCGTCCCTCAACCCTCGAAGTCCTCACGCCTGAGCCGGTGCTTCTGCATCTTCTCGTAGAGCGTCTTGCGCGACAGGCCGAGCGATTCGTAGGTCGCCTTGAGGTTCCCGTCATGGGCCGCAAGGGCCGCGGCGATGACGCTCTTTTCGAAGCGGTCGACCTGCTCGGCGAGGCTCAGCGCGGGACCGGCGGCCGAATACGCGTCGGTTTCGATGCCGAGCACGTATCGGTCCGCCGCGTTCTTCAGTTCGCGCAGGTTTCCGGGCCAGTCCCTTGTCGCGATCTCCAGAAGCCTTTCCGGCGGCACGGCAATCGAGGGGCGTCCAAATCGCTCCGCCGCTTCGGAGACGAAATGCTGGAACAGGCGCGGGATATCCTCCGCCCGGTCGCGCAAGGCGGGAAGCCGCAGGGTGACGGGGTTGAGGCGATAGAGCAGGTCGTCGCGGAACTGCCCCTGCTGGACGAGGGTTTCCAAGCTGTCCTTTGCGGAGGCGAAGAACCGCACGTCCAGGTCGACCTTCTCGCTCGTTCCGAGCGGCTCGATTGCGCGGTCTTCCAGCATCCGCAACAGCTTGACCTGAAGCGATGGCGGGGCCGATCCGATCGCGTCGAGATAGACCGTCCCGCCGCGAGCATGTTCCAGACGTCCCGTTCGCGCCCGCATCGCGCCCGGAAAGGCGCCGGCCACATGGCCGAAAAGCTCCGTCTCGATCATCGCCCCGGGAAGCGCCGCGAGGTTGATCGTGACGAAGGGCTTGTCGCGCCGGTCCGAAAGCTGGTGGATCGAGCGGGCGACGAGTTCCTTGCCCGATCCCGTATCGCCGACGATCAGCACGTCAAGATCGGTCGCGGCAACGGCACGGATCTTGCGGCGCAGTTCCACCAACGCGGGCGCGCGCCCGAGGACCACCGCCTCGAGCGGGTCATCCGCCTGCCCCGCCTCGCGCAGGCTACGAAGCTCCATCACGAGTTCGCGCTTCTCGGCGGCGCGTTCGATCGCCTGAACGAGGCGGTCGGTCGCGAAGGGCTTCTCGATGAAATCGTAGGCTCCCTTGCCGAGCGCCTCCACCGCCAGTGGCACGTCGCCGTGACCGGTGATGAGAACTACCGGCTGATCGGCATCGACCGCCAGTGCCGCCTCCAGAAACTGGATCCCGTCCATGCGCGGCATGCGGATGTCAGACACGACGACACCCGGAAAGTCGCGGGCCAACGCCTCCAGCGCCCTGTCGGCGCGGGCGAAGGCCGTGACCTCGTAGCCCCTGAGTTCCAGGGATTGCTGGACCGAGCGACGGATGTCCTCCTCGTCGTCGATCAGGATGACCTGCCGGCGCGTCATTCGGCCGCCTCCTGCCCCCCGGCCTCTGCCGCCCTGAGCCGCAGAGTGAACCGCGCGCCGCCCTCCTCGCGGTTCTCCGCCCGGATCGTTCCGCCGAAGTCCTTTATGATGTTGTAGCTGATCGAAAGGCCGAGCCCGATCCCTTTGCCAACCTCCTTCGTGGTGAAGAACGGATCGAAGATGCGGGGCAAGGCATCCTCCGCGATTCCAGTTCCGTTGTCCTCGACCACGACCCCGACGTCGGCGCCGCGGCACGTCGCCCTTATGGAGATTACCGGATCGCGGTCCGGGGGCGTGGCATCAAGCGCGTTGCCGATCAGGTTCATGAACACGTGCTGCAGGCGGACCTGCCCGCCGAGCACCTTGATCCCGGTTTCGGTCGGCACCACGACGCTGGCCCCGGCCCTCTCGATCCGGCCCTCGAGAAGAGACAGCGTCTCCTCCAGCGCGGCGTCCAGCGACACGGGCTCGACCGTGTCCTGCGAGCGGCGCGCGAAACGCGTGAGGTGCTTCGACAGCTGCCCCATACGGTCGGTCAGCCTGAGTACGCGCGACAGGTTCTCGCTGGCCTGCGGCCCCGCCCCGGCATCCACGAAGGCTATTGCGTTTTCGGCATAGGCCCGGATGGCCATCAGCGGCTGGTTGAATTCGTGGCTGAGGGCTGCCGACATCTGCCCCAGCGCGGCGAGCTTGCCGGCCTGGATCAGTTCGGTCTGCGTCCGCCGCAGGCTTTCTTCCGCCGCCTTCCGTTCCGCGACCTCCTCCTGCAACTTGACGTTGGCATGGCTCAGTTCGCTGGTCCGTTCCTCGACGCGGCGTTCGAGCACGGCCTGCGCACGCTCGCGGTCGCGGAGCCGTTCCAGGAGCCGCCGTCGCCGTTGCACCATCATGGCGACGCCCATGCCAGCGGAGATCGCAAGGGCGGCGGCGAGCATCGTATAGGTCCAGAGCTCGGCGCGAAGCGGCGCGGTATCCATGAGCAGATGCAGGTTCCATTGCTCGACGGGCATCGTCCGGCTGAGATGCAGGAACTCCGTCTCCGGCGCCTGGGCGCGATCGGCGGGCGCGACGACGATTTCATAGTCTTCGCCTTCGGGCGCTTCCCTCACGGCGATCGGCGCCGGAGCGATTGCCGAGAGGTCGAATTGCTGTGCCGCCGAGATTCGCCGCCGGTCGGCGGCAGACATGGGCGTCAGCGTTTTCAGGACCAAGAGAGGGTTCCCGGCAAGTATGATCACGCCGGCCGCGTCCGTGACGAATATCTGGCCGCGGCTCTGCCGGAAATCCTGTTCCAGCCCCTCGACGGCGACCTTCGTCACGACGACCCCGATGATCGTTCCGCCATCGCGCACCGGCGAGGCGAAGTAGTAGCCCCGCACCCCGGAGGTGGTGCCCAATCCGAAGAACCGCCCGAGACGACCGTCTCTCGCCTCCGCGAAGTAGGGACGGAAGGAAAAGTTCTTGCCGACGAAGCTGGTCTTCTCGGCCCAGTTCGACGCCGCGATCGTTCGCCCGTCGATTCTCATGACATAGGTATCGGCCGTTCCCGACGCCGCGTTCCAGATCTCCAAGTCGCGGTTCAGCCCGTCGATGAGGTCCGGGTTCGACGGGTTGCGCAGCGCTTCGACGACAGCGGGATGGCGTGCATAGATCGGCGTGAGCGCGCGGAAGCGGTCGAGCCAGCCGCTGGTCATCTCGGAATAGAGAGTGAGAGAGCCCTGACCCTCGCGGGCATAATCGGCGCGCAGCTTCCGTGTCAGTTCCGCGTGACCGAGATACCCGACGGAGAAAAGGACACACAGCACGAGCCCGGCGAGCAGGAGCTTGCTCCCCCAGCTTCTGCCCCGAGCCCCGACTTCGGTCATTATCGCCTCTCTCAACCTGCGCGACAGGCTATGTCACGGCGGCAGCCCTCAGCAAGTGCGCCGCCGCGGCCGGAAACATCGCGGACGCGCGCCCTACCCCACCGGAGCCCAGATCACGTCGTCGATCCGTGGCGCGCATGTCGCAAGCATAACGAGCCGGTCGAACCCCATCGCGATGCCGCTTGCGGGCGGCATGTGCGCCAGAGCGGCCAGAAAGTCCTCGTCGATCGGGTAACGCTCGCCATAGACGCGCTCCTTCTCGGCCATCTCGGCCTCGAAACGCCGGCGCTGCTCGGCCGGGTTCGTCAACTCGCCGAAGCCGTTGGCGAGCTCCACCCCGCAGGCGTAGACCTCGAACCGTTCCGCAAGGCGCGGGTCGGAGGGCACCGGGCGGGCGAGCGCGGCCTCGGCGGCGGGATAGCGATCCAGAACGGTCATCCGGCCCATGCCGAGGTTCGGCTCCACCTTCTCGACCAGCACGCGCGACAACATGTCGGACCAGGTGTCGTCCGTCGCATGACGGATACCGGCTCGGGCGAGTTCGGCGGCAAGCGCCTCGGCCGACGTCGTTCCATCCGGGGCGATCGAGGCGAGAAGGTCGATGCCGGCGTAGCGGGAGAATGCCTCCGCCACGCTCAGGCGCTCGGGCTCGGCGGAGGGGTCGCAGGTCCGGTCGCGGAACCGCAGCTCCCGCGCGCCGGCGGCTTCGGCCGCGAGCCGCAGGAAGGCCGCGCAGTCGTCCATGAGCACGTCGTAGGGCTCACCCACGCGATACCATTCGAGCATGGTGAATTCCGGCGAATGCAGTGCCCCCCGCTCCCGGTTGCGCCAGACATGGGAAAAGGCATGGATGCGCGTCTCGCCGGCCGCGAGGAGCTTCTTCATCGCAAACTCGGGCGAGGTGTGCAGATACATCCGCCGCGGCTGCCCGTCATTGCCGATGGCGTCCGTGCCGAAAGCATGAAGATGCGCCTCGTTGCCCGGCGAAACCTGTAGCGCGGCGGGATCGACTTCGGTGAAGCCCTCGGCGGCAAGCCAGGATCGCAGCCCCGCCTGTATGCGGTTGCGCGCGAGAAGCAGCGGCCTGCGGTCGGCATGGCGCGACGGGGTCCACCAGGGAGACGCGGGTTCGGGGCTTGTCAAGGGTTGCGCCTTTCGGCTGGAGATTTTCGGGAACATGCGCTAGGAGCGGCGGCGAAGTGCCGCGTCCCTTACGACGCGGGCGCCAGAGAGACAAGGAAGAGACCCGTGAAAGTCATTGCTTCGAGCCTTCGCAAAGGCAACGTCGTCGACATCGACGGCAGGCTCTACGTCGTTCTTACCGCCCAGAACTTTCACCCCGGCAAGGGCACGCCGGTCACGCAGGTCGACCTGCGGCGGATCTCGGACGGCGTGAAGGTTTCGGAACGCTGGCGGACCACCGAGCAGGTGGAAAAGGCGCATGTGGACGAACGCTCCTACGACTACCTCTACGAGGACGGCGAAGGCTACCACTTCATGGAGCCCGAGACCTACGAACAGCTGACCGTCTCGCCCGACGTGATCGGCGACCAGAAGGTCTATCTTCAGGAAGGCATGCGCGTTTTCCTGCGGACGCATGAAGGCGTCGCGATCGCCATCGAACTGCCGCAGAAGATCACGGTACAGATCACCGAAACGGAGCCGGTCGTGAAGGGCCAGACGGCGTCCTCGTCCTACAAGCCCGCAATAACCGATATCGGGGTCCGGGTCATGGTGCCGCCGCATATCGACGCCGGCACGCGGATCGTTATCAACACGGAAGACAATTCCTACGTCGAGCGTTCGAAGGACTGAACAACAGTCCCGGCGCCAAGAGGCTCTAGCGGCCGTCCCTTGGGGGCGGCCGTTGCCTTTCCGGCCCTGTGCCGCGATCGGCCCGCCCCCCCCAAGGATGGCGGCGCAATGGCGCTGCTCGGATCGCCCCGGTCAGCCGGTGCCGGCCTGCCGGGCGTATTCCTCGGCGTCGAACCAGCCGCGCGAAGCCTTCACCTTGAGATCGTCGCCAAGATCCCATTCCTCCCACCCGTGGACCTTCAGCGGATTGCCCGTTTGCGAGTGATGGCCAGTTAAGGTCCAGATATAGACGGCATGCGATCCCGCGCAGCGTATCTCGTCGCAGACGAGCGAAAGGCCAGGCACGTCCGCGTAAACCCGGCGGCCATTTCCGCGATTCCGGACCGGCTCTTCCAAGGCTCCCCACGATTGATAACGATCTCACCGTCGGCAGCATAGAAAGACGCCTCCGCATCGGCGGATTTCGAGTTCCAGGCGGCCGTGTAGTCCTGTGCCATGGTCGCGACGGCTTTCGGATCGATTGTCATTGCGAACCCTCCATTTCCTCCTGACGTGACGTCAGCGTCAGGCATGCACGGTCGTCTGTCCAACGTCGTGGCGTCGGTCTCACCCGACACCGGGCGCCGGAACGCCATGCGCGAACGCCAGGACCGCTGCCTTGGGGGACGAAGCTCGGCTCCGGAATTGGTCGAGATCAGGGTTTCAGTTCGCCTGCCCTTACCGGGAATGGCAGTATGTTCTGCGGCGGCGGCAGCGGGCAGACGGCGAGGTCTGTGAAGGCGCAGGGCGGGTTGTGCGCCTTGTTGAAGTCGAGCGTGATCTTTCCGCCGCCGATGTCCTCGCCGATCAGGAAACGCGCCGCGCCGTAGGTGTCCTTCCCTGACGTTGCATCGCGGATCACGAACATCGGCTTGCCGCCCTTCCAGTGGGTCGGGATGAGTGTCACGCGCTGGCCCTCATGCAGGAAGCTGGCGGAATGGGTCAGTTGCACCTTCTCGCTGCGACCGTCGACGAGGGCCACGTCGGCCATCGCGGGCTTGTCGAGTTCGATCCAGTCGGCGCGGATGACCCAGGCGGGATCGTGCGGGAAATGCCGGAGCCCCGCGAAGCTTACGCGGGCCCGCGACAGCAAGTCCCGCACCCTGAGCGCCGGGTGGCCTTCGACCCGATGGATTTCGAGCAGGACCGAGTCCACGACAAGCCGCGGCGGCGCATCCGGCCGGGGGCCGAAATCCTCCTCCTCGCCACCGGGAAGCCGGAATGAGGCCACGCCAGCGCGCGTGAGGATCAGGGTGCCGAGATGGGCCGGACCCGCGGAGATGCGAAGATCGTTCTCCGGACCGGTTCCGACGCTGTGCCTGCCCGGCGTGATCTCGATCCGGTCGGTGAGGTTGAGCCAGCCGTCATCCGCCTTGAGCGCCGCGAGCCGGGCGGCGCGCCAGTCTTCCAGGGCAGCGGACCAGGCGTCGGCGTCCATCGCGGCGCCCCGCTACGCGCTCTCGAACTCGATCCGGCGCCGCAGGAACTGCGTCGCCTTCGAGGAAACGCTTTTCGGGTTGCCCGTGGTCAGGAACCTTGTCTCCGTTCCCGACCCGATGAAATCGGGATGGCGGTGGAGGTAGTCGGCAAGGCTTTCCGCGACGAGATTCGCCTGGGAATAGACCTTTACCCCCTCGCCCAGCGCCTCCTGGAAGGCGCGCGCCATCAGCGGGTAGTGCGTGCAGCCGAGAACCGCGGCCTCGGGGTTCGGCATCCGGCGCAGGAGCGCCTCGACATGGGACCGGACGAGCGCCTCGGCCAGGATCTCGTCTCCCTGCTCGATCGCGTCGACGACGCCACCGCAAGGCTGCGCCTCGACGTCGACGCCGATGGCGCGGAAGGCCAGCTCGCGCTGGAAGGCGCGGGAGGCCACTGTGGCGGGCGTCGCGAACAGCGCCACGTGCTTCACCGCGACCTCGCGCGGCGGGGAGTTGTCGCCCCATTGCCGTTCGGTGAGCGCCTCGATCAGGGGCACGAAGACCCCGAGAACACGCTTGCCCTTCGGCACCCAGGTTTCCTGCATCCGGCGAAGCGCGGCGGCCGAGGCCGTGTTGCAGGCGAGGATCACGAGATCGCAGCCCTCCTGCCAGAGCCGTTCGACGCCCGCGCAGGTCAGGTTGAAGATGTCCTCGGCGTCACGCACGCCATAGGGCGCGTGCGCATTGTCGCCATAGTAGACGAAGGCCACGTCGGGCAGCCGCTTCGAAACCGCGTCGAAGACCGTCAGACCGCCCAGCCCCGAATCGAAAACACCGACTGCCATGCCTGCCTCACCCTCTGGGGTTATGCCCTGTATTTCGCCTCGAACTCGTAGCCGTGACCGAGGTTCGCCAGAGGCTTCGGGCTCAACTCATAAGTCGCCTGGCGCAGGAAATCCATCATCGCCTTGGAATCGGACCGAAGCGGGTCGATCTGGGCGCGCGGGATCGGTTCGCCCACCACGACGCGGACGGGCTCGTCCACGCGCGCGCGGAACTCCTTTATGAGAAGCGCGAGGCGGAGCGTCTGGTGCATATGGCTCGCAAGCTGGAAGAGGCGCGAGTTGTGGCCCTCGAAGAAGACCGGAACCACCGTCGCCTCGGACTTCGCGATCATCTTCGCGGTGAAGTTGCGCCACACCGGGTCCAACGGGCGGCCGAAGGGCCGTGCCGAGGTCGAAACCGTGCCGCCCGGGAAGATGCCGATGGCACCACCCTTGCCGAGATAGTCGAGCGCGGCCGCGCGGGTTTCGAGGTTCTGGCGCACCGCTTCCTTCGTCTCGTCGAAAGAGATTGGAAGGATGATCCGGTCGAGTTCCTCGGCGCGGCGGAAGATGCGGTGGGCGACGATGCGGAAATCGCCGCGGACCTGGCTGAGGATGTTACCCATCATCAGCCCGTCGAGGATGCCGTAGGGATGGTTCGCGACAAGAACCAGCGGCCCCGTCGTCGGGATGTTCGCAAGGCTGCCGCCGACGACGTCGAGTGTCAGGCCGTAGCGCCCGGCGATGACCTCCCAGAAGTCCCGGCCCAGCGCGACTTCGTCCTCGTAGCCCTTCGCACGGCGGATGAGGCCGATGCGGCCCGTGGCGTTTTCCAGAACGCGAATGACGGCGCGCCCGCCACGCGAGCGGGCGGACGAAGCGTAACTGATCTCTCGGGCTACCTGGCGTTGCATCTTGGCGCGCCCCTTACTCCTGCTCGATGGCACAATCCAGCGGAGTTTTCGCGCAGGATGGTGACGGCGGCATGACAAGGTTGCCGCGACGTTATTCCGCCGCTTGTTGCAGGGGCGCCCCGCCCGCGCGGAAGGTCGCAAGAAGCTCCTCCCGCCGCTTGGCGGCAGCCTTTTCCGAAAAGGCTTTCACCGGCCCAAACCCCCGGATCTCGAGCGGAAGGCGGGCAAGAGCCAGCGCCGCCTCGGCCCGGTCAGGGGTCAGTTCCTTGAAGACCTCCGCCATGTCGGATTCGTATTCCGCGATCAGGCGGCGTTCCATCCGGCGTTCGGCGCTGCGACCGAAGGGATCGAACGCCGTGCCGCGCAGGCCCTTCATCAAGGCGAGAAGGCGGAAGACCGGCAGTATCCAGGCGCCGTATTCACGCTTCCTCGGGCGGCCGTCCGCACCCTTCCCCGCGAAGAGCGGCGGGGCGAGGTGATAGCTCACCCTGAAGTCGCCCCCGAATTCCGCCCGCGCCTTTTCGGCCGTCTCCAGATGCAGCCGCGCGACCTCGTATTCGTCCTTGTAGGCGAGAAGCTTGTGATAGCCCTCCGCGACGGCCTCTTTCAGTTGTTCCGGCGCGGAGGCGACGAAGGCGCGGTAGCGGCCCGCCAGGGACACGCCCTGATAGTCTTCGAGATGCCGCGCGCGGAAGTCGATCTTTTCTTGCAGCGTCAGTGGCTTTTCGACGTCTGCCGAGGTGATTTTCGTGACCTCTTCGGGGTGTTCAGCCGCCCAGCGCCCGATCTCGAAGGCGCGCAGGTTGCCCTTGACGGCGGTCCCGTTCAACTCGATCGCGCGGGTGATCGCGTCGTGGCCGAGAGGAATAAGGCCTTTCTGCCAGGCGGCTCCGACGACGAGCATGTTCGAGTAGATCGAATCTCCGAGAAGCCGCCGGGCAAGGTCCGAAGCGTCGAAGAAACTGACGCGGTCCTTCAGCCGCGCCTGAAGCGCAAGCTGCAGCTGGTCGGTCGGAATGCGGAATTCGCGGTGCCGAGTGAAGTCGCCGGTCATGATCTCATGCGCGTTCACGACGGCCGCGGTTCGGCCCTGGCGCATGAGGCCAAGCGTCTTGGTGCCGGCCGTCACGACGAGATCGCCGCCGATCACGCAGTCCGCCTCGCCCACCGCGACGCGGATCGCGCTGATATCGGAGGGTTTTTCGGCAAGCCGCAGGTGAATATGGACGGCACCGCCCTTCTGGGCGAGGCCCGCCATCTCCATCATGCCGGCGCCCTTGCCCTCCACATGCGCGGCCATTGCGAGAACCGCGCCCACGGTGACGACGCCCGTTCCGCCGACGCCCGTGATGACGACGTTATGCGTGCCCCGGATCGCGGGAACCGTGGGCTCGGGCAGATGAGGAAGGTCGAGGTCCTGCACGGCGGCCTTCTTCAACTCCGCCCCCTTCAGCGTGACGAAGGACGGGCAGAAGCCTTTCAGGCAGGTGAAGTCCTTGTTGCAGGAGGATTGATCTATGGCGCGCTTGCGGCCGAGTTCGGCTTCCACCGGCACGATGGAAACGCAGTTAGACTGCACACCGCAGTCACCGCAGCCCTCGCAGATGTCGGTGTTGATGAAGACGCGCCGGTCGGGGTCCGGGAAGGTCCCGCGCTTGCGGCGGCGGCGCTTTTCCGCGGCGCAGGTCTGGACGTAAACGATGGCCGATACGCCCTTGATCTGCCGGTACTTCTCCTGAACGGACGGAAGCTCGTCACGGGTGAATTTCTCGATGCCCTGCGGGAAGGCGGAAAGCTCGATCTCCTCCTTCGGGTCATAGACGAGGGCGAGGTGCTTCACGCCGAAGGCCAGAAGCTCGCGGCAGATCTGTTCTGCGGTCAGGCCGCCGTCGTTCTTCTGCCCGCCGGTCATTGCGACGGCGTCGTTGTAGAGGATCTTGTAGGTGATGTTCGTGCCGGCGGCGAGCGCGGCGCGGATCGCCTGAAGGCCCGAATGGTTGTAGGTCCCGTCGCCGAGGTTCTGGAACACATGGTCGCGGTTCGAGAACGGCGCCTCGCCGATCCAGTTCGCACCCTCGCCACCCATGTGCGTGAACCCGAGGGTGGAACGGTCCATCCACTGGACCATGTAGTGGCAGCCGATCCCCGCATAGGCGCGGGAACCCTTCGGCACCTTGGTCGAGGTGTTGTGAGGGCAGCCCGAGCAGAACCAGGGAAGCCGGGCCGCGAGTTCGGGGGCGTTGTCGGCCTTGCGCGCCTCTTCAATTGCCTGCAGCCCGGCCTTGACGCGTTCGGTGCCGCGCCCTTCCTCGATCAGGATGTGGCCGAGCTTCTCGGCTATCAGCATCGGGTCGAGGGCGAAGCGGGTCGGAAAGAGTTCCTCGCCGTCCTTCTTCCAGCCGTAGACGCGCCGGCCGCGGCGGTCGTCGAAGATCGCCTCCTTCACCTGCACCTCGATCAGCTTGCGCTTCTCCTCGACCACGACGATCAGGTCGAGCCCCTCCGCCCAGTCATGGAAGCTCTGCATGTCGAGAGGCCAGGTCTGGCCAACCTTGTAGGTCGTGATGCCCAGCCTTTCGGCCTCGTTCCCATCGATGCCGAGCAGGGTGAGGGCATGCGTGAGGTCGAGCCAGTTCTTCCCGGCGGCGACGAAGCCGATCTTCGCGCCGGACTTGCCCCAGACACGGCGGTCGATGCGGTTCGCGCGGGCGAAAGCCTCGGCGGCGAAGCGCTTGTAGTCGATCATCCGCGCTTCCTGCGCGACCGGCGTATCACTGAGGCGGATATTCAGGCCGCCGTCCGGCATGCGGAATTCGGGCGTGACGAATTTCATCCGGTGCGGGTCACCGTCGACGACGGCCGTCGCCTCGACCGTGTCCTTCATCGTCTTGAGACCGACCCAGACGCCCGCGAAGCGGCTGAGCGCCCAGCCGTAAAGGCCGAAATCCAGGATCTCCTGCACGCCCGCCGGCGAGACGACGGGCATGTACGCATCGACCATCGCCCAATCGGACTGATGGAGCGTGGTGGAGGACTCGCCGGTGTGGTCGTCGCCCATCGCCATGAGGACGCCGCCGTTGGGCGAACTGCCGGCCATGTTGGCGTGCCGCATCACATCGCCGGAGCGGTCCACCCCCGGCCCCTTGCCGTACCAAAGCGCGAAGACGCCATCGAATTTTCCCTCCCCCCGGAGCTCCGCCTGCTGGGTCCCCCAGATCTGGGTCGCCGCGAGGTCTTCGTTCAGGCCGGGCTGGAACCGGATGTCGGCGGCGGCGAGTTCCTTCTTCGCGCGCGACATCTGCATGTCGACCGCCCCAAGAGGCGATCCGCGGTAACCCGTCACGTAGCCAGCCGTATCGAGTCCCGCCGCCTTGTCGCGCGCCTTCTGCATCAGCATCAGCCGGACGAGCGCCTGAGTTCCGTTCAGAAGCACTGGCGACTTCGAAAGGTCAAAACGGTCGGAAAGAGTGATATCCTGCCTGCTCATTCAGCACCTCCCCAGCGAAACGAGCGCATCTTGATGTTAGGTCAAAAAAGCTGACCTACAAAACGAAAAATCCGTGAAATACTTTTTTGTTACGTCCGTCTGGCCTATGTAAGGAAACTTCGAAAAGCGGACGAAAGCAGACAGAAAGCAAGCGATATGGACTGGGACAAGCTGCGAATCTTTCATGCGGTGGCGGACGCGGGCAGCCTCACGCATGCCGGCGACGCGCTGCACCTTTCGCAGTCGGCGGTCAGCCGGCAGATCCGGGCGCTGGAAGAAAGCCTGAACACGACGCTTTTCCACCGCCATGCACGGGGACTGATTCTGACCGAGCAGGGCGAGCTTCTGTTCGAGGCCACGCAGGCGATGAACAAGCGGCTTGAGGCGGCCGCGGCGCGGATCCGGGACACCGAGGAAGAGGTGTTCGGCGAGTTGCGCGTCACCACGACCACGGGCTTCGGCACGCTCTGGCTCGCACCGCGGCTCCCGAAGCTTTACGAGCGCTATCCGAATCTCAAGCTTGACCTGATGCTGGAAGAGCGCGTGCTGGACCTGCCGATGCGGGAAGCGGACGTGGCGATCCGGATGAAGGAACCCTCGCAGGCGGACCTGATCCGGCGGCGGCTGATGAACATCCGCATGCGTCTTTACGCGACGCCGAAATACATTTCCGAGCACGGAATGCCGGAGACGATCGAGGACATCGCGAACCACCGCCTGATCGCCCAGCACGCGGGGACGCCGCAAGTCGCGGCCGGCGCCTCTCTGGTGGCACGGCTTCTGGGGCTGAACATCGCCTCCACTCTGACCGTCAACAACTACTTCGGTGTGCTGCAAGGCGTGGCGAACCATCTCGGCATCGGGGTACTGCCAGATTACCTGACCGCTGACTTCCCGGACCTCATCCGCGTCCTCCCGGACGTCGAATCCGTCGAGGTGCCCGTGTTCCTCGCCTATCCGGAAGAACTGCGCCACTCCAAGCGCGTTGCGGCCTTCCGCGACTTCGTCACCGAGGAGATCATCGCCTACCGCCGGCGGCAGCACGAAGAGGATGCAATCTCCGGTTGACCTGAGGTATGTATGCAACGCATGTCGGCTATGTTGCACTTGCGGCATTTATTTCCTTGAACCGTGCGCATACTGCCCATAAATCGGGCTTGAAGGTGATGGTTGAGGCAACTCTCATCACCTTCTACCTCCCTGTTGGACTTTGGCCGAGCTTTGCTCGGCCTTTTTTTTCGCCAGACTCGCGGCGGTCGGCCCTTTCCCCTCGGCGGGGCATCTTCTATGAGAGGCCCGACTCTGAGCGGGGGCCCAAATGGAAGAGCCGAAGATCACCGACGACCTGATCGCCGCGCACGGGCTGAAGCCCGACGAATATCAGCGCATACTGGACATCATCGGACGGGAGCCGACGTTCACGGAACTCGGCATCTTCTCGGCGATGTGGAACGAGCATTGCTCCTACAAGTCCTCGAAGAAATGGTTGCGTACGCTGCATACCACGGGGCCGCAGGTGATCTGCGGACCGGGGGAAAACGCGGGCGTCGTGGATATCGGCGACGGGCTCGCCGTCATCTTCAAGATGGAGAGCCACAACCACCCCTCCTACATCGAACCGCACCAGGGCGCCGCGACCGGCGTGGGCGGCATCCTGCGCGACGTCTTCACGATGGGTGCGCGCCCGATCGCCGCGATGGACGCGCTGTCGTTCGGCGAGCCGTCGCATCCGAAGACCGCGCATCTGGTCAAGGGCGTCGTCGAGGGCATCGGCGGCTACGGCAACTGCTTCGGCGTTCCGAACGTGGGCGGCGAAGTCCGGTTCCACCGCGCCTACAACGGCAACTGCCTCGTGAACGCCTTTGCGGCGGGGCTCGCGGAGGCCGACAAGATCTTCTACTCTGCGGCCTCCGGCGTCGGGATGCCCGTCGTCTACCTCGGGGCCAAGACCGGCCGCGACGGCGTCGGCGGGGCGACAATGGCCTCGGCCGAGTTCGACGACACGATAGAGGAAAAGCGCCCGACCGTTCAGGTTGGCGACCCCTTCACCGAAAAGCGCCTTCTCGAAGCCTGCCTCGAGCTCATGGCATCCGACTCGGTCATCTCGATCCAGGACATGGGCGCGGCCGGCCTGACCTGTTCGGCCGTCGAGATGGGCGACAAGGGCAACCTCGGGATCCGGCTCGACCTCGACCGCGTGCCTTGCCGCGAGAAGGGCATGACCGCCTACGAGATGATGCTTTCGGAAAGCCAGGAGCGGATGCTCATGGTGCTGAAGCCGGAGAAAGAGACCGAGGCGCGCGCGATCTTCGAGAAATGGGACCTCGATTTCGCCGTCGTGGGCGAGACGATCGCCGAAGACCGCTTCCTCATCCTCCATGGCAACGCGGTGAAGGCCGACCTGCCGCTCAAGGCGCTGTCCGGCAACGCGCCGGAATACGACCGCCCCTGGGTGGAGACGCCGGCCGCCGCGCCGCTCGAGAACCCGCCGCATATCGACCCCATCGCCGGGCTCACAGCGCTGATCTCGTCGCCCAACTACGCCCACAAGGCATGGGTCTGGGAACAGTACGACACGATGGTCATGGCCGACACGGTCCGCATGCCGGGTCTCGGGGCGGGCATCGTGCGCGTTCACGGGACCGAGAAGGCGCTCGCCTTCACGTCCGACGTGACGCCGCGCTACGTCAAGGCCAACCCGTTCGAGGGCGGCAAGCAGGCCGTCGCGGAAGCCTGGCGGAACCTGACCGCGACGGGCGCGCTGCCCTTGGCCGCGACCGACAACCTCAACTTCGGCAACCCCGAGAAGCCCGAGATCATGGGCCAGTTCGTCGGCGCCGTCAAAGGCATCGGCGAGGCCTGCCGGGCGCTCGACTTCCCGATCGTCTCGGGCAACGTGTCGCTTTACAACGAAACCGACGGCAAGGGCATCCTGCCGACGCCGACGATCGGCGCGGTGGGGCTTCTCTCCTCGCTCGACGAGATCATCGCGGGGCTCCCGGTCGACGGCGACCTGGCCTTCGTGATCGGCGAGACGAACGGCCACCTCGGCCAATCGGCGCTTCTCGTCGAAGCCTTCGGACGCGAAGACGGCGATGCGCCGCATGTCGATCTCGCCGTGGAACGCCGGAACGGCGAGTTCCTGCGCGCCAACCGCAAGCTCGTCCGGGCGGCGACCGACCTCGCCGACGGCGGACTCGCGCTCGCGGCCTTCGAGATGGCCGAGGCGGCTGGCATCGGGGTGACGCTCGCTTCGGGCGACGCCGGCCAGCTCTTCGGCGAGGATCAGGCGCGCTACCTCGTGGCGATCGAACCGGGTGAGGCGATGTCCTTCCGGGCCGCGGCAAGCGCCGCGGGCGTGCCGGTCGCCGAAGTCGGCCGCTTCGGCGGCGATACGGTGGCGATGGGCGCGGCTTCGGCTCCTCTGGCGGAACTTTCGGCGATCTACCGCACCGCTTTCGCGGCCGCGATTTCCTGATCGACCGCCCAAAGACCCAGACAACCCGGCCGCGGCACCTCGGAATCGCCGCGGCGGGCCCAGCATGACGGAGCCACCTTGCGGCCCCGCGCGGCGGGTCCTACATTTCGAAGCAAGGTAAGAACGGCAGGGAACGCCCCATGGCAATGGAAGCCCAAGACATCGAAAACCTCATCCGCGACGCCTTCCCCGAGGCGAAGATCACCATCACCGATCTGGCGGGCGACGGGAACCACTTCGCCGCCGAAGTGATCGACGAAAGCTTCCGTGGGCTGAACCGCGTCCAGCAGCAGCGCGCCGTTTATGCCGCGTTGAAGGGCAAGATGGATGGCAAGAATGGCGAGCTTCATGCGCTCGCCCTGACCACGAAGGCGCCTGACTGAGGCGCCCCCCAAGAAGAGGATCAAGGACATGAGCGCGATCGACCAGATCCGTGAGACCGTCGAGAACAACGATGTTGTGCTTTACATGAAAGGCACCAAGATGATGCCGCAGTGCGGATTCTCCTCCCGCGTGGCGGGCGTCCTGAATTTCATGGGCGTCGACTATGTCGACGTCAACGTGCTGGCCGATGACGCGGTCCGCCAGGGGATCAAGGAGTTCTCCGACTGGCCGACGATCCCGCAGCTCTACGTCAAGGGTGAGTTCGTCGGCGGCTGCGACATCGTCACCGAGATGACGCTCTCGGGCGAGCTCGACCAGCTGTTCGACAACAAGGGCGTCACCTACAACAAGGAAGCCGCCGACCAGATCCGCGCCGCCAACGCCTGAGACGGATCACTCCTTCACCGTATCGCCGCGGCCGCGCCCTGTGCGCGGCCGTCTGCGTTGCAGGGGCCTTGGGCGCGCCGGAAAGACGCGAATATCAGTCCTCGTCGACGGTCTCGACCCTCGCCGCCAGCGCCTCGACGCGTTCCGCCATTTCGGCCAGAAGCGACAGCGCCCTGGCGGTCTCTTCTCCGCTGTCCGTATCCGGTTGGGCGGACGCGAGCTTCGCCTCGACCGCCTCCGCCCGCGCCTTTGCGGCGCGAAGCTGATCCTCCAGCGCCGCGGTCTTGTCGGCCAGCATCAGCCCCGCCATCAGAAGCATCCGGGATTCCGGCATCCGGCCGATATTCGAGACGAGCCCGCTCGCTTCGTTATCTAGCATCTTGGCGGCGGCGTGCAGGAAGTGCTCTTCCCCGTCCTGGCAGGCGACATCGAATTCACGTCCGCCGATGGAGATCTTGACCTCAGGCATCATTGGCCTCCTCTCCCGCCTCCGCCTTGTCCATGACCGGCCCAAGCGCGCTGAGTATAGCGTCGAGTTCGGCGATTTCGGCCGCGCGGGCGGCCCGGAGCGCGTCGAATTCGGCCTTCAGCGAGGCGTTGAGCAATTCAGGATCCGACACGCCCGCCTCTGCCGCCTCACGAAGAACCCGGTTCGTGTCGGCGAGTTCCGCGGCGACCCGCTTGTGCCGCTCAAGCTCCACGGCCGCGGCATCGGCATCGCGCTTGAGGTCCGTGATCTGCCGCTGGAGCCCGGCGATGGCGCGTTCCTGCTTCCTGCGGACCGCGCGGATGCGTTCGATCAACTGGTTGTTCGAGTCGCGCTCCGTGGCCAGTGCCGCGCGCAGGCTCTCCAACTCCGCTGCGACCTCCGGGTCGATGCCGGCCTCGAACGCCGGTTCGGCGACCTCCGCTGCCCGCGCCTCGAGTCCTTTCCCGATCCGGTCAAGCGCGGCCGCGATCCGCCTCTGGTATTCGGCGAGTTCGCTCATCCTGCCTGTTCCCCCTGTCGCCCGTTCATTGCCGGGCCGAGACTTCATGATGCTGCGGGCGCCTCTGCCCGAAGCGAATCGGATTTTTCCGACCTTCGTTCAATCTTAACCGAATCCGCCCGGTGCATGAGCCCCCTTTTCGCCCAATGACTTGGGGCCCGCGCTTGCTATTGTGCTTGGGCCTGCTATCAGAAGCCTCGCGAAACGCCACCGTGCCTTAAGACGAAGGATGACTGCATTGGATATCGCCACGCTCCGCGACAAGCACGCGCACCACTGGAACATGGCCGCTGCGCTTCGGGTTCTTGCCATGGATGCGGTCCAGGCCGCGAATTCGGGCCATCCCGGGATGCCGATGGGCATGGCGGACGTGGCAACCGTGCTCTTCACGAAACACCTGAAGTTCGACGCCTCGACGCCCGACTGGGCCGACCGGGACCGGTTCATCCTGTCGGCGGGCCACGGCTCGATGCTCCTCTACGCCCTTCTGCACCTGACGGGCTACGAGGACATGACGATCGACCAGCTCCGGAACTTCCGTCAGTGGGGCGCGATCACGGCAGGTCACCCCGAATACGGGCACGCGAAGGGGATCGAGACCACGACCGGTCCGCTCGGCCAGGGCATCGCGAACGCGGTCGGCTTCGCCATGGCCGAAGAAGCGCTCCGCGCCCGCTTCGGCGCGGGCGTCGCCGATCACCACACCTGGGTGATCGCGGGTGACGGCTGCCTGATGGAGGGCATCAGCCACGAGGCGATCGGCCTTGCCGGCATGCAGAAGCTGTCGAAGCTGATCGTGCTCTGGGACAACAACAACATCTCGATCGATGGCAAGGTGAGCCTTTCGGACATCACCGACCAGCGCGCGCGCTTCGCCGCCGCGGGCTGGCGCGTCCTGGCCTGCGACGGCCATGACCCGGTCGAGATCGAGCACGCGATGAACGAGGCGAAGGACTCCGACCGCCCGGTTCTGATCGACTGCAAGACGCATATCGGCTTCGGCAGCCCGAAGAAGCAGGACTCCGCATCGGCCCACGGTTCGCCGCTCGGCCCCGACGAGATCGCGAAGGTGCGCGAAATCTACGGCTGGAACTACCCGCCCTTCGAGATCCCGGCGGAGATCCGCACCGCCTGGGCCGAAGCCGGCAAGCGCGGCGTCGCCGCGCGCCACGTCTGGGAAGGCAACCTTGCCCGTCTTTCCTCGACCAAGCGCGAAGAGTTCGAGCGCCGCATGGCAGGCGACACGCCGAAGAAGCTCGCCACGACGATCCGCGCGCTGAAGAAACAGGCGACCGAAGCCAAGCACAAGGTCGCGACGCGGAAAGCCTCCGAGATGGTGCTCGAGGTCGTGAACCCTGTCATGCCCGAGACGATCGGCGGATCGGCCGACCTGACCGGATCGAACAACACCAAGACCGCTGATCTCGGCATCTTCAACCCGGACAACCGCAGGGGCCGCTACGTCCACTACGGCATCCGCGAGCACGGCATGGCCGCGGCGATGAACGGCATCGCGCTGCACGGGGGCTTCCGCCCCTATGGCGGGACGTTCCTCGTCTTCACCGACTACGCGCGCGGCGCCGTGCGCCTGTCGGCGCTGATGGGCATTCCGGTCACCTACGTGATGACGCATGACTCCATCGGCCTCGGCGAGGATGGCCCCACCCACCAGCCGGTCGAGCATCTGGCCATGTGCCGTGCGACGCCGAACACCTACACCTTCCGCCCGGCAGACGTGGTCGAGACGGCCGAAGCCTGGGAACTGGCGCTGACCTCGAAGCGGACGCCGTCCGTTCTGGCGCTGTCGCGTCAGAACCTGCCGCTCGTCCGTGACAAGCACACGACGAAAAACCTCTCGGCACAGGGCGCCTACGTGCTCCGCGAGGCCGAGGGCAAGCGGAAGGCCATCCTTCTGGCGACCGGCTCCGAGGTGGAAGTGGCGCTGAAGGCACGCGATCTTCTGCAGGCCGAGGGCATCGGCACCCGCGTCGTTTCCGTGCCCTGCATGGAACTCTTCGCCGCGCAGGAAGAGGCCTATCGCAAGAAGGTCCTGCCCGCGGGTCCGGTGCGCGTTGCCGTCGAGGCCGCAGTTCGCCAGCCCTGGGACCGCTGGCTGCTCGGCGAGCGCGGGCGCGAGGCGAAGGCCGGTTTCGTCGGCATGGACAGCTTCGGCGCCTCGGCCCCGGCAGAGCGGCTCTACGAGGAATTCGGCATCACCGCCGAAGCCGTGGCCGCGAAGGTCAAATCGCTGCTCTGAGCAGCCCGCTCAGTGCGACTTGCCCGGCCTGACGAGCCCCGCGAGGGGCTCGATCAGGTATTTGACGACAGGGATCAGCAGGAAACCGAGGGCGAGGCCGAAGAAGCCGTCCAGCCCCGCGGTGACGATCCAGGCGGCGGCCCCCGCAATCGCGGGGACCGCATGCGCCGCTGCCTCGGCCGCGTGGTGGATCCAGGCATAGGGCGCATGCCAGCCAAGCTCATCAAGCCCATGAAGCACGATGGAACCGCCGACCCACAGCATGGCGGCCGTTCCGACCGTGCTGATGAACGTCATGACCGAAGGCATGCCGTTGACGATCCTGAGACCCAGAGCCCGCGTCGCGGCGAGGCGCCCGGTCTGGTGCATCCTCAGACCCATGTCATCCGCCTTCACCAGCACCGCCACGCTGCCATAGACGAGCAGCGTGATCCCGACCGCGACGGCGGCAAGAACCACCCCCTCGATCCAGAGACTGTCCGCCTCGATCGCGGCCAGCGAGATCGTCATGATCTCTGCTGAAAGGATGAAGTCGGTCTTGATCGCCCCGGCGACGCGCTCCCGTTCCAGATGCGCGGCGTCGATCGTTTCCGGGGCGTGATGTTCGTCGCTTTTCGGGTAGAGGACGTGCAACACCTTCTCGGCCCCTTCGAAGCACAGATAGGCCCCGCCGATCATCAGGAGAGGCATCAGGACCCAAGGCGCGAAGGCGTTCAGAAGCATCGCGGCCGGCAAGAGGATGACGAGCTTGTTGTAGAGCGAGCCGCGCGCAATCTTGGCGACGATGGGGATTTCGCGGACCGCCGGAAGGCCGGTCACGTATTTCGGCGTCACCGCCGCGTCGTCGACGACGACGCCGGCGGCCTTCGCGCCGACCTTGGCGGCCTGCCCGGCCACGTCATCGACCTGCGCCGCCGCGAGTTTCGCAAGCGCCGCCACGTCGTCGAGAAGCGCCAGAAGTCCGCTCATCGATTCATTCCCTGCCCTGTCTGCCTTTCGTCAGGGTAAGGCCCTCGCCCGCGGACGCAAGACGGGTCTGCGGGCGGATGACGGCGATGGCCGATCAGGCGTCGAAGAGCGCGCGGATCTCCTTGGTGAAGGCCTCGCGGACGTCCTTCATCTCACCGGCCGAGATATGCGCGTCGAGCACGTCGATCACCGCGCCGATCGCGTGCGGCGCGTCACCCAGCGGATCCGTTTCGAAGGATTTCTGGATCCGGTCCTCGAAAGCCTTGGCCGTCCGCATTTTCACTGGGTTCCGCGACGGGTTCCAGCCTTCATAGTAGATCCCGCGGATCAGGGTCGGCAACTGAGCACCCAGATCAGCAGCCTCATCGACCGTCAGGTGATCGCGGATCGCGTGAAGGACCGCGCGCATCAACCGATAGCCTCGCTGTTTGTCGTCCCAGCCGGTGCGGTAATCGACTTCGTTCAACCAGACATTGGCCGTCTGCACGGCTTCGTCGATGATCTTCAGCCCCAGAGCGCTCATTTCCCTCCTCCTTCGGATTGACCGATCCTCGAGGGAGCCAAGCACGAAGGGGAAGAGGCTGCATTGACCTGCGTCATGCCCCGCTTGACGCAGATCATGGAGCGAGCCGTCGCGGCGAGGCAGGCTTCCATCAAGAGCAATGATGAAGGAGCGCCCCATGGAAACCGAACCCCAGATCACCTTCCGCGGCCTCGACCATTCGGATGCGGCGGAAGGAATCATCCGCGAGAAGATCGACAAGCTCGAAAGGTTCCACGACAGGATCACCTCGTGCCGGGTGACTGTCGAGAAGACGACGCGGCAGGGGCACAAGGGGCACCTGTTCTATGTCGCGCTCGACATCGAGGTTCCAGGGGGCTCGGTGCATGTCAGCGGCAAGCCGGGTGACCAGAATGCGCATGAGGACCTGAACGTGGCGATCCGCGACAGCTTCAACGCGGCGCAGCGGCAGCTTCAGGACCATGTCCGAAAGTCCGGCCCGGTTCACGTCAAGAGCCACCCCGAAAAGCACCACGGCCAGGTGGTGCGCCTGTTCCCGGATGAGGGCTACGGGTTCATCAAGACTCCCGGCGGACTCGAGGTCTATTTCCAGCGTGACAGCGTCGTTCGCGAGGACTGGGAGAGGATCGATTACCTGAGCGAAGTCGAGTTCAGCCTGATGGACGGCGAGAAGGGTCCCTTCGCCGTCAACGTCTCGATGCGGGCCTGACCGCAGCACACCGGCCGCAGACTTGCGGCCGGTGTTTCCGCTAACAGCGGATGTTTTCGCTAACATCCTGAAAAAGCGTCGTTTTCGTACTTTTCCGGCGAGCCCTGCGCGTGTAGGAAAAAATGAGGATCCGCGCGATTGGCCCCGCGCGGTCGGAGAGCGAAGGAGTACGCGCATGACCGTCACCATCGGGATCAACGGCTTCGGCCGCATCGGGCGCTGCACGCTGGCGCATATCGCCGAAGCGTCGCGCAACGACGTCCAGGTCGTGAAGATCAACGCGACCGGCCCGATCGAGACGAACGCGCATCTCCTGAAGTACGACAGCGTCCACGGCCGCTTCGGTGGAGAGGTCCGCGTGACCGGCAACACGCTCGACCTCGGGCGCGGCCCGATCGAGGTGATGTCGAGCTACGATCCCGAGACGCTCGACTGGGAAGGCTGCGACGTGGTGCTGGAATGCACGGGCGTCTTCAACGATCGGGCGAAGGCAGCCGTCCACCTCGGGCGCGGCGCGAAGCGGGTGCTCGTCTCCGCCCCGGCGAAGAATGCCGACAAAACCGTGGTCTACGGCGTGAACCACCGCCAGCTGACCGCTGAGCACCACGTCGTTTCCAACGGCTCCTGCACGACGAACTGCCTCGCGCCGCTCGCGAAGGTCCTGAACGACGCCATCGGGATCGAGCGCGGGATCATGACGACGATCCATTCCTACACCGGCGATCAGCCGACGCTCGACCGCCGCCACAAGGACCTCTACCGCGCCCGCGCCGCCGCGATGGCCATGGTTCCGACCTCGACCGGCGCCGCGAAGGCGATTGGCGAGGTTCTGCCGGAACTCGCGGGCAAGCTGGATGGCACCGCGATGCGCGTGCCGACGCCGAACGTCTCGGCCGTTGACCTGACCTTCGAAGCCGGCAAGTCCGTGACCGTCGCCGACGTGAACGAGATCGTGCGCGAAGCGGCCGCTGGCTACATGGGCATGGTGATGGCCTACGACCCCGAGCCGAAGGTGTCGATCGACTTCAACCACACGCCCTATTCGTCTATCTTCGCCCCTGACCAGACCAAGGTCGTGGGCGGGCGCACCGTTCGGGTGCTCGCCTGGTATGACAACGAGTGGGGTTTCTCCTGCCGCATGGCCGACGTGGCCGGCGCGATGGGGCGGCTCCTGCACTGAGAGGAGCCTTGGGGTTTCGCGGCCCCGCCCATGACCAATCGGATCGCCATATGGATCGTCGCGCTCGTCGCGGCGATCTTTCTTTTGGACTACTTCCTGCTCGGCTGGGGGCTGCTTCTCGTCCTCGGCCGAATCCTCGACCGTCTCGTGGAGTGGCTCGCCTTCTGGCGCTGAGCGCGCTAGTCTCTGTTGACCTTTGACGCAAAATTTGGATGTTAGCGATAACATCGCCCCGGGGCCTCTCCGGGGCTCAGTCATTTGACACAGGAGGCCATCATGGCAGTGAGGGTTGCGATCAATGGATTCGGACGCATCGGCCGCAACGTCCTGCGCGGGATCGTGGAGTCGGGGCGCAAGGACATCGAGGTCGTCGCGATCAACGACCTCGGCCCGGTGGAGACGAACGCGCATCTCCTGCGTTTCGACTCCGTGCACGGCCGCTTCCCCGGCGAAGTGAAGACGACGGAAACGACGATCGACGTGGGGCGCGGACCCATCGAAGTGTCGGCGATCCGAAACCCCGCCGAACTGCCGTGGAAGCACATCGACGTCGTGATGGAATGCACCGGCATCTTCACCGACAAGGAGAAGGCGCAGGTCCACCTTGAAAACGGATCCTCGCGGGTCCTGGTCTCGGCGCCGTCCAAGGGGGCGGACAAGACCATCGTCTACGGCGTGAACCACGGCACGCTGACGAAGGACGACCTCATCGTCTCGAACGCCTCCTGCACGACGAACTGCCTCTCGCCCGTGGCCAAGGTGCTGAACGACGCTATCGGCATCACCAAGGGCTTCATGACGACGATCCACAGCTACACCGGTGACCAGCCGACGCTCGACACCTATCACAGGGACCTCTACCGCGCCCGCGCGGCGGCGCTGTCAATGATCCCGACCTCGACGGGCGCCGCGAAGGCCGTGGGCCTCGTCCTGCCGGAACTCAACGGCAAGCTCGACGGCGTGGCGATCCGCGTGCCGACGCCCAACGTTTCCGTCGTGGACCTCGTATTCGAAGCGGCGCGCGACACGACCGTCGAAGAGATCAACGAGGCGATCGTCACGGCATCGAAGGGCAAGCTCAAGGGGGTCCTTGGCTATACCGACCAGCCGAACGTGTCGATGGACTTCAACCATGACCCGCATTCATCGATCTTCCACCTCGACCAGACCAAGGTCATGGAAGGCCGCATGTGCCGGATCCTCACTTGGTACGACAACGAATGGGGCTTTTCGAACCGGATGTCGGATACCGCCGTTGCGATCGGCAAGCTGATCTGAGCACCCCGACGTTCACGCGAAAAAGGCCCCGGCGTGTGTCGCACCGGGGCTTTTTCTTTGGCACTCAGGATATTGAAGCGCGGCCTTCGCCCGCCAAAACAGAGGGAACGCCGGCCTACGACCCGCGCCCGTATTTCGCTGCCAGCTTTTTCGCGACAGAGGGCGTGACGAACTTGGACACGTCACCACCGAGCCGCGCGATTTCCTTCACGAGCTTCGCCGCGATCGCTTGGCGGCGGGCGTCGGCCATCAGGAACACCGTCTCAATGGAGGCATCCAGCGCGCGGTTCATGCCGACCATCTGGAATTCATATTCGAAATCGGCGACCGCGCGCAGGCCACGCACGATCACCGTCGCGCCCACGTCGCGCGCGCAGTCGATGAGCAGGTTCTCGAACGGGTGCACCACGATTTCGCAGCCGCTGCGCCGGGCGATCTCGGAACACTCCGATTCGACCATCGCCACCCGCTCGTCGAGCGAGAACAGCGGTCCCTTGTCGCGGTTGATCGCCACGCCGATGACCAGCCTGTCAACCAGCGACGTGGCCCGTTCGATGATATCGGTGTGACCCAGCGTTATCGGGTCGAATGTGCCGGGATACAGGCCGATGCGCATGATATTCCTCCCCGCGCCGGGTACAGCTGCGCGCTCACGCAACAATATTGCGCGGGTGAATGCAAGGGGCCTCAGCTGCCCATGATCATGCCGGTCAGGGCTTCCTTCTCCATCGACAGTTCCGAAAGCCGCGCCTTGACCACGTCGCCGATCGAGATGAGGCCGACCATCTCACCGTCCTTGACTACCGGCATGTGGCGGAAACGCCCTTCCGTCATCTTCGTCAACACGTCATCGGCCATGTCGTCGGTGTGGCAGCCCACGACATGCTTCGTCATCAGATCGTCCACGAGCCCGATAAGGCAGCCGGACCCGCTTCTTGCCAGCTCACGCACGATGTCGCGCTCGGAGAGGATGCCATCGACCGTCTTGCCGTCGGCAGAGATCACGACCGCGCCGATCCGCCGGCCGGAGAGCACCGCCGCCGCCTCCGCGATCGTGGAGCCGGGCTTCACGGTCACGACCTCGGCTGCCGGTTTGGAGTTGAGAATCTGCTGCACCAGCATGTTGGTCCTCCTGCTCTGACCTATTCCCCTCAAGGGTCTGACGCGTCGATGTTTCTGTCAAGTCAAGGCTTCGAGCCGCGCGACCTCGGCCCGAATCCCCTGGGCCAAAACCGCGGCAAAACGGTTCAGCCGGTCGAGGCGCCGGTCATCCGCGTGGCGGATCAGGTAGAAGGCCCGGGTGAGGGAAATCTTCTCCGGGAGGATCTTTTCGAGTTCCGGCGCGAAGGGCAGCGCGAAGTCGTGGACGATTCCCACCCCTGCCCCGGCACGCAGCCAGTTCAGCTGCACCGGAACGGAGTTCGAGGCGAGCGGCACGGCTGTCACGCCGATCTCGGACAAGTAGTCGAGTTCCTTGTCGAAAATCATGTCGGGAATATAGCCGACCATCCGATGGCCCTTCAGGTCCGCCTGCGCTGTAATCGGCGGCGTCCGTGCGAGGTAGTCGCGGTGCGCGGCGAGGTGGAGGTGATAGTCCGTGATCTTCTGGACCGACAGGCGGCCCGTCTGCGGGGGCGAGACGGCGATTGCCATGTCGGCCTCGCGCTTCGAAAGGTTGAAGACGCGGGGCAGCGCGACGATCTGGAGTTCGAGCCCCGGATTCTCGTCGCAGATCGCCGCGCAGACCTGCGGCAGCAGGTAGTTCGCGCAGCCGTCCGGTGCGCCGACCCTGAGCTGCCCGGTGAGTTGGCCCGCGTCGCTGCCCATCTCCTCCGCCGCCCCGGCAAAGGCCTGTTCGGCGCGCGTCGCGTGCGGCAGGAGCCGGCTTCCGGCATCGGTCAGCGCGTAGCCTTGCGGCGACCGGGCGAAGAGCTTGGCGCCCAGCGCCTCTTCAAGGCGAGAGATCCGGCGCCCGACGGTCGCGGGATCGAGTTTCAGCGCCGAGCCCGCGCCGGAAAGGCTTTCGGCCCTTGCAACGGCAAGGAAGATTCGCAGGTCGTCCCAGTCGGCATCCATCTTCGTACCTGCATTACTGCAAAACCCTTTTGGGAAACTGCCCCTTTTTCCGGCAATATTGCAAGACTATGGTGGCGCCGGATCAATTCTCGGGAGGATGCCATGGAAGAACTTGGCCACTGGATCAACGGCAAGCGCGTGAAGGGCACGTCGGGCCGTTTCGCAGACGTCTACAACCCGGCGACGGGCGAAGTTCAGGCGAAAGTCGCGCTCGCCTCGAAGGCGGAACTCGATTCGGCCGTCGCCGAGGCAGCAAAGGCGCAGGCGCAGTGGGCTGCCACCAACCCGCAGCGCCGCGCGCGCGTGATGATGAAGTTTGCCGACCTCATCAACCGCGACATGGAAAAGCTGGCCGAGGCCGTGAGCCGCGAGCATGGCAAGACGATCCCCGACGCCAAGGGCGATGTGCAGCGTGGTCTCGAGGTCGTCGAGGTCTGCATGGGCGCGCCGCACATGCTGAAGGGCGAGTACATGGATTCCGGCGGCCCCGGCATCGACCTCTACTCGATGCGCCAGCCGCTGGGCGTGGTCGCAGGCATCACGCCGTTCAACTTCCCGGCCATGATTCCGCTCTGGAAGATGGCTCCGGCGCTTGCCGCTGGCAACGCGATGATCCTGAAACCCTCCGAGCGCACTCCCTCCACCTCGCTGATGCTGGCCGAGCTCCTCCAGGAAGCTGGCCTGCCCGATGGCGTGCTGCAGGTTGTGAACGGTGACAAGGAATCGGTCGACGCGATCCTCGACAACGATACGATTCAGGCGGTTGGCTTCGTCGGTTCCACCCCGATCGCGCAATACATCTACGGCCGCGCCGCCACGAACGGCAAGCGCGCCCAGTGCTTCGGCGGTGCCAAGAACCACATGATCATCATGCCGGACGCCGACATGGACAAGGCTGCCGACGCGCTGATCGGCGCGGGCTACGGCGCGGCGGGCGAACGCTGCATGGCGATCTCGGTCGCGGTGCCGGTGGGCGACAAGACCGCCGACGCGCTGATCGAGCGGCTCGTCCCGCGCATCGAGAAGCTGAAGGTCGGCCCCTACACCGCCGGCGACGACGTGGACTACGGCCCGCTGGTCACCGCCCAGGCGATGGAGCGGGTCAAGGGCCTCATCACCTCGGGCGTCGAGCAGGGCGCGACGCTTCTTGCCGACGGCCGTGACTTCAAGCTCCAGGGTTACGAAAACGGCTTCTTCGTTGGCCCGACGCTCTTCGACAACGTCGAGACCAACATGGATATCTACAAGCAGGAGATCTTCGGCCCGGTGCTGTCGATGGTGCGGCGCAAGACCTACGAGGACGCGCTGAACCTGGTGATCGACAACGAATACGGCAACGGCACCTCGATCTTTACCGCCGACGGCGATACCGCGCGCGACTTCGCGAGCCGCGTGAACGTCGGCATGGTGGGAATCAACTTCCCGATCCCGGTGCCGCTCTCGTACTTCACCTTCGGCGGCTGGAAGAAATCGGCCTTCGGCGATCTCAACCAGTACGGCCCCGACGCCTTCCGCTTCTACACCAAGACCAAGACCGTCACGGCGCGCTGGTTCTCGGGCATCAAGGAAGGCGGCGAGTTCCACTTCAAGGCGATGGACTGACGCCGCGCCGCCTCAGGCGCGCGGACGCGAGCGAGGCGGCTTCGAAGCGATCACATGGGCCGGGGGCAGATCTGCCTCCGGCCCTTTCCGTTCGGACGGGGCGTCGATCGCCGACACGAGGATGGTGGACGTTTCCGACAGGGGCACCGGCGCTGGCGTCCGCATCGCCTCGGCGAGATGGCCGCGATGCTGGCGCGCCTTGAGGCATTCGAAGCTGCCCGCGCGGAAGGCGCGACAGGCTTCCGGGCGCACTTCGTAGATCCCGCAGACAAGGCGCGCGTCGGGCGTGCGGGTCAGCTGGGCGCAGTGCCCGCCACACATCCGCAAGAAGCGGCGTCCGTCGATTTCAGAAGTCGCGTCGAGCGGGATGGCCCTGCCCCGGTCTTCCGGCAAGAGGGCCACGTAGCGGTCATGGGTGCCGAAACAGCAGGCGCCGCAGGTCGTGCAGTCGATATCTGAGAGGGACAATCATTGAACCCAGGGTCCACGCCGGCAGGGACAGCACGGCGCCCCCCACGATGCGCTGGCCGGTCATCTATGCCTGCGTCCGAGCCGCCGCAAGCCCCCTGCCCGCTTGCCGAAACACGCCTTCGATGGTCAACTTCCTCACGCCGCGCATGAGGAGGGCCGATGCACGAACCCGATCCCAGCTTCACCATCGGCATCGAGGAGGAATACCTTCTCGTGGATGCCGAAACGCTCGACCTGACCGAGGCGCCGTCGGCGCTGATGGACGCGTGCAAGGATGACCTCGAAGGCCAGGTGAGTCCCGAGTTCCTGCAGTGCCAGATCGAGGTCGGCACGAGCGTCCAGCCCGATATCGGTGCGGCGCGGGAGGACCTGCGGCGGCTGCGCCGAACGGTCGCGCACCACGCGAACAAGCACGGACTCATGCCGATCGCCGTTTCCTGCCACCCCTTCGCCGACTGGAAGCGGCAGCACCACACCGACAAACAGCGCTACAACGAACTGTCGAAGTCTCTCGCCGGCGTCGCGCGCCGGATGCTGATCTGCGGGATGCACGTCCATGTCGGCATCCCGGGTCCCGAGATGCGGATCGACCTGATGAACCAACTTTCGTATTTCCTGCCGCACATGCTGGCGATGTCGGCCTCCTCGCCCTTCTGGCAGGGGGAAGACACCGGGCTCGCCTCCTATCGGCTCACGATCTTCGACAACCTGCCGCGCACGGGGCTGCCGCCGCGCTTTTCAAGCTGGGCAGAATATGACCGGACGCTGCGCACGCTCGTCGATCTAGGCGTGATCGAGGACGGAACGAAGATCTGGTGGGACCTGCGCCCCTCCGCCCGGTTCCCGACGATCGAGGCGCGGATCTGCGATGTCTCGCCCCGGCTGGAGATGACGCTGTCGCTCGCCGCAGCGCTCCAGAGCCTGACCCGGATGCTGTGGCGGCTGTCGCGCAAGAACCAGCGTTGGCGCATCTATGACGGGTTCCTCTTGTCCGAGAATCGCTGGAGGGCGCAGCGATATGGCATCTCGGAAGGGATGATCGACTTCGGCAGTTCGGAGATCGTGCCCTTCGCAAGACTTCTCGACGAACTGATCGAGCTTGTGGCCGACGATGCCGAGGCGCTTGGCTGCACCGCAGAGGTGGAGGCGCTGAAGGACCACGTCGCGAACGGCACGAGCGCGGATCGCCAACGCCGCGTCTTCGCCGACGCACGGGCCGCGGGTGCCGACCGGGACGAGGCGTTCCGTGCCGTGGTGCGCCATCTTGCCGAGGAGTTTCACGCCGACCTCTGAGGGGCTGCAAAAGTTCCGCAACAATCGGTAATTAAACAGGTGTTCAATTCAGGCGAAGGGAGGCGCAGGATGGATTTCGCACTGTCGGAGGAACAGCAGGCGATCTTCGATATGTCGCGCGCCTTCGGGGCGGAACATATCGCGCCGTTCGCCCGCGAGTGGGAGCGGGCGGGCACAATCCCGAAGGAGCTTTGGCCCAAGGTCGCGGAACTCGGCCTCGGCGGCATCTACGTGTCGGAAGCGCATGGTGGCTCGGGGCTTTCGCGGCTCGACGCGACGCTGGTCTTCGAGGCGCTGGCGATGGCCTGCCCGGCCGTCGGATCGTTCCTGTCGATCCACAACATGTGCGCGGGCATGATCGACAAGTTCGGATCGGAGGATCTGAAGGCGCGCTACCTTCCGGCGATGTGCACGATGGAGAAGGTCTTTTCCTACTGCCTGACCGAGCCCGGATCCGGCTCCGACGCCGCGGCACTCAGAACGCGGGCGACGAAGACGAACGAGGGCTATCGTCTGACCGGCACGAAGGCCTTCATCTCGGGCGGCGGCTATTCGGATGCCTATGTCGTCATGTGCCGAACCGGCGAGGACGGGCCAAAGGGGATCTCGGCCCTGATCGTCGAGGACGGGGCGGAGGGGCTTACGTTCGGAGGACTCGAGGACAAGATGGGCTGGCGCGCGCAGCCAACGGCACAGGTGCAGTTCGACGACTGCCTCGTGCCTCCCGACAACCTGATCGGCGAGGAGGGCAAGGGGTTTTCCTACGCGATGGCCGGGCTTGATGGCGGACGACTGAACATCGCGGCCTCGGCGCTCGGTGGCGCGCAGGCGGCGCTGGACGCCACGCTTGCCTACATGGGCGAACGGAAGGCCTTCGGCCGGACCATCGACCAGTTCCAGGCGCTCCAGTTCCGGCTGGCCGAGATGGAAGTGAAGCTGCAATCGTCCCGGGTGTTCCTGCGGCAGGCGGCGTGGAAGCTCGACAACAAGTCCCCGGACGCGACGAAGTTCTGCGCCATGGCGAAGATGTATGTTACCGATGCCGCCTTCGAGGTGGCCAACAACTGCCTGCAGCTGCACGGTGGCTACGGCTATCTTGCCGACTACGGGATCGAGAAGATCGTGCGCGACCTGCGTGTGCACCAGATCCTCGAGGGCACGAACGAGATCATGCGGCTCATCGTGTCGCGCACGATGCTGGCGGAGCGGGACTGATGACGGATATCGTCACGAGGAAAGACGGCGTCGCCGGCCGGATCACGCTGACCCGGCCCAAGGCGCTGAACGCGCTGAACCACGAAATGTGCCTCGAGATCGAGGCAGCGCTCGACGCGTGGCGGGAGGATGAGGACGTCAGGCTCATCGTCATCGACGCGGAAGGCGAACGCGCCTTCTGCGCAGGCGGCGACATCGCGGCAATGTACGCCGCCGGAAAGGCCGGCGATTTCGAAAGCCCCCGGACCTTCTGGCGCGACGAATACCGGATGAACGCCAAGATGGCAGAGTTCCCGAGGCCGGTCGTCGCGTTCATGCAGGGCTTCGTCATGGGTGGAGGCGTAGGCGTCGGTTGCCACGCGAGCCACCGGGTCGTCGGGGAAAGTTCACAGGTCGCCATGCCGGAATCGGGGATCGGCCTCATCCCCGACGTCGGCGGCTCGCTTCTGCTCGCACAAGCCCCGGGACGTCTGGGAGAATACCTCGCCGTGACCGGCGCGCGGATGAACGCGGCGGATGCGATCCTCACTGGTTTCGCGGACTACTTCGTGCCGGAGGCGGACTGGGAAGCGTTGAAGGCGGCGCTGGTGGCGGACGGCGATCTCGGCCGGATAGACGCGGCGGCGCAGACTGCGCCGGAGGGCAAGCTCCCCGGGTTCAGGGAAACGATCGACCGGACTTTCGCGGGCGACACGCTGGGCGACATCGTGCGGGCGCTTCGCCACGAGGGCGGGGAGTTCGCGGAAGGCGCGCTGAAGATCATCGGTCGGAACTCGCCCCTGTCGATGGCCTGCGGCGTGGAGCTCGTCCACCGGCTCCGGGGCACGAACTCGATCCGCCGTTCACTGGAACTGGAATACCGATTCACGGCGCGGGCGATGGAACATGGCGACTTCCTCGAAGGCGTTCGGGCCCAGATCATCGACAAGGACCGCAACCCGCGCTGGAAACACGAAGGGCCGGAGGTCTTGCCGGCGGTCGACGTTGCACGGATGTTGATGCCACTCGGGGACGCCGGGCTGAAATTTGAGGAGGAAGTCGGATGAAGGTGGGTTTCATTGGTCTTGGCAACATGGGCGCGCCGATGGCGGCGAACCTCGTCAAGGCCGGGCATGACGTGACAGGCTACGACGTCCATGCGCCGATGCCCGAAGGCGTCGTCGGTGCGATCTCCGCCGCTGGCGCCGTAAAGGGGGCCGAGGTGGTCATCACCATGCTCCCGAATGGCGCTATCCTGCGCGATGTCGCGGCCGAACTGATCCCGGCCATGGAAAAAGGTGCGGTCCTTTGCGACTGCTCGACCGTGGACGTCGCCTCCGCCCGCGCAGTGGCGGAACAGGCGGCCGCGGCCGGTCTCATGGCGCTCGACGCGCCGGTGTCGGGTGGCGTTGGCGGGGCGGCGGCCGGAACGCTCACCTTCATGGCGGGCGGGCCCGAGGCGGCTTTCGAAACGGTGAAGCCGCTTTTCGACGTGATGGGCAGGAAGGCCGTGCACTGCGGAGGTGCGGGCGCAGGCCAGGCCGCCAAGATCTGCAACAACATGATCCTCGGCGTCACGATGATCGCCACCTGCGAGGCCTTCGCGCTGGCCGACAAGCTGGGGCTCGACCGGCAGAAGATGTTCGACGTAGTCTCCACCTCCTCGGGGCAGAGCTGGTCGATGAACACCTATTGCCCCGCGCCGGGAGTGGGGCCGCAGTCGCCTGCCGACAACGACTACAAGCCCGGCTTCGCTGCGGAACTGATGCTGAAGGACCTGCGGCTTTCGCAGGAGGCGGCCGAAGGCGCGGATGCCGACACGCCCATGGGCGCGCTTGCCGCGCTGCTTTATGAGCGTTTCGTCGAGGACGAGGGCGGCCGGGGCCTCGATTTCTCGGCCATGCTGCCAAGGTTCGAGAAGCGCGGACGAGGCTGATTTCCGCCGGAACACGATTTCTTGCGCGCAGGCGCCCCGAGGCTCGACTATAGTGCCACGGAAGTCTGCCGGAGTACGTGATGACGAGAACCGTTCTTCTGTCCGCCGTGGCGCTTGCCACCCTCGTCGCGGCCGCGCCCGTCGAAGCGAAACAATTCTGCCCGCCGGGGCTCGCCAAGAAGTCGCCCGCCTGCATCCCGCCGGGTCAGGCGAAGAAGATGCATCGCTACGACGACCGCCGTGACGACGACGACCGCCACCATTATCGCTACGGCGACCGTTACGACGACCACGACGACGGCTACCGGCACGACCGTTATTACGACGAAGGCGGCTATCGGGACGGCGGCCGCTTCATCCGCATCGGCGACAGCATCTATGACCGGGATTACCACCTGATCACGCGCCCGGGGCTCTACGGCCTCGAGCCGCCGCGGGATGGCTGGGGATACTACATCGTGGACGGGAACCTCCTTCGGGTCGATCAGGACACCTACGAGGTTCTGGACCTGATCCGGGCGGTCGACGCGATCCTGGACTGAGGAGCCGGAGAACCGCCCTGCCCAACGACATCTCCCAACAGCGCCGGACTGGTTGGAGCGGCGAGGCCCAAGGCCTCGAGGCGCTCGACGCCGAGGCGCGGGCGCGGCTTGACCGGCTCACCCCGGTCTCTGTGCCGCGGGGAACGGCGCTTTTCCATCCCGGCGAATCCGCCAAGGGATTCGTCGTCGTGCTCGACGGCCGGATAGAGGTCTTCCTCACGGGTCCATCCGGTCGAGACATCCTTCTCTACGCGGTTGAACCGGGTGGCTCATGCGTTCAGACGACGCTGGGCCTTCTGGGCGGCGAGGACTACTCCGGCGAGGCGGTGACGACGACGGACAGCCGCCTTGTCCTCATACCCAAGCCGGATTTCCTGGCGCTGATGGACCAGTCCCCGGCCTTCCGGGGCTTCGTCTTCTCGGCCTTTGCCAAGCGCATGCAGAACATGATGCACGTGCTGGAGCGCGTGGCCTTCCAACGGGTCGAGAGCCGCCTCGCCCAGGCGCTTCTGGACCGCGCCGCCGGGGACGCCGTGCAGGCGACGCATCAGGAGCTTGCCACCGCAATCGGGTCCGCACGCGAAGTGGTATCGCGCCGACTGGAATCCTTCGTCCGCTCAGGCTGGGTCACGACCGAACGCGGCGTCGTCCGGATCCTCGATGCCCCTGCTCTGCACCGGCTCGCAGCCGTGGCCGACTAATGTGACGAGGTCACAGACAGGGTCCGTTTCCTGATGCAATCTGACCGTGCAGATGCCGGGATATCCCCGGGGCAAGGACAGGAGGAAACAATGTTCAAGACCAATGTCGGCGGCGCGGACCGCATCATCCGCATCGTCGTGGGTATCGCGCTTCTCGTCTGGTTCTTCATGGATCAGGGAACGGGGTTCTGGCACTACGCCAAGCTCATCGGCATCGTGCCGCTGCTGACGGGCCTCATGTCCAGCTGCCCGCTCTACTCGATCCTCGGGGTCTCGACCTGCTCCACGAAACAGGCGTGAGGCGGAAAGCCCGACACGGTGACGCGGAAGCCTCTGGCGGAGGCTTCCGTTCCTGACGGCGCGGGCCCCGCCCATGCCGCGTTTATTTGTCCTTGAGCCCGCAGACTGTGCGGATTGCCTCGGTCTGGATTTCCACCATTCGCCGCCCCTCTTCGATGGCCTCCTTCGCGCGGAAGAGTTCCAGCATGGTCAGGTCGCGGATATCGGCGTTCAGGAGGATGTGAGGCGGTTCGCCCGCGAGCCGCGCGCGGCGGATCTGATCGCTCATGACGTCGATCGCCGCGGCAATGACCGAAAGGTAGTTCGGACATTTCGGGGTCGGCTTTTCCTCCGGCTCCTCCTCGCCAAGTCCCAGCACTTCCTGGAGGGGCTGCGGCAGTACGGAAGCCAGCGTCGGACCGGCAATCGTGTCGATGAAGGGAGCGCGAGGCGGAGACGGCCGCCAGATGCGGCCGTCGGGGCGAGCGTTGGGATTGGCGGCAATGATGATGTCCGCCCCCTGCGCGCGCGCGGCCGAAACCGGCACCGGATTGGTCAGCCCACCATCCAGGAGCCATCGCCCCTCGTGCGGATGCGGGCTGAAGACGCCGGGAACGGCCACTGAGGCGCGGACCGCCGAATGGGTGGAACCCTTGTCGATCCAGACTTCGCGCCCGCTCTCCATGTCGGTCGCGATGGCGACGAATGGCTTCGACATGTCTTCGAACCGATCGGGGACCCCGATCTCGCCGAGGACGTTGGCGATCTCGCGGCCCTCGACAAGGCCGCCGCTGGTCAGCTTCACGTCGACGAGGCCCACGAACCTGCGGCGGTTGAGCGACAGAGCCCAGTCTTCAAGCTGATCGAGCCTGCCCGCAGCCCAAGCCGCCGCCACGAGCGCGCCCATCGAGCAGCCGGCGACCATGTCCGGCTCTACACCCAGTTCCGCGAGCCCGCGAAGAACCCCGATATGACACCAGCCCCTCGCGCCACCTGCCCCAAGGGCAAGACCGATGCGGGGCCGGTCCGTCATTCCGCGGCGACCCTGCGCGGGGCGAGCATCGGGCGGAGATAGCGGCCGGTATGGCTCCGCTCCACCGTCGCCACGTCCTCGGGGGTCCCCGTCGCGACGATCTCTCCGCCGCCGTCGCCACCCTCGGGGCCGATGTCGATGATCCAGTCGGCGGTCTTGATGACGTCCAGGTTGTGTTCGATGACCACTACGGTGTTGCCCTGCTCGACGAGCTCATGCAGCACTTCCATCAGTTTTCGAACATCTTCGAAGTGAAGACCGGTCGTGGGCTCATCCAGAATATACAGAGTCCGACCTGTCGACCGGCGCGCCAGTTCCTTCGACAGCTTCACCCGCTGCGCCTCGCCGCCCGAAAGCGTGGTCGCCTGCTGCCCGACCTTGATGTAGCCGAGGCCGACCTGCATCAGCGCGTCCATCTTCTCGCGGATCGCGGGGACGGCGCGGAAGAATTCCTGCGCGTCCTCGACCGTCATCTCCAGGACATCGGCGATGCTCTTGCCCTTGAACTTGATCTCAAGCGTTTCGCGGTTGTAGCGGTGGCCCTTGCAGGTCTCGCAGGTGACATAGACGTCGGGCAGGAAGTGCATCTCGATCTTGATGACACCGTCGCCCTGGCAGGCCTCGCAACGCCCGCCCTTCACGTTGAACGAAAACCGCCCCGGCTTGTAGCCGCGCGCCTTGGCCTCCGGCAGGCCCGCGAACCAGTCGCGAATCGGGGTGAAGGCGCCCGTGTAGGTCGCGGGGTTCGACCGCGGCGTGCGGCCGATCGGGCGCTGGTCGATGTCGATGACCTTGTCGAGATGTTCGAGGCCCTTGACCGTCTCGCAGGGCGCGGGCGTCTGGCGCGCGCCGTTGAGGCGCATGGAGGCAGTCTTGAACAGTGTCTCGATCGTCAGCGTCGACTTGCCGCCGCCGGAAACGCCGGTGACGCAGACGAACTTGCCGAGCGGAAAATCGGCCGTGACGTTCTTCAGGTTGTTCCCCGTCGCGCCCACGACGCGAAGGGTCTTTCCGTTACCCTCGCGACGGGCGCGGGGCACAGGTATTTCCCTGCCGCCGGAAAGGTATTGCCCGGTAAGGCTGGCCGGGTCGGCGGCGATCTCTTCGGGCGTGCCCTGGGCGACGACGCGGCCCCCGTGGACGCCAGCGCCGGGACCAATGTCGAAGACATAGTCGGCGGCGCGGATCGCCTCTTCGTCGTGCTCGACGACGAGGACGGAGTTGCCCTGGTCGCGCAGGTTCTTGAGCGTGCCGAGAAGCCGGTCGTTGTCGCGCTGGTGCAGGCCGATGGAGGGCTCGTCCAGCACGTAAAGAACACCCGTCAGCCCCGACCCGATCTGGGAGGCAAGCCGGATGCGCTGGCTCTCCCCGCCCGACAGCGTGCCAGCGGAGCGTGACAGCGTCAGGTAGTCGAGCCCCACGTTCACGAGGAACCCGAGACGCTCGCGGATCTCCTTCAGGATCGCGCGGGCGATCTCGTTCTTCTGCCCCGAAAGTGCGGCCGGGACGGAGTCGATCCAGCCGAAAGCCTCCTTGATCGACATCTCGACGACTTGGCCAACATGCAGCCCGCCGATCTTCACGGCGAGCGCCTCGGGCTTCAATCGGTAGCCGCCGCAGGCGCCGCAGGGGCGATTGTTCTGGTAACGCTCGAATTCCTCGCGCACCCAGGCGCTGTCGGTTTCGCGGTAGCGGCGTTCCATGTTTGGGATCACGCCTTCGAAGGTGCGGCTGACCTGGTAGACGCGTCCGCCCTCGTCGAAGCGGAACTCGATCTCTTCGTCGCCGGAGCCATAGAGGAAAAGCTGCCGCGCCTGTTCCGGCAGATCCTTCCATGGCTTGCGCGCATCGAAGCCATAGTGCTTGGCCAGCGCATCGATCGTCTGGATGAAATAGGGCGTCCTGGTTTTCGACCAGGGTGCGATCGCGCCGTCCTTGAGCTTCAGCGTGACGTCCGGGACGACGAGGCGTTCATCGAAGAACAACTCAACCCCGAGGCCGTCGCAGGCCGGACAGGCGCCATAGGGTGCGTTGAACGAAAAGAGCCGCGGCTCGATTTCCGGGATCGTGAAGCCCGACACGGGACAGGCGAAGCGTTCCGAGAAGGTGATGCGCTCATGCTCGTCCCCCTCCCTCAACACCTCGAGGATGGCGATGCCGTCGGCAAGATCGAGCGCGGTGCGAAAACTGTCGGCCAACCGCGTTTCCAGCCCCTCACGCACGACGATGCGGTCCACGACCACGTCGATGTCATGCCGGAACTTCTTGTCGAGTTCGGGCGGCGTATCGAGTTCGTAGAACTCGCCGTCCACCTTGACCCGCTGGAAACCCTGCTTGCGGAGTTCGAGGAATTCCTTCCGGTATTCGCCCTTCCGGTCCCGCACGATCGGCGCGAGGAGATAGGCGCGCGTCCCCTCCTCCATCGCCATGACGCGGTCGACCATGTCCTGAACCTGCTGCGCCTCGATCGGCAGACCCGTCGCGGGGCTGTAGGGCGTCCCGACGCGCGCGAAGAGAAGGCGAAGATAGTCGTAGATCTCCGTCACGGTGCCGACGGTCGAACGCGGGTTCTTCGACGTCGTCTTCTGCTCGATCGAGATCGCGGGGCTGAGGCCCGAGATGTGGTCCACATCCGGCTTGCCCATCATGTCGAGGAATTGGCGCGCGTAGGCGGAAAGGCTTTCGACGTAGCGGCGCTGGCCTTCCGCATAGATCGTGTCGAACGCAAGCGAGGACTTGCCGGACCCGGACAGACCGGTGATGACGACCAGCTTGTCGCGCGGGATGTCAAGGTCAACGGATTTGAGGTTGTGCTCGCGCGCGCCGCGAACCTCGATATGTGTGAGATTGGCCATCCGTGCCCCCGGGTCCGAGATGAAAAGGAAATAGTCGATGGCGGGATCGTTTCCAACCTAAAAATCAGAACGAACGGCGAACGTCGGTCACAAGCCCGGCAAAAGAAAGGGCCGCCGGGTAGAAGGTCCCCTGCGCCGGCCTGCGCCGATCAGGCGACGCTGAGACGCTGAGACGCTCGGCGGTCAAGACCTGATCCGGGACCGGCAAGTGAGGCGTGCGATCGGCGTTCCGACCCGTCGCAAGCGTGGGCCTATCGATCGAAGGCGCGAGCGTCGAGACTACTTCCTGCTTAGGTTGCCCGACTGGCGGGCCGAAGTCCACTTGCGTCGCCAGCACGGCGCCCGAAAGGCCGCCGCAAAGGACGGCTGCCAGCGCGACTTTCGCCTGAATATTCAATCCTCCAGACCCCAGTCGCGCACCAGATTGCGATGCATCGGGTTGAAGAGCCCAAGCGGGCGCGGTGACAGCCGACCGACGATGAGTTAGAGCCACCGTGACAGGCAAAAAATCGGCCAAAAGGGATTTCCCTCTTTACACATTCTCGTTTTTGAATATTTTTTGCGCGAAGCGCTTGATCCCGCCTCGGCGCCACCCACATGATTTCCAACACACGCTTCCATGAGCGAGAGGAACACAGAGAACATGTTTTCTTTCCTGAACCGCGGCGCAGGCCCCCGCGTTGAACGCATTGCAGCCAACGAGGCCGTCGCACGCTCCGCCGCCGGCGAGATCATCATCATCGACGTGCGCGAACAGGCCGAGGTCGCGGCCTCGGGCAAGGCGCAGGGCGCGCTCCACGTGCCGCTGATGACGCTCGCCATGCGCTGCGATCCCCGCAGCCCCGAATGCCTTCCAGAACTCGACCCCGCGAAGCCGGTCGCGCTCTACTGCGCGAGCGGAGGGCGGAGCCATCGCGCCGGCGAGATGCTCATCTCGATGGGCTATGCCGAGGTCTACAACATCGGCGGCCTCTACGACTGGCACGCCGCCGGCGGCGCGATCACGCGCTGACGGGAACGAGATCGGGGGCCCGAGGCCCCCGTGCCTGTAACGAGTATGCGGGCGGGGACTTCCCCGCCCCTTTTCATATGTGCAGCGCGCGACCGTAGGCGTCGAGCACGGCTTCGTGCATCATCTCGGACAGTGTCGGGTGCGGGAAGACCGTGTTCATCAGGTCCTCTTCCGTCGTCTCGAGAGCACGGCCGACGACGTAGCCCTGGATCAGCTCGGTGACTTCCGCGCCGACCATGTGCGCGCCCAGAAGCTCACCGGTCTTGGCGTCGAAGACGGTCTTGATCATGCCCTCGGCTTCGCCCAGCGCGATCGCCTTGCCGTTGCCTATGAAGGGGAAGCGGCCGACCTTGACCTCGTAACCCGCTTCCTTCGCCTTCGCCTCCGTCAGGCCGACGCTGGCGACCTGCGGGTGGCAGTAGGTGCAGCCCGCGATGGAGTTCGGCTTGATCGGGTGCGGGTGCTTTCCGGCGACAAGCTCCGCGACCATCACGCCTTCATGGCTCGCCTTGTGCGCAAGCCAGGGCGCGCCGGCGATGTCGCCGATCGCGTAAAGTCCCTCGACGCCGGTGCGGCAGTATTCGTCCGTCACGACATGGGTGCGGTCGATCTTCACGCCCAGGCCTTCCAGCCCGAGGTTTTCGACATTGCCGACGATGCCGACCGCCGAGATAACCGTGTCGAACTCCATCGTCTCGGTCTTGCCGCTGGCCTCGATATGCGCGGTCACCTTGCCGGCCGCGCGGTCGAGCTTCTTGACCGTGGATTTCTCCATGATCTTCATGCCCTGCTTGACGAACTGCTTCTTCGCGAAGGCGGAAATCTCCGCGTCCTCGACCGGAAGGACGCGGTCCATGACCTCGACCACCGTCGTGTCGGCGCCGAGCGTGTTGAAGAAGGAGGCGAATTCGATGCCGATGGCGCCCGAGCCGATGACGAGAAGTTTCTTCGGCATCCGCTTCGGCATCAGCGCGTGCTTGTAGGTCCAGACGAGATCCCCGTCCGCCTCGAGCCCCGGCAGCTCGCGCGCCCTTGCGCCCGTGGCCAGCACGATGGCCTTGGATTCCAGGTCCTCGGCACCCTTGTCGGTCTTCACGCTGACCTTGCCCTTCGCGGGCAGCGTGGCGGTGCCCATGAAGACGGTGATCTTGTTCTTCTTCATCAGGTGGCCGATGCCGCCCGACAGCTGTTTCGCGACGCCGCGCGACCGCTGCACCACGGCGTCGAGGTCGAAGCCGATCCCGTCGGCCTTCAGCCCGAAATCCTTCGCGCGGTGCATGAGGTGGAAGACCTCGGCCGACCGCAGGAGCGCCTTCGTCGGGATGCAGCCCCAGTTCAGGCAGATGCCGCCTAGATGCTCCCGCTCGACGATGGCGACGTTCAGTCCCAGCTGCGCGCCACGGATCGCGGCTACGTAGCCGCCCGGTCCCGCGCCGATCACGATCATGTCGAAGCTCTTCGCCGCCATCTTCCCCTCCGCCTGAAAAGTAGTTTGGCCTTAAACTATTTCAGACCTCCGATCAATGCAGAGCAGAGCCACCCTCCTATGCGCCAGACGCATAGCCTAGATCAGGCAGTTTCCGCCTGCAACTCGCGCACGATTTCGGGATAACCTCCACTCTCGATGAACTCCGCCTCGGCCTCGGAATTCGCGCGTCCGAGCGCGGCATTGCGGAAGGGGAACCGGCTGTAGCGGCGAATGATTTCACGGTGCGCGCGGGCGTGAAGCAGGTTGCCCGCGCCCTTTTCCGGCATCCTGTCGTGAAACAGGCAGATCGCGCGATCCTGGTCCGCGAGGCATTCCGAATGGACGAAGGGCATGTAGAAGAACTGCCGTTCCGGCTCCGGCACCGCTCGGTCCCAGTCGCGGAAGATCGCGTCGGCGGCGGCGGCGCGAGCGCGCCCGTCGGTCGCAAAGGCATCGGGCCGGCCACGGAACATGTTGCGCGGGAACTGGTCGGCGAGGATCAGATAGCCAAGCGCTCCCTCAGGCGAAACCCGCCAGGTCTCAAGCTCGCCATTTCGCAGGGCTTCCCAGCTTTCACCGAAACGCTCGCGGATCTTTGCGTCCAGAGCCTCATCAACTTCATACCAACCGGAGGGGCCAACCTCCTCCAGCCAGAAGCGAACGATACCTTCAGGGGTAGTCGGCATGGGCACCTCCCTTGCGCCTCATCCCCCACTCTCCATGAAAAGACTGACAAATTTGGCGCGCTTTGCCTAGGGGGTATTGTTCCCTTCGCCTTCCTTCTCCGATGCGGCGGCTTCCGCCGCTTCCTCGTGCGCCGCTTCCATCGCCACTTCGACGGCAAGCGGCGTAGCGGTGGGCGAAAGGACCGCGAAGGCCCCGGCATCGGCCACTGCAGGGGCCGCACGACGCGTCATCCGCCAGCCCGCATAGGCCGCCAGAGCCGCCAGGAGAAGGCCCATGAACAGGAAGAAGCCCGGCGGACCGACCCGGGTCATGACCCAGCCCGTGATCATGGGGCCGGAAATCGCGCCGAGACCGTTGATGAACATCAGACCGGCCGAGGCCGCCGCCATGTCGGAACTGTCGAGATAGTCGTTCACATAGGCGAGCAGGAGCGAGTAGAGCGGGTTCGAGATGCCGCCGACGAATACCGCGACCACGAGGAGCAGGTAGAAGCCCGGGTCGAAGATCACCGCGAAGGCCATGACCAAAGCGCCAAGGACCGAAAGGCCGAGGATCAGCTGACGGCGGTCGATCCGGTCGGAGGCCCAGCCGATCGGGTACTGGAACAGCAGTCCGCCGATGTAGATGGCCGCGACGAACATCGAGATCTGGCGCACCGTGAGCCCCACCTCCGTTCCCCAGACCGAAGCCATGCCGAACTGGGCGGAAAAGACGCCGCCCAGAAGGAACATGCCGATGCAGCCGAGCGGCGACGCATGGTAAAGGCGCACGAAGCTCAATGGCTTCGTCAGTTCGAAAGCCGGGGCCTGTCCCGCCGTCAGCAGGATTGGCGTGAAGGCCACCGAGACGAGCACGGAGGGGATGATGAAGAGGATGAATCCCGAGGGATCGCCAAGGTTCAGAAGCGCCTGCGCGGCAATGATCCCGATCATCTGCATGATCATGTAGAGCGACAGCGCCTGGCCCCGCGTCTCGTTCGTGGAGGCGTTGTTGAGCCAGCTTTCGGCCGTGATGTAGACGCCCGAGAAGGAGAAGCCGATCACCACGCGCATCGCCGCCCAGGCCATCCAGTCGGGTGCCGCGGCGAAAAGGATGAGAACGGCCGAGATGAGCGATCCGAGCGCGGCGAAGACCCTCACGTGACCCACGCGACGGATCATTTCCGGCGTCAGCCGCGATCCGAACAGGAAGCCCAGGAAATAGCAGGCCATGACGACGGACATCTGGAAAGTAGAGAATCCCTCGATCCCGCCACGGATACCGAGCAGCGTGCCCTGCACGCCGTTTCCGAGCATCAGAAGCATCATTCCGAGGAGAAGCGCCCAGGAATTTCTGAGAACCGTTAGCATCTTGGCCCCTGTATTTTCTTGGTATTCTCTATAGCCGTGAAGTCGTCCGGGCGCGACCCCCATGCGCGACAATGCGGGGCCCGGAAACGCCTTACGGGATCAGGAGGGATGCGTCCCCGTAGGAGAAGAACCGGTATCTCTCGTCGACCGCGTGCCGGTAGATGCGCATGATCCGCTCCCGCCCCATCAGCGCAGAGACGAGCATGAGAAGCGTCGATTTCGGCAGATGGAAGTTGGTCATCAGCGCGTCCGTCACCCGGAACCGGTAGCCGGGATAGATGAAGATGTCCGTCGCGCCCTCCCAAGGCTGCATCGTGCCGTCCTGCGCCGCGGCGCTTTCGATGAGCCTGAGCGCCGTGGTCCCGACCGGGATGATCCTGCCGCCCATCGCGCGCGTCGCGTTGATTTCGGCGGCGGCCGCCTCCGTCACCTCGCCCCACTCGGCGTGCATCCGATGCGTCGTGACGTCCTCGACCTTCACCGGAAGGAAGGTCCCCGCACCCACGTGCAAAGTGACCTCGGTGAATGTCACGCCCTTCGCCCGCAGCGCCGCGAGGAGCGGCTCGTCGAAGTGAAGGGAGGCTGTCGGGGCAGCGACGGCGCCCGAGCGGCGGGCGAAGACGGTCTGGTAGTCTTCGCGGTCGGCCTCATCCGGCGCGCGCAGCGCGGCGATGTAGGGCGGTAGCGGCATGGCGCCGGCCTCTGACAGGGCAGCGTCGAAGTCCTCGCCGGAGAGATTGAAGCGCAGCGCGCACTGGCCCTCCGCGATCTCGGCGACTTCGGCCGAGAGTTTGGGCGAGAAGGTCACCGTCTCGCCCTCCTTCAGTTTCCTGAGCGGCTTCGCGAGCGCAGACCAGGTGCCGTCCGCTTGCGGCTCGAGAAGCGTCACCTCGACGGCGGCGGCAACTTCCCCCTGCCCCGTGGTGCGCCGCCTCGTGCCCGACAGGCGTGCAGGGATGACCTTGGTGTTGTTCAGGATCAGCCGGTCCCCCGCGCGCAGGACGTCGACGAGGTCGCGGACGTGGAGGTCGCGGATGCGGTCGCCCTCGGCCACGAGAAGGCGCGCGGACGACCGCGGCCGCGCCGGGCGCGTGGCGATCAGGCCCTCGGGGAGGTCGAAATCGAAATCGGAAAGTTTCATTGGCTGACCTTGGGAATCGGGCGGCGGAAGATTTCGCGGAAGAAGCCGGGCGTCAGGATCGAGAGCGGGTTCACGCTGACCTTCGGGGCGTCCGCCGACCCCGTGAGGCGGTAGTTGAAACCGAAGAGCCCCTCGCCCGGCTTGGACACGACCTGCCCCAGCGCGTTGACGATGTAAACGGGAGAGATGACGCCCTGCATGTCCATCTGCTTGCCGGCGATGTCGTAGACGCCCGCCATCGTGACGCCGAGCGAGGCGCCGACCGCGCGTCCGCTCTGAAGTTCGACCGCGTGCGGATGGAGGCGGAAACGGCCCGCCACGTCCGTGAAGAAGATGCCCTCTCCTCCGAGTTGCTCGAGAAGTCCCACGACGCTCAGGGCCCCAAGAAGCTCCGCGAGGACAGGCGCGTCCCGCACGCGGATGTCCTGGATGACGACCCGGCCATCGTAGATTCCCGCCTCTCCGACCGGGTCGAGGGCAAGGTCCATCGTGCCGCCGCGGCCGCGCGCGAAGATTCCGGCGGCCCGGAATGCTTCGCCGGCATCGTCGGAGTGGACGCGGAAGGCGCTCCTGCCGCCTTGCGCAGGAGAAACCGTGCCGGCGACCGGTGCTTCGCCGTTCACGCGTCCCTGGAAATTGCCCCTGAGGCCACCCCCGGTATCGAACTCGCCGCGAAACCCGGTAAGCCTTATTCCTTCGCTGATCTGGAGCGCGTCGAGTGCCACGCGAAGCGGCGTTCCGCCGCCGCTGCCGCCCTGCCCGCCCGATCCCTTGCCAAGGTTCGCGCGCCTCATGTCGGCGGTGCCGCCCGTAACGGCAACGGCTGGGCTGCGGCCGGCGCCGCGCCCCCTCAGATCGACAGAGCCCCGGAACCAGCCCAAATCCACGCGCGTGAACCGCGCAAGGTCGAGCCCGCTGCCCTCGTTCAGGCTGATGCTGCCTTCGGCCGACAGACCGGGAGCCGAAAGCCGCACGGCATCGATCTTCGGCGGGGCGCCGAGCGCACCGGAAATCTCCAGGGCTCCCGTCTGCCGGATCGGCTTCGACCAGCCGATTTGGGGAAGGGACAGACGGAGCCCGTTCAGATCGGATGTCAGCCGGAATCGCGGGGGCGCATCCGGGACTGTCTCGATCTCGATTTCTCCAGGCCCCTGTCCGGTCACGGAACCTTCGGGAAGACCGACATTGAAGGCGTCGAGGAAGACCGGGCCAAGCTCCACCGTGCCATCGACCCGGCTCCTGCCCTTCTGGTCCGGGCCGAATCCCTGCGTCCAGGTTCCGCGGAACGGGACGCCCGAGACGGTTCCGGGACCGGAGATCGACATCCCCGCAGGCGTCGCGACGAGGTCCAGCGCCTCCGCCGCGATCACGCGCCCGGGCACGATCCGATCCGACGTCACATCGGTCAGGCGGGCGGTCACGTCATAGCCGACCTCGTCAGGCGGGACCTTGTCCTTGAGCGGAAGGCTCAGCCTCGTTTCAGACCGGGCATGGCCATCCGCAATCTCGACGTCGCGGCCAGCCTTGGTCAGGAACTGGAATGGCGGCTCGTCGAGAAGCGACAGCGCAGCGGTGATCGTGCTGTCGGTCCTGAGCGTGATTTCCGCGGGCGCGGGCTTGATCCGGACGTCGGGTACCCGCAGGACCGAACCCGCCATGTCCACCTCTCCGCCATTCGGCGCGGTCAGGTGGCCCCGATCGAGCACGAGCGTATAGGCGTTGTCCTCGATCGTCGCATATCCTTCGCCGTCCTGGATCGGCGGAAGCGTCCGCAGCACGCGGACCTCGGCCCCCCGGTATTCGTAGCCCAGGGAGAACCGCGGCTCGACGCCCGGGGCGAGGCGCGCCGCCGTCCTGACATCGAAGAGTTCGCCTGTCGTCACGTTCTCGGCGATCCAGGAGCGCGTCTTCGGCACGAGGGCGAGTGGCCAGAGCGCCAGCAGCCGGTCATGGGTGATCGCGTTCACGTCGGCGTCGAACGCCGCGGTCCAGCCTTCGGGGCCCGCCGCGACATCGCCCGACACGACGATCCTTCGCTCTTCGTCAACGAGCGCCAACTGGCCGATGCGAAGCGCGAACGGGTCGAGCACCAGCTTGAGATCGACCGCGCCCTGCGAAAATCGGACCGGCGACTGGAACAGCCCTTCGGGATCGGCCTGAAGGTCGGCGATCCGCACCTGCGCGACGAGGGCTTCGGGAAAACCCGCTTCCATGCCCTCAAGCCAGGCCTTGCCATCCGCCCTGGCCCGAAGTGCCCGGCCATCCAGCGTGATCTCGGAAAAGTCCAGCTGCGCCGTGGCCGGTGTATAGGCAAGCTGCACCTTGGCCTGATCGAAAGGCACGGGCTTTGCCGCCTCGGTCGGACGAAGCGCGCCTGCGCCGATCTCGAGCGTTGCCTGCAACTGCGCGACTGCGCCGAATTCGTCGATTCCCGAACGGAAGGAGCCCGAGATCGGCGCGTCCAGCGCGCCGAGCCATGCCAGTGCCGGGGATTGCGCAGCGAGATCGGCCGCCGAAACATTGGAGACGCGCGCGCCGAAACGCGCCGCCTTTGAGCGTTTCATCGCCGTGAAATCGAGTTCCGCAGACGCCGGCCGGGTTCCGATCCCCGCCAGCATGAAGCCGAGGTCGAGGGCGACCTCCTGCGCATCCTGGGTGAGCGTTGCCCGCCCGTCGGACACGCGCCAGACCTTGCCCGTGCGCGCGTCGTCGAGGGTGATGTTGACCTTCTCGGCATCTATCAGCTCGATCCCTTTCAGGATCGGTTGCGCGAAGGTCCGGTCGATCGCGTCAAGCACTTCGGGAAGCGACCCATAGGCGAATTCGAACCCCGCGCCCTCCCCGAAGGACAGTCCGAGCGATCCGTTAACGTCCCGGGCCAGCGTTATGTTCGCTTCCGACAGGCGGATGCGCCTCGGCTCGAGCTTGCCACGCAGGACAGGTTGCGGCTTGAGCGTGACGCGCAGTTCCGGCAGTTCGGCAAGCCGCGCTCCGGTGGCCGTGAAAAGCTCGAGCCCCTTCATGCGGACGCGCGGGACATATCTTTCGTCCACGACCAGTTCGACGGAGTCGAGCGTCATCCGACCCTGCCCCGCGATCACCGCGTTTGCGCGCGCCTCGATCCTGTCGACAAGCCAGTCCGGCGCGGGAAGCGGCCGGCCCGTAAGGCCCAACACCGCGAGGACCGCGAGGAAGCCGATGAGGGCCACGCTCATCAGCAGCCAGAGGCCAAACCGCCCCCGACGCCGCCGCCGCCCTTCGTCCGTTTCGCTCATATGCCTCTGCCCGCCGCCCGTGTTGCGAGCGTTCCCTTTATCTTTGCGGCTTGCGGATTAAAACACAAAGCGCAGACCACTGAGAGAGGGATCACAGGAACATGATAGAAGCAGGCGCGACCGCACCGGATTTCACCCTTCCCCGCGACGGCGGCGGCGAGATCACGCTCTCGGGCCTCCGGCCGAAGAAGGTGGTCCTATACTTCTACCCGAAGGACGACACCTCGGGCTGCACGACCGAGGCCCTGGATTTCACGCGCCTCAGGGAAGACTTCGCCGCGGCCGACACCGTCATCGTCGGTCTTTCCAAGGACAGCGTGAAATCGCACGACAAGTTCTGCCAGAAGCACGGCCTCGGCGTCATCCTCGCCTCGGACGAGAACGGCGACACCTGCGAACGCTACGGCGTGTGGGGCGAGAAAAGCATGTATGGCCGCAAGTATATGGGGATCGAGCGGACGACCGTTCTGATCGGCGGCGACGGCAAGGTGCTCAGGGTCTGGCCGAAGGTGAAGGTCGCGGGCCACGCGGAGGAAGTCCTCGAAGCGGCTCGGTCGGCATGACGATATCCATCGCCGAACGGGCGGTCGAAGTCCTCACCACCGCCAACGGGCGCGAGAAGGCGCGCCTGTCGCGCCAGCACGCCATCGCCTGGTTCGAAGCGCGCGAGGCGGGTGAGCCGTTGCCCATCGGCACGGCCCAGCCGCCGAACCGCCCGGCCCGGCCGGACCGCCCGGAGCTTTTGCCGCCGCGCGACGTGCCGCGGCGGCGTCCGGGATCGGAGGCGGGCCGGATCGCGCTTCTGCACGCGCTCGCCCATATCGAGCTGAACGCCGTGGACCTGCACTGGGACATCGTCGCGCGCTTCGCCCAAGTGCCGATGCCTCTGGGATTCTATGACGACTGGGTGAAGGCGGCGGACGAGGAGGCCAAGCACTTCAACCTGATCTGCGACTGCCTGGAAGCCATGGGAAGCCACTATGGCGCCCTGCCCGCGCATGCCGGCATGTGGCGCGCGGCGGAGGACACGGCGAACGACCTCATGGGCCGACTCGCGGTCGTTCCGATGGTCCTCGAGGCGCGTGGGCTCGACGTGACGCCAGGCATGATCGAGATCTTCCGCAAGGCGGGCGCCGATCAGGCGGTGGCGGCACTCGAAGTGATCTATGCGGAGGAAGTCGGTCACGTGGCCTATGGCTCCAAGTGGTTCCACTTCCTGTGCGGGCGAGAGAACGCGGACCCGAAAGACGTCTTCCACGCGCTCGTGCGGCAGTATTTCCACGGGGCGCTGAAGCCGCCCTTCAACGAGGAAAAGCGGGCCGAGGCCGGGATTCCGCCTGATTTCTACTGGCCCCTGGCTGACGGCGCCGAAGCCGCCGAATGACCTTCGGCCGCCTTCGGGATCGGCGGGATTTTGCCCAAATGGCGCTTCCCCGCCGGTCCCGCCGGACTCGCCTCCCAAAACTGTTGCGACAAGTAAGCTCACTTGTTAACCCGACGCTGCGTTCCCCCGGCTGGGGTCCCATTCGGGATTGGGGGGGTGGGGATGTCAAAAAAACGGGACAATGGGTTTGCGGACACGGGTCATCAACCGATTGAACGCGGCGCTTGAGCGCTTCCTGCCGGAACAACGGCTGTTTCTCAGGACCGATACGGAAACACGTTTCATCCGGCTAAGGCCGGGTGTGCAGGCACTGGTGCTGGGCGGCTCCGCCCTCGTCATTGGCTGGACGATCATCGCCACGGCGGTGCTGCTGATGGACTCGATCGGGTCCGGCAACGCCCGCGAACAGGCTCGCCGCGAGCTTGCGATCTACGAGACGCGCATCGATGCGCTGTCGCGTGAACGCGACGCCCGCGCGGAAGAGGCGGCGGCGGCGCAGGAACGTTTCTCCGTGGCGCTGGAGCAGGTTTCGGCGATGCAGTCCGCGCTTCTCGCCTCCGAGGAACGGCGGCGTGAACTCGAGACCGGAATTGGCGTCATCCAGACCACGCTGCGCCGGACGATGACCGAGCGCGACGAGGCGCTTTCGCAGGTCGAAACGCTCTCCGCCTCGCTGAACGGCAACAATGGCACCGGCTCCGATGTGGACCGGGCCGAGGACGTGGCTGCCACGCTGGACTTCCTCACCGCCGCCCTCGGACGAACGGCAGCCGAGCGTGACGCGATGGAGAAGGTCGCCGACTCCGCCATCGAAGAAGCCGACAGGATCGCCCTCGACAAGAAGCTGATGGAAGAAGAGCACGACCGCATCTTCACCCAGCTCGAGGACGCCGTGACGGTTTCCATGGCGCCGCTCGACAAGATGTTCACGGCGGCTGGCCTCGACCCCGACAAGCTTCTCGCCCAGGTTCGGCGCGGCTACTCTGGGCAAGGCGGGCCACTGATGCCGCTCTCCTTCTCCACCAAGGGCAACCCGACCGCCGTGCATTCCGAAAGCGCGTCGCGCGCCGCCGCGATCCTCGACGGCCTCGACAAGATGAACATGTACCGGATCGCGGTCGACAAGACGCCATTCGCCATGCCGCTCAAGACGCCCTACCGCTTCACGTCCGGCTTCGGACAGCGCTGGGGCCGGATGCACGCCGGCGTTGATCTTGCGGGCTCCCACGGTTCGCCGGTCTATTCCACGGCCGACGGCGTGGTCACGCACGCGGACTGGCTGTCGGGCTATGGCAGGCTCGTCAAGATCAAGCACGAGTTCGGGGTCGAGACCCGCTATGGGCATCTGTCCGAAATTCACGTGAAGGTCGGCCAAAGGGTCTCGCGCGGAGACCTGATAGGTGATATGGGGAACACTGGCCGGTCCACCGGGACGCATCTGCACTACGAAGTGCGCGTGGACGGCTCGGCGGTCAATCCGATGACGTATATCAAGGCGGGGAAGAATGTTTTCTAAGAGCAGGATCAACGAGCCGGGGCCGAAACAGCCGGTCGAGGCCGAGAAGCCGAAAGCGCCCGAAGCCGCTCCGGTTTCGAAGCCCGCATCCGCGGAAATGGCCGCCACCGCGCCGAAGGCAAAGCCGCCGGCATCTGTCCTTTCTTCCGACCTGACCGTCGTGGGCAACCTCAAGACCAGTGGCGACATTCAGGTCGAAGGCACCGTCGAGGGTGACATCCGCGCTCACCTCCTGACCGTTGGCGAAGGCGCCACGATCAAGGGCGAGATCGTCGCGGACGACATCGTCGTGAACGGCCGCGTCGTCGGCCGCGTGCGCGGGCTGAAGGTGCGGCTCACCTCCACCGCGCGGGTCGAGGGCGACATCATCCACAAGACGATCGCCATCGAATCGGGCGCGCATTTCGAAGGCTCCGTGCAGCGTCAGGACGACCCGCTGTCGACCTCGGGCGCTCAGCCCCGCCCCGCCGCCCCGGCGAAGCCGGCCGTCGCGGCGGACTGATCTGGTCGAAGACCTTTCGGGCCGAACCAAACGAAAAGGGCGCCGCGACGGCGCCCTTTGTCATTTCGTGCATGCCGAATTCAGTCTTCGTCGCCAAGGAGCTTGCGATACATGTGCCAGGTCGCGTGCCCGAGCACCGGCAACGCGACAAACACGCCAAGGAACATCGGCAGCATTCCGACGAACAGGATCACCGCGATGGTTATGCCCCAGACAGCCATCGGCACGACATTGGCCGTCACGGCTCGCACCGAAACGATCATGGCCGTCACGAAGTCGACCTCCCGCTCCAGAAGAAGCGGCAGACCGGCGACCGTGATGGAGAACAGAACCGCCGCGAACCCCGCGCCCACGATCGTCCCCACCAGCAGCATGATCGGACCGTTGCCCTGAAACAGAATGGCGGGCGACGAGCTGATGTTGGTCAGTGCCGACAGGCCCATGAAGAGGGCGAAGATCGTGTGGGCGACAAAGACCCAGAACATGAACATCAGGAGGATCACCATCGCCATCGACGGGATCTGTCGGTCCTTCTGGGAAAAGACCACGCCGAGGACCTTGGGCCATTCCAGGACCTGGCCCGCCTCGATCCTGCGGCTGACCTCGTAGAGGCCGACGGCCGCGAACGGCGCAAGGATCGGGAAGCCCACGATGAATGGCATGAGCCACCACTCCTCCCCCGCGGCCGAGTAGACCTGCCAGAGGACGATTCCGCCCGCAACGTAGAAGGTCGCGAAGAATATCCCGAAGGCCGGAGCCCTCAGGAAATCCGCGAGCCCGGCCCTGAGCACGGGCCCGATATCCGAAATAGAAACCGTCCTTATTCCCGGCAGCGGCGACGGGCCGCCCTGAGACACGTCTTCCATCAATTTTCCTCCTCCCTCACGCAAGGAGAAGGCTAGCAAAGGATGTTAGCGCCGCGCAACGGACTCGATGGCGTGTCTCAGCCTGTGGCGTTCGCCTCCGCGCGGCTCTTGCCGGCAACGTCGAGCGCAAGCGTCGCGGCCATGAACGCGTCCAGATCTCCGTCGAGCACGCCCTGGGTGTCGGAGGTTTCGACCCCGGTGCGAAGGTCCTTCACCATCTGGTAAGGCTGGAGCACGTAGGACCGGATCTGGTTGCCCCAGCCCGCCTCGCCCTTGGCCTCGTGCGCCTCGGCTATTGCGGCGTTGCGCTTGTCGAGCTCCATCTGGTAGAGCCGCGCCTTCAGCGCGTTCATCGCGATCTCGCGGTTCTGGTGCTGCGACTTCAGGGACGAGGTCACGACGATCCCGGTGGGAAGGTGGGTGATCCGCACCGCCGAGTCGGTCTTGTTGACGTGCTGACCGCCCGCGCCAGAGGAACGGAACGTGTCGAGGCGGATGTCCTTGTCGGCGACCTCGATCTCGATGTTCTCGTCGACCACGGGATAGACCCAGACCGAGCAGAAGGAGGTGTGGCGCCGCGCCGCGCTGTCATAGGGCGAGATGCGCACCAGCCGGTGCACGCCCGATTCCGACTTGAGCCAGCCATAGGCGTTGTGGCCCGAAATCTTGTAGGCGGCGGACTTGATCCCAGCCTCTTCGCCCGGGCTCTCGCTGATCAGCTCGACCTTGTAGCCCTTCTTCTCGGCCCAGCGGACATACATCCGCGCGAGCATCGAGGCCCAGTCGCAGCTTTCCGTTCCGCCCGCGCCCGCGTTGATCTCGAGGAAAGTGTCGTTGCCGTCCGCCTCGCCGTCGAGAAGCGCCTCGATCTCCTTGGTCGCGGCCTCCTCGGCAAGCGTCTTGAGCGCCGCCTCGGCATCGGCCACGATCTCGGCGTCCTCCTCGGCCTCGCCCAGTTCGATCAGGTCGACGTTGTCGCCGAGCTCGCGTTCGATCCGGCGGTAGGTGTCGAGGGCGTCCATCAGGGTCTGGCGTTCCCGCATCAGCTTCTGCGCGCGCGCCGGGTCCGACCAGAGGTCGCCGTCCTCGATCATCGCGTTGAATTCCTCCAGCCGGTGCGGCGCGGTCTCCAGATCGAGCCGCTGGCCGAGGAGCTTCAGCGATTTCCGGATCGCCTCGACGGTATTCTGGGTTTCGGCGCGCATGGGCCAGCCTTCCAACTTTTCGGTTCAGTGGGGGGTGATAGCCGCTTCACCCTTCCTCGGCAAGCCGCCGACGGGGCGCGAGCGCAGCGGACCGGCAGGAAGAGGGGGCAGGCAGAAGGCGCAAGGCCCCCTGCCCCGGTTCAGTAAAGGCCGCCCGAGCTGACGGTGCCGAAGTCAGCCTTCTTCGGGATGACCTTCTTCTCGCCCGTCGAGGTAACGACGGCCGTCTCGGCGTCGTCGGTTTCACCCTGGGCGAAGAGCGGCAAGTTCTGGCCCATGCCGAAGCCGCCGTCGACCATCGCGCCAAGGCCGAAGATCGGAACGAAGTCGTCGCGGAAATACTCGGCCACCACGAAATCGCCCATGGCGTCATCCGGCAGGCGTTCCCCGGTGAAGCGGTTGATCTTGATGAAGTGGCCGCCCGGCGGAACCTTGAACTTGCCGCCACCGTATTTCTTGATCGCCTCTTCCATGAAGCTCTGGAACACCGGAGCGCAGGTGCCACCGCCCGAGGCACGGCCGAGCGAACGCGGCTGGTCATAGCCGATGTAGCATCCCGCCACGATGTTCGACGAGAACCCGACGAACCACACGTCCTTGGCGTCGTTGGTCGTCCCCGTCTTGCCGGCGATCGGCACCGGAAGGTTCAAACCACGTGCCGTCCCGCGCTGGACAACGCCCTCCATCATCGAGGTGAGCTGGTAGGCCGTTATCGCGTCCATGACGCGCTCGCGGTTCGACGTGATGAGCGGCGCCACGCCGGGATCGAGGCTCGCCAGCCGGCAATCCTCGCACGTCCGCTGATCGTGGCGGTAGACGGTGCGCCCCCAGCGGTCCTGCACGCGGTCCACCAGCGTCGGCTCCACCCGCTCGCCACCGTTGGCGAACATCGCGTAGGCCGCGACCATCTTGAACAGCGTCGTCTCCTGGCTGCCTAGCGCGTTGGCGAGGAAGGGCTTCATCGGGCTGTAGACGCCGAACCTTTCCGCGTAGACCGCGACCGTCTGCATGCCGATTTCCTGCGCGACCCGCACGGTCATCAGGTTCCGGCTCTGCTCGATCCCGGTCCTGAGGGGCGCCGGGCCGTAGAACTTGTTCGACGCGTTCTTGGGCCGCCAGAGGCCCTGCGGCGTGTCCACCTCGATCGGGGCGTCGACGACGATGGTCGCCGGGCTAAAGCCGGAATCGAGTGCCGCCGCGTAGACGAAGGGCTTGAAGGACGAGCCCGGCTGGCGCTGCGCCTGGGTGGCGCGGTTGAAGACCGAAGATTGGTAGGAGAAGCCGCCCTGCATGGCCAGAACGCGGCCGTTGTGGACGTCCATCGCCATGAATGCGCCCTGGATCTCCGGAACCTGGCGGAGCGACCAGCGGATGAAGGAGCCGTCTTCGTCCGAGGTGACGGCCCGCACCAGGACCACGTCGCCCACGGACAGAAGGTCACTCGCCCGCTTCGCCTTCGGTCCGAGCCGGCCGTCGGCCTGACGCTTGCGCGCCCACTGCACGTCCTTCGCCTGGATCCAGTGGCCGTCCTCGTCGTCCTCGATCCCCTCGATGCCGATCCGGGCGTCGTTCTCGCCGAGCTTCAGGACCACGGCCGGATACCAGCCCGCGATGTCGCGCGGCACCTTCAGGGCTGCCAGGGCGGCGCGCCAGGCTTCCTCGGATTCAAGCTGCTCCGCCGGGATCGTCTTCCGCGTCCCGCGCCAGATGCCGAGATTACGGTCGTAATTCTCCAGCGCCTCGCGCAGCGCGGCCGCGGCAACCACCTGCATGTCGGGGTCGATGGTGGCGCGGATCGAAAGCCCTCCGCCGAAGAATTCCTCTTCGCCGAAGCTCGCCGAAAGCTGGCGGCGGATCTCGTCCGTGAAATAGTCGCGCGGCGGCAGGCTGTCCTTGAACGCCGGGAAGTCGCCATTCTGGACGGAGCGCAGCGGCAAGTCCTTCTCGGCGACATAGGTCGCCTCGTCGATATGGCCGTTTTGCCACATCTCGCGCAGCACGTAGTTGCGCCGCTCCGTGACCCGCTCCTTCGCGGTGACGGGGTGATACTTGCTCGGCGCCTGCGGCATCGCGGCGAGCATCGCCGCCTCGTGCGGGGCAAGTTCCCCGAGGGTCTTGTTGAAATAGGTCTGCGCCGCTGCGGCGACGCCGTAGGAGTTCTGGCCGAGGAAGATCTCGTTGAGGTACAGTTCGAGGATCTTGTCCTTGGTAAGCGTCTCCTCCAGACGCGTGGCGAGGATCAGCTCCTTGATCTTCCGTTCGATCTTGCGGTCGCCGGACAGGAGGAAGTTCTTCATCACCTGCTGGGTGATCGTCGAGGCGCCGCGCACGTTCTGGCCGCGCGTCTTGACCGCCTCGACCACCGCCGCCGCGATGCCGCGCGCGTCATAGCCCTTGTGGAGGTAGAAGTTCTTGTCCTCGGCCGAGATGAAGGCCCACTTGACGATGTCAGGGACTTCCTCGATCGGCGTGAAGATCCGCCGTTCGACCGCGAATTCGTCCATCATCCGGCCTTCGCCCGAATAGATGCGGCTGATGGTCTTCGGCGTGTAGTTCGCAAGCTGCTCGTGCGAGGGCAGGTCGCGGGAATACATCCAGAAGATGCCGCCCACCGTCAGCGCGGCGAAAACCGCGCCGATCGTGAGCCAGCTGAAGATGGAGCCGAAGAAGGAGAGAACGAAACGGATCAAGCAGCACCCCCTGCAAATCTGCCGCCGTATATACATGGGGCACGGCCGGGTCAAAACAACTTGGCGTCAGGGATCGGGCACGGCGGGAAGCCGCCGTCACTGCCTCAGAAGCGCCGCCTCCGCCGCATCCTCGACCGCCCATTCGCGGATCGCGGCAAGGATCGCCCCCTGCATCCGCGCCCGCCAGCCCGCATCCGTGAGCCGGGCAAGATCGTCGGGCGACGACAGGAACCCGAGTTCGACCAGGAGCGACGGGAAGTCCGGCGCCTTCAGAACAGAGAATGCCGCCGACTGCAGCGGATGGCGGTGCATCTTGATCTCGGCGGCGTCGAAGGACTTCACAAGCGCGTTGGCGAGGCGGTCGGCACGCGGTCCGGTCTCGGCCCGCGCGAGGTCCATGAGAACCGTGGCCACGAGGTCGTCCTGGCCGGAAAGGTCGACACCGGCAAGAAGATCGCCTCGGTCATGACGTTCGGCCAGGAGCGCGGCAGCGGTATCCGAAGCCTCTTCGCTGAGCTTGTAGACCGTCGCCCCGACCGCCTGACCTTCGGCAAGCGCGTCCGCATGAAGCGAGAGGAACAGATCCGCGCCTGCCGCGCGGGCAAGGCTGATCCTTGTCTCGAGGGGCACGAAGTGATCCGCCTCGCGCGTCAGCACCGGAGCCATCCCGGCCGCCTTCAGCATTTCGGCGAGTTCGCGCGCGAATACGAGCGTGAGGTCCGCCTCGTTCAAGTGGCCCGCCTCCGCGCCCGGGTCGATCCCCCCGTGGCCGGGGTCGAGGACCACGACGAGCGGCCCCTGCCCCGTCTGCCTGCGCTTGGGCGCGGCGACTTCCGCAGGTCGCGGCAGATCCCAGTTGGCGTCCGCCGGCTCGCCGACCAGCCGGGCGAATTCCTCCTTGCCGGTCTGCACGAGACGGATGCGCACCTCGGCCATCGCGGCATCGATTTCCGCCCGCTCGATCGCGTGGGGTCCGTCGAGCTCCGCCACCATCCGCGACCATCCCGGACGGAACGCGCCCCAGCGCAGTGCCGTAACGGCCCTCGAAGCCTCAAGAGCCTCCGGAGGAATCGAACCGAACTCCACCTCGCGGAAGTCCGCCACGAGCCTCGGGGGATCGGCCAGAAGCATCGCCCTGAAGGGTACGGCGCGGTCGAGCGTCAGCACGATCTCTACCCCGCCTCCCTCGTCGTGAACCGTCGAGCGCGCGGGATCGAGCCGCGCGTGCTGGGGCGCCTCTTCGGCGAGGGCCCAGGTTGCGAAGAACAGCGCGGCGAAGACCGCGGCGAATGTTTTCAGTAGCGACATGAGGCCTGCTCGTTTTTCGCCCAACATAGCGAAACCAATGACCGGGCGAAACCCGCCCTCCTACGCGACAGCGCGCGCCTGCCAGACCGTCGACACCTCCGCGCGGATGATCCTCGCGATCAGCGTGCAGTCTTCCTCGGTGAAGGTCAGCGGCAGCCGCATGTCGAGAAGGCCGGCAAGCACGCGGTCCGTTTGCGGAAGCCGCTGCTGCGGCGCATAGCGCCAGTGGTCGTAGCGGGAGGTGAAGGCCAGGGGCTCCTCCGCGCCGAACCACTTGAGTTCCACGCCGCGGTTGGCGCAACGGTCGAGAACCTCGCGCACTGCCTCCCCGTTCCAGTCGGGCAGGAGGAACTGGATCGAGGACCCGACATAGCTTTCCTCCGGCGGGCGCGGAACAATCCGCAGGCCGGGGGTGCCGGCAAGCCCGGCCTCGACGGCACGGTAAAGCGCGTTCCACCGTTCCCGCTGCGCCGCGAAATCCGCGAGCTGAGGCCGCAGGATCGCGGCACGGAGGTTGTCCATGCGCCCCGATACGTTCGGCGTGACGTATTTCACCCGCTCGAAAACCTCCGCCGATGGCGCTGCGCGGTGTCGCGTGTAGAGCATGTAGCTGCCCGAAAGGAGGATCGCACGGGCCGCCAGATCCTCGTCGTCGGTGACCAGAAGCCCGCCCTCGCCCGAGTTGATGTGCTTGTAGGTCTGCGTCGAATAGCAGCCAACGACCCCGTGCCGCCCCGACGGCACGCCGCGCCACGCCGCCCCCATCGTATGGGCGCAATCCTCGACCACCGCGATGCCGCGGGTGCGGCAGATCTCCATCAGCCGGTCCATGTCGCAGAGATGGCCGCGCATATGCGACAGCATCAGCACCTTGGCCCCGGTCGCCTCTGCCTTTGCCTCGAGGTCGTCGAGGTCGATCACCAGATCCTCGGTCACCTCGACGAAATGCGGAACCGCGCCGACCGCGGCGATGGCCCCGGGAACCGGCGCGAGCGTGAAGGCGTTGGTCAGGACCGGGTCGCCCGGCTGAACCTCGAGCGCGCGCAGCGCGCAACCCAGCGCGTAGCCGCCGGAGGCGACCGCCAGGCAATACTTCGCACCGGTGAAGGCCGCGAATTCCTCCTCCAGAAGCGCGGTTTCAGCCACCTCGCCGGGCGCGACGTTGTAACGGTGCAGCCGCCCATGGCGCAGCACGGCCATCGCCGCCTCGATACCGGCCTCCGGAATCGGTTCCTGCTGCGTGAAACTGCGCGTGAATCTTTCCACCCTGTCCTCCATCCCTGCGCCGCGATCGTGCAAGTCTCAGCTGCGTGCGTCAATCGTCGCCCAGAAGCCGCGCGGCAAGTGCCGGAAGCTCGTCGAAATGCTTCAGCAGAGCCTCGGGCGACATGCGCGCCACGCCCTCCCCCTCCGGCCCGAAGGTCACGAGAGCGACCGGAACGCCGGCGGCTTTCGCCGTCTTCCGGTCGGTATCGGTGTCCCCCACGAGCATCGAGCGCGCGACGATGCCGCCGGCCCGCTCGACCGCCGCGAAATACGGCGCGGGATCGGGCTTGCGCACGGGCAGCGTGTCGGCTCCGACGAGGGAGCCGAAAAGGTCCCGGACCCCGAGGCGCGTCAGAAGCAACTCCGCCAGGCCCTCGGGCTTGTTGGTGCAGATGCCGACGGCGAAACCCTCCGCCTTCAGCATCCCGACCGCCTCGACCGCGCCGGGATAGAGGCGCGTGTTGCGGTCGATGTCCGCCTCGTAGGCGGCGAGAAGGTGCGGGTACTCGACGTCCACGTCCGCCTCGCTCCACTCCCCCAGCCGCGAGAAGCCGAGCCTGAGCATCGCGCGCCCGCCGTGGAACGCCGTCAGAGCGTCCCCGGCCGGGTCCAGGATGGCACCATGCCCGAGCCGCAGGAAACAGGAATTGGCCGCCGCAATGAGGTCGGCCGACGTATCGGCCAGCGTGCCGTCAAGATCGAGGATCACCGTTCGCATCGTTTTCCCTTCATGAGCCGAGCGGGAGACTGTAACCTCGGGAAATCAAGCGTGAAGCCCCCGCCACTTGCGGCCCTGACCCGCATGGGTAAAACGGGCGGGAGCAGAAGAAAAGGCCGCAACATACATGTCCACCGCACTGATCATCCTCGCCGCCGGTCTTGGCACGCGGATGAATTCCGATCAGCCCAAGGTTCTGCACCGCCTCGCGGGCGCGCCCCTTCTCGTTCACGCGATGACGGCGGGCGCCGTGCTGGAGCCCGAAAGGGTGATCGTGGTCGCCGGTCACGGAGCGGAGACGGTCGCCAAGGTCGCGCGTGAGCACGACGAAAACGCCCGGATCGTCGTGCAGGAGGAACAGCTTGGCACGGCCCACGCTGTCCGTTGCGCGTTGCCGGAGCTGGATGGCTTCAAAGGGCGCGTGATCGTGCTTTACGGCGACACGCCCTTCATCCGCCCCGAGACGCTCGAGGGCCTCGCGGCGGCGGAGGCCGCGGTGACGGTGCTTGGCTTCACGGCCGGGGACCCGGCCCGCTATGGCCGGCTCATCGTGAATGGCGGCGCGCTCGACCGGATCGTGGAATTCAAGGACGCGACCGACGAAGAGCGCGCGATCACGCTCTGCAACAGCGGGGTTATCTCGGCCGACGCCGGGCTTCTGGCGGAACTGGTTTCCGCGGTCGGCAACGACAACGCATCCGGCGAATACTACCTGACCGACATCGTCGCCGCCGCCCGCGCTCGCGGTCTTTCCGCCGCGGTCGTGACCTGCCCCGAGGCCGAGACGATGGGGGTGAACACCCGCGCCGACCTCGCCCAGGCGGAGGCCGTCTTCCAGGCCCGCGCCCGCGCCGAAGCGATGGAGAACGGCGTCACGCTGACCGCACCGGAAACCGTCTTCTTCGCCTACGACACCGTCATTGGCCGTGACACGGTCATCGGGCCGAATGTCGTCTTCGGCCCCGGCACGACCGTCGAGTCCGGCGCCCGGATCGAAGCCTTCTGCCATCTGGAAGGCTGCCACATCTCGCGCGGCGCATCCGTCGGCCCCTTTGCCCGCCTCCGCCCCGGCGCGGAACTGGCCGAGGACGTCCACGTCGGCAACTTCGTCGAAATCAAGAACGCGATCCTCGACGAAGGCGTGAAGGTCGGCCACCTGACCTATCTCGGCGACGCCCACGTGGGCGAGCACACGAACATCGGGGCGGGCACCGTGACCTGCAACTACGACGGCGTCATGAAGCACCATACCGAGATCGGGGCCAATGCCTTCATCGGCTCGGACACGATGCTGGTGGCGCCGGTGACGGTCGGCGACGGCGCCATGACCGCCTCGGGCTCCGTCATCACGCGCAACGTCGCGCCGGGCGCGCTTGCGATCGAAAGGTCTCGACAGGAGCATATCGAGGGCTTTGCCTCGCGCTTCCGCGAAAAACTTCGCGCCGAGAAGGCGCGCAAGACAAAAGAGGTTCAGTAAATGTGTGGCATTGTTGGCGTTCTCGGAAAGCATGAAGCGGCCCCCGTCCTCCTCGAGGCGCTGAAGCGGCTCGAATACCGGGGCTATGACTCGGCGGGCATCGCGACCGTCCACAAGGGCCAGCTCGATCGCCGCCGCGCGGTCGGCAAGCTCATGAACCTCTCTGACCTCCTCGTGCACGAGCCCTTGGCCGGGAAGGCCGGGATCGGCCACACCCGCTGGGCCACCCACGGCGCGGCGACCGAAAGGAACGCGCATCCGCACCGCTCCGGCCCTGTCGCCGTCGTGCATAACGGCATCATCGAGAACTTCCGCGAACTGCGCGAGGAACTGACCGCCAAGGGCCTTGCGCCCGAGACCGATACGGATACCGAAACCGTCGCCATCCTCGCCCGCCACTACATGGACGAGGGCATGCCCCCGCGCGAGGCAGCCGCCGCCACGCTGAAGCGTCTCGAGGGCGCCTTCGCGCTCTGCTTCCTTTTCGACGGGGAAGAGGACCTTATCGTCGCCGCCCGCAAGGGCTCCCCCCTCGCCATCGGCCACGGCGAGGGCGAGATGTTCGTGGGCTCCGACGCCATCGCGCTCGCCCCGCTCACGGATCGGATCACCTATCTCGAAGAGGGCGACTATGCCTTCGTCACGCGCGACGGCGCCGAGATCTTCGATGAAGAAGGCCGGCGCGCGAACCGCGAAGTGACGCAGATCAAGATGGACTCGGCGCGGATCGAAAAGGCCGGGTACAAGCACTTCATGGCGAAGGAAATCGCCGAGCAGCCCGTCGTGATGGCCGACGCGCTCGCGGCCTACGTCAAGTCCGGCGTACTCGAACTCCCCGAAGCGGTCGATTTCCGCGAGGTGGACCGCCTCACCTTCGTCGCCTGCGGCACCGCCTACTATGCCTGCCTCGTTGGGAAATACTGGTTCGAGGAGCTGGCCGGACTTCCCGTTGACGTCGATATCGCGTCGGAATTCCGTTACCGCGAACCGCCGATGTCACCGAAATCCGTCGCGGTCTTCGTCAGCCAGTCGGGCGAAACGGCCGACACGCTCGCCGCGCTCCGCTTCTGCCGCGACAAGGTGGCCAGGATCGTCTCGGTCGTGAACGTCGTCACGTCCTCGATCGCACGCGAAAGCGACCTGGCGCTGCCGATCCGCGCAGGCGTCGAAATCGGCGTCGCCTCCACCAAGGCTTTCACCGGGCAGCTTCTGGTTCTTGCGCTGATGGCGCTGAAGGCGGCGGGCGACAAGGGGCGGATGACCGATGCCGAAATCTCGCAGAGGCTCGATGAACTGGCGACGCTGCCCGGTCTCATGAACCAGGCATTGTCGCGGTCGAACCAGATATCGGAGATCGCCAAGGAGCTTTCTGAAACACGCGACGTCCTTTTCCTCGGGCGCGGCAGGATGTTCCCGCTCGCGCTCGAAGGCGCGCTGAAGCTCAAGGAAATCAGCTACATCCATGCCGAAGGCTATGCCTCGGGCGAACTCAAGCACGGCCCGATCGCGCTCATCGACGCGCATGTTCCGGTCGTGGTCATGGCCCCGCATGACAAGCTCTTCGACAAGACGGTGTCGAACATGCACGAGGTCATGGCCCGTCACGGCCGGGTTCTCCTGATCACCGACGCCAAGGGCGCGGCGGCGGCGAAGGCCGGCACATGGAAGACGCTGACGCTGCCGGAGGTACCGGAACTCTTCGCGCCGATCCTCTACGCCATCCCGGCTCAGCTTCTCGCCTACCACACCGCTGTCGCCAAGGGTACGGACGTGGACCAGCCCCGCAACCTCGCGAAGTCGGTGACGGTGGAATGACGCCGGAAGCTGCGCTCGCGGAGCTCCGCGCGCTCGCGGACCCCGAGCGTGCCGCCGGTGCCGCTGACTATCACAAGGCGAAGCGGGAATACCTCGGCGTTCGGGTTCCGGAGATCGACCGGCTGGCGAAAGCTTGGCGCGCGGACCTCGACGTCGCGGGGCGCGTGGCGCTGGCGGATGCGCTTTGGCGCACCGACATCCACGAAGCGCGTATCGCGGCGGCGAAGCTCCTGACGCAGGCGCGGATCAGGGATGACGACGCCGTCTGGCACGTCCTCGTCTCCTGGCTTCCCGATTTCGATGCCTGGGCGATCGCCGATCACGCGATGATGGCCGCGCAAAGGCGGCTGACCGCAGACCCCTCGCGTATCGACGAGGTGGAAACCTGGACCCGTTCGCCCTCGCTCTGGACGCGCCGGGCTGCCCTTGTCGTCACGCTGCCCTGGACGAAGCAGAACCACCCGAAGCCCGCCGATCTGGCCATACGCGATCGGGTCCTCGGCTGGGCGGCGGGCTATGCCGACGATCCGGAGTGGTTCATCCAGAAAGCAGTGGCCTGGTGGCTCAGGGACCTTTCGAAACACGACGCGCCGCGGGTCCGCGCATGGCTGGCGGAGCACGGGGCGAAGCTCAAGCCCTTCGCCCGGAAGGAAGCCGCGAAATACCTCCGCTGACGCCGTCAGCCGTCCCTGAGTTCCCGCCGCATGATCTTGCCGGTCGCGGTCATCGGCAGGCTGTCCCGCCTCTCGACGAAGCGCGGCGCGACATGCGGGCTGACGCGGGCCTTCACCCGCTCGATCAGCCGGGCCTCCGTCCCCTCCCAGGTCGCTCCCTCTCGGAGCACCACGAAGGCTTTCACCGCCTCGCCCCTGACCGGGTCCGGCACCCCGACGCAGGCGGCCATCACCACGTCCGGATCGCCGGTCAGGCAGTTTTCGATCTCGGACGGTCCGATCCGGTATCCGGCCGACGAAATGATGTCGTCATCCCGCGCGACGTAGGTGTAATAGCCCTCCGCGTCGCGAGTGCCGAGGTCGCCCGTCCGCATCCAGTCGCCGGTGAACTTCTCCGCGGTCTTTTCCGGCTTGCCGAGGTAGCCGAGGAACATCACCGGTGTCCCCCGCTTGACCGCGATCTCGCCGATCGTCCCGTCGGGCACGGGCCGCCCTTCCCCGTCGATCACCGCCATCTCGACGCCGGGAACGGCCTTGCCCATCGCACCGGGCCGAACCTCCATCAGGTCTGCCGCAGTGCAGACGACGAGGTTGCATTCGGTCTGGCCGTAAATCTCGTTGATCGGCGCGCCGAGCGCGGTCCTGCCCCATTCCAGCATCTCGGCCCCGAGGCTTTCGCCACCCGATGAAACCGAGCGGACACGAAGGCCCTTTGGAACCGTCGCCTGCCGCATCAGCTTCAGCGCCGTGGGTGGCAGGAACAGGTTCCGGACCTCGTGGGTCGCGATCAGCCGGAACGCCTCGTCTGGGTCGAACTTGCGCATCCGCCGCGCCACGAGCGGGACGCCGTAGTGGAGGCAGGGCATCGCCATGTCCATGAGCCCACCGATCCAGGCCCAGTCGGCGGGCGTCCAGCCGCAGTCGCCGGGCTGAGGGAAGAAGCCGTGGGACAGCTCGATATTGGGCAGGTGCCCCAGAAGAAAGCGATGCGCGTGCAGGACGCCCTTGGGCGGGCCGGTGGTGCCGCTCGTGTAGATCAGGACCGCCGCATCGTCGGCCGACGTTTCCACGGGATCTATCGAAGGCGACGCCGACGCGATTTCGACCCAGAAGTCGCGGATGGGCGCCTTCGCCCCGTCCGTCGCATAGACCTCGGCCAGATCGGGCAAGTCTCCCCGGATCGCGTCGAGCTTGTCGAGGCTTGCCCCGTCCGTCACCACGATCCGCGCGGCGCTGTCGGCCAGGCGATAGGCGAGCGCATCGGGTCCGAACAGCGTGAACAGCGGAAGCGCAACCGCGCCAAGCTTCATCGCCGCGAAATGGGTGATGAGCACCGCCACGCCCTGCGGCAGAAGGACGCCCACGCGGTCCCCTTGGCGAAGCCCCCGCGCGGCGAATGAGTTCGCCAGCCTGTCGGACGCCTCCTTCAACTCGCCGTAGGTCCAGCGCCGGACATCCCCCCCTTCCCCCAGATCGATCAGGGCGACCCTGCCCGGAAAGGCCGAGGCCCAGCTGTCGCAGCAGCGTTCGGCGATGTTGAAGCGGTCGGGAACATGCCATCGGAAGGACGCGCGCAGCGTCTCCCAGTCCTCCCCCACTCGCATCAGGCGCCGATCCATGGCGCGGAGCCTATCCGGGCGCCATGAGGCGATCAACTGGCCTTGACCGCTCCGGAATCCGCTTGCCGCCGACCGTGTGCGCACCTACCTTTCGCGCGATGGAACGCCTGATTGACCCCTTTGCCCGCCCGATCTCATATCTGCGTGTCTCGGTGACGGACCGCTGTGATTTCCGCTGCACCTATTGCATGGCGGAACACATGACCTTCCTCCCAAAGAAAGACCTGCTGACGCTAGAGGAGCTCGACCGTCTTTCCTCCACGTTCATCAGGATGGGTGTCGAAAAGCTCAGGATCACGGGCGGCGAGCCGCTCGTACGGCGCGACATCATGCAATATTTCCGCGCCATGTCGCGACATCTCGAATCCGGCGCGCTTCGGGAACTGACGCTGACCACCAACGGATCGCAGCTTGCCCGCTTCGCCGATCAGCTGGCGGATTGCGGCATCCGCCGGGTCAACGTGTCTCTCGATACGCTCGACCCGGACAAGTTCCGCGAAATCACTCGCTGGGGCCGGCTCGACCAGGTGCTGGAGGGCGTCCGCGCCGCGACCCGCGCCGGCATGCGGGTGAAGATCAATACCGTCGCGCTGAAGGGCTTCAACGAGGACGAACTCTTCACCCTTCTCGACTGGTGCGCGGCGGAGGACCACGACCTCACCTTCATCGAGGTGATGCCGATGGGCGAGATGGGCGAGGAAATGCGCCTCGACCAGTACTGGCCGCTGAAGGACCTGCGCGGCCGCCTCGCCGAGCGTTTCACTCTGACCGACCTCGCGGAAAGGACGGGCGGCCCCGCCCGCTACGTGCGGATCGAGGAGACCGGCCAGAAGGTCGGTTTCATCACGCCCCTCACCCACAATTTCTGCGAAAGCTGCAACCGCGTTCGAGTGACCTGCACCGGCGAGCTATTCATGTGCCTCGGCCAGGAAGACATGGCCGACCTCCGCGCGCCGCTCCGGGCGAGCCCCGATGACGCCCTTCTGGAAGAGGCGATCCGCGCCGCGATCGCGCGGAAGCCCAAGGGCCATGATTTCGACTACTCGCGCCAGACCGTGCGCGGTCAGGTCAGCCGCCACATGAGCCACACGGGCGGCTGAGGCGTCCGCGAGTTCAGCCCGAGGCGTATCGTTCCGCGAACCGCGCGAGGATGCGTTCGGGCACCGTCACGTCGGCGGCACGGCAGAGCGCGATGAGCCCGTCCGCCTCCTCCGGCGGGAAATAGCCCTTGTTGCGGTAGATGTGGATGCGCGTTTCGAACCCGGCGGCGTCGGCCTCGGGGTGGAACTGCGTGGCGTAGACGTTCCGGCCGTGCCGAATCATCTGGAACGGGCAGGCATCGGACGCGAGCAGGTGTACGGAGCCCCTCGGCAGAGCCTGAACCGCCTCCTTGTGGCCGACGAAGGCGTCGAACTCCTCCGGCAGGCCGGACAGGAGCGGATCGCCCGCGCCTTCGGCCGTCAGGCGGCAACGGCTCGTGCCGACGGGTTCGCCGTAGCGGTCCTTGGCCACCCGCGCGCCAAGGTGGTGCGCGAGGACGCCGATCCCGTAGCAGCACCCGAGGAACGGGATGTCCGCCCGCGTGATCTCCGGCATCAGGCCGAGGATCGCCGCCTCGATCCGGGCCTCCACCGGCGGCTTCGCCTCCGGCGGGTCGCTCACGCAGCCCGGCCCGCCCCCGACGATGACGCCGGAATAGGCCGCAAGGTCTAGATCGTCGGGCAACCCTTCAAGGTCGAGCCGGACGCGCCGCACGTCGCCCGCCGAAAGACCTCCCTTCGCCAGGAAGGCCGCGAATTCGTCGTCCGCCGCCTCCGTCTCGGGGCGGAGCTGAAGGATCAGGAAGGGTCTCACCGCGCAGCAATCCTCAGGCGGCGGGCATCCGAGACTCGACCATCCCGGCGTACCAGCTTGATCCGAACGGGATCGCGTTGTCGTCGAAGTTGTAGGCCGGGTGATGGACCATCGCGGTGTCGCCGTTTCCGAGGAAGATGTAGGCACCGGGCCGCTCGTTCAGCATGAAAGAGAAATCCTCCGCCCCCATCAGCGGCGGGGTATCGGTATCGACCTGCCCCGAAACCTCGCGCGCCACCTCGGCGGCGTATTCGGTGTTTTCCGACGCGTTCATCGTGACCGGGTAGCCGTGCTGGTACTTCACCTCGGCCGTCGCGCCATGGGCCAGCGCCGTGCCTTCGGCGATCTGCTTGATCCGCGCCTCGACGAAATCCTGCACCTTGTGGTCCATGGTCCGGACGGTTCCCCTGAGAAGCACCGTCTGCGGGATGACGTTGTGCGCCTCGGTCTCGGTCCGGAAGGTGCAGACGGAAACCACGACCTGCTTCAGCGGATCGACATTGCGCGAGGCGATCGACTGCAGCGCGATGACGATATGCGCCGCCACCAGCGTCGTGTCGATGCAGTCGTGCGGTTTCGCGGCGTGGCCGCCCTTCCCCGTCACCGTGATCTCGAACTGATCGGCCGCGGCCATCATGGCGCCGGGTCGGATCGCGAAATGACCGACCGGAATCCCGGGCATGTTGTGCATGCCGTACACCTCCTGGATGCCGAAACGCTCGATCATCCCGTCCCGGACCATCTCGCGCCCGCCGCCGCCACCTTCCTCGGCGGGCTGGAAGATCACGACCGCGGTGCCGTCGAAATTCCGCGTCTCGGCCAGGTATTTCGCGGCGCCCAGCAGCATCGCTGTATGCCCGTCATGGCCGCAGGCATGCATCTTTCCGGGCGTCTTCGAAGAATAGGCGACCCCTGTCGCCTCATGGATCGGCAGGGCGTCCATGTCGGCGCGCAAACCGATAACGCGCCCCTTCGTATCGGTCTTGCCCTTGATGACGCCGACGACGCCGGTCCGCCCGATGCCTTCCACGACCTCGTCGCACCCGAATTCTCGCAGGAGCACGGCCACCTTGCCGGCCGTGCGGTGAACGTCGAAGAGAAGCTCGGGATGCTCGTGGAAATCACGCCGCCAGGCAGTGATCTCCGGCAACAGCTCGGCAAATCGGTTCTTCACGGGCATGTAGGTCTCTCCATGTCGGAATGCGTCTCCGGCCCTCTCCCGGTCCGGTCATGGCCAATAACCTGTTACAATCCCCGGGCGCCGGCAAGGCTCAGAGCGATGGTCCGAGGTCGATTTTTGACCCATCGGTAAAACGTGACAGCCTGAATCGCGAAAGATCGTGGCCCGGCGCGCGGCCCTCCACGAGGTCGGCGACGACCCGGCCGAATCCCGGACCGATCCCGAAGCCGTGGCCCGACATGCCGGTGGCGATGGTCAGGCCGGGGAGCGTGGCGACATGGTCCACGACCGGCACCGTGTCCGGCATCACGTCGATCATGCCCGCCCAGGCTGCGGCGATCCCGGGCCGCCCGAGCGAGGGGAAAGTCTCGCCGAAACGCGACCGCACGTCATCAAGGAACCGCATGTTCGGCGGCGGGTCGAGAACGCGGCACCTTTCGAAGGGGCTTTCGCGATCCGCATCCCAGTGGCGCGGCGTTCCCCATGCATCGGGGTAACCCTTCGGCGCCAGAGCCCGGAAGCGGGTCGAACGCCGGTCGCGCCTCAGTTGCGGGAGATAAAGGCCGAAATGCCGCAACGCATCCGGCCCGGTCCAGAACTCATGCGCGCCGCCCGGCGCAATTGAATAGCCGCCGTCGAGCCTTCGGCGGAAGGCAAAATGCCCATCGGCCGCGTTCCCCGCGAAGACCTGCGGCAGGGGTACGGTCGCCGCGACCGTCGCCCGAACCGAGAGTTGCGGCAGGTCCACCCCGTGCACACGGGCCAGAAGCGACGACCACGCGCCGCCCGCCAGCACCACGCGATCGGCCCGAATCCGCCCCGCCTCAGTCACCACGCCGGCGACCCGCCCGCTGGCGACGTCGATCCCCCGGACCGCGCAGTGCTCACGGATCACGGCCCCGGCCCGGGCCGCCGCTCTCGCAAGTGCGGGGACGGCCACCCAAGGCTCCGCCCGCGCGTCGGAAGCGGTCCATAGACCGCCCTTCCAGTCCGCCGCGTGCCGCAGCATGGCGGCGACTTCGCCTCGCGACAGCATCCGCGTGTCGAGGCCGTGTTCCCGCGCGTGCGGCAGCCACGCCTCGAACCCCTCGAGGTCCTTCGCGGCATTGGCGAGGTAGAGAACACCCTCCTGACGGAGCCCGATGTCCTCGCCGATTGCCCTCTGCAACCGCCGCCATAGAGACAGCGCCTCAATCATGATCGGCAGTTCGGCCGGGTCCCTACCCTGTTGACGCACCCAGCCCCAGTTGCGCGAGGACTGTTCGCCCGCGATCCGCCCCTTTTCGCAGAGCACCACCCTGACGCCGCGCAGGGCCAGGAAATAGGTTGTCATCACCCCGATGATCCCGCCGCCGATCACGAGGACGTCGGCCGCATCCGGCAAGGGCCCGTCATGTTCCGACGTCCAGGGGCCGGTAAAGGGGAAGGTCACGACGCAACTCCCACTTGCTCCGGAACGCAGGGACGCCTGCGCGTCACGCGCAGAGGTCCCCCACGAGACGCTCCATGAAGTTCCATCCCGCCTCGAATTGCTCCACGGTGATGTACTCGTCCGCCTGGTGCGCCTGCGCGATGTCCCCCGGACCGCAGACAACGGTGGAGAAGCCCGCGGCCTGGAAATGGCCCGCCTCCGTGCCGTAGCTGACGACGTGGCGCCCCGTATCGCCCGTCAGGCGCCGCGCGAGCGCCTCCGCCGCCCCTCCCTCCTCGGGAACGAGCGGCGGCGCAGTGAAGTAGCGGTCGAGCGTCATGCCCGCCTCGGGCCGCACCGCCTTCATGTCTGCCTCCACCTCGGCAACCCTTTCCTCGAAACGGCGCACCCAGCTTTCGAGATCCTCGCCCGGCACGACCCGGAACTCGAACAGGAAGTCGCAGTCCCCGGCCGTGATGTTGTGCGCCGTTCCGCCCCGGATCTTGCCGACGTGCAGGCTCGTCCAGGGCGGATCGAAGAGAGTGGCGAGCGGTGTCGGAGGCTTCGTCCGATTCCTGGCGTTCATCGCGTTCGCCCAGTCGACGATCCGCGCCGCCTCCATGATCGCGTTGACGCCGCGGTGGAGGATCGACGAATGCACTTCGAAGCCTTTCACATGCACCCGGAACCCCGCGCTGCCCTTGTGGCCGGTCACGACGCTCATCGACGAAGGCTCGCCCACGATCACCGCCCCGGCCTTCGGCAGCCCCGCCACCATCGAGGCGATCATGTCCGCGCAGCCGACAAGGCCCAGTTCCTCGTCATAGGACAGCGCGATCTGAAGCGGGCGCTTGACCCCGCGCTGTTTCGCCAGCGCCATCGCGGCGAGCGCGAGCGCGTCGAAGCCCTTCATGTCCACCGCGCCACGACCAAAGAGCTTCCCGTCGCGCTCCGTCAGCGTCCAGGGATCGGACGTCCAGTCCTGCCCGTCCACTGGCACCACGTCAGTGTGACCCGACAGGATCACGCCGCCCTCCACCTCCGGCCCCGTGGAGGCGTAGATCGCGGCCTTCGTCCCCTCGGCATTCGGAATCCGGACGGACGAGATGCCGAGTGCGGAAAGATAGTCCTCCACCCAGTCCACCAGTGGGAGGTTCGTGTCCCGGCTGACCGTCGGAAATGCCACGAGGGTTTCCAGAATCTGCCGGGGTGAGAGCGGGATTGGCATGGTTGCCTCGCGTCCTGTAGGCCAAGGTGAGCCTCGCTCCGCCGCGACCGGCGGTCAAGACCGCGCCATCCGCGGGCTGATGACGCTGCGGCAATACGATGAAAGGATATTGCCGCATGAAAAAAAATCTTTAACACTTGGTCCAAATTTCCGGAACGCGAGTTCGGAAGATAATAATAACATAATAAAAACAACCGACTGGGGAGCCTTTCATGCCCGATGGGGCGCAGCCCGTCCTCGCCGTGCAGGACCTGAAAACCGTATTCAGGACGCGCGGCGGCGAGGTCCACGCGGTCAATTCGGTGAGCTTCGACCTTCGGCCCGGCGAGTTGCTGGGAGTGGTCGGGGAGTCCGGCTCGGGCAAGTCGGTCACGATGATGTCGCTCATCGGCCTCCTGCCCTCTCCCCCGGCCGACGTTCGCGGCGGGACGGTGATGTTCGACGGGCAGGATCTTCTGAAATGTTCCGAGGAAGACCTGCGCTCGGTGCGCGGTGCCCGCATCGGCTTCATCTTCCAGGACCCGATGACCTCGCTGAACCCGGTCTTCTCCGTCGGCTACCAGTTGATGGAACCCCTGCGGAAGCATATGGGGATGGACAAGGCGAAGGCGCGCAGGCGCGCGCAGGAGCTTCTGGAACTGGTCGGCATCCCGGACGCCGAGCGCCGCCTCAAGGACTTTCCGCACCAGTTCTCCGGGGGGATGCGCCAGCGGGTGATGATCGCGATCGCGCTGGCCTGCGACCCGAAAGTGCTGATCGCGGACGAGCCCACGACCGCTCTCGACGTGACGATCCAGGCGCAGATCCTCGAACTCGTCCGCGACCTCCGGGAAAAACTCGGGATGGCGATCGTCTGGATCACCCACGATCTCGGCGTGATCGCCGGGATCGCGGACCGGGTCATGGTCATGTATGGCGGCCAGGTGGTCGAGCAGGCCCCCGTGAAGGAACTCTTCGCCAATCCGCGCCACCCCTACACGCGCGCGCTCCTCAAGACGATCCCGAGCGTCCGGGGCGAGCGCGATGCGAAGCTGAACGTGATCGAGGGCCAACCGCCGATCCTGATGGCCGAACCCGTGGCCTGCCCCTTCCGGCGCCGTTGCAGCCATGCCTTCGAGCATTGCGAACGTGAGAACCCGCAGCGCTACGCCGTCGGTCCCGGCCATGACGCGGCCTGCTTCTGGGACTTCGACAAGGGAGGCCCGCGCGATGTTTGACACGGCCGCGCCCCGCAAGCGCCTCGTCGAGGTCCGGAACCTCAAGATGTATTTCCCGATCACCTCGGGCATCTTCCGGCGCAAGGTCGGCGACGTGAAGGCGGTCGATAACGTCAGTTTCGACATCTACGAAGGCGAAACCCTGGGCCTCGTCGGGGAGTCAGGCTGCGGGAAGTCGACTTGCGGCCGTGCCATTCTGCGGCTCTACGAACCGACTTCCGGCTCGATCAAGGTCGACGGTCGGGAAATCGCGCAGGCGGGCTTCGATTCCATCCGCGCGATGCGGCCCACGATGCAGATGGTCTTTCAGGACCCCCAGGCGAGCCTGAACCCGCGCATGACTGTCGCCGCGATCATCGGCGAACCGCTGGATGAACACACGAAACTCTCCAAGGCCGAGAAGCTCGGACGGATCTACGACCTGATGGATGCGGTCGGCCTCAACCGCAACTTCGCCAACCGCTATCCGCACGAATTCTCGGGCGGCCAGCGACAGAGGATCGGGATCGCCCGCGCCCTCGCCCTGCATCCGAAGTTCATCGTCTGCGACGAACCGATCGCGGCGCTCGATGTCTCGATCCAGGCGCAGGTCGTGAACCTCCTCGAAGAGCTTCAGGACCGTCTGGGGCTCACCTACCTCTTCATCAGCCACGACCTTTCGATGGTGCGCCACATCGCGGACCGGGTCGCGGTCATGTACCTCGGCCAGATCGCCGAGCTTGCGAAGCGCGACGAGCTCTACACAAAGCCGCTTCACCCTTACACGCAGGCGCTCTTGTCCGCCGTGCCCGAACCCGACCCGCAGCATGAGGCGACACGGCGGCGCATCATCCTGAAGGGCGACGTGCCCTCGCCGGCAAATCCTCCCCTGGGCTGCAATTTCTGCACGCGCTGCCCGAAGGTCATGCCCGTATGTCGCGAGGTCGAACCTGATTTCCGCGAGGTGGAGCCGGGGCGCTTCGTCGCCTGCCACCTCCATTCCGAACAACAAGAGACCGCGGGGCAAACCGAGGCAACCGAGGCGAAGAGCACAAAAGACCCTCGCATCCAACAAGGAGAGTGAAATGCGACTGAAGACAGCCCTCATGGGCGCAGCCGCCACCGTCTTGACGGCCTCCGCGGCAATGGCCGAGCGCGGCGCCGACGGCCATGTCAACATCATCTACTGGCAGGCCCCATCGATCTTGAACCCCTACCTCTCGTCGGGCACGAAGGACGTGGAATCGGCCTCGCTCGTCCTCGAACCGCTCGCCGGCTTCAACGAAAAGGGCGAACTCTTCCCGCGCCTTGCCACGGAGGTCCCCACGCTCGAAAACGGCGGCGTGTCGGATGACCTGACGACGATCACCTGGAAGCTGAAGGAGGGCCTCGTCTGGTCCGACGGCTCGCCGGTGACTGCTGCCGACGTCATCTTCTCCTATGAGTACTGCACCCATCCCGAGGGTGGCTGCTCGCAGGCGGCCCGCTACGAGGGCATCCAGTCCGTCGAGGCGCTCGACGACCTGACGGTGAAGGTCACCTTCACCGCTCCGAAGCCGAACCCCTACAACGCCTTCGTCGGCTCCACCTCCCCGATCATCCAGAAGGCGCAGTTCGAGAACTGCCTCGGCGCCGCCGCGCAGCAGTGCACGGACGCCAACTTCGGCCCGATCGGCACCGGTCCCTTCGTCGTCACCGAGTTCCGCCCGAATGACGTGATCCAGTTCGAGGCGAACCAGAACTACCGCGATCCGGCGAAGCCCGCCTTCGCGACCGTCACCTTCAAGGGCGGCGGCGACGCCGCGGCGGCGGGCCGCGCCGTGCTGGAGACGGGTGAATTCGACTACGCCTGGAACCTCCAGCTCGCCCCTGACGTCATCGCCGGCATGGCGGCCGCAGGCAAGGGCACGGTCATCAACGCCTTCGGAACGCTCGTCGAGCGGATCGAGATGAACATGACCGACCCGTCGCCGAACCTGCCGGAAGGCGAGCGTTCGACCGTCAAGCACCCGCATCCGATCCTTTCGGACATCCGCGTGCGCAAGGCGCTGTCGATGGCGATCGACCGCAACCTGCTCGTGGAAATCGGCTATGGCAGCGCCGGCCGGGCTACCTGCAACCTCGTGCCCGCGCCCGAGATGTTCGCTTCGGACAACACGGAATGCCTGACGCAGGACATCGAAGGCGCCAAGGCGCTTCTCGACGAGGCGGGCTGGGTCCCCGGATCCGACGGCGTGCGCACGAAGGACGGGATGCGCCTGTCGCTCCTCTACCAGACCTCCACGAACGCGGTCCGTCAGGACTTCCAGGCGATCATCAAGCAATGGTGGTCGGAAATCGGCGTCGAAACCGAGCTGAAGAACATCGACGCCTCGGTGTATTTCGGCGGCGATCCGGGCTCGCCGGACACGTTCCAGAAGTTCTACGCGGACGTGGAAATGTACGCCAACAACTTCGATGGCACCGATCCCGAGCCCTACCTGGCGCAGTATCTCTGCGACAAGATCCCGGGGCCGGACAACGCCTGGCAGGGTGAGAACATCAACCGCTACTGCGACCCGGAATATGACGCGCTCGTTGCCGAACTCGCCAAGACCGGCGAGATCTCGAAGCGCGCCGAGATCGCGAAGAAGCTCAACGAGATGCTGACCAAGGACAGCTACATCGTTGTCCCGCTCGTCGATCGCGGCCGGAACTCGGCGCATTCCAACACGCTCGGCGGCGTTGTCCTCAACACTTGGGACAGCGAGCTTTGGAACACGTCCGATTGGCACCGCATCAAGTGATGTGAACTCGCGGGGCGGGCCTACGCGCCCGCCCCGCCCTTTCGCCGACCAGAGACTGCTGAACAGGGGCGCCGATGCTAACCTATACACTGCGAAGGCTGCTGATCGCGATCCCGACGCTGCTGTTCATCAGTTTCGTCATCTTCATGCTGCTGGACCTCGCCCCCGGCGATCCGCTCGCGGACCAGCCGCTGACGATCCCGCCCGAGGTACGCGAGAAGATGCGCGCTGCGCTCGGCCTCGATCAGCCCGCATGGGTGCGCTACCTCCTGTGGCTCAAGCAGTTCTTCTGGACCGAGCCGCTTTACATCATCGACGGAATCTTCGGCACCGAGTTCGCCTTCGACCAGCAGCGCATCATCTCCTGGCAGTTCCGCGCCCCTGCGATGGACGTGATCTGGCAGAGGATGCCGCAGACGCTCTGGGTCGTGGGCCTCGCTTACGTAGTCGGCGTGATCATCGCGCTGCCGATCGGCATCATCTCGGCCTACCGGCAGTATTCCTGGTTCGACCAGATCGGCACCTTCGTCGCCATGATCGGCTTCTCGGTGCCGACCTTCTTCACCGGCGTCGTGCTGATCATCGTCTTCGCGGTGAACCTGGGATGGTTCCCATCGATCTACGACACGACGCTAAAGATCACGGATTGGGAGAGTTTCACCCAGCAGATCCGGCAGATGGTGATGCCGGTCGCGGTGCTCGCGCTGTTCAACGCGAGCCAGATCAGCCGCTTCATGCGCTCGTCGATGCTGGACAATCTCGGGCAGGACTACGTGCGAACCGCCCGTGCAAAGGGGATGTCCGAAGGCACAGTGGTGCTGAAGCACGTTCTGCGGAACTCGCTCATCCCGGTCGTCACGGTGATCGCTCTTGGCGTGCCGACGATCTTCGGCGGCGCGATCATCACCGAGCAGGTGTTCAAGGTAAACGGCCTCGGGCAGCTTCTGATCACCGCGATCTACGCCAATGACCTGCCGATGGTTCAGACGCTGACCTTCATCTTCGCCGTGCTGATCGTGCTCTTCAACCTGATCGCCGACGTCCTCTACGGCGTCCTGGACCCGAGGATCCGCTATGACTGACGTCGCACCCAGGAAAGTCGAGGAAGCCTTCCGTCCGCCGCGTAACCAGTGGTGGGACGTCTGGGACCAGTTCAAGACGCACAAGGGCGCGCTTATGGGCCTCGCCGTCTTCGCGCTGATCCTGATCACGGTGCTCATCGGACCCTTCATATGGTCGATGGACCCGACATTCCCGAACCTCCGGGAGAGGAACCAGGGGATGAGCCTCGCCCATCCTCTCGGCACGGACCAACTCGGCCGCGACCTCTTCGCGCGGCTGATGGCGGGCGGCAAGGTCTCGATCGCGGTTGGGATGACGGCGATGCTCCTGTCGCTGTTCCTCGGCACGCTCGTGGGCGTTCTCGCCGGCTACTTCCGCAGGATGGACGGCCTTCTCATGCGGATGACGGACCTGTTCCTCGCGCTTCCGCTCCTGCCGCTCCTTCTGCTCATGGTCACGCTCTTCCGCGAGCCCCTGTCGCAACGCTTCGGGCCAGAGACGGGGACCTTCTTCCTCATCGTCTTCGCCATCGGGGTAACGAGCTGGATGCACACGGCGCGCATCGTCCGGGGCGAGGTGCTGACGCTCAAGGAACGGGAATACGTCCTTGCAGCGAAGTCGATCGGCACGCCGTCGCGCCGGATGATCACGCGGCACATCCTTCCGAACGTCATGTCGCCGATCATGGTCTCTGCCACGCTCGGCATCGCCAACGCGATAATCACGGAATCGGCGCTGTCCTTCCTGGGTCTCGGCTTTCCGCCGGACTTCCCCACCTGGGGGCGGCTCCTGTTCGACGCCGTCGACCAGATGCAGCTTTATCCGATGCGGGTAATCCTGCCGGGCGTCGCGATCTCGCTGACCGTGCTGTCGGTGAACTACGTGGGCGACGGCCTTCGTGACGCGCTCGACCCGCGGATCCGCGGACGCTGAGGCGCGGTCGATTCGGTGCCTCCGGTCACCCGTTTGGCGGCCGGAGCGTCAGGTTGCTTGACCCTATGATGGAAGGCCCCGGGCGGACAGTCCTGCGTAATAAGAACGCCGTCACGCTTGCCGCGGCTGCCACGGGCATACCGTCGCGCTTCGAGGGATAACCGGGCCGGGCGTCTGTATTTCAACGCGCGATCCGGAACATTTTCCCGCCTCACGTCGCCATCGACGAGCCAGACATGCTTCCCAGAAGGACCTTGCGCCCCTATCCGGAATTAAATTCCGATATGCGGAGATTTTCAGATGTTCGAGACCCTTGGCTTAGACAGCCTCACCGCGCGCGATGCTGCGGTCATTTTCGGCCTTCTCCTCGGCCTCGCCTTCGGCGCGCTGGCCGAGGCCACGCGCTTCTGCCTGCGGCGGGGTCTCGTGGGTGAGCCGGGTGAACGCCGGGCGGCGCTCGGCGTCTGGCTCATGGCGCTGGCCGTTGCGGTTCTCGGCACGCAAGCTGCCGTCGCGGCCGACTGGATCGGCTTTGGCGAACACCGGTTCATGGCCGCCGATCTCCCGCTACTGGCGATCATCGCAGGCGGGCTGATGTTCGGGGCGGGTATGGTGCTGACGCGCGGCTGCGCCTCGCGGCTGACGGTTCTGGCGAGCTCGGGCAATCTGCGCGCTCTCACGGTTCTCGTCGTCTTCGCCATCGCGGCCCACGCAACGCTGAAAGGCCTTCTGGCGCCGCTCCGCACCGCGCTCGGCAGCTACACGGTGCCGCTGGGCGAGGCCACCTCTCTCGCTGCGCTGCCCGGCGGCGCCCTGCCCTGGGCCCTCGCCATCGCGGCGCTGGCTGGTGCATACGCGCTGCGGTCCGGCAACCGCCCTGCGCTGCTCGCGGGCGGCGCGCTGATCGGCGCGCTTGTGCCCATCGGCTGGGCCGGAACCGGCTTCGTGCTGTTCGACGAATTCGACCCGATCGCCTTCGAAAGCCTCTCCTTCACCTCGCCCGCGGCCGAGACGCTTTTCTGGACCATCGCTTCCAGTTCCATCCCTGCCGGGTTCGGCACCGGCCTTATTGGCGGAGTCGTCGCGGGCGCGGCGACGCTGGCGCTGATCTCCGGTCGCTTCCGCTGGCAGAGCTTCGCCACCCCGCGGGAAACCCTCCGTTACCTCGGCGGTGCCGCGCTGATGGGCGTTGGCGGCGTGCTCGCTGGCGGCTGCACCGTCGGTGCGGGCCTCGCAGGGGTGCCGACGCTGTCGCTCTCCGCCATCGTCGCGCTGGCGTCCATCGTCGCGGGCGCCCGCGCGGCGGACCGTGCGCTCAGTGCATCGACTTCCGGATCCGTCGCACCATCAGCCACACGCACAGCATGACGACGGGCACGAGGCCCGACGTCAGCGCCGCCTTCGACCAGTGAAGAGCCTCCGCGACCGGCAGAAGCAGATAGGTCGCGAGGCTCACGGCGTAGTAGCTGATAGCGACGACCGAGAGGCCCTCGACCGTGTGCTGGAGCCTCAGTTGCAGGTCGGCGCGGCGGTCCATGCTGGCAAGCAGCAGCTGGTTCTGCGCCGACCGTTCGACGTCGACCCGCGTGCGCAGAAGCTCGCCCGCCCGCTCCGCGCGTTCGGCCATCTGCTGAAGCCGGCTTTCCGCCGATTTCACCGTCCGCATCGCCGGGTCGTAGCGGCGCATCATGAATTCCGCGAAGGTCTGGCGCCCTTCGAACCGCGACTCGCGCAGGACCGCGATGCGCTGGTTGACGATGGCCTCGTAAGCCCCCGTTGCCCCGAAGCGGAATGAGTTCCGCACGGCGAGGCTTTCGAGCTCCGCCGAAATCGCGAGGAGTTCGTGCAGCGTCCCCTCCGCACTTCGCCCCTCGTCCGACATCGCGGTGACCAGCGCCGAAAGCTGCGGGTCGAGGGCGTTCAGCCTTTCGTTCAGTTCCCGCGCGCGCTCGAGCCCCAGCATCGACATCGCCCTGTAGGTCTCGATCTCGCAGAGGCGCTGCACGATCCGGCCGACCCTGCGCGCGCCAGTTCCGGGCTGCACGAAGACCGCGAAACGCATCTGGCCCGCTGCGTCGATACGGAAATCGCCCACCAGAACAGCGGCGCCGTCGAGGACCCAGGAACAGGCGACGCTTTCCGGCACGAACCAGTCCTCGATCCGGGACGAGATCGCGGCAAGGTTCTCGGGGAGGTATTCGACACGGATCAGCACGGCCGCGATACGTTTGCCCGGCGCGTCGGTCAGCCAGTCCTTGGGAAAGACGTCCGCAAGATGCGGATCGAAGGGCCGCGACCCGACGCCTTCCGCGAAGGCCGAATAGGTCACGAACTCGGTATGGCTTTCCCATTTGAGATCGTGCTTGCCGATGGCCCCGGCGTAATGCGTGGCGCCAGCGTCCGGCTGCGGCGCCCCGTAATGGTCCAGAAGCGCGCGCAGATGTGCGCGATCCTTCGACCGGTCACGGTTGGCGGCGTCCATCGGCTCCTTGATCGCAACGTAGACGGCGTGGCAGGGCACGGTGAGAGAGGGGAAGGGCCGCGCGTGCAGCTCGTTCACGAGCGCATAGCGTTGCGGGTGGTCATGAGTTTGCGCCATGCACGGCTCCTGAAGGCAGGTCCCGCGGAAACTAGCGAAAGCCGCGCCCAAGGCAAAGGAAAACTTTTCAGTATTTTCAATCGCTTAACGGCATACCGCCGTATGCCGTGTCATTTCGCCCTTACGCCCATCCCGAGAAGGCCGAGCGCGGCTGCCCCGGCGCCCGCCAGGAACATGACCTCGGCACCGACTCCCGCCCAGATCGCGCCGGCGATGCCGTTTGCCACGAGAAGCGTCAGTCCGGTCACCAGGTTGAAGACGCCGAAAGCCGTGCCACGGAGACGCGCGGGGGCGTGCGCGGCCACCTCGGCGGCCAGAAGCCCCTGCGTCAGCCCCATGTGCAGGCCCCAGAGCGCGACCCCCGCCATCACGGTGCCCAGCCCGGGCGCGAGGGCCAGAACGATATGCGACAGGATCAGGACGGCGAAGCCCAGACGCAGCAGGAGGCCGCGCTTTCCCGGCTCGTCCGAGAGCGCCCCGAGCGGCCACGCGGAAAGGGAATAGACGACGTTCATCATCACCAGAACCAGCGGTGCCAGCGCGACCGGGAGGCCCGCGTCATTCGCCCGAAGGATAAGGAACGCCTCCGAAATCCGGGCCATTGTCATCACCGCGCCGACCGCGACGACGATCCAGAAGCGCCGCCCGAGCGCCGCGAGACTGTTTCGGTCAAGCCGCGGCTTCTTCCCCTCTGCGGGCGCCAGCGCCGGTTCCCGTACGCCGCGCACGAGGATGAGAACCGCCAGCGCCGCGGGGATCACCGCGACCGCGAATACGAGCCTGATGTCGCCGCCGGAGGCCCACAGGATAACCATCGCGGCAATCGGCCCTACGAAGGCCCCGACCGTATCGAGCGATTGCCTGAGCCCGTAGGCCGCCCCGCGGTGCGCCTCCTCCACGATGTCGGCGATCAGCGCGTCGCGGGGCGCCCCGCGGATGCCCTTGCCGACCCGGTCGGCGAAACGCGCGCCCATGACGAGCCACGGCGTTCCCGCCAGCGCGAAAAGGGGCTTCGTCGCGGCCGACAGACCATAGCCGAGGACAGCCAGCGGCTTCCGACGCCGGATCCGGTCCGACAGCGCGCCGGAGAAGACCTTGAGGATCTGCGCGGTCGCCTCCGCCACACCCTCGATCACGCCGAGGACAAGCGCCGAGGCGCCGAGCGTCGCCGTCAGGAACAGCGGCAGGAGACCGTGGATCATCTCGGAGGAGATGTCCATGAAGAGGCTCGTGAAGCCCAGCGCTATCACGCCCTTCGGCAGTTTGCTCGCCATTTCCGGCCCCCGAAAGCAAGAAGGCCCCGGCTTTCGCCGGGGCCTCCGTCAGAAGTATGGATCACTCGATCTTCGGCAGAAGATCGTCGATCGACTTCTTCGCGTCGCCGTAGAACATCCGCGTGTTCTCCTTGTAGAACAGCGGGTTCTCGATCCCGGAGTAGCCCGTGCCCTGGCCGCGCTTCGAGACGAAGACCTGCTTGGCCCTCCAGACTTCCAGAACCGGCATCCCGGCGATCGGGCTGTTCGGGTCTTCCTGCGCGGCGGGGTTCACGATGTCGTTCGCGCCGATCACGATGACGACGTCCGTGGTCGGGAAGTCCTCGTTGATCTCGTCCATTTCCAGAACGATGTCGTAGGGCACCTTGGCCTCGGCCAGAAGCACGTTCATGTGCCCGGGAAGGCGGCCCGCCACCGGGTGGATCGCGAAGCGGACTTCCTTGCCCTTGGCGCGGAGCTTCCGCGTCAGTTCCGACACCGACTGCTGGGCCTGCGCCACCGCCATGCCGTAACCCGGAACGATGATGACCGAATCCGCATCGTTCAGCGCCGCTGCGACGCCGTCGCCGTCGATGGCGATCTGTTCGCCCTCGATCGCCTGCGCCGGTCCCTGCGTGCTGCCGAAGCCGCCGAGGATCACCGATATGAACGACCGGTTCATCGCCTTGCACATGATGTAGCTCAGGATCGCACCCGAGGAGCCGACGAGCGCGCCGGTCACGATCAGAAGGTCATTGCCGAGGCTGAAACCGATCGCCGCCGCCGCCCAGCCGGAGTAGCTGTTCAGCATGGAGACCACGACCGGCATGTCCGCGCCGCCGATCCCCATGATCAGGTGGTAGCCGATGAAGAGTGCCGCCAGCGTCATCAGGAACAGCGGGAAGAATCCGCCGGTGTTGAAGTACCAGATCAGGCAGAGGACCGAGATCGCCGCCGCGCTGGCGTTCAGCATGTGACCGCCGGGCAGCTTCGTCGCCGCCGAGGTCACCTTGCCCGCGAGCTTGCCGAACGCCACCACGGAACCGGTGAAGGTCACCGCACCGATGAAGACGCCGAGGAACAGCTCGACCCGGAGAATGTTGACCTCGACCGCGCTCTTGTGAGCGAGGATCTCGGCAAAGCCCTCCAGCGCCTCCCTGGCGGCGGCGTCCATGCCCAGAACGCGGCCCAGCTCGAAATGGGCGTTGTACCCCACGAAGACCGCCGCGAGGCCGACGAGCGAGTGCATCGCGGCCACCAGCTGGGGCATCTCGGTCATCTGGACGCGCTTAGCGATGTAGAAGCCGATGATGCCGCCGCCCGCGATCAGTAGAATCGACAGCAGCCAGAGGCCGGAGCTCGGCCCGATCAGCGTGGCAAGCACCGCCAGCGCCATGCCGACGATCCCGTACCAGACCGCACGCTTGGCACTTTCCTGCCCCGAGAGGCCACCAAGGCTCAGGATGAACAGAACAGCCGCGACGACGTAGGCGGCAGTCGTGAAACCGAATTCCATCTACCCGGCCTCCTTACGATTTCTGGAACATGGCGAGCATGCGCCGGGTTACGAGGAATCCGCCAAAGATGTTGATCCCGGCCATGAAGATCGACAGGGCTGCCAGGAGGATCACCAGGAACGAGCCTGATCCGATCTGCATCAATGCGCCGAGAATGATGATCGACGAGATGGCATTGGTGATCGCCATGAGCGGCGTGTGCAGGGAATGGCTGACGTTCCAGATCACCTGGAAGCCCACGAAGACCGCCAGGACGAACACGATGAAGTGCTGCATGAAGCTTGCAGGCGCATAGGCCCCCACCAACAGCAACAGCGCACCGCCCACGCCCAGAAGCGTCACCTGGCTCCGGGTCTGCTGCCGGAACTGCGCGAGCTCCTGCGCCCGCTTCTCCTCCACCGTGAGTTCCTTGGCCTTCTCGCGGGGCTTCGCTGCCGCGATCGCCTGAACCTTGGGCGGCGGCGGCGGATAGGTGATCTCGCCCTGGTGCGTCACCGTGGCGCCGCGGATCACGTCGTCTTCCATGTTGTGGACGATCACGCCCTCTTTCTTGGGCGTGAGGTCGGTCATCATGTGACGGATGTTGGTGGAGTAGAGCGTCGAGGACTGCGAGGCCATGCGGCTCGGGAAGTCCGTGTAGCCGACGATCGTCACGCCGTTGTCGGTCACGACCTTCTCATCCGGCACGGTCAGGTCGCAGTTGCCGCCCCGCTCGGCGGCGAGATCGACGACGACGGAACCGGGTTTCATCGCCTCGACCATATCCTTGAGCCACAGCTTCGGCGCGTCGCGGCCCGGGATCAGCGCGGTCGTGATGACGATGTCCACTTCAGGCGCGAGTTCCCGGAACTTCTCGAGCTGCTTTTCACGGAACTCGGGGCTCGACGGTGCGGCGTAACCGCCGGTCGCCGCGCCGTCCTGGGTCTTGTCCTCGAAATCGAGGTAGACGAACTCGGCGCCCATGGATTCGATCTGCTCGGCCACTTCGGGCCGCACGTCGAAGGCGTAGACGATGGCGCCAAGCGAGGTCGCCGCGCCGATCGCGGCAAGACCCGCGACGCCCGCGCCCACGATCAGCACCTTCGCCGGTGGTACCTTGCCCGCAGCCGTCACCTGGCCGGTGAAGAAGCGGCCGAAGTTGGCGCCGGCCTCGATGACCGCGCGGTAGCCCGCGATGTTCGCCATGGAGGACAGCGCGTCCATCTTCTGCGCGCGGGAAATGCGCGGCACCATGTCCATCGCGATGACGCTCGCGCCCTGCTTCTGGCAGGTTTCCAGAAGCTCCTTGTTCTGCGCCGGGTAGAAGAAAGAGATGAGGGTCTGGCCTTCTTTCAGGCGCTTCGCCTCCGTCGTTGACGGCGGGCGGACCTTGGCGACCACGTCGGCTTCCTTGAAGAGAGAGGCCGCCGTCTTCACGACCGTTACGCCTGCGGCTTCATAGGCGGCGTCGGAAAAGCCTGCCTTCTCCCCTGCCCCGGACTCGATCACGCATTCATGCCCCAGCTTCTGCAACTGGACTGCGCTGTCGGGTGTCATCGCCACCCGGTTCTCGCCTTCAAGTATTTCCTTCGGTGCCCCGATCTTCACTGTCTCTCCCCTTTGCGACGGGATGGCATTGCGTCGCGACGTCATAGCATCGCGCAAGTTTGCTTCACAAGCAAAAGCACGGGCGAAACATGCGGCCCTTTTTCACGCCTCAGATCCAGCGCCTCGTCTGGGCGGCGTAGGCGTCGAAACCGGCGCCAAAGGCGGCCCGCAAACGTGCTTCCTCACCGAGGATGAAGCGGTGCTGGATCGTGAAGATGAAGATCGGCACCAGAGGCACCGCAAGTGCCGCATCCCAGATCAGCGCAAGCCCGGCGAGCACCAGCGCGTCGCCGAGGTAGATCGGGTTCCGCGACAGGCGGAAAACACCTCCGGTGACGAGCGCCTTAGGATCGCGGTGCGGGATGACCGTTGTGCGGGCGCGGAACATCTGCCAGGCGGCGGCCGCCATGAGGATGATCCCAAGCGCGACCAACGCGTAGCCGACGACATCCCCGGCCAGCCCGAAGAGCGGCCACGGCATTGCCTTCGTCAGCACCCAGGCCAGAATCCCAAAGCCGGCAAGCCAGACTGGCGGCCAGTCGAACATTCGCATTCGCTCTCCCCTGGTTCCCCTATTCCCCTCGACGGACGCTACACCCCGATACGGCCGCCCGCCAGCGCATAAGGACGCGCGTTCTTGACCCCGGGCCCGGGCCGAGTCACTCCTGAGGCGACATGGAGGACCCGACATGACGGATTTCGCCGCCACCCGCGCGATGTTCCACATCCCCGAAGGCATCACCTATCTCGACGGCAATTCCTTGGGGCCGATGGTGAGGACCGCGCCGGCCCGCGTTGCACGCACGGTCGAGGCGGAGTGGGGCGAAATGCTCATCACCGGCTGGAACAAGGCTGGCTGGATGGACCAGCCTTCGCGCGTCGGAGACCGGATCGCCCGCCTGATCGGCGCAGAGCCCGGAACGGTCGTGATGGGCGACACGCTGTCGATCAAGGTCTACCAGGCGCTGGCAGCCGCCGTGGACCTCAACCCCGGCCGAAAGGTGATCCTGTCCGACACCGGGAACTTCCCCTCCGACCTCTACATTGCGGACGGCCTCGTCCACACGCTCGGCGAGGGCTACACCGTCCGCACCGTCGCGCCGGACGAGGTGGAGGCCGCACTTGATTCAGACACCGCAGTCCTCATGCTCACCGAGGTGGACTACCGCACGGGGCGCAAGCACGACATGCGGCGCCTGACGACAGAGGCACACCGCGCGGGCGCCCTGACGGTCTGGGACCTCGCCCATTCGGCGGGCGCGCTGCCGGTGGACGTCGCCGGCGCAGGTGCCGATTTCGCGGTCGGATGCACCTACAAGTATCTCAACTCCGGCCCCGGTGGCCCGGCGTTCATCTACGTCGCGCCCCGCCACGCCGAAGCCGCGCGCCCGGCTCTTTCCGGCTGGCTCGGCCACGAGGTGCCTTTCGCCTTCCATCCGGACTACCGCCCCGGCCGAGGCATCGAGCGGATGCGCGTGGGCACGCCGCCCGTCCTGCAACTCGCCGCACTGGAAGCGGCGCTCGACGTCTGGGACATCGCCGACATCGTCGACGTCCGGTCCCGGTCGATCGAACTCACCGAAGCCTTCATCCAGGGGGTCGAGGCGAAATGCCCGACACTGACGCTCGCCTCCCCCCGCGATCCGCGGGCGCGCGGCAGCCAGGTCTCGTTCCAGCACCCCGAGGGCTACGCGATCATGCAGGCCCTCATCGCGAATGGCGTGATAGGCGACTTTCGCGCCCCCTACATCCTGCGCTTCGGCTTCACGCCCCTCTACATCGGCATGGAGGACGTCGACCGCGCCGTGGCGACGCTTGCCGAGATCATGGCGAAATCGCTCTGGGACCGGCCGGAATACAGGGCGCGCGCAAGGGTGACGTGACCGGCGCCGCTCACGATGACGGCGCCGCCCCGCCCTCCGCGATGCGGCGGGAAGCGAAGGCCCGGGCCGAATCCAACCCTTCCTCCACGCCCTTGGCCGGGGTGAAGCTGGCGAGCCTCTCCTTCCAGATCCGTGTCGCCCGTTCGTCCGCGCGGAGGCTTCCCGCTTCCGTCCATTGGCCGAAGTTCGACCAGTCGGCGACCAGCGGTTCGTAGAAAGCCGTCCGGTAGCGCGACATCGTGTGTTCGGAGCCGAAGAAGTGCCCACCCGGGGGAACGGAAGCGATCGCCTCGAAGGCGAGGTCCTCAGGATCCGCCCCGGGAACGGTGCAAAGTTCCGCGAGGCTCTGCAGAACCTCCAGGTCGGTGATGAATTTCTCGTATCCGAAGGTCAGCCCGCCTTCGAGCCAGCCCGCCGCATGGATCGTGACCGTAGCCCCGGCCATCATTGCCGCCATCGTCGCGAGCGTGGTTTCCGTCGCCCCCTGCGCGTCGGCCATGTTCGCGGCCGCCCCGGAAGAGCCGCGCCAGGGAAGTCCGATGTGCCGCGCGAGCTGGCCTGAAGCGAGCGTCGCCAGCATGTGCTCGGGCGTCCCGAAGGCCGGCGCGCCCGATTTCATCGCGACGTTCGAGGCGAATGCGCCGTAAAGGACCGGCGCACCGGCGCGCGCGAGCTGCGCCAGCGTGATGCCGGCAAGGGCCTCGGCATGTTGCAGCGAAAGCGCACCGGCGAGCGTCACGGGCGCCATCGCTCCCATCAGGCAGAAAGGCGTGATCATCGTCACCTGGCCGGCGCGCGCGAAGTCGATGATCCCTTCGGCCATCGGCGCATCGAGGATGCGCGGAGAATTCGTGTTGATGACCGTGAAGCATTGCGGATCTGCCGCGAAATCCGCCCCCGTCCGGGAAGCCATCGCCAGCATCTCGAACGCCTCGGTCACCTGCGCGCGACCCCGTGCGTAGATGAACGGAACCTTGGTCGACGTCTCAAGCTGGATGAGCGTCGTGTCGTAGTGCCTTCGAACAACCGGGGAATCCTGCGGCTCCACCGCCGCCGCCATGAGGTGGATCGCGTCGAAGCCATCGATCAGCCGCATGATCTCGCGGAAGTCTTCCAGCCGGCCGGGCCGCCGGCCCCGTTCCCGGTCATGGGCCTGCGGACAACCGGCTCCTGCGTGGAACACCATCGCGCCCGGCTCCAGAAGGACGTCCCGCGCGGGATCACGCGCCCGCAACCTGATGCTGCGCGGAGCGGAGGCGAGCGCCGCCTCGACGATCTCGCGCCCGATGCGGACGAGGCCGGTGTCCTTGTCGACCGACGCCCCGGCCGCCCGGTAAAGCGCGCGCGCCTCCGGCAGAAGCACCACGAGGCCAAGTTCCTCGAGGATTTTCAGGGCATTGCCGTGGATTGCCGCGATGGCGTCGTCGGAGAATACACGTTGTGGCGCGAAGGGATGCCTCAGCCCGTGGTAGCGCCGCGCCCGCTCTCCGCCTCCGCGCGTCTCCCTCGCCCGTCGTCCGCCGTCCCTCATCGGTGTCCTCCGCCTGCCGGAACCCTTCGACGTGTGAACGATAGCCCGCAGGGTATTGTCGAAACTTGGTTTTCTACGACAGCCAGGTGTCGTAGTCGGACACCAGAAGATGCTTTGGCCTCACGTCCTCGTTGATGTCGGCGAACCGTCCGATCTCCGTCACGAAGACGTTGTCCGTCAGGTCGTCGTTCACGGTGGAGACCTCCCCGATGAGCACGTCGCCGCCCTCGCCCCAGAATGCGTGCCAGTCCCCAGGCATCAGCGTCACGCTTTCGCCCGGTTTGAGCAGCAGCACCTCGCCCGGGCCGAAGGGCCGTTCGATCCCGTCGCAGCGCACCACGCCGCCCCGGTCCTCCGCGAACCGGCCCTGGTCGTCCGAGCCGTTGAGCTTCACCGCAAGCGTCGCGCCGCCGCGGTTGATGATGTCCTCGGCCTTGATGACATGCGTGTGGCAGGGGCTCAGCTGGTCCTGCCGCGAGATCAGGAGCTTTTCCGCATAGCACATCCCTCCGCCCCGCTTCAGGTCCTCAAGGCTGCCGTTCCTCAGCGTGAACAGGAAAAGCCCGAGCTTGTCGAAATCCCCCTGGCCATAGTCGGTGATGTCCCAGCCCATCCGCGCCTCGATCACCCGCCGCGCCACGTCGCGCCTTGTCCTGAATTCGTCCGGCGTCCAGTAGGCGAAGGGCGGCAGGACGAAGCCGAAGGAGCGAATGAACTCATCCGCGGCATCCATGATCTCGTTCACGCGCGACCGTTTCATCGCCACCTCCCCATCGCCCAGCGGGCCGCCTCAGCCCCGCTTCAGGCCTGCCACCCACTCGTCCAGAAGCGCGCCCAGCGCGTCCCAGTCGGTGTATTCCTTGTCCACGCCGGCCTTCACGGTCTGGTCCTTCTGCGACGCGATCCAGCGCATCGCCCAGGACTTGAAGAAATCGTATTCGCTGAACCGGAAGGCGCCCGCCACATGCGCGACCTTGCCGGGCGTCCAGCCCGTGTTCTTCACGAAGCGCGCGATGCAATCGTCGAGCCCGGCCCAGTCCTCGTTGTAGTCTCCCGCCGCCGAGAGCGACACCGACAGGAACAGCGTCCGCGCCCCGGCCAGCGCCTTGGCGTTGTCTTCGGCGAAGGCCACAAGCGCTTTCTGGAAGTCGCCGGCATGGATCGACCCGGCGAGGATCACGCCGTCGAAACGCCCCAGGTCCACACCCTCCGCATCCTCTGCCTGAAGCAGCTCGACGGCATGGCCCGCATCGGCCAGCCGGTCTGCGGCGAAGCGCGCGACCTTGCGGGTCTGACCCTCGGTCGTTCCATAGACGATCAGGAGTTTCATCGACTTTCCTTCCGGATATGGTCGCGCGTGCCTTCCTTCGCGGAAGCATCGACGCTTCCATACCGCTCCGCAAGTCCGGCGCTGGAAACCCAAAAGAATTTCAGAAGATGCCGTTCGCCTTCTGAAGCGTGCGCACATAGGCAATGATCGCCGCCACTTCGACCTCGGTTATCCCCTCGACCGGAGGCATGTCGCCAAAGTCCCAGTGATGGGCACGCGCGCCGTTCCGCGCCGCCAGAAGAAAGGCGATGTCGCCGTGATGGCCCGGCTCGTAGATCTTGTGCACGAGGGGCGGCCCCTTTCCCTCTATGCCCCCTGCGGCCTCGCCGTGGCAGGCGGCGCATTTCTCGGCAAAAGCACGCGCACCGATCTCCGCCGAACCTTCGAGTTCGGGCACCGTGACCTGCACGATCGCCGCGCCGCCGACCGTCTCGGGTTCCGGCGGCAGCATCTGCCAGAGTCCGACGCCCAGAAGAGCGGCAAGACCGGCAAGTGCTCCTGCGATGATGGGTTTCCGCATGCCGCCTTTCCTTCGCGCGCCGTTCTCAGGCCGTCTTGAGTTGCGCCCGCCGGTTGCGGCCGGACCAGGCATGGACCGCCGCGCCGAAGGCTTCGAACAGCGGACGCGACACGGGATCGGAGGCCGCTTGCCATTCCGGGTGCCACTGGACCGCGAGAGTGAAGCCGGGCGCATCCTTGACATAGATCGCCTCGGGCGTCCCGTCCTCGGCCTCGCCTTCGATCTCGATGCGCTTTCCCGGAGTCTTGATCCCCTGCCCGTGCAGGGAATTCGTCATGACCTCGGTCGCCCCGAAGACTCGGTGGAACACGCCGCCCTCCTTCAGCCTGACCTTGTGACGGAGCGCGAACTTCTCTTCCAGCGTCCCTTCGGGAGGCATCCGGTGGTTCATCCGGCCCGGCAGATCGCGGATCTCGGGATAAAGCGTCCCGCCCATGGCCACGTTCACCTCCTGAAAGCCCCGGCACACGCCCAGGAAAGGCTGGCCGCGCTCCACGCAGGCGCGGACGAGGGGCAGAGTGATCGCGTCCCGGCTGCGGTCGAAGGCCCCATGCGCCTCCGTCGGCGCCTCGCCGTATTCCTCCGGATGGACGTTCGGCCGGCCTCCGGTCAGGAGGAACCCGTCGCAGGTCTCCAGAAGTTCGGCCACCGACAGAAGCCGCGGATCGGCCGGGATCATCAGCGGCAGGCACTCCGAGACTTCGGAGACCGCCTCGCTGTTCATATGACCGGTCGCGTGGGCAGGATAGGAATCGTTCAGAAGTGCCGGATTGCCTATGATGCCGACTATGGGTCGTGCCATACCATTCCCCGCTCGCTACCTTCCTCCCTGTTACAGAAGGATAGGCGCGGGCAGCGCGAAGGAAAAGCCCCGAGCGTGGCCCGAACGTTCAGTATCTCAGGTTTCGGCGACGTAGCCCGCCGCCTCGATCCCTGCCGCCGCCGCCGCCGCGTCGTTCTCCGAAGTGTCGCCCGTGACGCCCACCGCGCCGATGACGTTGCCGCGGGAGTCCTTCACCAGCACCCCGCCCGGCACCGGCACGACCTTGCCGCCGTAAAGCCCGTTCATCGCCGCCATGAAATAGGCCTGGCCCTCGGCCCGCTCGCGCTGCGCGAAGCCGCCGATCCCCAGCATGATCGAGCCGTAGGCCTTGCCGTTGGCGATGTCGAAACGGCCCGGCGAGGCGCCGTCCTCGCGCTCGAAGGCCTTCACGTGCCCGCCCGAGTCGAGAACGATGACGGCAAGCGGCTTCATCCCCGCCTCCCGGCCCTTGGCGAGCGCCGCCTTCACGATCGTCCGCGCCTTCCTCAGCGTGATCTCCGCCATCATCCTCTCCGTTGCTTGGGTTCGGTCAAGTTCAGCCCTGCGCGGTCTTCAGTTCCAGACGGCGACGATGCAGAACCGGCTCGGTATAGCCCGAGGGCTGGACCCGGCCCTCGAAGACGAGGTCGCAGGCCGCCTTGAAGGCGATGCCGTCGAAACCCGGCGCCATCGGCCGGTAGAGCGGATCGTCCGCGTTCTGCCGGTCCACCACGGCCGCCATCTTCTTCATCGCTTCCATGACGCGGTCGCGGCTTACGACCCCGTGGTGCAGCCAGTTCGCCAGCGCCTGCGAGGAGATCCGGCAGGTCGCACGGTCTTCCATAAGGCCGACGTCGTGGATGTCAGGCACCTTGGAACAGCCGACGCCCTGGTCGACCCAGCGCACGACGTAGCCAAGAATGCCCTGCGCGTTGTTCTCGATCTCGGCGGCGATTTCCGCGTCGGACCAGTTCACGCCGCCCGCAAGCGGGACAGTGAGCAAGTCGTCGAGCCGTGCCGGCCGGTTCATCGCCGCGATCTCACGCTGGCGCGCGAAGACGTCGACGCGGTGGTAATGCGTCGCGTGCAGCGTGGCCGCCGTCGGTGACGGTACCCATGCGGTATTCGCCCCCGCCTTCGGATGACCGATCTTCTGATCCAGCATGTCCGCCATGAGGTCCGGCGCGGCCCACATGCCCTTGCCGATCTGGGCCTTCCCAGACAGGCCGCAGGCCAGCCCGATGTCGACGTTCCGGTCCTCGTAGGCCGAAATCCACTTCTGGGATTTCATGTCGCCCTTCCGGACCATCGGCCCGGCTTCCATCGAGGTGTGGATCTCGTCCCCGGTCCGGTCGAGGAAGCCGGTGTTGATGAAGGCCACCCGGTGCTTCGCCGCGCGGATGCATTCCTTGAGGTTGACCGAAGTGCGCCGTTCTTCGTCCATGATGCCGAGCTTGACGGTGTACTGCGGCAGGCCCAGCGCCGCCTCGACCCGGGTGAAGATCTCGTCGGCGAAGGCGACTTCCTCGGGCCCATGCATCTTGGGCTTCACCACGTAGACCGAACCCTTGACCGAATTCCGGATACCGTGCGGCTTCTTCAGGTCGTGGATTGCGATTGCCGTCGTCACCATCGCGTCCATCAGCCCCTCGCCGATCTCGCGCCCCTCGGCGTCGAGGATCGCGGGAGTCGTCATCAGGTGGCCGACGTTACGCACGAGCATCAGCGCCCGGCCCTTCAGACGCACAGGCTTTCCGTCCGCGCCGGTGAACTCCAGGTCCGGGTTGAGTGCGCGGGTGAGCGTCTTGCCGCCCTTCTCGAAGGTCTCGGAAAGGTCGCCCTTCATCAGGCCAAGCCAGTTCGAATAGGCTTGGACCTTGTCCTCGGCGTCGACCGTCGCGACCGAATCCTCGCAGTCCATGATCGAAGAGACTGCCGCCTCCAGCAACACATCCGCGATCCCCGCCGCGTCGGATTTCCCGATTGGCGTCCCGCGATCGACCTTGACGATGATGTGAAGGCCGTGATGCGCGAACAGGAACTGTTCCGCGCCGTTCTCCGCCGCGGCATGGCCCGCATAGGCGGGCGGATGCGCCAGCGTCGCCGCCCCTCTGGCCGTGCGGAGCGACAGCGCGCCCGCCTCGGCCGAGATTCCGGTCACCTCCGCCCACTTCGAATTTTCGAGTGGCAACGCGGCGTCGAGAAACTCCCGCGCCCAGGCGATCACGCGCGCGCCGCGGGCCGGATCATAGCCGCCGCCCTTCGGCGCATCGCCCAGCGCGTCCGTCCCGTAGAGCGCGTCGTAAAGCGAGCCCCAGCGCGCGTTCGCCGCGTTCAGCGCGTAGCGTGCGTTGGTGATCGGCACGACGAGCTGCGGCCCGGCGATCTCTGCGATCTCCGGGTCCACGTTGGCCGTCTCAATGGAGAAATCGGGCCCCTCGGGGAGGACATATCCGATCTCTCGCAGGAATTCCGTGTAGGCCTCCGCGTCATGCGGCCTGCCTTTCCGCTCGACATGCCAGGCGTCGATTGTCGCCTGGATCTGGTCACGCTTCGCCAGAAGCTGGCGGTTCTTCGGGCCGAGGTCCCGAACGATCGCGGAGAAGCCTTTCCAGAATTCGTCCGCCGCAACGCCGGTCCCGTGAAGCGCAGCGTTCTCGATGAACTCCGCCAGCCTGGCGTCGACCTGAAGTCCGTGTTTCTCGACCCGTCCGGCCATGTGTCCCTCCGTCAAACGACTTTACCGGCGATTAGCCGATTTCCCTGGGCCGGACAAGCTCTGAGCCGCTTAATTGGTCAGTTTTTCTGACCGCCCAGGCGGGCGCGGAGCCCCCGGCAGCGGTCGGAGCAGTATCGGACCTCGTTCCAGACCCGAGCCCATTTCCGCCGCCATGCGAATGGGCGGCCGCAGGCGGCACAGGTCTTCCGGGGCAGATCCGCCTTCTTCACGCCTTTCGGCATCGCGACCATCCTCGATGCAGCGGACTGCGCTCGGTCCCGGTTGAACCCGCCGCGGCGCCGACCTATCCCTTCTGCGAACGCGATCTAGCGCCCGACAAGCCGGAGAACAGAGTGACCAAGCCGACCCCCGCTCCCGTCCGCCTCGCGGACTACGCTCCCTACCCGTTCCGCGTCGAGGAAACGCGCCTCGTGTTCCACCTCGCCCCGAAGGCGACGCGCGTCACCTCGCGCCTTTCGCTGGCGCCGAACCCGGAACGCCAGGGGGGGCACGATCTGCGTCTGGACGGCGAACAGCTGACGCTTCTGCGGGCCACCATCGACGGCACCGAGCTTGCTCCATCCGAATACGCCCTGACTGAAACCGCCCTGACGATCCCGGCGGCGCGCCTCCCCTCCGGTCCCTTCACCTTCGAAGCCGAAGTGGAGATCGCGCCCGAGGAGAACACCGCGCTCGAAGGGCTATACATGTCGCGCGGCATGTACTGCACCCAGTGCGAGGCCGAAGGCTTCCGCCGCATCACCTATTACCCCGACCGCCCGGACGTGATGGCCCCCTTCACCGTGCGGATCGAAAGCACGCTTCCGGTGCTCCTCTCCAACGGCAACCCCGTCTCGCAGGGCGATGGCTGGGCCGAATGGGCCGACCCCTGGCCCAAGCCCTCCTACCTCTTCGCACTCGTCGCGGGCGACCTCGTCACCACGCCCGGCACTTTCGTCACGCGTTCGGGCCGGCAGGTGGACCTCAACATCTGGACCCGCCCCGGCGACGAGACCCGCACCGCCTTCGCGCTCGAATCCCTGCGCCGGGCGATGAAATGGGACGAGGACGCCTATGGCCGCGAATACGACCTCGACGTTTTCAACATCGTGGCCGTCGACGACTTCAACATGGGGGCGATGGAGAACAAGGGCCTCAACATCTTCAACTCCAAATGGGTGCTCGCCTCTCCCGAAACCGCGACGGACTCGGATTTCGAGCGGATCGAGGGCATCATCGCGCACGAATACTTCCACAACTGGACCGGCAACCGGATCACATGCCGCGACTGGTTCCAGCTGTGCCTGAAGGAGGGCCTAACGGTCTTCCGCGACCAGGAATTCACCGCCGACATGCGCTCGGCACCCGTGAAACGGATCGACGACGTCCTGACGCTGCGCGCGCGCCAGTTCCGCGAGGACATGGGGCCCTTGGCGCATCCGGTCCGGCCCGCCTCCTACGTCGAGATCAACAACTTCTACACCGCGACGGTCTACGAGAAGGGTGCCGAGGTCATCGGCATGCTGAAGCGCCTCGTCGGCGCAGATGGATACCGAAAGGCGCTCGACCTCTATTTCGAACGCCATGACGGGCAGGCGGCGACAATCGAGGACTGGCTGACGGTGTTCGAGGACGCCACGGGGCGCGACCTCACCCAGTTCAAGCGCTGGTACACCGACGCAGGCACGCCCCGCCTGAAGGTCATGGACGACTTCAAGGATGGCACCTACACCCTTCACTTTGAACAGGAAACCGCGCCGACGCCCGGCCAGGACGAGAAATCGCCGCGCGTGATCCCGATCGCGGTCGGGCTCATCAACCCCAATGGGGACGAGGTGCAGCCCACGACCGTCCTGGAGATGACGCAGGCGCGTCAGAGCTTCAGCTTCGAAGGGCTTGCCGCGCGGCCCGTGCCTTCGATCCTGCGGGGCTTTTCCGCGCCCGTGGTCCTCGAACGGTCCGCGAGCCCGGAAGAGCGCGCCTTCCTCCTCGCGCATGACACGGACCCGTTCAACAAGTGGGAAGCGGGCCGGACGCTGGCGAAGAACGTGCTGACCCGGATGATAACGGATGGAGCAGCGCCGGGGCCCGATTATCTCTCGGCGCTCGAACGCGTCGCGCGCGACGAGAGCCTCGACCCGGCCTTCCGCGCGCTCTGCCTGCGGCTGCCGTCCGAAGACGACATGGCCCAGACGCTCCACGATGCCGGGATCGTGCCAGACCCCGACAGGATCCACGACCGGACGGAGAAACTCCGCCGCGCGCTCGCCCACAGGCTGGAACCGGTTCTCCCGGGCCTCTACGCCGAAATGCAGGTACCCGGTCCCTACTCTCCGGATGCCCGCGCCTCCGGCCGCCGGGCGCTGCGCCTCGCCTGCCTTTCGCTTCTGACGCGCCTCGACGGCGGGGCGGCGGCGGCGCTTCTGTTCCGCACGACCGGCAACATGACCGAGGCGACGGGCGCCCTGACCTGCCTTCTCGATGCCGGACGGGGCGAGGAGGAAGTCGCGGCCTTCTACCAGCGCTGGAAGGGCGACCGCCTCGTCATGGACAAGTGGTTCATGCTCCAGGTTCTCCACGCCGCGCCCGAGGCTGCGGCGACGACGGCGCGGAGGCTGACCGAGCATCCGGACTTCGACTGGAAGAACCCCAACCGGTTCCGCGCCGTCATGGGCGCGCTGTCGGCGAACCATGCGGGCTTCCACGACCCGACGGGCGCATCCTACGAACTGCTCGCGGACTGGCTCGTACGCCTCGATCCCATGAACCCGCAGACGGCCGCACGGATGTCCACGGCATTCGAGACATGGACCCGCTACGACGCCGACCGCCGCGACCTCGCGAAGGGAGAGCTTCTGCGGATGCGTGAAACGCAGGGGCTCAGCCGCGATCTCGGCGAGATGCTCGACCGACTTCTTTTCGCGGGCTGATATCGCCAGATCGGCCCGCGCCCCACACGGCGGCGCGGGTCCACCTTCCGGGAATCCGGGGCAAGCCCGAAGATCGGCTGCGCGCGTAAATCATTCCGCAACACCTGATCGGCCAGAACTGCACGGGCGGCAGCTTCAAGGTCCCCGATGCACCAGATTTCGATAGTCCTTTCGCTCGTGCTTGCAGTGATGGCGGGACCGGCTGCGATCTTCGCGGCGCCACCCCGGCCGGGTGAGCCGGTTCTTGTCCTCTTTTCGCCGTTCCGGGATGTCGACGCGCTGCTGGCGCGGGCGGGTGCGAGCCGTATCGGCCCTTTGCATGCGCCCCTTGCAGTGCTGGCCGCCGGCCCGGGGATGGACCTTGCCGACCGGCTTCTGGCCTCTGGCGCACTCGCGGTTTCCGACGGCTCCACCCTCGCTCAACTCTGCGGAGTCTGACCATGCCTCCTGTCTCCGAGACCCTCTCGCAGGCCCGCTCCCGCGCCGCGCGACTCATCACCCATGCAAGCTGGGCTTCGCTGCCGGTGATCGGGACTTCCGCCTGGTATGCCGGCGGCCCCCTGACGATCGCCCTCGCCATCTCGCTCGCCTTCGCCGTGCTGGGAGAGATCGGCTTTCGCCAGGGTGGCCGGATTCAGCGCACCATGGCCGTGCAGAGCATCGTCGGCCAGCCGATCGCGCTCGTCGCCGCCTTCGCGGGCCATCCGTGGCAGATGGACATGCACATGGCCTTCTTCGCCGCGCTCAGCGCGGCCGTGGCGGTGACAGGCGTTCAGGCCCTCGTCGTCGGCACCTTGATGATCGCGCTTCATCACCTCTCGCTGACCGTGCTCGCTCCCTGGCTCGTCTACCCGTCACCCGACCTCATGGGGAACGTCCAGCGCACTCTGATCCACGCCCTTGCCGTGCTCATCGAGGCCGGCGTGCTTTACTCCGCGATCCGCAGCCGCCTTGCGATGGATCGGGATGGAATGGCGGCACAGGCCCGGATAGCCGCGGCGCTCGCCTCGGCCGAGGAGGCGCGGAACGCCACGGCGGCAGCCCTGAGGGAGGCAGAGGCCGCCCGCGCCCAGGCCGAATCCGAAACCGAGCGTGCGATGGCGGCGGACAAGGCCGCGCGCGCGCTGGAGGAAGAAGGCGCCGCACGACGGAGGGAAATGATGGAAACGCTGGAACGGGAATTCTCGGCGCTGGTCGAAAAGGGCGTTTCGGGGGACCTGACCGGCAGGATCACCGCGTCCTTCGGCGATCCCGTGCTGACGCGGCTCGCTGAAAGCCTGAACACGTTCTTCGCGGAACTCGAGAACGTGATCGACGGCGTCGCGGAGCACATGGCGGCGCTTGCGCGGGGCGAGATCGGCTCCACTCTGTCGCGCCCACGGCGGGGCCGTTTCGAGGAACTCAGGATTTCCGTGAACAGGACGGCGGCCGAGCAGAGGCGGGTGATAGAGGCCATCCAGCGATCGATCGGAAACTCGCTCGATGCGGCAGTGCGGATCGAACGCACGGCCGGCGCCGTTGCCCGCCAATCGGAGACCGCCGCGGCCGCGCTGAGGCAGACGGCATCGACCGTTTCCGGGCTTTCGCAGGTCGTCGCGACGAATACCCGGCTGATCCGCGGCGCGGAACGCTCCGTCACCGAGATGTCCGATCGGTCGCGCTTCGGCACCGAGAAGGTGGAAAGCGCCATCGCGGCGGTGCACGCGATCGAGGATTCCAGCCGCAAGATCAGTCAGATCAGCGAGATGATCGATACCCTTGCCTTCCAGACGAACCTTCTTGCGCTCAATTCCGGCGTGGAGGCCGCGCGGGCCGGCGAAGCGGGCAAGGGATTCTCCGTGGTCGCGTCCGAGGTGCGCAACCTCGCCCAGCGATCGACCGAGGCTGCACGCAACATCGCCCGGTTGATCGAGGAAAGCACGAGGAGCGTGACGAATGGTGTCCGGATGGTTGGCGAGACGGGCGAAGTGCTGGCCGCGATCGCGGATGCCATGGGAACGTTCTCCGCCGATGTCGGTGCCGTCGCGCATTCGGGCCGCGAGCAGGAGGCTGGCATCCAGGAGGTGAACCGTGCGATCGCCCAGATGGAAAGGTTTGCCGTCGATCAGGCCCGCGAGGCGGACAAGGCCCTTGTCTCCGCCCAGGCCGTGAAGGAGGAGATCGCGTCACTTTCGGAAATCGTGGCTCGCTATTCCGCAGCGCCTGTGCCAGTCCCCCAAGGCCCCGGGCCCCGGCGCAATGCTGCCTGAGGCGGCCAGACTACGGATCGCGTGACCGGCTGCGGGCCCCTAGCGGCAGTAGCCCTGAGTCCGTGTGAAGGCGGCGATCTCCTCGCGCTTTTCGGCGTTCCTGAGAGGCATCCAATCCCGGGCAAGCCCGCGCCAGCCGCCGCCCCCATCAGTCACGATTGCGCCATCCCGCCCGACCTGGGTCGCGGCGATCCGCACTCCGCAGCTGAGATTCGTTGCGCCGTCATAAAGCGCTTCGGCCCCGGACACGTCGCAACCGTGCAGTTGCGCGGTGGCCGGCGCGATCTGGAGAAGTCCGAGCCAGCGCCCGCCGCCTCCGCGGGCGGAGGGGTTCCAGCCGCTTTCATACCTTGCGACCGCCGAAAGGAGCCCTGCCCAGAACGCCTCGCGTTGGGGCTGGTCCGCCTCGCTGTAGCCGGGGCAGAACGTGTCGATGTCGGCCGGCACGGTCGAAGCAAGCACCGCCCCCTCTGCCTCCAGCGCTTCCAGCGTTGCCTGTGTCCAGTCCGACGCCTCCGGCCGGTGATCCCATCCCATCCGCGGCAGGAACGAGGACGATCCCACCGTCGCTTCGGGTTCCTGCGTGACGCAGGCCGACAGAAGAAACGCAGAGGAAATGGCGAGGAGCGTGCGGACGGTAGCGCGGTGCATCCGGGTCCCTGCGGGCGAAACCGCCCCTGAGCGGACGGCGGGCGCATCCTCAGCCGAATCCCGGCGAGCTGGCAACGATCGTCGCAGCCGCCGCGACTTCATCGGCGGAGTCCCGCTTGCCAGGGCAGACAAGTCGACGTCCCCGGCCCTCTTGCCCCGCCCCGCCCCCTGCCCTAGAACCTGCGCGACCAGTCAGGACCGGACCCATGCTCGACCATCTCGCCTTCACCCCGCCCAAACCCAAGGTCATCCACGGCGCGAAAAGCGACTGGGAACTGGTGATCGGCCTTGAAGTGCATGCCCAGGTCGCCTCGAACGCCAAGCTGTTCTCGGGCGCCTCGACGACCTTCGGCGCGGAACCGAACTCCAACGTGAGCTTCGTCGACGCCGCCATGCCGGGCATGCTGCCCGTCATCAACGAATACTGCGTCGCGCAGGCCGTTCGCACGGGCCTTGGCCTCCGAGCTAAGATCAACCTGGTTTCGGCCTTCGACCGGAAGAACTATTTCTATCCGGACCTGCCGCAGGGCTACCAGATATCGCAGCTCTACCACCCGATCGTGGGCGAGGGCGAGGTGATCGTGGACATGGGCCCCGGCATCGCCCGCCGCGTCCGGATCGAGCGCATCCACCTCGAGCAGGACGCCGGCAAGTCGATCCACGACATGGACCCCGCGCTGTCCTTTGTCGACCTCAACCGCACTGGCGTCGCGCTGATGGAGATCGTCTCCCGCCCCGACATCCGCGGGCCGGAGGAAGCGGCGGCCTATGTCGGCAAGCTGCGCCAGATCATGCGCTACCTCGGCACCTGCGACGGCAACATGCAGATGGGGAACCTCCGCGCCGACGTGAACGTGTCGATCTGCCAGCCGGGCGCCTACGAGAAATTCCAGGAAACCGGCGACCATTCGCATCTTGGTACGCGCTGCGAGATCAAGAACATGAACTCGATGCGCTTCATCCAGCAGGCGATCGAATACGAGGCGCGCCGCCAGATCGCCATCGTCGAGGATGGCGGAAAGGTCGTTCAGGAAACCCGCCTCTACGATCCCGACAAGGGCGAGACGCGGTCCATGCGCTCCAAGGAAGAGGCGCATGATTACCGCTACTTCCCCGATCCCGACCTTCTGCCGCTCGAGATCGAGCAGGCCTGGGTGGACGAGATCGCGTCCTCGCTCCCCGAGCTTCCGGACGCCAAGAAGGCGCGCTTCGTGCAAAGCTACGGCATGACCGAATACGATGCGGACGTGCTGACCGCCGAGGCCGAGAACGCCGCGTTCTTCGAAGAGGTTGCCAAGGGTCGCGACGGCAAGCAGGCCGCGAACTGGGTCATCAACGAACTCTTCGGCCGCCTCAACAAGGAAGGCCACATGATCGACGAGAGCCCCGTCTCCGCCGCGCAGCTTGGCGGCGTGCTCGACCTGATCGCGAAAGGCGACATCTCCGGCAAGATCGCCAAGGACGTGTTCGAGATCCTCTGGACCGAGGGCGGCGACCCGGCCGAGATAGTGGAGAAGCGCGGGCTTCGGCAGGTGACGGACACCGCCGCGATCGAGGCCGCCGTGGATGCGGTGATCGCCGCGAACCCGGAACAGGTCGAGAAGGCTAAACAGAACCCGAAGCTCGCGGGATGGTTCGTGGGCCAGGTCCTGAAGGCCACCGGCGGCAAGGCGAACCCCGCCGCCGTCAATGCTCTCGTGGCGCAGAAGCTCGGCCTCTGAGGTCCGGGCTCCGGCCCTTTGAGTGCCGGACGGCCGTTCATCGCGCGAAGTTTATCCGCGCGCAGGCGATACACCGCCTGCCGCGACCATATCTCCGTGACTCCAATGGAAAAAACGGGTAGGAAATCCGGCGAGCCAAGCCGAGGACCGCTGATGCAGAAATTCGAGTACAAGGCCGTTCCCGCCCCCATGCGTGGCGAGAAGGCGCGCGGCGTGAAGACCACGGCCGACCGTTTCGCCCATGCGCTGACGCTGGCGATGAACGAGATGGCCCGCGACGGCTGGGAATACCTTCGCGCCGACACCCTGCCTTGCGAGGAGCGCACCGGGCTTACCGGCCGCTCGACGAGCTTCCAGCACGTGCTCGTCTTCCGCAGACCCTTCGAGGAGGCCGCTGAGGCCGAGGCCGCGGAGCGCCCCCTGCTTCTTCCGCAGATGCGGAGCCGCTCGACCGAGGGCACGGCTCCCCGGCTCGCTGGCGATGCCGGCGAGGGCTCGGCACCGAAACTCGGCCCGGCGGGCGGGCGGGGAATGGCCGCCGGCTGAAGTCAGCCGATATCCAGAGCCAACGCGTGAATCCGGCCCGTGATTTCGGGTCCCAGCGCCTTGTGCACGGCGCGGTGCCTTTCCACGCGGCTCAAGTCCTTGAAAGCGCTGGCGCGGATCGTGACGCGGAAATGGCTCTCGCCGCCTTCTCGGTAGCCCGCATGGCCCCGGTGTCGCTCGCTCTCGTCCACGACCTCCAGCCGCTCGGGCGCGAAAGCCTCGTCCAGAGCCTTGCGGATTTCCTCTGCCATCCCCATTTTTCGCCCCCTACCCCTTCCAACTACGGGCGAAAAGCCTAAACTCGGCAACCCGAGTCGGAAAGGCAGGTTTCGGAAGGACGCATGAACAGGAACGACCCATTCGGATTCGACATTTCGGCCAAGACCGACAAGGCGCGACGCCAGAAGGGCCGGCGCGGGATGTCGGGTGCCTTCGAGACGTCGACACGGGAGTGCGACCATGCGGGATGCACCGAGGCCGGGCAATATCGCGCGCCGAAGTCGCCCGACAACCTGGACGACTACTACTGGTTCTGCCGGGACCACGTGCGCGAGTACAATCTGAAATGGAACTTCTTCCAGGGCACGACCGAGGAGGAGTTCCAGGATTTCATTGACAAGGACCGCGTCTGGGGCCGGCCCACGAAGCCCTTCGGCAAGAAGGGCGAGGAAGACCGCGCATGGTCGCGGCTGGGTGTGGACGACCCGTTGCAGATCCTCGGCGCGAACGGGACGCAGAACCCCGGCAAGAGTTCCGGCGTCACCCGGAAACTGCCGCCGACCGAACGCAAGGCCATCGAGATCCTCGAGGCGCGCGACCATTGGACGCGCACGGAGATCCGCAAGCAGTACAAGAGCCTCGTGAAGGATCTGCACCCCGACATGAACGGCGGCGACCGCTCGGACGAGGACCGGCTGCAGGAGGTCGTCTGGGCCTGGGACCAGATCAAGGACAGCCGCAATTTCCGCGACTGAACGGCGCCTCGCGCGCCCGGCGACGGGCGCGGACCCGGGGATGGCCAGGGAGGTTGCAGGGCCGTCGATTTCGGCCCTTCCCCTTGCGCCTGTCCCATATATGCTCCATCTAGCTTTGATTGACGCGCGCCCCTTCGGGGCAGTTTGACGAATGGCGGACACGATGCTCGACACCAATCAGAAACCCACCGAAGAAATCTCTGTCCGGGAGGTCTTCGGCATCGACACGGACATGAAGGTGAAGGGCTTCGCCGAGCGTAGCGATCGTGTGCCGGACATCGACCCGACCTACAAGTTCGACCCCGACACGACGCTGGCGATCCTCGCGGGCTTTGCCTACAACCGCCGGGTCATGATCCAGGGCTATCACGGCACCGGGAAATCGACCCACATCGAACAGGTCGCGGCGCATCTGAACTGGCCCTGCGTGCGGGTGAACCTCGACAGCCACATCAGCCGGATCGACCTGATCGGCAAGGACGCGATCAAGCTCCGCGACGGCAAGCAGGTGACCGAGTTCCACGAGGGCATCCTGCCCTGGGCGCTCCGGAACCCGACCGCCATCGTCTTCGACGAATACGACGCTGGCCGCCCCGACGTCATGTTCGTAATCCAGCGCGTCCTGGAACACGACGGCAAGCTCACGCTTCTGGACCAGAACGAGATCATCACACCCCACCCCGCCTTCCGCCTCTTCGCGACGGCGAACACCGTGGGCCTCGGCGACACGACGGGCCTCTATCATGGCGTCCAGCAGATCAACCAGGCGCAGATGGACCGCTGGTCCATCGTCGCGACGCTGAACTATCTCAGCCATGACGCCGAGGCGACGATCGTTCTGGCGAAGAACCCGCACTACAACAACGAGAAGGGCCGCAAGACCATCAACCAGATGGTCACCGTCGCGGACCTGACGCGGACGGCCTTCATGAACGGCGACCTGTCCACGGTCATGAGCCCCCGAACGGTCATCACCTGGGCCCAGAATGCCGAGATATTCCGCAGCGTGGGCTACGCCTTCCGGCTGACCTTCCTCAACAAGTGCGACGAACTCGAGCGCCAGACCGTCGCCGAGTTCTACCAGCGCTGCTTCGACGAGGAACTGCCGGAGAGCGCGGCGAGCCAGAGCATCCGGTGATGGCGGACCGCTCGTTCCCAAGCGCCGTGACGCGGCGCGGACGGAGGGGCGAGCGTTCCGGATGGCAGCGATGACCAAACCCAGCGACAACCCCGCGGAACCATTCAAGAAGGCGCTCGCCGAAGCGACCAAGACGCTCGCCGACGACCCGGAGCTTTCCGTCTCCTACTCCGTCGACCCGCCGGGCATGACGGCCGAGACGATGCGCCTGCCGCAGGTGTCCCGCCGCATGACGCGGGAAGAGGTGCTGATCGCGCGAGGGACGGCTGATGCCTTCGCGCTTCGCCATCGGCACCACGACGCGAAGATCGCGCAGAAATACGCCCCTAAGGGCCAGATGGCGCGCGACCTCTACGAGGCGATGGAAGCCGCCCGCTGCGAGGCGGTCGGCGCTCGTGACATGCCCGGAACGCTCGGCAACATCGACGCCAAGATCGCGAACGAGGCTGAACGGCGCGGCTATTCGCAGATCCGCTCGACGCAGGACGCGCCGCTGGCTCAGGCCGCGGGCTACCTCGTGCGCCATCTCGCCACCGGCCGCCCGCTGCCCGGCGGCGCGGCGAATGTCATGGACCTTTGGCGGCCCTTCATCGAGGAGCAGGCCGGCGGCACGCTGGAGAACCTCGACGATGCTCTCGCCGACCAGGCGGCCTTCGCGCGCCTCGCGCGGCAGGTGATCGCGGATCTCGGCTATGGCGACCAGCTTGGCGATGACCCCGACGCCCAGGACGAGGACGAGGGAGACAGCGAGCAGGCCGAGGAAGAACAGGAATCGGGCGACAGCCAGCAGCGCGAGGAAGAGCAGGAGGACGCCGAAGCCTCGCCCGAGCGCAGCCAGGAAGAGCAGCAGGACAGCTCGCAGGCCCAGGTGGCGCTCGACGACCTGGCCGATCTCGAAGAAGCCGAGGAAGCCGAGCTTCCCGAGGGAGAAGCGCCGCTCGAACCGCCGCCCCCCGCCCCGCATTCCGAGGCGGACCCGGCCTACAAGGTCTTCGCGACCGATTTCGACGAGGAAATCCGGGCTGAGGACCTTGCCGAGCCGGCCGAACTCGAACGTCTGCGCGCCTATCTCGACCAGCAGCTCGAACCCTTGAAGGGCGCGGTGTCGCGGCTGGCGAACAAGCTCCAGCGCCGTCTCCAGGCGCAGCAGAACCGCAGCTGGGAATTCGACCGCGAGGAAGGGATCCTCGACGCGGGCCGCCTTGCGCGCGTCGTCGCGAACCCGACGACGCCTCTTTCGTTCAAGGTCGAGAAGGACACGGACTTCCGCGACACGGTGGTGACGCTTCTGCTCGACAACTCGGGCTCGATGCGTGGGCGCCCGATCTCCATCGCCGCGGTCTGCGCGGACGTTCTCGCCCGCACGCTTGAACGCTGCGACGTGAAGGTCGAGATCCTCGGTTTCACGACCCGTGCCTGGAAGGGCGGGCAGTCGCGCGAGCGCTGGCTCAGTTCCGGCCGCCCGCAGCAGCCGGGTCGCCTCAACGACCTGCGCCACATCATCTACAAGGGCGCCGACGCTCCCTGGCGGCGGTCGCGCGAGAACCTCGGCCTGATGATGAAGGAAGGGCTCCTGAAGGAAAACATCGACGGCGAGGCGCTGGAATGGGCACACCGCCGGATGCTGATGCGCCGCGAGGCGCGGAAGATCCTGATGGTGATCTCGGACGGGGCGCCGGTGGACGACTCGACGCTTTCCGTCAATCCGGCGAACTACCTCGAAAAGCACCTCCGCGACGTGATCTCGATGGTTGAGCGCAGGAAGCTCGTCGAGCTGATCGCCATTGGCATCGGCCACGACGTGACGCGCTATTACCAGCGCGCGGTGACGATCACCGATGCGGAGCAGCTGGCCGGCGCGATGACCGAACAGCTTGCCTCGCTCTTCGATACCGACCCGCGCGCGCGCGCGCGTTTCGTGGGCATCAAGAAGGCGAGCTGACCGAGGTTGAGCGGTCGCCGCAGGCGCCGCTTGCCCCGCCCGAAGTAGACTTGCTAGGAATGTCGCGCGGACCCCGGTCCGGGCCCATTCCCTTGGAAAGTCACCGATGTTTCAGACCTTCGAAACCACCGCCCGGCCGGAGCAGGGCCCCCCGCGTCTCGCAAGGCTCCGCGCCGCGCTGGAGGAAGCGGATCTCGACGGGTTCGTGATCCCGCGTGCCGACGCACATCAGGGCGAATACGTCGCGCCACACGACGAGCGCCTCGCCTGGCTCACCGGCTTCACCGGTTCGGCGGGCTTCTGCATCGTCCTTCCGGGGAAAGCCGGGGTCTTCATCGACGGCCGTTACCGCACGCAGGTCAAGGCGCAGGTGGACCTTGCGCATTTCACGCCCGTTCCCTGGCCCGATGTGAAGCCCGGACCCTGGCTGAAGGAAGAACTGCCGAAGGGCGGAAGGGTCGGCTTCGATCCCTGGCTTCACACCCGAAAGGAAATCCACGAAATCGAGAAGTCGCTCGATGGAACGGGGATCACGCTCTCGCCGACGAGGAACTTCGTCGACGCGATCTGGGCGCATCAGCCCGACCCGCCGCTTGGCCCGGTTGCGATCCACCCGATCGAATTCGCGGGCGAGGAAAGCGCCTCCAAGCGGGCTCGGCTCGCTGAAGGTCTGCGCGCCGCAGGCCAGCGCGCCGTCGTGCTGACGCTGCCGGATTCGATTTCGTGGCTGCTGAACATCCGCGGCGCTGACGTGCGTCGGAACCCGGTCGTCCACGCCTTCGCGATCCTCTTCGACACCGGCCACCTCACGCTCTTCATCGCGCCGGAAAAGCTTTCGGACGCCGTCCGCGCCCACCTCGGCAGGGAGGTGACGATCCGCCCGCCGCTGGCGTTCGAACCCGCCCTGCGCGGCCTGACCGGCCCCGTGCGCGTCGACGAGGGGAGCGCCCCCCTGCAGGTCGCGCGCGAGTTCGAAGAGGCCGGGATCGAGATCCAGTGGGACGAAGATCCCTGCCTTCTGCCCAAGGCCAGGAAGAATGCGGCCGAGATCGCCGGCAGCGTCGAGGCGCATCTTCGCGATGCGGCCGCGATGGTCGAGTTCCTCGCCTGGTTCGACGACCGCGCGCCGAAGGGGGGGCTGAGCGAGATCGAGGTCGTGACCGAACTCGAGAACTTCCGCCGCGCCTCGAACGCGCTGCGTGACATCAGCTTCGAGACGATCTGCGGTTCGGGCCCAAACGGCGCGATCATGCATTACCGCGTCACGGAGGATACCAGCCGCGAACTCGCGCCGGGCGAGATCGTTGTCATCGATTCCGGCGCCCAGTACCTCGACGGCACGACGGACATCACGCGGACGGTGGCCGTCGGCACCCCCTCGCCCGAGCACGTCACCTGCTTCACCCGCGTTCTCAAGGGCATGATCGCCATTTCCCGCCTCCGCTGGCCCAAGGGCCTCGCGGGCCGCGATCTGGACCCGTTCGCGCGCCACGCGCTCTGGCTCGCGGGTCAGGATTTCGACCACGGCACGGGCCACGGCGTCGGGGCGTATCTTTCGGTCCACGAAGGGCCGCAGCGCCTTTCACGCGTTTCGCACGTGCCGCTTGAACCCGGCATGATCCTGTCGAACGAACCCGGCTATTACCGGGAAGGAGCATTCGGTATAAGGATCGAGAACCTTGTCGTCGTCGAGGAGGCGCCCGATCTCCCGGGCGGCGATGCGCATCGCAAGATGTATGCCTTCCGCACGCTGACCCACGTGCCGATAGACCGCCGCCTGATCGATCCGGCGGCGCTTTCGGAGGAGGAACGCGTGTGGCTCAACGACTACCACGCCGGGGTCTTCGAACGGATCGCCCCGCGTGTGACCGAAGCGGCGCGAGCATGGCTCGCCGAAGCCACAGCCGCGATCTGAAGCGCGGCAGCAACATTGAACGTAACGAGGGAGAAACGGATGCTCGACGAAATCAGGATACAGAAGTCCCAAGGCACCTGGGTCGTCCGCGCGGGCGGCGCGGTGCTTGCCGAAACGGCGGCGGGGCTCGAACTGTCCGAGCCCGGAAAGGCTCCCGCCATCTACTTCCCGCAATCGGACGTGGCGATGGCCTTCGTCGAGCGTTCCGCCACCCGCAAGGAGAGCCCGGAGGCGGGTGAGGCGAGCTATTTCACGATCGTCACCGAAAGCGGCGACATTCCCGACGCCGCCTGGACCTACGAGACGCCGAAACCGGGCTTCGAGGCGCTCGCGGGCTGCCTGACATTCGATCCCGAAAAGGTCGTGGTCGAGCGTCTCTGACCTCTGCGAACGGCGGCGACCTCAGGAATGCTCCTCCGCCGCCGTTTCGGCCAGCGCCCGGTTGTAGGCCCTGAGCGCATCGACATGGAACAGGGCGCCGAGCAGTTCCGGCGCCTCGCCCTCGCCCTTCACCCGGATCACCGGCAAGTAATCGGCACCCGTCCGGTCGAAGAGCGGCATCGCCGCTTCGAGCGTCCGCGTGTCGCCGATGAAGGTCCCTTCCTCGATCAGTTCCCAGCAACGCTCCTCCGGTGCCGCGCGCTCGGCGTCCTTGGAACGCATGGCGCGGGTAACGCGGACCGTCGACAACAGGTAAGCCTGCGGCCCCGCTGCGAGACGGATCCCGCGCCGTTCAATCTGCGTGAGGAAGAAGGACCGGTCCACCAGCCGCGACGCGAGGGCGGTGGAAAGCGATACGGCCGTCATGACCGCAAGGCCCGTCTGCCAGTCGCCGGTCAGTTCGAACACGATGAGCGTCGTCGAAATCGGCGCGCCGAGCACCGCCGCCGCGACCGCCCCCATCCCGGCGAGCGCGTAGAGCGTGGGGGAACCCGACATCTCGGGCACGATCGCCGTGGCGATCAGACCGAAGGAAAGCCCGGTAAGCGAACCGAGGACGAGCGCGGGCGAAAACATTCCGCCGCCCATCCTGCCCCCCAGCGTCACCGCCACGGCGAACGCCTTCACGATCGCGAAGACAACCGCCTCGCGCAGCAGAAGCCCCCCGGTCAGCGCCGAGGAGGTCGTTTCGTAACCCACGCCGATAATGTGCGGGAACGGGATCGCAATCGCCCCAAGGATGGCACCGGCAAGCGTCGGACGCAGCCAGCGCGGCATGCCGGTGCGTGACTGAACCAGGTTCCCGAAATCGTCGGCAAGGAATACCGCCCGCATCAGCGCCACCGCCGCGAGGCCCGAAACGATGCCAAGGATCAGGAAAGCCGGGAGTTCCGCGTAAAAGGCAAGGTCCCCTGCCCGCGTCAGCGTGAACTCCGTCACGCCGCCGAATTCCATCCGGTTGATGACGGTCCCCGCGACAGATGCGATGGCGATCGGCGCGAAAGCGTGGACGGCGAAGTGTCTCAGCACCACCTCCAGCGCGAAGATCGCGCCCGCGATCGGCGCGTTGAAGCTTGCCGACACGGCGGCGGCCACCGCGCAGCCCAGCAGGTCCCTGCCCGTCACCCCGCTCGCGTTGATCCGGTTGGAGACCCAGGAAGAGATCACGGCGGCCAGGTGCACGACCGGTCCTTCCCGACCCGACGACCCGCCCGTGGACAGCGTGATGAGCGAAGCCAGGGCCGAGGCGAGACCCGCCCGCTTCTCCACGCGCCCGTCATTCAGGGCCGCGCCCTGGATCACGTCCGCGACGGCCCTGACGCGCGCGTCCGGCGTGAACCTGTCGAGGATCAGCCCCACCACGAGACCGCCGAGGATCGGGATCGTGAGCACCCACCACCACGGCAGCGTCTTGGCAAAAGAGGCAAGCCGCACGTCGTCCGTGCCATAGACCGCCGTCTGGATCCAGGAAATCCCAAGCCGGAAGCCCAGTGCAGCGAACCCGGCCGCGACCCCGATCAGGAGAGCCATGAACCAGAACTGCGCCTGGTTCGGCCCCTCCCGGCGCATCACGGCAAGCCCACGCGCTATATGCGCACGCGCCTCGGCAAGGGCCTGCGCGATCGGGGATGCGTCGTTTTCCGCCATCGGGCTCCGCATGGATGGTCGGGCAGTGTTCTGGGGCTTCCCCGGACCGCCCGCCTGGCCTAGGGTCCCCGCGTCACGAAGGAGAACGACAATGCCGATCCCCGAAGCATTACAGGAGCTTCACTCCCTCTTAGGCAATAGGCTCTCGCGCTCCAAGCCCGATCTCGCCGCCCACAGCGCGAATGAAAGCTACTTCGACCTGACTCCCCCTGATGCCGTAGCCTTCCCAGAGTCGACCGCCGAGGTCGCCGAGATCGTGAAGGTCTGCGCCCGCCACGGCTGCCCGGTCGTCCCCTGGGGCGCCGGCACCTCGCTCGAAGGCCACGCGCTCGCCGTCCGCGGCGGGGTGAGCCTCGACATGTCCCGCATGAACGGCATCCTCGCCATCCATCCCGAGGACATGCAAGCCGTGGTCCAGCCCGGCATCACGCGCGAGGCACTGAATACCGAATTGCGCGCCACGGGCCTCATGTTCCCCGTCGACCCCGGCGCGAACGCCAGCATCGGCGGCATGGCCGCGACGCGCGCCTCCGGCACGACCGCGGTCCGCTACGGCACGATGCGCGACAACGTCCTCGCGCTCGAGGTCGTTCTCGCCGACGGGCGCGTGATCCGCACCGGCAGCCGCGCGGCCAAGTCCTCCTCCGGTTACGACCTCACGGGACTCTTTCTCGGCTCCGAAGGCACTCTCGGCATCATCACCGAGCTCACGCTCCGCCTGCATGGCCAGCCCGAGGCGGTTTCCGCCGCAACCTGCGCCTTCGCCGATTTCGCACATGCCGTGGACACGGTGATTGCCACGATCCAGTCCGGTATCCCGATGGCGCGGATCGAGTTCATGGACGAGGCGGTGGCGCGCGCCTTCAACGCGCAGTCCGGCGCTTCCATGCCGGAAATGCCGCATCTCATGGTGGAATTCCACGGCTCCCCCGCCGCCGTCGCCGAACAGGCGGAACGGTTTGGCGAAATCGTTGCCGAAATGGGCGGGGCAGAGTTCCAGTGGGCGACGACGACCGAAGCGCGCAGCGCGCTCTGGAAGATGCGCCACCACGCCTACTGGTCCTGCCTCGCGCTTCGGCCCGGCGCGATGGGGCTCGTCACCGATATCTGCGTGCCGATCTCGCGCCTCGCCGAAGCGGTCCGTGGAACCCGCGCAGACATCGACGCCTCCGGGCTCCAGGGTCCGATCCTTGGCCACGTGGGCGATGGCAATTTCCACGCGATCCTTCTGGTCGAGCGCGGCAACGCCGGCGAACTGGCCATCGCAAAGGCGCTCGCCGAGCGGATGGCGGACCGGGCGCTCCGCATGGGCGGCACGATCACCGGCGAACACGGCGTGGGCATGGGCAAGCGCGGCCTGATGCGGGCCGAACACGGAGACGCCTGGGACGTTATGGCCGCCCTGAAGGCGACGCTCGACCCTGCCGGAATCCTCAACCCCGGAAAGATCGTGGGGGGCAACTGATGCTGTCTCAGCCAGAGGGCTTCGCCCGCGCCTTTGCAGAGGCCTGGTCCGCCCGCGACGCAGAGGCGATTGCCGCACTCTTCGCCCCCGATGGCGACTTCCTGACCCTCACCGGCGCCTGGGCGGAAGGGCGCGAGGCCATCGCCCGCACCCTCGCCGCCGAGTTCAAGGGCGCCTTCGCGCGCACGAAGCTCGTGACGGGTCGGATGAAACTGCGGCCGCTCGGCCCGCATGCCGCTGTGGCGATGCAGCGCTTCGTACTGTCCGGTCTCCTGGATGCCCAGGGGCGGGATGTCGGGCGTCATGGCGCGGTTCTCACGGCGACGCTTCTGGCGGGGAAGGACGGCTGGCTGGTCGCCGCGGCGAGTTTCTCGGCCGAGGGCTGACCAAGGACTAGCCGGCGAGAAGATCCTGCGCCGCCTGTCGGGCGGCCTCCGTCACGGACTCGCCCGACAGCATCCGCGCGACCTCGTCCACCCGCTCCTCGGGCGCGAGGGGCACGACCGTCGAGGTCGTCGTCCCGCCTGAAACGCTTTTCTGCACGCGCCAGTGATGCGCGCCCCGTGCCGCGACCTGAGGCGAGTGGGTGACGACCAGCACCTGCGCGCTTTCCGCCAGCCGGGCAAGGCGCCGCCCCACCGCGTCCGCAGTCGCGCCACCCACGCCCCTGTCGATCTCGTCAAAGATCATGGTCGTCACATCCGCCCCGCGCGCGAGGCAGACCTTGAGCGCCAGCAGAAAGCGGGAGAGTTCCCCGCCCGAGGCGATCCGGCTCAGGGGACCGGGAATCGCGCCGGGATTTGTCGCGATGGTGAAAGCCACCGCGTCCTTGCCATCCTGCCCCGCCTCGCCCTCGCCGACCTCCGTCACGAACAGGGCCCGGTCGAGCTTCAGTGGCGGAAGCTCCACCGCCATGGCGGCATCGAGCCGTCCTGCGGCCTCGCGCCTGAGCTGCGACAGCTTGGCGGCGGCCGCCTCGTACTCGGCCGCGGCTTCCGCGATCTCGGCATGCAAGGCGTCGATCTCGGCCGCGCCGCCGTCTATCGCGTCGAGTTTTCTGCGCAGGTCTCCAGCAAGTTCGCCAAGTTCGTCCGGCATGACCGAATGCTTCCGCGCGAGCCCGCGGATCGCGAAAAGCCGGTCCGCCACGATTTCAAGCCGTCTCGGATCGAAGGTCAGCGCCTCGAGGCAATTCTCCACGCCCTGCGTGGCCTCACCGAGTTCCGTGATCGCCCGACCGAGCGCCGCGATCGGTTCGTCGAGCCGGCCCTCGGCCTTCTCCGCCGCGCCGTCGAGCCAGCGCGCCGCATCGGCCATCAGCCCTTCGGCGCCCTCCGGCCCAAGCGCCTGCAAGGCACGCGCAATGTCCTCCCGGATACGCTCCGCGCCCTGCATCAGCCGCCGTTCGGTATCCAGCTCGGCCTCTTCGCCGGGTTTCGGGTCGAGTTCCTCAAGTTCCGCGACGGCATGGCGCAGGAACTCCTCCTCGGCCGCCGCCTTTCCGAGCGCCTCCTCGGCGGCCTCTAGAAGCCGCCGCTTTCCGCCAAGCCGCGCCCATGCCGCGCGGGTCGCCGCCAAGGCACCTTCCGCGCCCGCAAAGGCATCCAGAAGCGCCCGGTGGCCGCGCGGGTTCAGGAGACCGCGATCATCCTGCTGGCCGTGAAGTTCGACCAGCGTTTCGCCCAGGGTTCGAAGGACGTCGGCCGAGGTGCGGCGGTCATTCACGTAGGCGCTCTTGCGTCCATCGGCCGTCATGACGCGGCGCAGGATCAGTTCGTCGCCCCCGTCGAGCCCGGCGACCTCCAGCACGGCCTGTGCCGGATGGCCTTCCGGCAGGTCGAAGACCGCCGTTACCTCGCCCTGGGCCGCCCCTGTCCGCACCGTCTCCGCGCGGCCCCGCCATCCGAGGACGAGGCCGAGGCAGTCCAGCAGGATCGATTTCCCCGCCCCGGTCTCGCCAGTGAGCACGTTCAGGCCCGGCTGGAACTCCAGTTCCAGCCGGTCGATGATCAGCATGTCGCGAATATCGAGGCTGCGGAGCATCGCCCCTCCCGATGCCTCAGAGCCACTCGCCCCGCACCATCTGGCGGTAGACCTTGCGCAGCCAGCTGTCGCCCGTGGCCTCGGGACGCAGCCCCCTGCCCGTCAGAAGCGCGTAGCTGTCCTGATACCACTCCGTGGACTGGAAGTTGTGGCCAAGGATCGCGCCGGCGGTCTGCGCCTCGTCGTTCAGGCCAAGCGACAGGTAGGCCTCCACCAGCCGGTGCAGCGCCTCGGGCGTGTGCGACGTCGTCTGGAATTCCTCGACCACGACGCGGAAACGGTTGATCGCCGCCGTCCAGTGGCCACGCTTCAGGTAGTAGCGGCCGATTTCCATCTCCTTCGCGGCGAGATGGTCGAAGGCAAGGTCGAACTTTAGGATCGCCGACTTTGCGTATTCGCTGTCGGGATACTGCTCGATCACCACGCGGAGCGCCTGAAGCGCCTGGAAGGTCACACCCTGGTCGCGCCCGACGTCGTCGATCTGGTCGTAGTAGGACAGCGCCAGAAGATACTGCGCGTAGGCCGCGTCTTCGTCACCCGGGTAGAAGTCGATGTAACGCTGTGCGGAGGCGCGGCTGTTCTCGTAGTCGCGATCCTTGTGGTAGGCGAACGCCTGCATGATCAGCGCGCGCTTGGCCCATTCCGAATAGGGATAGAGCCTTTCGACCTCGCCGAAATAGCGGGCCGCGTCCGCGCCCTTGCGCGAATTCTCGAGTTCCCACTCGCCGCGCTGATAAATCTCTTCGGCCGTGAAGTTCTCGAGCGCCGGTTCCTGGTTGGCGTTGTCACCACATGCCGCCAGCGTCAGGAGCAGCACGAGGCCACCGACCTGCCCAGCCGTTCTTATGCCCCTTGCCATGCCTCTATCCCGCTCCAATTTCCACCAGGGCGCGCATTGCTCCCGGCCCCGTTCAGAGGTTTCGTAGCACAGAAAAATCGGCTGCGCAAAACGGCTTTCGCTTGTCGGTGCGGTCAGGCGACGGCGGCCATGCCCGTGCGGCCAAGGCCCGCCCCCGGCAACCTGTCGCGCATTGCCTCGCCGCATTCGACGATCTCGTAGGCGGAAGGCCGGGCGAAAAGAGCGCGCAGAAGCTTGTTCGTCAGCGCGTGGCCCGCGCGGATCCCGGTGTAGCGGCCAAGGATCGGCAGGCCCGCCAGCGCAAGGTCACCCAGCGCGTCGAGCATCTTGTGGCGCACCGCCTCGTCGGCATGGCGCAGGCCCGAAGGCGAAAGCACCTTGTCGCCCTCCACGACCACCGCGTTGTCGTAGGTTCCGCCAAGCGCGAGCCCGTTGGCGCGCATCGCGGCGACGTCCGCCTGGCGGCAGAAGGTCCGGCTGTCGGCCAGTTCGTGGACGAAGGTGCCGTTTGCCATCACCAGGCGCTTTTCCTGCCGTCCGATCGCGGCGTCGGTGAATTCGATGCGGAAATCGATCTCGAAGATGTCCGAGGGCTCGAGTCGCGCCACCGCCTCGCCCTCGCTGACTTCGACCGTTTCGAGAATCCGGAACGCGCGCACCGGCGCGTCGAGTTCCCGCAGGCCCTTGGCGAGAATGCCGGCCACGAAGGGGGCGGAGGATCCGTCGAGGATCGGAACTTCGGGTCCATCGATTTCCACGAGAGCATTGTGAATCCCGCAGCCGGCAAGCGCGGCCATCACATGCTCGATCGTCGAGACGCTTGCATCCGGGCCATTGGAAACCAGCGTGCAGAGGCGCGAGTCCGACACCGCGTCCCAGCGCGCAGGCACCATCGAATCGCCGCGGTCGATATCCGTCCGGCGGAACCAGATGCCGTAGTTCGCAGAGGCAGGGCTGATCGTCATCCGCGCGCGCTCGCCCGAATGCAGGCCCACGCCCGTGAACGTCACGCTATTTCTGATCGTCGTCTGCAAGCTGCCACCTCAACTAGGCTCCGGGCCTGGTTGGGCCCCGGCTCCGGCAGCACAGGGGTTAACCAGCGCCCGGGAAAAGCTCAACTCACTCTTTGTAACCATATGAAACATTGCCCTCCAAGGCCGGCGGCAATCTGCCGAAACGCCGAACCTTCATGGGAAACCATTGATTTCAATAAGAAAAGGGGGCGGCCGGAACCGCCCCCTCGGATCAAGTTGTGACCGATCAACGGTCTTGTTCAGTTGGCCTGACGGCGCAGGAAGGCCGGGATCTCGATCCGTTCCTGTTCCGGATCCTGCTCCGGCTCGTCGTCGTAGGCCGAGGTCACGCGCGGCTGCTGACGCAGCGGCTGAAGCCGTTCGTGGCGGCCATCGTCCGAGCCATGGCCGGTCATCCGGTTGATGAGCGAGTTGATGCCGAAACGCGGCTTCTCTGGCGCCGGAGCCGGACGGGCCGGAGCCTGCTGTGCCGCCGGGGCAGCGCGCTGCGCGTTCGGGGTCTTGTTGATCGCCGCCTGAAGGCGCGCCAGCGCCTCGGGCGAAGGCGTTCCGGGCGCACGCGGGCGGGGCGCCACGAAGCCAGCCGCGTCTTCCTCGACATGCATTTCGCGGGCAGCGGGTTCCGGCCGGTACGCGGGCGCGGGAACCTCGCCCTCGTCCTCGGCCTCGGCGGCCGCCTCGGCAAGAGCCTGGGCCGGTTCGAAGCCTTCGAACAGGGAAGGCTCCTCTTCCCGGAGCCTCTCGGCGGCGGGCGCCGGAGCGGCGGGGGGCGCGACCGGAGCGGCAGGCGCGGCCGCAGCCGGCGCAGCCGCCGGGAGCGGATCGGCCATGCGGCGGCGCGCGACCGGCGCTTCCGCGACGATCTCGGACGCGTCGATCCCGGTCGCGACGACCGAAACCCGCATCAGGCCCTCCATCGCCTCGTCCAGCGTCGAGCCGACGATGATGTTGGCGTCCGGGTCCACTTCCTCGCGGATACGGTTCGCGGCCTCGTCGAGTTCAAACAGCGTCAGGTCGTAACCGCCAGTGATGTTGATGAGAACGCCCTTGGCGCCGCGCAGGCTGATCTCGTCCAGAAGCGGGTTGGCGATCGCCTTCTCCGCCGCCTGGATCGCGCGATCCTCGCCAGAGGCTTCGCCCGTGCCCATCATGGCCTTGCCCATCTCGTCCATCACCGAGCGGACGTCGGCGAAGTCGAGGTTGATGAGACCCGGACGCACCATGAGGTCCGTCACGCCCTTTACGCCCTGGTAGAGCACGTCGTCGGCCATCGCGAAGGCTTCGGTGAAGGTCGTCTTCTCGTTCGCGAGGCGAAAGAGGTTCTGGTTCGGAATGACGATCAGCGTGTCGACGACCTTCTGGAGCGCCTCGATCCCCATGTCGGCCTGTCGCATCCGCTTGCCGCCCTCGAACTGGAACGGCTTCGTGACGACGCCGACCGTGAGGACGCCAAGCTCGCGTGCGGCCTGAGCGATGATCGGCGCCGCGCCGGTGCCGGTGCCGCCCCCCATGCCGGCCGTGATGAAGCACATGTGCGCGCCCGCGAGATGGTCGACGATCTCTTCGATCGTCTCCTCCGCGGCCGCCGCGCCGACCGTCGGACGGGCGCCGGCGCCAAGACCTTCGGTGACCTTCACGCCCATCTGGATGCGGGAGTTCGCCTTGCTCTGCTGAAGGGCCTGGGCGTCGGTGTTGGCGACGACGAATTCGACGCCCTCGAGGTTCTTGTCGATCATGTTGTTGACGGCGTTGCCGCCTGCGCCGCCGACGCCGAAAACGGTGATCCGCGGCTTGAGTTCTTCCCGGTCGCTCATCATCAGGTTCAAAGTCATTACTATGTCCGCCTGTTTATATGTTCCGCCTGCTGCGCACGCCGTACCGGAGCGCCACTCATTTCCGACCCCGTTCCGTGAAACTTACTGATTCCGCCCTGCGAGGTCACGAAAAAAACACCCGGAACCCACAAAATCTGGGGCAATTTTGTCGGCCTTCAGCGTGATTTCGCCGATTTCGCAACATGCTGCGGTTACCAGTTGTCCCTGAACCATTTGACCGCTCTTCTCAGCGACCGGGCCGGGTATCTCTCGGCCGGAATCTCGAAATCCCACCACTCATCCTGCGGATGCGCGGCGAAGAGGCACAGGCCCACGGCGGCGGCGAAGGCCGGGCCCGTCGCAGCCTGCGGCAGCCCCTGCACGCGAAGCGGCCGGCCGAGCCGCACCTGCTGCCCCATGATCCGGCTCGCGAGCCCGTCGAGACCGGGGATCTGGCTGGCCCCGCCCGTCAGCACGATCTGCTGGCCCGGCAGGCTCTCGAAGCCGGCCGCCTCGAGCCGCGCCCGCGCCTCTTCGAGGATCTCCTCGACCCTCGGGCGCATGATGCCGATGAGCTCTGTCCGGCTTACCTTGCGCCGGTCCTTTTCCCAGTCGCCGCAGTCCGCGCCGATCTCGATCATCTCGCGGTCGTCCATCCCCGTGGCCTGCACGCCGCCGTTCAGTGTCTTGATGCGTTCCGCCGTCGCCATCGGGACCTGCAGGCCCTTCGAGATGTCCGAGGTGACATGGTCCCCGCCCATCCGCACGGCGTCGGCGTAGATCATGTGCTTCTTCATGAAGATCGAGATGCCGGTGGACCCGCCGCCGAGATCGATGCAGGCCGAGCCGAGTTCCTGCTCGTCCTCGACAAGGCTCGCGATACCGGCCGCGTAGGCCGACGAGGCGACGCCCGCGAGTTCGAGGTCGCAGCGCTTGATGCAGTAGATGAGATTGCGGATCGCGGCTTCCTCGACCGTCAGGAGGTGCATGTCCACCGCCAGCCGGTTGCCGATCTGGCCTCGCGGATCGCCAAGGCCGGACCGGTGATCCAGAGCGAAGTTCACGGGCTGCGCGTGCAGCACCTCCCGCCCCTCGCCAAAGTCCGGGACGTCGCAGGCCGCAAGCACGCGGGCCACGTCCTGTTCACTGACCGGCGCCTCGCTGAGCTCGATCTCTCCGGCAAGGCCGTAGCTTCTGGGCCGAGCGCCGGCGAAACAGGCGATGACGTGGTCCACGCGCACGTTGGCCATCTTCTGTGCCGCCTGCACGGCGGTGCGGATCGCGCGCTCCGTCTCGCCCATCGCGTCGATCTCGCCGAAGCGGACGCCGCGCGAACGGGTCGTCGCCGCGCCAATCACGCGGAAAGAGGACTGCCCGGCCATCGAGCCCAGCCCATCCTCGCGGAATTGTTCCGGCCCGTCGAAGCGCAGGATCAGACAGGCGATCTTCGACGATCCAACGTCCAGGATCGCGATCACGCCGCGCTGCATTGCGGCCTTGCGCATCGCGCGCATAGCGCGCTGGGACTGGTAGAGATCCTTCATTCCGCTGCCACCTCGGTCTCGTTGCCGCCCTGTTCGTTTCCTTTGAGTGCGCCCTCCGCAAGGCGGATCGTCGGGCGATGTTCATTGCGCATGTCGACGACGGTGATGTCGCGCGCGAGCATCTCCTCGGCCTGATCCAGAGCGATCACCCGTTCGAGGGCACGCACAGCGCCCTCCTCGGGCAGGAGGATGCGCTGGTCGCGGTTCAGCACCAGGTCCCAGCGCCGTTCGCCGACGCGGACGAGCCCCCGCACTCGACCGATCACCGGCTTCGCGGCGGCGAGCAGCGCGAGCGCCTCGGGTACGGCCTTGTCGGCGCCCGCACCCGCCAGGAGCGGCAGGTCGGCGCGCGCCTCGCGGTCCAGAAGCGTCGCGACCCGGTGTCCCGTTCCGTCGACGAGGTCGAGCCGCCCCTGCGTGCGCCAGATCGCGGCGGGCACCCGCTCGGTCACGTCCACCTGCAGGATTCCGCCCGGCCGAACGCGGACCTGGGCCCGGGCGACGGCATCGATGTCGCTCACCACCTGGCGGAGAGCCTCGAGGTCGAGATCAAAGGAGGAGACCGGCAGGTTCACCGGCATCATCGCGCGGATCGCCTCCGCGACCTCCGGCGCCGCGCCATCGACCGCCATCATGGTCACCATGAACTCCGGGCGCTCCTGCACTTCCCGCTTCATCTCGGCGAAGCGGTCGACGAAGGCGTCCCTGCGGACCTCGTCCGAGAACCAGATTCCGACGGAAAGCGTCACGACGAACGCCGGCAGGCCCACGCGCAGCGCCGTCCGGAAAACGGGCGTGAGCCACAGCCGCTGCATGCGGTAGGCGATGCGGCTCGGCGCGGGGTCACGCGGCCCGTCGGCGTCGTGTTTCTGAGGCCGCACCCGGCGCGGGAAGACCGGCGCCCGCTTCTCGCGGGGCTCGGGGGCGGATGGCGGATAACGGCGCTCGGCGATCAGCGGTTGCATGACGCATCCTCCACGATCCAGCGGCAGAGCTCGGGGAACGAAATACCCACATGCGCCGCCTGTTCGGGCGAGAGCGAGGTCGGCGTCATTCCCGGCTGCGTGTTCGTCTCCAGAAGGACGAGCCCCGCCAGCCCGCGCGCCTCGTCCCAGCGGAAATCGGTGCGGCTGAGGCCCCGGCAGCCCAGAACCTCGTGCGCGCGCCGCGCGTAATCGAGGCAGGCTTCTGCGATCTCTTCCGGGATCTCCGCCGGCAGAACGTGGCGCGATCCCCCGGGCATGTATTTTGCAGCGTAGTCGTACCAACCTTCGGTGATGATCTCGGTGACGCAGAGCGCGCGGTCGCCCATCACGCTGACGGTCAGTTCCCGCCCCGGCGCGTAGGTTTCGACCATCACGATCTCCGGCATCTCGGCCGACAGTTTCGGCGGCGTGTTCGCCCCTTCGCCGACGATGTAGACCCCGACGGAGGACCCCTCGTTGTTGGGCTTCACGACATAGGGCGGCGGCAGCACGTGCTGCGCCATCACCTCGGCCTTGCTGGCAAGACGGCTTTCCACCACCGGCAACCCGGCTGTCCGGTAGGCGTCCTTCGACCGCGTCTTGTCCATTGCCATCGCGGAGGCCAGAACGCCCGAATGGGTGTAGGGGATGCCAAGCCACTCCAGCATTCCCTGGACGCAGCCATCCTCACCCCAGCGACCGTGGAGCGCGTTGAAACAGACATCGGGGGAAATTTCGGTAAGACGTGCCGACAGGTCGCGGCCCGCATCGACCTCGACCACCTCGAAACCCGCCTCCCGCAGGGCCCGGGCGCACTCGCGCCCCGAGACGAGCGACACCTCCCGCTCGGCCGAGAGTCCGCCCATCAGTACCGCCACCTTGGGGGCTGTCCTGCTCGACACACCCGCCACGTTCGCCTCACAGGGCCTTTAGGCCCTTCTATTTGTTATCTAATCTGCCGCCGGTTCGCCGACGCGCATGATTTCCCACTCTAACGATATTCCCGAGTTCTGCAAAACCCTTTTTCGAACTTCCTCGCCAAGCCCTTCGAGATCGGCGGCCGTGGCGCCGCCCGCGTTGATGAGAAAATTCGAATGCTTTTCAGACATCTGCGCGCCGCCAAGCCTGGCGCCCCGCATTCCCGCGTCGTCGATGAGCTTCCAGGCCTTGAGTTCGTGCGTGTCGTCCTCCCGACCCGTCGAGGAGAAGCCCGCCGGATTGCGGAAGGTGGAGCCGGCCGACCGCTCCTTCGTGGGCTGCGAGGCGTCACGCCGAGCGAGTTGCTCGGCCATCCTGGCTTCAAGCGCCGCCGGGTCGCCGCGCTCGCCCTCGAATGTCGCCTCGATGATCACCATACCATCGGGAACGTCCGTCTGCCGGTAGCGGAAATTCAGGTCCTCGGCGGTCAGCGTCACGACGCGGCCGTCCCGCGCCACCGCCTTGGCGGAGACGAAGTGATCGGCGACATAGGTGCCGTAGCAGCCGGCATTCATCCGAACCGCACCGCCGATCGCGCCCGGAATGGTCCGGAGGAACGTCAGGTCCACGCCCGCCTCGGCCGCGCGCCGCGCCACATGCGCGTCGAGTGCTGCGGCGCCGGCAGTCACGCGGTTCCCCTCCACGGTGATCGCGTTGAACCCGCGACCCAGCCGGATCACGACCGCGCGGATGCCGCCATCGCGAACGATCAGGTTGGAACCGACCCCCATGGGGAAGACGGGCACGGCGGGATCGAGCGCGGCAAGGAACTGCGAGAGGTCCTCGGTATCTACCGGCTGGAACAGCCAGTCCGCCGGCCCCCCGACCCTGAGCCATGTAAGATCCGCCAGCGGCCTGTCGGCCGTCAGCGTTCCGCGAACCTCGGGCAACTTCATTCCCGGCTCTCCCGGGGCTCACGCCGCACGGTCCGGGCGGCCCAGCGGCCGAGATACACGACCGGCCAGCGCAGCATCGACATGCCCGCGGCGAGGACCAGGAGGCCGACGGCGGGTCCGTTCTCGTAGGTCACCCAGCCGACGATGGGCACCCCGACCGCGATCAGCACATAGGCCGCGCGCCAGTGATGGTCCCGCGAGGGCAACATCGCGATGATGTTCGCAGCGATGGCCCATAGCGCGGCGAAGGCGAGCGAAAGAGTCATTCCGTGCGCCCCTCCCCCGGGCGGCGGACGGGCAGGCCCAAAGCCTTCCGCCCCAGATAGGTCAACGGGTTACGGAACATGGAAAGAAAACCGACAAAGGCCAGTAGCGCGATCCATACCCCATAGTCCAGCCCGAGCCAGACGATCAGCACGGGAGCCAGGATCAGGAGCATAAGCCCAGGCGGATACTGCAGGCGCATGGGCAGAAGCGCGGTGATCGTCGCCGCGAGCACCCAGAGGCAGGAGGCCACAAGTGATGCGTTCATCTCCATCCTCCCAAAGATGCTCCGAGCGCTGCGAGCGAGGCGATGAGCCCCGCCCAGGGCACGAGGACCGGAACCGAGAAATGCCCCGCGGGCGCTTTCCGCTTCAACCCGATCAGCGCCAGATTGACGATGGCGAAGACCACCAGCAGCGCCTGGGACGTGAACTCCGCAAGCACGGCGACAGGAAGGGTCAAGGCGGCGGCCGTCAGCGCCACGCCAATGACGATCGTTCCGAAGACCGGCGTACCGAACTCCGCATGGGTCTTCCGGAACACCGCGTAGCCCGGCGACCGCTTGCCCAACCCATAAAGGACGCGCGATGCCATGACGATCTGCGCGAGCACCCCGTTCAGCGCCGCCGCGACGGCGACAAGCGACAGGAAGGCCGCGCTCCGCCCCGTCGCCATCTCCCAGACGAGGGCGAGCGGGCGCTCGCTCACTGCCAGCACGTCGCGCGGCACGGCGCGGACGGCGGCGAGAGACACGAGCGCGTAGAGAAGCGCGGTGATCGCCAGGGACAGCAGGATCGCCCGCGGCATGTCGCGCATCGGGCGCCTGGCCTCCTCCGCCATGTTCACGATGTCGTCGAAGCCGATGAAGGCGAAGATCGCGAAGATCGTGGCGGCGATGATGCCGTTCCATTCAGGCGCCGGCGGGGCGAGCCATTCCGTCACCGGCTCGGCGGTGAAGCCGGCCCAGCTGACGACGAGAAGCCCGCAGACCTCGACCACGGTCAGCGCCGCCGCGAAGGCGAGGCTTTCCAGGACGCCCGCGATCGCGATCAGCGTCAGCGCCGCGCCCAGCCCGATCACCGCCCAGACGAAGGGCATCGGGACGACGGAGATCAGGTAGCCGACCCCGCCCCTGAGCACTGCCGCCGCCGCGACCGTGCCCGCGGCGATGTTGACCCATCCGACGAAGATCGCGAGCCAGTGCTGGTTGAGCCCGATCTCGACATAGGAGGAATCTCCCGCCGCCTCGGGGATTCGCGACGAGAGTTCGGAAAATGTCAGCGCCGTCGGAACCACGACGATGGCGGCCAGAAGGAACGAAACGGCAGCCCACACGCCCGCCTGGCCGGCGACCACGCCGACGAGGACGTAAATCCCCGCCCCGACCATGATCCCCACGCCATAAGCAGTCAGAAGCCCCAGGCCCAGCCGTTGTCTGAGACCCTCGGCAACCACGCCCCTAGCCCTTCGCGAGCCGGTCTGGCAGCGCGTTCGCCCAGGCCGAAATCGTGCCGGCGCCAAGACAGACGACCATGTCGCCCGGACGCGCCTGTTCGCGCACGAGCCTAGCGAGGTCCTCTTCGCTCAGGATGGCACGGGCGTGGCGGTGACCATGCGCGATGAGCCCGGCGACGAGGTCGTCGCGCGTCGCACCCGGAATTGGGTCCTCTCCCGCGGCATAGACCTCGGCGATGCCGACCACGTCCGCCTCGTTGAAGCAGGTGCAGAAATCGTCGAAGAGGCTCGACAGGCGCGTGTAGCGGTGCGGCTGGTGCACCGCGATGACCCGGCCCTTCGTCGCCTGCCGCGCCGCTTTCAGGACTGCTGCGATCTCGACCGGGTGGTGGCCGTAATCGTCGATGATGGTCACGCCGCCCAGCACTTCGCCAACCTTGGTGAAGCGGCGGTTCACGCCGCCGAAGTTCGCCAGCGCCTCGCGGATCTCGTCCTTCTTCATTCCCAGATGCCGCGCGACCGCCACCGCGGCGAGCGCGTTCGAAACGTTGTGGTCGCCGGGCATCGGCAGGGTGCAGCCTTCGATCACCGCGTCCTCGCCTTCGCCCTGAAGCGCCACGTCGAAATGCGCGGTGCCGTTTTCATAGCTCAGGTTCACCGCCCTGACGTCGGCCTGCGCATTGAAGCCGAAGGTGACGATCCGCCGGTCCGTCACCCTGCCCACGAGCGCCTGAACTTCCGCATGGTCGGTGCAGCAGACGGCGAGACCGTAGAAGGGGATGTTCGAAACGAAGTCGAAGAAGCCCTTACGAAGCGCTTCGAACGAACCCCAGTGCTCCATGTGCTCGGGGTCGATATTCGTGACGATCGCGATCGTCGCCGGAAGGCGGTTGAAGGAGCCGTCGGACTCGTCCGCTTCGACGACCATCCACTCGCCTGCGCCCGCCCGCGCGTTCGAGCCGTAGGCATGGATGATGCCGCCGTTGATGACCGTGGGATCGAACCCGCCCTTGTCGAGAAGCGTCGCGACCATCGTCGTCGTCGTCGTCTTGCCATGCGTCCCGGCGACCGCGATGTTCGACTTCAGGCGCATGAGTTCGGCCAGCATCTCGGCCCGGCGAACCACCGGCAGCTTGCGGCGCCGCGCTTCCTCCAGTTCCGGGTTGCCCTTCTTGATGGCCGAGGAAATGACCACGACCGCCGCGTCGCCGATATTCTCGGCCCGCTGGCCCTCGAAAAAGGCCGCGCCGAGCTTTTCCAGCCGATCGGTGATCTTCGACGCCTTCGCGTCCGAACCCTGCACGCGATAGCCGAGCGTGATCAGCACCTCGGCGATCCCGGACATGCCGATGCCGCCGATGCCCACGAAGTGGATGGGTCCGAGTTCGCCGGGAAGTTTCGTCGCCGCGTTCATGTCGTCTCTTTCGGTTTGGCCAGGCCCTCGACCAGTGCCACGAGCTTCTCCGTCGCGTCCGGTATGCCATAGGCAAGGGCGGAGGCAGCCATATGCGCGGCCGCGCCCGGGTTTTCAAGGACCGTCGCGATCTGGGTGGCCAGCGCGGCGGGGCGCGCCTCGCTCTCGGACATGAGGATCGCCGCCCCCGCCTCGACCAGCGCGCGGGCGTTCGCCGTCTGGTGGTCGCCGGCCGCGGCCGCGTAGGGAATGAGGATCGCGGGGCGCCCGATCACCGTCAGGTCCGCGATCGTCGACGCGCCCGCCCGCGCGATGACGAGCTGCGCCTCGGAAAACCGCCGGGGCACGTCGGTGAAGAAGCTCTTCACTTCTGCCGGAACGCCCGCCGCCGCGTAGGCGGCGACGACCCGCTCGATGTCCTCTTCCCGCGCCTGGTGCGCGATGCGCATGCGTGTCCGCAGGCCTTCGGGCAAGGCGGCCACGGCGCCCGGCACGACGTCGGACAGGATCCGGGCACCCTGGCTGCCGCCGATCACAACGATGCTCATCGGGTAGTCGCCCGGCGGGATGTAGGGCGCGGCCGCCCGCTCGAGCACCGCTCCGCGGACGGGGTTGCCGGTGTGCCGCCCTTCCACGCCCTCGGGCAGGTCGGTGGGCCAGGTGCCGCAGGCGAAGGCTCCCACGCGGCGCGCGAAGACCCGGTTGACCCGCCCCATGACGCCGTTCTGCTCGTGGATGGCGCGCGGCACGCGCAAGACGTAGGCCGCCGAAAGGGCGGGGATCGTCGGATAGCCTCCGAAGCCCACGACGACGGCGGGCTTGTCCTTCAACATCCCGAGGATCGCGGCGAGGACGCCGCCCGCGATCCGGAACGGCGCGAGGAGCTTCGCCAGCGGCCCGCCCCGCGCGAGGGTCGCGGATGCCACCTTCTCCACCTTCACGACATGAGGGAACGCACCGGAATACCGCGCGCCGCGCGCGTCGGTGGAAAGCTTCACGCGCCAGCCCCGCCGCACCATCGCCTCGGCTAGGGCCTGCGCAGGGAACATGTGCCCCCCGGTGCCTCCGGCGGCGATCAGGAGAAGCCGTTGCCTGGCCATCACCGGCCCCGCTTGAGAAGGATGTCGCCGATCTGGCCCTGAGGCCGCGTCCGCGTGAAGGCGAGCAGCATCCCGACCGCGAGCCCGCTCGCGATCACCGACGAGCCGCCGTAGCTGACGAAGGGCAGCGTCATTCCCTTAGCAGGCAGAAGCCGCACGGCGACGCCCATGTTGATCATGGCCTGCACGCCGAAGGAGCAGGCGAGCCCAGCGCCGGCAAGCCGGATGAACGGATCGCGTTCCCGCATCAGCCGATAGAGCGAACGGACGACGATCGTCGCGTAGAGCGCGATGATGATGAGGACCAGGACGAGCCCGTATTCCTCCGCCGCCACGGCGATGATGAAGTCGGTATGCGCGTCCGGCAGGGACCACTTGACCTGCCCCTCGCCCACGCCGACCCCGAAGAAGCCGCCTTCCTGGATCGCGTTCGTGGCGTAGCCGATCTGGGTGCGCGGGTCGATCTCCGGCGACAGGAACCCGTCGATCCGGCGCGCGAAATGCTCGGAATTCTCATAGGCGACAACGCCGCCGGCCACCACGAGCGCAGCGATGACAGTCAGCAGAAGGAAGGGCGCACCCGCGACGAAATAGATCACGCCCCAGGAAAACAGGACCAGCGCCGCCTGCCCGAAGTCCGGCTGAAGCGCCAGCATGAGCGCGACGATCAGCGCGACGACGAAGGAATAGAGCTTGCCGGGCGGCCCGCCGATTTCCTGGCTCGCCGCCATGAACCACGCCGCGAGCACGACGAAACCCGGCTTGAGGAACTCCGACGGCTGGACCGATCCGAAGCCCAGCGAATACCAGCGCACCGCGCCCTTGCCGAAATCCGTGCCGAAGAACGGCAGGAAGACGACCGCGACGAAAGAGACGGCAAAGCCCATGACCCCGAGGCGCCGTACCAGGCCGGGCGACATCATGGAGGTCACGAACATCGCGACGAGCGCGACTAGGCCGAAGAACACCTGCCGTTCCACGTAATAGAAGGGATCGAGCCCGTTCTTTTCCGCCAGCGGCGGCGAAGCCGCGAGCCCAAGGAGAAGACCGATACCGAACAGCCCAAGCAGGCAGGACATCGTAAGCTTGTCGATTGTCCGCCACCACCGTGGAAGAACCGGCTCGCCAGCCCGCATGGGCATGGTGCCATAGACCATCTCAGTCATGGGATACCGCCTTACTGCCTCGCACCGCCCGTTTCCCGGGTCTGGTCAGAACTGTAACCCCAAATCCCCTGTCGCGCTAGGGGCTGGTGCCGCCAATTCCCCCGCAAAGGACGGATATCGCTTGGATTCGCCCCAGACGGCGGATCGGTGCCGACCAGATCACGGCGACCCAGGCCCACGCCGGGCAGTGACGAAATGGCCGGAAGGGTGCCGCCGTGCTATGCAACTTCACGCAACCCGGTGAAAGGACGCATCCCATGGCCGGCCCCGCACGCTTCGAAATCCAGGGCCAGGTGAGCCCCGAATTCGAACCCGTCCGCCTGGCTTTCGAAGATAACTTCGCACGCCGCGGCGAGCTTGGGGGAGCCGTCTGCGTCTACCGGCACGGCGACTGCGTCGTGGACCTTTGGGGCGGCATCCGCGACGCCGAGACGGGCGCACCCTGGGAGAAGGACACCATGGTCCTCGTCTTCTCCGCGACGAAGGGCCTGGCGGCGATGACGATCGCGCTGGCCCATTCGCGGGGCTGGCTCGATTACGAGGCGCGGGTGGCGGATTACTGGCCGGAATTCGCCCGGAATGGCAAGGAGGCCGTGACCGTCCGGCAACTCCTCTCGCACCAGGCGGGGCTTCATGCCTTCGCGGGCAAGGTCGGACGGGAGGAGATCGCCGACCTCGACCGCCTCGCCGCGATCATGGCGGAGGAGCGGCCGGAGTGGGAGCCGGGCACGCGCAACGCCTACCACGCGATCACGCTCGGCTTCTACGAAGGCGAGCTTCTTCGCCGCATCGACCCCGGGCACCGCAGCCTCGGGCGGTTCTTCCAGGAGGAAATCGCCGATCCCCTGGGGCTGGAGTTCTACATCCGTTTGCCGGAAGACATTCCCGACGCGCGCCTCGCCCGGCTCAGGATGCCGGGGATCGTCCGCTCGCTTCTCGGGCTGCCTCTTCCGACGCTTGTGAAGGCCCTCACCCCCGGCTCCGCCTTCGCCCGCGCCTTCATGTCGAACCCGGGCACGGTCGTGCCGCTGGACGAAAGCCGCATCTACGCCCGCGAACTCGAGGTGCCCTCTGGCGGCGGCGTCGGCACCGCGCGTGCCATCGCGCGCGCCTACGGCGTCTTCGCCACCGGCGGCAAGGAACTCGGCCTCAGGCCCGAAACCCTCGCGGCGCTCGAAGCGCCCGCTGAACCGCCGTCACGCGGAGCGTTCGACGAAGTGATGCGCGACGAGGCGCACTATTCGCTGGGCTTCATGAAACCCATGCCCGGCTTCGACTTCGGCCACGAAGGAGCCTTCGGCGCCCCCGGCGCGGGCGGTTCCATGGGATACGCGGACGCCGCGACCGGGCTGGGCTATGGCTATGTCACCAACCGCATGGGCACCGGGATCACCGCCGATCCGCGCGATGTCGCCCTCCGCGCGGCGATAGCTTCGGTCACCGGCTGAGCGCGGCCGCGCCCTGCCGCCTCTGTTACCTAGTCAGCCGGCTCGGGAAAGCGGACCCCCGTCACGTCGACGACGAAGAAGGGGAAGTATTCGTCGGTTCCCCACATGTTTCCGGCCTCGACATGCGTGGGAAGGCGGAAGCCGCCGAAGGACTGGAAATTCGACAGCTGGCCGCCAAAGGGCTGCAGGCGGTAAGCCTTTTCCGGGTTGGCGTTGCTCCACCGCTGGAACGCGACCTGCGTGGGTTTTCCATCCGTGTCGACCGTCACGTCGACCGCCTGCCGGAGCCCGTCGTGTTCCACCGTGACGCGGGCGCTGTCGGGGCCGAGCGGTTCCCAGCGCACGCCCGGGCCGGGCAGGACCGCAGCCGGCGTCCAGAACACGGCCTCGGCGACATAGCGGCCGAAGGCCGAGCTCCGGTGGTCCGCAGTGCCGCCGATCCGCGCGACGGGAACGAGGCCGGCCAGCCAGAACCGCGTCCACTTGCCGGAGTCGGAGCCGCCGAGCGGCATCGGCCCGCCCTTCGTCTCCATCGCCCAGACGAAACCCCAGGGCGCCGCCAGCACCTGGCGGGCGGTCATGTCCATGTAGCCGGGATCGGCCTTGGTCCCCATCCCGAACCGCCCCTCCATCTCGATCTCCGCCACCGTGCGGAGCGGCGTGCCGGGCTCGATCGCGTAAAGGAAGAAGCGCTTTGCGGGCTCCGGAAGGTCGCGCACCATCCCGGCATCGAAAAGCGGTGGCTGCGGCGGCTGGAGAGAGATGAGCCGCGCCATCTCGGCGCGGTCAGCGCGGTGATCAAGCTGGCGCCAGAACGCGAGGCCCGCGAGGAGTGCGAGGGCGAATATGCCCAAAAGGACGAATACGGTTCTCATGTTGCCCTGCATGATTGCCATGCGGCAGATCTAACGGCGGCGCGGGCGACGCGCCTTGCTCAAGGTCAAATCCGGGTGCCGTGCGGAACCGCCCTCAGCCATCCTCGCCGCCAATGAGCGCCCGGACTCGGGCGGCGAAATCCTCGCCCCGTTTCTCGAAATTCGCGTACTGGTCGAAGGAGGCCGCCGCAGGCGCCAGAAGCACAACCTCCCCCGGCTCCGCCTCTTCGGCCGCGCGCGCGACGGCGCGTTCCATCGTCTCGCAGATCTCGTGTGGCGTTCCGCCGAGTTCCAGCGCGAAGTCCCGCGCCGAGTGGCCGATCAGGTAGGCCTTCACCACGGAGCCGAGATGGGGCTGCAGGCCAGCGATGCCGCCTTCCTTGCCGAGCCCGCCCGCGATCCAGCGGATCCGCTTGAACGCCTGCAATGCCTTCGCCGCGCTGTCCACGTTGGTTGCCTTCGAGTCGTTCACGAAACGGACGCCGTCCCTCTCGCCCACCGTCTGCGATCGATGCGGCAGGCCCTCGAAGGAATGGAATGCCCCCTCGATCAGCTTCGGCGCGACGCCCAGCGCCCGCACCGCCGCATAGGCCGCGCAGGCGTTCTGATGGTTGTGCTCTCCGGGCAGACCCTTCACCTCGCGCAGGTCGATCGAGGCGACCTGCCGCCCCTTCCGCCATTCCGCGAGGAACCCCTTCCGCGCGAAGACCGACCAGCCGTAATCCCCGAGCTTGTGGCTGGAGGAAATCCGGATCACCCGGTCATCCCCCGGCCCCTGCGAGAGTTGATTGGCGAGGAATGCGCCCTCGAATTCATCGACGCCGATGACCGCCCGGTCCGGCCCGCCCTCGGCGAAGAGCCGGCGCTTGGCAGCGAAGTAGCCGCCAAGCCCGCCGTGCCGGTCGAGGTGATCGGGCGAGAGGTTGGTGAAGACGGCGATGTCGGGGGTCAGCGCGCGGGCGAGTTCGGTCTGATAGCTCGACAACTCGATGACGACCACCTCGCCGTCATGCGCGGGATCGATGTCCAGAACGCCGCGGCCGATGTTCCCGGCCATCTGTGTCGGCCGCCCCGCGACCTTGAGGATATGATGGATCAGCGCCGTCGTCGTCGATTTGCCGTTCGATCCCGTGACCGCGACGACGCGCGGAACCTGGTCGAACGAGTCCCAGTCCCGGGTGGCGAAAGACCGGAAGAACAGGCCAATGTCGTTGTCCACCGGAACTCCGGCCGCGACGGCGGCGGCGATGACCGGGTTGGGCTTCGGGTAGAGATGCGGGATGCCCGGCGAGACGATCAGCGCCGCGACCCCCTCCCACGCCCCGTTCCGCGTGAGATCATGGCAGGCGAAGCCCTGCGCCTCGGCATTGGCCCGCGCCTCGGGGCTGTCGTCCCACAGAAGCGCCTCGGCGCCGCCACCGGCGAGCGCCCGGGCCGTGGCGAGGCCGGAACGGCCCAAGCCCAGCACCGCGACCCTCTGCCCCTCGTATCCCCTGACCGGAATCATTTCCCGCCCCCGGCTGCACCAGTTTCAAAAACGTCGGCGGGGCTGACCACCCCCCGGCCCTCACCGCACCTTGAGCGTCGCGAGCCCGATGAGCGCGAGGATCAGCGAGATAATCCAGAACCGGATCACGATCTGCGGCTCGGCCCAACCCTTCTTCTCGAAGTGGTGGTGGATCGGCGCCATCAGGAAGACCCGCCGCCCAGTGCGCTTGAAATAGGCCACCTGGATGATCACCGAAAGCGCCTCGACCACGAACAGCCCGCCAACGATCGCCAGAACGATCTCGTGCTTCGTCACCACCGCGATGGCGCCAAGCGCGCCGCCAAGCGCGAGGGAGCCAGTATCCCCCATGAACACCGCCGCAGGCGGCGCGTTGTACCACAGGAACCCGAGCCCGCCGCCGATGAGCGCCGCGGCGAAGATCAAAAGTTCGCTCGTGCCCGGCACGTAGTGGACATCGAGGTAGTTGGCGAAGACCGAGTTGCCGACGAAATAGGCGATGATCCCCAGCGCCCCAGCCGCGATCATCACCGGCATGATGGCAAGCCCGTCGAGCCCGTCGGTCAGGTTGACCGCGTTCGCCGCGCCTACGATCACGATCATCGAGAAAGGCACGAAGAAGAGGCTCAGGTTGATGAGCACGTCCTTGAAGAACGGAAGCGCCAGCTGGTTCGTCAACTCGTCCGGGTGCACCCAGGCCGCGATCGCCGCCGCGACGGCGGCCAGTGCCAGTCCGACGAGGAACCGGACGCGCGAAGAGACGCCCTTCGTCGACTGCTTCGTGACCTTCGCGTAGTCGTCGGCGAAGCCGATGAGCCCGAACCCGCAGGTCACGCCCAGAACGATCCAGACATAGGCGTTCGTCAGCTGCGCCCAGAGAAGCGTACTGACGAGCAGCGAGGACAGGATCAGGAGCCCACCCATCGTCGGCGTGCCGGCCTTCGCGAAATGGCCCTGCGGCCCGTCATCGCGGATCGGCTGGCCCTTGCCCTGCTTGCGCCTCAGAAGGTTGATGAGCGGCGGCCCGAAGAAAAGGCCGACGATGAGCGCAGTGAAGAACGCCCCGCCCGCACGGAACGTCACGTACTGGAAGAGGTTGAAGAAACCCCCGCCATCCGACAGGTTCTTCAGCCAATAGAGCATTCACTCCACCCCGCGCATTTCACCGGCGCCCACCTGCCCCAGTTTGCGGATCGCGTCAACGACGAGGCTGACTTTCGATCCCTTCGATCCCTTGACCAGCACAACATCGCCCGCGTCGGCGATGTGATGCGCCCGTTCGGCCAGGGCCGTCGCGGTTTCATGCCATTCGCCGCGACGGGACTGCGGCAGCGCCTCCCAGAGCGCGCGCATCCTCGGGCCGACGCAGTGCACCGTATGGATACGCGACATCATCGGATGCGCCGCGATCGCCGCGTGCAGGGTCGCCTCGTCCGGGCCGAGTTCCAGCATGTCACCCAGAACTGCGATCCGGCGGCCCTCGCGGACGCGGCCCACGCCGTCCTGCGTCTCGGCAGCGCCGAGGACATCGAGCGCGGCGGCCATCGAGGCGGGGTTTGCATTATAGGCATCGTCTATCAACTCGATCGCGAGGTGATCCTCCACGACGTCGAGCACGATCCTCTCCCGCGCGCCGCGGCCGGCGGGCGGGACCCATTCTCCGAGGTCGCAGGCGGCGACGACGGGATCGGCCCCGAGCGCCTCCGCAACGGCGATCACGCCAAGCGCATTCATGGCGAAATGCCGCCCTGCGGTACGAACCTTGAACAGGATCGGCTGGCCGCCATTCTCGCGGCGGACCGCTCGCACGACAGTCGTATCGCGCGAAAGCTGCACATCGCTCAGGCGGTAATCCGCATCGGCCGCCCCTGTCCCGCCGAATGTCAGCACCCGTCCCGCATGGCGCGCCGCAGCCTCGGCGAGGATCGGACTCACGCCAAGGTCGGCCGGGTAGACAGCGATGCCGCCGGGTTCCAGTCCCTCGAAGATCGCGGCCTTTTCACGCGCGATCGCCTCCAGGCTGTCGAAGGCCTCCAGATGCGCCGGCGCGACCGTGGTGATCAACGCCACGTGCGGGCGCGCCTGCCGCGCAAGCGGCGCGATCTCACCCGGATGGTTCATGCCGATCTCGATCACGGCAAAATCGGCGTCGCGCGGCAACCGGGCGAGGGTCAGCGGCACGCCCCAATGGTTGTTGAAGCTTGCCTCGGCGGCATGGACCGAACCCTGAGCCGAAAGGACCGCCCGCAGCATCTCCTTGGTCGAGGTCTTCCCGACCGAACCCGTGACACCCACGACGCGCGCCCTTGCCCGCGCCCGTCCGGCGCGGCCCAAGTTCTCTAGCCCCTTCAGGACGTCCGGCACGATCAGGAGCGGATCATCCTCGGTGCAGCCCTCAGGCATGCGCGACACCAGTGCCGCCGCGGCGCCTTTCCTGAGCGCGTCGGCCACGAAATCGTGCCCGTCCCGGGCGTCCTTCAGCGCCACGAACAGGTCGCCGGCCGCCAGCGCGCGGCTGTCGATCGACACGCCCGTCACGGCGAAATCCCGCGTCGCGCGCCCTCCGGTCGCCGCGACGGCCTCCGCCGAAGTCCACAGAACGCTCATATCCGGCCCTCCAGCGCGGCCACGGCGACGCTCGCCTGTTCGGCATCGTCGAATGGATAGACATCGGTGCCGATGGTCTGGCCTGTCTCGTGTCCCTTGCCGGCGATCAGCAGCGCGTCCCCCGGCCCCAGCGCATCGACGCCACGAAGGATCGCCTCGGCCCGGTCGCCCACTTCGGTCGCCTCCGGGCAGGCCGCGAGGATTTCGGCGCGGATCGCGGCGGGGTCCTCGCTTCTCGGGTTGTCGTCGGTCACGAAGACGACGTCGGCATGTTCCGCCGCAGCACGGCCCATCAGCGGACGCTTGCCCCGGTCACGGTCGCCGCCCGCGCCGAGAACGACGACGATCCGGCCAAGGACGTGCGGGCGCAGCGCCTGAAGGGCTGTGGCGACCGCGTCGGGCGTATGGGCGTAGTCCACGAACACCGCCGCGCCATTGTCGCGCGTGGCAGCAAGCTGCATCCGCCCCCGCACCGTCGCAAGCTGCGGCAGCGTGGCGAAAACCGCCTCTGGCTCTTCGCCGCCAGCGATCGCGAGCCCCGCCGCGGCAAGCACGTTGGCGGCCTGGAAACCGCCGATGAGGTTCAGCCGCACGAGGTGCGGCGCACCCTGCCAGGAAAAGCGCAGATCCTGCCCGGTCGCATCGAAACGCTGGCCAAGGATGCGCAGGTCGGCCGCGTCCGTCTGCCCGACGCCGATGATCCGCTGTCCGCGGGCGCGGGCGATCCCGGCCATGTCCGCTCCGCGCGGATCATCGAGGTTGATCACCGCCACGCCGTCTTCGGGAAGGACGCGGGCAAAGAGCCCCGCCTTCGCATCGAAATATTCGTCGAAGCTCGCGTGGTAATCGAGATGGTCCTGCGTGAAGTTCGTGAACGCCGCCGCCGCAAGCCGCACGCCGTCGAGCCTGCGTTGCGCGAGCCCGTGAGAGGAGGCTTCCATCGCCGCGTGCGTCACCCCGGCCGCCGCCATCCGCGCGAGAAGCCGATGAAGCGTGATGGGTTCCGGCGTCGTATGCCCGGAAGGCGCGGTGAAGGCGCCCTCGACGCCCGTGGTGCCGATATTGGCGGCGAGAAGCCCCAGATGGGTCCAGATCTGGCGCGTGAACGTCGCGACCGAAGTCTTGCCGTTGGTGCCGGTGACCGCGACCATCGTCTCGGGCTGCGCCTCGAACCAGAGAGCCGCCGCAAAGGAAAGCGCCTGGCGCGGGTCCTCGGCAATGACCAGGGCGGCGTTCGATCCGGCAAGTTCGGCCCGTGCAATGTCCGCTCCGGTCCGGTCGGTCAGGATGGCGCCAGCCCCCATGCGCAGCGCATACTGGATGAACTCCGCCCCGTGCACCTTGGTGCCCGGCAGGGCCGCGAAAAGATGGCCCGGTTTGACCTGGCGGCTGTCCACGGAAAGCCCGGTGACGCGCGCCTCGCGCCCCTGAAGGGCAGTCAGGCCGAGATCCGCCAGCGACTTGACCGCTGCCGCCCCGTCCTCGTTGGCGACGCTGCCCATATCTCGTGCCCTCCGCCGCTTGTGCGGCCACCCGTTGCGCCCCTTAGTTGCGGACGAGTGTTACTCCAATCTCCTGCTCGGGTTCAACCACCGGCCGGAGCCCCAGAAGCGGAGCCGCCCGGCGGATGATCTCCGCCGCGACCGGGACCGCGGTCCAGCCCGCTGTCCGGCGAGGCTCCGTCCCCGATGTTTCCACTGGTTCGTCAAGGGTTACGACGAGAACATATGCTGGATCATGCGCTGGAAAGACGCTGGCGAAGGTCGCGATCACCTTGTCGTCATAGTAGCCCCCGCCGGTCGGCTTGGGCTTGTCCGCCGTGCCCGTCTTGCCCGCGACCGCATAGCCTGAGACGTCCCCGAAGCTCGCCGTGCCCCGCGTCACGACCGCGCGCAGCATCGAAAGGACCTCGGCCGCCGTATCGCCCGAAAGCACGCGCAGTCCGGTCGCGGCGGTGTCCCGCTTCAGGATCGTCGGCGACACCTTGACCCCGCCATTGGCGATCGTCGCGTAGGCCGTCGCCAGATGGAGCGGGCTGGCCGAAAGGCCGTGACCGTAGGAGATCGTCATGGTGGAGATGTCGCTCCATTTCGGCGGCAGGAGCGGCTTGCCCGTCGGCGCCTCGACCAGTTCGATGGACGTCGGCTCGAAGAAGCCGAGGGACTTCAGGAAGGTCTGCTGCCTTTCCGGGCCGATCTCGGTCGCGATGCGCGCGGTGCCGATGTTCGACGACTTCACGATCACGTCGGTGACGGAGAGGCGCGGGCCGTAGTTGTGGAAATCGCTGATACGGAACCGGCCCCAGCGCAGGGGTCCCTGCGTGTCGACCATCGACGCAGGCTGCACGAGGTCGAGTTCCAGCGCCTGGGCGATCGCGAAGATCTTGAAGGTGGACCCGAGTTCATAGACGCCCTGAACCGCCCGGTTGAACAGCGGGCTTTCGCTGGCCAGCCCCTTCGCCGGAGGGGCCGGACGGGTGTTCGGGTCGAAATCCGGCAGCGAGACCATCGCGATCACCTCGCCGGTCCTCACGTCCATCAGGACAGCCGCCGCGCCCTTCGCATCCATGAGCTTCATGCCGCCATAGAGGACTTCCTCGACCGCGGCCTGCACCGACAGGTCGAGCGAAAGCTGAAGCGGGTGACCGCCGTTCGCGGGATCGCGAAGCCAGGCGTCGAATGTCTTCTCGACGCCCGCGACGCCGATTACCTCGGCCGAGCGCACGCCTTCGCGGCCGAAGCTCGCGCCGCCAAGGACATGCGCGGCAAGCTTGCCGTTCGGATAGAGCCGCATCTCGCGCGGGCCGAACAGGAGCCCCGGATCGCCGATGTCATGCACGGCCTGCATCTGCTCGGGCGAGAGTTTCTTCTTTATCCACAGGAACTTGCGCTTCCCGGTGAACTCCTCGACCAGATCGGCTTCGTCGAGATCCGGGAAGATCGCGGCCAGTTCCTTCGCCACCCTCTCGGGATCGACCATCATCTGCGGCTGCGCATAGAGGGAATGTGTGGCCAGGTTGGTGGCCAGCACCCTGCCCTCGCGGTCCACGATGTCTGCGCGCTGCGCGATGATCGAGGCGCCGGTCACGGCGGCGCGGGGCTCCACCGGCTCCGCGGCCGATAGCATGCCCATCCTGCCACCCACCACGGCGAAAGCCGCGAAGAAGAATACACCCAGGATCAGGAGCCGCCCCTCGGCGCGCACCCGCATCTTGTCGCGCATCAGTTCGTGCCGCAGGCGGCGGTTTTCGCGTTCGATCGCGTCGGGGTTCTCGCCCTTCTCTCGGGCCCGAAGGATCCGGGCGAGCGGGCGCAGCGGGGTGCGGATCATGGGCGCGTCTCCTCGGCGATGGTCTCGACGGGATCGGTGATCGGCGGAAGGTCCGGCATGGGGTAGGCCACGGCCGAGACCGAGCCGAACTGCTCCGGCATCAGCGGCATCAGCCCGAGGCGGTCATAGTTGATCGCGGCGAGTTCGCGAAGTCGCTCGGGCCGGTTCAGATAGGCCCATTCGGCCCGGAGAACACCGAGGGAATCGCGTAGTCCCGCGATTTCCCGTTGCAGGTCCTCGACCTCGGACAGGGCGGCCTGGGTGCGGTAGTTCTCGCGATAGGCCCAGACGGCGAGCCCCATGACGGAAAGGGCGGTCAGCACGAACAACAGCGAACGCATCGTCTCAACCTCCTGTCAGGGCGGGCTTCGGAAGCCCCATCGCGGCGCGCGAAACGGGCTCGGGGGGCGCGGAGGTGCGCACGCCAACGCGAAGCTTCGCGGAACGCGCGCGGGGATTGCGGGCAACTTCCTCCTCGTCCGGGCCGATGGCGCGGCGGGTTTTCAGGGTGAAGGCGGGTTCGGCCTGAGCGCGCGCGGGGGCATGGCGGCTGCCTTGCCCCTCGGCGCCGGACCGAAGCTGGAAGAACCGCTTCACGATGCGGTCCTCCAGTGAATGGAAGGTGACGACAGCAAGGTGCCCGCCGGGCTTCAGCGCGCGCTCGGCGGCCTGGAGCCCCTCGGCCAGCTGTCCGAATTCGTCGTTCACGGCAATGCGGATCGCCTGGAAGCTGCGGGTCGCGGGGTGGCTCTGCCCCGGCTTCGGGCGCGGCAGGCAGCGTTCGACCACGGCGGCGAGTTGCCGGGTGGTGGCAAAGGGTTCGGTCTGCCGTCCGGCCACGATCGCGCGGGCGATGCGGCGGGCGGCGCGCTCCTCGCCATAGTGAAAGAGAATGTCGGCCAGGTCCGCCTCCGACGCGGAGTTGACGATGTCCGCAGCGGTGGGCCCGGTGTCGCCCATCCGCATGTCGAGGGGCCCTTCCTTCTGGAAAGAAAAGCCCCGCTCGGCCTGGTCGAGCTGCATGGAGGACACGCCGAGGTCCAGCACCACGCCGTCGAGCGGCTCGCCCGCCAGTTCGTCCATTTCGGAGAACGTGCCCTCGACCAGCCGCAGCCGGTCGCCGAAGTCGCCGGCCCAGGACTGGGCCATGCGGAAAACGGACGGATCGCGGTCCACGCCGATGACCCTCTCCGCGCCCGCCTCAAGCAGCGCGCGCGTGTAGCCGCCCGCGCCGAAGGTTCCGTCCAGCCACACGCCTTCGACCGGGGCCACGGCCTCGATCAGCGGCCCGATCAGAACGGGGATGTGCGGGTCTTGCCTGTCGGTCGTGGCGGCGGCAGCGGCCATGGCCTAACCCCTCGGCCTTGCCGGCAGGAGGCTTCTCGGGTCGAAATCGTCGGGATAAGCCTCGGCCAGCTTCCGCGCGCGGCTGCCGGCGGTTTCTGCGTATGTCTCGGGTTTCCAGATCTTGAAATAGTCGCCGGCCGAGATGAAGAAGGCCTCGCCTTCGAGGCCGATCTTCTCGCGAAGCTTCTGCGGCAGGACGAGCCGGCCGTCATCGTCGATCGTCGTCTCGATCGACTGGCCGTGCATGAGTTCCTCGAGCCAGAGCCGTTCGGGCGAGCCGCGCTGCATGTCTTCGATCTGTTCGTCGATCTCCTCGATCGCCTTCATCGTGTAGACTTCGAGCCAGTCCTGACGATCGTCGCCGTAGACGATCACGATGTTGGGGCGGAGACCTTCCTTCCATTCGGGGTCCGAGGCTTCGATGACACGGCGAAACGCGGCAGGGATGGATACCCTGCCCTTGGCGTCCACCCTGAACGTCTCCGACCCTCTGAACCTGCGTGCCAAAGGCCCGCACTCCTTGCGCCTGTCCCGTTCCCGCCCGGAAACCGGGCCCTTGAGACGACAACGGCGGATCGGGCTGCTGCCACTGCCCAATCCGCCGCCCTCGTCCCATCTCTGGGTTCGTCCGGTCCAGCGGGCCACCTGGGGGGATGTCTGCTCGCCCGCGCGCCGGATCTCTCGTTTTCGGTGGAAAGCGGGTGCCTGTATGAAACCTGCTTTTGCCTTGTTGGGGTCTTGCCGCCCCGTCCTTTCGGCCCGTTTTCCTACCGTGACTTAGGGATGACATGGGAATTCATGGGAAGCAACAGTTTTCTTGGCCGATTCTCAATTCCCCTGAAGCAGGAAGATCAAGGAAATCAAAGATTGAAGCGCGGATTCCGGCTGCAGTCTCAGAACATTGAGCCCTGCGAGATTAAAGGCACAACATATAGATATTCCCATGGAAAACGGAATTTCCCATGAAATCCCAAATTGATCCGGCACCAGAGCCCTCAGCGGGCACCTTCAATGTCCAGACGGCTAGATTTCACGGCAGAATCCGGACGATCCACCCGTAGGTGATTCGTTTCTTGCGCCAGATTCCGGGTTTTTCCCGTGAGTTCCCGTGGCCAGCCCGCGGGTCAGGCCATGCCGCCTGCGACAAGCCGCGCGGCAAGCCGCGCATATGCCTCGGCCACCGGACCCTCGCCCGCGGCGATGGGGGTTCCCGAGTCCCCCGCCTGGCGCACTTCGAGCGCGAGCGGGATCTCCCCGAGGAACGGCACGCCGAGCGCCTCCGCCTCGGCGCGCACGCCACCGTGACCGAAGATATGCGCCTCGTGCTTGCAGTTCGGACAGATATAGGACGACATGTTTTCGACGAGGCCGAGGACCGGCGTCTTCATCTTGGAGAACATGTCGATCGCGCGCCGCGCATCGATCAGCGCCACGTCCTGCGGCGTGGACACCACGATCGCACCCGTCAGATGCGCGCGCTGGCCGAGCGTCAGCTGTACGTCGCCCGTGCCCGGCGGCAGGTCCACGATCAGAACGTCGAGGTCACCCCAGGCGACCTGGGTAAGAAGCTGCTGAAGCGCGCCCATGAGCATCGGCCCGCGCCAGATGACGGCCTCGCCTTCCTTCAGAAGCAGTCCGAGCGACATCATGGTGACGCCATGAGCCTTCAGGGGAATGATGGTCTTGCCGTCCGGCGAGGCAGGTCGTTCCGAGACACCCATCATCCGCGGCTGGGACGGGCCATAGATGTCGGCATCAAGCAGACCGACCCGCCGCCCCTGCCGCGCCAGCGCCACGGCAAGGTTCGAGGCGAGCGTCGATTTGCCGACCCCACCCTTGCCCGAGGCCACGGCGATGATCCGGTCGATCCCGGCGATCTTCTCCGGCCCCGCCTGCGGCGTCGGGTGGCCGCCGATCTTGAGGTTCGGCGGCTGAGGCTTCTGCGCCGGACCATGCGCGGTCAGAACGGCGGAGACATTGGTGACGCCGGGCAGACGCCGCACGGCGGCCTCCGCTGCGGCGCGGACCGGTTCCATCCCGCGGGCGGTTTCCGGTGTCGCCGTCTCGATGACGAACCGGACCGCGTCCGATTCAACGGCCAAGGCACGGATCATGTCGCGTGAGACCAGATTCCCGCCATCGGGCAGGGAAATCCGCTCCAGCGCCGCTACGACCTCGTCCTTCGTGACCGACATGATCCAACCTCCGACTGATTTCGCGGCAAGATCGTCAGGTTCGGAGCAAAGGACAAGGGCCGGGACCCAACTTGCCGGATATTTGAGCAGTAACACCCTCGGAGAAGCCAAAAATAGGTCAGAACGGGTTATGCAGTTGCTGCATGGCAGCAATGTCGCATCATGCGTTGTGCAGTCGCAGCATTCGAACCATGTTGGGTCCAACAGCGCAGATAGCGCTATCGAACAAGACTGAGGCAACGAACATGGCACTCGCACACGACATTCGCATCGCTGACGGCGGCATCTTCCAGCGACTCGCGGCCGTCGCCCGGGAAATTCAGGAGACGCGCCAGCGTCGTCGGGTGTTCAAGCAGACGCTCCGTGAACTGAACCAACTGTCGAACCGTGAACTCGCGGATCTCGGCATTGCCCGTTCGATGATCACCCGCGTGGCCCACGAAGCCGCGTACGGAAAGTAAGTTTCCCTTCCTGGCCCCCTCCTCCTCCCCGGGGTCCGGAAATCGGCGGTCCTGCTCCTCCTCCTCCCTGAGCAGGACCGCCAGAAACAAGGGTCCCGAGGACCCGACGGCAAGCGACGCCCCGACCTCCTCCCCGAGGGCATCGTGACGAAGAGCGGCGGCTCCCTCCTCCTCCCTGGAGCCGCCGCATCTTCCGGAAGCCGGGGCCGGCATGGCCCGAACAGGATACGGATCCGCCCCTCCTCCTCCCTGGGCGGCCCGTAGCGAAGGTGGGTGACGGCGCCTCCTCCCTGAGCCGTCACCCCCATTCGCCCGGATACGAAGGCCCTTCCTCCTCCCTGGGCTGACGTTGCAGACGGCGGTGCCACCTCCTCCCGGCGCCGCCGTTTTTTCTTGCCTGCCGGAAACCCGCGGCGGCCCTTTGCGGGCCACGCCTTTCCTCTCGCCTGCGCGCCTTCGCGCTCCGGCTCGGCGATTGCCCTGATTGGAGGGTCAGAACGGGATGTCGTCGGCCTGGTCCGCGGGCAGCACATAGCCCGCAACGACGTGCTTCACGCCGGCCTTGTCGAAGGACACTTCCAGCTTGTCGCCCTCGATCGCCTCGACCGTGCCATAGCCGAACTTCTTGTGGAAGACCCGGTCGCCCTCGGTGAAGGCCGAAACCGCGTCGAGGTCGATGACCACGTTGCGCGACTCGCGCGGCTGCGCGAGCGGGCGGGACCCCGCGCGGTCCTGCATCCGCTTCCAGCCCGGCGAATTGTAGGCATTGGCGGATGCCGCACGGTCCTCGAGGGTGCTTTCGCGGGGCGCGGCGCCAAATCCGCCACCAAGGCCGCCGCCGTAGAGGCCGGGGGCGGTCAGCACCTCGACATGGGAGGCGGGAAGCTCGTCGATGAAACGCGAGGGAAGCGCGGATTGCCACTGGCCGTAGACCCGTCGGTTGCCGGCGAACGAGATCGTGCAAAGCCGCTCGGCGCGTGTGATGCCGACGTAGGCCAGGCGGCGTTCCTCCTCGAGACCCTTCAGGCCGGATTCGTCCATGGAACGCTGAGAGGGGAACAACCCGTCCTCCCAGCCCGGCAGGAAAACGGCCGGGAATTCCAGCCCCTTGGCGGCATGAAGCGTCATGATGTTGACCTTCTCGGCCGCGTCCTCCTGTTCGTTGTCCATGATCAGCGCGACGTGTTCGAGGAACCCTTGCAGGTTCTCGAACTGCTCGAGCGCCTTCACGAGTTCCTTGAGGTTCTCGAGCCTACCCGGCGCCTCGGGCGTCTTGTCGTTCTGCCACATCTCGGTGTAGCCGGATTCGTCAAGGATCTGCTCGGCAAGCTCGACGTGGTTCGTCCCGTCCTGCCGCGTCAAGCGGTGCCAGCGATCCACGTTCTCGACGAAGAGCCTCAGCTGCCCCCCGCCCTTGCCGGAAATCTTGCCGGAGGACACGACGTAGCGCGCGGCTTCCAGAAGGTTCGTGCCGTCCTCCCTTGCCTGCGTCTGGATCGTCTGCTGGGCCTTGTCGCCGAGGCCGCGTTTCGGCGTGTTGACGATCCGTTCGAAGGCGAGATCGTCCTCGGGGCTGACGGCGAGGCGGAAATAGGCCATCGCGTCGCGGATCTCCAAACGCTCGTAGAAGCGGGGCCCGCCGATCACCCGGTAGGGCAGGCCGATCGTGAGGAAGCGGTCCTCGAAGGCGCGCATCTGGTGCGACGCGCGGACGAGGATTGCCTGATCGTCGAGCGAGACCGGCTCCATTCCACGCGTGCCGCGTTGCAGGGCCTCCATCTCCTCCCCGATCCAGCGCGCCTCCTCCTCGCCGTCCCAGTGGCCGATGAGGCGGACCTTCTCGCCCGCCTCGGCCTCGGTCCAGAGCGTCTTGCCGAGGCGTCCGGCATTCGCGGTGATGAGGCCGGACGCGGCGGCGAGGATATGAGGCGTGGAGCGGTAGTTTTGTTCGAGGCGCACGACCTTGGCGCCGGGGAAATCCTTTTCGAACCGCAGGATGTTGCCGACCTCGGCGCCGCGCCAGCCGTAGATCGACTGGTCGTCGTCACCGACGCAGCAGATGTTCTTGTGCCCGCCCGCAAGAAGCCGCAACCAGAGATACTGGGCGACGTTCGTGTCCTGGTACTCGTCCACGAGGATGTAGCGGAACCAGCGCTGGTATTGCGACAGGACGTCGGGATGCGCCTGGAAGATCGTGACCATGTGCAGGAGGAGGTCGCCGAAATCCACCGCGTTCAGCGCCTTCAGGCGCTGCTGGTAGGCTGCGTAAAGCTCCGTCCCCATGTGGTTGAAGGCGGAGGCTTCGGCGGTTGGCACCTTTTCGGGCGTCCAGGCGCGGTTCTTCCAGTGGTCGATGAATCCCGCGAGTTGCCGGGCCGGCCAGCGTTTCTCGTCGATGTTCGCTGCCGCGATGAGCTGCTTCAGGAGCCGGATCTGGTCGTCCGTATCGAGGATCGTGAAATTCGACTTCAGCCCGACAAGTTCGGCATGGCGGCGCAGGAGCTTCACGCAGATCGCATGGAAGGTGCCGAGCCACGGCATCCCCTCCACCGCCTCGCCCAGAAGCCGCCCCACGCGATCCTTCATCTCGCGCGCGGCCTTGTTGGTGAAGGTCACGGCAAGGATCTCGTTCGGGCGCGCGCGACCGGTCACAAGAAGATGCGCGATTCTCGCCGTCAGCGCGCGCGTCTTGCCGGTGCCGGCGCCCGCGAGCATCAGCACGGGGCCGTCGAGCGCCTCGACCGCCTCGCGTTGCGCGGGATTGAGCCCGTCGAGATAGGGCGCGGGCCGGGCCGCCATGGCGCGCCGGCTCAGAGGCAGATCGGCCGCGAATGCATCAGGATCGTCAAAGGTGCTCATGGCGTCAATCTAGCCTTTGTCGCGATGGAGTTAAAGAATTGTTCGCATATTGTTCCTCACCCAGCGTGCCCCGTGCCACCTTCGCGCCAGGGGCGGATCCGGATGCCATCGCGGCGCGCGATTCACCCTTGGACGGGAGCCTTCCGCTTCGCGAATTTGTCACATAGCGTCGCCCGCGCTCTTGCGCCGCATCGCAGCGCGAGTAAGGTTCGCGCCACCTTTCGGGGAGGGGCAGATGCCGGAATTCAAGAAGATCCTTGTCGCCAACCGTGGCGAGATCGCCATCCGCGTGATGCGGGCCGCCAACGAGCTTGGCAAGAAGACGGTCGCCGTCTTCGCGGAAGAGGACAAACTCGGCCTGCACCGCTTCAAGGCGGACGAGGCCTACAGGATCGGCGCCGGGCTCGGCCCCGTGGCGGCCTACCTGTCGATCCCCGAGATCATCCGCGTCGCGAAGGAGTCGGGCGCGGACGCGATTCACCCCGGCTACGGCCTTCTGTCCGAGAACCCCGAGTTCGTCGAGGCCTGCGACAAGGCCGGCATCACCTTCATCGGGCCGAAGGCCGAAACCATGCGCGCGCTTGGCGACAAGGCCTCGGCGCGCCGGGTCGCGATCGAGGCGGGTGTGCCGGTGATCCCGGCGACCGAGGTGCTTGGGGACGACATGGACGAGGTGCGCCGCCAGGCGGCCGAGATCGGCTATCCCCTGATGCTCAAGGCCTCGTGGGGCGGCGGCGGTCGCGGTATGCGGCCGATCCAAGGCCCCGACGAGCTGGCCGAGAAGGTGCGCGAAGGCCGCCGCGAGGCCGAAGCCGCCTTCGGCAACGGCGAGGGCTACCTGGAAAAGATGATCCTGCGCGCGCGTCACGTCGAGGTGCAGATCCTCGGCGACAAGCACGGCGAGATCTATCACCTCTACGAACGTGACTGCACCGTCCAGCGGCGGAACCAGAAGGTCGTGGAGCGCGCGCCCGCGCCCTACCTGACCCCGGCGCAGCGCGAGGAGATTTGCGAGCTTGGCCGCCGGATCTGCGCGCATGTGAACTACGAATGCGCGGGAACGGTCGAGTTCCTGATGGATATGGACACCGAGAAGTTCTACTTCATCGAGGTGAACCCGCGCGTCCAGGTCGAGCACACCGTCACCGAGGAAGTGACGGGGATCGACATCGTCCAGGCCCAGATCAAGATCGCCGAGGGCAAGACGCTTGCCGAGGCGACGGGCGTCGCATCGCAGGACGGGGTCCGCCTTTCGGGCCATGCGCTCCAGTGCCGCGTCACGACCGAGGACCCGCAGAACAACTTCATCCCGGACTATGGCCGGATCACTGCCTACCGGTCGGCGACCGGCATGGGCATCCGCCTCGACGGCGGCACGGCCTATGCCGGCGGTGTCATCACCCGCTACTACGACTCGCTTCTCGTGAAGGTCACCGCCTGGGCGCAGACGCCGCAGCAGGCGATCGCGCGGATGGACCGCGCCCTGCGTGAGTTCCGGATCCGGGGCGTCTCGACGAACATCGCGTTCGTGGAGAACCTGCTGAAGCACCCGACCTTCCTGGACAACACCTACACCACCAAGTTCATCGACACGACGCCCGAGCTATTCGCCTTCCGCAAGCGCCGCGACCGGGCGACGAAGATCCTCACCTACATCGCCGACATCACGGTGAACGGGCACCCCGAAACGGTCGGCCGCCCGAAGCCCCCGGCAGATGCGCGCAAGCCCCGCGCCCCCGAGCTTCGCGCCGAGCCCGCCAAGGGCACCCGCAACCTTCTGGAAGAGAAGGGCCCGCAGGCCGTCGCCGACTGGATGGCCGCGCAGAAGAAGGTGCTGATCACCGACACGACGATGCGTGACGGGCACCAGTCGCTTCTGGCCACGCGAATGCGCTCGATTGACATGGTCAACATCGCGCCCGCCTATGCCGCGCACCTGCCCGAACTCTTCTCGGTCGAGTGCTGGGGCGGCGCCACGTTCGACGTGGCCTACCGCTTCCTCCAGGAGTGCCCCTGGCAGCGCCTGCGCGACCTCCGGGCGCGAATGCCGAACCTGATGACGCAGATGCTGCTTCGCGCGTCCAACGGCGTCGGCTACACGAACTACCCCGACAACGTCGTGCAGGAGTTCGTGCGGCAGGCCGCGACGACGGGGGTCGACGTGTTCCGCGTCTTCGACTCGCTCAACTGGGTCGAGAACATGCGCGTCGCCATGGATGCGGTCGTGGAGAACGACAAGGTCTGCGAAGGCGCGATCTGCTACACGGGCGACATCCTGAACCCGGACCGCGCGAAGTACGACCTCAAGTACTACGTCGAGATGGGCAAGGCGCTGAAGGCTGCCGGCGCCCACGTTCTCGGCCTGAAGGACATGGCGGGCCTTCTGAAGCCCGCCGCGGCGCGCGCCCTGTTCAAGGCACTCAAGGAAGAAGTCGGCCTGCCGATCCACTTCCACACGCACGACACCTCCGGCATCGCTGGCGCAACGATCCTCGCCGCTTGCGAAGCGGGTGTGGACGCTGTCGACGCCGCGATGGACGCGTTCTCGGGCGGCACCTCGCAGCCCTGCCTCGGCTCCATCGTCGAGGCGCTGCGCCACACCGAACGCGACACCGGCCTCGACGTGCAGGCCATCCGCGAGATCTCGAACTACTGGGAAGCGGTGCGCCACCAGTATGCCGCGTTCGAGGCCGGGCTCGAGGCGCCCGCCTCCGAGGTCTACCTGCACGAAATGCCGGGCGGTCAGTTCACCAACCTCAAGGCGCAGGCGCGCTCGCTCGGCCTCGAGGAGCGCTGGCACGCGGTCGCGCAGGCATATGCGGACGCCAACCAGATGTTCGGCGACATCGTGAAGGTCACGCCCTCCTCGAAGGTCGTGGGCGACATGGCGCTGATGATGGTCGCGCAGGGGATGACCCGCGATCAGGTCGAGGATCCGAATACGGACGTGGCGTTCCCCGACTCCGTCGTCGACATGATGAAGGGCAACCTCGGTCAACCGCCCGGAGGCTGGCCGAAGGGCATTCAGGCCAAGGTCCTGAAGGGCGAAAAGCCGATGACCGACCGCCCCGGCAAGCATCTGCCGCCGGTGGATCTTGAAACGGTCCGCGCGCAGGTCTCGAAGGAGCTAGAAGGCTTCAAGGTCGATGACGAGGACCTGAACGGCTACCTCATGTATCCGAAGGTCTTCCTCGACTACATGGGCCGCCACCGAACCTACGGCCCCGTGCGGACGCTCCCGACAAAGACCTTCTTCTACGGGATGGAACCGGGCGAGGAGATCACCGCCGAGATCGATCCCGGCAAGACGCTGGAGATCCGGCTCCAGACGGTCGGCGACACGACCGAGGACGGCGACGTCCGCGTGTTCTTCGAGCTGAACGGCCAGCCCCGGGTGATCCGGGTGCCGAACCGCCTCGTCAAGTCGGCGGCGACACAGCGGCCGAAGGCAGACCCGACCAACGCGAACCACATCGGCTCGCCGATGCCGGGGGTCCTGGCCTCCCTCGCCGTGTCCGTTGGCCAGAAGGTGAACCCGGGCGACCTTATCTTGACCATCGAGGCGATGAAGATGGAAACCGGCATCCATGCCGAAAGAGCCGCCACCGTGAAGGCCGTTCATGCCCAGCCAGGAGCCCAGATCGACGCCAAGGACCTTCTGGTCGAACTGGAATAAGAGAACGGCACTCGAAGATCGGCCGCCCTCCGGGGCGGCCGTCTGATTCAAAGGGGGGCCTGTCAGCTTCCCCAGACCGCCGGTGACCGGAAGGTCCCCCCCTATCGCGCGGCCAGATATTCCGGCTGGCCGGGCACCAGTCCTCCGGACATATATGTTGCGGATCGGCTTGCCGGGGACGATTCGATCCTCTCGCCACACGATTCGGCCACCTGAGGCACCAGGTTCGCCGACGCCGAGGCGAAGTCCGGCGCGAATCCACCGCTACGGGCTCCATCCCGGCCGCCGCACGTGACGGGCCGCTCCCGAGGCGAAAGTCCGGACCCGCCCCGCCCCTCACGACCGGCCTTTCGCGTGCCTCGGAAAGGGTCCATTTCCACGCGGCGTGCGCCTCCTCCCGCGCTGCACTCTTGTTTTCAAGGACGCTCCTCAAGCTGACGTTCCGGCGCCATCACCGGCGGAAAGCCCGTGGAACGCTAAGACGAAAACTTTTCTTCGTTACCCCCGATTTTCCCCTTGCAGCCGCCCGCGCGGCTTTATAAATCCTGCCCCACGAAAACGGTGCGGGCGTAGCTCAGGGGTAGAGCATAACCTTGCCAAGGTTAGGGTCGTGAGTTCGAATCTCATCGCCCGCTCCAATTTCGCTCCTTTTGGAGACAAACGAAAATGGGTCCCTAGCGGGGCCCGTTTCGCTTTTTGCCGGCCCCCTTTTTCCAAGCCGGGTCGAGGCCGCTCTCCCAGCATACGATCGGCACTCGAGGTGGGCTTAGCGGTCACGAAGGGTCCGACCGGGACAAAACGCAGCGATCAAGGCCACCCGAACAGAGCATTCAGCGCAGACTGGCGATGGGGAGGTCGAATGACTGAACGCGCATTGGGCGCGGAGCCCTTCCCATGCCCCCGCCCCGCCCCTATAAGGCCGCGAGAACCATTCCGGAGGCTCTGATGCGCAAGGTCAGCCTGACCCGAAAGACGGCCGAAACCGAGATTGCGGTCGAGGTGAACCTCGACGGCACCGGTGCCTATGAGAACAGCACAGGCGTCGGCTTTTTCGACCACATGCTGGACCAACTGGCGCGGCACTCGATGATCGACCTGAAGGTCACGGCCAAGGGCGACCTGCATATCGACGACCACCACACCGTCGAGGATACCGGCATCACGATCGGGAAGGCGCTGACCGAGGCGCTCGGCGACAAGCGCGGCATCCGCCGTTACGGCCATTTCCGTCTTGCGATGGACGACACGCAGGTAGCCTCGGCGCTCGACCTGTCGGGCCGGCCCTACCTCGTCTGGAACGTCGCCTTTCCGACCGGGAAGATCGGGACCTTCGACACCGAACTCGTGCGCGAGTTCTTCCAGGCGCTGTCGACGCATGGCGGGATCACGCTGCACGTCGACCTGATCCACGGGTTGAACAGCCACCACATCGCCGAGGCGGCGTTCAAGTCGGTCGCCCGATCGCTCCGCGAGGCGGTGGAGACCGACCCGCGCGCGGCGGGCGCGCTTCCTTCGACCAAGGGGGCCCTGTGAGCGGGCTGACCGTCCTCGTCGATTACGAGGCGGGCAACCTCCACTCGGCCGAAAAGGCGTTTCAGCGTATGGCGGCCGAAACCGGGGCCGGAACGGTGCTCGTCTCCGCACGGCCCGAGGACGTGGCCCGCGCCGACCGCATCGTGCTGCCGGGCGACGGGGCCTTCCCCGCGTGCAAACGCGAACTCGTGGCCAAGACCGGCCTCGTCGAGGCGCTGACCGAGGCGGTTGAGGACAGGGGCAGGCCCTTCCTCGGAATCTGCGTCGGCATGCAGCTTCTGGCGACCTGGGGGCGGGAATACGAGGACACGCCGGGCCTTGACTGGATCGGCGGTGAGGTCGTGCGCATTACGCCTGCCGACCCCGCGCTCAAGGTGCCGCACATGGGCTGGAACGATCTGATCATCGACCGGGCCCACCCGGTGCTCGACGGGATCGAGACGGGCGATCACGCGTATTTCGTGCATTCCTACCAGTTCCGCGTGACCGACCATGCCGATCTTGTCGCCCATTGCGATTATGCCGGCGACATCACCGCGATCGTCGGGAAGGGCAACGTGATCGGCACGCAGTTCCACCCGGAGAAGAGCCAGAAGACGGGACTCCGGCTCATCGCGAACTTCCTTTCGTGGCAGCCGTGAGCCCGCCCCGCGCCGTCCTCAGCTGGTCCTCGGGAAAGGACTGCGCCTTCGCGCTCGTCGAGGCCCGCCGGCTTGGCCTTGCCGACGTGGTGGCGATCCTGACCACGACCAACGAAGCCTTCGACCGGGTCGCGATGCACGGCACGCGGAACGCTCTGCTGCGTGCGCAGAGCGCGGCGCTCGGGCTGCCAGTCATCGAAGTGCCGCTGCCCTGGCCCTGCTCGAACGAGGAATACGAGGCGCGGATGGCCGCCGCGATGGAGAAGGTGGCAGCGCTCGGCGTCCGCCACATGGTCTTCGGCGATCTCTTTCTCGAGGACGTGCGCGCCTACCGGGAGGCGAAGCTCGCGCCCCTTGGCGTCGAGGCGATCTTTCCGCTCTGGGGCCGCAATACCGGAGACCTGGCGCGCGAGATGATCGCGGCGGGCGTCGACGCGCGTCTGGTGACGGTGGACCCGCGCCACCTCGACGCGAGCTTCGCCGGCCGGAAATTCGACGCGGCCCTTCTCGCCGATCTTCCGGACGCCGTGGACCCCTGCGGAGAGCGGGGCGAGTTTCACACTGCCGTCGTGGCCGGGCCGATGTTTTCCGCCCCTATCCCCGTACGCAATGGCGAGGTCGTCACCCGTGACGGCTTCGTCTTTGCCGACCTGATCCCCGAAGGCGACGCCTGATCCGATCGCGGCGCGGGTTTCCCGCGCCATTCCCCTTTGGGTCGCCCCCTGCCGGAACGGGCGCGCTGCGGGTGTCCGGCCGGGATATCTCCGGCCAGGTGAATATGCGTCAGGTCGCTTTGCATTCGCCGCGCCGCTGTGGCAAGAGGCGCGCGACAGAGCAAGGAAACCGGCATGATCCTCTACCCCGCGATCGACCTCAAGGATGGCAAGTGCGTCCGCCTTCTCCGGGGCGACATGGACAAGGCCACGGTCTTTGGCGAGGACCCGGCCGCGCAGGCGGCGGCGTTCGTCTCTGCCGGCTGCGAATGGCTGCACCTCGTCGACCTGAACGGCGCCTTCGCAGGGGAGCCCGTGAATGGCGCGGCGGTCGAGGCGATCCTCGCCCGCGTCTCCGTTCCCTGCCAGCTTGGCGGCGGCATCCGAGACATGGCGACGATCGAAACCTGGCTTTCGAAGGGCCTCGCCCGCGTCATCCTCGGCACGGTCGCGGTCGAGAATCCCGACCTCGTCCGCGAAGCCGCCCGCGCCTTCCCGGGCAAGGTCGCCGTCGGGATCGACGCCCGCGCCGGACGCGTCGCGACAAGGGGATGGGCCGAAGAGACCGAGGTCATGGCGACGGACCTCGCGAAGAGCTATGAGGACGCCGGGGTCGCCGCGATCATCTACACAGACATCGACCGCGACGGCGCGATGGGTGGCCCGAACGTCGAGGCGACCGCCGCGCTGGCCCGCGCCGTTACGATCCCGGTCATCGCTTCGGGCGGCGTCTCGTCGATCCGCGACCTGCTGGCGCTTCGGGAGACCGGTGTCATCGCGGGCGCGATCTCTGGCCGTGCGCTCTATGACGGCGCGATCGACCTTGCCGAGGCGCTCGCCGTCCTGAAAGGCTAGGCCATGCTCAAGACACGCATCATTCCCTGCCTCGACGTCGCCGACGGGCGCGTGGTGAAGGGCGTGAACTTCGTCAATCTCATCGACGCGGGCGACCCGGTGGAGGCCGCCAAGGCCTATGACGCGGCGGGCGCGGACGAGCTTTGCTTCCTCGACATCCACGCGACGCACGAAAACCGCGGCACGATGTACGACCTCGTCACCCGCACGGCGGAACAGTGCTACATCCCGCTGACAGTTGGCGGCGGTGTCCGGACGCAGGACGACGTGCGCGCGCTCCTTCTCGCGGGGGCGGACAAGGTGAGCTTCAACTCCGCCGCGGTCGCCGACCCGGACGTGGTCGCGCGCTCCGCCGACCGCTTCGGGTCGCAGTGCATCGTCGTGGCGATCGACGCGAAGACCGTCGAGCCCGGCCGGTGGGAGATCTTCACCCACGGCGGCCGCCGCCCGACCGGCGTCGACGCGGTTGAATTCGCCCGGACTGTCGCCGCCAAGGGCGCGGGAGAGATCCTGCTGACCTCGATGGACCGTGACGGCACACGGTCCGGTTTCAACCTGCCGCTCACCCGCGCGGTGGCCGACGCAGTGGACATCCCGGTGATCGCCTCGGGCGGGGTCGGCACGCTTGACCACCTCGTCGAGGGCGTCAGGGAAGGCCATGCGAGCGCCGTGCTCGCCGCCTCGATCTTCCACTTCGGCGAATACACGATCCGCGAGGCCAAGGAACACATGGCCGCCGCCGGCATCCCGATGAGGCTCACATGACGACGCTCGAACGACTTGCCGCCGTTATCGAGGCGCGAAAGGGCGCGGACCCGGAAAGCTCCTGGACGGCGAAGCTCCTGTCCAAGGGACCCGAGAAGGCGGCCGAGAAATTCGGCGAGGAAGCCATCGAGGCCATTATCGAGGCCGTGAAGGGCGACCGCGCGCGTCTTGCCGCCGAGGCGGCGGACGTCCTGTATCACCTTCTCGTCATGCTCGCGGCGCGCGACGTCGCGCTCGCGGATGTGTTCGCGGAACTCGAGCGGCGCGAGGGCCGGTCGGGGATCGACGAGAAAGCGGCCCGTCCCGACAAGTAGGGCGCAGGTGCTGGACGGCGGCCTCTAAAGACGCGACGAAATGACGCCGGTCGCGAAGCCGCCCATTCGCAGTTCTCCGAAGAGCCGCTGGTACTCGATTTTCGGGCAACGGTTCTGCACGACCCGAATCCCCCTAGCCTCGGCCTTTTCGGCGGCCTCAGGGTTCTCGACCCCGATCTGCATCCAGATCGTGCGGAGGCCGGGAAAATGCTCCAGAGCCTCGTCCACGATCGGCGGCACGGCTTCGGACCGGCGGAAGATGTCGACCATGTCCACCTTCATGTCCTTCGGAATCGAGGCGAGATCCCGGTAGACAGTCCGGCCGAGGATCTCGTGCCCCTCGTGACCCGGATTGACGGGAATCACGGTGAAGCCCTTGAGGCTCAGATATCGCGCGACGTAGTAGGACGGCCGCACCGGATTGGGCGACACGCCGACGACGGCAATCACCTTCGTCGTGTTCAGAATCTCGCGCAGGAAGGCATCGGAATAGGTTTGCATGACCGACGATTGCCAGAAAAAAGCGCCCGATCCAAGAGGATGGGCGCCAGTGCGGAACGAGGGACAGTGAAGTGAAGCATGCAGTTCCGATGCCATGCTCCAACACATCATGTAGTTTGCCTGAAATGCCGTTAAAGGGGCGGTCGCGACGTCGTGATGGGAAAGCCCGTCAGCGCCCCGCCAGTTCCTTCCAGTTCGCGTCGGCGCGCGCGATGTAACTGGCGAGGTCCTGCATGAACGCGTTGCGTCCACCGCCCGAAGCGATGAGGTAGAGCCGCCCTTCGTGAATCACGAAGACCGTCGGATCCGACGCCGAGACGGAGCCTTCCGCTGCAGAAACGGCGCAAAAACCGCCGTATTGTGGCGCGTAGGCGCCGGGGTTCATCTCGAACGCCTCCATCGCCTCGGCAGAGGAGAAGTACCACATCGCGCCGCGCCACTTCAGGACATGGCTTTCGTCACCCTCGACGGCCCGGCCCTCCTGGAAATAGGCCACCGGGTCGAACCCGTCGAGAGCGATGCCGCCGGGCGCGAACACCTCCCTCGGGTCCGCGTGAACCGGTCGGTGGAGCGCACCGAAAAGAATGAGCGCGGCGGCAGTGATGAGGAAGGCGCGACGTTTCAGGGTCATGATCTGGCTCGGCATCTTTGCATCGCAAGATGGCACTGTCTGCCCTTCAGGAAAACCCGCCTCCCGCAAGCGTGAAGCTCCGTGCGCGCCCGTGTCACCGGGTCGCTGCAGCATAGAGCGCGACCGCGGCCGCGTTCGACACGTTCAGCGATCCGAAAGCCCCCGACGCCGGAATGCGCGCGAGGACGTCGCAGGTTTCACGGGTCTTCTCGCGAAGCCCGGGCCCCTCCGCACCGAGGACGAGCCCCACCGGCCGCCCTTCCGCGGCCACCAGCGCTTCGCCAAGCGTCGCCTCTGCCTCGCCGTCGAGCCCGACGAGATGAAAGCCCATGGCCTTCAGGCGTTCCATCGCATCGGAAAGGTTCCCTACGCGGAGGTAGGGCTGGCGTTCCAACGCGCCACTCGCGGTCTTGGCGAGAGCCCCGGTCTCGGGCGCCGAATGGCGCGCGGGGGCGATGACTGCGCGGGCGCCGAAGACCTCGGCCGAACGGAGAATCGCTCCGACGTTATGCGGGTCCGTCACCCGGTCGAGCAGGACGACGAGGGGGTTTCCCTCGCCGGCCGCGCAGATATCCTCGATCCGCCCCCAATTCAGCTGCTTCACCTCGAGCGCCGCGCCCTGGTGAACGCTCTCCGGCGGCAGCGGCACGGCCTTGTCGAAAACGCGGGGATCGGTGATCTCGGGCTCCAGCCCCGACTGCGCTATGGCTTCGCCCAGACGGTCGGCCGCGTTTTTCGTGAGGACGAGCCGCAGCTTTTCGCGGGCCGGGTTGAGGCAGGCGTCGCGCACGGCGTGAAGTCCGAAAAGCCACACCGTTTCGGCCGCAGCCGCGCGGCGCGCGCGTTCCTTCTCGATCACCCAGGCGGGTTTTTTCATCGGCCACAGTCCCCAGTTTGCAAGGCGGGCGGACAATGCGCCGCCCCGGCGGTCGAAGCAAGGCCACTTGGACCGCTCAGGCCGGATTTTCCGCCTTGACGCTCCATGGGGCCTTCGCTATCCAGCCCTCCACGTCGGGCGACGTGCTGCAAGGTGCGGCAGCGGACTGTAACTCCGCCGGGGAGACCCATGCCTGGTTCGATTCCAGGGTCGCCCACCACTCCCCCCCTCCAATCAAGGCATCTTGCAGGCGTCAGATACGCCCGTCCGCGGGTCTTGCGCGCAAGGCCGCCCTCGCCCACATCGCAATCATGCCCGATTCCATGCCCACACGACCGACCTCAGAAGGCCCGAAGCCCGACTGGTTCGACAGCGTGGAGGGAATCGTCGCCGATCCCCTGCGCTTCAAGGCGCGGCTCGGCATCGGCGAGCGCGCCTATGCTTCGCTGAGACTGCGAAACGCCGCGTTCGAAGCCTGGGACGTGGCCGGGGTCGCGGCGACCGGCGCAGCGGTCGCCAAATCCTCCGCCGTGGCTTCGGCCTTCTTCGCGTCTGGCGGTTTCTGGGCCTGGCTTGGCCTCGGCGGAGCGGCCGTCACGCCCTTGGGCTGGGTCGTGGCCGCCGGCGTCGTATCGGGCGGCGCCTGGTTCGGGATCACCCGCTTCCTGAAATCGCGCGAGAAGGGCCGCGTGACCGTGATTCCCCATTTCATCTCGACACCGCTCGATGTGCTGGCTCTCGGCCTCTTCGACCTCCTCGCACCGCTCGCGCTGAGGCTCGCCCGGGCCGACGGCCCACCATCCGAGGCGGAGCGAGCCGCGATCACGGCCTATTTCACGCGCGGATGGGGCTACGACGCCGCTTTCGTCGCCGAGGGTCTCGACTGGACCGAATCGCATCTTGCCGGGCACTCGACGGCGCGCCTCGCCCGCGACCTCGCGCGCTTCAAGCGCGAGAACCCCGACTGCGACGCCGCCGCGATGTCGGCCGACATTCTCGATTTCCTGCGAACGGTCGCGGAGGCCGATGGCCCACTTACCCGCGCCGAGACCCGCGCGCTTGAGAGGATCGACCGCGCATTTGCCGCCGAGGGCGGCAATCGTCTCAGCCGCGGCGCCCGCACTGTCGCGGTGCGGCTCGGGAAACTCGTCGCCCGACCTTTCCGCGCGAAAGGCCGCTGATGCTTTCGCGCGCGGCATGTGGCGCATATAGTGGGCCGAAAAGCGGGCAGGCAGGACAGGAATGGCGGACAGAAAGCCCGACGGGCAGGCATTCAACATCTTCTGCATCGCCCAATCCGGGCGCCTGCAGTACGAGGCGCTGATCCTTGCCGCGTCCTTTCGCGCGACGAACGAAGGTTTCGCGGGCCGCCTGATCGTGGGCGAACCGCAGCCGGGCCCGCAGTGGAACGGCGACCCTCGAATCTCGGCCCCGGTTCGCGCGCTTCTCGAAGGCTTCGGCGCGGAAATCGCTCCGATCGAGAACCGGCATTTCGGGCAGTCCTATCCGCACGGGAACAAGATCGAAGGGCTTTTCGCGCTGCCTGAGGGTGAACCCTTCCTGTTCCTCGACAGCGACACGGTCATCACCGGCCCCCTCGCCTCGGTCGGGTTCGACTTCGCCCGGCCCTCGGCCTCGATGCGGCGCGAAGGAACCTGGCCCGAACCACAGCTCTACGGCCCGGGCTACGCGGGCATATGGAAATCCCTCTACGACCGCTTCGGCCTCGATTTCGAAAGCTCTCTGGACCTTTCGAAGCCCGACGAGTTCTGGGAACGCTACCTCTATTTCAACGCCGGCTGGTTCTTCTACCGATGCCCGCGCGTCTTCGGCGAAAGGTTCCGGGATTACGCGCTCTCGATCCGCGATGACCCGCCCGAGGAACTCGCCTGTCAGAGCCTCGATCCCTGGCTCGACCAGGTCGCGCTGCCGCTCGTCATCCACTCGCTGGGCGGCGGACGGCCGGGCCCCGAACTCTCCGGCCTCGACGGCGACGTCACCTGCCACTACCGCACTCTGCCGCTTCTCTATGCGCGGGAGAGCGATAAGGTCGTGGCGCTTCTGGAGGAGATCGTGGCACCCAACAGGCTGAAGAAGGTGCTGAAGGAATGGGAGGCGGCAAGGAGGCTTGTCTACCAGCGCAAGGGCGCCACGCTGCGCGGGATGTTCGACCGGAGCGACCTTCCGCGGCGGGAATACATCATTCGCAACAAGATCAAGCGCGAGGGGCTATGGCTGAGGTGAGCGGGGCGGAGCCCGCCGGCAGGAACAGGACCCAGGGGCTTGTTGCCGGCCTTTCCCAAGGCAGGTTGGTGATCTGGCTGATCGCCCTTCTCGTCTTAGCCACGGCAATCCTCAACGCGGTCAAGTTCTCCGGCCACTTCCACGACGACGCGTTCATCTCGCTGCGCTACGCGCGCCATCTCGCGGAACTCGGCGAACTTGCGTGGAACCCCGGCGAGCCGGTGGAAGGCTACACCAACCCCCTGCACGTCGTGATGTCCGCCGCCCTGATCCGTATCGGTTTCGACGGCATGGCGGCCGTGCACCTGATCAACGGCGCCGCCGTTCTCGCCCTCTGGGCGCTCGTGTGGGCGCTCACCTCCGGCCTTCCCACGGCTGCGCGGCTCGCGGGGCTGTCGGCGGCCGTTTGCACACCGGTTCTCGCCTGGGCCTGGGGCGGGCTCGAGGCGGTGCCCGCGGCGGCCTTTGTCGCCGGCGGCTTCCTCGCGGCGATCCGCGCCACCGGTCCCCGCGACCGGCTCGCGCTCTCCGCCCTCGCGTCCTTCCTCTTCGGCCTCGCCTACCTTACCCGGCCCGACGCCCTGATGATGAACCTCGCCACCGGCATCGCCGTTCTGGCCGTTTCCGGCCTGCCTCTGGGTCGGCGGATGCTTCATTTCGTGACATTGGGAAGCATCTCGGGCCTCATGCTGCTTCTCCACGTCGCCGTTCGGCTCACGGTCTACGGGCTCTGGCTGCCGCTGACCTTCTACGCCAAGGTCGGCGTGGATCCGCTCGAGCGTCTGGAGGCCGGCGCGATCTATCTCGGACTTGGAATGATCGAACTGCCGGCCATCGCTCTCGTCATTGCGCTGGCTCTGGCGTTGCGGGGCGGGACCGCCGAGCCCGAACACGACGGGGCGCGACGCCTCGCGCGGATGTCGATGTTCACGCTCGCGCTGTTCCTGGCCTACATCGTCTGGTCGGGCGGAGATCATATGTACTTCGCCCGGATTCTCGTCCCGACCGTTCCCGTCCTCGCGCTGGCGACCGCGGCGAACATCGCGCGTCTGCCCCGTCCGGCACTCGGCGCCACGGCGTTGCTGCTCGCCGTTCTCGGGGCCGGCCAAGCTGCCGTGCGCCCTTTTGCAGCCGCTGACGATGCCGCCGCCATCGGGGCAGTCGTCGGCAAGTATCTCGCCGCGAACTATCCACCCGGAACCACGATCGCCCTCGCCACGGCCGGATCGACACCGTATTTCGCTGACATGCACCGCTACATCGACACGCTCGGGCTCAACGATCCGGTCATCGCCTTGCGCGACCCGGTTCCAATCCTGACAGAATTCCAGAAGTCACCAGGCCACGGAAAAGGCGACGGCGCCTATGTCTTGTCGCGCAAGCCGGACGTCATCATCCTTGGCCTCGCGGCCGGACCCCTTGGCCCGGATCCGGTTTTCCTGACCGACGCCGAGCTCGCGGCGAACCCGGAATTCGCACGCTGCTACGAGGAAAGGAAGGTCGAGTTGGAGCCACCGTTCGACGTTCCGCTTGACGCGCCCTCCATCCGCAAGCCCATTTCCTTCATTCGCCACGAAAGAGTATGCTGAGCTGATCCACGCACCGCGTTGGGCGGAAGACCGAAATACCCCTCGCCCGACCCGGCTCTGGATTGGACCCGCCCAAACGAAGGCAGCCCAATGCACCGCCCTGCCCTCCTCGCGATCCTCGTTCTCCTTGCCGCCCCCCTCGCCGCCGAGACCCGAGCGCCCGGTTCCGCCGACGAGATTCAGCTTTCCTTCGCGCCGGTGGTGAAGACCGCCGCGCCCGCCGTGGTCAACATATACGCCACCCGCATCGTCGCCCGCCGCGTGAGCCCCTTCGCCGACGATCCGTTCTTTTCCCAGTTCTTCGGCTTCGGCGAGACAGTGCCGCGCGTCCAGAACTCGCTTGGTTCCGGCGTGATCCTGTCGCCCGACGGCATCGTGGTGTCGAACTACCATGTCGTGGGCGATGCCGAAGAAATCCGGGTCGTCCTTTCGGACAAGCGTGAATTCGATGCCCGCGTGCTTCTTGCGGACGCAGATACGGACCTCGCGGTCATCGCTCTGGAGAACGCGAGCGATCTTCCCGCGCTCGGGTTCGCGGATTCGGACGCGGTGGAGGTCGGCGACCTCGTGTTGGCGATCGGAAACCCCTTCGGCGTCGGCCAGACGGTGACGAGCGGCATAGTCTCGGGCCTCGCGCGGTCCGGTGGCGGGCTCGGCCGCGGGCGGGGCTACTTCATCCAGACCGACGCGGCGATCAATCCGGGGAATTCGGGCGGAGCTCTCGTGGACATGCATGGCCGTCTCGTCGGGATCAACACCTCGATCCTCACCCGTTCCGGCGGGTCGGAGGGGATCGGCTTCGCGATCCCCGCGAACCTCGTGCGCCAATACGTCGAGGCCGCCGAGGCCGGGGCGAGCGGACTTCCCCGCCCCTGGGCCGGGATCGAGGTGCAGCCTGTGGACGCGGGCCTTGCCGAAGCCCTTGGCCTGCCCCTTCCCACAGGGGCCGCGATCAGGACGATCCACCCTGACAGCCCCTTCGCCGCGGCCGGACTCGGCGTTGGCGACGTCATCACCGCGATCGGAGGGCTTCCGGTCGACGGGCCGCAAGAACTGGATTTCCGGCTCGCGACACTGGGCATCGGAGCGGAGGCCGCAGTGAGCTACTGGCACGACGGGCGCGAGGAAACGGCGACGATCCGCCTCGCCGCGGCGCCCGAGGCTGATGCGCCGATCAGGTTGTCGGGGGCGACGATCTTCAACGGCCTGGAAATCGCCAGCCTGTCCCCCGTGCTGATCGATCGCCTCGACCTTCCGCTTCTCACGGAAGGAGTCGTCGTGACCGATGTGGAAGGCCTCGCGCAACGCACCGGCCTCCGCCCCGGGGATATTCTCGTCGCGCTCAATGGGCGCGCGATCGGGACGCCGGCGGACATGGCCGACATTGTCTCGGACCCGCAACGCGTCTGGCAGATCGAATTCATCCGCGGCGGCCAGAGGGCCGTGATCCGGATCGGCGGCTTCTGAAACCGGTTCAGTAGAAGGTCTGCGGATCGATATCGATCGACATCCTCAGGTTCGCCGGCGGCTTCAACTGTCCGGCCCATTCCGCGAGAGCGGCTTGCAGGGGCGCGGACTTGTCAGCCTTCACCAGAAGCCGCACCCGGTGCCGCCCCCTGACACGCGCGATCGGCGCGGGGGCCGGGCCAAAGACCTCCGCGCCGATCCGGCGCAGGGGCGCATCGCGGCGGGCAAGTTCCGACCCGAACTCGAAAACCGCCTGAAGGTCCGGCGAGGACAGCACGACCCCGGCCAGCCGCCCGTACGGCGGAACGCCCGCGCGCTGACGCTCGGCGGCCTCGGCCCGCCAGAACGCCTCCTCGTCGCCGCCGAGGATCGCCCGGATCACCGGATGCTCCGGCTGGCATGTCTGGAGAAGCGCGAGCCCCTTCCTCTCCGCCCGCCCGGCACGGCCCGCGACCTGACGCATCAGCTGGAACGTCCGTTCCGCCGCCCGCAGGTCCGAGCCTTGCAGGCCGAGATCCGCGTCGATCACGCCGACAAGCGTGAGCATCGGAAAGTTGTGCCCCTTCGCCACGAGCTGCGTGCCGATGATGATATCCGCCCCGCCAGCCGCGATCTCGGCAATCTTTTCCTTCAGAGCGCGCGCCGAGGCGAAAAGGTCCGAGGACAGGACCGCGACCCGCGCCTCCGGGAACCGCGCCGCCACCTCTTCCGCCAGCCGTTCCACACCCGGCCCCACGGGCGCGAGCCGCCCCTCCGCCCCGCAGGACGGGCACGCCACCGGCATCGGCTTCGTCGCGCCGCATTGGTGGCAGACGAGGCGCTTCTGGAACCGGTGTTCCACCATCCGCGCGTCGCAATCGTCGCAACCGATCTGGTGACCACAGGCGCGGCAGATCGTGACGGGTGCGTAGCCCCGCCGGTTGAGGAACAGAAGCGCCTGCTCCCCCGCCTTGATCCGCGCCTCCACCGCGCGCGCAAGCGTGGGCGAGATCCAGTGATTGGGTTCCATCCGCTCCGCCCGCATGTCGATCGCCCGCATCTCGGGCAATTCGGCCACCCCGAAGCGCGAGGTCAGGTCGATGCGCGCATACTTCCCCGCCTCGGCGTTCGCCCAGGTCTCAAGGCACGGCGTCGCCGAGGACAGGACAACCTGCGCGTCGCAGAGTGAGGCGCGCAGGACCGCCATGTCCCGCGCATTGTAGAGTGCCCCGTCCTCCTGCTTGTAGGAGGTGTCGTGCTCCTCGTCGACGACGATGAGGCCAAGGTCGCAGAAGGGCAGGAACAGCGCGGACCGCGCTCCCACGACGAGTTGCAGGCCGCCCTCGCCCGCCATTCGCCAGACCCGCCGCCGCTCGGTCGAGGTCACGCCGGAATGCCATTCGGCGGGCCGTGCGCCGAACCGGGCCTCGACGCGCGTCAGGAACTCCGCCGTAAGCGCGATTTCGGGCAAGAGGACCAGCGCCTGCCGTCCCCGCCTCAGGCATTCCGCCACCGCCTCGAGGTAGACCTCCGTCTTGCCCGACCCGGTCACGCCCTTCAGAAGTGTCGTGCCGTAGGTCTCCGCCTCGATGCCCTCGCACAGGCTTTCGGCGGCTTTGGCCTGATCCTCGGCCAACGGCTTCCCCGGCAGCTCGGGGTCGAGATGCGGATAGGGAAGGTCGCGCGGGCTTTCCTCCTCGATGACGGCGCCTTGCGCCACGAGGCCCTTCACGACACTCGTCGAAACGCCCGCCGCCCCGGCAAGTTCGCCGAGTGTCAGGGCCGCGCCGCCGAATTCCTCCAGCGTCTCGAGAACGCGCACCCGCGCGTCCGTCATCCGGTCGGGCATTCCGCCCCCGCGACGATAGACTTTGCGCATCCCGGGTCCCTCGCCCAGCCCCGGCGCGCGGGTGGCGAGGCGCAGCATGATGTTCATGGGCGTCAGCGTGTAGGTGCCTGCGCGCGTCAGAAAGGCGCGCATCTCCCCGCGCAGCGGCGCCGCGTCGAGGACGCGCGTGACGGGGCGAATCTTTGCCGGATCGAAGCTCCCCTCACCCGGCCCCCAGACGACACCGAGGACCCGGCGCGGCCCAAGGGGAACCTCGACGAAAGCACCCAGTGCGCAGCCGCCCTCCGGCGCGCGATAGTCCAGAAGCCGGTCGAGCGGCTCCGTCGTCAGAACCGCGACGAGTTCGCCCTCGGAGAAATGCTCCTCTCCGATCACGATAGGGCCTTCAGGGGTTCCGGGCGCCCCCGCCTTGGGTTAAAAACTGCACGCACCAGATTTACCCTGCGAAGGAACGCGCCCATGAAATTCTTCGTCGATACCGCCGACACCGCCGCCATCCGCGAGCTTGCCGATCTCGGCATGGTCGATGGCGTCACCACGAACCCCTCGCTGATCATGAAGGCGGGCCGCGACATCCTCGAGGTCACGAAAGAGATCTGCGACATGATCGAGGGCCCTGTCTCGGCCGAGGTCGTGGCCACCGAGGCCAAGGCCATGATTTCCGAAGGTAAGAAGCTCGCCAAGATCGCCCCCAATATCGCGGTCAAAGTGCCCCTGACCTGGGATGGCCTGACCGCCTGCAAGGCTTTGACATCCGAAGGCCACATGGTCAACGTGACGCTCTGCTTCTCGGCCGCACAGGCGATCCTCGCGGCAAAAGCCGGAGCCACGTTCGTGTCGCCGTTCCTCGGCCGGCTCGACGACATCAACCTCGATGGCGTCCAGTTGATCGAGGATATCCGCACGATCTACGACAACTACGATTTCAAGACGGAAATCCTCGCCGCCTCGATCCGTTCGGTCAACCACATCACCGACGTCGCGCGCATCGGCGCGGACGTGGCGACTGTGCCGCCGGCGGTGCTCAAGGCCATGGTCGCGCATCCGCTGACCGACAAGGGCCTCGACGCCTTCCTGAAGGATTGGGCAAAGACCGGGCAGAAAATACTGTAACGACACCGCGCATCTTCGTGTATAGTCACGAAAAAACTGCGTGAGGTGAATGATGTCGAGCAATGAGGCCGCAGCCGACAAGCTGCGCGAGGCAATCCTCGCGCGGCCGGAAGTCATCCTCGAAGACCGTGACGTGATGCGGGCCCTCGTCGGCGCGAACGACCGCGCGATGGGGGACAACGTTGTCGACATGCGCGGCCTGGCGATGGAGCGACTGGAGGCTCGTCTCGACCGGCTGGAGGACGTGCACCGCACGGTCCTCGCGGCGGCCTACGAAAACCTCGCGGGGATGAACCAGATCCACCGGGCGGTTCTGCGGCTCCTGGAGCCCAGGGACTTCACGGCCTTCCTGACCGATCTCGGCGGCGAAGTCGCCGAGATCCTGCGCGTCGACAGTGTTCGGCTCGTTCTGGAAAGCAACCTTTCCGGCGAGGCTCCGCGCCACGCCGGCCTCGAAGAGGTCCTCGTCGTGGCGGACGCGGGCTTCGTCGGGTCCTACATCGCCCGCGCGCAGGACAACCACCGGACGGTGGTTCTGCGCAAGAGCACGGGCGACGCCGAGGCGCTTTTCGGGAACGGCGCGATCGCGTCGGAGGCTCTCATGCCGATCGACCTCGGTCCCGGCAGGCTCCCTGCCCTGCTCGCCATGGGGTCGGAGGAGCCGAACAAGTTCGCGCCCGGACAGGCCACCGACCTCCTCGCCTTCTTCGCCGCCGTGTTCGAACGCGCTTTGCGGCGCTGGCTGGAATGACCGCAGGGTTTTCCCCCGCGGCGGCCGAAGCGCTCGCATCCTGGCTGGACCACCTGTGCGCGCTCGACGGGCGGTCGGAGAACACGCTCCGGGCCTATCAGGCCGACGTATCGGGTTTCCTCGCATTTCTTTCGGGCCATCACGGAGAAAGCCTGGGCCTCGCCCGCCTCGCCCGGCTTACGCAATCCGACCTGCGCGCGTTCATGGCCCATGAACGCGCCCGGGGCGTGTCCGCGCGCACCCTGGCGCGCGAGGTTTCGGCCGTGAAGACATTTTTCCGCTGGCTGTCGGAGCGCGAGGGATTCGACGCGACACCGGTCTTGGCCGCCCGCAGTCCGAAATTCAGCCGCAAGCTGCCGCGACCGCTGTCGGAGGACGCGGCAAGGGCAATGATCGGCACCGTGGGAGACACGGCGCGCGAAGACTGGATCGCAGCGCGGGACACGGCCGTCGTGACGCTTCTCTACGGCTCCGGCCTCCGGATTTCCGAGGCGCTTGGCCTTACGGGCACGATGGCCGACCTGCCCGAAACGCTGCGAATCCGCGGCAAGGGCGGCAAGGAGCGGCTTGTCCCCGTCCTGCCGGCCGCGCGCTCCGCCGTGGCGGAGTATGTCCGGCACTGCCCCTATCCGGTGGCGGAGGAGCCCGCGCTTCCCCTGTTCCGCGGCGCGCGCGGAGGCGCGCTCAACCCTCGCCTCGTACAGAAGGCAACCGAGCAGGCGCGGCTTGCGCTCGGCCTGCCAGCAACGGCAACGCCGCACGCGATGCGCCACAGTTTCGCTACGCATCTCCTCGCCGCGGGGGGCGACCTCCGCGCGATCCAGGAACTTCTTGGCCACGCCTCCCTGTCCACGACGCAGGCTTATACGGCAGTCGATGCCGCGCGCCTGATGGAGGTCTACGAAAAGGCGCATCCGCGCGCCTGAGACATTGCGCCGCAACGGCTTTTCCGCCAAGAAGGGCCAATGAACGCGCGCTTCAAAGCCCTTTTTGTCCACCTCCTCACCGCGAGTGGAGCGGTCTTCGCCATGCTGGCGATGCTCGCCGCCGTGGAGGAACGCTGGAGCCTGATGTTTCTTTGGCTGCTCGTGGCGCTGATCGTGGACGGCATGGACGGCCCTCTGGCCCGCCGCTACCACGTGAAGAAGAACTGGCCGACCTATGACGGGGACCTTCTGGACCTCATCATCGACTACCTGACCTATGTCTTCATTCCGGCCTACGCGCTGTTCAAGTCGGGGCTGCTGCCCGGCTGGACCGGCTGGTTCGCGATCATCGTCATCACCTACGGCTCGGTGATCTACTTCGCGGACACGCGGATGAAGACCAAGGACTATTCCTTCGCGGGCTTCCCCGCCTGCTGGAACATGGTCGTTCTCGTGCTCTTCGGGCTGAAGCCGAATTTCTGGGTCATGCTGGCGGTGGTCACCCTTCTCGCGGCGGCCATGTTCACGAACCTGAAGTTCATCCATCCCGTCCGCACCGGGCGATGGCACCAGCTCAACCTCGCCACGGCTTTCGCCTGGACGGGTTTCGCCGGCTGGGCCGTCTACGTCGACTTCGACGCGCAGAGCTGGGCGCACTGGGGACTTCTGCTGACCTCGCTGTACCTGCTCCTCGCCGGCATCGCGCAGCAGATAATCCCGGAACGCGAAGCGGCCTAGAGGCGCGTCAGGACCACTCCGGCGACGATGAGGCCGACCGAGGCGGCTTTCCCGGGCGTCATTCGTTCCCGAAAGATCAGCCAGCCGATCAGCACCGCGAAGAGGATCGACGTTTCGCGCAGCGCCGCGACGAGCGCGATCGGGGCCAACGTCATCGCCCAGACCGCGACCCAATAGGACCCGTAGGAGGCAAGCGCGGCGACGCCGCCCGTGCCCCACGCCCGCCAGCCCCGTGGGATCGCGGCCGAACCGCGGACCACAAGCATAAACAACGTAAGGCCGATCCCATCGAGGAGGAACATCCAGCCCACGAAGGCTGTCGCGTCACCGAGGCTCCGGGCGCCGAGGCCGTCCACCACCGTGTAACCGGCCGTCGCAAGAGCGGAGCCGAGGGCGAAGGGCAGAAGCTTTAGCGACTCGCCCGAGGTCCAGACGCCGCGCGCGAGCATAAGGATGCCGCCGCCCAGCGTGACGATGCCTGCGACTTCGGCCGCCGCGAGGCTTTCGCCAAGGACCGCGCTGCCGACGACGAGCACGACGAGCGGCGCTGTTCCGCGCGCCAGCGGGTAGACCCGGCTCAGGTCGCCATGCTCGTAGGCGAAGGTGAGGAAGACCTTGTAGGCCGTGTGGATGAGGCCCGATGACAGGAGCCAGAGCCAGACCTCTCCCGAGGGGAAGGGCCGCGTCAGCGCGATCAGAAATCCGACCCCGCCCTGCACGACCGACAGGACCACCATCGCGCCCACCCGCGACGCGCCGATCCGGACAAGCGCGTTCCACGTCGCGTGCAGAAGAGCCGCGCCAAGGACGGCCAGAAGTACCGGTATCGTCATGTCCGTCCCCGCTCCGCCCAAAGGCGTAGCCGGAGCGCAAGTGGCGGGCAAGGGGAGCGGGCCAGCGGCGCGGAGCCTCCGGCGGGAAAATCCGTGGTCAGAAGAGAGGGAGGCTTCAGATCAGAAGCCCGGCGGCGCCTTCGAGTTTCAGAAGCGCGATCTTCGTCTCGATGCCGCCCGGCGCCGAGAACCCGCCAAGGCCGTCGGCCCCCAGGACGCGGTGGCACGGGATGATGATCGGGATCGGATTGGCGCCGCAGGCCTGCCCGATCGCCTGCGCGGATACGCCGAGGTCCCGGGCGAGTTCGCCATAGCTGCGCGTTTCGCCGTATGGGATGGCAAGAAGCGCCTCGAGGAAGCGCGCGCGGGCCCCCTCGCCGATTGCCAGGGGCAGATCGAAGCCACGGAGGCGTCCCGAAAGGTAAGCGTCCAGTTGGCGGCCGGCTTCGTTCAGAAGCGGGGACGCCGCGCCCTCTGCCTCCCCGCCGAAGGACAGGCGCGTGATCGCGCCCGCCTCCTCGGTCAGGACCAGCCGCCCGAGCGGCCCGTCGAAGGCCGCCCGCGCCGTCACCCCAGGACGTCGTTGCAGCGGTGGCAGGTACCCGGGTGCTTGTGGCGCCCAACATCCGGCAGGATCTTCCAGCAGCGCTGGCACTTCTCGCCATCCGCCCTTTCGAAGACCACGCCGACGCCCGGCACTTCCGGCAGGCGGAACGCCTCGTTCGGTTCCGGGTCGCCGGTCAGGATCAGAGCCGAGGTGATGCAGATGTCGGCGAAATCCACCGAGCGCAGCGCCGCGAGCGTATCCTTGTCCTCGACATGGACGACCGGCGCGGCCTCGAGGCTCGCCCCGATGACCTTGGCCGCGCGCTGAACCTCCAGCGCCGCGGTCACGACCCGGCGGACGCGGCGCACGGCTTCCCACTTCTTCGCAAGAGGCTCGTCCAGCCAGTCGGCGGGCGTCGCCGGCATGTCCTGCAGGTGGACTGACTCCTCTTCGCCCGGGAAGCGGGCGAGCCAGACGTCCTCCATCGTGAAAACGAGGATCGGCGCAAGCCAGGTCACGAGCCGGTGGAACAGGATGTCCAGAACCGTCCGGGCCGCGCGGCGGCGCAGGGTGTCCGCCCCGTCGCAATAGAGCGCGTCCTTGCGGATGTCGAAATAGACCGCCGACAGGTCCACCGTGCAGAAGGTGAACAGCGTCTGGAACACGCCCTGGAAGTCGTAGCTGGCGTAGCCCTTCCGCACGACATGGTCGAGTTCCGCGAGCCGGTGCAGGACCCAGCGTTCCAGTTCCGGCATTTCCGCCGGCGCGAGCTTCTCCTCTTCGCTGAACCCGGCGAGGTTGCCGAGAAGGAAGCGCATCGTGTTGCGAAGACGGCGGTAGCTGTCAGCGGTGCCCTTCAGGATTTCCGGCCCGATCCGCAGGTCCACGGTGTAGTCCGACTGCGCCACCCAGAGGCGGAGGATGTCGGCGCCGTATTCCTTCACCACCGCCTCGGGCGCGACCGTGTTGCCCAGCGACTTGGACATCTTCATGCCCTTCTCGTCGAGCGTGAAGCCGTGCGTCAGGACGCCACGGTAAGGCGCGCGCCCCTTGGTGCCGCAGGCCTGCAACATCGAGGAGTGGAACCAGCCGCGATGCTGGTCGGTCCCTTCGAGGTAGAGGTCGGCGAGCCCGTCCTCGGTCCCGTCCGTCCGGTCGCGCAGCACGAAAGCATGCGTCGAACCGGAATCGAACCAGACGTCGAGCACGTCGAAGACCTGTTCAAATTGCGACGGGTCGTGCAGGTCCGCGAGGATCTTTTCCTTGAATCCTTGCACATACCACACATCCGCGCCCTCGGCCTCGAACGCCTCGACAATCCGTGCATTCACGGCCGGATCACGCAGCAGGAAGCCCTCGTCACCGGGCTTCGCCCCCTTCCGGGTGAAGCAGGTCAGCGGCACGCCCCAGGCCCTCTGGCGCGACAGGACCCAGTCGGGCCGCGCCTCGATCATGGAATAGAGGCGGTTGCGCCCGGTCTGCGGCGTCCATTTCACGAGCTTGTCGATGGAGGTCAGCGCACGCTCGCGGATCGTCGTGCCGTGCTCTCCCATTCCGTCGTCCAGCGTCTTGTCGATGGACACGAACCATTGCGGCGTGTTGCGGTAGATGACAGGCGCCTTGGAGCGCCAGCTGTGCGGGTACGAGTGCTTGAGCCGCCCCCGCGCGATCAGCGCGCCGGTCTCGATCAGCTTCTCGATCACCGTCTTGTTGGCGTCACCTTCCTTGCCGTTCGGCCGGATGATCTGCCGCCCGCCGAAGAACGGCAGGTCGGGCCGGAACGAACCATCTTCCAGCACGTTGTAGGTCATCTGAAGCCCGTGCTTCAGGCCGATCTGGTAGTCGTCGTCACCGTGGCTCGGGGCGGTGTGCACGAAGCCCGTGCCCGCGTCGTCGGTCACGTGATCGCCCGGCAGGACGGGAACGTCGTAGTCCCACTCGCCCTCCGCACCTTCCGCGCCGCGGAACGGATGGGCGCAGACCAGCGCCGAAAGCTCCTCGGCCGAGACGTCACGCAGCCGCCGGAACATCCCGGTCTCGAGCCGCGCCTGGACCAGAACGTTCTCGGCCAGCGCGTCGGCAAGGACGTATCGGTCACCGATCCGCGCCCAGCATTCCTCGGGACGGCCCGTGACCTCGTAGAGTCCGTAGGAGATTTCCGGCCCGAAGCAGACGGCCCGGTTCTGCGGAATGGTCCAGGGCGTCGTCGTCCAGATGACGACCTTGCCGCCTTCCATGTCCTTCGGCGCGCCCGCGACAATGTTGAACTTCACCCAGATCGTCGGGCTTTCCTTGTCGTGGTATTCGACCTCGGCCTCGGCCAGGGCGGTCTTCTCGACGGGCGACCACATCACCGGCTTCGAGCCCTGGTACAGCGAACCGTTCATGAGGAACTTCATGAACTCCTCGGCGATCACCGCCTCGGCGTGATAGTCCATCGTGAGGTAGGGATCGTCCCAGTTGCCGGTGATGCCGAGCCGCTTGAACTCCTCGCGCTGGACGCCGATCCAGCCCTCGGCGAACTTCCGGCATTCCTGCCGGAAGGCGACGACGTCCACCTCATCCTTGTTGCGGCCCTTGGATCGGTACTGCTCTTCGATCTTCCACTCGATCGGCAGGCCGTGGCAGTCCCAGCCGGGAACGTAGCGGGCGTTCTTGCCCATCATCTGCTGGGACCGCACCACCATGTCCTTCAGGATCTTGTTCAGCGCGTGGCCGATGTGCAGGTGCCCGTTCGCGTAGGGAGGGCCGTCATGCAGCGTGAAGGGCTCGCGACCGGTCTTTTCCCTGAGCTTGTCGTAGACCCCGATCCGTTCCCAGCGGGCGAGCCACTCGGGCTCGCGCGTCGGAAGGCCCGCGCGCATCGGGAAATCGGTTTCGGGAAGGAAGACGGTATCGCGGTAGTCGGGCGTGTCGGCGCACATCGGATCGGTGTCCTTGCGTAATCGGTCGGGGAGTTCTTGGCCTTGGCGGCGCGAAGGGTCAAGCGCCTTAACCCGGCAGCTCCGAAATCAGAGCGCCGGGCCCGTAATTCGAGCGATGATCGCTGATACGCAAGCCATGTTCGGGGCTTATAGGCGCGTGCCCCGCCGCCGTAAAGTGGCCCCTGCGGCGCGCTGCCTTCTTGCAGCCAGCCAAAGGCGCGCAGAGTATGCGCGCGAAGGAGCACCCGACGATGACCATGCCGCCCCGTTTCCCGATCACGGCCACCGAAATCGACACCGTCGTGGCGGAGTTCTACGCCGCGATCCGCCGGCATCCGGGCCTTGGTCCCGTGTTCGCGGCGCATGTCACCGACTGGCCCGAGCACGAAGCGAAGATCGCGCGCTTCTGGCGGAACGCGATCCTGTTCGAGAAGTCGTATGACGGCAATCCTCTCACCGTGCATCGCGACGCGGGCAACGTTCGGCCAGGCATGTTCGATCCCTGGCTCGCACTCTTCGATGCGGTCCTCAGACGCAACCTCGCCCCCGAGACCGCCGCAGCCTGGTCGGAACTCGCCCACCGGATCGGCCGCGGCCTGCGCTACGGCGTGGTCGAGAAGGCGACCTTCGCCGACGGAGTCCCCAAGCTCCGCTGAGCCGGCGCGTCACTCCTCCCCCTTCGCCTGCCGCCCCGCCGCCCAGCGGTTGAGCCAGGCAAGTCCAGCCAGCGCAAGCCCGAGGAGAAGGAAGGAGAACACGCGGGTCAGCCCGGTCAGCCCCGAAGCGTCGATCAGGAACACCTTGCCGATCGTCAGCGCGATCACCGTCATGGCAAGCCGCCTGAGCCCCCGCGACCGCCGCGCGATTGCCTGGTAGAGCAGAGCCGAACCCACGGCCATCATCGCGAGGGTATAGCTGTAAAGCTCCGCCTGGGTCGTGCCCTGCACCGACAGAAGATCCCCGCGCCAGAAGCGCCGGATTTCCAGCCCGCCATAGAGCGCGAGCAACCCGACGCCCGCCCCCGTGAGCATCCGCCGTATCCAACGCCGCACATGCGGCATCTGCGCGAGCGGCAGAATGAGCATCAGGCCCGGAAGCGCATAGGCGACCGCGAGCGTGTCGAGGACCAGCGGCCCGTCGACGTAGTCGCCGCTCAAGAGAGGGTTCGCGGGTAAGACCGCCAGGGTCAGGGGGGCAAGCGCGAGCAAGGCAGCGACGGCCGCCAGGATGCCCCGGACGATCCGCATGGCTCCATCGAGTTGCAGGCGGTACAACTGCACCAGCATCACCACGATCCAGGGCATGGCCTGAAGGCTCAGCGCCCAGTGCTGGAACATGTCCAGAAGGCCCGTCCAGTTTTCGATCCAGCGCGTGATCAGCACATTCGCGAAGAGCGCGGCGGAACCAGCGAGCCCGGATTCGAGGAAGACCCGCGCGCCCGTCCGTACACGCCCCTTCAGAAGCCAGAGCGCTGCAGCCATCGCGGCGATCGCCCCCCCGAAGGAGGCCCAGGTTTCCCACAAGACCGCATCCAGCGCCCAGCCGATACCCGGGTCGACAACCAGCCGCCAGCCGAGCGTCACGACACCGGCCTGGATGAAGATCCCCATCTCCGGCAGCCGGAACCGCCGGTCGAGCGCGGCCGCCACGACCAGGAGCGCCGACAGCGCCAGCGTCAGTGCGCCCTTCGTCGTGACCAGGAACAGCGCGAGCGCGATCAGCGACAGCGCCGAAAGCGTCGCATAGGCCGCGCGGCGGTGATCCTCGCCATCAGCACGGGCGAAACGCTCCGCCAGGACGACCATCACCGCCGCAAGCGCTATGACGTGGAGCGCCCAGGGGTAGTCCCCCATGACGGCCCCCGGCACCCAGAACAATTCCAGGATCACTGCCGCGACCGGGGCGACCAGCGCCGCGCCCGCTCCCCAATGCGCGCGGTATTCCCGCTCGCCGAAGCTTCTCCAGGCGGCTGCCAGAGAGACGAGCGCGGCAATCGCGAGAAGCAGGCTCGCGGTCGCCGGGGCCGAGGTTTCCGGCGGGCGAAGGTCTATCGCCTGCCAGACATAATCCCGCGACAGCGGCCCGCGCCCCATGCCTTCCTGCCACAGCCGCGCGAGGAACGCCCCGGCCGGCAGGATCGCGAGGTCCGACAGCGCGCGGGCGCCGTCGGCCCAGAGCGTCAGCGCAAGGGCGAGCGCGGCAAGGCAGAGGAAGACCAGGATGCTTTCCTCCGCGGTCATCGTCTGCTGCATAAGCAGCGCCGCCGAACTCACCGCCACAGCCCCGCCCGCCAGCCGGGTCGGGAATTCGGGCCAGCCGTCCTCCGGTTTGAAGAAGGCCTCCGACAGCATCCGCCCCTGGTGGCGCGGGATCAGGTTCAGTGGTGGCACCGCGATCGCCATCAGCGCCAGCACAGTCAGCGTCAGCGCATGCCATCCGCCCCCGCCGATCCCGGTCCAGGTCACCCAGGTTCCGCCGAAGCCGAGGATCAGCGCGAGGACCGACACCCAGGCCCAGCGCCGCACCGCGTCGACGGAAAGCCCGATGAAGGCCAGGACGGCGTAGTAGATGTACATCCAGTAAGGTGTCTCGGCCTCTCCGCCCACGATGAAGGGCGATACGGCCGCGCCAAGAAGCCCGAAGGCCGCGAGGAACGGCCCATAGAACCAGCCCAGAACGATCGCCAGCGCCGCGATGAGCCCGAGGCCCGTCAAAGCGGGGCCCGCGCCGATCAGGTCATATAGCTGCCGCGCGGCGAGGATGCCCGCGAACATCGATACGAGCCCCGCGCCCGAGAATGTCGATGGCAGATAGGCCGTGGCCGCCTGCTCCGTATCGCCCCAGCGGCGGCGGATCACCTCCCCGGCGATGATAAGAACCGCGCCGAAACCCAGCGCCAGGAGCACCCGGGCGGGAGGCGGCAGATAGCCCTTCTCCACCCCGTATTGCACAAGGAATATCCCGGCGAGTGCGAGCGAGATCGCCGAAACGGTGAAGACCCAGTTTTCCTTGAGCCAGCGCCCGAAAGCCAAGGCCCGGTCGGAGCGCACCACGATCGGGCCCTCCTCGGGCGGTCTTGCGAACTCCTCGGGAGCCTCCGGCTCTCGCGGACCCGAAACCTGTTCCAGACCTGCAACGAGCTCTTCCTCGACGACCGCTTCGGCCGGCATTTCCGCCTCTTCCGGGGCGGCAACCTCGGTCACTTCGGCGGGTTTCGGGGCTTCCTCGGCCTTGGGCCGGTCCCAAGGCAAAGCCGCGCGCTCTTCGCCCGGAGCGGCGGATTTGCGCAGCTTCGCTACCTGCGCCTCCAGCGCCTCCATCCGCGCCCGCAGGCGGACCTGACCGACGATCAGCGCGACAACTGCCACCGGAACCGCCAGCACGGCGAGCCCGATCAAGACCAATAACCCTTCCATCCGGCTCTCCCCGGCCGTTTCCCGGGCTCAGTCTTGCCGCTTCGGGGTCCCCTGTGAAGTCCGGTTTTCCGCGCCTTGCCTAGTCCCGCGTTCCGAAGAGCCCCGAGAGCGCGCGTTTGACAAGAGAAGTGACTGTCGGGCGCGCAGCCTTGAGATAGGGCAATGGACGGCAGACCTCGATCGCCGCGACGCCGACCCGTGCAGTCAGGGCCCCGTTCACGACGCCCTCGCCGAAGCGGCGAGATATCTTCGACAGAAGGCCCCCGCCGGCGACCGATTGGATCAGGTCATCCCCCACGGCGACTGCGCCGGTGGCCACGAGATGCGTGAGCACGCCCCGCGCTACGCGCCAGCTGCCGAGCGTTCCCGCCCTGCCGCCGTAGATTTCCGCGATGCGCCGGATCATCCTGAGGTTCGCCGTCAGCGCGGCGGCGACATCCGCCAGCGCCAGGGGCACCACGGCCGTCACCGTCGCCACCATCCGAGCGGCCGCCTCGACCTCCGCCCGCGCCGCCGCGTCCAGGGGCGCCAGAAGCTCCGCCTCCGTCAGGACGAGCATCGCCTCGGCGTCGAAGGCGTCATCCCGCCGCTCGGCGAGCCGCGCCCTGCCCCATTCCGTCTCGGGCCGCGCGGCATAGAGCGCGGACAGCCGCGCCGCCACGTGGCGCGCTGCCTGCAGGTCGGAAGCGGCAAGCGCCCGTTCCGCTTCCTTGCGCATCCGGTCGAGCCGCTTCAGCCGCGCGAAGCCCGCGAGTTCCCTGAGCGACAAAAGCAGCGCCGCGAGAACGAAGAGTGCCAGAAGCCCCGCCGCAACGGCCCCCAGAACCGGGTTGCGCTCCAGCAGGCCGGTCACGAAATCCCAGGCGGCGACGCCCGCGACGAAGGACACGAGCGCCGCGGCCGCTGTCCAGAAGAAGCGCCCCAGCCGCGAGCCCCGTCGGGCAACGGCACGCGCCGCCATCTTCATCGCGCGCCCCTCCGGGGGCCCCGCTTCGTCGGGCACGGCGGGGGCGGTGGCGGGCGTGATCTCGCCAGCCTCCTCCATTTCGATCAGCACCGGGCCTTTCACCTTGGCCATCATTCAGGCTCCTCGCCGTTCCATTCGCATGTTCGCCCGCCCTCGCGCACCGCTCACAGCCTGTCTCCGATCAGGAACTCGGCCGCCTTGTCGAGCCGGATATGTGGCGGCCCCTCGCCCGGCTTCAGCGTCAGCTTCGCCGGCGCAAAGGTCATTGCCGCGAAGTCGGCATCGAGCCAACGCTCCGCTCCGGCCCGCGCGCGCGACAGGATCACCGCGGGGTCCTCCGGCAATTCGCCGGGATAGAAGGCCGCGCGCTTCCCGTCGGTCAGCGTGCCGCGGACGCATGGCAGTATCTCGCCCCCATGCGCCACTTCCTCCTCGACCGTGGCGCGCAAGGCGGCGATGGACATCGCCGCAGTTCTGGCGCCCGCGAAATCCGCCCGGTCCCGCGCCTCGCGAAGCATCGCCTCCATGATCGCCGTCAGGCGCGGATGCTGCGTGTGGTGCAAGTGATCGGCCTTGGTGGCCGCGAAAAGGATACGCTCGACCCGCCGCCCGCCGAGAAGCCCGGAAAGCCACCCGGCCCTGCCGGGCCGGAAGGCCGACAGGATCTCGGCCATCGCGCGGCGCATGTCCTCGACCGCGCGCGGACCCGAATGGATCGCGCCCAGCGCGTCGACCAGCACGACCTGACGGTCGATCCGCGCGAAGTGGTCGCGGAAGAAGGGCCGGATCACGCGCGACTTGTAGGATTCGAAGCGCCGCTCCATCTCGCGCCAGAGGCTCGACCGGCTGGCCTCCGCCGGCCGCCGCAGGGGCGCGAAAGTCAGGACGGGCGAGCCGGCCAACTCTCCGGGCAACAGGAACCGCCCCGGCGTGCAATCCCACCAGCCCGATTCCCGCGACTGGACAAGATGCGCGGCGAAGACCTCGGCGAGCCGCTTCGCCACGGGTTCGTCAAGCTGCGCAGCCGCGTCCGTCGCCGAGGCGAGCGCAAGGTAATCCGCCGCGCCAGGCCGCCCCTCGATCCGGCCCAGCACCTCCGCCGACCACGCCTCGTAACTCTTGTCCATGAGGCCGAGGTCCAGAAGCCACTCGCCGGGATAATCCACGATATCCAGGTGCACCGTCTGCGGGCCCCGAAGCGTGCCCAGCATCCCCCCGTGCTGCACCCGGAACGAGAGCCTCAGTTCGCTGACCGCCCGCGTGCTCTCCGGCCAGTACGGCTCGGGCCCCGTGAGGGCCGAGAGATGCGACTCGAAGTCGAAGCGTGGCACCGTCGGGTCGGGTTGTGGCCGCAGGTAAGCGGCCCGGATCGCGCCGGTCGCCGCCGCGTGAAGCTGCGGCATCCGCCCCCGGTTCATGAGGTTCGCGACGAGCGAGGTGATGAAGACGGTCTTGCCCGCACGCGACAGACCGGTCACCCCAAGCCGTATCACCGGCTCGAAGAGGGCTTCCGACACAGAGGCGCCAAGGTTTTCCACCTGCCGCGCCAGCCCGTCCGCGATATCGCCTATACCCAATGCCCGCCCCTCGCTTTCGCCCCAAGATAGGCGCGCCGATTGGCCAAGTGTAGGGGCGATGGACACAGGCCGCGCTCCGGGCTAGGGGGAAGCCATGCCCCGTTACGCGCTCAAGATCGAATATGACGGCACGCCCTTCGCGGGCTGGCAGCGTCAGGCCGACCGTCACTCCGTTCAGGAGGCGGTGGAAATGGCCTTGAAGAAGCTCGAGGCCGACGCGCCAGGGATCGGGGCGGCGGGGCGCACGGATGCGGGCGTTCATGCCACGGGCCAGGTAGCGCATTGCGACCTGAAGAAGGACTGGGACCCGTTCCGCCTGTCCGAGGCGCTGAACTTCCACCTGAAACCGGACCCCGTCGCCATTCTCGCCGCCGCCCAGGTACCCGAGGATTTCCACGCCCGTTTCTCGGCGAACGAACGGCGCTATCTTTTCCGCGTCGTCAATCGCCGCGCGCCCCTTGTCCTCGAACGGCACCGGGCGTGGCAGGTCCTGAACCCGCTCGACGCGGACCGGATGCGCGCCGCCGCCGCGGAACTCGTGGGCCATCACGACTTCACGACGTTCCGGTCGTCGATCTGCCAGGCCGCTTCGCCGGTGAAGACCCTCGACGAGATCTCGATCGAAGAAGTCCCGATCCCGCATGGCGTCGAATTCCGCTTCCGTCTCCGCGCCCGGAGCTTCCTGCACAACCAGGTCCGGTCTATCGTGGGCACGCTGGAGCGTGCCGGCGCGGGCAGCTGGGCGCCCGAAGACGTTCGGGTCGCGCTCGAGGCCCGGGACCGCGCGGCCTGCGGACCCGTCGCGCCGCCACATGGTCTCTATCTTACCGCGGTCGGCTACCCGAGCGATCCCTTCGCCTGACCGCCTCAGGCGTTCAGGTCCTTCAGAAGGCGCCCGTGCCGGCGCACTTCCGACAGCACGTCGCCGAAGGTGTTGAGCCCCCGCGCCTTCAGCATCGGCAGAAGCCGCAGGAACGCGTCAGCCGTGGCCACCGTGTCGCCGAGCGCGGTGTGGCGGGCCTCTTCCGGTATGGTGATGCCAAGCCGGTGCGTCAGCGCGTCGAGGCTGTGCCCCTCAAGCTGACCGAAGACCACGGCCGACAGAAGCACCGTGTCGAGGATCGGATGATCGAACCGCGCCCCGATCGTGCCCTCGTGGCGGCGCAGGAACTCCATGTCGAAGGGCGCATTGTGGGCGATCAGGACGGAACCTTCGGCGAAGCGGTGAAACTGCCGGCCGGCAACGTCGATCGTCGGCGCCTCCGCGACCATCGACGCGGTGATGCCGTGAACTTCCGTAGAGGAAGGCGGGATCGGGCGGCCCGGGTTCACCAGCGTGTCGAAGACCTCGCGCTCGACGCGCCTTGCGTTGACGATCCGGACGGCGGCGAGTTGCACGATCTCGTCGCCCTCCGATGGCAGGAGCCCCGTCGTCTCGGTGTCGAAGACGACATAGGTGAGATCCTCCAGCTTCGCCTCCGCGATCTCGGCGTAGCGTGCCTTGGCCAGAAGCTCGAAATCGTAGACGACGGTCCGCGGGATCGGCGGCGGCCGGCGATGGTCGCGGCGCGCCTCGCGCAGAGGCAGGCGCAGCCGGGCGCGCCCGTCGGGCAGCTTCTCCGGCCAGCATTCGGTCGCGTGCGTGAAGAGCACCGAGCGCCCGGTGACGTCCGCCACACCGACCTCCAACGGCTCGCCGAGCCAGGTTTCGAGGCGACCGATCCCGACCGGCGTGCCCTGCCAGGCCAGGTCGATGACCGCACCCGCACCGTCTTCCGAAATCGCCAGTTCGAATTTCCGGGCGACGCCCTCGCGGGCGAGCCGCGCGGCGAGGTCCGAAAGGAGCGCGACGAGGCCGAAGGCGTCGCAGCGCAGGATCAACTTTTCCGCCTCGGTGCGCGCCGAAAGCTCCGATGCCTCGAGACGTGCGCGGACGGCCTCGGCAAGGTCGGCGGCGCGGGTCAGCGACAGCGGCCACCAGCCGCTGCGACTTTCGTCGTATCGCTTGCCGAGTTCCGTGATCGCGCGAGAAAGCGAGGCCACCTCCTGCGCCATCGCCGTCCGCAGCGCCGGATCCTGGGTGACGCCCCCATTCTCCGTCATCACGCCCGTGACGGTCTGCAGGTTGGCCGCCGGACGCCGCACCCGGTCGAGAACCTCGGCCAGAAGCGACTCGCGCTGCGCATGTGCCGCAAGATCCGCCGTGACGTCGCGGAGCGTCAGGACATAGCCCGGCTTCTCCCCCTCGGCTTCCAGAAGACGCATCCGCGCCGCCAGAACGCGCGCCTCGGCCACGGTCGCGCAGGTCAGGTCCGAGGCGGCGTCGGGGTCGTCGGTTTCCAGAAGGCGCTCGTAGGCGTGCAGGATTGGGGCCTTGCGCAGGAAGTCGAACACGCGCCGATCGAGCCCGGGCGCCGCGCCGGCGCCCAGCAGATCCATCGCATGCCCGTTGTAGAAGACAAGCTGATGGTCCTGCGAACAGAGGAGCACACCGACCGGCACATCGGACAGAAGCGCCTCGAGACGCTCCTTCTCTGCCGCGAGCCGCGTCGTCTCTCGTGCCACGGCCTCGGCCAGCGCGTTCCGGGTCTCGGACAGCGTCAGTGTCACCGCCTCGGCCGCCGGCGCCAGATCGCCAAGGTATCTCGCGGGCTTCGTGTCGAGTTCGCCCTCGATCGGGGCGTGGGCGCGGGCGCGCAGGCTGCCCGACAGACGTTCGATGGCGCGCGCCACGTTCTCGTCGAACAGGAACCAGATCCCGGCGACCAGCCCGAGGATCAGGAACCCCGCCGCCACGCCCGCGGTCATGAAGGCCGATAGCGCCTCCGGCTCTCCGAGTTGCCTGAAACCAAGCCAGAGGCCCAGGGCCACCGCGACAACCGTCCCCGCAGCCAGCGCCGCGAAGAACAGGAGTATCCTCAGGCGCAGGCTCAAACGGGTAAGCATCAGCTGCCTGCCCCCTCGGCCGCACTGGCCTCCCCGCCGAGAAGACGGCGCACCTCGGTACGCAACTCCTTGAGTTCGAAGGGCTTCGCTATGAAACCATCCGCCCCGAGAGCGAGCCCCTTCCGCCTTTCCACCGCGGAGCCACGGGCCGTCATCATCAGGATCTTCACGTCGTCCAGCGCCCTGTCCATCCGGACTTCCTGGCAGATCTCGTAGCCCGACACCTCGGGCAGCATCACGTCCAGGAGGACGAGATCGGGATGCATGGCGCGTATCTTCGTCATCGCCTCGGCGCCCGAGGCGATGCGTTCATGCGCGTAACCCTCGCGCGTCATGAGGTAGTCGAGAGCGATGGCAATGTTGTCCTCGTCCTCGACGATCAACACGCTATGTGGTTTCCCGCCGTCGGCCATGTCTCATCCTCCGTCGCAGGCCGCCTTCAGATATGGGTCGTCCGGGCCAACCGCCTGCCAATCGGCGCCGATCAGCTGGCCGTCCTCCCCGAGTTCCGCCCCCTCGACCAAGGGCGCCATCCGCCCTTCGCCGCAGTCGAACGCCACCTTGACGCCCTGCGTCGCCGCCCACCGCTGCATCCCCACGAGGTTCACCACGCGCAGGTCCGGATCGGCGGTCGAGCGCAGCATGCCGATCTTGTCCACTGCCAGGAAACGCAGCGTGATCGGGGCGACATAGGTCCAGGGCCGGTAGAGCATCCTCTCCTTCGGCGCCGCTACGATGATGACCTCCGGCGGCAACTGCGCGCGGACAGTCGGGAACCAGGTGTATTCCCGGTAGATCGTGAAGGCGATCATCGTGGCGCCGGCCGCGACCGGAAGAACCCATTTCGGGAAGATCCGCCCCAACAGGCGGTTGAGGAGCATCACGACCCCCGCGGCGGCGAAGCCCGCCGCGAAGGTTCCGATGAAATCGATCAGCACGTGCTCCGCCCCTTCATGTCAGTGCGCCTTTGTTGTGTCCCACCGCAGACTGCATCGTGCGCACGACGACGAAGGCGTCCCGAAGGTGGCTGCGTTCGAAATCCGACAGGTCGGACGGGGCGAGAAAGTTGTCCGGCTTCCGTCCCGACCGCACGAGCGTCGCCTGGTTTTCCAGCCGCATGGAGGCGATCAGGTCGAAGGCTTCCACGAGGTCCCGCGCCCCGGAATGGGAAATCACCCCCGCCTCTCCGGCCGCGAGGAGCCGCGCGCGCGTGTTCACCGCCGGGATCCGCCCCATCAGCGCATATACCCGGCCGAGGTCGACGACGGGCACGACGCCGTTGTGCTTCATGTCGATGTGGTGGCGATGCTCGCCCGACCGGATCGTGGCGAAACCGCGGATGAGGCCGAGAGGCGGCGTATGCTTCAGCGAGTTCGCGACCATGTGCGCGACGAAGATCGAGTTCTTCGACGCCTCGGCGAGCGTCTCTTCCTGCAGATCCCTGTAAAGACGGGCCGCGCCGCCGATCGGCCTCAGGTCGAACATGACCGAGGCCAACATCTGCGCCTCAGGATTGGGCGTCGCGATCCAGCGCCGGAAATAATCCCGCCAGACCGAGACTCGCTGCCGCCAGCGCTCGTTCGTCGCCATCATGTCGCCGGGGCAATAGACATAACCGCAGGCGTGAAGCCCGTCCGAGACGATCTTGGCCAGCTTCGCGAAATACTCCATGTCGGCGTCCGAAGCGCCGTCGTCGATCATCATGCAGTTGTCCTGGTCGGAAACGCCGGACTGTTCCTGCCGCCCCTGACTGCCGCAGGCGAGCCAGAGATAGGGCGCGGGCGCCGGTCCCAGTTCATCCTCGGCCATCTGCAGAAGGCGGCGCGTCACCGCGTCGGCGATGTCGGTGATGAGCCGCGTCACCACTTCATGCGCATGGTTGCCGCCGATCAGCTGGACCAGCAGTTGCGGGATACGGGCCGTGACCGCCGCCATTTCCTCCACGCTCTCCGCGCTCGCCACGTCGCGGATCAGAACCGCCGAGCTCACGGCCTGGAAGCGCGTGAGGTCGGTCTGCGTGACCATGCCGACGAGCCGCTCGCCCTCCACGATCGGCAGGTGACCGATCCCACGCTCGAGCATGAGGTGCAGGATGTCCGACCCGAGCGCGTCAGGCGTGAGCGAAACCGGATCGGCTGTCATGACCTGCGACACCGGCACCGCCGGACTGCGTCCTTCGGCAAGCACGCGGTTGGACAGATCCCGGATCGTGACGATCCCGCGCAGCTTGCCATCCTCGGTCACCCCCAGGCTCGACACCTTCGTGTCTCGCATGATCTTCGCGGCCTCGGCGACCGACGTGGCCGGCTCGCAGGTCACCGGACGCCGCGCGATAAGTTCGGAGACCTTCAGCGTCGCGAGCTGTGGATCCCGGCCTTCCGCCGAACGGCCGCGATTGAAGAACCGCTCGAACGCCGGGAACTGCGCGAGAAGCCTTTGGAACTCGGCCTTGGGGAGTGTCAGCAGAACGCTGTCTTCGGTCGTGCGTGCCGTGGTCACGGCAAGCCCGTCCCGCATGAGCCCACGCTCACCGAAGGTGTTGCGCGGCGCAAGAAGCGATACGAGCGCGCCGTTGCGGTCAACGACCTCGACGCCACCCCGCTTGATCAGGAACAGCCCCTCAAGTGCGTCTCCGAGGCTGTAGACCAGGGTCCCGGCGGGATACTCCCTGCGGATGAAGGAACCGGCGACACGCGCCAGCTCGTCCTTCGGCAGGCTGTCATAGGGATGAACCGCTTCGAGGAAGGCTTGGATCGTACGAACGGCGTCGTCCATGTTGTCCTCGTCTGGTCAGGGGATGGCGCGCCCCCGGTTGTGGGGACGCGCCGGGTTTCATGTCAGGCTCAGTGGCCGGTCGCCGCGCCCGCACCCTTCGGGATACGGATCGACTCGACGAGGTCCTGGATCTCTTCCGGCGGCTCTTCGGTGGCGTTCGACACCACGTAGGCCACGGCGAAGTTGATCAGAGCCCCGACCGCGCCGAACGAGGTCGACTTGATCGACAGCAGCAGCGGGTCGCTGTCGCTGAAGCTGTTGGTATCGGGGATGAAGAACCAGCCCTTGTGCAGGAAGATGTAGACGACCGTCACCAGAAGACCGGCCAGCATGCCCGCGATCGCACCCTTGTTGTTGATGCGCTTCGAGAAGATGCCGAGCAGGATCGCCGGGAACAGCGACGCAGCCGCGATACCGAAGGCCAGAGCCACCGTCTGGGCCGCGAAGCCCGGCGGGTTGAGGCCGAGGTAGGTCGCAACGGCGATGGCGATCGCCATCGCGATCCGCGCGGCCATCAGTTCGCCCCGCTCCGAGATGTTCGGATTGACGGCGCCCTTGATGAGGTCGTGCGAGATCGCCGACGAGATCGCCAGCAGCAGGCCCGCTGCCGTCGACAGAGCGGCGGCAAGACCGCCGGCGGCGACGAGAGCGAGAACCCAGCCCGGCAGACCGGCGATTTCCGGGTTCGCAAGAACCAGGATGTCGCGGTTGAAGGTGGTCAGCTCGTTGCCCTGCCAGCCACGCTCGGTCGCGAGAGCCTGCATGTCGGCGCTGGCGTCGTTGTAGTACTGGATCTGACCGTCGCCGTTCTTGTCCTCGAACTTCAGAAGACCGGTGACTTCCCAGTTACGCACCCACGACAACTCGTCCTTCGTCTGGATGTCTTCCAGCGACACGGCTTCACCCGAAACGCCGTTCGGCCACATCGTGGTCATGATGTTCAGACGCGCCATCGCACCCACGGCCGGAGCCGTCAGGTAGAGGATCGCGATGAACACCAGCGCCCAGCCGGCCGAGGAACGGGCATCCGCCACTCTCGGCACGGTGAAGAAGCGCACGATAACGTGCGGCAGGCCGGCCGTACCGATCATCAGCGACATCGTGAACAGGAACATGTTCAGCGTCGTGTCGTTGCGCTCGGTGTAGGCGTTGAAGCCCAGGTCCTTCAGCGTGGCTTCCAGCGTCTGCAGAAGCGGCTGGCCGGTTGCGCCGTGCTCCGAGAACAGGCCGAGGCCCGGGATCGGGTTGCCGGTGAGCTGCAGCGAGATGAAGACGGCCGGGATCGTGTAGGCCGTGATCAGCACGATGTACTGGGCGACCTGGGTGTAGGTGATGCCCTTCATGCCGCCGAGAACGGCGTAGACGAACACGATCGCCGCGCCGATGTAGAGGCCGGTGTCGTTCGACACTTCGAGGAAGCGCGAGAAGGCGACGCCAACGCCCGTCATCTGGCCGATAACGTAGGTCACCGAGGCGACGATGAGGCAGACGACCGCCACCATCCGCGCCGTGTTCGAATAGAACCGGTCGCCGATGAATTCCGGCACGGTGAACTTGCCGAACTTGCGCAGGTAGGGCGCAAGCAGCATCGCCAGCAGAACGTAGCCGCCGGTCCAGCCCATCAGGTAGGCCGAGGAGTCGTAACCGCCGAAGGCGATCAGGCCCGCCATCGAGATGAACGAAGCCGCCGACATCCAGTCGGCGCCTGTGGCCATGCCGTTCATGACCGGGTGAACACCGCGGCCAGCGGCGTAGAACTCGCTCGTGGAACCCGCGCGGGCCCAGATCGCGATGCCGATGTACAGCGCGAAGGTCGCGCCGACCACCAGCAGGTTGAGGGTATACTGATCCATGTCCCCGTTCCCTTTCGCTTATTCTTCCACGCCGTGTTCACGGTCGAGTTTGTTCATGCGCGCGGCATAGACAAAGATCAGGACCAGGAACACGAGAATGGAGCCCTGCTGGGCAAACCAGAAGCCAAGATCGGTGCCGCCGACCCCGATGCCCGAAAGCATCGGACGAAGCAGGATGCCGAACCCGAACGATGCAATGAACCAGATCACCAGACTGATCGTGATGAGCCGGATATTCGCCGCCCAGTAGGCGTTGTTTGAGGATTTGTCCGCCATTTGCGTTACTCCCTGAGTTTCCTCCTACCGACGCCCCCCGGGGTCTTCTCCGGGGGATGCCGGCCTCCCTTAGGCCGAGACGCGCCCGACGATGGATCCGAGCGCCGAGGCTATTGTGTCAATGGAACCCATTGCGTCAACAGACTCGAGCACGCCCATCATCTTGTAGTGCGCGATCAGCGGAGCCGTCTGGGCGTGGTAGGCTTCAAGCCGTGCACGCACCGTCTCGGCCGTGTCGTCGGCGCGGCGCGTGAACGCCGTGCCGCCGCATTTGTCGCAGACCCCCGCCTTGGCGGGCTGCTTGAATTCGTCGTGGTAGCCTTCGCCGCAGCCGGCGCAGGTGTAGCGACCGGAAACCCGGCCGACCATCGCCTCGTCGTCGACCTCCAGAGAGATCGCCGCCGTCACCCTCTGCCCGGCCTCGGCCAGAAGCGCGTCAAGCGCCTCGGCCTGGGCCCGGGTCCGCGGGAACCCATCGAGGATGACGCCGCGCGCCACGTCCGGATCGCCGAGGCGGTCCTTGAGCACCTCCAGCACGATCTCGTCACTGACGAGCCCGCCCGCCTCCATCACGGCCTTGGCCGCGAGCCCTGCCGGCGTGCCCGCCGCGACGGCGGCACGCAGAAGGTCTCCGGTCGAAAGCTGGACGAGGCCGAAGCGCTCTTGCAGCATGCGCGCCTGCGTGCCCTTCCCGGCGCCCGGAGGCCCGAGAAGGATCAGAACGGCCGTGGAGTTCTGCATTCCTCCGCTCATGCCGCTCAACTCCGGTTCATCCGGTTTTCGATGAGATCATCGACAACGGAGGGATCGGCAAGCGTCGAAGTGTCGCCGAGAGAGCCGAAGTCGTTCTCCGCGATCTTCCTGAGAATCCGGCGCATGATCTTGCCCGAACGGGTCTTGGGCAGGCCCGGCGCCCACTGGATGAGGTCGGGCGAGGCGATGGGACCGATCTCGGTCCGCACCCACTTGACGAGTTCCTTGCGAAGATCGTCGGAAGGCTCGACGCCGTTCATCAGCGTGACGTAGGCGTAGATGCCCTGGCCCTTGATCTCGTGCGGGTAGCCGACGACGGCGGCCTCTGCCACCTTCTCATGCGCGACGAGCGCGCTCTCGACCTCGGCCGTGCCCATGCGGTGGCCCGAGACGTTGATGACGTCATCGACCCGGCCGGTGATCCAGTAGTAGCCATCCTCGTCCCGGCGGCAGCCGTCGCCCGAGAAGTAGTAGCCCTTGTATTGCTGGAAGTAGGTCTCCTGAAACCGCTGGTGATCGCCCCAGACGGTCCTCATCTGGCCCGGCCAGCTGTCCGCGATGCAGAGCACGCCCTCGGCCGGATTGCCCTCGACAAGCTTCCCGCTTTCGGCTTCCAGGACCACGGGCTTGACCCCGAAGAACGGCAGCGTCGCGGAGCCCGGCTTCGTCGGCGTCGCGCCCGGAAGCGGCGTGATCAGGTGGCCGCCCGTCTCGGTCTGCCACCAGGTGTCGACGATCGGGCACTTGCCCTTGCCGACGACGCGGTCGTACCAGGCCCAGGCCTCGGGGTTGATCGGCTCGCCGACCGAACCGAGCAGCTTCAGCGACGACAGGTCATGCTTGGTCACCCATTCGTCGCCCTGCCCCATCAGCGCGCGGATAGCGGTGGGCGCGGTGTAGAACTGGTTGACCTTGTGCTTGGCGCAGACCTCCCAGAAGCGGCCAGCGTCCGGGTAGGTCGGAACGCCTTCGAACATCAGCGTCGTGGCGCCATTCGCGAGCGGGCCATAGACGATGTAGCTGTGCCCGGTGACCCAGCCGACGTCCGCCGTGCACCAGAAGATGTCGCCGTCGTGGTAATCGAACGTGTACTGGTGCGTCATCGAGGCGTAGACGAGGTAGCCGCCCGACGTATGAACCACGCCCTTCGGCTTGCCGGTCGAACCCGAGGTGTAGAGGATGAACAGCGGGTCCTCCGCCCCCATTTCCTCGGGCGCGCACTCGGTGCTAGCCGTTTCCATCAGAGCGAGGACGTCGACGTCGCGGCCGTCGACCCAGGTCGTCTGGTCGCCCGTGTGCTTCACGACAAGGCATTTCACATGGTCGTCGCAGTGCAGGAGAGCCGCGTCTGTGTTCGACTTCAGAGGCGTCCGCCGCCCGCCGCGGGGCGCGGTGTCGGCGGTGATGACGGCCTTCGCTTCGCTGTCGTTGATCCGGTTCGCCAGCGCGTCCGGCGAGAAGCCCGCGAAGACGATCGAATGGATCGCGCCGATCCGCGCGCAGGCGAGCATCGCGTAGGCCGCCTCGGGGATCATCGGCAGGTAGATCACCACCCGGTCGCCCTTGCCCACGCCCTCGGCCTTGAAAACGTTGGCCATGCGGCAGACCTGGTCATGCAGCTCCTGGTAGGTGATATGCTTGGCCGGAGTCTTGGGATCGTCCGGCTCCCAGATGATCGCGGTCTGCTGGCCGCGCGTCTTGAGGTGCCGGTCGACGCAGTTGGCGGCGACATTGAGCGTGCCGTCCTCGAACCACTTGATGTCCACCTGGCCGAAGTTGAAGTTCGTGTTCTTCACCTTGGTGTAGGGCTTGATCCAGTCGATCCGCTTGCCCTCCCGACCCCAGAACGACTCCGGGTTTTCCACCGATTCGGCGTACATCGCCTTGTAAGCGCCGGCATCGGCATGTGCGTCTTCGAACCCCGCCGGGATCGCGCGCATCGCCGTGGCGTCGGTTGCGGACTGAGCTTGCTGAGACATCTGGCATCCTCCGTGACAATCCGGCGCCGCCCGGGCCGTGCGGCGCATCGACCCGCGGTCAGCAACCGCAAGCCCCCTTATCTCGGGCGGAGTGTAAACTAACTCTCGATTCTTTTGTAACCCATTTTCTACATTGCGTTTTTTTGTAAATTTATTCACTGAAAATCCGAACTGCGTGTAAATTGTTTCCATTGCGCCGAAAAAATGCGCAGAATTTTCAATGTCTTGTTTGTTCACGGATTGGTGAGAATTTGGGCGCCTTTCGTGATCACAGTCACCGACGGCCAAACTCGTCGCCGAAAGGCAAAATCCGCCCGCAAAGGGGCGGCACATCGTTAGCGCATGACATTTACGCAGCGTCAGCCTTGATTCGTTGCCTTCCCCCGCGCCTCGGCGAGCGCGCCCGCGACGTCGGGAAGAAACCGCACCTTCGGCTCCCTCACGCCTTGCGCCCAGAGCATTCGCCTCACGTCCGGAGAAGCCGCCGTCAGGTACAGCCGTCCGCCCTTTCTCGCCATCTTCTGCGCCAGGAGGCCGAGCGACCTTGCACCGGTCGAATCCATCAGCGGCACCTCGGACAGATCCACGACGAAATTCCGCGGCCGCCCCGCGATCCGGTCAAGGACCGAGCCCACCGTCGCCGCCGCGCCGAAGAAGAACGCGCCCCGGATATGGTAGACGAGCACGTCGGGATCCGTCGCTTCAGAAAGCTCCTCCACCGCTTCCCCCGCCGGTTCCAGCCGCGCCGCCTCCGACATCCGGCGGATGAAGACGAGCCCGCCAAGGGCGAAGCCGACGACGATCCCCTCTGTGAGGTCGCGGAAGATCACGAGGAGGAAGGTCGCGAGAAGCACCATCGCGTCGCCCTTCGAGGCGCGCAACAGGGCCCAGAACTCCTCCTTCTCCGCCATGCCCCAGGCGACCACAGCAAGGAGTCCGGCAAGCGCGGCGAGCGGGATGTTGCCGGCCAGGGGCGCCGCCACGACCATGAAGGCCAGGACGAAGAGTGCGTGCAGCATTCCCGAAATCGGTCCGCGGCTTCCGGCGCGCACGTTCGTCGCCGTACGCGCGATGGTCCCGGTGACGCAGATCCCGCCGAACAGCGCGGATCCGGCGTTCGCCACGCCCTGCGCCACCAATTCCGCGTTCGAACGGTGCTGCGCCCCTGTCATTCCGTCCGCGACGATTGCTGACAGAAGCGACTCGATCGCGCCCAGAAGCGCGAAGCTCACCGCGTAGGGTATGGCCTCTGCCAAGGCCGCGCCGGAAAGGGTCGGTAGCGCCGGCGCGGGCGGCAGGCGAGGCAGTTCTCCGAACCGCGTCCCGATCGTCTCGACATCGAGCCCGAGCCCCGCCGTCGCGATCGAGGCAACGGCGACCGCGATCAGAAGGCTCGGCCATCCGGGGCGGAGCCGCTTGATCCCTTCGATCATCGCGATCGTCCCGAAGGCTATCGCAACCGCCGCCCCCGAAACCGAGCCCCGCGCGTCCCAGAGCGCGGCTAGCTTCGGCAGAAGCGCGGCCGGTTCCGGCCCCGGAAGCGTCAGGCCGAAAAGCTCCTTCACCTGGCTTGACAGGATTATGACCGCGATACCCGCAGTGAAGCCGACGACCACGGGATAGGGGATGAACTTGATGTAGCCGCCGAGGCGCAACACTCCGATCGCCATCAGGAGGAACCCCGAGAGGAACGTCGCGAGGACAAGACCGGAGACTCCAATATCGGCGACGCAGGCGGCGATCAGCACGATGAACGCCCCGGCCGGCCCTCCGATCTGGTGGCGCGACCCGCCCAGCGCCGAGACGAGGAAGCCCCCGACGATCGCGGTGTAGAGTCCCCGCTCCGGCCCGACGCCGGAGGCGATCGCGATCGCCATCGACAGTGGCAGCGCCACGATTGCGACCGTGAGCCCCGCGAGAGCGTCCGCGCGCAACGACGCGCGCCCGTAGCCTTCGCGAAGGACGGTGACGATCTTCGGCACATATTCTTCGCCGGGGCGCAGCCGCCCGGCCCGGCTTGCAGTGGTCATGTCACCACGCTACCCATTTCGGCGTAGACTGCTTGCCCCAACAGGGGCTTGTCAAGCGACGGAAACCGGGCGGAATGGCCGAGAAGCGCAATCCGATCAACGAAACTGACGACGAGGCGCGCGCGCTGGCGCGGCGACTCATCGACGAGGCGCGAACCGGCGCACTCGCGGTTCTGCATCCGGACACCGGTGCGCCCTTCGTCAGCCGGGTCGCCGTCGGGACCGACGCGGACGGAGCGCCTGTCACGCTGATCTCGGCGCTCGCGGTCCACACGCGCGCCCTGCGCTCCGATACGCGCGCGGCGCTCCTCCTCGGCGAGCCGGGACTGAAGGGCGATCCCCTCACGCACCCGCGCATCACGCTAAGCGTGACCGCGCAGTTCCTCGACCCGGCTGACCCGGACCGCGAGGCGCTGCGCGCGCGCTGGCTGGAAACACACCCGAAATCGCAGCTCTACGTCGACTTCCCCGACTTCGCCTTCGTCCGCCTCCAGGTCTCGGGCGCGGCGCTCAACGGTGGTTTCGGCAAGGCCTATGAGCTCACGCCGGCCGAGTTGATGCCCTGATAAACGACAAAGGGCGCGCCCGGAAGCGCGCCCGCCTTCGCCGGACCCCCCCGGGGCTCAGTTCGGATTGTCCACCCGCACCCGGACCTTGACCTTGCCCTTGGAGCTGTTGGCCCAGTTCAGCTTGACGTCCTGCTTCGCCGCGCCCTGCTCGACCGTTACATAAGGCATGTCCGAACGCCGTTCGTTCGAAGGGCCGGTAATCATGCCCTCGGCCACGATGCTTTCCACGTTCCGCGCCCAGCCGCCGAAGGGCAGGTAGGGGCCCGCGCCGATCGTCCAGGTCGTCGCCGCGGTTTCCTGCACGTGTTCCAGATAGACGGGGCTTTCCGTGCTCTGCGACACGCCGTTGAAGCTGTTGCCCTCGAAGTGGATGTTCTTCATCCGAGAGAAGTCGAGGCCAGCGACGGACGTGTCCACCTTCTCCACGCGGTCGATCGAACCCTGGAGCGACTTGAAGACGTTGCCGGTGACGTAAAGGCCGTGGATGAAGTGCCCCTGCCCGTAGGGCTTCACGACGATCCAGCTGAACCAAGGGGCAACGTCGCTCGCCGTGAAGATGTTGCCCGTGAGCGTGAGGCCCCCGAACGAATACTGCGAACCGAGCGCCGGGTCGGCCTCGTATTCGTTCGTCCACTCGATGAAGTTGTTGTCGATGTAGTTGCCGGTGATCGTCGTCTTGACGTTCGTCTCGGTCAGCACCAGCCCCGCGACGCGCAGCCCGTCCACCTCCTCGTCGCCCTGAAACCAGTGGTTTCCGACGAAAACGTGCCCGTTGCCGTTGACGATCCCGGTCGTGCCGAAACGCATGAAGCGATTGTCGCGGATCTTGGCGTCGTTCGCGTTGATGTTGAACGCGATCGAGGACCGGTCCTGCGCACGAAGGCCCATCTCGCTCGAGATGAACTGGCAGCGGTCGATGTGCAGGTCCTGGCAGCCCCGCCCGATCGAGGTCACGCCCCGATCCCTCGGCTTGATGATGTAGCAGTCGCGCAACTGGAACATGTCGCCCTGCCGGGCCAGCATGATCCCGCTCGCGTATCCGTTGCACTGGATCTCGACGTCGTCGAGGTTGAAGCGGTCGAGTTCCTGGAAGCCCGAGAAGTCCAGCACGTACTTGAACCGCGTGAACGTGAACACCTGCGTCCCCGACCCGCCATAGAGCGGCTGGCTAAGGGTGAGCGTCCCGGCGCTCACGTTCCTTTCCTTCACGTAGATCTCTCGGCCTACGCCGTTGCCCTGCACGAGCGATCCGACCGGGACATTCGCCACGTTCACGACGCCGGTGAGCGTGGTCTGGTTCGACGTGTTGTAGCTCGCCTGCGAGGTCACGACGTCGGGCGTCCAGGCCGGACCATCGATGACGTGGAAGGCGCCGTCGCGGATCACGCGCCGGATCTGGAACACATCCTTGTTCGCGACCGCCGCCTGCATGTCGATGGGTTCGCTCAGTTCGATCCGCCGGCCCTTCAGGTCCAGCGCGTCGTGGTCCGAGTAGTTCAGAAGCGACTGGAACGCCTTCTTGAAGCCCTGGACCTCGTCGCCGAAAGCCGCGGCATAGGTCGGAAGGTCGAAGTTGCGCGTCAGGCTCAGCCGCTTGTCCACCGGCATCGTCACCGTGCCCTCGAAGCGCGTCTCGGCCTCCATCGACACGTTGTTGCCGAGGAAGTAGACGCCCTTCGACACCAGCACCGACCGGCTCGAGGCCACCGCGGCGGCGTCGGCGGCTTCGAAGGCCGCGCTGTCGTCCGTCACGCCGTCGCCCTTCGCGCCGTAGTCGCGCACGTCCACCCAGTCCATCAGGTCGCGGAGATAGGCGCTGGTGACGTCCTCGATGACGATGTCCTCGATCCGCACGGTGCCGCCATCGGCCCCCATCAGGTCGAGACCGAAATGGCCGTAGAGGACGTCACTCGTCCAGACCATGTCCACGCCGCCGCGCGCGCCCGTGCCGACGATCGCCGTCACCGTCACGACCTCGCCATAGGAAGTCAGCGCGACCGAGGGCCCCACCTCCAGAAGCCCCGAAACGTGCTGCCCGCCCGCGCCGCCTGCCCAGCCCGCGATGCGGACCGAGGGCAGGTTGCCGCTCATCGCCTTCACCTTCGCGCTCACGCGGAGGTAGCAGCCTGGCAGGATCGACGTCTCGCCCATGTAGCGCAGCTTCTGCACCGACTGGGTCTTCATCATTTCGAGGCAGCCGCCGAAATCCTGATCCGCCGGCACGAGCGCAGCATTCGCCGCCCCCGCATACGTGGCCGAGCCCGGGGTTCCGTCCCCGCTGGACCACACGTCAAGCCCCTCAGCGAATGCGGGCGGCATCAGCATGAGCCCGTCGGTAATAGCCTTGTTCATCGAGCAATCCCTTGCTTCACCAGTGTCTCGCCAGCCCATGCCGCAGCCACGGATCGCCCGCGCGTACGGGCACGCTGCCCGCGATCCGGATGGCTCAAGATGGGAAATCGCCGGATGTCTCCGCCCCGACGGCGGCAAGTCCTAGCAGGAACTCGTTAAGGGTCGTTAACCGTGCCGCGCGCTTCTCAGACGCCGAAATCCGTGGATTTCACCGGGAAGACACCGTTGATCTGCCAACCGGCCTCCGACTCGACCATCTCGTAGTCGAAGAAGAACACTTCGCCGGCCCGATCCGCTACCCGAACGCGTTGATAGAGGAACCCGCGCTCCTCGCGCAGGCCGAGGAACTCGACGTCGCCCGGCGCCCAGATCATCGGGTAGCCGTTACGGACCATCACGCCGAAGTTCCGCGGTGTCTGGAAGATGCCCTTGATCGCGGGGCTCGCGAAGGTGAAAGCCGTCGCCTCGTCCTGCGCCCGGAACGCATCGAACTGCGCCCCGATCACGCCACGGATCGCGTCGGCAGGTGGCTCGGCCCGCAGCCCCGCTGCCGAAGCACCGACAAGCATCAATGTCCCCAGAACCAGCGCCGGTAGCCGCATGAGCACACCCGTTTCAAGAAACTGTTACATTGAGCATCTAGCTTCCCCTCCGCGCCGGGCAAGCATCGCGCCCACGTCCAAAGACTGGAGATCATGGCCTACCGCTTCCAGAGCTCCGACAAGACCGTGCAGAAGGCGCTGCGCCGCATCGCGCTCGACCGCATCGACACCTCTCTTTCGGCTCTCGCGAAACGCGAGCTTCCGCGTGCCGCGCTCGTCCACGAACTGCGCAAGAACATCAAGAAGCTGCGCGGCCTGATCCGCCTTGTGCGCCCCGTCTTCCCTGAATACCGGGACGAGAACGCCGCCTTTCGGGACGCCGGACGCGCGCTTTCCACGCTTCGCGACAGCGACGTCCTCGCCGCGACTTTCGACAAGCTCGCCCAGACCGCGGAACTCGACGCCGCGCTGCGCGACCGCCTCCGTGGAGCCCTCGTCTCCGGCCCGGCGGGCATGCCGCCCGACCCGGACGCCGCCCTCGCCGCACACCACGAGGCGCTCGAAAGGTTCCGCCGCCGGGCCCGTGGCTGGAAGATCAAGGAAGACGGCTTCGACGCGCTCGAAGGAGGGCTCGGCGAAACTTGGGCCCGCGCGCACCAGACCATGAAGGCGGCATCGCGTGAACCGACTGGACTTGCCCTTCATGAATGGCGCAAGCGGGTGAAGGACCACTGGTACCACGCGCGGCTTCTGACGCCGATCTGGCCGGAAATGATGGACGTCCACGCCGATGCCGCCGGAACCCTCGGCGAAGCCTTGGGCGACGCCCGCGACCTGGCCCTTCTGTGCGAGGCGCTCACGCCCCTGGAAGACGCAGATGATGTGATAAGCCTCGCGCGCCTGCGCGAGGACAGGCTCCTCACCGATGCGAGATACATCGCGCGCAGACTTCTTTCCGAACACACCGACAGTCTTACCGACCGCTGGCGCGGCTGGTGGAAGGAATGGCACAAGTGAGACCAGGGGGCGTCAGCGTCGGCCGCTGACCTGCGCCGCGCAGCTCCGCCCGATTGCGCTGGATCAATCTGCCCTTGCGCAAAAAGGGGTTAAGCTTCCCGCAGGAAGTTAGGGGGGCGAGCTGCCGAAATGTTGGTCCACGACTTCGACCCGGAGATCGTCACCGCGCGCTCGCTGTCGCTCTACTGGTACGGAGCGGTCTACACGCTGGGCTTTCTCGGCTTCCTCACCTGGTTCGCCATGCGGCGCAACAGGCTCGGGCTCAGCGGCGCCGAAGTCCTCGACCTCTGCATCCTTCTTGCCGCGCTGATCCTCGTCGGCGGGCGCCTATTCGACATCCTCGTCTACGAGTTCGACTACTACCGCGAAAACCCCCGTCACATGATCGACTGGTGGCGCGGCGGCATGGCGTCACACGGCGTCCTCCTCGGCGCACTCGCCGCCGTCGTCGTCTTCTCGGTCGCGCACAGGAAACCCGCTCTCGTAATCCTCGACGAAATGGTCGTTCCCGGCGTCTTCCTCCTTGCCGTGGGGCGGCTCGGGAACTTCATCGAGGGGGGCGTGGTCGGCGGTGTTACCGCGCTGCCCTGGGGCGTCCTCTATCCGGATCTCGAAGGTCCGCGCCACCCAGTCGCACTGTATGAGAGCGTCAAGAACTTCGCGATACTCCCGATCCTTGCCCTGTCGCTCCGCCGCTGGCCGGCAGGCACGGGCGTGACGCTATCGCTCTTCGTGTTCCTCTACGCCGCGCTGCGCTTTGCGGTCGACCAGCTCCGCGACTACGAGGCGACATGGCTCGGCATTGGCACCGGGCAATGGTTCAACCTGGGGATGGCGGCCGCCGGGCTTTTTCTGCTGGCCCTATTCCGCATCCGGCCGCTCTCGCCCCCAAGGCCCTTCCCGGCACGCCCTCACGCGCCGGGCTTTCTTCGTATCGCCTTGATGGCGTTCCTGATCGCCTACCCGCTCGGCATTCCGACGAGTTGGACGCTCGCGAACATCGAGGAGATGCGGAGGGAAAGGCTCGAAAACCCGGCCGAGGCGAACTGACGCGCGCGTCAGGCCGCCTGAAGCTCGCCCTTCAGCCCCTTCTCGATCAGCCTCACCGTCTCATCGACGCCGTAGAGCGCGATGAAGCCGCCAAAGCGCGGCCCCTGGCTCGCGCCCAGAAGGACCTCGTAGAGCGCAGTGAACCAATCGCGTAGCGGCTCGAAGCCATGCTCCTTGCCGACCGCGAAGACAAGGCTCTGTAGCTCCTCGGCGTCGAGCCCGCCCTGCCAGGACTGAAGCCGCGCCTTGAGGTCCTCCATCGCCGCCCGCTCCTTCTCGGTGGGCTCGCGGAAGGTGCGCGTGGGCGCGACGAAGTCGCGGAAGTAGCGCACCGCGAACTCCGCCGCCTCGTCGAGTTGCGGATGCGTCTCGGGGCTCGCCTCGGGTGCATAGCGCTTGATGAAGCCCCAAAGCCCGGTCTTGTCCGTCGCCCCGGCGACGCTCGCAAGGTTCAGGAGCATCGCGAACGGGACGACCATGTCCGACTGCGGCGGGTTGCCGTTGTGGATGTGCCAGACGGGGTTCGCGAGTTTCTGGTCGATTTCCTGATCGGGGAAGGCGCGAAGCTGCTGGTGATACTCGTCCACGGCCTTTGGGATCACGTCCCACCACAGCCGCTTCGCCGTCTTCGGCTTCTGGAACATGAAATAGGACAGGCTTTCCGTCGAGGCATAGGTCAGCCACTCGTCGATCGTGAGCCCGTTGCCCTTCGACTTCGAGATCTTCTCGCCCTTCTCGTCGAGGAAGAGCTCGTAGGTGAAATGTTCCGGCGCCCGGCCGCCAAGGACCCGGCAGATCCCGTCATAGATCGGCGTGTTGGTCGAATGGTCCTTGCCGTACATCTCGAAATCGACGTCCAGCGCGGCCCAGCGCGCCCCGAAATCGGGCTTCCACTGCAGCTTCACCTGCCCGCCCGTCACCGGCAGCGTCCATTCCTTGCCGTCCTCGTCGTCGAAGGTGATCGTGCCGTCCTTGGCGTTCACCTCCTTCATCGGGACGTAAAGAACGCGGCCCGTCTCGGGATGGATCGGCAGGAAGCAGGAATAGGTCTGCTGCCGCTCCTCCCTGAGAGACGCCAGCATGATCTCCATGATGGCGTCGTATTTCTCGCAGGCGCGCAGCAGGATCTCGTCGAACTGGCCAGACCTGTAGAATTCCGTCGCGCTGACGAACTCGTATTCGAACCCGAAGGTATCGAGGAAACGGCGCAGCATCGCGTTGTTGTGGTGCCCGAAGCTTTCGTACTGCCCGAACGGATCCGGCACCGAGGTCAAGGGCCGTTGCAGGTTCGCCTTCAGCATTTCCTGCTGGGGCACGTTGTCCGGCACCTTCCGCATCCCGTCCATGTCGTCCGAGAAACAGATGAGCCGCGTGGGGATGTCCGAGATGATCTCGAACGCCCGGCGGATCATCGTCGTGCGCGCCACCTCGCCGAAGGTGCCGATATGCGGAAGGCCCGAGGGGCCGTAGCCCGTCTCGAACAGCACGTAGCCCTTCTCCGGCGGCGCCTTCTCGTACCGTTTGAGCACCCGCCGCGCCTCTTCGAAAGGCCAGGCTTTGGACCGCATCGCAGCGTCGCGGAGGCTCGTCATCTTTAACACCCTTGGCTTGCATCGCGGCAACGATAAGGCCGCAAAGCCCGCTACCTATTGAACGGGGGCGATATCGTCAATAATTTGCCAGCCGAAGCCAGTTTCAAAGGTAAGACCTTGCCCAAGACCCTTCCCAACTTCAGCGCCCAGGACGCGCTCGTCGCGATCATGGTCACCGTCTCCGTCTCCGACGAGTCGATCCGCACTTCGGAACTCGTCGCCATCGAGCGGCAGGTGAACCACCTGCCCGTCTTCGCCAATTACGACGCCGACGCGATGCGCGTGGTCGCCCAGACAGTCTATAAGCTGATGGAGGAGGAGGACGGGCTCGACACGCTGTTCGCCATGGTGCGGGACGCGCTGCCGGAACGCCTCTGGGAAACCGCCTATGCGCTTGCCTGCGACGTGGCCGCTGCCGACGGCACGCTTGGCCAGGCGGAGTTGAGGCTTCTCGAGGAAGTCCGGCACGAGCTGGAGATTGACCGCCTCCACGCGGCCGCGATCGAGCGCGCCGCACGCGCGCGCCACCTGACGCTCTGAAACGGCGGTCGCACAGGGGTATCCCCGTCAGCGAATTCCGGCCCGTCAGCCGTGGACGGCGCCCCAGCGTTCGATCAACTGCTGCTGTAGCCGCCTCGAGCGCCGGATCCATTCCCTGCCGCCCTGCGGCCGCTCGCGTTCCGCGTTAGGGATCCGATCGCGCCGCGCCACGTCGCCCGAGAATATCGCGAAAACCATGTCGGCTCCCGACGGCGCCGTCATCCATCCGGCGAGCGCCGAGACGAAATTCAGCGTTCCGGTCTTCGCCTCCACGCGCAGGGGATGGTTACGGATCACCCGGTCCGCCTCGTCGCGCATCGTGAAATCCTTCATCAGGCCGCGCAACCCCGCCGCCGGTCCAAGGCGCACAAGCGCGCCGACCATCTCCCCGGCGCTGATCCTGCTGTCTCCGCCAAGCCCCGAATGGTCCACGAAGCGCGCCGACCTGGCTCCCGCGCGGTCCTTCAGCCACTCCGTCATCAACCGGCCGGAACCGGCATGGCTCGCCAGCCCCCCCCGACGGGCCGAGGCGGTCATACCCACCGCCTCGGCCGTGATGTTCGTCGAGTAACGCATCATCTCGGTCAGAAGTGGGCGCAGCGAGTCGCTGTTGTGTTCAACGATCACCGTGCCGCCGGGAAGATCGCGCACGATTTCCGGGTTGCCCAGCGGCACGCCCTGAGCCCGCGCGAGCGTCTGGAACACGTCGGCCGCGTAGAGCTCGGGCCGACGCACCGGCAGCCAGCGGCTCCCGGCCTTGTTCAGGGCGCGGGACGCAACGGTCCACTCCTCCACTCTGCCCTTGTCGGAATAGGTGTAGATCGGCAGCGCCCGCTCCTTCACGGCGATCTTCGCGGTATAGGCCCGCGGCAGGAACCGCTCGCCACGGGCATCCATACCCACGTCGTAGCCACCCTTCACCCGCTTCCACTCGAAATGGACGCGGTTGAAGTTCAGGTTCAGCCCCGATACCGCAGGGTTGTAGCCGACGTGATCCGGCTGGGCCGGATCGATCTCGTGGGTGTAGGGCAACGCGCCACCCCAGACTAGGAACCGCCCGGATACGCCGGTCACCCCGGCCCGCCTGAGTGCCGCCGCCATGTCGCCCAGCGTGTCCGTCGACAGGGTCGGGTCACCGCCGCCGGCCAGCACGAGATCCCCGGAAATGACTCCACCCCGGATCGGACCCGTGGCGATCAGCCGTGTCCCGAACCGGTAGTCGCCTCCCAGATGCTCCAGCGCGTAGAGGGAGGTGATGGCCTTGGTGACGGAAGCGGGCGGCATCGGCGTGTCCGCGCTCACGGACTCGAGGATGCGCCCCGTCTTCGCATCGGCAACCACGAAGCCGACATTCCCCCCGAGTTTAGCAGCCGCGATGAGGTCCTGCGACGAGGCGACACGCAGGGCCTCCGCCGGAACGATCTGGGCGCGGGGCACGGGACGCGGTGAGCTCAGCGGCGCGCCCAGGGCCTGGCCGGCGACCCCCGCCGCCAGCCCGCCGAGCACCGCCCTCCGCGTCAGCCTCGTCATGGCTTCTCCCCCTTGGCGCGGATGCTAACTCGCCCGGCGTCGGCCGTTCAACCCTCGCGCTGCCATTGTCCGCGCGCGCGGATGTCGGTGGACGAGGTCTTCACCATCGGCACGTTCACGAAGCACCAGCAGGGCGGCTCGGCGCGGGCAAGATGCCTCGCCGCGTCGGCGCGCAGCCGGTAGCGCGCGTAGACGTCTGCCGCCTTCGCCGCCCTCGCCGCGCCCCGCGTCTCTGGCCGGGCGATGACGCCCACGGGAACCGTCTCCATGATCCACTGCCAGTCCTGCCACTTGTGGAGTTGCGCGAGGTTGTCGGCCCCCATCAGCCATACAAATTGGACCCCGGGGTAAAGCGCGATGAGGCGCCGCAGCGTCGCCGCCGTGTAGCGCGTGCCCATTCGCGCCTCGATGTCGGTGATCTCGACGCGCGGATGGCGCATCACTTCCCGCGCCCGCTCCATCCGCCGCGCAAGCGTCGCCGGCCCCTCCGCCTTCAGCGGATTCCCCGGACTCACGAGCCACCAGACCCGGTCCAGTCCGAACCGCTTCAGGGCCTCGCGCGTGATGTGTGCATGCCCGTCATGCGCCGGGTCGAAGGACCCGCCGAGAAGGCCGATGGTCATCCCCGCCCGTGCCACAGGCAGCCCTGTCCGGTCCACGCGCTTCCTCCCGCCCCGAAACCGAGTTTCCACATATCCCGCCGCGGCCCGAAGCGCCAAGCACCGATTGCCCTTTTCGCGCGCCTTGACTAAGTGAAGGGCTCCACTTCGCCCGGAGGACACACGACATGGCATCCTATCAATACGTCTACCACATGGACGGCGTCTCGAAGACGATCCCGGGCGGCAAGAAGCTTTTCGAGAACATCCGCCTCAGCTTCCTTCCCGGCGTCAAGATCGGCGTCGTGGGCGTCAACGGCGCGGGTAAGTCCACGCTTCTGCGGATCATGGCCGGGATCGACAAGGACTTCACCGGCGAGGCCTGGGCCGCGAAGGGCGCCCGCGTGGGCTACCTGCCACAGGAGCCCGAGCTCGATCCCACTCTCTCGGTCCGCGGCAACGTCATGGAAGGCGTGAAGGCCAAGCAGGCCAAGCTCGACCGCTACAACGAGCTTGCCATGAACTACTCCGACGAGACTGCCGAGGAGATGGCGAAGCTCCAGGACGAGATCGACGCCGAGAATCTCTGGGACCTCGACAGCCAGGTGGACGTCGCGATGGAGGCGCTGCGCTGCCCGCCGGACGACGCGCAGGTCGACTCTCTTTCGGGCGGTGAAAAGCGCCGGGTGGCACTCTGCAAGCTTCTCCTCGAAGCGCCCGACATGCTCCTCCTGGACGAACCGACCAACCACCTCGACGCCGAGACGATCGCCTGGCTCCAGAAGCACCTGATCGAGTACCAGGGCACGATCCTCTGCGTCACCCACGACCGCTATTTCCTCGACGACATCACCGGCTGGATCCTGGAACTCGACCGCGGCCGGGGCATCCCGTACGAGGGCAACTACTCCTCCTGGCTTGAACAGAAGGCGAAGCGCCTCGAACAGGAAGCGCGCGAGGACAAGGCCCGCCAGAAGACGCTGGAACGCGAACTCGAATGGATCCGCGCGGGCGCCAAGGCCCGCCAGGCCAAGCAGAAGGCGCGTATCAACGCCTACGAGGAACTCGCCAGCCAGTCCGAGCGCGACAAGATGACCCGCGCCCAGATCATCATCCCGAACGGTCCGCGCCTTGGCGGCAAGGTGATCGAGGTCGAGGGGCTGAAGAAGCACATGGGCGACAAGCTCCTGGTCGAAAACCTCTCCTTCTCGCTTCCGCCGGGCGGCATCGTCGGCGTGATCGGCCCGAACGGCGCCGGCAAGACGACGCTCTTCCGCATGCTGACCGGGCAGGAGAAACCCGATTCCGGCGAGATCAGCTACGGCGACACGGTGAAACTCGCCTATGTCGACCAGTCGCGCGACGCGCTAGACCCGAACAAGACCGTGTGGGAGGAAGTCTCCGGCGGCGCCGAACTGATCGAGCTTGGCGACGCGACGATGAACTCCCGCGCCTACTGCTCGGCCTTCAACTTCAAGGGCGGCGACCAGCAGAAGAAGGTCGGGCTCCTGTCGGGCGGCGAACGCAACCGCGTCCACATGGCCAAGCTCCTGAAATCGGGCGGCAACGTGCTGCTGCTCGACGAGCCGACCAACGACCTCGACGTCGAGACGCTGCAGGCGCTCGAGGCCGCGCTCGACGACTTCGCCGGCTGCGCCGTCATCATCTCGCACGACCGCTTCTTCCTCGACCGCCTCTGCACCCACATCCTCGCCTTCGAGGGCGAGGCCCATGTCGAATGGTTCGAAGGCAACTTCGAGGCCTACGAGGAAGACAAGATCCGCCGCCTGGGGCCGGACAGCGTCGAACCGAAGCGGGTGAAGTACAAGAAGTTCACGAGGTAAAGCGCTGCTTCGGGCATGCCGAAGCGAGAACGGCTAAGTGAACCTTTCTCACCGCGGCAGGCCCGTTCACTACGGGCCGGCCGCGCATCAACTAAGACATGAAGTTTCTTGTTAAAGAGAATTGAATTTTCTGGACAAAACTAGGTTCGGCTGTGAAATAACAATTTTCGAGTGACTCGATTTAATAGCAGAGGGACGTCCAGGTGGGTCGGTTTTTTCTTGCATTGTGCGTAACATTGTTAACCGCATGCGCCTCTCAAGTTCTTCAAAGCTATGTTGGGAAACCTATTAATGAACCGATATTGGACTATGGGCCTCCTACCAACATATTAGAATTGGGATCTGGAAAACGGGCGTATCAGTGGGCACGTACAAATAGCGGTGTAGTCCCGATAACGTCACCGACCACTACGAATATCTACGGAAGCGGCGGGTACGCAACGGCCTACACCACCACGACCACATATGTACCGTATTCCAATCAGTGTGTGTACACTCTTACGGCAACTCGGAGTGGGGACGACTGGATAGTTGACGGCTTTCGCAAGCCCTCACTCGACTGCGAATAAGCTATCGACATAGGTGATCCCCTCAAATCATCGCCCAATCCCTGAACCTCCACGCCACTGGCGGGCGCGGGCCGGGGTTGGGCTGCGGGGCGGTCTTGCGGCTCTGGCGGGTCATGGCGGGGCTCCTTGAGGGCTTCGGGTGGCTCAGAGGCGAAAGCCTCGCCCCCGGATGACACCAACCTCAGCCACGGACGTTTCCGTCTGACCTCGCCCGATGTTTCAATTGTTCCTGTCACCGGATGGCGGCCGCGCCCGTCGCGCCCGCCTTAACGCAGGTCAACGCGCGAATGCCGCCGCCGCCGCATCATGCCCGGATCCACCTTCACCGGAGGCATTCCCATGACCGAACCCGACACCAAGACCGGCAAGGCCGATACCGAGGCGGAAGAGGCCGCGTCCGAGAAGAAGCGCAGCTGGACCGAGGAGATCGAGGTCGCGGGCACCGAACTCGTCGACCGCGTCAAGAAGCTCGCAGCCGAAGGTCAGGTCCGCCGCATCCGCATCACCGAGCCGGACGGCGACCTCGTGCTCGAGATCCCGCTGACCATCGGCGCGGTCGCCGGCGGGGCGCTCGTGCTGGCCGCGCCGCTGCTGGCGGCGATCGGAGCGCTCGCGGCCTTCGTCACCAAGGTCAAGATCGAGGTCATCCGCGAGGAAGAGAAGCCGAAGGACTGACCGTCGGGGCCGAAGCGCCCGCGAACCGCTTGCTCTGAGAAAGACGAAGGCCGCCCCCGCGGGCGGCCTCCGCCGTTCGGCTCTCCTCAGGCCGAGGCGACGACCTCGCCCTTCATCTCGCCGGTCATCGTCGTGTCGAGGTCAGACGCCGCCCGCCCCCGCAGGCCCGCGATCTTTTCGGCCGCCTTGTCGCGCGTCGCCTCGTCGGGATAGACGGCGATGACCGCCATGGTGTCCGGGCCGGTCTGCACGGACATCGCCTGCGTCGCGCCGAAGGTCCTGACCGTCGGCATGAATTTCTCCCGCAGGGCCGTGATCGCTGCGTCCACGCCCTTGCCGCCATTCATCTTCCACGTGGAAATCGTCACGTAAGACATAATACCCCCCTTTTTCAGAAATGCGCGGCACCCACCGGCCCGCCGCGGCATGATAGCACAGATCGCCCCGTTCCCTCAGCGCGCCGCTTCCGGCGGCTTGTATGGAGCCGTCCGGAGCCCCATTGTCGAGGGAACCGAACGGAGGATCACATGAGCTACACCATCGACCGCACCATCACCGGCGCTTCCTTCGAAGAGGTGGATGCCCGCACCCGCGCCGCGCTCCAGTCGAAGGGTTTTGGCGTCCTCACCGAGATCGACGTGAAGGCGACGATGAAGAAGAAGATCGACAAGGACATGCCCGGCTACCGCATCCTCGGCGCCTGCAACCCGAACATGGCCTGGCAGGCGATCGGGATGGAGCCGAAGGTGGGCGCGATGCTTCCCTGCAACGTCATCCTGCGCGAGACGGACGAGGGCGTCGAAGTCTCCGCCATCGACCCCGTCGCCTCCATGGCCGCGATCGAAAACGAGGAACTCGGCTCCGTCGCCGGCCAGGTCCGCGACATGCTGAAGGCGGTCGTCGAAGCGATCTGACGCGGGGCCACACGGCCTCCGGCGCACGTCCAGGAAACCGCGCAAGCCGCGCCGGTAGCCTTTCTCGGGGCTACCGGGTCTTGCGAGACTGGTGATCCGCGCTCACATCACCGCGCCGACCTGCCACGGCACGAACTCGTTGTCGCCCAGGCCCAAGGCTTCCGACTTCGACCTCTCCCCCGAGGCGACCCTCAGGATCGCTTGCAGAATCTCCCGCCCCTTGGCCTCGACGCTGACGCCGCCAGACAGGATATCGCCGGCGTTGATGTCCATGTCGTCCGGCATCGACCGGAACAGCGGGTCGTTCGTCGCCACCTTGATCGTCGGCGCCGGCTTCGAGCCGAAGGCCGAGCCTCGGCCGGTCGTGAAGACCACGATCTGCGCGCCTCCCGCGATCTGGCCCGTGGCCGCGACCGGATCGTAACCGGGCGTGTCCATGAAGACGAAGCCCGGCTCCGTCACCTTCTCGGCGTAGTCGTAGTAGGCCGTGAGCGGGGTCGAGCCGCCCTTGGCGGCAGCACCCAACGATTTCTCCAGGATGGTCGTCAGCCCTCCCAGCTTGTTGCCGGGTGAGGGGTTGTTGTCCATGCTTCCGCCATTGATGGCCGTGTAGTTTTCCCACCAGCGGATGCACTCGATCAGCTGTTCCGCGACCTCGGGCGAGGCCGCACGACGAAGAAGCAGTTGCTCCGCCCCGTAGATCTCCGGCGTCTCCGACAGGATCGCCGTGCCGCCGAGGCCGACCAGCAGATCCGATGCCGCGCCCAGCGCGGGGTTGGCCGTGATCCCTGAATACCCATCCGAACCGCCGCATTGCAGCGCGACCTTCAGTTCCGAGGCAGGAACCGTTTCGCGGTGGACGCGATTCACCTCCGGCAGAAGCTCGGCGACCTGCTTCTTGATCGCCTCGATGGTCGCGCGCGTCCCGCCTGTCTCCTGGATGGTCAGGCCGTGGAACCGCGTCGGTGCCTCTGCACCGTAGACGGATTTCATCCGCGCGACCTGCATGACCTCGCAGCCGAGCCCGACGAAGACAGCGGCCCCCACGTTCGGATGTGTCGCATGACCCCAGAGCACGCGCTGAAGGATGTCGAACCCCCGGCCCTCCGACGCCATGCCGCAGCCGGTGCCGTGCGCGAAGGCCACCACCCCGTCAACGTTCGGGTATGCATCCAGCATTCCCGAGGTCTCGATCTCGAAGGCGGCGCGGCGGATCACGGTGGCCGAACAGTTCACGGTGGCGCAAAGGGCGACGTAGTTGCGGGTGCCGACGCTCCCATCCGGGCGCCGGTAGCCCTGGAAGGTCATCGGCTCGACCTTCGGGATCGCCGCGCGGGCCGCTTCGAGGTCGGCCCCCACCTTGTAGTCCTGGTCGTGCTCGCCGAAGGCGCAGTTGTGGACGTGGACGTGATCGCCGGGTTGGATGTCGACCGTGGCCTGACCGATGATCTGGCCGAATTTCACGACGGAGGCGCCTTTCGCAATCGCGGCCCGCGCGATCTTGTGGCCGCCTGCCACCGGCTTTTCCAGCGGCGTCCCGGTGCCGAGCGGCTGCGAGCCTGCCGCCGCGCGCTCGGTCAGGATCGCCACGTTGTCTGAAGGATTGAGGACAATGAGTTCCGCCATAGCACACCCCCTCTGCGCCGCGCGATGCGGCTCCGCCCGCTACGGGCCCGACCGGATGGCGGGCCTTCCGGATGCCTAGCGCGCGGCGGGGGGCGAGGCAACTCCCGCATGGCTCTCCGGATAACGGCGAGTTTCGGCGGAAACCTTGACGAAGCGCCCCGATGCGTGTGGAGAGTGCTGTTGAACAGGCCCGTCCCTGCGGGTCGCCAAGATCGGAGAATAGCCCATGCAGCGCCGGTTCGTCTCTGTTGGGGAATGCATGGTCGAGATGGCCCCGACCGGAACGGCGGGCACATTCGCGATGGGCTTCGCCGGCGATACGTTCAACACCGCCTGGTATGCGCGCCGCGCGTTGCCCGACGATTGGCGGGTGGACTATGTCTCCTGCGTCGGAACGGACCCGGTTTCGGACCGCATGCTGGCCTTCATGGAACACGGGGGGGTCGGCACGACCCACGTGGCGCGCATTCCCGATCGCACGGTCGGCCTTTACCTCATCGAACTCTCGGACGGCGAACGGAGCTTCGTCTACTGGCGCGGGCAAAGCGCCGCGCGGCTTCTGGCGCGGGATCCGGCACGGCTCGACGCGGCGCTCGATGGCGCGGGGCTCGTCTATTTCTCCGGCATCACCCTCGCGATCCTCGACGCGAGGGACCGCGCGGTGCTGCTCGAAGCCTTGGACCGTGGCCGGGCGGCAGGAGCGCAAGTCGCCTTCGACCCGAACCTCCGGCCGCGGCTCTGGCCGGACCTCGACGCGATGCGGGCGGCCGTGACGAAAGCCGCGGCGCATGCCGATATCGTTCTGCCCTCTTTCGATGACGAGGCCGCGGTTTTCGGAGACGCCTCTCCCGAAGCGACGGCACGGCGCTACGCCGCCGGAGGGGCGAAACTCGTGGTGGTCAAGAACGGACCGGGGGAAATGCTGACGCTCGATGCGGGTACGGTCGCGGTTCATGCACCCGAACGCGTGGCCCGGGTCGAGGACACGACAGCGGCAGGGGACAGTTTCAACGCGGGCTTCCTGGCTGCTCGTCTGGGCGGGGCGAGCCTCGCCAACACGGTCCGGGAAGGGGCGCGGACCGCCGCGCGCGTGATCGGGGCGCGGGGCGCGCTCGTAGGATGAAGCGAAAAGGACAGGCGGATCTTCATGCAAGAAGATCCGCCCAAGCACCTGATTGCAGTAATCTTCCCCCGGCGACCCGCCTCCCTCGCGGGTGCCGCGTCACAAGAGCCCGCGATCGGCGAGGTTGCGCATCAGCGCGGCGGTGCCGAAGGTCCATTCCGGGCACTCTGTCGAAAGTGCCACTTCGTTCCTCAGCTCACCCAGATCCCTGGCCGAAATCGTGACGACATCCCCGATGTGGTGGGTGAATCCCTGCCCTTTCCCGTCACGGTCCTGAACCGGGGCGAACATCGTGCCGAGGTAAAGCATCGCGCCGTCGGGATACTGATGGTGCCTGCCCAACATCTGCTTCACGAGGTCGGCGGGGTCGCGGCTGATCTCGCTCATTGAACTCCTGCCATCCAGGACGAAGCCGTCTTTCCCCTCGACGCGCAGCTCGACTTCGGCGCGGCGAACGTCGTCAAGCGTGAAGCTATCGTCGAACAGTCGGATGAAGGGGCCGACCGAGGCCGAGGCGTTGTTGTCCTTCGCCTTGCCGAGAAGAAGCGCGGAGCGGCCTTCCACGTCCCGAAGGTTCACGTCGTTGCCGAGCGTGGCGCCGAGGATGCGGCCCGCCGAGGAGACGGCGAGAACGACTTCGGGCTCGGGATTGTTCCAACGGCTCACCGGGTGCAGGCCCACTTTCGCGCCATGCCCCACGGCCGCCATCGGCAGGCACTTGGTGAAAACCTCTGCATCCGGGCCGATACCGACTTCGAGGTATTGCGACCATAGCCCTTCGGAGATCAGCGCGGCCTTCGCGCGCTGCGCAGCCTCCGATCCGGGGACGAGACCGGAAAGGGATGCCCCGATAGCCGCGCCGATCCGCTCCCGGATCGCCTCGGCCTTGGCCGCGTCGCCCGCAGCGCGCTCTTCAATCACGCGTTCGACCATCGAGCGGGCGAAGGTGACACCGCAGGCCTTCACGGCCTGCAGGTCGCAGGGCGCAAGAAGACGCGCGCCCTTCCCGGCGAGAATGTCGTCGAGGCGACCGACGGTGTTTCCCTCGGCCGCCAGGACATGCCCGGCGGGATCGGCAAGTTCCAGGACGTCACGCACGGTCGGCGCGGTGCGGGAGGTGATGTCCATCACGTCACCGTTCCGCAGCGTGATGACCGAGGGACCGACCCCCGGCACTTCCGCACGACCGAGCCAAAGGCCTTTCTCATAGCGTTGTGGCATGGTTCCCTCCCAACTTCTCTTTCACTTTTCGAACATTCTTTCCGCGGTTACGTCGCCCGATCCGCTGGTTGCCTCACAAATCGAACATTCCGCGAAGCTGCAGGCAGGTGACAGGCCGTGGAGCGACGGGCGGTCATTCCCCATCGGCCAGCAGCGCTTCGATCTCCGCAAGCGAGGGCATCGACGGGGCGGTACCGGGGCGCGTGACGGAAATGCCGGCAGTGGCGCAGCCGAACCTCACGGCGTCGATGGGATCGGCACCGCGCGCAAGCGCCGCCGCGAAGCCGCCATTGAATGCGTCACCCGCACCTGTCGTCTCCACTACCTTCCCGGCGGTAATCGCGGGCACATGCACGGTCTGATGCGCGTCGCGGTAAAAAGCGCCCTTTTCCCCAAGCGTGATGATCGCGGCGCCGACGCCCTGCGCGAGAAGCGCGTCAGCGGCGCGGGCGGCATCCTCGACGGTCTTGACCTCGATCCCGGTGATGCCCTCCGCCTCGGATTCGTTCGGTGTGATGAAATCGCAGAGCGCGAGCATCTCGGGCGGGATCTCGGCCGCCGGAGCCGGGTTCAGGATTGTCCGGGCGCCACCGGCACGCGCGATTTCCAGCGCCCTGTGTGCCGCCGGCATCGGTTGTTCCAGCTGCGTGATGAAGACCCCCGCCCCGCCGATGAGCCCCGCGCGCTCCTCGACATCCGAAACGGAAATGCGGCCCGCAGCACCGGGCGAGATGATGATCGCGTTGTTGCCGGTCGCATCCTCGATGAAGATGTAGGCGGCACCAGTGTAGCTGTCCGGGTCTTCGGTGACCTCCGGATTGACACCGGCCCTGGCCCAGGTCGCTCGCGCCATGTCGGCGAAGGGATCGCGGCCGAGGCGGGTGATGAAATGCACCCTTCCACCCGCCATCGCGGCAGCGACGGACTGGTTCGAACCCTTGCCGCCCGGGCCAAGCACGAAGGAGTTCCCGAGGATCGTCTCTCCCATCCTCGGCTGACGCTCGGCACGGTAGGCGGTGTCGGCGACGAAGACGCCGAGGATCACGATGGTGTCGCGCATATCCACTCCTTACGCGTCGGGCGGGATCACGCCCTTGCGGAACATGAAGCAGCCGTAGAAGCGGCGCTCGCCAGTCTGGATGACGGCATAGGCCTCGCGGGCGAAGTCGTAGAAGGCGAAACGCTCGATCGAGATCATCGGGCGTGGCTCGCCCTCGGCCTTGTCGATCACGGCCTGAACCTCGGCCTGGACGGGCGGAACCTCGTCCGGCTTGTCCACGACCTCCATCCGGCCCGCGAAATCCTCGACGAAAGTGTCGAGGGGAAGGACCGAAAGAATCGCCTCGGCCGCCTCGGCGGAGGTGAGGTTGTCCATCCTCAGCAGATCGCCGTAGACGGTCTGTCGCGCGATGGAATCGGCGGGGAAGTTCGTGTCGGCGACGATCACCACATCGCCGTGGCCCATCGCGCGGAGCGCATAAAGCACCTCGGCGTTGAGGCGCGGGTCGATCCCTTTCAGCATCTCTTCCTCCTTCAGAGCTTCATGTCGAAGACGGCGCGCGCCATCGCCTCGCCCAGCGCGACGTGGGACGCGGCATCGTAGTGAATTCCGTCGAGCGGACCTGCGGCGATGATCTGCCCAGCGTCGAGGAACGCGACGCCCGCGTGGCGCGCGGCGGCGGCATATTCGGCGCCGAAGGCGAGCGACTTTTCGGCAGCGCCGGCGAACATCCCGGCCAGCGCGCCGGCCTCCTTCGCCGGCGGCGGCGCCACCATCAATACGGCCGGCGGACGGCCCTCCGGCCCGGCGTCCGAGGCGCGAATGAAGGCGGCGAGTTTCTCGGCCGAGCGGGCGATGTCGTTCGCGGTGACCGAGAAGCGCGCCTTCAGATCGTTGGTGCCGAGTTTCAGGATCACCAGGTCGATCGGCGCGTGGCTTTCGAGGATGGCGGGAAGGACGGCGAGCCCGTTCTTGTGCGACCCTTCCAGCGGATCGTTGTGAACCGTGGTCCGGCCGGGATGGCCTTCCTCGATCACCTGCCAGTCGGGACCGAGCTCGGAAGCCATGACACGGGGCCAGCGTTCCTTCGGACCGAAGCGGAGCTTCTGGTCGAGGTCAGGCATGGGGACCGTCCCGTAGGTGTTCGAGTCGCCGTAGCAGAGGATCGTCTTCATTCGTGTCTCCTATGAGATCCGCGCCCGGCTCTGCCGATCGAAAAGATGCACATGTTCCGGCGCGGATGCGAGCCGGACCTCCTGCCCCGGCGAAAGACGCTGCCGTTCCCGAAGAAGCGTCACGACTTCCCGCCCGTCCGCGCGGACGACGAGATGGGTCTCGGATCCGGTAGGCTCGACGACGGCGATCGTTCCCGGAAGCCCGTCACCCGAGATCTGGAGGTGTTCGGGCCGGATGCCCGCAACGACCTCGCGCCCCTCCTCAAGCCCTTCGCGGTCGGTCACGGGCAGGCGAGCGCCGGGAACCTCGACGACGACGGCGCCGTCCCCGCGCCGGACTACGCCGTCGAGCATGTTCATCGACGGGCTGCCGATGAAACCCGCGACGAAAGTGTTCGCCGGTGCATCGTAGACATCGAGAGGCGTGCCCACCTGCTCGATATTGCCTCCCTGCATGACGACGATCCTGTCGGCCATCGTCATCGCCTCGATCTGGTCATGGGTGACGTAGATCGTGGTGGTCTTGAGCCTCTGGTGCAGTTCGCGGATCTCGGTGCGCATCTGGACGCGCAGCTTGGCGTCGAGGTTCGACAGGGGTTCGTCGAACAGGAACACCTGCGGATCGCGCACGATGGCGCGGCCCATCGCGACGCGCTGGCGCTGGCCACCCGAGAGGGCGCGCGGGTAACGGTCGAGATAGGGCGTCAGACCCAGTATCTCGGCCGCGCGTTCGACCCGGCCTGCGATCTCGGCCTTGTCCATGCCGCGCATGCGCAGCGAGAAGCCCATGTTCTTGGCGACCGTCTTGTGTGGGTAGAGCGCGTAGTTCTGGAAGACCATCGCGATGTCGCGGTCGGCCGGCGGCAGGTTGTTCACGATCCGATCACCGATGCGGATCGTGCCGCCGGTCACGCCTTCGAGCCCAGCGACCATCCTCAGGAGTGTGGACTTGCCGCAGCCGGAGGGGCCGACAAGCACCACGAATTCGCCGTCGTTGATATCCACGTCTATCCCGTGGAGCACCTCCAGCGCGCCGTAGGACTTGCGCAATCCGCTAATCCTGACCTCTGCCATCCCGTCCCCGCCGAAATCGCCCCCTTGAAAAAGAGGTAGCCGAGCCCGCGCGGCCTGTCCACGGCCTGACCATACTAACATGTTAGAATCTTGACTCGTGGGCACTTCGAGAGGATCGTGGACGGATTGAAGGGATGACGCCGGGGCATAGAGGCGAACACCCGACCCCGGTCTGCGCGAACTCGAAGCGACAGGGAGGATTTTACGTGAAGACTGAACTTTATGAATATGCCGTTCGCCAGAAACTGACGCGCCGCCGGCTGCTTCAGGGCGCCGCGAGCCTCGGCGCTGTTTCGGCATTCGGCGGCGTCGCCACCGGGGTTTCCGTCCGTCCGGCCTGGGCACAGGACAACCTGAGGGCCGAGATCCTGAAGATCCCCGGCGTTGGCATGGGATCGCCCACCGACGCCGACTGGCAGAAGGTCGGCGAACTGTGCCTCGGGCCAACGAAGGAGGTCGTCGCCGAGGGCGAATTCGCGGGCGTGGAACTCACCTTCATGGGGCTCAACAACCAGAACCTGCACAACTTCCTGTTCCGCGGGTTCCTGAAGCCCTGGGAAGCCTACACCGGCGCCAAGATCAACTGGATCGACCTCGCCCAGGCCGACTACAACCCGCGACTCCAGCAGTCGATCGCCACGGGCACCGTCGATTTCGACATCATCGAGATGGGTGCTCCCTTCGAGGGTGACACTGCCGGCAAGGGCCTACTGGACGAGATGCCGGACTGGGTGAAGCAGGTCATCGACATGGATGACTACGTGAACTACCTCAAGGCGCCGGTCGGGACTTGGGATGGCAAGACCTACCGCATCACCATCGACGGCGACTGCCACACCTTCGCCTACCGGAAAGACTATTTCGGCGAGGGATCGATCTCGGGCATGGCTGAGGCGCCGACCACCTGGCAGCAGGTGCAGGAGGCCACGCGCGCCGTCGCCGGCCAGAAGGACCCGCTGACCGGCCTCGACGCCTACGGCTACCTCGACCCGCTTAAGGGCTGGGGCGGCTTCGGCTTCTACTTCCTCGAGGATCGCGCTTCGGCCTATGCCAAGCACCCGGACGATCCCGCCTGGCTCTTCGATCCCGACACGATGAAGCCCAGGGTCAACAATCCCGCCTGGGTTCAGGCGATCCAGGACGTCATGGACACGATGTCGCTCCTGCCGCCCGACCAGATCAACGCCGACCCCGGCACGACCGCGTTCCAGCAGTTCCTGGCCGGGACGGGTTCGATGATCTGCTGGTGGGGGGACGTGGGATCGAACGCTCGGACCTCGGACACTTCGGTGGTGGGCGATGTCGTGGGCTTCTCGATCAACCCCGGTTCCGACCGCGTCTACAACTCCAGGACAGGCGAGTGGGAGACGCCCGACAGCCCGAACTTCGCGCCGAACATGGCCTACCTGGGCTGGGGCATCTACGTCACCAACCGCGTTTCGGGTGACGAGAAGAAGCGCAAGGCGGCGTGGTCTGCGGCGGCGCATCTGGGTGGCAAGGACATCTCGCTCTGGATGTCGGCCTACCCGTCGGGGTTCCAGCCCTACCGCAACTCCCACTTCAACTTCGACGAATGGGAAGCGGCGGGCTACGACCGCGCCTTCATCGAGGACTACCTCGGGTCGAACGCGGACAGCTACAACCACCCCAACGCCGCGATCGAGCCGAGGATCCCTGGCATCTTCCAGTACTACTCGGTGGCCGAGGACGAACTCGCCAAGGGCTTCGCCGGACAGTACGGATCGGCCCAGGAAACCGCGGACGCCATCGCCGCAGCCTGGGAGAAGATCACCGACCAGATCGGCCGGGACAGCCAGATCGCGCTCTACAAGGCGTCACTGGGCATGTGACGCGATGACATCGTCCGGGGCGCCACAATGCGCCCCGGACCCGCGAGGCAGGGAGTATCCGATGACGGCGGCGCAATCGGTGGCAATCTGAATGTCAGGCGAAGGTGATCACCTTCACATCGTCGCCGCCGACGACATCTCGGCTGCGCGCCGCAATTTCGGGCGCGCGCTCGTGTGGGGATCCGCAGGGCTCCTTCTTCTTGTCGCCGCGTTGCAGACGCTTGATTCCGCGGGGCAGATCGACCTTGGCTTCACGACCTGGCGACCCACGCTCTATGCCTACGTTCTCTGGGCCGTATGTCTTTGCGCGGGGCAGGTGATCGCGCGGGGCGAACACGGCAAACGGTCACTCTTCGTCTTGCCCGCCGCGCTGTTCGTCGTCTCGATGGTGGTGTTCCCGCTCATCTTCGGCGTCGCCATCGCGTTCTCGGACTGGAACCTGGCCTCGCCCGACGGCCGGAAATTCAACGGACTGGCGAATGTCCGGCAGATGTGGTCGGACCCGTTCTACTGGAACGCGCTGACGAATATGGTCTGGTACACGCTCGCGATCGCGGTGGAATACGCCATCGCCTTCGGGCTCGCGCTTCTTCTGAACGCCCAGATCCGGGCGAGGAAGTTCTTCCGCGTGGCGTTCCTCTTGCCGCTCATGCTGTCGCCGGTCGCCGTGTCCTGGATGATCGGCAAGTCGATGCTGGAGATCCGCTTCGGCCCTATAGCCCGTTTCGCGCGCTGGATCGGTTGGGAGAGCCCGTCGTTCTTCGGCTCGCCCGAAGTCGCTCGTGCGATGATCATGATGATGGATGCATGGACCTTCATACCCTTCATGATGATCATGATCCTCGCGGGCCTTCAGGCGATCCCAAGGGAGCTGCAGGAGGCCGCGAGGGTTGATGGAGCTTCGGCATGGAAGTCTTTCTGGGAACTTACTTTTCCGCTGATGCTGCCGGTTTCGATCACCGCGATCCTGATCCGGATCATCTTCAAGCTGAAGCTTGCGGACATCATCATCAACATCACCTCCGGCGGCCCCGGCGGTGCGACGGATTCCGTCACGAGCTTCATCTTCCGCGAATACCGCGACCGGTCGAACGTGGGTTACGGCACGCTTCTGGCGATGGTCTACCTCGTCCTGATCGTCATCGCGATGACGGTTCTGATGAAGCTCGCGGACCGGTGGATGCGGCCGAGGTATTGAGATGAGCGCGAGTTCCGGTTCAGGGCAGATCTTCCGCGACGGTGAGGTCGACCTCGCCTACCGGGCGAAATGGTGGACGAGCCGGATCGCGATCTACGCCATACTGCTTTTCTGGACGGTGATCTGCCTGTTCCCGATCTACTGGACGGCCACGACGAGCTTCAAGATGGCCCCCGACGTGATGCAGGGAAACATGGTGCCCTGGGTGGATTACCAGCCGAAGTGGCTCGGATGGAGGTCGCTCGGGCTGTCTCCCGACACGATCGGAGTGGAATCGACGGTCCGGGACGAATTCCTGAAGCGTTTCGCCAATTCCGCGATCACGGCGCTGGCCTCCTCGGCGCTTGCGGTCGCGCTGGGAAGCTGCGCGGCTTACGGGCTGTCGCGCTTCGACTACAAGTTCGGATTCATGCGGAACCCGGACATCTCCTTCTTCTTCCTGTCGCAGCTGATCCTGCCGCCGGTCGTGCTCGCCCTGCCCTTCCTCGTCCTCTACAAGTCGCTGGGGCTTCTGGACACGCGGATCGGGCTCATACTTCTCTACACGCTCACGGTGCTGCCCATCGTCATCTGGATCATGCGCGACCAGTTCGGGTCGATCCCGACGGAACTGGAGGAGGCCGCGCTGGTCGATGGCCTTTCGATCTGGGGCGCGTTCCTGACGATCATCCTGCCGATCGCCCTGCCGGGGATGGTCGCGGCCTTCATCCTGTCGCTTGTCCTGACGTGGAACGAGTATTTCTTCGCCGCACTGCTGACATCGACGAACGCGACGACGCTTCCCGTGATGGTCGCCTCGCAGACCGGCAGTCAGGGGATCAGCTGGTGGTCGATGGCGGCCCTTTCCTTCGCCGCGATCCTTCCGCTGATTGTCGTGGGCGTGCTCCTGGAGCGTTACATCATCAAGGGGATGGCCGCCGGTGCGGTGAAGTAGCGCGGCGGGCCCGGCCGGGGCCGATGGCTCACTCCAGGTTCGTGTGGCGCGCACGCATATCCTCGGGCGAGACGCCGAGCCTGCCGCGGAGATCTAGCACCATGATCTCGAAGAGAAGGAACATCGCGCCTTCGAAAAGCGACCCCATGGGCAGGATCGACGTTGCCGCCTCGCCCCGGTCGCTGGCCATTGTCTGGGCCGGGATCGTGAGAACCCGGGTGGCGAAGACGGCCGACGGCGTCCTGGGCTGGGCGGTCACGAACAGGACTTCGGCTCCTGCATCGCGGGCGATCCGCATGAGAGCGGTGACTGTCGGAAGCTCGCCTGGCCCGGCCGAGACGAGGAGGAGATCCCCCTTCCCCACCGGCGGCGCGGCCATGTCGCCCTGCATGGCGGCCCGCAGCCCGAGGTGATGGAGCCGCATGACAAGCCCGCGAAGCTGGAGCCCCTCGCGCCCGCACCCGTAGGCGACGATACGGCCGGCCGTGGCGATCATCTCGCATGCGGCGGCAATCTCATCGGGGTCGATGGCGTCGAGGACGATGCCGAGTTCGGAGAGTGCCAGGCCGAAGCGGGAAGTCATTCTCCCCCGTCCAGTTCTGCGGCGATGTCCTTCGTCTGCTCATAGAGCTTCCGGAACAGCGCATAGTGGCGAGCGTGGACCGGCGCGGGATCGGCGCTGACAGTGCGGAGCGCGGGGTTCCACGCACCGATGTCATCTGGCTTCGCTCGCCCGACGGCCACGGCCGCGAGGAAGGCATCGCCGTAGGAAGCCCCCAGCGTCTTTTCGCAGACGATCTGCGGAAGGCCCGTGAAATCCGAGGTCGCCTGAAGCCAGATCGGGTTCTTCGTCCCGCCACCCACCGCGAGGATTCGGGAAGGCGCGGCCCCTGCCTCCGCATAGGTTTCGGTCACATGGGCCGTGCCCATCGCGATTCCCTCGATCAGCGCGCGGTACATGTCGCCCCGATCATGTGTCAGGTTCAGGCCGAAGAAGGCACCCTTGGCCCGCGGGTCGTGGATCGGCGTCCGCTCCCCCGAGAAATACGGGAGAAGCAGGAGACCATTCGCCCCCGGCGGAGAGGCCGCGGCCTCCCTCGCGAGCGTGACGAAAGCCTCGCCGCGCGGCAGGTCGCGCGCGAAGGTGTCGCGGAACCAGTGCGTCAGCGTTCCGGACGTCGCCAGCCCCGCCATCGAGGCGTGCTGGCCGGGGAACAGCCAAGGCGCGTACCACAGGCGCGGATCGCGGACGCGGCTTTCCGTCAGCTGGATGATGAAGATGGTCGAGCCGTACATCAGCATCATGTCGCCCGCGCCCCGAACCCCCACGCTGACAGCCTCGGCCGCAGCGTCGATCGTGCCGCAGGTGACGGGCGTGCCCTCGGCGAGGCCGGTTTCCCTCGCGGCCCTGGCGGTGACGCGGCCCGCGATCTCGGTCGACCAGAGAAGGCGCGGAAGCTTCCCGAGATCGACAATGCCGGGCGCGAGATCCCGGGTCCAGTCGAGCGTTCCGACATCGTAGAGCGGCGAGAAGTTCGCCGCCGTGTAATGGTCGATGACGTATTCACCCGTTAGGCGCCAGGTCAGGTAGGAGGTGGAGGTGAGGATCTTCGCGGTCTCGGCGAAGACCTCGGGGTGGTTCCGCTTGAGCCAGAGGATCTTCGGGCCGACCGACTGCGAGGTGAGAGCGTTGCCGCAGCGGTCGAGGATCGTGTCCGCGCCGATCTGTGCGGTCAGGTCCTCGATCTCCCGCGTGGCGCGGGTATCGACTCCGTAGAGGACGCCGTTCATCAGGGGCCGCCCGCTCGCGTCCACGGGCAGCATGCAGGGACCGATCGCGGAAGCGGCGACGGCGGCTATGTCGTTCGGGTCGATGCCCGACCGGTCGAGGAGCGACTGGGTGATATGCACGAAATCGTGCCACCAGTCCTCGTCCGCGCGGTGTTCGGCCCAGCCGGGGCGCGGCACGATCATCTCGTGCGGGTGGCGCGCCTCGGCGATCACGCGGCCCTTGGCGTCCACCAGGACGCCCTTTGACTCGAAGGTGCCGATGTCGATGCCGAGGGTGCAGGTCATGTCGTTCGCGCAAGTGAGAAAGCGGGGGTGATGCGGGCGAGGGCCGCGTCGAGAAGTGTCGTCAGACTTTCAAGGTCGGCCGGGTCCACGACTTCGAGCGCCGAGTGCGAGTAGCGCATGGGGAAGCCCACATCGAGGCAGGCCACGCCCTCCGTCCCCTCGAACTGGATGTAGGAGGCGTCCGTCAGGACGCCCGTGTTGGCGCTGCGTTGGAGCGGCAACTTGGCAGCCTCTGCGGTCTCCTCGAAAAGCCGGACAAGCGCCGGGTGCGGGATCACGCCGTTGAGCGTGCCCCTTCCGTGGAAGGAGTAGAGCGAGATGCCCGCGCCGCCGCCCACACGCACGTCGCCCCGATGGGTCATGTCCGGCGTGTCGGTCGCCAGAAGCAGATCGATCTGGAGAGCGATATCAGGGTTCGCGGCACGCGCCGCCGGGAGGACGCCGCGAAGGTTGAACTCCTCCTGCACCGACCAGACAAGGTGGACGGTAGGACCAGCGGAGCGGCGCGCCAGCCGCTCGGCCAGCGCGAGGAGGACGGCGCAGCCTGCGCGGTCGTCGACCGAGGTGCCGGCGACGCGGCCCCCGGCCAGGTCGAGGACGCGCGGGAGGTAGGTCACCGGCGATCCGATCCTGACGCCCGCCGCCTCCGCCTCTGCGCGGGAGGAGAAACCCGCGTCGACGTAAAGATCGGCGTAGGGCACGACCCGGTATTTCTCTTCCGGCGTGGTCGCGTGGTGGCTCTTGTTCGCGATCACGCCGGGCAGGTCGCCACGGCCGGTGCAGATGAGAACCGCCTGCGCGGGCAGCGCGCGTTCCGGAACGCCGCCGAGACGCTCAAGACGGAGAAGGCCCGAGTCCTCGATCTTCCGCACGATAAAACCGAGCTGGTCCATATGGGTGAAGACCATGACCGTGGGCGCGCCCGCATCACCATCGATCGTTGCGTTGACATTGCCCAGACGGTCCGTGCGGTGCGCAAGCCCGAAACGGTCGAGATGCGCACGGATCGCCTCGGCCACGCGCTCCTCATGGCCGGCGAGGCCGGGGATCAGCATGAGTTCCCTGAGAACGTCGCGGATCATCGCCCCCTCGCCTTGCGCACTCGGTCCATGAAATCCTTCGCGCGGTCGGGATCGACCGGGTTCCACGTGTCGCCATCCACCTTCAGCGCCGACCCGACGATGCAACCGTCGGCAACCTTCAGGACGTCGGCGACGGTGACGTGCTTGACGCCGGTATTGGCCAGAACCGGCGTCGTCGGAAGGACCTTCTTCACCGCCTCGAGATCCGAAAGCGCCGCCGCCTCGCCGGTGATCTGGCCAGACACCAGAACCGCGTCCGGGATCGAGGAGAAGACCGCGGAGCGCGCCCTGTCGGGCAAGGGCCTCCGGTCGAGGCTGTCGGCGAATTCGGCCGAGACGTTGTAGAGCATGGCCACGTCCTTCGCGCCCAGCCGGTCGCGGTAGCGCATCGCGGCTCCGGCGTCGGGCGTCCATGGACCCATGTCGGAGGCATAGGTTCCCGTGAAGATCTCGCGCACGAAGGATGCGCCCGTCGCCGCGGCAAGCGCGACTGTCGACATCGGGTCCCACAGGACGTTGACGCCGAAGGGAACCGTGATCTCTGGCCGCAAACGGCCGATCACATAGGCCATCGTGGCGGTCGAGGCGGTGTCGACGCGGAATTCGTAGGGGCGGTCGTTCTCGTTTCCGAACATCACCGCATCGAAGCCGGCCGCCTGAAGCGCGCGAAGGTCGGCGCGGGCGCCCTCTACCAGCCCCTCGATCCCCCTCCCCGCGTCATGCAGCGGCGCCCCGGGAAGGGCGCCCAGATGGACCATCGCGATCACCGGCTTGCCGTCGCCGAAGACTTTCCCGAACCGCGTCACGCCCGCCTCCCTTACGCCGCCCGCGCGCCAACGAGCGTAGCGCGGAAAGGTTTGGTGCCCAAGGCAAAACATACTAGCATGTCAGTGGACCGGAGGGGGAACATGGTGATCGCGACGCGGCACTGGGACAGGCTGGGCAATGGCGGGCTGACTTTCACCGAACTCGGGCTCGGGACGGCGCCCCTGGCCAACCTATACCGTGCGATCGGCGATGCCGAAGCGGAGGCGGTCATGGACCTCGCCTGGGAGGGAGGCGTGCGCTACTTCGACACCGCGCCGCTCTACGGGCTGGGGCTGGCCGAGACGCGTCTCAACCGGTTTCTCAGGGGGAAGCCCCGGGACGAGTTCGTGCTGTCCACCAAGATCGGACGGATCCTGAAGGCGACGACGCCCGAGAAGCGCGACGGGTTCGGAAAGTGGTTCGACGTGCCGGCGCGGAAAGAGGTCTACGACTATTCCCACGACGCGGTGATGCGTTCGCTTGAATTCTCCCTCGAGCGGCTCGGGGTCGACCGGGTGGACATCCTTTATGCCCATGACCTCGACATCTTCAATCACGGCACGCAGGAGGCGCTGGACGCGCGGCTCAAGGAGTTCATGGAGGGCGGCTACCTGGCGCTCGAGAAGCTGCGCGACCAGGGCGTGATCCGCGCTTTCGGCGGCGGTATCAATGAATGGCAGCCCTGCCAGTGGCTCGCCGAACGGGGGGATTTCGACCTTTTCCTGCTCGCGGGCCGCTACACGCTTCTGGAGCAGGTGGCGCTGGAAACCTTCCTGCCACTCTGCGAGGCGAAGGGCATCGGGATCGTGATCGGCGGCCCTTACAACTCGGGGATCCTCGCAACCGGCGCGCGACCGGGCGCAATGTTTAACTACGACACCGCGCCAGCGGACGTCATGGCGCGGGTGGCGCGGATCGAGGCGGTCTGCGAACGACACGGCGTGCGGATGGTCGACGCGGCGTTCCGGTTTCCGCTGGGACACAAGGCCGTGGTGTCGGTGATCCCCGGCGGACAGGGCGTGGCGGAGATGCAATCGAATTTCGCGGCCGCGCGGGCAAAGATCCCGGCGGCGCTCTGGGAAGATCTGAGGGCGGAAGGGCTGCTGCGCACGGACGCGCCGGTGCCCTAGGGAGGCGACATGGAACAGATCGATGCGCATCAGCATTACTGGAACCCCGCTCGAGGGGACTACGACTGGATGCCGAAGGACGATCCGATTCTGGCGCGCCCCTATGGACCCGCCGACCTCGCCCCGCAGATAGCCGCCCACGGGGTCACGAAGACCGTTCTGGTGCAGGCCGCCGCGACGGTAAACGAGACGGAATACCTTCTCGGCATCGCGGACGCGACCGACCACGTGGCGGGTGTCGTCGGCTGGGTGGACTTCGAAAAGCCCAGCGATATCGAGCACCTGAAGCGGCTGGCGGAACACCCCAAGTTCAAGGGTGTCCGGCCGATGATCCAGGACATCCCCGATGACGACTGGATGCTGCGCGAGGACGTCCAGTGGGGGTTCAAGGCCGTCGCGGATCTCGGGCTCACCTTCGACGCGCTCGGCTTCCCGCGGCACCTGTTCAACTTCCTCGAGATCCTGAAGCGTTACCCGGAAATGCGGGTCGTCGTGGATCACTGCATGAAACCGCAGATCCGCGATCACTCGGACACGAATTTCACCTTCTGGGCCGAGGGCATGTCGCGCATCGCAGAGGAGACGCGGGCCTACTGCAAGTTCTCCGCACTGGTGACGGAGGCGCGCCCCGGCTGGACGGTCGAAGACCTTCGACCCTATGTCGAGCACGTCTTCCGCATCTTCGGGCCCGAGCGGATCATGTGGGGCTCCGACTGGCCGGTCTGCCGGTTGCGCTGCGAGTATTCGGACTGGCGCGCGGCGGCGGAGGAGCTTTGCTCTGGGCTCGCATCCGGGGACCGGGGGCGGGTCTTTGGCGGCACGGCGGCGGAGTTCTATTCGCTCTGAGATTCAATCCACGGGCGACCTGGCGGATCCTCCGGCGGGGACTCATTTGCCCGAAGAAGAGCGGTTCAGCCTCGTGCGGCAAGCGCCTCCGCGGCCTCGCGGGTGATGCCCGTCCTGTCCTCTGGTTGGGTCGAGACATAAAGCGCCGCGGCGGCTTCGGCGAAGAGCGCGGCGTCGGACAGTTCCGTGCCGGACGCGAGTTCGGCGGCGAGCGCCCCGGTGAAGGCGTCGCCCGCACCATGGGTCGTCACGACCGTCACGGGATAGGCGGAGGCCGCGAAGGGCGGGCCGTCTCGGCGGCAGCACAGAAGGCCCTCGGCGCCGAGCGTGACGATGACCGCGTCGGGTCCCTTGGCGAGGATCGCCTCGGCCGCTTCCTCTGGGGCGGTTGCCGGCAGGCCGGACAGGGCCGCCGCCTCCCCACGGTTGACGACGAGCACCGATGTCGCGGCAAGAAGCGCGGGCGGAAGCGGCCGCGCCGGCGCGGCGTTCAGGATCACCCGGGTGCCCTGGCGGGCGGCGACCTCGGCGGCGGCGAGGTTCACGACCTCCGGGATCTCGTTCTGAAGAACGAGGACTCGCGTGCCCTTTGGCGGAATGGCGGCGGCCGGGTCGATCCGCAGGTTCGCGCCGGACACGATGACGGCGCCATAGTCCCCCTTCTTGTCGGTGATCGCGACGCTCATTCCCGAGGCACCGGGAACCTGCGCGACCCGGCTGCGGTCAACGCCGACCTCGTCGAGCGCGGCAAGGAGGATGTCAGCGAAGCTGTCGGTGCCGACGGCTCCGGCCATCTCGGTCCGCGCGCCCATCCGGGCGGCCGCTACGGCCTGATTGCCGCCCTTGCCTCCGAAGACATAGCGGACCGCCTGCCCCACGAGGGTCTCGTCGAGCCGCGGCAGGCGCGGGGCATCGACCATCACGTCCAGATGCAGGGAACCGGCGACGAAGACATCAGCAGCCATGGGTCAACCCTTTCCTGGCCGGTTGCCGCTTCGGGATGTGAGGATCATGCACCACCTCCATAAAGGGCCCCGGCCACGATACGCTGGCTGGCCGCCGCATCCTGCCGGGCAAGCGCCTCCGCGAGCGCCGGGTCCCCGGCGAGACCGGCGGCGATCTGTCGAAGCCGTTCGGTCAGCTCGATATTGGCGCGCGCTTCGGCGATCGGGTCAAGCCCGCCCATGTCGGGAAAGGTATCGAAGTAGATGACGCCGTCATAGCCCGCACGTTCAAGTTCGACGAAGAGTTCCACCGTCTGAGCCGGGTGGACCGAGCCCGAGATGAGACCGTCGTCGCGTTTGCCGTAGCCGTCGTTCAGGTGGACGCCCAGAAGGCGGGAATGCCGTGCCGCAAGGCGCGCGGCGCGGGCCGGAATCTCTCCCGCGTAGAGGGAATGGGCGAAGTCGAGCGTGACGCCAAGGTTGGCGCTGCCCGCGTCGCGCAACGCCAGAAGCGTCGTGGCCATGTCGGGAAGAAGCGCGTATGCGCGCGGTTCGTTCGGCTTGTACTCGACCGCGATGGCGACATCAGGGTCGTGCGCGGCAACCTCGGTCAGGGCGGTCACCGTGTCATCCCACATTCGCGCGTAATCGCCCTGAAAGGAGTAATCCGTGCCGTCCTGCCCGAGCCAGAGCGTCATGAGACCCGCCCCCATCTCTGCTGCAGCGTCAATGCCTCGACGCGTGAGGTCGATCGCGGAGCGACGGATCTTCGGGTCCGGGTGCGTGAATGCTCCGAGTCGGAAGCCCGGGTCCGTGTAGTAGCGCATCGCGAGGCCGTTCACCGCCATGCCTTCATCGCCGAGAAGGCGGGCAAGCTCGGTCGCGGAATGGGCCGTGAAGTGATCGGGATAGTTCACGTCCGCCGCGTCCAGACCGCCGACCTTGCCGGCCGCGCGGATCATGTCGGCAACATTAGGTCTTTCAGGCTGTCCGGCCGCGAGTTTGAAGGCATTGAGGCGGGCGGCGTAGCGGGGGCGGTTCGGGCGGTCTTGTGACATGCGGTCTCCTCTCCCCCCGGGGTCAGTCTGGGCCGAACAGGTCCGGACGTTCGCGTTCAAGCGGGGCGATGTAGGTCATGAGCTGGCCGAGGTGCGCCCGCATCGCCTCGCGGGCGCGGGCCGCGTCGTGCACTTCCAGCGCCGAGACGATCGCGCGATGCTCCTCCAGTGTCGCGACGACGCGGCCGGGCACGGGCAGGATCAGGCGCCGGGCACGGTTCACATGGACCCATGCGGTCTCGGCCACCTGCGCCAGGCGACGATAACCGGTGAAGGCCAGGATCATCGCATGCATCTCGCCATCGACCTTGTAGAAGCCCGAGTAGTCGCCATCGGCCACCAGCGCCTCCTGAACGCGGAGATTGCGCCGGAGTTCGACAAGTTGTGCTTCGGTTATGGCGGGCGCGAGCGCCTCCACCGCAGCGAGTTCGATCGCCTCGCGCAGGAAGGCGCCTTCGCGGATCTCCTCCATCGAGAAGCGGGAGACGAACGTCCCGGCCTGGGGAATGACGTCGACAAGACCCTCCGAGGCCAGTCGCGCTATCGCTTCTGAAACGGGAGAACGGGAAACGCCGAGGCGCTCGCAGATGTCGCCCTTGCGCAGCACCTCACCGGGCCGGTACTCCAGCGCGAGGATCGCTTCGCGGAGTGACTGGTAGGTCTTCTGCGCCAGAGAGCCCGGGAACGCGTCAAGTGTCCGCAGCCGGTGGTCGCCGGTGTCTTTGGGCTCTGGTGGGCGCTGGCTCGGCACTGACATGCTAAAATGCTAGACGCAGGCCAAGCCCGTTTCAAGCAATCCTCACGGTACAGCCAGCGGCCCGCAAAGAGCGCGGGATCAGGTCTTGCTCCGCGGGCTTGCGGCGCAAACCCCGTCCTTGGCCTATTTCCGCTTGGGGCCGAAGAAATCCCACGCGACGAGAGCCACCGTCACCGCAATGACGGCGCCGAGGTCGAGGCGGGGGACCTTCCAGACGAGGATGCCGAGGAAGGCCGTGAGTATCGCGAAAGCGAAAATGGACATCAGGCGGTCGGTCATCGTCAGTCCTCCTGTCCGAGTGTTTCGACGTGGCGGGCAAGCCAGGCCGCAGTGCGCAGAAGCCGTGCGTCGTCGCCACGGCGGCCTACCAGCTGGGCGCCCATCGGCAACCCATTCCCGGCGGTGAATACAGGTATCGTCACGGCGGGCATGCCGCAAAGCGTGAAGACACCGTTGAAGATGGCGGAGCCCGTGGAGCCGAGTCCTTCGGGCGCAGGCCCCGTCGCGGCCGGGACGAGGATAGCGTCGGCGCGCGACAGTATCTCGTCGAAGGCGGCGCGGAAGATGCCGGGCCAGTCGAGCGCGGCGAGGTAGTCGCGCGCCGGGACGGCCCGGCCCTTTTCCATCGCGTCACGCGTCTCTTGCGAAAGCAGCTCCCAGCCGCGCTTCTCGTAGCCGTAGTAGCACTTCGCCATCTCGGCGAAGTTGATACGCTCCCGTATCGCGGCGGCATCGCCGAAGGCGCTGGGAAGCTCCGTTTCGAAGCATTGTTCCCCGAGTGCGCCCGCGAGTTCCTCCATCGCGAGTCGCATCTCGTCGTGCGCCTCATCGAAGCCCGGCAGGCGGACGAAGGCCAGCGTCGGGGCGACGGGTGGCTTCGACTTCGCCACATCGAGCAGACGCGGCGGCGCCAGGAGCTCGGTCGCAGGATCACCTTCGTCGTGGCCGAAGAGGACCTCGGCCAGCATCGCCGCATCTTCGGGCGTGCGGGCGAAGACCCCCACCGTGTCGAGGCTCGGCGATTGCTGCAGGATCCCGGTGCGGGGGATGCGGCCGAAGGTCGGTTTGAACCCCGTGACGCCACAGAAGGACGCCGGCCGGATCACCGAGCCGCCGGTCTGAGTGCCCACGGCAAGCGGCACCATGCCCGCCGCTACCGCCGCAGCGGAACCCTGCGAGGACCCGCCCGGCGTATGGGCGGGGTTTACGGGGTTCCGTGTCTTGCCGGGCGCGAGATACGCGAGTTCGGTCGTCACGGTCTTGCCCACGACGATCGCGCCCGCCGCCTTCAGCCGCGCGACGATCTCCGCGTCACGGTCCGGCACCCGGCCCTTGTCGAGCGCGGCGCCGTTCTCGGTCGGGATACCCTTGGTGTCGATCACGTCCTTCAGCGCGACGGGCAGCCCGTGCAACGGCCCGATCGGCGCGCCGGACATCCGCAGCCTGTCCAGGCGCTGCGCCTCGGCCATGACATGGTCGCCGTCGAGCCAGGCCCACGCCTGCACCTCGGGCTCTCGCGCGGCGATCTGGGCGAGGCAGGCCGAGGCGAGTTCGGTCGCCCTCAGAGCGCCATTCGCGATCCGGTCGCGCAATTCGACCGCAGAAAGGGCGAGGACCGGATATGGTCCTCTCATCTGCTTACTTGCCATAGATCATGTCCGGCAGCCCGAAGACGATGTTCGGATAGATGTAGACTATCGCCATCGAGATGAAGACCATGACCAGGAAGGGCATGACCCCGGAGAAGATCTGCGTCAGCTTCACCTCGGGCGGGGCGATGCCCTTGAGGTAATAGGCCGACATCGCCATTGGCGGGGTCAGGAACGACGTCTGCAGGTTCAGCGCCACGAGGATGCCGAAGAACAGCGGATCCACCCCGAAATGCGGCAGCAAGGGCAGGAAGATCGGCACGAAGATGATGATGATCTCCGACCATTCGAGCGGCCAGCCAAGAAGGAAGATGATGAGCTGCGCCACGAGCAGGAACTGCAGCGGCGTGATGTCGAGGCCCGTCACGAAGTCCGAAATGATCTGCTCGCCGCCGAGATAGGAGAAGACGGCGGAGAAGGTGTAGGAGCCGACGAAGAGCCAGCAGACCATCGCCGTCGTCCGGACCGTCAGGTAGACGCTTTCACGCAGCCGCTGGAAGGTCATGGCGCGGTAGAGAACGGCAAGAACCATCCCGCCCAGCGCGCCGATCGAGGCGGCTTCCGTGGGCGTTGCGAGGCCGAAGAGGATGGAGCCCAGAACCGCCAGGATCAGCACCGCGAGCGGGAAGAAGGAGGTAAGGAGCATCATGAAGAGCTCCCCCCTCGGAACATCGGGCACTTCCTCGCTCGTGGGCTTCGGAGCGACGGAGGGCTGGATCAGCGTGCGGCCGACCACGTAGACGAGGTAGAGGCCTACGAGCAGGAAGCCCGGCAGGAGAGCGCCCGCATAAAGCCGCACGATCGAGACGCCCGATGCCGCGGCATAGACGATCAGCATGATCGAGGGCGGGATCAGTATGCCGAGCGTGCCGCCGGCGCAGATGATGCCCGAGGCGAACGAGGGCTCATAACGGGCCTTCAGCATCTGCGGCAGCGCGAGTAGGCCCATCAGTGTCACGACCGCGCCGACGATGCCCGTAGCTGTCGCGAAGAGCGCACAGGTGATGAGCGCCGCGACGCCCATCGAACCGGGAACGTTCTTCGAAGCCACGTTGAGCGTGCCGAAAAGCCGATCGACGATGTTCGCCCGCTCGACGATGTACCCCATGAACAGGAACAGCGGAACGGCCGTCAGGACCTCGTTCGACATCACCGTGTAGGTCTGGTTGATGAAGAGGTCGAAAATCCGGTTGTTGAAGAAGCCTTCGACCCAGGTGCTCCAGGACGTCCAGGTGTCTGCATCCTCGCCGAGCCTGTTGAAGGCCCGCCACATGCGGTCCCCGTCGAAATAGGCGTAGTAGCCAAAGCCGATCCCCAGCGCCATCAGCGTGAAGGCAATCGGGAACCCAAGGAATACGAGCACGATGAAGATGCCGAGCATCATCAGGGCAACTTGCGGGTCGGTCACGCTGAATACTCCGTTCTTGAGCCGGATGGAGACGGGTGCGGGCGATTACTCGCCCGACTCGGCACGCTGTTTCATGAGAAGGGTTTCGGTCTCTTCCACGTCCTCTTCGGCCACGCGCCAGCGGCCTTCCTTGAGGCAGAGGATGCAGCGGAATATCTGCGCGATACCCTGGATGAAGAGAAGAAGTCCGGCGGCCACCATGACCGTCTTGAACTGGAAGATCGGAACGCCTGCGGGGCTGTTCACGCTGACCTCGCCATAGCCCCAGGAGCGCGAAGCGTATTTCCAGCCCGAAAGGATCAGGGCCGTGACACCCGGAAAGAAGAAGAAGAGGTAAAGGACGAGGTCCACCGCCGCCTGCGCGCGGGCTGGCCAGAGCCGGTAAAGGAAGTCGCCACGCACATGCCCCCCGCGGGAGAGCGTGTAGGCGCCGCCCATCATGAAGAGCGTGCCGTACATGATGAAGGAAACGTCCAGCGACCAGGGCGTGGGAGCATTGAAGATGTAACGGACGAGCACTTCGTAGCTCATCCCGAAAGTCATCAGGACGATGAGCCATCCGAAGGACTTGCCGAACCAGGCCGAAAGCCGGTCGGCAAAGGTTATAAAGGCGATCATCTCAACTGCCCCCTGGTTGCACGTCGCCCGGGGGCGGAAAACCGCCCCCGGACTGCATCATACTCGCTTGTTGCCTCAGAGCTTCAGCTTGCCCGGGAAGTAGTGGTCGTAGGCAAGCGCATAGTCGGGCGAGTTCATCAGTTCGTAGAACGTCACTCGCTCCACCCAGGCGCGCTGGCTGTCGAGCACCTTCTTCATGAAGGGATCTTCCTCCAACGTCGGGATCAGCTGGTCCCAGGCGCTCAGCTGGCCGGACAGAATGTCCTTCGAGGTCCGATGCACGGTCACGCCGCTCTCGTTCTGAAGCTTCTGCAGGTCAGCCGAATAGTTGTCGAGCGCGATCGCGGTGTTCGCGGTCGAGGCCGCCTCGACCGAATAGCGCAGGATCGCCTGGAGGTCCTCCGGCAGGTCCTCGACGAAGTCCCGGTTGAACAGGAATTCGAAGCTTTCGGAGGCCTGGTGGTAGGACGACAGGTAGTAGTTCTTGGCCACGTCCTGGGCGCCGAAGCGGCTGTCCGAGGACGGGTTGTTGAACTCGAACGCGTCGATGACGCCGCGCTCCATCGCAGGCACGATCTCGCCGCCCGGAAGCTGCGCGACCGACATGCCCATGGACTGCAGAAGGTCGGCGGCGAGGCCGACGGTGCGGTACTTGAAGCCCTGGAGATCGGACACGGTGTTCACTTCGCCCTTGAACCAGCCGAAGGGCTGGGCGGGCATCGGGAAGCCGAGATAGCCGATGACGTTGAGGCCCATGATGTCCTGGGTGAGCTCGCGGTAGAACTCCATCCCGCCGCCGGCGTAGAACCAGGCGAGCATCGTGTTGGCCGAACCGCCAAACACCGGGCCGGTGCCGAAGAGCGAGGCGGCCTTGTTCTTGCCGTACCAGTAGACGGGCACGGAATGCGCCGCGTCGAGGACACCGTCATTGACCGCGTCGAGCACCTGGAAGGCGCCCACGACCGCGCCCGAGGGCAGCAGGTCGACCTTGAGGCGGCCGCCGGACATGGCTTCGACCCGATCGGTGTACTGCTTGGCAAAGTCCATCCAGATGTCCGAGGCAGGCCAGGAGGTCTGCATCTTCATCACGATCGGCGCCTGGGCCAGCACGGCCGGCGCAGCGAGCGTCGAGGCGGCGGCAGCGGTGCCGCCGAGAGCGCCTTTGCGAAGGAACGAACGGCGCGACATCTGCGCCGGCGTATCTGATTTCGTCATGTTTTCCTCCCGTATGGTGCAGGTTACAATGAGCGACAAAGCGTCGTGCAAGCCTGATGTGGCAAAGTTTGCTTACCAATCTTCGCAATTCAAGGCCAAACTTGCCTCGAGACCACAGAAAAACGCCCTTCCTCCCCGACCACGCCAGAGAAGCACGGGGAAATAACAGAACTGCGGCATTCCGTCGCAGCCGGCGTCAGTTCGCCCAGGTGGTGTAACCGATCTTCATCGTCGTGCCGTCGTAGCCGTTCACGCGGAACTGCGAGATCCGGCCCTGGTTCGTGCGCACGCAGACATAGGTACCGACCGGCAGCGCCAGGAGCGGGATCTGCGACGACGTGAAGGTCTCGGCCGCACATCCGGCATAGCCGCGATTCGAGCCGTCGCCGCGCGCGAGCTGCGCCCCGTTCCTCGGCGCGATGAACTTCACCGCCGGATTGACCGCACGATACCAGATGTCGACGCCGGGGCCGCCGATCATGCCGTTGTCAAGGTTTGCCGTGTAGGTCTGCGGCAGGTCGAGATGCCCGGTGGATTGGGTGCTGGGGATCGTCGGCAGCGGCGTGGGCGTCGGCAAGGGTGTCGGCAGGGGAAGCGGCATCGGCAGTGGCGTCGGCGCTCCGGGCCAGGTTCCGGTGTAGACCGCGACCGACGACGCCCTCTCGTTGATGAAGGGCCCAAGGACCGGATCGTCGTTCACCACCGTGCGGCAATAGCCGCCGAGGTTCGTGTTCACGCAAAGCCGCGCCCGCGCCGCGCCCTCCAGCCGGACGGAAGAGATACGGTCGTTGAAGGTCGGATTGAGCGCGTTGAGCGTGCCGACGCCGATGCAGAAATGCTGGCCTTCGTAATTCGGGTTCACGTAGAAGCACGCCTGGTCGACGGGCGGCCCCGGTGGAAGCCCCGGAGGCACCCCGCCGTCACCGCAGACGATCGACAGCCTCGGCCCGTCCGCGCCGATCGTGAAGACGAGACGGCAGTCGGGCGCGGGAGCGCCATCGCCGGCTGGCGGCACCGTGGTGAGATAGCTCGAGCTGACCCAGCCGTCCGGCCCCGGGTGCTGGATATGGCACCAGCCATTTGCTTCGCATTCGGTGACGTCCACGACCTCGCCCGGCTCCAGCGTGTCGACTACGCCGTAGCTCGTTCCAGGGCCGGAGCGGACGTTGAGCCAGGTGGAGGACGCCGCCTCGATCGCGCGCGACGCGGCGGACGAGGCGAACACGAACAGTGCGGCAACGAGAACTGAACGCAGGCGGTGCATGGCAGATCCTCCCTTCGGGCTCGGCGCGCTCGCCCCGGCGGGCGCCTTGGGTCCGACGGATGCAAGCCTAGCGCGAAAACGGAGGCGCGGACTTGCTTCAGATCAAGACCTCGGCCGGGCCGGCCAAGCGGCCCCTGCCCCGATGTCAGACCCTTCCCCTGCCGCCCGCGAACAGCTGGCCGGTTCGCGTCTCCAGGTAGTCGCCAAAGGGGATTTCCTCCTGCTTCAGGAAACCCTTCGCGGGCAGCTTGCCGTCCCGCACCATTTCGATCACGGCGGCCACCGAGGCGGAGGTGGTCCAGGCGATTGCGGTGCGATGGCGGCCGGCGATCTCCATCGGGTAGTAGGCGCGGACGAACTCCTTCCGCAGCAGCTGCGGCCCCTGCCAGCCCTCGGCGGCGACGTGGAGGTAGACCACGTCCTCGTCCACCGGAGGCTTCGCGTGGGTAAGGATCTGCCCCGCCAACTCGCGCTTTTCCCGCATCAGAAGCTCGTGGAAGAAGAAGTTCATGAGCTGCACGTGGCCGGGATAGCGCATCGTCTTGTAGTCGATGTTCTCCACCCGCCCGGCGTAGGTTTCGCACATCGTGCCGAGCCCGCCCGACGTCGTGAAAGCCTCGAGCTTCACGCCGTCGACGTAGACCGTCTCGATCCATTCCATGGCCGAGACCATCTTGTGGACACCCTCCTCGATCACCTCGCAATCGTTGAGATACTCGTTCACGACGCCCTCGGGCGACCAGTTGAAGGCGTAGCCGAGAAGCCCGGTCGGGTGCTGCGGCAGCGCCCCGACGCGAAGCCGGATCGAACGCACCCGGTCGAAGCGCCCTGCCAGGTCGGCGCCGACGATACCGACGAGACCGGGCGCGAGGCCGCATTGCGGAGCCATGATCCCGGCCGAGGTTTCCGCGAGATGACGAATGTGCTTCGTCGTCGGCACATCCTCGGTCAGGTCGAAGTAGTGGATGCCGACCGCGCGCGCGGCCGTCGCCACGCCCTTGTTGAGCGCATAGGGCAGACAGGACAGCACCGCCTCGTAGGGCTCAAGGAGCGCGGAAAGCGCACCAGCGTCGCCCAGATCGGCCTGCCGCGTCGGGAATGGCGCCGCACGGGGCACCGCGTCGATCCCCGTCACCTCGAAGCCCGCCTCGGCCAGGAGTTCCGCCGCGAGATGGCCGACCTTGCCCAATCCCAGAACTGCGACCTTTTTGAACGACATGCCCGTTTACCTTTCTTCCGGTTCCTTTCCCGGCATCGCACCGGTTCGCCGCCACATTCGCCCGCTTCCGGGGCGATTTGTTCCGGCATTTCGGCGGGTTCGCGCACGGATCGCACAAAAGTGACGACCCGGCCGGTCAAACTGCCCGGCCGGGTCGCAAAAGGGTCATCGGCGAGGAGCCGTCCGGCTCAGATGTCGAACTTCACCCCTTGGGCAAGCGGCAACTTGGCCGAGTAGTTGATCGTGTTGGTCTGGCGGCGCATGTAGCCCTTCCAGGCGTCCGAACCCGACTCGCGCCCCCCGCCCGTCTCCTTCTCGCCGCCGAACGCGCCGCCGATCTCGGCCCCCGATGGGCCGATGTTGACGTTGGCGATGCCACAGTCGGAGCCGACGGCGGAAAGGAAGGTCTCCGCCTCGCGCAGGTTGAGCGTGAAGATGCAGGAGGAAAGGCCCTGCGGCACGTCGTTCTGAAGCGCCAGCGCCTCTTCGAGGGTGTCGTAGCCCATGACGTAGAGGATGGGCGCGAAGGTCTCCTCCTTCACCACCGCGGTCTGGGCGGGCATCTCGGCGATGGCTGGCTCGACATAGGCGCCACCCTGCGGGACGCCTTCCGCGACGACGCGTCCACCGTGGACCGTGCCGCCTTCGTCCTTCGCGCGTTCGAGAGCCGAGAGCATCCGGTCACGGGACGCGTGATCGACCAGCGGGCCAACGAGCGTCGTGCCCTTGCGGGGATCGCCGATGGGCAGGCTGCCGTAGGCCTTGACGAGGCGTTGGGTCAGTTCCTCGCGGATCGAGTTGTGCGCGATGAGACGGCGCAGCGAGGTGCAGCGCTGACCGGCTGTACCGACGGCCGAGAAGACGATCGCGCGCACCGCCATGTCGAGATCGGCCGAGGGCGCGACGATCATGGCGTTGTTGCCGCCGAGTTCGAGGATCGAACGGCCGAAGCGTTCGGCAACCTTCGGTCCGACGATCCGGCCCATGCGGGTCGAGCCGGTGGCGGAGACGATCGGCACGTCGCGCGAAGTCACCAGCGCCTCGCCGATCGCCGGGCCGCCGATCACAAGTTGCACGAGGCCCTCGGGCGCATCGCCGAAGCGGGCGATCGCGCGTTCCATGGCCTTCATCGTCGCCATCGCGGTCAGCGGCGTCTTCTCGGACGGCTTCCAGATCACCGGGTCGCCGCAGACGAGCGCGAGCGCCGCGTTCCAGGACCAGACCGCGACCGGGAAGTTGAAGGCCGAGATGACGGCGCAAGGCCCCATCGGATGCCAGCTTTCCATCATCCGGTGGCCCGGGCGCTCGGAGGCGATGGTGAGACCGTAGAGCTGGCGCGACAGGCCTACCGCGAAGTCGCAGATGTCGATCATCTCCTGCACCTCGCCCAGACCTTCGGAGACGATCTTGCCGACTTCGAGGGTCACGAGCGCACCGAGGTCATCCTTGGCCGAGCGCAATTCTTCGCCGAGGAGGCGGACGAGTTCGCCCCGGCGCGGCGCCGGCACCTCGCGCCAGGCCCGGAAGGCGGCCTGCGAGCGGGCGATGACGGCCGACATCTCCGCCGGGTCGGTTTCGTGGACCCGCGCTATTTCCGCCCCGTCGATGGGCGAATGCACGACGAGATTGCCGCCGGTGGTCGCAGCGGGATCAAGGCCGAGGGAGGCGAAGAGGGCGGTAAGGCTCGCGGTCATGGCTTCGTTCCTTTTCTGTGGTGGCGCGTCACGGCACAGCGCAGGTCCCGGCTGGACCGGCGCACGGAACCGGACTCGTCCGGGTGTTCGTCGCCTCCTTCATCCCGCGCCCTTGGGCCGGGATCAAGAGCTACGCGACGGCATTTCGGCCCAGCGTGAACGCAGAGGGTCAGCCGAGGGGATAGGTCGCCAGGATGTCGTGCACCGGACGGTCACGCCGGAGGGTCGAGCGGTACAGGTGGAACTCGCCCACGTGGAAGTCGGGAACCGTGAGCAGCGCCTCTCGCGCGGCCGTTTCGCGAGCCTCGTGGAGCGCCGCGCCATGCAGGCCTTCCCGGAAGCGGACGATGGTCAGGTGCGGACGGAACCTTTCGCGCGCAAGCTCCATCCCGGCCGCGCGCGCGGCGCGCCGCACCTTGTCGTGGAGGTCCTGAAGCCGGGGCTCGGGCGCCACGAGCGCGGCGAGGACGCGGGGCGACCGGCCACCGAAGAAGTCGAGCCCGGAAAGGCGGACGCGGAAAGGCTCCGCCCGGATCGAGGAAAGCGCGTGATGCAGTTCCTCAAGGTCGTCCTCGCGCTTCTCGCCGAGGAAGGCCAGCGTCACATGCAGGTTCTCGCGCGCGACGGCGCGGCCGATGCGCAAACGGTCCTGAAGCGCTTCAACGCCGTCGAGTGTTTCACCGGAGGGTTCGATGGCGACGAAGGCACGGATCATGGCGGCCCCTTTGCGGCTTCACCCGAAGGAGGTTAGGGGCGAGGACGACGAAGCGCCAGCCTCTGCCGGCACCACGGCATGGATGGCTTGCCGTTCAACTTCGCAGGGCCATGACGACGGGCGGGAACGCCCATACGATCAGGGCAAGTGCGGAAACTAGGCCGCGGCGCCCCGCCCCGCCGCCGCGCGCGCCCACGCGAGAAGGACGTCGGGATCGCCCGGAAGATTTTCCGCGAGGGGGCCGGCGAAGTCGAGGAATGCTTCGGTCTGGCCAGCCGTGACGGAGGTGAGCACCGGCAACCCGCGTTCGAGAGCCGCGGCGAAGACCGGGCGGAAGCCGCGACCGATCTCGGATTCCTGCTTGCCGAACTTGTTGATGATCACGAGGTCCACCGGGCCGTCGAGCGCCGCGATGACGAGGCCGACCGCACGCTCCAACCCCTGGGGATCCAGCCTGCAACCGGACGCGCCCCGTCCGAGATTCTGGCTGATGCGAACGGTCTCCGCGCCCGCGAGTATGTCGAGGAACATGTCGCAGCGAGGCGTGTCGGGCCGGTCGACATTGGATTGCACTGCACCCGCGATCCGGAATCCCTCGGCCCGGAGCTTCCCTGCCAAATCGTACAACAGCCGGTCGCCCGTGCCGCGTCCCTGCGCCGTTACGTAGCCAAGCATTGCCGCTTCCTGGCCCCCTTGCATGCGTCCACACCGGCATACAGTATATCCTGCACCCTAGGAAACCCTGCCGATGGCAACCAACTTCCCCATCCTTCCGAGACCGGACGATCCACGACTGACCCGACCCGTGGAGGGCGTCGACCAGACCGGCGCGCCCGCGCGGATTTCCGTCGTCGAAGAGCGGCCGCTGACCATCTTCCTGAATTCCCAGGAAATCGTGACGGCGATGACGATCGGGGACTACCCCGAATACCTGGCGCTCGGGTTCCTGCGGAACCAGGGGATGCTGCGCCCCGATGACGAGGTGACGGGCGTCGAGTTCGACGAGGAGATCGAGACGGTCGTCGTGCGCACCGCGCGTTCCACGAGCTACGAGGAGAAGGTGCGCAAGAAGACCCGCACCTCGGGCTGCGCGGTGGGAACCGTCTTCGGCGACATGATGGAAGGGCTCGAGGGCCTTACGCTGCCCAAGGCGGAGATCAGGACGAGCTGGCTCTATTCGCTGGCGAAGGAAATCAACATGACGCCCTCGCTCTACCTCGCGGCGGGGGCGATCCACGGAACGGTGCTCTGCCAGGAGGACCGGCCGCTCGTCTACATGGAGGACGTCGGGCGCCACAACGCGGTCGACAAGATCGCGGGCTGGATGTTCAGCGAGGGCGTGGGCGGGGCGGACAAGGTCCTCTACACGACCGGGCGGCTCACCTCGGAAATGGTTATCAAGACGGCGCTGATGGGGATTCCGGTCCTCGCCTCGCGGTCTGGTTTCACCGGCTGGGGCGTGGAGATCGCGCGGCAGGTCGGCCTGACGCTGATCGGGCGGATGCGTGGCCGGCGTTTCGTCTGCCTTTCGGGGGCTGAGCGGATCGACTGGGACGCGGACCCGCACTCGGTCGAAGAGGAAGACCGCCGCCACCGCAGGAAAGGTTCGGAGGATGACTGACGGCAAGGCAAAGCCGCTCGGCGTGATCCTCGCCGGCGGGCTCGCCACACGAATGGGCGGCGGGGACAAGGGGCTGAAACCTCTCGGCTCCGGGCGGCTCATCGACGAGGTGATCGCGCGCCTTCGCCCGCAATGTGCGAGCCTTGCACTGAACGCGAACGGGGACCCCGCGCGGTTCGCCGAACTTGGCCTGCCGGTGCTGCCCGATGGCTTGCCGGGCAATCTCGGCCCGCTCGCGGGCGTGCTCGCGGGGCTCGACTTCGCGGCGGAACGGGGTTTCAGCCACATCGTCACGGCGGCGGCCGATACGCCGTTCTTCCCGCGCGACCTCGTGGCTCGGCTGACCGAGGCGGCGGAGAAGGCTGGCGCGCCCATCGCGCTTGCCGCCACGCCGGGCGAACGCGGCCTGGACCGGCACCCGACCTTCGGGCTCTGGCCGGTCGCGCTGCGCGAGGACCTGCGACGGGCGCTCGTCGAGGGGCTGCGAAAGATCGTGCTCTGGACCGACGCGCATGGCGCCACCACGGCCGTGTTCCCGGTCGATCCGTTCGACCCGTTCTTCAATGTCAACACGCCGGAGGACCTGAAGGAGGCCGAGGCGCTTCTGGAGGCCGGCACATGAGGGTCTGGGGTGTCACGGGCTGGAAGAACTCGGGCAAGACGCACCTGACGGAGCGTCTGGTGGCCGAGATCACCGGGCGTGGCTTCACGGTCTCGACGATCAAGCACGCCCACCATGACACCGATATCGATCAGCCGGGCCGCGACAGCTACCGCCACCGGGAAGCCGGCGCGCGGGAGGTAATCGTCGCCTCCCCCGCCCGCTGGGCGCTGATGCACGAACTGAGAGGCGCGGGCGAGCCGCCGCTCGAAGACCTCATCGCGCGGCTCTCGCCGGTCGATCTGGTTCTCGTGGAGGGCTACAAGCGCGCGCCGCATCCGAAGATCGAGGCGCACCGCGTCGAGACCGGGCGCCCGCTTCTGGCGCCGGCAAACGCGAGCGTCTGCGCGGTGGCGTCGAACGGCCAGCCGGATGTTCCACTGCCGGTCTTCGACCTGGACGACACGGCGGCGATAGCGGATTTCATCCTGGCCGAGGTGGGCTTGTGAGTTTCGACACGATCATCGTGGTCGACTGGTCGGGCGGCAACGACCGAGGAACGAAGCCGAAGAAAGACGCGATCTGGGCGGCCCTTCTGCGCCGCGACAAGACGGAGCCGCCGCGCTATTTCCGGAACCGCCAGTTGGCAGTGGGATGGCTGCGCGAAACCTTCGAAGCCGAACTCGCCGCCGGGCGGCGCGTGTTCGCCGGCTTCGACTTTCCCTTTGGCTACCCCGACGGTTTTGCCGCCAGGGTAATGGGGCGCGCCGACCCGCTCGCGCTTTGGGACTGGTTCGCCACGGCGATCGAGGACGGTCCGCAGCGCAACAACCGCTTCGAGGTCGCCGGGCGCCTGAACGCGATGTTTCCGGGGACCGGTCCGTACTGGTTCAATTGCCTCAGGCAGGAGATCCCGGGGCTTCCCCGCCGCAAGACGGGCTGGGGCGGCCACGGTCTGGCGGAGCGGCGTATGTGCGAACGCGCCGCCCCGGGGGCGTTCGGCTGCTGGCAGATGGGGGGCGCGGGGGCCGTCGGCTCTCAGGTCATGACCGGCATGGCCGCGCTTTCCCGCCTTCGAGAACGATTCCCCGGCAAGATCGCCGTCTGGCCCTTTGAACCGCTCGACCGGCCGATCGCGCTCGTGGAGGTCTGGCCGTCGCTTTACGCGGAAGCCGTCTTGGCGGCGAGCGGGCCGGACGAGATCAGGGACGCCGCCCAGGTGCGCGTTCTCGCCGACATCATCGCAGGGCTCCGTGACGAGGGGACACTCGATCGGATCCTTGCGGATGTTCCGGACGACGTGCGTGCCGAGGAGGGTTGGATTTTCGGTCTTGCCTCCGATAGAACTGCGCGCGCCGGGGCGGAGCGGATCTTCGCTCCGCCGGAAAACGAACGCTGGGAAGAACTGGCATGCTGACCCCGCCCCGTCTCAGAAACGACTGCTTCGCGATGCCTCAGGGCGTCGCCTGGGTCCCGGTGGACGAGGCGCTGGCGAAGCTCCGCGCGGCGCTGGTCCGGGTCACGGGAACGGAGCGGATCTCGGCGTCCCGAGCTTCCGGCCGGGTACTGGCCGAGGCCGTCGTCGCACGGCGATCGAACCCGCCAACGCCGAATTCGGCGGTCGACGGCTACGGCTTCGCCCATTCCGCAACCGGTAAGGGCGTGCAGCGCCTGCCGCTTGTCGAGGGGCGCGCAGCGGCAGGGCAGCCCTATCGCGACAGCGTGCCCGAGGGCTCCGCGATTCGCATTCTCACCGGCGCGATTCTTCCCGAGGGCGTGGACACCGTCGTTCTGGAGGAGGACTGCGCCACCGACGGCACGACCGTCGCCTTCGATGGGCCAGTGAAGCGGGGAGCCAACACGCGGCCCGCGGGCGAGGACGTGGCGGAGGGCGAGGTGGCGCTGCCCGAGGGGCATCGGCTCGGCCCGGCGGACCTTGCGCTTCTCGCGGCGCTGGGCGTCAGTGAGGTGACGGTTCACCGCCCCCTGAGGGTTGCCGTCCTGTCCACGGGAGACGAGTTGATCCCGGATCCCGGCAGCCCGGCGGAGCCCCATCAGATCTATGACGCGAACCGGCCCATGCTTCTCGCGCTCGCCGCCCGCTGGGGATACGAACCCGTGGACCTGGGTCACTCCAGGGACGCCCCGGACGAGATCGCGGCGCGACTAGACGCGGGCGCCGACAGCGCCGACCTGATCCTGACCTCGGGGGGCGCATCGGCGGGGGACGAGGACCATGTCTCCCGCCTTCTGCGCGAGAAGGGGCAGCTGTCGTCCTGGCGGATCGCGATGAAGCCGGGACGGCCTCTGGCGCTCGCGATGTGGAACGGCGTCCCGGTAATGGGCCTGCCGGGCAACCCCGTCGCGGCCTTCGTCTGCGCGCTGATCTTCGCGCGGCCCGCGCTTTCGCTGCTTTCCGGAGAAGGCTGGACGGAACCGATGGCCTTGACCGTTCCGGCCGCATTCTCGAAGCGCAAGAAAGCGGGACGGCGCGAGTATCTGCGCGCGCGCCTCGACGCGGAGGGCCGTGCCGAGGTGTTCCGCTCCGAAGGCTCGGGGCTGATCTCCAGCCTGTCCTGGGCGACGGGAATCGTGGAACTCCCGGATGAGGCCGTGGACGTCGGGCCCGGCACGCCGGTCCGCTTCCTGCCCTACGCGGGCCTCGGGATCTGAACGACTAGACCCGGCGGATCAGGAAGACCTGCGCGCCCGCCTCCTCGGCCGAACCGAGAAGTTCGTGTCCGGATTCCGAGCAGAAATGCGGCACGTCGACGATGGCCGCGGGGTCGGTGGAAATGAGCCGCAGAACGTCGCCCGGCGCCATGCCCTGAAGCCGCTTTCGGGCTTTCAGCACCGGAAGCGGGCAGCGCAGCCCCGTCGCGTCGATTTCCTGATCCCAAGTCATGGCGGGACAGATATGCGGAACGCCGCTTACTGTCCATCGCGTGCGGAAACGGAATGACAGAATGCGCCGGGGAAACAGCGGCGATTCCGATGGGATTTTTCTGTCGGGCGATAGCTTCGGGGTATTGATCCGTAGCACCTCTCGCGCAATACGGTCGCGCGTCAGACGAAGGAAGGAATAGGGTCATGGCACTCGATCAGCGCGATGGAGTCTGGAAATCCGGCCGTGGACGCGGTCGGGCGACGCCGAAGGGCAGGCAGCTTGACGATGCCGCGCTGGTGGAGGTTCAGTCGCTGCTCGGCGACAGGCCGCGTCGCCGTGATCTGCTGATCGAGTTCCTGCACCTCATCCAGGACGAATACGGCCACCTCTCGGCCCCGCATATGCGGGCTCTGGCCGAGGAGACCGGCATGTCGATGGCCGAGATCTGGGAGGTCGCGACCTTCTATGCGCACTTCGACCCCGTGCGCGAAGGCGAGACCCCTCCCCCCGACCTCACGATCCGGGTCTGCGAATCGCTTTCCTGCGAACTCGCGGGTTCCGAGGCGCTGATCGCGGCGCTTGAGAAGGGTCATGACCCAGCCCGGATCCGGGTCCTGCGCGCGCCCTGTATGGGTCGCTGCGACACCGCCCCGGTTCTCGAGATCGGGCACCTGCACATCGACCACGCGACCCCCAAGAAGGTCGAGGCCGCGATCGAGGCCGGTGATTTCCACGCCGTGATCCCGGAATACGAGACGCTGGCGGCCTATCAGAAGGACGGCGGCTACCAGACCCTGGCCACGCTCCGGAAGGACGGCGACTGGCAGAAGGTTCAGGAAGAGGTGCTGAAGGCCGGCCTCCGCGGCCTTGGCGGCGCTGGCTTCCCCTCGGGCCGGAAATGGGGCTTCGTGCGCGCCAATCCGGGCCCCCGCTACCTCGCCGTCAACGGCGACGAGGGCGAACCGGGCACGTTCAAGGACCGCTTCTACCTAGAACGGCGGCCGCACCTGATGCTGGAAGGCATGCTGATTGCCGCCTGGGCGGTCGAGGCCGAGAAGTGCTTCATCTACATGCGCGACGAATACCCGGCGGTGCTCCACATCCTGCGGACCGAGATCGCGGCGCTGGAAGCGGCGGGCGTGGTCGAACCCGGCTACATCGACCTTCGCCGCGGCGCTGGCGCCTATATCTGCGGCGAGGAAAGCGCGATGATCGAGTCGATCGAAGGCAAGCGCGGCATCCCGCGCCACCGCCCGCCCTACGTCGCGCAGGTCGGCATCTTCGACCGCCCGACGCTCGTCCACAACGTCGAGACGCTGCACTGGATCGCGCGTATCTGCCGCGAGGGACCGGAGATCCTGTCCTCGACCGAGAAAAACGGCCGGAAGGGCCTGCGTTCCTACTCCGTCTCGGGCCGCGTGAAGAACCCGGGCGTCCACCTCCTGCCCGCGGGTTCGACGATCCGCGACGTGATCGAGGCGGCGGGCGGCATGGCAGAGGGGCACGAGTTCAAGGCCTACCAGCCGGGCGGACCGTCCTCGGGCCTCCTGCCGGCGTCGATGGATGAAATCCCGCTCGATTTCGACACGCTCCAGCCGCACGGCACCTTCATCGGATCGGCTGCCGTCGTGGTCCTGTCCGACAAGGATTCGGCCCGCGCCGCCGCGCTGAACATGCTGCGCTTCTTCGAATCCGAAAGCTGCGGGCAGTGCACGCCCTGCCGGGTCGGCTGCGAGAAGGCAGTGAAGCTCATGCAGGCTCCGAAATGGGACCGTGAGCTTCTGGACGAACTCTGCACGGTGATGGCCGACGCATCCATCTGCGGGCTTGGCCAGGCCGCGCCGAACCCGATCCGCCTTACAATGAAACACTTCGGGGATGAGGTGTAAGATGACCGAGACGATCAAGTTCACGCTCGACGGCCGCGAAGTCACCGCCAAGCGCGGCCAGACGATCTGGGACGTAGCCAAGGGCGGCGGGCTCATCATCCCGCATCTCTGCCATAAGCCGCAGCCGGGCTACCGCCCCGACGGCAACTGCCGCGCATGCGTCGTGGAGATCGAGGGCGAGCGGACGCTCGCTGCCTCGTGCATCCGCGAGCCCTTCGAGGGCATGGTCGTCCACACCACCTCAGAGCGCGCCAGGAAGGCTCGCGAGATGGTGATGGAGCTTCTGGTCGCCGACCAGCCTGCGCAGGAAAAGGCGCATGACCAGTCCTCCCACCTCTGGAAGATGGCCGAAGAGCAGGGCGTCAAGGAAAGCCGCTTCCCGGCACTCGAGCCCGATCACATCCCGCTTCTCGACGACAGCCACGTCGCGATGCGCGTCAACCTCGACGCCTGCATCCAGTGCGGTCTCTGCGTCCGCGCCTGCCGCGAAGTGCAGGTCAACGACGTGATCGGAATGGCGGGCCGTGGCCACGACGCCTACCCGACCTTCGACTTTGCCGACCCGATGGGCCAGTCGACCTGCGTCGCCTGCGGCGAATGCGTGCAGGCCTGCCCGACGGGCGCGCTGATGCCGGCGACGGTCGTGGACGATGCGCAGGTCGGCGACCGCGCCGACTTCGACGGCGAGGTGAAGTCCGTCTGCCCGTTCTGCGGCGTGGGCTGCCAGGTCTCCCTCAAGGTCAAGGACGGCCAGGTCAAATATGTCGAGGGCATCAACGGCCCCGCGAACGAGGGCCGTCTTTGCGTCAAAGGCCGCTTCGGCTTCGACTACATCCACCACCCGCACCGCCTGACGAAGCCCCTGATCCGCCGCGAGGACGCGCCCGCGAAAGGCCTGAACGTCGATCCGGCGAACTGGCAGGAGTTCTTCCGCGAGGCGTCCTGGGAAGAGGCCCTGAACGCGGCCGCCAACGGTCTCGCCACATTGCGTGAAAAGCACGGCGGCAGGTCGGTGGCCGGCTTCGGCTCGGCCAAGTGTTCGAACGAAGAGGCCTACCTCTTCCAGAAGCTGATCCGCCAGGGCTTCGGCCACAACAACGTCGACCACTGCACCCGTCTCTGCCACGCCTCTTCGGTCGCGGCGCTGATGGAGAACGTGGGCTCGGGCGCCGTGACCGCGACCTTCAACGAGATCGAGAACGCCGACGTGGCGATCGTGATCGGCTGCAACCCGATCGAGAACCACCCCGTCGCCGCGACCTACTTCAAGCAGTTCACGAAGCGCGGCGGCAAACTGATCGTCATGGACCCGCGCGGCGTCGGCCTGCGCCGTTTCGCGACGCACATGCTGAAGTTCCGCCCCGGCGCGGACGTGTCGATGCTCAACGCGATCATGCATGTGATCGTCGAGGAGGGTCTCTACGACCGCCAGTACATCGAGGCCTATACCGAGAACTGGGAAGCCGAGAAGGCGCATCTGGCGAACTTCGCGCCCGAGAAGATGGAAGCCATCTGCGGCATCCCCGCCGAAACGCTGCGCCAGGTCGCGCGCGACTTCGCGACCGCCAAGGCCGGGATGATCTTCTGGGGCATGGGCGTTTCCCAGCACATCCACGGCACCGACAACTCGCGCTGCCTGATCTCGCTCGCGCTGATGTGCGGCCATGTCGGCCGGCCGGGCGCGGGTCTGCACCCGCTGCGCGGTCAGAACAACGTGCAGGGCGCGTCCGACGCGGGTCTCATCCCGATGTTCCTGCCCGACTACCAGACCGTCACCGACGACTCGATCCGTTCGAAGTTCTCCGGCGTCTGGGGCACGGGCGACTTCTCGAACGAGAAGGGCCTGACCGTGACCGAGATCCTCGATGCGGTCCATCACGGCGACATCAAGGGCATGTACATCCTGGGTGAGAACCCGGCGATGTCCGACCCGGACCTCAACCACGCACGCGAAGCGCTGGCGATGCTCGAACACCTCGTCGTTCAGGACATCTTCCTGACCGAAACCGCGAACTTCGCCGACGTGATCCTGCCCGCCGCCGCCTTCTACGAGAAGTCGGGCACGGTGACGAACACCAACCGCCAGGTCCAGATCGGCCGTCCCGCCGTCCCGCCGCCCGGCGAGGCGCGCGAAGACTGGGCGATCACGGTGGAGCTTGCCAGGCGTCTCGGCCTCGGCTGGACCTACACGCATCCGCGCGAGGTCTTCGCCGAAATGAAGCTGACCATGAAGTCCCTGGACAACATCACCTGGGAGCGGCTGGAAAACGAGGGCGCCGTGACCTATCCGAGCCTCTCGCCCGAGGATCCCGGCCAGCCGATCGTGTTCGGCTCGGGCTTCCCGCGCGCAGGTGGCAGGGCGAAGTTCACGCCGGCGAGCGTGATCCCGCCCGCGGAGGTTCCGGATGCCGAGTACCCGATGATCCTGACCACGGGCCGGCAGCTCGAACACTGGCACACCGGCTCGATGACGCGCCGGTCCAAGGTGCTCGACGCGGTGGAACCGGAGGCGAACTGCTCGCTCCACCCGGCGACGCTGCGCAAGCTCGGCGTGGAGCCGGGCGGCCGCGTGCGGCTCCAGACCCGGCGCGGCGAGATCGTCTTGCTGGCGCGGGCCGACCGGGCCGTGGCCGAGGACATGGTCTTCGTTCCCTTCGCCTATGTCGAGGCAGCGGCCAACATCCTGACGAACCCCGCGCTCGACCCCTACGGGAAGATCCCGGAATTCAAGTTCGCGGCCGTGCGGATCACGGCCGAAGAGGAAGGCGCGGTCGCCGCGGAATAACGGCTTCTCGGCACGAAATCCGGGAAGCGGCCCTTGGCTGAAAGGGCCGCTTCCCCTCCCCCGACGGGTCGCAGACCCCGGGCCGGGGAAGACCGGACCCATCCCTCGCCAATCAATCGGGAACACGCTGCCACACGAAGGTCTCCAGTGCCTTCGCGTTCCGGCGGCTGACGAAGATCACCGAATCGCGGCGGCCGAAAATCGCGGCGAGCCTTCAGGTGACGATCGGACCCGGCGGCCGGCCATCCGCAAATCCATGCCGTCGCCGGGGGTCAACGCATGCCGCCGCAGCTATCGTCTTGTCCGGTGACCCCGCCCCCTGTAGTTGGGCGCAGGCGTCGACCACCGACACGTGGCCGCGCGCCGTGAGACGGATTGAGACCGCGTGCGAATGGCCCGCGCCCGGCAGGACGAAATCCACAGGAAACAACGTGTCGGAGTATGACCGCAATGCTGAAGGCCAAACTGGGGATTTCCCCGATTTGCTGGTGGAATGACGACCTCGTCGAACTGAGCGACGACGTGTCCCTGGAGGAATGCCTGCGACAGGCTTCGCTCGCGGGTTACACGGGCATGGAAACGGGCCGACGTTTCCCCATGAACTACGCCGAACTCGGGCCGATCCTCGCGAAACACGGGATCTCCGTCTGTGGTGGCTGGTTCTCGGGCACGATCCTCGAAGGCGACATCGAGGAGAACAAGGACCGCATCCGCGCCCAGATGGACCTCTTCATCGCGGCGAAGGCCCCCTGCATCGTCTATGGCGAGGTCGCAGGCTCGATCCAGGGCAATCGCACCGCGCCGCTGACCACCAAGCCGCGCCTTTCGGATGCCGAGATGAAGGCCTACGCCCGCCGGATGACAGAATTCGGCGAATGGTGCGCAGAGCAAGGCATGCCGCTCTCCTACCACCACCACATGGGCGCGGTCGTCCAGTTCGAGGACGAGATCGACGCCTTCATGAGCCATTCGGGCGAAGGCATCCCGCTTCTGTACGATGCCGGCCACCTCGCGTTCGCCGGTGGCGACGTCCTCGGCGTGATCGACCGTCACCACAAGCGCATCACCCATGTCCACACCAAGGACGTGCGCATGGAGGTCATCAGCGGCCTCGACCGGACGAAGGAAAGCTTCCTCGACGCAGTCATGAAGGGCGCCTTCACCGTTCCCGGCGACGGCTCGCTCGATTTCGAGACAATCGTGAAGCGCCTCGCCTCCCACGGATACGAAGGCTGGTTCGTCGTCGAGGCCGAACAGGACCCCAAGAAGTGCCCGCCGCTGGAATGGTCGACAAAGGGCAACGAGGAACTGCACCGGGTGATGGCGCTGGCCGGCTACGAGGTCGTGAACTGACCTGGACGGTGCCAGCGGCCCGATCCGAGCCGCACTCAGGATCCGGGGCGCGGGGAAAACCCTCGCGCCCCCTTTTCGTCAGGGGCTGGTCACGACCGGAATACGCGGGCTTTCCGTGTCCTTCTGCAACCGCGCTGCCAGCGCGACGGTAAGTGCCTGCGCGAGGCACATCGGCGCGGCGAGCGAGCGCGAGAAGGTGTATTCATGCTCGGGCACCGCGAAGAGCGCGCTCGCGTTCTTCGCAAGCGGCGACAGCGTGCTGTCGGTGATCGCCACGACCGGAACGCCCCTCGCCGCCGCTGCCTCCGCGACGTTCACCACCTCGGTCGCGTAGAACCGGAACGAGACGGCGAACAGCAGGTCATCCGGCCCCGCGAGCTTGCCGATATGCGTTGCCAGCCCTCCTCCCGGATCCAGCAGGACCGTTCGCTTCCCGAGCATCGTCAGCACGTAGCGAAGAAGCTCCACGACCGGGACGGAACGGAGTTGCCCGATCAGATAGATCGTCTCCGCCTTCTCCATCAGGTCCGCCGCGCGCGAGATCTGCTCGGCCGTGACATCCGAAAGAAGGTCGTGCAGCGACGTGAGGTCCCGCACCACGAGATCGCGCAGGAAGCCGAAATCGCTCTTGTCCTCCTTCTCGCCAAGCTCCTCCTCGAGCGCCTTGACGCGGGCATCGAACCCCGGCGCCGCCGTGGAGAGGCGACGCTGGAAGACCGTCTGAAGCTCCTTGAACCCCCGGAACCCCAGCGCCTGCGCGAAACGAACGAAACTCGAGGCGTGGATGCCGCATTTCTCGGCAATGGAGTTCACCGAAAGGACCGCGACATCGTTCGGGTTCTGCGTCAGGAACAGGGCGATCTTCTGGTAGGTCTTGCTCATGCCCTCGTAGCGGTCATGGATCAACCGGATCAGATCCTCATAGCTCCGTGGCGGGGTGTCGCCCTTTGTTTTTTCCGCCGCTTTCCTGCCCATCGACCCGCCTGTCCAATACCCGGTTCCAGAACCCGCTTCTGCCCCCTAATTCTTGCATCTGCAACGGGATATTCCAAACTGTCTTTTCTGCAACGCGAGGTTCGCCCCGGCGACGCACCCTGCCGAGCGGATCGGGGCACCGGTCGCGGACGCTTCAGACGCCTTCCCGATGGGCCAAGACTCTCCTAAGCTCAGGAGACGCGCGGCCCGGGGAGAGGGAGCGGAGAAGCTCGGGCGATCTGGGCGGCAACGCGACAGGGTGACAGAAATGGGAGGTCCCGGCACGATCCCTGCCGGGCAGGGCCCCCGGGAGGAAGCGTGGTGTTCATCGGACTGGATCTTGGCACGTCAGGGCTGAAGGGCGTTCTGGTCAACGACGCGCAGGAGGTCGTCGCCGACGCAACCGCGCAGCTTTCGGTCTCGCGACCGAAAGAGGGCTGGTCGGAGCAGGCACCCGCGGACTGGATCCGCGCCGCAGAGGAGGTGCTCTCGGCTCTGGCGCCCAACGGGCTTTCGGGCGTGAAGGGGATCGGGCTTTCGGGCCAGATGCATGGCGCGACGCTCCTCGACAAGTCCGACGAGGTCCTTCGCCCCTCGATCCTGTGGAACGACACACGGTCGTTCGCCGAGGCGGCCGAAATGGATGCCGATCCGCGTTTTCGCGCCGTCACCGGCAACATCGTCTTCCCGGGCTTCACCGCCCCGAAGCTTGCATGGGTGCGGGCGCACGAGCCCGAGGTCTTCGACCGCGTGGCGAAGGTATTGCTGCCCAAGGACTACCTCCGGCTGTGGCTCACCGGCGAGCATGTCGCCGAAATGTCCGACGCGGCCGGCACGAGTTGGCTCGATACCGGCGCGCGCGACTGGTCTGACGACCTCCTTTCCGCGACGTATCTGTCCCGGGGCCAGATGCCGCGGCTCGTCGAAGGGTCGGAGGCGTCCGGCAAGCTCCGGCAGGAATTGGCAGACCGCTTCGACCTCCCCAAAGGCGTCGTCGTCGCGGGCGGCGGCGGCGACAACGCTGCCTCGGGCATCGGCGTCGGGGTCGTGAAGGCCGGGCAGGCCTTCGTCTCGCTCGGCACGTCCGGGGTGCTCTTCGCCGCGAACGAGGGATACCACCCCGATCCCGAGACCGCCGTCCACACCTTCTGCCACGCGCTGCCGGGTACCTGGCACCAGATGGGCGTGATCCTGTCAGCGACCGACAGCCTGAACTGGTTCGCCCGCGCCCTGGACGCAGAGCCCGCCGCGCTGACGCGGAACTTGGGCCCCCTCTCCGCCCCCGGCAAGGCACGCTTCCTCCCCTATCTCGGCGGAGAACGCACGCCCCTGAACGACGCCGCCATCCGCGGCGCCTTCATCGGCCTCGAACACGTAACCGACCGTGCCGCGCTGACCCGTGCCGTCCTCGAAGGCGTCACCTTCGCGATCCGAGACTGCCGCGACGCGCTTGCCGCGACCGGCACGAAGATCGACCGACTTCTCGCCGTGGGCGGCGGGTCCCGCTCCGACTACTGGCTTTCCGCCATCGCGACCGCGCTCGGCACACCCGTCGACGTCCCGGAGGAAGGCGATTTCGGCGGCGCCTTCGGGGCCGCCCGGCTCGCCATCATGGCGGCGACCGGCGCCGGTGCCGAGATCGCGACGACCCCCGCCATCGCCCGAACCATCGACCCCGTCACGGCGCTCGCGGCCGCATTCGACGACGGCCACGCCCGCTATCGCGCCGCTGCCCAAGCCATCAAGGGACTGACATGACCGAATTCTTCAAAGGCATTCCGAAGATCCGCTACGAAGGCCCTGAATCCACCCACGAATTCGCCTTCCGCCACTACAACCCCGACGAGCTTGTCATGGGCAAGCGGCTGGAGGAGCACCTGCGCTTCGCGGTGGCGTGGTGGCACTCCTTCGCCTGGCAGGGCGGCGACCCGTTCGGCGGGCAGACCTTCGAACGGCCATGGTTCGGCGACACGATGGACCTCGCGAAGCTAAAGGCCGACACGGCGTTCGAGATGTTCGACATCCTCGGCGCGCCCTTCTTCTGCTTCCATGATGCCGACATCCGCCCCGAGGGCACGACCTTCGCGGAAACGCTCAGGAACCTCGACGAGATCGTCGACTACATCGAGGAGAAGATGGAGAAGTCCTCCACCAAGCTCCTCTGGGGCACGGCGAACCTCTTCACCCACCGCCGCTTCATGGCGGGCGCGGCGACGAACCCCGACCCCGACGTCTTCGCCTATGCCGCCGCGACTGTGAAGTCCTGCATCGACGCGACGATGCGGCTCGGTGGTGAGAACTACGTCCTCTGGGGTGGGCGCGAGGGCTACGAGACGCTTCTGAACACCGACCTCAAGGCCGAGCGCGAGCATGCTGGTCGGTTCCTGCAGATGGTCGTCGATTACAGGTACAAGATCGGGTTCGAAGGCACGATCCTGATCGAGCCGAAGCCGCAGGAACCTTCGAAGCATCAGTACGACTACGACGTGGCGACGGTCTATGGCTTCCTCAAGGACTTCGGGCTCGAGAACGAAGTGAAGGTCAACATCGAGCAGGGCCACGCGATTCTCGCCGGGCATTCCTTCGAACACGAACTCGCCCTCGCCGCCTCGCTCGGAATCTTCGGCTCGATCGACATGAACCGCAACGACTACCAGTCCGGCTGGGATACCGATCAGTTTCCCGACAACGTATTGGAAACGGCAAAGGCCTATTACGAGATCCTCCGCGCAGGCGGCTTCACAACGGGCGGCACGAACTTCGACGCGAAGCTCCGCCGGCAGTCGCTGGACCCCGAGGACCTGATCCTCGGCCATGTCGGCGCGATGGATGTCTGCGCCCGTGCCCTGAAAGCGGCCGCCGCCCTTCTGGAGGACGGTGCTCTCGAGAAAGCCCGCGCGGCGCGCTACGCCGGCTGGGACAGGCCCGAAGCGAAAGCGATGCTGAAGGACGGCACGCTCGAAAGCATCAGCGAGAGGGTGCTGGCAGAGAACATCACCCCCAAGCCCCGTTCAGGTCGCCAGGAACGCCTCGAAAACCTCTGGAACCGCTTCGTCTGACGCCTCAGGGGCGTCCCCACTCGTCAAGAGCGGGCCGGCTGCAGGTGCGCGCCTCAGCATCCGCACCAGCCGGCCGCGACCGTTCCGAGAGGGGGCGCCAGACACCGAAGGCATCGGAACGGCGATCGGCGCACCCGGAATGTTCAGAAGCGAGGGTGACCTTGAAGCCCGGAACCGATAGACTTCGCCACGACGTGCGACGGATTTGCCCAGACCAGGACGCGCCGCTGGGTTGGGCTCAGCGAAAGAGTGCAGTAACGAGAAACGGCAGGTCGACCGATGATCCCGAACATTCAAGTCCTCCGCGCCTTCGCCGCAATCATCGTGGTCATCTTTCATGCCGTGGACGAGCAGGCGCGCGTAGGCGGCAGTTCAGGGCAGTTGAGCTTCTTCCATCCCTGGGGCGCATCCGGAGTTGACATATTCTTCGTCATTTCCGGATTCATAATGGCCTTCGTCCAGGACAACGCTCCGCGCTCGCCCTTCCGATTTTTCGAAGCGCGTATAGTGCGCATCTTTCCGATGTACTTCATCGTGACCGTTGTCTGGGCATGCGCCACCTATTTCGCTCTGCGTTGGGAACTCGCCGACACCGACATCTCGATTTCGTACATCATCCTGTCGCTGGCCTTTCTGTCCCAGGCTCTGGGCTACGAGCACCCGTTCATCGTTCCCGGATGGACGCTCGAATTCGAAATGCTGTTCTATGCGATCTTCGCCCTGTCTCTCTTCTTCCGTCGACCGAAGAGCCTCCTGCTCGTGGCGATCTGCGCGCTCGCGTTCCTGTCCGGGCTGTCTCTCATCATCCTGGAATTCGCGTTTGGCGTGCTTGTCGCGCTTGCGTTCAAGAACGACACGTTCCGGAATCTGGCACCCTATCTCCTGCCAATCGGCATCCTCGGCTATGTGAGTTCTGCAATCTTCGAGTTGCCGGACCTGGGACGCAGCGATCTGGAGTCCGTGCTCTATTGGGGACTCCCCGGAACCCTCATCGTGCTGTCGTCCCTTTACGTACGTCAGTTGCAGGCAGGGTGGCTCATTCTCCTCGGAAACGCCTCCTACAGCATCTACCTGACGCACACCTGCACCATCAGCGTTGTGCGGGGCGTCTTCGATTTTTCGGACCTCGGCCCGATCAACGCGGACCTCTATGTCGTCCTTACCAGCCTGATCTGCATTGCCGTCGGGTTGGCAACCTACTGGCTCATCGAGCAGCCCGTGACGAATTACCTGAAGGTCAAATTGAAGACGCGCCGGCAGCGGACAGTGCTGGTTCATTCCCCTGGCGGGTGAGGGCGGAGGGCCGGTGCGCGAAGGGACGGCCCTGTCGCACAGGGCCAATTCGCCCGCCCCTTGCGTGACAAACCGACGGGACGGTGGACAGCACAGCTGGCGCTCTTACTTGGCGCGGCGAACGCGGCGACGGATCGGATTTCGCACCCCTTCGGAAAACGTGTCCGGATCTTGCACGAAAATCCGGACGGACAACGGGATCGGACTCCTTAATGGGCCACGAGTGAGCTATACGCGGAATCCTGAGGGGCATGCCCTGACGTGTCACGTCAAGGCGGCGTTCGGCCCGGCGAACGTTCTCAATCCGGGCAAGATCATCGATTGCACAGCAGGCGGCATATGAGAAACGGACTGAAGGCGAGGCTGGCCGAAGGTGGAATGATCGCGGCGGCCTGGGCGGAACTGGGTAACCCGGACGTTGCGGAAATCCTCGTGAGGCACGGATGGCGGACCATCGTCATCGACGGCGAGCACGGCCGGGGAGAGCTTGAGGACTGGGTCGCAGTGGCACGCGCCATAGAGGCGGCGGGCGGCGAGGTGATCCTTCGCCTGCCTGACGGGTCCGACACCATGATCAAGCGCGCGCTCGACCGGGGTTTCCGGTCCTTCATCGTGCCGATGGTCAACACCCGCGCGCAGGCCGAGGCGGTCGTGTCCTCGTTCCGCTACCCCAAGCGTGGCCGTCGAGGCTATGCCGCGCCGATCGTGCGGGGTTCCGATTGGGGAACGCGGCCCGACTACGCGCGCGAAGAAGCCCATGACGAACTGGTACTGATGCTGCAATGCGAGCATGTCGACGCGGTCGAGAACCTCGACGAGATCGCATCGGTGCCGGGGATCGACCTCATCTTCATCGGCCCCAACGACCTCGCGGCTTCTGCCGGGCATCTGGAGCGGATGGAGCATCCCGAGATTCAGGCACTGCTCAAGCGCGTCGAGGACACGGCCGCGCGGCACGGGATCGGCCTCGCAACCGTGCGCGGCGGCGGGCGGGACTGGGCGGACCTTGCCCGGCTGGGCTATCGCCTCGTGGCGGGCGTCAACGACATCTCGATGCTGATCGAAAGCGCGCGCCGCAGCCTCGCCGAACTTGAGGGCAGCGCGACCGGAGCGGCGCCGGAAGGATACTGAGCCGCCGGGCGTGGCAAACTCAAAGCTCTTTCCAGGAACGTGACCGCGGCCCTGCCGGCGGCCACGCGCACTCCCTCACCGAACGCTCACCGGGCCGCTCGTCGTCCGATGGCTCTACCCGGTCCGGACACCGCGCGTGTCGAGGACCCATTCCAGGATCCCCTGGATCGCGCGGCTCGCCGCGCGATCATAGGCATCGACGATACCCTCCGTGCTCGTGTCCGAAGACACGGCTGTCGCTTCGAAAGTCTGCGTGCCCAGGACCGTCGCATCCTCCTCGCGGACGAGACGGGCCGTCAGCCGGACCCTCACGGTTGCACTGTCCGTCTCCGGCACGATTTCCGCGTGGAATTCAGCCAGGTTGCTGACCAGCGCGAAATCACCATATGCGCCCAGCGGCTTGCGCCCGACGTAGCGGAAGGCGCCCGACCTCTCCAACCCGTCGACCAGCGCCGACTGGATCATGAGCGGGGCGTTCTCGATCCAGCGAGCGTCGGGAAGATACTGCACCTGCGTCGGCAGCGGGCGGACCAGGATGCGGTCCGTGTCGATGGCGCCGCTCGCGGTGGGAACCGCCACGATCATGTCCACGGACTGCGGCCGTCCGCGCGCCACGGGGCCTGCCGCCGGGGCACTGATCTCGTAGGCGTCAAGCGGCTTGGCCGCCCCGCCCAGCGCACCGAGCGCGGAGCAGCCACCCAGCAGGGTGGTCAACATGGCAGCCGTCAGGGCAGCGCGAAGCATGGCGGACCTCATCGTCTGAATTCGGGGGCGTCGCGGCCCAGGAAATACCGGGCCGGATCACGTTCAATCCGGCGGACAAGCTGGTCGAGGCTACCGATCAGCGTCTGCATCTCGCGTGCGAGACGGGTGTATTGCGGCAGCCCGTCGCGCGCGAAATCCTCCACCGGCGCCGCGGATGCCGCTACGGCGTCCTCGAACTGGGTGAGCGCGGAATTCGCGTGCTCGGCCGTTTCGCGCAGCTCTTGCGTGATGACCGGAAGGTCTTCCGACACCTGCGCCATCGCGGCGTCGAGCCTGTCGAGCGTTTCGCGCAGGGCGGTGGTGATCGCGTCCACGTCCTCCGTCATGATGCGGTCGGTCGAGGTGAAGGCGCGATCCGCCGCAGCCAGAGCCTTGTCCCCGGTCTCTATCGCGCTGTTGAGTTCCGTGAGCGTCTCGTTGGCGCGCGTGAACGTGTCGGTCGCGGCCGCGAGAGCGGTCGCCGCCTGGTCGGAGATGTCGTCGACCCGTCCGGCGGCGGACGAGAGATCGGCGCCGACCTCCTCGACCACGCGGGCGGCCGTCGCGGTCGCGGTGCGGATGTCCTCGACGATCGCGGGAAGGTCTTCCTCCGCGATGGTGGTCGCCGAGGCGATCACCCGATCGGCGTTCGCGATCATTGCCCGGGCATCCACGACGAGCTGCGCGCCCTCGCCTTCAAGCAGCGTCTCGAGGCTCTCGGATGCGCTGTCGAAGGAATCCAGCGCCTCGGTCATGCGCACGAGCATCTCGTCGGTCGCCTGCAACGTTCCTTCCGCCTCGGTGAGACGGGCGGAGGCCAGCGTCCCGGTCGTCCGGAACTCTTCGATCATCGCGCGGGCATCGGCGGTGACGAGGTCGAGTTGGCGGCGCACCTGTGCCGTCGTGTCGTTCAGGTCGGCGATCAGAAGGGGCAGCTGCTCCGCGATGAAGGTATCCGCGGAATCTAGCGCGCGCCGGCCGCTTTCCAGGGCCGCGTCGCCAGCGTCGAGCGTCGTTTCGGCACGGACCGCAAGGTTCGTCACCTCCTTCAGCGTCGTGTCCGCCGTTTCGAGCGCGGTCGTCGCCGCGGCGGAAATCTCTTCCAGCCTGCCAGAGAAGGCCGCGATCTGCTCGCTGGCAGTGGCGACCGTGCCCGTGACCGCGGAGAAATCGTCAAGGGCCTGTCCAAGATCCTCGGACGATGATTCCAGGTTCTCGAGAATGGCGGCGATCCGAGCCTGGTTCTCGTTTCCGAGAAGAGCGCTCACTTGACGCGTGACGGCAAGAACCTCCTCCACGATCTGCGGAGCGTCCTCGGTCAGCACCTGCAATGTCGATCGGGCCGAGGTGATCATCGGCACGGTCTCTGCGGAAACCTCTCTCAAGAACGGCTGGTCGGGATTGCCCGCGCTCAGGCCGACGAAGGCAACGCCGGTCACCCCCTGCGCCTCGACCGTGGCCACGGTCCCGGTCCGCACCGGCGTCTCCGCCGAAACCTCGATCCTTACCCGGATCAGGCCGGTATTGCCGGGAGCAAGGGACATGTCCACGACCTGGCCCACCGGGAAACCGCTGAAGCGTACCACCGAGGCGTTCGACAGGCCCGACACAGAAGGAAAGTCTATGTCGTAGTAGGCGAACTGCCGGTCGAGCTCGATCCGCGCGAACCAGAGGAAGAACGCAAGAATCCCCAGGAAGCCCGCAAGGGCGAAGCTTCCGATAAGGACGTAGTGGGCACGGGTTTCCATTTGTGCGGCCTAGCGCTTTGCGTCTTCTGGCGCAATTGCGGTCATTGCCGCACGCGCCCTCGGCCCGTGGAAATATTCGCGCACCCACGGGTGGTCCACGTCCAGCATGTCCTCCATGGTGCCGGTCACGAGCACCCTCTTCTCGGCCAGGACGGCAATCCGATCGCAGACGGCGTGCAGCGTATCGAGATCGTGGGTCACCAGGAAGACCGTGAGGCCCAGCGTCCTGCTCAGGTTGCGGATCAGGTCGTCGAAGGCGGCCGCGCCGATCGGGTCGAGGCCGGCGGTAGGCTCGTCGAGGAACACGACCTCCGGGTCAAGGGCGAGCGCCCGCGCGAGGCCCGCACGCTTGCGCATCCCGCCCGAGAGCTGAGAGGGGTATTTTTCGCCCGCGCCCCAGGGGAGACCCGCCATGGATATCTTCAGCCGGGCCAGCGCCTCCCGCACGTCGGGATCGAGTTCCTGGATCTTGCCGAGTGGCACCTCGACGTTCTCCCGGACCGTGAGGGACGAAAACAGCGCCCCGTCCTGGAACATCACGCCGATGCGCTCGCCCAGCGCCGCGAGCTTCTCTTCGCTCGCCTCGTGGACGTCGGTGCCCAGCACTCTCACTTGTCCCGCCGCCGGGCGCTGGAGGCCGGCAATGGTCCGGAGCAGCACCGACTTCCCGGTGCCCGAACCGCCCACGACACCGAGGACCTCGCCGCGGAAAACGTCGAGGTCGAGCCCGTCGTGAACGACGTTCTCCCCGAACTGGTTGCGGACGCCCCTGACCTCGATGACGGTTTCGGCCATCGTCAGACCCCGATCTGCGCGAAGAATATCGAAAACAGGGCGTCGATCACGATCACCGCGAAGATCGCGGCGACGACCGCGCTCGACGTCATCCGGCCGAGGGATTCGGCCGTCCCGCTGACGCGCAGACCCGCCTGGCAGCCGATGACCCCGATGATCGCCGCGAAGACCGGCGCCTTCACGAGTCCGACGAACACCTGTGACACGTCGGTGCCGTCGACGAGCCTCGTCCGGAACATCGCCGGTGATATCCCGAGTTCCACCCAGGACATGAGCGCCCCGCCGAGAAGGCCGGAGATGTTCGCGATGAGGCCAAGGATCGGCAGCATCAGCACGAGCGCGAGAACCCGCGGCACGATCAGCGCGGAGGCAGGGTCGATCCCGAGCGTGCGCATCGCGTCGATCTCCTCGCGCATCTTCATCGACCCGATTGCCGCCGTATAGGCCGAAGCCGTGCGGCCGGCGACGATGATCGCCGTGAGCAGGATCCCGAGTTCCCGCAGGATCGAGATCGCGATCAGGTCGACGACGAACACCTCTGCGCCGAACTGGCGCAGTTGCGTGGCCCCCTGGAAAGCGAGGACGACACCGATCAGGAAAGACAGCAGCGCCACGATCGGCACAGCGGCGAGGCCGGCCGCCTCGCAGTGGTGGACGAGCGCCGTCAACCGGAATTCACGCGGATGCACGACCGACCGGAACAGCCGGTGCAGGAACAGCCCGAGGATGCCCGTGGTTTCCGCCAGCGTGGCGAAGCCGGCGGATACGTTCCGGCCCAGGGCTTCGATCATCGGACTGATTCCGCGGGCGGGCTGCGGCTCGGGTTCCGGCCGGGGCAGCGCCTCGGTCACGGTGGCGAGAAGCTGCGTCGCTTCCTCGCTCGCCCCCGTCACGCTGACGCGCATCCCCGCCGCCTCGAGCCTTTGCCGTTTCAGCGCGATCGCCCAGGCGATGCTGGTATCTATCCAGTCTGCGTCCTGCAGATCCAGGACAAGGGGGCGGTCTTCGGCGATGTCCGACAGCACCCCCCTGACGCGCATCACGTCCCGAACCGCGAACCTGCCGCTCAGGGCCACACGATTGCCCTCGGCCTCCGCGATCGTCGTGATACGCCCCTCGGGCTGGCTTTCGATCATGGACATGGAGCGCCGACAGTTCCTCGTGCTTCCGAACGCCCGGGCAATTCATTACCGGACATGAAATTCATTACCGGACATGAAAGGCGCGGCCGTGGGGTGCGTCCATTTGGCAATGAAGCAGCGCCTCGGCACGCTATAGCATCTGATACTCGGCGGGGAAATCGGCAATGCCAAATGTGAAGGTCCCGGAACGATCTCAATGACTTGAAATGCGGGCGCCGCCGTTTTGCGCGGCAACCGGGCGCCCAGAATCGCGTGTGGGCCCGGCATCGGGCGAAAGGATACCGGCCGCGAGACTCCGGAAGCGGCCGCGGCGACGAGCCCGCGCAATCATCCTTAATGGCCTTCCGATGGAGCCGCCCCACGTCGCGTTCGGGCCAACCATGCCCGTGTGGCATTGGACCCGCCGGGAGTTCAGGAATCCGACCGGCCGCCTCCCGTGCCGACAAGCTGAACCGCAGCCAGGGCGCCGCCGTGGTTTTCCGGAGCGAACCCTGGCAACTGCAACGGCCTCGACTCCGGATCGACGGGGATGGCTTGGGCGAGAACGGCACCTTGGAAGCCCGGGTTGCGCATCCGATCCCAAACTGCGGCGCCCCTGAGGTCATACTTGCGCGCCTGCACGAGCGTGGCGCCGAGACGCAAGAGCCTTTCCCAGCAGGCCCTCACACAAACGCCCAGGATCACTGCGGCCGCGACCTGGATCGGCCACTGGGTTACGCCGAGGATCGATTCCATGCGGAAGATCACGGCGTAATTGACGATGTAGATGAACAGCGTCGACGAGGCGATGACGGTCAGCGGTTTCCGCAGGAGACGCGGCACGGAGATGCGGTTGACCCAGATCAGCAAGAGACCGGCACCGAAGAAGAAGGCATTGATCCTCAAGCGCGGCTCGCTGAAAATCGGCATTTCCGAGTAAGCGGCCGCGGCGACCAAGCCCAGCAAGGCCGTCGCGACAAGCTTTCGGCCGCGCGTGTCGGCCGAGAAGATCAGCATCCCCAGCGCCAGCATCCAGAACCACTTGAACGGCGCCACGCTCGTATGACCCACTTGCCCGTCCCACCAGCCGGACAATACCTGGGCAAAGGCGACCGCGAACCCGAACGCCGTCAGGGCGAGATCGAACGCGAACCCCGTCACCGGAACCCGGAAGGCCGGCCCAAGCCGCGGGCGCATGTGGAACCAGACCTTCGAAATCAGGGCCAGGATCACGAGGTTCGCCGCCAGGATATCTAGGAACCACAGCGTGAAATGCGGTGCGGCGCCGTTTTGAAAGAAGGTCCCTATCAGGACCAGTTCGGGGAACCAGAAGTAACCTTCCACGACCTGCCGCAGCCCGAGCCACAGCGCGGCAGGGATGGCGAACTTCAGGATCAGCTTCCAGACCGCGCTCGCGTCTCCGGTTTCCAGGATCGTCGGGCGCATGAACTTTGCGAAGGTCAAACCGGACACGACGAACAGGATCGACGTGGCCGCGAGGTTGGGGAACGCGGCCGTATGGCTCATCGCCACGAGAACGATGGCGATGCTTCGCAGGACGATCGGCATCTCGATCCCCACCCAGGATGCGGGGAGCCTACCGGGAGCGCCGTCCTGCCGGCCCAGGGCAAGGAGGTCCGACAGCGGCATCTTCTCCCAGCGCTGTGGCAAGCGGCCGATGCGTTTCTCGATCAGGATCGACACCTCGATATAGGACAAGGAGTCGCCGCCAAGATCGATGAAGGTCTTGCTCAGGTCCTTGACGGACGTATTCAGGGCGGCCCCGATCGCTTCCACAAAGGCCCGCGCGTCGGCGTCGAGCGCCGTCAGATCCGCGCGCTCCTCCCTCTCGGTGGCGGGTTCAAGCTGCATCGCGCCGATCGCCTTGCGGTCGAGCTTGCCGTTCGGAAGGTAAGGAAGGGCGTCCACGAAGAAGAAGCGCGACGGCACCATGGCTTCGTGCAACCCGCTGGCAAGACCGTCACGCAGGTCGCGCACGACCTCTGCCTGCCGTTGCTCCGGCACGTCCGCCTGCGGCACCACGAGGGCCACGAGGATCTTGCTGTCGTTCGCGCCGGGGCGCGTCGTGACCGCTGCATCCTTCACGCCGTCGAGCCCCGCGAGCATGCCCTCGATCTCGTTCGGTTCGATCCGCACGCCCCGGATCTTGATCTGCGAGTCGATGCGCCCGAAGATCTCGATCTTGCCATCCGAACGGTAACGGCCGAGATCGCCGGTGAAGTAGAGCCTGTCCTCCGGGTCGTCACGCAGCGGGTTGGGAACGAAGACGCTGCGGGTCAGCTCGTCGTTGTTCAGATAGCCCTTCGACCGGTAGGGCGTTCTGATCGTGATCTCGCCGGTTTCCCACAGGCCGCAGAGGTTGCGGCGGTCCCGCAGAATGACGACATCCGTGCCGGGTTGCGGCCGGCCGACCGGCTGCACCCCCGGCTCGATCCGGTCGAGCGGGTTGGCGAGCTTGGCCAGCGTGGTCTCGGTCGGGCCATAGAGATTGACGATCTTCAACTGCGGTGAGGCGGCCCGGCGCACGCGGTTCAGCAGCGTGTCGACGAGCGGTTCGCCAGCGAAGAAGACGTATCGCAGTCCGGCGAAAGGGGTCTCGTCGTCGAGCGCGCGCAGCCAGGCTTTCATCAGCGAGGGCACGGAATGGAGCGTGGTGATGCCTTCGGTCTCGATCCAGCGCAGCATCCGGACCGCGTCGAACAGCAGTTCGCGCGGTGGAATGTGCAGGCAGGCGCCGCTGGTCAGCGGATAGAGAATGTCGCGCAGCACCACGTCAAAGGACAGCGCCGTGAGTTGCGCGGCACGGTCGCCCGGCCCCAGCGGGAAGCTGTCGCGCTGCCAGGTCAGGAAATGGGCCAGGCCCAGGTGCGTGCCCAGAACGCCCTTCGGCGCACCCGTGCTGCCGCTGGTGAAGAATATGTAGGCGCTCGCGTCCTGCGGCAGGTCGGCGAGGATCTCCGCCGCCGACGGCGCCATTTCGGCGTATCGAGCAAGTTCGACCCGATCGGGCCAGTCGGCCCGGTGCAACGCGGCCGCGCCGCCGGCGTGAACGCCGCCGTTGCCGACCTCGATCACCAGCCGCGGCGCGGCGGCGGTTTCGATCATCTCCTGCCGGGCCTCCGGCAGGGCCCGGTCGATGATCGCGATTACCCCGCCAGCCGCGAGTACGCCCAGCATGCTGGCCACGGTTCCGAAGCTCGAAACACCGGCGATCGCGACGGTGTCGCCGGGGGTCAACCCGGCCGCGCGCAGTTCCGACGCGGTCATGCGAGCGGCAGCGGCAAGGTCGCGGTAGGTGTAGCGGCCCCAGCTCCCGACGATCGCGCACTGGTCACCCTGCCGCTCCGCGACGTCGAAGAACGTCGAGGGTACGGTGGGGAATGGTTGCGCGTCGAGCACCTGCGACAGGTCCGGCATCAGCCCGGACGAGAACGGTGTCAGCAACTCCAGCGCGCCGCAGGGCAGATCCGGATGCGCCCTCAGTGCCGCGAGGACTAGCCCGATCTTCTGCAGGAAGTCCACTGCCGTGGCCTGCGATATCCGGAACGGCTCGTAGGCCAGTGTCAACGTCACGCCCTCGTCGGTCGCGGCGACACACAGAACGGGCAACGGGCCGCCCTCAGTTCCCATGGCTTCGACGACCGTCAGTTTCGCCATCGGCAGGTCCGGAGCCGCCAGCGAGCGGCGCGGTTCGGGTATCGCGCGGAGCGGCGCCTCAGGATCAAACCGTGCAGCGAGGAACGACGTCACGGCACCGCCCGCGTCGGGTGCCATCCCGATCTGCAGGCCATCCCGGCCGGCCATGCGTGCCAGCACGAAAAGGGCGGCGAAACTGACCGCCTCGACCGGCGTGGTGAAGTGTGGAGCTATGGTCGGCGCGGGCAAATCAGTGCTTGCAGACCCGGGACCGGAACACGTGCCGCACAGACCGCGGTCGTGCGGGAAATCGACATACTCGTAATCGGACATCGTAGAACCTGAAACAAACTTCCGGCATGCTAAGCTGAGTCCGTAATCGATGCCAATATGGATATTTTGGACCTACGCGCGGCTCCGAACTGTGTCCGGCCCAATGTCGGCACGGACTCCCGTGCTCGAACCGTCCGCGACTGCATCGGGGCGGTCAGCCGCGGGTTTCCTCGCACGAGATCCGGCTCCTTTCTTCAGAAGGTTTTCCGCGAGATGTTCTGCTCCTGTCGGGAAGCGATGATCCTCGTCGATAGCTGGCGGAGGCACCACGGTGCCGAAAGCGCCACGGGACCCCGGCCGCAGACCTCGAGCCCCGAAACCTGATGCCGGTGGCGCAGAGGTCCGTCATTGATATACAATCATGCCGGACCAGCCAGAAAGGCTGGCAACCGGGACATGACCCGGAGGCTGAAACCTTGGCTTTCCGAACTGGGGGTGATTGAGCGTGGCCAGTTTCGGAGCATACGTGCTGCCGCAGACAAGGTCGTTGGGAATGACCCGTCAGCTCGGGCAGGCAATTAGCTTGTTGAAGTTCAGCAATCAGGAGCTCGCGTCCTTCATTGCGTTTCAAGAGGCGATAAATCCGTATCTGTCACTTCAATCGGCCGCGATCCCGCCCGAACGCCCGGCGGAAACCGGCGCGCCCTGGCAGACAGGCAGTTCCACCCAGGGATCCGTCGAGCGAATTGCGGGACCTGCCGCCGGCCTGCATGAACATGCGCGCAGAGAAATCTCTCTCGCCCTCAAATCGACTGCCGACCTCAGGATCGCGGAGTTCTTCGTCGAGGCTCTGGAACCTACGGGCTGGCTGGGCAGGTCGGTCGAGGAGATCGCTGCGGATGCGCAATGCGATATTGCCGAGGCGGAGGCCGTCCTCGCGCGGATCCAGCGGATCGATCCTCCCGGATTGTTTGCCCGATCCCTGGCCGAATGCCTGCGTCTACAGGCGGAGGACGCTGGCACCCTGACGCTGCAACTGTCCTGCGTGCTGGAAAACCTACCCATGCTGGCGCGGGGCGACATCGACGCGCTGGCGGAACTTTGCGGTTGCAGCAGGAAGGACGTCCTGGCGCATTTCGACACGATCCGCGGGCTCAACCCGAAGCCGGGAACGGCGTTCGACACCGATGCTCCGCGCGACGCGCCACCCGACCTCGTCGTCACGGAACAGGGGCGGGCATGGGAGGTCGAACTCAATCGCTCCACCCTGCCGACCCTGGCCGTGAACGAGGCATCCGGCCTGTCCGAGACCGATCGTCGAATGTTCGAGGCCGCGCATACGGTCGTGCGCGCCGTGGAGCGCAGGAACTATACGACACTCATGATCGCAACCGAGGTTGTCCGCAGGCAGTCCGCGTTCCTGCGGGAAGGACCGGCGGGGCTCAAGCCGCTCAGTTTTCGCGACATTGCCGAGGCCGTCGGGGTCCATGAAAGCACCGTGAGCCGGGTAACGGCCGGTCTGCGGGTCGCGGCACCGCGCGGACCCCTGGCGTTGCGTGACTTCTTCAGTACCGCGTTGCCGACCAGGTCTGATGATGACCCGGTCTCGGCCGCGGCCGTGCGCGCGCGGATCGCCGAACTGATCGAGGCCGAAGACCCGTTGCGCCCGATGACGGATTCCGCAATCGCCGCGCATTTCTCGGACCGCGGCATTCTTGTTGCGCGGCGAACCGTCGCGAAATACCGAGACGCGATGAAGATCGCCGGTTCCGCCGACCGCCGCAGGCGAGCCATTCTCCGGCGCAAATAGCGGGGCACCTGACGCGGTTCGAGGTGCTGCGCGCAAAACACCCTCACGGCGTGAAACGCACGCAAAGCCAGAACGAATTTGGGCGGCGGCGCCGACGACGGCCGCCCAAGGGATTGAAACCAAAATGTGTTTTCTGGAAATCTGCGACCTTCCGGAATTTGGCATGAGTTTTGCATGTAACATTACGTCCACAGAATTGGGCCACGCCGACAGAGACCCGTCGGCAAACGCTAACAGGGAGAGAACGAACATGAGAGCTTTCTCACGCGCCGCCTTGGCATCATCCGTAGTGTTCCTGATGGCCGTCCCGGCCGTCACGGCTGCGGAACTGACCGTCGGCTTCACTCTTGACGCCGACACGCTCGACCCCGCGAACCACCGCAAGCGGGAAACCGAGACGATCATCCGCAACATGTACGACGGCATCCTGACGCGCGACGCGAACATGAAGGTCGTGCCCGAAATCGCCGAGTCGATGACCCAGGTTTCCCCGACGGTCTACGACTTCAAGATCCGCTCCGGCATCAAGTTCCACGACGGCAGCGACCTGACCGCGGAAGACGTGAAGTTCACGATCGACCGCATCACCCAGGAAGGCGCAATGGGCGACGGCCAGACCAGCCCGCGCCAGAGCCTCATGGGCCCGGTGGAATCGGCCGAGGTCGTTGACGGCGACACGGTACGGATCACGCTCAAGGAGCCCTGGCCCATCCTCCCCGCCATGCTGCCTTTCCAGGAGGTCGTCTCCAAGGCCTTCGTCGAGCAGGTCGGAACCGAAGGCCTCGCCACGATGGTGAACGGCACCGGCCCGTTCAAGCTTGTCGAATGGCGCAAGGGCGACGCGATCATCATGGAGCGCTTCGACGACTACTACGGCGGCGCGACGGACATTGCGCCGGTCGGCAAGGCCTGCGTTGACCGCGTCATCTTCAAGGTCATCCCCGAAAGCGCGAGCCGCGTCGCGGCGCTTCTGGCCGGCGACGTGGACATCATCAACGAACTGCCGCCGTTCTCGGTCGAGCAGGTGAAGAACAATCCCGGCACGGACGTGATGACGGTGAACGGCACCCGCAGCTTCTTCATCGCGATGAACATGGAAGGCGAGTACTTCGACGACCCGAAGGTTCGGGAAGCCGCGGCGCACGCGATCGACAAGGACCTAATCATCGACAAGATCCTCGGCGGCAACGCGGTCCGGATCGAGGGCATCCTCTCGCCCGACGCCTTCGCAGCATCGCCGGACCTGAAGCGTTACGAATACGACCCCGAGCAGGCCAAGGCGTTGCTCGCCGAGGCCGGTTTCCCGGACGGGATCGACGTGACGATGGACGTGGAAGGCGCCTTCAAGGACACGGCGGAAGCCGTCGCCTCGCTGCTGACCAAGGCGGGCATCCGCACTACGGTCGCCGTTGGCGAGGGCGCACAGCTTTCGGACAAGTGGCGGACGAAGGGCGCGCCGAAATCGGGCGACATGTTCTTCACCAGCTGGGGCAACGGCTCGCTCGATCCCTATGACATCTTCACGCCGACGCACCGCACCAACGACCGCGGCAACTCCGCCGGCTACGCCAACCCCGAGGTCGACAAGCTTCTCGACGACGCGGCGGTTGAGCTCGACACCGCCAAGCGGGCCGAGATGTATCATCAGGCCGAGACGATCGTGAACGCCGATTTGCCGTACGTCTACCTGTGGGTTCCGCAGGACATCTACGGCGTCTCGAAGCGTCTGACCGGCTGGAAGCCCAGCGCCGACAGCCGCATCAACCTTCACGATGCCTGCGTCGAGTGACGCGACCACCTGAACCGGGAGGACGGACATGAGCATCGGCAAGCTGATTGAGCGACTGATACAGCTCGTGCCCGTTCTTCTCGGCGTCAGCCTCATCGTCTTCGTGATGATGACGCTGACGCCGGGCGACCCGGTCCAGATCATGATCGGCGACCAGGCGGTCACGCCCGAACAGGAAGCGGCCCTGCGCCGCGACCTCGGGCTCGACCGTCCGGTCATCGAACGCTTCTTCGTCTTCCTCGGAAATGCCGTCACGGGTGATTTCGGGCAGAGCTTCTACCACAAGCGCCCCGTCTTCGACGTCATCGCCGAACGCCTTCCCGCCACGATCGAGCTGAGCCTCATCGCCCTGATCGTGGCTCTCGTCACCTCGATCCCGCTGGGCGTGCTGGCCGCCATCCGCAAGAACTCGATCTTCGACCGGATCGCGACGGTGGGCTCGCTCCTCGGCGTGTCGCTGCCGGGCTTCTGGTTCGGTATCCTTCTCCTGATGCTGTTCGCGGTGCACCTGCACATCCTGCCGGTGTCGGGCCGCATCGGCTATTCGGCCGAGATCGCGCCGATCACGCATTTCCTTCTCATCGACACGCTGCTGCGCGGGCGCCCCGACGCCTTCCTCGACGCGCTGTCGCACATCATCCTGCCGGCGATCACGCTCGGGCTGCCGATGACGGCGATCCTGATGCGGGTGACACGCACCTCGATGCTTGAGGTCATGCGGCAGGATTACGTCACCTTCGCCGAGGCGAAAGGCCTGTCGCGCCGCCGCGTGCTGTTCCGCCACGCGCTGAAGAACGCGCTGATCCCCACGGTTTCGGTCGCCGCGATCGAAACGGGCAGCCTTCTTGGCGGCAACATGATCGTGGAAACGGTCTTCGGCTGGCCTGGCCTCGGCCGGCTCGTCGTGGAGAGCATCTTTCTCAGGAACTACCCGCTCGTCCAGGCGGCGGTGCTGTTCTACGCCGTGACCTACGTGCTGCTGAACTTCCTTGCCGACATTCTGTACACCGTCCTGAACCCGAGGGTGAAGCTGTGACACTCGCTGCCGACATGCCCGCCCGCGCGGAATCCATATTCCGCCAGAACCTGCGCAACTTCTCCCGCAACAAGCTGGCCGTGGGCAGCGCGATCGTCGTGGTGCTGTTCATCCTGATGGCGGTCTTCGCGCCCCTCGTCGCGCCGCACGACCCGAATGAGACCGACCTCTTCCGCCGCCTTCAGCCGCCGGGCTGGGTCGAGGGGGGAGAGTGGAGCTATCTCCTGGGATGCGACGCGCTCGGCCGCGATATCCTGTCGCGAATCATCTACGGCACGCGCATCTCGATCTTCATCGGCGCGGCGGTGATCCTTGTCGCCACGACGATCGGCATTCTCGCCGGGCTTGCCGCCGGCTACCTGCGCGGCTGGGTCGACGTGGCGATCTCGCGCCTCGTCGACATCCTCTTGGGCTTTCCCTACCTGATCTTCGCGATCGGCCTGATGGCGATGATGGGGCCCGGGCTCATCAACATCATCCTCGCGCTCGCCTACAAGGAATGGGTCATTCCCTGCCGGGTCGTCCGGGGCGAGACCCTCGTCACGCGGGAACTCGAGTATGTCGAGGCGGCGCGGGCTCTGGGTGCGTCGCGTGGGCACATCATGGCGAAGGAGATCCTTCCCAACATCCTGTCGCCGGTGATCGTGGTCGCGACGATCCGGATGGCGCACGTGATCATCCTGGAGGCCTCGCTGTCGTTCCTCGGGCTCGGGGTGCAGCCGCCGACGGCCTCCTGGGGCTCGATGGTCGCGGACGGCCGCGCCTTCATCCTGGAAGCGTGGTGGGTCTCGACCTTCCCGGGCCTCGCGATCCTTCTCCTCGTCCTCGCCATCAACGTCGCGAGCCAGGGCCTGCGCGACGCCTTCGACCCGAGGTTCCACGAATGAACGCGCCACTCCTTTCCGTGAAGGGTCTGAGGACCGTTTTCGACACCCGCGCCGGTCTCGTCTGTGCCGTGGACGGCGTGGACGTCGAGGTTCGGCGGGGCGAATGCCTCGGCGTCGTGGGCGAATCCGGCTCCGGCAAGAGCGTGACGTTCTCCTCCGTCATGGGGCTCGTGCGGTCCCCGGGCAGGATCGACGGCGGAGAGATTTCGTTCGACGGGCGCGACCTGCGAAAGCTTTCGCCGCGCGACATGCGCGCGGTTCGCGGCAAGGAAATCGCGATGACGATGCAGGACGCGCTGACCGCGCTGAACCCTGCCCTGACCGTCGGCGAACAGATCGCGGAAGTCCTCGAAGCGCACGACGAAACCCTGCCGGACGGACGCGGCGCCCGAAGCCGCGCGATCCGTGACCGGTCGATAGAAATCCTGTCCCTCGTCGGGATTCCGTCGGCGGAAAGCCGGCTGCGCCAGTATCCGCACGAATTCTCCGGCGGGATGCGGCAGCGGATCATGATCGCCATTGCCCTGGCCTGTCGGCCGAAGCTTCTGATCGCGGACGAACCGACGACGGCGCTCGACGTGACGATCCAGGCGCAGGTCCTCGAACTCATCACCGACATTCGCGAGAAGCTAGGCATGAGCGTGGTGCTGATCACCCACGACCTCGGCGTCGTGGCCGAGCATTGCGACCGGGTGATGGTGATGTATGCCGGGCAGGTCGTCGAGGAAGGGCCGACGAAGGATGTGATCGGCCAGCCGAAACACCCTTACACCCAGGGTCTTCTCGGCTCCATCCCGCGGCTTTCGCTGAGGGGGCAGCCGATACGCCCGATCGAGGGCCAGGTCCCGGACCTCATCAATCTGCCGCCGCAATGCCGGTTCTATTCCCGCTGCGCCGTCCGCAAGGATGTGTGCAAATCGCTCATCTCGATGCGCGAGGCGGGTCCTGCACATCGCGCACGCTGCGTCCGGGTCGGGGAGACGTCGAAATGACCAGCGGACCACTTCTTCAGGTCGAACACCTGACCAAGCACTACACCAGCCACCGCAGCCTCGGGCAGCGTCTGGCCGGGACGCCGCAGATCGTGGTGCGCGCCGTGAACGACGTGAGCCTTTCCGTCCAGCGCGGCGAGATCCTGGGCCTGATCGGAGAAAGCGGCTGCGGAAAGTCGACGCTCGGCCGCGCCATCCTGCGCCTGCACGAACCTACGTCGGGAAAGGTCGTCTTCGACGGCACCGACGTCACGGCGCTCGACGCGCACGCCATGAAGGCGATGCGGCGGCGCATGCAGATCATCTTCCAGGATCCCTACGCATCGCTCAATCCGCGCCGAACGGTGGCGGAAATCGTCGGGCTGCCGCTTCGCCTTCACGGGCTTGCGACGTCAGAGGACGAGGTGCGCGCCAAGGTGGGCGCGATGATCGAAAAGGTCGGGCTCAAGGCCAACCAGCTCGACCGCTATCCCCACCAGTTCTCCGGCGGGCAGCGCCAGCGGATCGGCATCGCCCGGGCCCTGATCTCGAACCCCGAATTCATCGTCTGCGACGAGCCCGTCTCGGCGCTCGACGTCTCCATCCAGGCGCAGATCATCGAGCTTTTGCAGGAACTGAAGCGTGAACTCGGGCTTACATACCTGTTCATTTCGCACGACATATCGGTGATCGGCTACCTCGCTGACCGCGTCGCGGTCATGTACCTGGGTGAAATCGTCGAAATGGGGCCGGTCGACGCCGTTCTTTCGCATCCCCGCCATCCCTACACGCAGAGCCTGATGTCCGCCGTGCCCGAAGTCGACGCGGTGGGTCACAAGACCAGGGTCCGGCTCAAGGGCGATCTGCCATCGCCTCTGAAGCCCCCGGCGGGCTGCAAGTTCCACACCCGCTGCCCGCTCGCGACCGACGCCTGCCGCACCACCGCGCCGAAGGTCGAGACCGTGGCGAAGGGACATGTCGCGGCCTGCCTCCGGCTTTCCGAAAACCTGTCGCTTCTCGAGGACGCGGAAACATGACCGAATTCGCCCCGGAACTTGCCCAGCCGCTTCTCCTGTCCGGGGATGCCCGGGCGCGCGGGCGCGGTCAGGCGGCGGAAGGGGATGCGGACCGCGTCCGCGCGGCCACCGTTGGCCGGGTCGAGACGGCGCGCGCCGAGGGGATGATCGACAGCGCGGCCGAGGACTACCTCGCCCGGCAGCGCGCATTCCACGCCGAACACGACCCTGAAGGGATGGCGGAGCTTTCGGGCATCGCCGAAGGCTTCGGCCTGTCCGAGGACGATCTGTTCGTGCACCTGCATCTCGGCACGCTGCGAGACCTGAAATCGGGCGCAAAGCTCGACGGCGACGGTTGCAGCGCCTGGGCCGCACCCGAGGGACCGGACGGACCGATCGTCGCGAAGAACAGGGACTATTCCGGGCTGCATCTCGGCATCCAGCGCGTAACGCTGCACAGCGGACCGGACGTGACGACCGGAGCGATGCTCTGCGTTGGCAGCCTTGGCAGCCCCGCCGCCTATTCGAGCGGGATGAACGCCAGGGGACTCATGCTCGCCGACACGCAGGTCGCGGTCCGGACGCATCGCGTGGGATGGCTGCGCTACTTCCTGATGACGCGCATCCTCGCCTCCTGCGGAACCGTCGCCGAGGCGCTGGCCCTGATCGCGAGCCGACCCCACGCCGGCGGCGGTACCCTGATCATGGCGGATGCGTCGGGCGACACGGCCGCCGTCGAACTCGGAGCCGCAGGCGCCGGCCTGACGCGCGGCGGAATTGTCTGGCGGACGAATCACTTCGTGCTGCCGGATCGCGCCGACGACACGCTCTTTCCTGACGGCGACCGGATCGCCGGCAACTCGCGGGAGCGCTTCGCCTATCTCGAACGCTCGCTGCCCGGCCTCTCGCCCGTGATTCCGGACGCGACGAAACTCATGTGCACGCATCGCGATTCCGGCCCCGCCGCCGCCCCGCTGTGCCAGCATGGGGAAACCGAGGCCAGCCAGACGCTTTCCACCGCGATTTATTCGTGTAGGTTTGGCTCGCTGACCTTCAGCCAAGGCAATCCCTGCGCCGGGAAATGGCAAACCTACCGGATGCCGTCCTGAGGCCGGGCGCCGCGACAGGACGGGAAATGGCTGCCTACAAGACCGAGCTTATCGGGAACCACCCGAGCATCCAGAACCTCAAGCGGCTGATCTCCCGTGTCGCGGCGAGCCCTGCCCCGACGGTTCTGATCTACGGCGAAACCGGTACCGGCAAGGGCCTCGTCGCGCGGATGATCCACAAGGAATCGCGCCGCGCGCAGAAGGAATTCGTCGACATCAATTGCGCCGCCATCCCGGCGAGCCTGCTGGAGTCGGAACTCTTCGGCCACGAGCGTGGGGCCTTCACCGGGGCGGTCGAGCGGAAACTCGGCCTGATCGAGGCCGCCAATCACGGAACGGTGTTTCTCGACGAGATCCGCGAGATGGATCTGACGCTTCAGGCGAAGCTTCTCAGCCTGCTCGACACGCGCCAGTTCCGCCGCGTCGGCGCCGTGAAGACGACCTCGGTCGACGTCCGCTTCATTGCCGCGACGAACAAGATACTCCTGTCCGAAGTGAAGGATGGCAACTTCCGCGAGGATCTCTATTACCGCCTTCAGGTCATCTCCCTGAACCTGCCCGCACTGCGCGATCGGGGCGACGACGTCCTGACACTGTCGTCGCACTTCATCGACCGTTACAACGCCATCTACAAGCGATCGATCCGCGGGCTTTCGGACGAGACCGCGGACATCTTCCTGCGCTACGGCTGGCCGGGCAACGTGCGCGAACTCGAAAACCTGCTGGAGCGGATCTTCATCCTCGAAGACGACGACGAGATCCTTCCGCGCCATCTGCCCGACCGCATCATCCGCACGGTCCGCGGCGGCGGTGCCGCGCGCACCGAGGCGGCGGAGGGCCCCGGCCCCGCCGGGTTCCACGAGGCGACGGCGGATTTTCAGCGCAAGCTCATCGCACGGGCCATGCTCGAAGCGGATGGCAATGTGCAATCGGCCGCGAACGCGCTGCGCATCAGCCGGCATGCGCTCCGCCACCAGATGAACAAGCTCGGCCTCTGACCAGCGTGAAAACCAAACTCGCCTTGCGTGAATTCGACGCGCCGCGTCGGGGCCAGACCCGCAGCATCACATAATTGATATAGTTATCAATTGCTTGCACAATCCCTCGATCTTGGCACGGGATGTGCATGTACGTGGGCAATCGACCTTTTGCCCTACGAGGTGCCCATGTCATCCCTGAAGATCATCTGTCCGAACGGACATCTTGGTTTCGCCCCGCTGAAAACCGGCAGCTTCCATCTGGGCGTGGACGCCGGACCGGATTTCATCGCGGCGGACTCCGGCAGCGATGACATCGGGCCGGTGCCCCTCGGCACCGACACCTGCGCAAGCCCCAAGGCATGGCAGGAGCACGACCTGGAAGAGATGCTCCTCGCAGCGCGCCGGATCGGGGTCCCGATGATGATCGGATCGGCCGGCGATACGGGCACCAACAGCCGCGTCGACATGTACGTCGACTCCATCCGCAAGATCGCCGCGAAGCACGAACTGCCGCCCTTCAAGATCGGCTGGTTCTATTCCGAGGTCGACAAGGAAACCGTTCGCGCGAAGATCCGGAGCGGGTCGGCGATCAAGGGGCTCGACGCGCGGGAGGATCTTTCCGAGCAAGAGCTCGACGCCACCGACCGCATCGTGGCGATGGCGGGCGTCCATCCCTTCCTGAAGCTGCTCGAAGAGGGCTGCGACGTGATCATCGGCGGGCGGTCGTCCGACAGCGCGATCTTCGCGGCGGCGGCCTTGTTCAAGGGCTATCCGGAGGCACAGTCCTACTATCTTGGCAAGGTGCTGGAATGCGCCTCGTTCTGCGCCGAACCCTACGGCGCGAAGGAAACCGTGATGGGCGAGATCACCGACGATTTCGTCGAGGTCACCGCGATGGCCCCGTTCCAGCGCTGCACCGTGGCCTCGGTCGCCGGGCACGCGATGTACGAACGCTCGAACCCGTTCCACGAATTCGTCGCCGGCGGCATGCTCGACATGACGGACTGCCACTACGACCAGGTCGCCGACAAGACGACCCGCGTCACCGGGATGGAATTCGTCCCGGCCCAGGATTTCCGCGTCAAGTTGGAAGGCTCCGGCAAGGTCGGCGAACGCTTCGTGGGGATGGCCGGCATCCGCGACCCCTACACGATCGCCCATGTCGACGAGGTCATCGCCTGGGCACGCGCGCAGACGGAGGAACGCTTCGGCAAGGAAGGCTGGGAACTGCATTACAACGTCTTCGGCCGGAACGGCGTCATGGGCGACATGGAGCCCCTGAAGGACAAGCCGGGCCACGAGCTCTGCGTCGTCGTCCAGGGCATCGCGCCGACACGCGAGATGGCCGAAGAGGTGACGATGACCGGCACCCGCCAGCTGTTCTACGCGCGCCTTCCCGACGTGAAGGGAACCGCGGGCGGCGTGTCCTTCGTTCTGGACGAGGTTCTGCACGCCAGCCCCGCCTACCGCTGGACGGTAAACCACACGATGGCCGTGGACGACCCGCTCGAACTCTTCCCCACCCACACCGCCATGATCGACTGAGGTTGCCATGAACACGCGCAAGACGCTGGCTGAACTGGCCAAGACCATCCGCTCCAAGAACGCTGGCACGGACAAGATCACTTTCGACATCATCTTCCGCGAGAAGGAGACCTACGAACTGGTCAAGCGCTCGCGGGCGCTCACGCGGGAAAGCGTCTGCAGTGTCCTGAACGTCGATCCGGCCCGGCTCACGGACTTCGTGGAATACGACCCGGCCTACGCGATCAAGTTCACCATCCTGCGCGAAAGGCCGAGCGGCAGCGCAGGGGACGGCGACATCTTCGGAGCCCAGCAATACGCACCCTTCCTCGACGTCGAAGTCGACATGACCGCCTGAGGCGAGCCGATGGCCCTGAAACCCAAGGACGCCCCTGATCTTTCGCGCTTTGACTGGGAGGACGCCTTCCGGCTGGAAGAGCAGTTGTCCGAGGACGAGCGGATGATGCGCGACGCGGCGCGAAGCTATGCGCGGGAGA
>NZ_JAVQHL010000005.1:0-72614 GCF_032670585.1 Ostreiculturibacter nitratireducens
CGAGAGCGGGAACCGGACATACATCATCACCGCCAGGCGGATGATCTCGGGGCTGGTCTTGAACCACTTGAACGGGCTGGCTTTGGTCATGCCGAGACGCTACCGAGCCCCCTGCCCCGCCTCAAGCATGGTTTCTTTGACAGTACCCTGATGGCGAGTTTCTGAGCTGCAAATCTGCCGCTACTGCGCAGAAAACCCGAGAGAACTGGCGGGAAGCTAGGCGGCAGGCCGGCAGTCGAGGTGGAAAACGCAGCGGCGAAGTTCGGAAAAACAGAGGGTTAGCTGAAGCAATTGGTTCTGGAAACACGCAGCATAAGACAGGACAGGAAACGACAGGAGAGATAAGTCCTCTCCGCCTCACGGCGGAGAGGACTTATCTCTCCATGGCGAACTGGCCGACCGCGAGCGCGAGATTGCCCAGCGCCGTGAGGCTCAGAGGCTAGCGGCCGAGGCCGACGAGCCAGGTGACGCTTGGGTTAAGCCTACGCTCGCAGAACATCAGAGAAATGCGCTCGGACCGGGCCTGTCGGTCATCCACGAATAAACGAAACGTAAGCGCATGGAATTGCGCAGGCAAATGGCTCTCGGGATGTCAAACAGTGGTCAGCGGAGTTCCTGCACCTCTCCGCTCGGACTTGTATTAGGCTGCCCCGGCCTAGCTCTCTAACCGGCTGCGAGCGAGCTCGACGACAGCTTCCGTGACAATGCGAACTGCATCGCCCTCCAGGTCATGCCCCATACCCGGCACCTCCAGCAAGCGCGCCCCGCGAATGCGACGGGCCAGGTCGCGTCCGTGCAAGGGCGGAAAAATCGTGTCGTCCATGCCCTGCACAACGAGCGCAGGCCGGCGAACCTGAACCGGAAACGCATCACCAAGAAAAGCATGAAGAAGTGCCGCCGATTGCCGCGCCGCTCCGGCCGGGTCGTAGCAGCGATCGAAGCAGGCAGCCGCAAGAGCGCGCCTTTCGGCAACGTCGAACGGATAAGCCGGGCTCGCATAGAGGCGGTCGGTTTCGACCGAGGCATCTAGCAGAGCATCGCGATCGACCGGTGTGCCGGATGGACCGGCCGAAAATAGGAGGTCTTCGATGTTGGGGGGCAGCGGCCAAAGCTCGGAGGCCGCACTCGTGGACACCAGTAGCGAAACGCTCGTCACCCTCTCTGGGTATCTCGCCGCGAGCGCCTGCGCCACCAAGCCGCCCATCGAGCGCCCCACGATGTGGGCATTCTCGAGCCCCAGTGCGTCTAGCACGCCGGCAACGTCGTCTGCCATGTCGAGCACGGTGTAAGGCACGTCAGATGGCCCAAGGGTGGCAGCTGAACGCAGGCGTCGGAGATCGGGCACCCCAAGGTGCTTGAGCTTGGTACTGAGACCTGCATCGCGGTTGTCCATCGTGACAACGCGAAACCCCCGCAACGTCAGTGCCTCGACAAACCCGGACGACCAAGAAATCCGCTGCGATCCAAGGCCACACAGGAGAAGCATCGCCTCACCAGAGGGATCGCCGAAGCTTTCCGTATCAAACGTCAGGCCATTAGCATCGAGGGTCACGGCGGTCATGACGCAGCCTCCGGAAGACCGCCCGCTGTCCTTCCGCCGCCTGAAGCCAGGCCGTCAAAAACGCCAAAACCGCTGCAATATGGAATTTCAAGGGGCTCGCAGACGGGAAGGTCCCGCGCGAACCCGGCGAGAATGCCATCGATGTTCCCACGCGGAAACACCGGGCCAAGCCAGGCGTCGTGGTGACAGAAGATGACGCGTTTGAGTCCGAGGGCTCGGGCCTCCGAGACGAGAAACTCGTTGGTCGACCCTTGGGCCGCTTCGCCGTCGATATTTGGACGGCCGGACGTCGCAAGGATTCCGACGTCAGCCCGGATCCCGCGCATGATACCGCTCCAATGGCCGGGTGTATCTTTGAAGAACAGGCGCCCTTCCGGTGTCTGGACCACGAAACACAAGACCCCGCCATCACCGCGCCCGCCCTGATTGCTCAGATCCATGTGCGATCGAAGGTCCGCGCTGAACTCCGCAAGGCCCGCGATCGCATGCATCTCGGCTGCGCGGCGGTCAAAATAGTCGACATGCTGGTCGCCCAGACAGCAGAAATCGGGATCCTGATCGTTGTATCCAGCCCAAATACAGGAGTGCAGCGCAGGGTATACCTCGACCGACACATCCTTGGAGAGACGAAGGGTCTCGCCACCAGAGACCGGGAGCAGCTGCGCCTCGGGAACGCCTTGGGCCGCAAGGATGCGCACCGTTTCGTAGGATCCCACGACCCTCGCGCCAGTCCTTTTGGCGATACGCTCCGCCCCCCAGATGTGGTCGAAGTGGCTATGGCCGATCAGAATGGCGTCGCAGGCAGCAATCTGGTCGGCACGTGCGCCCGGCGGCCCCTCCGCGCCCGCGACACGGTCGACATAGGCATCTAGGAAGATGGTGATGGCGCCAGCCCTCAGCCGGAATGTGGCACATCCGTACCAGTCAAGTGTCGATCGCATTGCCAATCCTCTTGAGGGCCTGCTGCCGGCACGCGTCCGGCAGGAGATACGCAAGCGTGCCGCGGAATTCCCCCACAATCGGCGAGACACTCTTACGCGCAGCGGCTAACTGCCCGGCGCAAGGCATACGGCAAACAAAGCCGCGCTGGGGCGAGGCGGCACCCGCCGAGGTTCCGATAACCGTCGACGTGAGCATCGGCTCAACGCCCAGCGCGCGCCGCGCGTTCATTTAGAATCCGGGTGAGCCAGTCGGGATCCATTTCTGGGACTGACGATAGCAGGAGCTCCGTGTAGGGATCGTGCGGCGGCTGGAACATCTCGTCCTTCGGACCCTTCTCGACCACACGGCCATTCTGCATAACCACAACCTCGTCAGCGATGGCGCGTACTGTTGCGAGGTCATGAGTGATGAACATGTAGGCGAGGTCGAATTCGCCCTGCAGTCGGTCGAGCAGCTTCAGGATGCCCTCGGCCACAAGCTGATCCAAGGCCGAAGTCACCTCATCGCAAATGATGAACTGCGGCTCGGCCGCGAGTGCGCGGGCAATGCCGACGCGCTGCTTCTGGCCACCAGACAGCTCTGACGGGAGTCGGTCGATGTATTCGTCGGGTTCAAGCTCGATCAGGCGAAGTAGGTCTCGCGTGCGTTCGGTCAGCGCCCTACCCTTCAACCCAAGATACATCTGCGCTGGGCGCCCAATGAGCTCGCGCAGGCGCAGCTTGGGATTCAGCGCCGTGTCTGCCATTTGGTAGATCATCTGCGCTTGGCGCAACTGGTCCCGGCTGCGTCGCCGGTAGTCTGGCGGCAGGGACTCTCCGGCGAAAAGGACCTCGCCCTTGCGCGGCGGTAGGAGCCCGGTGATTACCCGCGCCGCGGTTGACTTGCCTGAGCCGCTTTCGCCAACAACGGCAACCGTTCGCCGCTTGTGGATGTCGAAACTGATGTCCTTCAGCACATCGACAGCGCCGTATCCTGCCGTTACATCCTTGATCGAGACGATAGGCACAGCGCCTGCGTTAGCCGGCGGACGGTTTGGGCGTGCGTAGCTGCGAACGGCCCAGAGGGTCTTGGTGTAATCCTCAGTAGGGCTTTCGAGCATTACGCGGGTGTCGGCCTCCTCGACCTCGCGCCCCCGGAGCAGAACCTTGATCCTGTCGGCCATCTGCGCCACCACGGCGAGGTCGTGCGTAATATAGATCGCAGCGGTGTCGAACTGGGCGACGATGTCGCGGATTGCCGCCAGCACCTCGATCTGGGTGGTCACGTCAAGGGCCGTCGTAGGCTCGTCGAAGATGATCAGATCGGGCCGGCATGACATGGCCATTGCCGTCATCGCCCGCTGGAGCTGCCCACCCGAGACCTGGTGAGGATAGCGAAAGCCGATCTCCTCTGGGTTTGGAAGCCGCATTCGCCGATAAAGCTCGATTGCATCTCGCTCTGCATCGGCACGGCTCATGACGCCGTGCTGAACGGGCATTTCGCAATATTGGTCGATGAGCTTGTGTGCGGGATTGAAGCTCGCCGCCGCCGATTGCGCGACATAGGCGATACGCCTGCCTCTAAGGGCGCGCTTCTCCGCTTCGGACGCCGTCATGAGGTCGATACCGTCGAAGTCAATCGCGCCACCAGAGATGCGGCAGCCGTCACGGGTGAAACCCATGGCAGCAAGACCGAGGGTCGATTTCCCGGCCCCCGACTCGCCGATCAGCCCGAGGACCTCACCCTTGTTGAGAGCGAGATCGACGCCCCTTATGATCGGCGACCATGTCTCACCGGACCGGCCTTCGATCTGGATATCGCGCATGGTCAGCAGGACTGGCTTGGCGTGCATGCGGTCATCCATCGCGTCACTCCTTCAACCCGCTAGCGCGGTAAAGCATCCAGTCCACGACGAAGTTGACCGCTACCGTCAGGAGGGCGATCGCGCCGGCAGGCAGAAGCGGCGTAATATCGCCAAAAGTGATCAGCGTAGCATTCTCGCGCACCATCGAGCCCCAGTCTGCCGTAGGCGGCTGGATGCCGACCCCGAGGAACGAGAGCGCAGAGATCGTCAGGAACACGAAGCAGAAGCGGAGCCCAAACTCCGCGACCAGAGGCGCCATAGCATTCGGGAGGATCTCCCGCGCTATAAGGCGCCAGAGCCCCTCGCCCCTTAACCTGGCGGCCTCGATGTAATCCATCACCACGATGTTCTGTGCGACCGAGCGCGCTAGCCGGAACACCCGCGTGGAATCGATTGTCGCGATCACCAGGACCAGGGTGACGACCGACGTTCCAAAGATGGTCAACAGGAGGAGAGAGAAGATCAGTGAAGGGATTGCCATCAGGATGTCGACCAGCCGGCTCAGCACCTGGTCGAGCCAACCGCCCACCGTTGCCGCGAGCAGCCCCAGTGATGCGCCCAGCGTGAAGGCCAGCGCGGTCGTGGCAAAGGCGATGCCGACCGTGTTGCGTGCTCCGTAGACCAGGCGTGTAAACATATCCCGGCCGAGGTTGTCGGTGCCGAGGAGATGCGTCGAATCCCAAGGCAGGAACTGTGCGCCTACCACCTCCCGCTCGGCGAACGGTGCGATCACCGGCGCAAAGACCGCAACGAGAACGTAGACAAGGATCACAAGCATGCCGAAGCCCGCAGTCAACGGAGCCGTCCTGAACACTCGCGCGGCCGACCCGCGCGCAACCTTGACTACGAGGCCGCGGAAGAGCCAGCCGGCTCCCATCGCGGTGGCGGCCACGACGGCAATCCAAAGCAAGGCGATCAGAATGTTCATGCCATTCACCTCACTTGCGATGTATGAGCCGCGGATTCGACAGCGTCGAAAGCACGTCGGCAAGCAGGTTGAGAAGCACGTAGGCAGTCGCGAAGATCAGCGAGACCGCCTGGACGACGGGGATGTCACGCTTCGACACGCTGTCGACCATGAGTTGGCCGAGGCCCGGATAGACGAACACCACCTCGACGAGCACGACGCCCGTGATCAGGTAGGCGAGGTTCAGGGCCACCACGGTAATGATCGGCGCAAGCGCGTTGGGCAATGCGTGAATCAGGATGACTCGCATCGGCTTCATGCCCTTGAGCCGCGCCATTTCGATGTAGGGCGAGGCCAAGAGATTGATGATCGCCGCCCGGGTCATCCTCATCATGTGCGCGGTGACGACAAGCGTCAGCGTGAGTGCGGGCAGGAACGCGCGGTAGAGGTAGTCACCGAAACTCGTTGTGGCATCGATGCGGGCCATCGATGGAAAGACGCCCGACTGCGCGAGGACGAAGATGAGGATGTAGGCCACGAAGAATTCTGGGAACGAGATCGAGGTTAACGCGAACGCATTGGTGCTCCGGTCGAAGACCGTGTTCCGGAACAGCGCCGCGAGGATCCCCAGAGCCAGTGAAAGCGGAACCGCGATTGCAGCGGCGTAGAGCGCAAGCGCGAGCGTGTTGCCCAGTCGCATCCCGATCAGTTCCGAGATAGGCCGTCGGCTGGCGAAGGAAGTACCGAAATCTCCCTGCAAGGCGCCCAAGAGCCAGTTCAGGTATCGGGTATGCGCCGGCAGATCGAGGCCAAGCTCGCGTCGGAACGCGGCTACCGTTTCCTCGGTCGCCGACTGCCCGAGAATGGCCTTGGCAAGATCCCCCGGCAGCATCTCGGTTGCCGAAAAGATGATGAGGGAAATGATGACGAGCGTCAGCAGTCCCAGACCGAGACGCTTTGCCACCATCGTCCAGACCAAGGACACGTCACTCTCCCATTTTCATCGCGAGCCGCATTGAGGACGGCAATGTTGGCCATTGACCGCGCGAACAGCGCGCAGGCGCGCGCTGCGGCCGTGGTGCGTGAGGATTTGCATGTTCGAAACTCGCGGATGCATGGGTATCTGCGGGCCCTCCTGGCCTTGTAACGCGTGTGCCGCGGGCCGTGGAATTGATGCGCCTCTCACCGGCCCGGAACGAACACCGGTCCTCGAAACAGCGTGCGCTTGCAGGCCCGTCAACGATGCCACCGCAGGCAAGCCTCGCCCGCTCGCAAATGCTAATCCACGCACCCGCCGCCACCTGCTCGGGAGAAATGGGGAGCAACCGCCCGGTCAGGCTCCTCACCGCCATCACTCCGAACACCGATCGGCTTTGGAAAATGCCCGATGCCTTTACCTTGTTCGCTATCTTCGCCCCCTAGACACGGCACGTCCAAACCGGTGGAGTCGCCGCCCCACGAACTCTCTGTCCACTAGGCCAGATCTCTAACCTTGGCCGGTGGAGCGGTCGCCTTCACAAACCATCTTGCGGGAATTTGCTCGGCAGCCTGTATTGATTTTCACCATAATTGCGTCATTATTCGGCATGGGCGCTCGCAGATATATCTTCTACCTGGCACCGAAGTTCTCGATGATGAGCGTGCTGTCGCTCACCGAGCCACTAAGGCAGGCCAACGAGATTTCTGGACAGCAACTCTACAATTATCACTTCGTATCCAATGCGGTCACCTGCGATGCCGTGAACGGCATGAGCGTCGCGACCGAAACGGAACTGCCGCTTGACCACAAGCTCGCCGGGGTAATCGTCTGCGCCTCGTATCAATACGACAAAGCCTACAACGAAAAGTTGGGGCACTGGCTGCGGTGGCTTGACAGGCACTCGGTGCAAATTGGCGTCACCGACGCAGGCATCTTCCCGGCTGCACGGTCCGGCATCTCTTGGACGGAACCAATGTGCGTGCACTGGCTTAGCCGACCGGCGCTCCGCGAACTCTATCCGCAACGCACAATCTCGGAACGGCTGTACGAATACGCGCCCAATCGATTTTCTTGCGCAGGCGCCACAGCCGGTCTTGATCTGATGCAACACATCATTGGCCTGCACCATGGCGATGGTTTCGCTGCACGGGTAGCCTCGCACCTGATGTTCGGCGGTGGCGTCACCCGGGAGCGGACGGCCCAGTCACCTCTGGCCGATTATGCCTCGCTGACGACCGATCAACAGGTGCGCCGGGTGCTGCAGCTCATGGAGCAGACCTCGGGCCACCGACAGAATATCCCAGCCATGGCGGAGTCGGTCGGCCTATCGCAGTCCCAGCTCAACCGGCGCTTCAAGCGCCTGTTCGGACAGACCGTCGCCCACGTCTATCAGGCGTGCCGACTACGCCGTGCTCATTCCCTGTTAAAATCCTGCAATCTGTCTGTCGAAGTCATTGCCTTCGAGTGCGGCTTTTCCAGCCGCTCGCAGTTTACCTCCGCTTTCAAATCCGAGTTCGGAGAGCCGCCGAGCGCCGTTCGGGGCGGCTGGAACTGAGCAGCCTGCCGAATTGGTGACCGCATTGACCTGCTCGCGTTTTACGACGAGCAAAAATCGCACGCTTTTGACAAAAAGAAATACAACCCCTGCAGACCCCATATGTACCATGGGCTCAAGGCTGAATTGTACGGGTGGCAAGGAAGACATCGAACGGTTCCCGACCCGAAGATCCAGCGCGACTTAAACAAAGGAGGACCGGCGGCGAGATCAAAGTGATTTCGCGGTCCGCGGCCCCTGCAATTGGACGAGAAGCTTGGATGACCCTCGCACTCGGTAAGCTTTTGAGATCGCGCCTAAAAAACGACCCTATGGTGATCGGGGCGTGGGTCGGAATTGCCCATCCAACCGTCATCGAGCTGATGGCGCGCGAGGGTTTCGGCTTCCTGCTTCTGGACGGCGAACATGCCCCGATTCGAACCAGTGCCCTCTGCACTCTCCTTCCGCCTGCTGAACTCTTCGGGACGCCGACGGTCTTCAGGGTGCCGTCGCAGTCCACAGCGGAGATGAAGGCCGCGCTGGATGCGGGGGTCAGCGGATTGATGGTGCCGATGGTCGAGAGCGCCGACCATGCCCGCGCCATCGTTTCGGCATGCAAATACATGCCGCTCGGCAGACGGGGCGTCGGCCCCTGGCGCGCTTCCGGTTACTATGATGATTTCGAAGCCTACCTGGCTGAAGCGAACGACGCGACAACGCTGATGCTACAGCTAGAGAGCGCGGCCGGGTTGGCCAATCTCGACGAAATCACCGCGGTTGAGGGGTACGATGTGCTCTTCGTCGGACCTGCAGACCTCGCAAGTTCGCTCGGGCTGCGCGTCGGAGAATTCGATGGCCCGATGGTTGACGTGCTTCGGCAAGTCGCCGAGAGGACCCAGCAGGCGGGCAAGATCCCGGCGATAGACGCTCCTTCCGTCTCAATGATCCCCCTGCTTTCTGAAATGGGCTACGCGCTCTTCACCATCGGATCTGATATCGGGTTCATCCAATCAGCAGGGCGAAGCCTGATCCGTGAAGTGCGGTCAATGCGGGCAGGAAAGTAAGATTCATAGAATTTGCGATCAGGGACAAGGGATTTGGCGGATGGGAGCACCGTTTGAACAGCAGCCGGCAAACTGCCGATATTCGCTGTGCCGGGCCGAGCCGAAAATCTGGCGAAAAGCAATGGGCGGCATCTGAGGCAATGAAATTCCAGCCCCCGGCCAGCCATTTCATCGACGGTGCGCATGTCGAGGACGCACGCGGCGCGACGATCGATGTGATCTATCCCGCGACGGGTGAAACCATCGCACGGCTTCACTCGGCAACGCCTGCAATCATCGAGAAGGCACTGGCATCGTCGAAGACAGCGCAGAAATCTTGGGCTGCGATGAGCGGCGCTGAGCGCGGCCGGGTCCTGCGCCGCGCGGCTGACATAATGCGCGAGCGCAACCGGGAACTCTCGGTCATCGAAACACATGATACCGGAAAGCCCATCCAGGAAACCACGATCGCCGACGCGGCGTCCGGGGCTGATGCGTTCGAGTACTTCGGAGGGATTGCGGCAAGCTTGACCGGGCAGCACATACCCCTGGCCGGTGGCGACTTTGCCTATACAATCCGCGAGCCGCTCGGCGTCTGTGTGGGCATTGGGGCCTGGAACTACCCCACCCAGATCGCTTGCTGGAAGGGCGCACCGGCGCTGGCGAGCGGCAATACCATGGTGTTCAAGCCATCGGAAACAACGCCACTGTCAGCCCTGAAAGTCGCCGAAATCCTGATCGAGGCCGGCGCTCCGAAAGGGGCCTACAACGTCGTGCAGGGCTATGGTGATGTGGGCGCTGCGCTGGTTGCAGACCCCCGCGTGGCAAAAGTCTCGCTGACCGGTTCATTATCAACTGGGCGTCGGGTTTACGCGGCAGCGGCGGACGGCATGAAGCACGTCACCATGGAGTTGGGTGGCAAGTCGCCCCTTATCGTGTTCGATGACGCCGACCTCGAGAATGCGGTCTCGGGCGCGATACTCGGCAACTTCTACTCTTCCGGTCAGGTCTGCTCGAACGGAACCCGTGTTTTCGTGCAGAATGGAATCAAGGCGGCCTTCCTGAAACGCCTCGCCGAGCGGCTTTCGAGGGTGAAGGTGGGCGACCCTATGGATCCGGAGGTCAGCTTCGGACCAGTAGTCAGCGCGCGGCAGATGGAGATCGTACAAGGTTTCGTCGCCAAGGGTCTAGCCGAGGGAGCGCGGTTGATCCACGGCGGCGTACGTCTTGACCGGCCCGGCTATTACCTACAGCCGACAGTCTTCGCAGAAGTGACTGACGAGATGACAATAGCTCGTGAGGAAATCTTTGGGCCGGTCATGTCGGTCCTCGATTTCGCTACCGAGGAGGAAGTGATGGCACGAGCCAACGCAACCGAGTTCGGCCTAGCAGCCGGCGTTTTCACCCGGGATCTGATCCGCGCGCATCGTGTCGCCGCCGGGTTCGAGGCAGGCACCTGCTATGTCAACACCTACAATGTGGCTCCCGTCGAGGCCCCGTTCGGCGGATCGAAGATGTCTGGCATCGGACGAGAGAATTCGACGCTGGCACTCGACCACTACACCCAGATGAAGACCGTTTACGTTTCGATGACCGGTGCCCGGGCGCCGTACTGATTTCGCGGCTTCGCGTCTATGGAAAGGCGAAACATGAGCAAGAAACGACTGCGCTCGCGCGAGTGGTACGAAGGTGCGAATGCCGATGCTTTCATGCATCGAAGCTGGATGCGCAACCTCGGCTTTCCCGCAGACATGTTCGATGGCCGTCCCGTCATCGGCATCTGCAACACCTGGTCCGAACTGGTGTCGTGCAATGGCCACCTCGACCGGCTTGCGGAATTCGTCAAGCGCGGTGTCTACGAGGCCGGCGGGCTCCCGATCGAATTCCACGTGACGCCGCTGCCCGAAGCCAACCTGCGGCCCAGTGCGATGCTTCTGCGAAACCTTGTCAGCATGGATGTCGAGGAAACCATTCGCGGCAATCCATTCGACGGCGTGGTGCTTCTGGCAGGCTGCGACAAGACCACCCCGGCCTTGCTGATGGGCGCCGCCAGCTGCGACTTGCCGACGATTCTTGTTTCGGGCGGCCCCATGTTGAGCGGAAACGTCCGAGGCCAGACCGTCGGCTCAGGGACCAGTGTCTGGCGCTTGAGCGAGAGTGTTAAGGGTGGGCAGATCACTCTTGACGAGTTCATGGACGCCGAGGCCGGCCTCACGCGCTCGGTTGGCAGCTGCAACACCATGGGCACAGCTTCGACCATGGCTCTTCTTTCCGAAGCCATGGGCATCGCTCTGCCCGAGAACGGCGCCATACCGGCCGTAGATGGGCGGCGCTTCGCCTTGGGGCAACTTTCTGGGAGACGCATTGTCGAGCTGGTCCGCGAAGATCTGCCCCTTTCCACCTTCCTTAACCGGCGCTCGTTCGAGAACGCCGTGCGCGTGAATGCTGCGATTGGAGGCTCCACGAACGCGGTGATCCACCTACAGGCGATTGCGGGCCGGCTGGGTTTCGACTTCGCGCTCGATGACTGGGACTGCCTTGGTTCGGGCGTGCCCACACTGGTCGACGTGATGCCGACAGGAAGATTCCTGATGGAAGAGTTCTTCAATGCGGGCGGGCTACCCGCGCTACTCCGCACACTCTGCGAAAACGGAGTGATTGACGGTGACGCGCCAACCTGCAATGGGCGCACGATCCGCGAGAACTGCTTGTCAGCGCAGAACTTCAACGAAGACGTTATCCGCCCACTGGACAATCCTGTCGTAAACGACGGCAGCATTGTCGTCTTGCGCGGTAATCTCGTGCCGGGAGGGGCCGTCCTGAAGCGTTGCGCGGCATCCCCGGCCTTGATGCAGCACCGCGGTCGCGTGGTCGTGTTCGACAGTCTGGAAGACTACGAGCGCCGGATCCTCGACCCCGAGCTCGAGATCGACGAGACCTGCATCATGGTGCTCCGGAATTGCGGTCCGAAGGGCTACCCCGGTATGCCCGAGGTTGGCAACATGGGCCTTCCGCCCAAGATACTGGCACGCGGCATCACCGATATGATCCGGATCTCAGACGCACGGATGAGCGGTACGGCTTATGGCACCATTCTGCTGCACGCAGCTCCCGAAGCCGCAGCAGGCGGACCGATCGGACTGGTGCAAACCGGCGATTTCATCGAGGTCGACGTGCAGAACCGGCGGCTAAGCCTTGATGTATCTGAGGACGAGCTGGAACGGCGGCGCCGCGTCACCACTCCGAAGCTGCCCGAGGTCAACGCTTTCCAGCGCGTCCACGTCGACCATGTACTTCAGGCTGATCGCGGCTGCGACTTCGAGTTTCTCGTGGGACACCGGACCGCGGGCATACCAGCAAAGTCCCACTAGGCCATCGCCCGCACCCCTGAGCGTCAGGCTAGTCGAGACAAATGGACAAGCTCAGGCCCGTGAGCCCCGCGCCTGTTTCGGGCTGAACGCACATTCCTAACCGCCACCTGGATCGGGCCACCAAAAAATAGAGAGGCGCTATTCAGCGCCTCTCCTCGTTTTGGGCGCGCGGGCGATGACAGCCCAGCGCGCCACTCCGTTCAGATCACGCGAACCACCAGCGTTCGGTAATCCTGCCGCCGTCGAACGGCTGGTTGTTGGCGATCTTGCCGCCATTCACTACCTGGTCACTGGTCGCGATGATGAGGTTGGTAAACAGCGGAATAATCGCGCCCCCGTCATCGCGGAGAAGCCGCTGCATCTCACCGTACATTTCTCTTCGTTTTGAAGGATCGATCTCCGATCTCGCTTCGCGCAGCAGCATGTCGAAACGCTCGTTCTTCCAGTAGGTCTCATTCCAAGGCGCGCTGCCGTCATAGGTCAGCGAGAACACCCAATCTTCTGTGGGGCGACCCGACCAATAGCTGACGCACCAAGGTTTCTTCATCCAGATATCGTCCCAGTAGGCGTCGGCAGGAACCCGGTCCACCGTCAGGTTGATCCCTGCTTTTGCAGCCTGCTCCGAGTAAAGGACGCAGGCGTCGACAGCACCAGAAAAGGCTGCGTCGGACACGCTGATCGTGACGTCCAGAGTGTCGTATCCCGCCTTTTTGAGGTGGAACTTCGCCTTGTCCGGGTCGTAGACGCGCTGCTCGATTGACGAATCGAAATAAGGGTTAGTCGGCGCGACGGGATGATCATTCCCAACCCGTCCGTGGCCGCGCAGGATCTTCTCCAGCAACTCCTCGCGATCGATCGCGTTCTTGAGGGCTAGGCGTACGTCCACGTTGTCAAATGGCGCAACGTTCACATGCATCGGCATTGTGTAATGGGTTGTGCTGGGCGTCTCGTGGATCGTAATGCCAGAAACCCGCGCAAGGAGGTCGATCGTATTCAGATCAACGCGATTGATCGCGTGGACTTCCCCGGTACGCAGCGCGGTCGTCCGCGCGGCGCTGTCATTGATGGCGATGAGTTCCACCGCATCGAAATGCCCCCGGCCCTGCTTCCAGTAGTTGGGGTTCCGGGTCAGCTTTGCAGAAACGCCCGGTTCGAAGCTCTCGAGAATATACGGACCGGTGCCTATTTTTGCCTGCCAGTCGAGCGTGCCATCGGCAGCTGCCGGCATGATTGCCGCGTTCCGGTCTAGGAAGAACCACGGGAAGTCCGCATTGCCCTGCACAAGGGTTATCGCGACGGTATGCGGGTCGACGATCCTGATGTCCTCGATGCTCTCCATCAGGTTCTTGATCGCAGATTTGCTCTGCTCACCCATGTGATGCCTGATGGAGGCGACCACATCCGTGGCATCGAGGCTCTTGCCGTTGTGGAACTCGACCCCCTTGCGCAGGTTGAAGAGCCACTCCCTTGCCCCGGGCTTGGCTTCCCAAGATTCGGCCAGTTCCCCGATTAGTTGCCCATCGGGCGTCACTTCGGTCAGGCAGTTGCAATAGCTGTAAAGAAGCACCTGCGAAAACTCGTTGGGGGCGAACGCCGGGTCGGTCGTATCCGTGGTCGAAGCATCCGCGAGGCCCAGCTTGAAAGTTCCGCCTCTCTTCGGGGTTGTCGCTCCCGCTGCTGTCGGAAAGAGCATCGGCGACGCGCCCGCAGCAACGCTCAGCAGTGCGGCACGCTCGAAGAATTGTCGGCGAGAGATGCGTCCTTGATTGAACAGCAGCTCTAGCTCATTGAGTTTAGACATCTATTTCTCCCTTCGTGATAGAGCTGCGCCACCTAAGACCTTCGCAGATGGCGATGTCTTGATCCTGTTTTCAGGACTTTCGCTTTCCCCGCGCCAAAAAGCCGCCACGACGCTTCGTGGGCCCCTGAGGCGCGTTGACGCCACAAGAAGTCGTAGTCATCCCATCACTCCATCAATCTCTTGGCGCGCCCAGATCGTACCGTTGCCCCGGCGCCGGAGCGTCTCTCTTTTTTCAAAAGAAGTGCTCTTTTTGGCCGCCGAGCGCATTGCCTCCGTTCCCAACCCGAGCGGCCTTCACTCTTGGTGCCTCATGCGGGTTAGGACCCTCGTGACAACCCCGCTGGCCGACCTTGATGCCTCGCTTGCGCCTGACAGCAAGGCGTTGCTCTACATCCCCACGGCGGTGGCAGGGGACTTCCCGGCCGACCAGCTGGGCTCGCCGCCCGGTGACCCGGTGGGGGTGCTCTCGGATGCGATCTACGCCCTCAAGGCGCAGTACCGGGCGAACGGGCGGTGGCTGATGAACTCGACCACGGCCAAGGTGATCGCCAAGTGGCGCGACGCAGACGGGCGGGCGCTCTGGCAGCCGGGCATGGCGCTGGGCCAGCCGGTGACGCTCCTGGGCTTCCCGGTGGAGCTGGACGAGGCGATGCCCGACATCGGGACCAACGCGCACCCGGTCCTGTTCGGTGACTTCTCGCGAGGCTACCTGATCGTGGATGCGGGCGGGCTTCCTCCTCAGGCACAACCGGTCCCCCCGCGCAACCACTGCGCATTCGCGCTCCCCCGTCCCGGCTCGCCTTCACGCCGGCAGCAACCGTTCGAGCCTGCGGAGCGCCTTTCGCACCGCTTCGATGCCCTTCTCGAGTTCCGCGACCTCCTCGGGATCACCCTCGGTCTCGAGCGCGGTCCTGAACTCCTCGATGCGCCCGAGCAGGAACTGGCGCAGCCGCAGCAGCCTGTCGAATTCGGCCTTCTCTTCCGGCGTCCAGGGCCCGACGAACTTAACGCTGTCCGCGCGCGGGTCGACCACGACCTGGTCGGGATGCGGCACCGGCTCGGGCAGGTCGGTGATCCCGAGCGCCTCGCGGCGGCGGAGTTCCGCCTCCCAGTGGAGCTTGTAGCCGATCATCGTCTCGACCCAGCGCTCGTGGACGTGCCGGTCGGCGGCTTCGACCGACGCGACGAGCTCGGCAAACAGCCGTTGCGCGCGGTGCTGCCCCCTGGCGGCGTTGACCGCGATCGAGCGCATCACTGCCTGTGCCATCGGGATCATGACGGAGCGGTCACCGTCCCGGAGCGGGATCGTCCGGTAGGCCTCCTTGCGGATGATCTCCTTCAGCCGCTCCCCGCGCAGGTCCCGCTGCCTGTTCTTCGCCCCCTTCGGGCGGCCGTTCGGGTTTCCGGACTGCCCGGGCTTGAACCGCGTCTCAACGGGCGGCTTCGCGTAGCCGACCTCGTAGCCCGGCCGGGCCTTCAGCGCCTTCCCGAGTTTCCGGTCCCGCTTGCTCATTCCGTCGCCTCCTTCGCGTCGCGGCAGTCCCGGGGCCAGCCGCAGACGACCTGCACGGCCTCGTCCCCGGCATGGGCCTCCCAGCGGGCGAGGATCCGGTCGCAGTAGACCGGGTCGATCTCGCAGAGGTAGCCGCGCCGCCCGGTCTTTTCGGCCGCGATCAGCGTCGAGCCGGACCCGCCGAAGAGGTCGAGGACGATCTCGCCCCGCCCCGAGACGTCCCGGATCGCGTCCGCGATCATCTGCACCGGCTTCACCGTCGGATGCAGCGCGAGGTCCTCCATCCGCCCGGAGCGCAACGTGTTGACACCCCGGTATTCCCAGACGTTGGTCCGGTACCGCCCGTGCTGGCCGAGTTCGAACGTGTTCACATGCGGGGCCTCGCCCACCCTGAAGGCGAAGACCAGTTCGTGGCGCGAGCGGTAGAAGCTGCCCATGCCGCCGTTGTCCTTGACCCAGACGACGAGGTTCTTCAGTTCCGCGTAGACCTCCTTCCCCGCCGCCAGCATCTCGGCCAGATGGCGCCAGTCCATGCACAGGAAGTGGATCGCGCCGTCGAGGCTCGCCTCCGCCATGTTCCGGAAGGCCGCCACGAGGAACTCGGTGAACTCCGCCTCCGTCATCTCGCCCGCGGCCATGGCGAACTCCCGGTGCCGGGTCCGGCCGGAGTTGCCGGCATGGCCCTCGATCGCCACGTTGTAGGGCGGGTCCGAGAACGCCATCCGCGCCCGCTCGCCGTCCATGAGCAACGTGACAGCGTCCGGATCGCGGGCGTCGCCGCAGACGAGCCGGTGCCGGCCGAGTTGCCAGGCATCGCCCGGCCGGACCCGCCGCGGGGCATCGGTGACCGGGCGGTCATCCTCCGGGTCGCCCGGCTCCTCGGGCGCCCTGCCCTCGACCAGGCCGTCGATCTCGGCGATCGAGAAGCCCGTGACGCCGAGATCGAAGTCGAGATCGAGCAGGGAGAGCGCCTCCAGCTCCTCCGCGAGCAGGTCCTCGTCCCAGCCGGCATTCAGCGCCAGCTTGTTGTCGGCAAGCACGTAGGCCCGCTTTTCCTCCGGCGTCATGTGTTCGAGCCGCACGCAGGGCACGGTCGCGAGCCCCAGCATCCTCGCGGCCTCGACGCGACCGTGGCCCGCGAGGATCCTGTTCTCCCGGTCGATCAGGACGGGGTTGGTGAAGCCGAAGGTCCGGATGCTCTCCGCGATCTGCCGCAGCTGCTTTTTCGAATGCGTCCGCGCGTTGGTCTTCCAGGGCTCGAGATCGCCCGGGGCGATCGGCTCGATGTTCAACGTGGTCGTTTTCATGTTCGTGTCCCCCGCCCGGGCACACCGCCGGGCGGCGCTGCGCGAGCCATTCGGTTTGCACCCTCGGGTGCAGTGATGATCGATGGATGCCGCTGTTGCGGGCTTCACGGACGCGTCCCGACCGGGGGGCCGCGGCACGAAGGCGGCGACGTGCCCTCTCGGGATGGTCCCTTCGGAACGCCCGGGATCAGGGTCAGGCCTCTTCGACGATCGCCTTACTTCGGGGTCCGGGTCCAGGCGGCAGCGCTCTTACGCGGAACCGCCTTCGGGAAGAACATAGCTGGAACAACGCTGGCTAATCAAGCTTCCCGCCATTCCGACCGCCAGCGCCTTCCCGCCACTGGACTTCGCGCGTCGGACGAGCGTATCTGGCGCCATGCCCGGATCCCCCGCCGGGCTCTCTCCGGTACCGGGCGCCGGTCCTTCCACGGGCGCCGCCAGGAGGAGAGAAACCATGACCACGCCCCCGAAGACCGCCCGCAAGACCAGGTCCGTACGACTGCCCGGGCTCCCGGCGAAGCCGCGGGGCACGGGCAGCGTGATGGAGGTCGCGGATATCGAAGCCATGGACCGGGAGGCACTCTTGGCCGCCTGGATGGAGATTATCGGAAGCCCGGTCCCGAAGGGTCTCAGCCGGCCCTTCCTCCGGCGTTTCCTCGCCTTCGAACTGCAGGCCCGGCGTCACGGCGGCCTGCCCAGCGGGTTCGGGGCAAAACTGCGGAAGGCAGCCTCCGGCGAGACCCGCCCGAAGGCCCCCGCCCTTCGCCCCGGCGGCAGGCTGGTCCGGGAGTGGAACGGGACGACACATGTCGTCGAGGTGACCGGAACAGGGTTCGTTTGGCAGGGCACCCAGTACCGCTCGCTCTCGGCCATCGCCCGCGCGATCACCGGTGCGCGATGGTCCGGGCCCCGGTTCTTCGGCCTCGCCGGGGAGCGATCGCCGTGACGAAGCCCCACATCCGCGCCGCGATCTACACGCGGAAGTCCTCGGACGAGGGGCTCGAGCAGGAGTTCAACTCGCTCGATGCCCAGCACGAGGCCTGCGCCGCCTACGTCGTGAGCCAGCGGCACGAGGGCTGGACCCTCGTCCGCGCGCTACGACGACGGCGGGATCTCGGGCGGCACGCTCGAGCGCCCGGCGCTGAGGCGCCTCCTCGCCGAGATCGAAGCGGGCCGCGTCGACATGGTCGTGGTCTACAAGATCGACCGGCTGACCCGGTCGCTCGCCGACTTCGCGAGGCTCGTCGAACGCCTCGAGGCGGCAGGCTGCTCCTTCGTCTCGGTCACCCAGGCCTTCAACACCTCCTCCTCGATGGGCCGGCTCACCCTCAACGTGCTCCTCTCCTTTGCCCAGTTCGAGCGCGAGGTCACCGCCGAGCGGATCCGCGACAAGATCGCCGCCTCGAAGAAGAAGGGGCTCTGGATGGGCGGCCTCGCGCCGCTCGGCTACGATCCGCATCCCGACCGGACGCGCCGGGAACTCGTGGTGAACGAAGCGGAGGCCGGGACCGTTCGGCGGCTCTTCGCGCTCTACCTCGAGCACGGTTGCCTGAACGCCACCGCCCGCGCCGCCGGGAAGCTCGGGCTCCGCTCGAAGCGGCGCGTCTTCGCGAACGGGCGGCAGCAGGGCGGCGGCGCCTTCAGCCGTGGCCAGGTCCACAAGATCCTGACGAACCCGGTCTACCTCGGCCAGGTCCGGCACAAGGACCGGCTCTGGCCCGGCACCCATCCCGCGATCCTCTCGCAGGACACCTGGGACGGGGTCCAGGCGAGGCTGCAGGCCGCCAGCGCGATCCGCCGCGGCGGCGGGCGCGCGCCGGCGACGGCCTCCCCGCTCAAGGGCCTCTTCCGGGACGAGACCGGGGACCTCCTGACACCGACCCACACCCGGCGGAGGGACCGGCGCCTCTGCTACTACGTCTCGAACCGGCTGGTCTCGGGCGGGCCCGATCCCTCCGCCTGGCGGCTTCCCGCCCCCGCCTTCGAATCCGCGGTGGCGAAGATCCTCGCCGAGCATCTCGATCGCCGCGCCGCGGAGCACGCGGTACTGGCCGGAACGGACATCGCGGCGGCCCTGGCGACCAGGGAAAGGGCCCGGGCGCTCGCGTCCCGTCTCGGCACCGAGGGGGCCAGGGCCGCCGCGCCGCTCATCGCCTCCGGGCGCATCGCGCGCGGGACGATCGCCCTCGATCTCGACCGGGAGGCCCTCGCCGAGGCGCTGGGATGCGGACAAGGCGACCTCGACCCGCGCCTCCTCGTCCTCGGGGCCCCCTTCACCTGCCGCCGCCGCGGCGTCGAGACGAAGATCGTGGCGGGCGACACCCTGCCACGGCCCGATCCCGTCCTGGTCCGTGCCCTCGCCGAGGCCCATCGCTGGGCCGCCGCGCTCCGTTCGGGGACGCCCCTCGGCGCGGTCGCCCTTGCCGAGGGCCACGCGGAGTCCCACGTCCGCACCCGCACCCGGCTCGCCTTCCTCGCCCCGCGGATCCAGGCCGCGATCCTCGCGGGCACCCTGCCCGCGGACGTCACCCTGAAATCCCTCCTCCGGGGTCCCATGCCCCTTGACTGGGATACCCAGCTGCGCCGCTGCGGCCTCTGAGCACGCGGTCGCGGCCTTCCCTGTTCCGGGCGGCGGGAGTCCCTGTTCCGGGCCGGCTCCTTCCCTGTTATCCGCGCGGGAATTCCCTGTTAGCAAGGAACAGGGAAATGCACCCTAACCCACGGGCGAGTCGCGAGAATCCGGGGGTGCTCTGGCCAGCGAGGCGCCAAAAGCGCGGCAATTCCCTGTAAATTCCCTGTTCTTCTCGACGGGCGCGGAAAACCGAACCCCGCGCATCGCCCTGCGGAGACGAAGGGCCATGACGACGGCAAGGGCTGGTGGAAGAGGCGTCTCTGTTGGAGCGCAGCCGCGCTAACCCCCGGAAACACGGGAGAAAGTCTCCCGGAAACGGGTGGAGCCAGTGGAGACAGGGGTGGCTGGCGGAGAGAGAGGGATTCGAACCCTCGAGACGGTTTCCCGCCTACACACTTTCCAGGCGTGCGCCTTCGACCACTCGGCCACCTCTCCGTGCGGGGCTCTTTACACGTGGGCCCCGGTCTTGTGCAAGGGGCAGCTTGCGGAAAGCTGACACGGCAGTTGGTGCCGAATTCCGACACGCATTGGCGATGCGGGAAGTGGAACGAGGACCGGCGTTGCGCGTGACCGTCAATGGCTGCAACGCGGGAGGCTTGAAAGCCGATGCCTGGCGCGCCGACCTAGGTGGAACGGAGAGCGTAGCCGCGGTCAGCGGCCGCTTGGCATACGGCTGGTGCACGGGATCGCCGGGCCGTGCGCTATGAATCCAGCAGCAGGCTCACCCGACGGTTCTGGCGGCCCTTCTTTTCGATCTTGCCGAGGCGCACCCGGCCGATCTCGCCCGTCCTGGCGACATGGGTTCCGCCGCAAGGCTGGAGGTCCACCTGATTGGCACCCTCCCCGATACGGACCAGCCGCACGCGGCCCTGCCCCATAGGCGGCTTCACCGACATGGTCTTGACCAACCCCGGATTGGCGGAGAGCTCCTCGTCCGTGATCCAGCCCTCGGTCACCGGGAGATCCCGCGCGATCAGCGCGTTCAGCGCCTGCTCCAGCGCCTCCACGTCCTCGGGCGGTTCCGGCATGTCGAAATCGAGCCGCCCCTTCTCCTCGCCGATCTGGCCCCCCGTCACGGGAAGGGGAATCACGACCGACAGGAGATGCAGCGCGGTGTGAACGCGCATGTGGCGGTAGCGGCGATCCCAGTCGAGGTGCTGGACGACCTCGGCGCCGACGGGCGGCAACGCGCCCTCGGCCGCAGGCACGAGCACCACCGCGCCGTTCTCCCCCTTGACGGCCGTCGCGATGACGACACTGCCGTCTGCCCAATCAAGGCGCCCGGAATCCCCCGGCTGGCCGCCTCCGGTCGGGTAGAAGATCGACCGGTCCACGACGATGCCCCCTTCGGGCGTGTGCGTCACGACGCGGGCCGGCGCCTCGCGAAGATAGGGTTCGCTGCGGAAAAGCGCCTCGGTCATGCGGATTCCTCCCCTGCCCCTCCGGCCCCAGGCATCGCCCGAGGCGAAGGCTCGGGCGGGCGCAGGGCCTCGGGGTTCTTCAACCAGATGTCGCGCTGCGGGAAGGGAATCTCGATCCCTTCCTCGGCGAAGCGGCTGGCGATTTCGTGGTTCATCTCGGAATGCGTGGCGAGCTTGAAGTTCACGTCGCGCAGGATCGCGCGGATCTCGAAGTTCAGGCTGTCGGCACCGAAGCCGACGAAGTAGACATTCGGCGGCGGGTTGACGACGACGAGGGGATGCGCCTCGGCCACCTCATGCAGGATCGCCTCGACCTTCTTCGTGTCGGTGCCGTAGGCGACCCCCACCGGCACGATCAGCCGCCCCGTCAGGTTCCCCCGCGTCCAGTTCGTCACCACGCCCGATACGAGGTCCGCGTTCGGCACGATGACGTCGGTCCGGTCGAAGGTTTCGATCCGGGTCGAGCGGACCGAGATCGCCTTCACGATCCCCATCTGCCCGCCGACCTCGATCCAGTCGCCCTCGGAGATCGGCCTTTCGATCAGGAGGATGATGCCCGAGACGAAGTTCGAGACGATGTTCTGAAGACCGAAACCGATGCCGACCGAGAGCGCACCCGCGACGATCGCGAGAGACGACAGGTCGATCCCCGCGGAGGTGATCGCGATCACCGCGGCGAGGAAGATGCCTAGGTAGCCGACACCCGAAACGATCGCGTTCTGGCCCCCCTTGTCGAGCTTCGTCTTCGGCAGGACCGAGGCACGCAACGCTCCCTGCAACAGCCGTGTAGCCGTCAGGCCAACCACGAAGACCGCGACGAAGGTCAGGAAGACGGTGGGCGAAATCCGCGTCTGCCCGATCGAAACCCCCTCGCGGAAGCGGGTCCAGACCTCGGCCAGGTCCGCGACGCGCGCGCCCCAGATCAGCGCGAAGAGAGGTATCGCCGCGATGGCAAGCGCGAAGCCGATCAGCACCGGAACCAGCCCGCCCGGCGCCCCTTCCTCCGGCCGAACGATCATGCCGTAGATGTCGCCCACGAACCGCTGGGCCAGAATCAGAATCCCGATGAGGCCCAGGGACAGGACAGTGGGCCAGACCAGCGCATTGGCCGCCGTCGTGTAGCCCACGATCGCCATCAGCGGCCCGAGCACCGACACGGCCACCACGGCCGACCCGACGAGTCGACGCATCCGCGCACGGAATCGATTGGCCTCGCCGTCATCGAGGGTCGCATCCATGTGCCGAAGCAGAAGGCCGAGCCGGAACAGGAACAGCGAGATCACCAGGACGACCGGTGCCGCCCAGACCGACTGCGCGGACTGGCTGAGCGGTGGGCGAACCTCTGTGATGAAGGCGCGCCGCAGCAATTCGGCCGCCAGCAGGAGCCCGACCATCGTCGTGTGGAATCGCGCCTCGGCGCTGTTCTCAGGCAGAATCGACTGTGAACGATCGAGCGGCCCACGATCGGACACCGGGAACAGAAGACCGCCAAGCCAGCGTGTCGCAAAGAACGCGAGCGCCGCACCCGGGAAGGCCGCGATGAGGGCGCCGGACCTCAGCCCGGTCATGCCGGTGGCTTCCATCGCCTGCACGAGAAGATACATGCCCCCCACCGGCAGGACCACCTGGCCGAGAGAAACGAAGCCCGCGGCCAGGCGCCGGGCATATTCCGACCCGCCCACGCGCATCCGCCCCGCGAGCCGCTCGAAGAATCCCGGCCCCCGGACCATGAGAAGTCCGGCGATGAGAAGATAGAGAAGGATCGCCGGCAGATTGTCCCGCAGTTCCTTCCGCCGCGCCGGGTTCTCCCACGCGCCCGAAGTCTCCTGCCAGAGCGTCCGCATACCTTGCGTCAGGACGGCAAGACCCGCAGGCCAGTTCACCGGGTTCGCGGGCGACGGAGACAGCTTCAGGAGCGCCGACGCCTGCCGCTCGCGGATCGTCGTGTCGATCTCGCGGATGATCCCGTCGGCGCGGCTGTAGGCCTCGACCGCCGCGATGCCGGGAGCCTGCAACCGCGCGAGCTGGTCGTTCAACTCCTTCCGCCGCGTCGCGATCTCGGGCGCCTCAGTCTCGCCTTCAGCCGGCGCAGGCCCCAGGGCCGCGATCTGGCCCCTCAGCGTCTGCAGGCGCGCATCATTCGCCGTCTGAGCTGCGGAGAATTTCGTGCGCCAGTCGACGATCTGCTGGCGCAACTGCTCCAGAGCGAGGTTCGAGGCCCGCCCGGCCTCGAGCGCGTCCTCCGCTCGCGTCGCGTCGCGCTCCCAGGCCGCGTAGTCCGGCGCGGCCGGGGCGGCCGCCTCCTGCGCAGCGGCGGACGAAACGCCAAAGGGCGCCGGCGCCGCGAGCGCGGTCAGGGCCAGGCTGAAGGCAAGGGAAAGCGCGCGAAGTGTCTTCATCAACCCTGATAGACCTCCGGCAGAATCCTTGGGGCGCGGTCGAGCCATTCCGGCACGGGCAGGCCCTTGCCCCTCAGGAAGTCGGGATTGAACAGCTTGGACTGATAGCGCGTGCCGTAGTCGCAGAGCACGGTCACGATCGTCTTGCCCGGCCCCATTTCCTGCGCCATGCGGATCGCGCCCGCGACGTTGATGCCGGAGGATCCGCCCAGGCACAGGCCCTCTTCCTCGAGGAGGTCGAAGACGATCGGAAGCGCCTCGCTGTCAGGGATGCGGTAGGCCATGTCCGGCATGATGCCCTCGAGGTTCGCGGTGATCCGCCCCTGCCCGATCCCCTCGGTGATGGAGGAGCCTTCGGACTTCAGAACGCCCGTCGTGTAGTAGCTGTAGAGCGCCGCACCCTCCGGATCGGCCAGCGCGACCTTCACGCCCTTGGGCTGCAGCGCCATCGCGACGCCCGCCAGCGTGCCGCCTGAACCCACGGCGCAGACGAACCCGTCCACCTTGCCATCGGTCTGATCCCAGATCTCGGGGCCGGTGGTCTCCATATGCGCCTGCCGGTTCGCCACGTTGTCGAACTGGTTGGCCCAGATCGCGCCGTTGGGCTCGGTCTTTGCGAGCTCCTCGGCCAGCCGGCCGGAATAGCGCACATAGTTGTTGGGGTTCGAATAGGGCGCCGCCGGCACCTGGACGAGCTCGGCCCCCGCAAGCCGCAGCATGTCCTTCTTTTCCTGGCTCTGCGTCTCGGGGATGACGATGACCGTCCGGAAACCCATCGAGGCACCCACGAGAGCGAGCCCGATCCCGGTATTGCCGGCCGTCCCTTCGACGATCGTTCCGCCGGGCCGCAGTTGCCCCTTCGCCATGGCGTCGTGGATGATGTAGAGCGCCGCGCGATCCTTCACCGACTGGCCGGGATTCATGAACTCGGCCTTGCCGAGAATCTCGCATCCCGTCATCTCCGAGGCCTTTCTCAACCGGATGAGGGGCGTTTTTCCCACCGCATCGGCCAAGTCCTTGCAAATTCGCATCGCGCCGCTCCTTGAATTTCACTCTTTCCTAGGCCGCACCTGTGGCAACCTCAAGCGGCAATGGCCGGCGATGATGGCCCCTCAGCGGGCCGCCGCGCGCAACTCCGCCCGATGCGCGGAAAGCCAGAGAGCGGAGATCAGCAAGGGGGCGTTGTCGACCTCTCCGGCCCCCAGGAGCTCCATGAGCGCGTCGAATGTCACGATATGCGTCCGGATATCCTCGTCCTCTCCGTCCACGCCCGCCCCGCTTACGGCCGTTCCGTCTGGAAGCTCGGCGATGCCCACGTAGGAATAGAGATATTCCGACTTGCCGGCGGGTGTCGGGTAGTAACCGCCGATGAGGTGCAGATCGCCGATCCGAAGCCCGGCCTCCTCCACGGCCTCGCGCCGGACCGCCTCTTCTGGCGTCTCGGACGCGTCGACGCGACCGGCGATCGCCTCGAGCGACCAGGGGTTCGCGTCGCCCCGCGCAAAGGGGCCGGGCCGGAACTGTTCGATCAGCAGCACGCGGTCGCGCACCGGGTCGTAGGGAAGGACCGAGGCCGCATCCCCCGTGATGAAGACCGCCCGGTTCACGACCGGGCTCATGGAGCCGTCGAAACGGCGGAAGGACAGGTCGTATTCCTCGACCGAGAAGAACTTCGCATAGGGCTCGCGCCGGTCCGCGACGACGACGTCCCCGGTCTCGGAGGTGCGGCGCAGCATTCCCTGCCCCGCTGCCCGCGCCCTGAGCCGGGAGGCGGCACGGATCATCATCAGCCCATATCGGGCCTTGAGTTCCTCGGGCGCCTTCCTGCCGCGAAGCGCCATGAAATCCGCCGCCGTCTCGGTCACGACGTCGCCCCAATCGGCGGCCCAGTCCTGCAGCCGCCAGGGCGCGCCGGGACGCCAATGCCCGGGTTCCGGGAAATAGACCTGCGCCGGCACCTGCCGGCCATCCCCGGCATCGACGATCACTTCCCGGGTGAGGTAGCCGAAGCCACCTTCGTAGAAGTCGAGCCTGGTGACCTCTCCGGCCGTCAGCCCCTCGGCGAGGAGCCCCTCCGCCGCCTTCCCCGGCGCGGGCAGGATCAGGGGAAAGCTCTCCCCTTCCGCCCAGCGCACCTCGTGTCCTTCAAGACGCGCGGGCACCACCGTCAGCTCGCGCCCCACGACCCGCTCCAGCAACGGCAAGTGGCAGAGCGTGCCGTAGAAAAAGAAGTTGGCCAAACTCAGCTCCAGCGCCGCGAGGCCCATTCGACGAGGAGGCCGCCCAGCATCCCTCCGATGAGGAGGATGCCGATCACGTCGGGTACGAGGATCATCCGCCCGTATTCGAGCGAAATCTCGAATGCGCCGACGATCGCATCCATCGGCCCGTCATAGCGGTGCCGGATGGACATCTTGACCATCTCGTTTCCCGAGAAGATCACGAGGCACCAGAAAACGATCGCCAGTGTCGCGCGCGCCCCACCGCCGAGCGCGGCCCCATAACCGCGCCCCGCCGAAGGGCCAGCCACCATCCAGCCGCAAAACGCGCCGATCAGCGTCGAGATGGGGATGAACATGCCGATCCGGGCGCCTTCCGGAAGAAGCGGCACGACCGCGTTCGATGCGAAGAACGCGATCGCCGCGAAGGCGAAGGCTCCGAATAGCTTTGCAGCTGTGGGCATCTATCCTCCTGGCTTCGCTATGGTCACCTGCGTCACGTCGCAGTTTTGACCCTCGAACGCGCCCGCGCAAGAGCAGAGATAGAAGTTCCACATCCGCCGGAACCTTTCGTCGAAGCCCATGTGGACGATTTCGCCCCAGGCCTCGTTGAAGCTGTCGTGCCAGCGGCGCAGCGTCTGCGAATAGCTCTTTCCGAACTCGTGCGAGCCGACAAGCGTCAGCCCCGCCTTTGCGATCTCGGCGCGCAATGCCGAGGGGCTCGGCAGCATTCCACCCGGAAAGATGTACTTCTGGATGAAGTCCACGCCCTTCCGATAGGCCTCGAACCGCCGGTCCTGCACGGTGATGATCTGCAGCGTCGCCCGTCGGCCGGGCTTCAGCCGCTCTTTGACCGCATCGAAATAGACCGGCCAGTATCTTTCCCCGACCGCCTCGAACATCTCGATCGAGGCGATGCCGTCATAGCTGCCCCTCTCGTCGCGGTAGTCGCGCAGGACGATCTCGACCCGGTCCGACAGCCCCGCCTTCGCCATGCGTTCCACCGCGTAGTCGCGCTGTTCCTTCGAGATCGTCAGGCCCGTTACCCTCAGCCCCCGCTCTCTGGCGGCATACTCGGCAAAGCCGCCCCAGCCGCAACCGATTTCCAGGACGTGCTCTCCCGGCTTCACGCCCATCGCATCGACGAGGGCCGCGTATTTCGCCCTCTGCGCCGCTTCGAGGCTCTCCTGCCCGGTCTCGAACAGGGCCGAGGAATAGGTCATCGTGTCGTCGAGCCACAGCCGGTAGAAGTCGTTTCCGAGGTCGTAGTGGTAGGCGATGTTCTTCTTCGCCTGCCGCCGCGAGTTCGAACGCAGGAAGTGGCGTAGCCGCTCCCAGGCGCGCACGACCCCCATGCCCGGAAACCCGTCATAGATCTCGTCGTTGTCCGCGTGGACAAGGTCCATGAAGGCCATGAGGTCCGGGCTGGACCAGCCGCCTTCGAGGTAGGCATCGCAGAAGCCGAGATCCCCCTCGCGGATCAGCCGCGCAAAAACGTCGGCATCGTGGATCACGATTTCGGCCACGGGACCCGGTGCCCTGCCCTCGGCCCGGAACCGCCGGCCGTCCGGCAGCACGAAATCGAGCCGGCCGCATTTCATCGTTTTCGCGACAGCGAATGCGCGCGCGAAGTACCGCGGCAGGCCGGTTTCTCCGTCCGTCGAGGTCCGGATCTTGGCTCCATTCACCATGTCGAGCGTCATTCTTCCTCCCATCCCCAAGGCTACCGTTAACCGGAAGCTCCTTATTTCATCAAGTTTTTCAGTTCGCGGCCGCCGCCTCGCGCCGAAGCGCATCGTAGGCCGCAAGCGCCCGCGCACGTCCTTCGGACAGTTCGACCAGTCGTCGCGGATATCTCTGATCCGGCGCAAGGGCCCAGCTTTCCGGGCAGGCGGCGAAGAAATCCAGCGCCGTCCCGGGCGGGTCCTTCTGGCCTTCCGCGATGAAGGCCCGCCGGTAGACGTGATCGGGGTCGAACTTCTCGGCCTGCGTCTCAGGGTTGAAAATGCGGAAATAGGGCGCGGCGTCGGGCCCCGAGCCTGCCACCCACTGCCATCCCATCGCGTTCGACGCCGGGTCCCAGTCCGTCAGGCAATCCTCGAACCATGCGAGGCCGACGCGCCAATCGGTCAGGAGGTGCTTCGTGAGGTAGGAGGCCACAATCATCCGGGCGCGGTTGTGCATCCGGCCGGTGACATACATCTCCCGCATCGCGGCATCGACGAAGGGCTCCCCCGTCATCCCGCGCCGCCAGCGTTCCGCATCCTCGTTGTCGGCCCGCCAGGGAAAGCCGTTCCAGTCCGGCCGCCAGTTGTCCCGCGCCATCTGCGGGAAATGGTGCATCAGGTGCCAGGCGAACTCGCGCCAGACGAGTTCCTTCAGGAAATGCTCCGCGCCCCGCGCGCCCTCCTCGAAGGCGCGCCGCCCGGCGTGCCAGACCGTTCGCGGACCGATCTCGCCATAGGTCAGGTTTTCCGACAGCCCCGAAGTCGCCTCCGCCGCCGGGAAGTCGCGCCGCGAAGCGTAATCCCCAACCCGGTGACGCATGAAGGTCGCAAGCCGCTGCAGCGCCACCTCCTCGCCCACGCCAGCATGCTTCTGAAGGACCGAAGCCCCCCGTCGCATCGCTTGCCCCATCGCCCAGTCGTCCAGCCGATCTGACGCCAGCCACGCTTCAGGCGCGCGGAGTTCTCTTGGCGCGGGCTCCGGCGCCGGAACTTCGCGTCCCTTCACCGCCCGCCAGTAGGGCGAATACACCTTGTAGGGCTCGCCCTGCCCGGTCGCGACCTCCCACGGCTCGAACAGCAGGTGGCCGGGGAAGCTCCGCGCGCCGAACCCCTCGGCCTTCAGCGCCGCCTTGATCTCCGTGTCCCGCGCTTTCGATTCCGGATCGTAGGCGCGCGACCACCAGACGTCCCTCGCCCCTGTCTCGGCAAGCAGCGCGCGCAGCGATGGAAGCGCCCGCCCACGCCGCAGGACCAGCCGACTGCCCACCGTCCCGATTCTTGCCGCGAAGGCGCCGACCGCTTCGCCGAGCCGCCATTTGGGCGCTGCGCCGAGCCCTTCCACAACCTCCTCGTGCAGGAATACGGGGATCAGAACGCGCCCCGTCCGCACGGCTTCGGCAATCATCGGGTGATCGCCAAGACGCAGGTCGCGGCGGAACCACAGGAGGATGGGGGCGTCGGGATTTGTCTCGCTCATTCTCTCCTTACGTGGCGCGTCCGTCCCCGGTTCACTCGCCGCCGCCCTGGCAGCCGCGGAAACGGCTTCCGGCGCGCGCCCCCTTCAAAGCACGTCGTCCAGAGCGAGGATCAGCCGCGCCACCTCGGTCTTCGTCGTGTAGTGAACGAAAGACAGCCTCAGTACGCCCCGATCGAGGGCGACACCCATCGCCTTCAGGGGTCGCACGGCATAGAAATCCCCCGCCCAGCAGTTGATGCCCTTCGCGGCAAGCGCGGCCGAAACCGGCTCCGCCGGACGGTCAAGCGCCACGGCGACGGTCGGGGCCCGCAGCTTCGCGTCAGCGGGCCCGATCAGACGCACATCCTTGCGGCCGGAGAGATAGTCGAGAAGCGGCTGCAGCAGCTTTTCCTCGTGCGAGCGCATGAGGTCGTGGACCCGCGCCGCCCGCTTCGTGATGCCCTCGATAGGTGCGAAGTGGTGGTCGTGCACTTCCTCGAAGTAGTCCACGAGGCCGGCCGAAGCCGCGACCTGCGCGTGGTCAGGCCCCGCGGGCGTGAACCGCTTGTAGATCGCGCCGGCGTTGAACCAGTGGCCCTGGCAGGGCAAGCGCTCGCCCAGCGCTCGCCTGACCACCATGATTCCCTGGTGCGGCCCATAGACCTTGTAGGCGGAGAAGAGGTAGATGTCGGCCTTCAGCGCGCCCACGTTCGGCAGTCCGTGCGGCGCGTAACTGACCCCGTCCACGCATGTCACGGCACCCGAGGCATGAGCCATGCGGACGATCTTCGCGACCGGGTTGATCTCTCCGATCACGTTCGAGCAATGGGGGAAGCACACCAGCCGCACCTTCTGGTCCGCGAGAAGCGGCGCGAGGTCCGCCGGGTCGAGATGCCCCGTCTCCGGGTCGATCCGCCATTCCCGTATCTCGAACCCCTCCTCGCCCAACCGCCGCCACGGGCCGGAATTCGCCTCGTGGTCCTGATTCGTGACGACGATCGCCGAACCGGGCTCGAGCCCTTTCCGGAAAGCCTGCGCCAGAACGTAGGTGTTTGCGGTGGTCGAGGGGCCAAAGCTCACCTCGTCGGTCTCAACGCCCAGCATGGCGGCGAGTCTTTTGCGCGCCTCGTCCATCTCCTCCCCACCCGCACGCGCGGCGGCATAGGGCGCGTAGGGCTGAACCTTCCTTTCCGTGTAGAACCGCGTCAGCCGGTCGATCACGTGACGGCAGGCATAGCTTCCCCCCGCATTCTCGAAAAACGCCTGATCCTTCAGCCCCGGAACGGAAAAGGCCGGGAACTGCGCGCGGACGAAATCCGTATCAAGTTCAGTGCGTTTCATTCATTTCCTCATACTCGGTCACAACTCGGCGCCCTGGAGGCGCTTCAGAATGGCTTACGGCCAAGCAGATGGTGGGGGCAATGCTCTCCCGATTCCAGGACCGGCAGCATGGCCTCCCAGGTCTCGATCTGGCGGGCGATCTCGGCCTTGCCCGACAATGCCTCGAACCGCGACCGCTCGGGGCCGGTCAACCGGGCAAGCTCGCGCCTCGCCTCCTCGCGGTACCAGGGGTTCCGGTTCCGAAGCGACACGTCGACGAATCCGGCCTCCGTCAGCGCCCGCTCGTAGCGCGCCGGGCTTTCCAGCGCGAAGTCCAGGTCCTCGCATTTCAGGTAATGGGCCATTGCCGGCGAAGGTTCCCCGTCATGCGAGATCATCCAGTCCGAACCGACGAACCATCCGCCAGGCTTCAGGACACGGAACACCTCTCGCGCCAGCGCGGCCTTGTCCGGGACGTGGAGAATCGCCTCCTTCGAAAAGACCACGTCGAAACTCTCCGCCGGGAAGGGCAAAGGCCCCGGAGCGGTCTCGACGATGTCGATGCGGTCGGCCAACCCCTTGCGTGCCACGAACTCCCGCGCCGCGCGGCAAACGTCGGGCTCCACATCCATGCCGGTGACATGGCGCGCACCGTGTTCCGCCACGAGAAGCGCGGTGACCCCGCCCGCCCCGCAACCGATGTCGAGAACGTCCTTGCCCCTCAGGTCCATTCCCTCGAGCGCCCGCGCGACCTCGGCCGCCCCGCCGGGCGACAGGAAGCCCTCGCCCCAGATCGCTGCAAGAAACGCGATGTGCGTGTCATCGTAGTTCATGTCCGCCGTGCGCATCGAGGAGCCACCTGCCTGACAAATGTAGCTGTTGCTGTGGCCAAGTCTTAACAGGCGCTTGAGGTGGCGCCACAGCTATTCTAGCCTCTTCACCGGTCCACTCACTTTCCGAAAGGATTCTGATGAAATTCCGTGCCATTCTGCTCGCGTCGGCCACGGCCGTCGCATTCCCGGCCTTCGCCGCCGATCCCGACCTCCTGGTTTTCGACTGGGCCGGGTTCGAGGATGAAGGGCTCCTTCAATCCTACATCGAAAAGCACGGCACAGGTCCGACCTATGCCTTCTTCGCCGACGATGACGAGGCCTACCAGAAAATGGCGTCGGGCTTCAAAGCGGACGTCGCGCACCCCTGCTCGCAGATGGTATCCAAGTACCGCGACGCCGGCCTGATCGAGCCCTGGGACGTGAACCGTATCCCGGAATTCGGCAACATCGAGCAGCGCTTCCTGAACTCCTCGATCTTCAAGGACGACACCGGCGTCTGGTACATCCCGACGGACTACGCCTACACCGCCATCGCCTACAACAAGGACGAAGTTCCGGAAGCGGACGTCTCCACGCTCCAGGTCTTCACGAACCCGGCCTACGCGGGCCGCGTCTCGCTGCCGGACAACACCGACGACGTCTGGGCCCTGGCGCTTCTTGCCACTGGCGTGACCGACTGGACCGAAGTCTCCGACGAGCAGTTCCAGGCCGCGGCCGACTGGCTGCGCACCGCGCATGAGAACGTCCGCGCCTACTGGGCGGACCCATCGGAAATGGCGCAGCTGATGGCGTCGGGCGAAGTGCTCGTCTCCTGGTCGTGGAACGATGGCGTGACGCTCCTGCGCGAGGAAGGTTTCCCGATCGGCTTCCAGCGCACCCCGTCCGAGGGCGCCTCGAACTGGTTCTGCGGCTACGTCAACTTCAAGGACGCGCCCGGCTCCGAGGACAAGGCCTACGACTTCATCAACTCCTGGCTCGACCACCGTTCGGCCCAGGGGCTGCTGGACGGCTTCGGCTATGCCCATTCGAACAACGCCGCCATGGCCGAGATCGCGCCCGAGGCGTTGGCCGAGGCCTTTGCCGACCCGATCGAGGGCACCTTCCTCACCCAGACCCCGATGAACAACGAGATGCGCGAGCGCATGCTCGAGGAGTTCGAGAAGATCAAGGCCGGCTTCTGAGCCAAGTCCTTGAAAGCAAAAGACGCCGTCCCCTTCTTGGGGGCGGCGTTATCATTTCGGCTGGCGTCGTTCCGGACCCCTTCCGGCCCCGGATCTCCGTCAGCGAATTTTCCGCAGCAAACCAAGTATCTTCGGCGCGTCGATGCTTGCGAGTGGGCCGGGGCGACCCTATATTCGACCTGTTGCGGGTTCGCCCGGGACTATGGACATAAACGCGCTCGTAATAAGCGGATCGGACCCGGGGGCGGTACCCGGCGGCTCCACCAAAACCACCCTCGTTGGGGGAATCTGGGGCCGAAACAGGATCGACGAACGTCTAAAGGGGTTTGCTTTGTCCCGGTGAGGTACCACCGTTATCGGTCCGCAAAGTACAGTTGCCAACGACAACCGTGCTCCGGTCGCTCTGGCTGCGTAAGCAGCTCGGGTAACCGAAACCTAAAGCCCTTGCGCCTAGCAGCGTAAGGCGGGGCTCGCAGGCGCCTGGCAACAGAAGCCTGCACCTTCCGCCCCGGCAAGACCCGGTGGCGGCTTTTTTTGGGGCAGGCCGGTCGGGTCGCCTGGCGCTTCACTCCCTGATAACCCTGCGCCGGTATCCTTTCTCGGACATGCCGGGGGACTTCCCCGAAGTCGGGAGTGAAACAATGACCAAACTCGACCTGCTGAAGGACTGGTATCAGCGCGTCTATATCGACGGCGATCTCGAGGCGATCGACGACTACTTCGCGCCCCGCTCCACCGCCAGCGGCCTCATGGCCGAACTTCAAGTCGGCCCCGAGGATTTCCGCGAGTTGATACCCGCCGTCATGCGCCTGATCCGGGAGCCCGAGGTCGTGATCGACGCGCATCTCGATTCCGGCGACTGGCTCTGGGCCCTGGTGACGGTGAAGGCGAAATCGACCCGCTCGTTGTCGCCGGTGGAGTTCTCCGGCCAGGTCATGATGCGGGTGCAGGAAGGACGGATCGCGGAGGCGTTCAACCACTTCGACTTCATCACCTTCTTCGAGCAGCTGGAGCTTCTGCCGCCGCAGACCTTTGCGCTCTGCCTCTCCGGGGAAAGGCTGCACTAGCCGCCGAATCCCTTTGCCCCGGGGCGGATCGCCCGGCAGACTGCCGCCATGCCCAGCCGCTGCCTCATCGCGTTCCTCGCCCTGTTCGGGGCCGCCCCCGCGGTCACCGCGTGCGAAACCGCGCTGATTCTGTCCATCGACGTCTCGGGTTCGATCGACGAGGGGGAATACCGGCTCCAGGCGGACGGAATCGCCACCGCGCTCTCCGATCCGGTCGTGGCGGAGGCCCTGGTTCGCGGGAAGGTCGCGCTGACCGTCCTGCAATGGTCGAACGCCGAGCAGCAGGCCGCATCACTCCCCTGGCGGAGGATGCTTTCACAGGAGGACGTCGCCGGCTTCGTCGCCTCCGCCGCAGCCATGCCGCGCGCGTTCGAGGGCTCCGACACGGCCCCCGGAGACATGCTCCAATTCGCTTCCGAGCTTTTCTCCGACGTATCGGACTGCCGGCGCCGCGTGATCGACGTCTCGGGCGACGGCCAGCAGAACACGGGCAGTTCCACCGCGCAGGCCCGAATGGCCCTGCACCGCAGCGGGATCATCATCAACGGCATCGCCATCGAGGACATGGGAGCGAGCCTTGCGATAACGGAATACTACCGCCGCTTCGTCATCACCCCCGGCGGTTTCGTGATGACTGCGCGTGGCCTTTCGGACTATGCCGAAACGCTTCGCGCCAAGCTCGTTCGCGAGCTGGCGCGGCCGATCGGGTGAAGGCCGTCGCGCCGTCAAACGGCTGCCCGGTGTCAGAAGAATTCTTGGCATTTTCCATTATCAACAAGTAGTTGTCATGGGAAGCTTACACATCTTCTTAAGATCTACCCCATGACCGCAACCGCGCCGCCACCGCTTTCCGACTTGTTCCGCACCTTCGGGCGGATAGGGCTTCTGTCCTTCGGTGGACCCGCCGCGCAAATCGCGCTGATGCACCGCACACTTGTCGACGAACAGCGCTGGCTGTCGGAGCCGGAATACCTACGCGCGCTGTCCTTCTGCATGCTCCTTCCCGGCCCGGAAGCGATGCAGTTGGCGACATATGCGGGCTGGAAGTTCAGGGGCGTGCCGGGCGGCCTTGTTGCCGGCGGGCTCTTCGTCCTCCCGGGCGCGATCGTCATCCTCGCGCTGGCGGCGCTTTACGCTGCCTGGGGCGGCGTGCCGCTTGTCTCCGCGCTCTTCTTCGGGGTGAAGGCCTGCGTCACCGTCATCGTGCTCGAGGCGCTTCTGCGCGTGGCGAACCGGGCCTTGAAAACGGGCCAGCATCGCGCCTTCGCCCTGCTTGCCTTCCTCGGCCTCTTCGCCTTCAGCCTGCCCTTCCCGGCAATCATCGCCGTTGCCGCGCTCGCCGGCGCGATCCTGCACCGCGGCACGCCCGGCCCGGCCGTGCCCGCGCCGCCCATCAGCGGCAGCGTCCCCGCGCTCGGGCTTGGCCTCGCGCTTTGGGCCGCGCCCCTGGCCGCTCTCGCGTTTCTCGGGCAGGCATTCCTTCTCCAGGTCGGCCTTTTCTTCTCGAAGCTCGCAGTCGTGACCTTCGGCGGGGCCTATGCCGTCCTCGCCTACATGACGCAGACCGTCGTGCAAGAGCACGGCTGGCTCACGACACCACAGATGATGGACGCGCTCGGGCTGGCGGAGACGACACCCGGCCCGCTGATCCTCGTCACGGAGTTCGTCGGCTTCCTCGCAGGTTTCGGCGAGGGGGGCATGGGTACCGCAATGGCGGCCGCCCTTCTGACACTCTGGGTCACCTTCGTTCCGTGCTTTCTCTGGATCTTCGCCTTCGCGCCCTTCGTCGAATGGACAGCCTCCCGCCGCCGCCTCGGCGCGGCGCTCGCGGGGGTCACCGCTGCGGTCGTGGGCGTGATAGGAAACCTCGCCCTGTGGTTCGCTCTCCACGTCCTCTTCACGGAGGTCGAGACCTTGCGGGCCGGGCCAGTCGCGATCCCCTTCCCCGACGCCTCGAGTTTCGACGCACGCGCCGGCCTCGTCGCGCTTCTGGCAGGGGTCCTGCTCCTCCGATTCCGGTGGTCGCTCCTGTCGGTTCTCGGCCTCTCCTCCACCCTCGGGGCTGCCCTCGTTCTTTTCGGCCCCAATTGAAATATCTGGATTCTTTCCCGCGACCTTCCCCTTTCAATCGTCCCTGAATTCCCTATGCTGAAACCATTAGCGGCAGGACAACTTCGATGACGCGCACGATCGACTACGGCAACCTGATGCACCGCGCCATGCGGGGCCTGATCCAGGAAGTCCTACAGGGAGTCGCCGACAATGGCCTCCCCGGTGCGCATCATTTCTTCGTCACCTTCGACACGCGTCATCCGGGCGTGAAACTCGCCGAATGGCTGAGCGAGCGCTACCCGGAGGAGATGACCATCGTCATCCAGCACTGGTTCGAGAATCTGGCCGTCGATGACGACGGATTCGCCGTGACGCTGAACTTCGGCGACACGCCGGAGCCGATGTATATTCCCTTCGACGCGATCCGCACTTTCGTCGATCCCTCGGTCGAATTCGGCCTGCGTTTCGAGACGCACGAATCCTCCGAGGACGACGAAGATGAAGAGGAGCCGCAGCCCGAAGAGGAACGTCACGACGCCGAGGTCGTGCGGCTGGACAGCTGGCGGAAATAGCGACGAAAAAACGCCGACAAGTCTCGGTATGCGACGGTATGCCGATTGCCAAGAGCCTCCCCCGGCCCTAATAAGGCGCCGAACCATCCGGAGGCTTGCCCGATGACGAAAACCCGCACCGAAACCGACAGCTTTGGCCCGCTGGAGGTCCCCGCCGACAAGTACTGGGGGGCACAGACCCAGCGCTCGATCCAGAACTTCCCGATCGGCTGGGAGAAGCAGCCCGTCGCCATCATCCGCGCGCTCGGCGTCATCAAGAAGGCCTGCGCTCTCGTGAACATCGATCAGGGCGACATCGACCCGAAGGTCGGCGAGGCCATTGCCGCGGCCGCGCAGGAGGTCATCGACGGCAAGTTCGACGACAACTTCCCGCTCGTCGTCTGGCAGACGGGTTCCGGCACCCAGTCCAACATGAACGCGAACGAAGTCATCTCGAACCGCGCGATCGAGATGCTGGGGGGCGAAATGGGCTCCAAGAAGCCCGTCCACCCCAACGACCACGTCAACATGGGGCAATCCTCGAACGACACGTTCCCCACGGCGATGCACGTGGCGATCGGCATGGTGGCGCGCGACGTGCTCATTCCGGGGCTGAAGAAGCTTCACAAGGCGCTTGTCGCCAAGTCGGAGGAATTCAGGGACATCATCAAGATCGGCCGCACGCATACGCAGGACGCGACGCCGCTGACGCTCGGCCAGGAGTTCGGCGGCTACGCCCACCAGGTCGCCATGGGCATCAAGCGGGTCGAGATGTGCCTGCCGCAGATCTACGAACTCGCTCAGGGCGGCACCGCCGTCGGGACGGGGCTGAACACGAAGAAGGGCTGGGACAGCCGCGTGGCCGCGCGCATCGCCGAGATCACGGACCTGCCCTTCGTCACCGCGCCCAACAAGTTCGAGGCGCTCGCCGCCCATGACGCGATGGTTATGTTCTCGGGCGCGCTGAAGACGGTCGCCGCCTCGCTCTTCAAGATCGCGAACGACATGCGGCTTCTGGGTTCCGGCCCGCGGTCGGGCCTTGGCGAGCTGATCCTGCCGGAGAACGAGCCGGGATCGTCGATCATGCCGGGCAAAGTGAACCCGACGCAGGCCGAGGCGCTGACGATGGTCTGCGCCCACGTGATGGGCAACGACGCCGCCGTCGGCTTCGCCGGGTCGCAGGGGCATTTCGAGCTTAACGTCTACAACCCGATGATGTCCTACAACGTGATCCAGTCGATGCAGCTCCTGGGCGACGCGGCGGGTTCGTTCACGGACAACATGGTCGTGGGCACGCAGGCCAACGTCACGCGCATCGAGAAGCTGATGAAGGAAAGCCTGATGCTGGTGACGGCGCTCGCGCCGAAGATCGGCTATGACAACGCCACCAAGGTCGCCAAGACCGCGCACAAGAACGGCACCACGCTGAAGGAAGAGGCGATCGCGCTTGGTTTCGTCGACGAAGAGACCTTCGACCAGATCGTGCGGCCCGAAATGATGATCGGTCCGAAGGACTGATCGGGCGCGATGGCCGAGATCGTCAACCTGCGCGCGGCCCGGAAGGCGAAGGATCGCCTGAAGAAACGCGCGCAGGGATCTGAGAACGCAGTGAAATTCGGCCGAACGAAGGCCGAGCGGGAACTTGAGAAAGCGCGGGCGGACAAAGCCCGCGCCCTGCTCGACGGCCACGAGCGCGAGGCCCCGGAGGCTTGCGGCGATGACTGACTCCGGCGGTCGGCTCCAGGCAATGACGACGCTACTGCCCCTTGGCTCGTGGCTTGCCGCCCCGGACGCCTGCTCCTATCCTGCCCGTGCCCTCGTCCCGCCGGATCACCGATGACCCGCCCGATCAAACGCTCCCTCACCCTGCAAGGCCATCGCACCTCGGTCTCGCTCGAAGACGAGTTCTGGCGCGCCTTCCGTGACATCGCCGAGGCACGCGACCTTCCGCTGAACGCGCTCGCGGCCGAGATCGACGCGACGCGCGATCCCGAAACGGGGCTTGCCACGGCGATCCGGCTCTATGTCCTGCGCCATTACCGCGAACTTGCGCGGGGGTCATCCGCCCGTCCCTGAGAGGGCTTTCAGACCGGATGGGCGGACAGGAAGGCCAGCAGCCGTTCCGCCACGTCTCCTGGACGCTCGTCCACGAAGAAATGCCCGCCCGGCATCGCCTCGGCCCTCATCATCTCGCACTTCTCTGCCCATGTTCCCGGCACGTCATAGAGCCGCCCCATCGCTCCGTCCCGGCCATAAAGCACCAGCGTCGGCGCGGTGATCCGTCTGCCGAGGTCCGCCCCGTCGTCGGACAGGTCCGCCGTCAGCGCCGCCCGGTAGTCGTTGCACATGCCCGCGATCGTGTCCGGGTCGCGCCAGGCGCTGCGGTAAGCCTCCAGCTGCTCGGCGTCGAAATCCTCGATCCGCGCCGCGCCCCAGCCAAGAAGGCAGGTTTCGAAGAAATAGTCAGGGTTTGCCCCGATAAGACGTTCCGGAAAAGGCGCGGGCTGCGCGAGGAACGTCCAGTGCCAATAGGCCGTGGCCACCTCGCGTCTCAGCGCCGTCAAGATCGTGTGCGTCGGAACGATGTCCATGACCGTAGCGGTCGCCACGCGCTCCGGCTGATCCAGCGCCATCCGGTGCGCGACCCGCCCACCCCGGTCGTGACCCACCAGGTGAAAGCGTTCGTGCCCGAGCTCGGACATGAGGCGCCCCATGTCGCGCCCCATGGTCCTGAACGAATGGCTCGCATGGTCCTCGCTCAGGGGAGGCTTCGACGAGGCCCCGTATCCCCTCAGATCGGCGGCGATCACCCGGTAGCCCTTCGCCGCCAGCACCGGCGCGACGCGGGCCCAGAGAGCGTGCGTCTGCGGGAAACCGTGCAGCAACAGCACCGGCTCCCCCTCGCCGCCAGCGACCCAGGCGATCTCCAGACCGCCTTCGACCTCCGTACGCCCGACCGCGAAACCCTCGAACATGCTCTCTCCCCCGCCCGAAAATGCCGACGCCACACAAGTTGGACATAACGACCCGGAGCGGTATAGTGCCCCGGACGCAGTCGCGGAAAAAGCCTGTAACCGCAGTCGGCAGATGTACAGGGTGTAGAGTGGAAGAGGAAATGCCACCGGACACGCAGGCGGACGGTCCGACCGGCGCCAGGCCGCGGACAGGCGATCTCTCTTCGGGCCATCAATTGGAAACGGAAGCGACGGCCAGACCCTACCACGGGGTGCGGACCTGGCACTGGGGCGAGCACACGCGCTACAACCCTACCCTCGCCCGCATGCTTGACGCGGCAGCGGTGGAGAAGTTCGTGCTGCAGGGCTGGGCGCCGCCCGAGCCGCCGATCCGGCGGGACACGCGCATCATGGCGATCGGCTCGGCGTTTTCCTGCGATGTCGCTGCCGCGCTGTCGCAGCGAGGATACCGGGTCCTGAACGCAGAGGCGCCGAAGGCCTATGTGACGGCCCGCGGCGAGGACTTGCTGACATCCTTCGCGATCCGGCAGCAACTCGAATGGGCCTGGGAAAACCGGACGTTCGAGACCGGGCTCTGGCACGGCCAGCAGGTCGAGACCTGCACTTACCTGCCCGAAACACAGGCCGAGACGAAGCGTGTCCTCGACCGGACCGAATTCTTCATACTGACCTTCGCGCATTCCGAGGTGTGGTACGACGAGCCCACCGGTGACGTCTTCTGGCGCACGATCCCGAAGGACGTCTTCGATCCCGCACGCCACAGGTTCCGCGTGTCGACCATTGAGGAAAACCGCGACAACCTCCGCGCCATATACCGGCTGATCCGAAAGCACCGGCCAGCGGCGCGAATCCTCTTCTCCCTCTCGCCGGTTCCGATGATCGCCACGTTTCGCGACAATTCATGCCTCTCCTCGAACTCCGTCTCGAAGGCCATCCTGCGCGCGGCGATCGACGAGGTCGTGCGTGAATTCGCGGCCGAGGGCTCGCTTGGCTACTGGCCGGCCTACGAACTCTTGACGGACGTCTTCCGGCAGCCCTTCCGACCCGACCGCCGCCATCCCCGGGACCGGGTGAGCGACTACGTCACGACGCTCTTTGAACATGTGTGGTGCGCCGAGCCCCACGCGGCACCGTCGTCGCTGACTTTGGCCTGGGCCTCGGCCTGCGCAGAGGCCGAACTCCTTCCACCCCCGATGGCCCGCTTCATTCTCGGGCAACGCCAGCGTCGTCTGCGCGTGCTGATCAGGAACAACGATCCCCTCCACGGCGACGAGCAGACTGACAAGGCGCTGCGCAAGCTCGGCGCCGACGTACTCGCCGCCTGGGCCTCGGACGCGACGCGGGCCGATGCCGCCGGAGATTCAGGCGACGAATGACGCGCCCTTAACTTCGGGGCGCTGAACGGCGGTCAGGGTGGGCGCGGCACGAAGTCGGGCCGGGCGCACCCAGCCGGCAAATCCGCGCATCAGGCCGGAATGCCCGTCACTCGAGACCGAGGATCCTCTTCGCCTCGTGCAGCGCGTCGACCGAAGCCTGGTGATTACCCGCTGCATGCAACTCCTCGCCCTCGGCGCGAAGCTCCCGAACGCGGGCGAGATCCGCCTCGGACAGGCTCGCGCCGGAGGCAAGTGCCGCATCGATATCGGCCATGTCGGCCGGACACTGGAACGCAGCGGCGGGAAAGGCGAAGGCAGTGAACGCAAGGGCGGCGGCGACCGCTAAGGTTCTCCTGACAGTCATGGCAATCCTCCCATTCTTGACCGGGGGCGCCGGATCGGGGCTTGCCCCCGTGTTTCACGGATAGCAGGGTTCCGAGCGGACGCCAAAACAAGAAATCGAGACCGGAGGGTCGCAAGAACCCGCGCCGCGCGCTTCAGCCCGGCGCTGCAACCGTCTGATTTATTGGAACTATGGTGGGTGATGAGAGACTCGAACTCCCGACATCCTCGGTGTAAACGAGGCGCTCTACCAACTGAGCTAATCACCCGATCCGCCTCGCCTTTTATCCCCGGGGCCAAGGCCGGCGCAAGCCCCTAACGGCGACCTCTTTCTCAGGGCTCGATGACGTTCTGGATGCCGTCTCGAAGGTGGTAGACCACGCCTTGTTCGGCCGGGACGGCGCGGAACTCCGACAGTGGCCATCGCAGCGCGACGCAGCGCAGGATGCGGGAGGTCACGCCGTGGCTGAAGATCACCGAGGGCCCCTCGAGTTCCGCGAGGAACTCGGCCACACGCGCGGCGACTGAGGCCCCCCCCTCGCCGCCCGGCGCGTTGTCGTAGACCCTGACCGGATCCACCACGTCGAGCGTGCCGGGCCAGCGGGCCGCGATCTCCGCCCTTGTGAGGCCCTCCCAGGCGCCCAGGGATATCTCCCTCAGCCGGGCGTCGACCCGTGGCGTCACTCCCCTGCCCGAAAGCGCGATCCGCGCGGTTTCGAAGACCCGGCGCTGCGGACTGGCGTAGACCGTCAGTCCCAGCGCGCCGGCTTCCGCGAGCAGGCGCCCCTGCGTCTCGGCCTGTTCCCGCCCCAGATCCGTCAGGGGGCTGTCCAGGGCGCCCTGCATGCGCCCTTCGCGATTCCAGACGGTCTCGCCGTGGCGAAGCACGTAGATTTCAGGAAAGTCTTGCCGCACGTCCGCCTCCAACGAAAAGGCGCGCCGCTGGGGGCGCGCCTTGAATTGGATGGTGGGTGATAACGGATTTGAACCGCTGACATCTTCGATGTGAACGAAGCGCTCTACCGCTGAGCTAATCACCCATTCGCGGGGGCTAATTAGCCTCACTCGTCCGCTTCTGCAAGAGCCTCTTTCCCGCTCTTTTCCTGGGAGTTCGTCGCGGCACCGCGGCGCAGCTTCACGAGCAGGGTCTCGCCCTCGTGTTTCTGCCGGTTGACCTTCGCCTTTCCGAAGGGTGGCAGGACCAGGGTTTCGCCGGCCGCCAGCGCATCGCCGAGAAGCTTCAGCGTCGCGTCCACGACCGCCTTCGCGTCCTTCTTCTTCGCCCCCGTTTCAGCGATGACCCGGTCGAGGAATTCCTTCTTGCGAAGGGCCTTCGCGGCCCCATCCGAGGTTTCCGCCGTCGCCGTCGTCACGTTGATGACGTTCGAGGCCGCAGGGCTTTTCACCCTCACTAACTTCTTGTCTTCGCTCACGTTCCTGCTCGCTCTTGAGATGCTGCGTCCGCGCGGGATGCTAGATGGGCCGAGCGGCAAACGCCATATGGTTTCGCGCGGGAACGCGTTGCAGGCCAACGTTGCGCCGGATTGACTGAGCAGCAAAGGAAAGGCGCGCCCCGAGGGGCGCGCCTGATCTGTTCCGACCGGGAGGGATCAGTGCGCGGTTGCGCCGGTCCCCTGGTCGCCTGCGCCCATCGCGGAACGCGCAGCCTCTTCGGCCTCCTCGTCCCATTCGATCGGCTGCGGCTCGTGCACGAGCGCGTGCTTCAGGACATCGCGGACATGGGACACCGGGATGATCGTCAGACCCGACTTCACGTTGTCCGGGATCTCCGGCAGGTCCTTGGCGTTCTCCTCGGGGATCAGGACCGTCTTGATCCCGCCCCGAAGCGCGGCGAGCAGTTTCTCCTTCAACCCGCCAATCGCCAGGACGTTCCCGCGCAGTGTCACTTCGCCCGTCATGGCGATGTCCTTGCGGACCGGGATCTGCGTCAGCACCGACACGATCGAGGTCACCATCGCCACGCCGGCAGAGGGCCCGTCCTTGGGCGTCGCCCCCTCGGGAACGTGAACGTGGATGTCGATCTTGTCGAACTTCGGCGGCTTCACCCCGATCTGCGGCGCGATGGAGCGCACGAAGGACGACGCGGCGTCGATCGATTCCTTCATCACGTCGCCGAGCTTGCCGGTGGTCTTCATCCGGCCCTTGCCCGGGAGTTTCAGCGCCTCGATCGACAGAAGATCGCCGCCGACCTGGGTCCAGGCGAGGCCCGTGACCACGCCGACCTGGTCCTCCTTCTCGGCCAGACCGTAACGGAACCGCTTCACGCCGAGGAACTCCTCGAGATTCGCCGGCGTGACCTCGACCTTGTCGGCATCCTTGCGGATGATCCTGGTCAGGGCCTTCCGACCGATCTTGGCGATCTCGCGCTCGAGATTCCGTACGCCCGCCTCGCGGGTATAGGTGCGGATCACTTCCAGAAGCGCCTCGTCCGTGATCTTGAACTCGCCCTTCTTCAGGCCGTGGTTCTTGATCTGCTTCGGAATGAGATGCTGCTTGGCGATCTCGCGCTTCTCGTCCTCGGTGTAGCCCGCCAGCGGAATGATCTCCATCCGGTCCAGAAGCGGGCCGGGCATGTTGTAGGAGTTCGCCGTGGTCAGGAACATCACGTTCGAGAGGTCGTATTCCACCTCGAGGTAGTGATCGACGAAGGTCGAGTTCTGTTCGGGGTCCAGCACCTCCAGCATCGCCGAGGCCGGGTCGCCACGGAAGTCCTGACCCATCTTGTCGATTTCATCGAGAAGGATGAGCGGGTTCGTGGTCTTGGCCTTCTTCAGCGCCTGGATGATCTTGCCCGGCATCGAGCCGATATAGGTCCGCCGGTGGCCGCGGATCTCCGACTCGTCCCGGACACCGCCGAGCGAGATGCGGATGAACTCGCGGCCCGTCGCCTTCGCGACCGACTTGCCGAGAGAGGTCTTGCCGACGCCCGGAGGCCCGACGAGGCACAGGATCGGCCCCTTGAGCTTCGCGGAACGCTGCTGCACCGCGAGATACTCGACGATCCGCTCCTTGACCTTCTCGAGACCGTAATGGTCGTCGTCCAGAACCTTCTGCGCGAGGCGCAGGTCCTTCTTGACGCGGGATTTCACGCCCCACGGGATCGACAGGAGCCAGTCGAGGTAATTGCGAACCACGGTGGCCTCGGCCGACATCGGCGACATGGACTTGAGCTTCTTCAGCTCCGCCTCCGCCTTTTCGCGGGCTTCCTTGGAAAACTTGGTCTTCTGGATCCGTTCGGCCAGCTCGTTGATCTCGTTCTGGCCGTCCTCGCCGTCGCCGAGTTCCTTCTGAATGGCCTTCATCTGCTCATTCAGATAATACTCGCGCTGCGTCCGCTCCATCTGCGTCTTGACGCGCGACTTGATCTTCTTCTCGACCTGCAGGACGGACATTTCCCCCTGCATCAGGCCATAGACCTTTTCCAGCCGCTCGCCGATGTCGAGCGTCTCGAGGAGGTCCTGCTTCTGGGCCACGTCGATTCCGAGGTGCCCGGCCACGAGGTCGGCGAGCTTCGCCGGCTCCTTCGTGTCCGCTACGGCGGCAAGTGCCTCCTCCGGGATGTTCTTCTTGATCTTGGCGTAGCGCTCGAACTCTTCCGCGACCGACCGGATCAGCGCGGCGACCGTGTCCTGGTCGCCCGGCATCTCGGTCAGGAGTTCGGCCGTCGCCTCGAAGAATGCCTCGTTCGGCAAAAAGTCAACGATGCGCACCCGCGCCTTGCCTTCGACGAGCACCTTCACGGTGCCGTCGGGCAGCTTCAGAAGCTGAAGCACGTTGGCCAGAACACCCGCCTTGTAGATGCCCTTCGCGTCGGGCTCGTCCTGGGTCGGATCGATCTGCGAGGAAAGGAGGATCTGCTTGTCATCCTGCATCACCTCTTCGAGCGCCCGCACGGATTTCTCGCGGCCGACGAAGAGCGGCACGATCATGTGGGGGAACACCACGATGTCGCGCAAGGGCAGGACGGGGTAGCTCGGATTCAGCGGTTCTTGCATGTTTGTTCCTTCATGTCGCGGGAAGGGTCTGGCCCCGGACGGCGGCGTCCGCCCTCCCCCGATATCGCAATAACTGGGGCGTCGGAGGTCGGGTTTCAACCACATCGGCCTCTGCGCGTTAACGGAAGCATGACTCGACCGACCGGCAGGCGCAAGGCGGATCGGCGCAAGCGGCAGGGCCTCGCCACTGCCTTGCGAGGCCACCGAGATGTGAGCCCTTTGCGCAACGCCGTCGCGCGGACTGTTTTACAGATGCTTGCGTCATCGGGCGGTCGATGAGAGCCTTTTCTCACTTGGGGATCGACCAAGCCGAAGAGAGGCGGCCTGATGGCATCGATATCCTTTTACGCGCGGGTCGACAGCGAGACGGCCAAGAACGGCACGATCAACGTCCAGCCCACGAGCACGTATCCCACGACGGAACTGACGTTCACGTCGGGAGACGGTGGCGATCTTGCCCTCGACTTCAACGACGGCGGCATAGACCCCGACACGCAGGTCATCATCGATGGTGTGACTTACGACTTCACCGTGGTCATGCAGGGCTACCTGCCGACGTTAGGACCCGGGGCGAACGGACTCGACGATGTCAACGGCGAGGATCTGCGCGGCGAGCGGGTGATCGTGATCGAAGTCGCGGGAGTGCGCTACTTCTTCCTGCCCGACGCGGGCTTGACGCTGGACACGATGGACGCCTTCCCGCAAGGCGGCCAGCCTCTCGACAGCGTCACCACGGTCGGTCCTCTCATCATCTGTTTCGTCGCTGGCACGATGATCCTTACCCCGGAGGGCGAGCGTCCGGTCGAAGACCTGAGCGCGGGGGACCTTGTCCTGAATGCGCGGGGCGAACCGGTCCGGCTTCTCTGGAACGGACGGAGGCGGGTCATGCCGGACGAATTCGGCCGCCATCCGCAACTCCGCCCGGTCAGGATCCCGCAAGATCATTTCGGCGCGGGAAAGCCCGGGCGTCCGCTTCTCGTCTCGCCCCAGCACCGGGTCTGGATCGAGGGCTGGGCGGTGGAGCTTCTGATTGGCGCGGAGGCGGCGCTGGTGCCAGCCATTCACCTCGTCGACGGCGATGTGCGGCAAGTCGGCGGCGATGAGGCGGTCGTTTACCACCACCTGCTGTTCGAGGAGCACGAGATCGTCGTCTCGAACGGCCTTCCGACCGAAAGCCTTCAACCGACGCTCGACAATGTGCAGGGCAGCGACCCGGCGGCGCGGGCCGAACTCGATCTCATCTTCCCGGAGGGGATCCCCTACGATCTGGCCACCCGTTCCGCGGCGGCCCCGTCCCTCAAGTCGCATGAAAGCCGGCTCGTGGCACGGCCGACGCTCTGGCGGAAACAGAAATCCGCCCACGGCGCAAACCGTGAGCGGACGTCTTCGACGATGGGCAGGCAGGTTTAGGCGACCGCGGCCAGCGTCCCGGAAGAAGTGCCGAGTGCCGTACCTTCGGGCGCGGCGCCGTCCCGGATAGCTTTCGCCAGGAGCATCGCCTCGCCCGCCTTCAGCGCACGCAGCGCGTCCTTGCGCGAAAGCATCTCCGTCATGCCGAGCGCCTGGAGCGTCTTTTCCAGAAGCTCACGGTTCTCACCCGTCATCGCCTCGATCATGCGGCGGGCGGGCTGGAAGCTTTCCGTGGCGAGGCCGTTCGACACGAGGATCTCGTGATCCTCTAGAAGGAGGTGGTAGTAGGTCACGTCGGCATCGGCCGTGACGACCTCGGCCAGCGCGCCGACGAGATGCCTGGCGGTTGCCAGAACGCGTTCCTCGCCGAACAGCAATTCGGCCTTCGGACCTTCAAGCACGATCCGGTGCTGGGGCGACACGTCGAGATCGGTCGACGGGCAGCTAGGCGCGATCGCGCCGGCCGTGATGCGGATCGGCCGGAGGTCCGGATGCGCGCGCAGTTCCGCGGCGGGAATTTCGCTGCGCCCGACCCACAGAAGCTGCTTCGCCTCGCCCCGGTCGTTCAGCAGGAAGTCACCGGCGACGAGCGTCTCAACCTTGCGATTGCCCGAAGGGGTGGCGATTTCTGTGCCGGCGCAGAAGCAGGGGTATGTAGGGGGCGGCGTCTGGGTGATGCCCGTCAGCTTGATGTTGCCGTTGGCCATGCTGTCCAACAGTCCGACCGTAACGAACGGATCACGGACGAAGAAAAGGATGGTCCCGTCAGCGAGCACGATCTTGATGACCTGCTTGCCCCAGAGTGCCGACGGCACCTTGGTGTCGCCGACCGTGAAGCTCCCCACGACGGTATAGGTGAAAGATTGCGCAGCCCCCCCTCCCACGCTCACCAAGGTGTTCGGATCGGGAAGCCCGCCGTTGGAATCGAGCCTGAGATCGCCGTCCGGACCGTTGGATACGAACTGAATCGTGGTTGCGGGGGCAGTCTGCCCGTTAAGCACCAATTCGTTCGCGGCCGCAGTTGCGCTCGTCTCGCGCGCCGCATAAACCTCCGATACCGCCATTCCAATCTCCCCGAAAATCCGCTTTCGAACGAAAGTCTTGTAGGATGCTTACAAAGGCTTTTGCCCTCCGGCAATTCCTCAAGCTGGAAACAATAGATTTTTCTGTATTTTACCCGAATGCCGTGGCGTCCCGCCTACAGGGGCGGCACGTCGCCCTCTTCGCGCATCGCGTGGAACTCCGTCTGGAAGGCCGCGAACCGGCCTTCAGCGATGGCGCCGCGCATTCCCTCCATCAGTTCCTGGTAGTAGTGCAGGTTGTGCCAAGTCAGGAGCATGGAGGATATGATCTCCCCCGCTCGGAACACGTGGTGCAGGTAGGCGCGGGAATAGCTGCGGCAAGCCGGACAGCTGCAATCCTCGTCGAGCGGCCTCGGATCGTCCATGTGCCGCGCATTCTTGATGTTGACGACGCCGCGGCGGGTAAAGGCCTGGCCGGTCCGCCCGGAGCGCGAGGGCAGAACGCAGTCCATCATGTCGATGCCGCGCGCGACGGCGCCCACGATGTCGTCGGGCTTGCCCACGCCCATCAGGTAGCGCGGCCTGTCCTCCGGCAGCATGTCCGGTGCGTAGTCGAGCACGCCGAACATCGCTTCCTGCCCCTCGCCCACGGCGAGCCCGCCGACCGCGTAGCCGTCGAAGCCGATCTCGCGCAACTTCTCGGCGCTTTCGGCGCGGAGTTCCTCCGTCACGCCGCCCTGCTGGATACCGAACAGAGCGTGGCCCGGCCGGTCGCCGAACGCGTCGCGCGACCTCTGCGCCCAGCGCATGGACAGGCGCATGCTTTCCGCGACCTTCTCGACGGAGGCAGGCAGCGCCGGGCATTCGTCGAAGGCCATCACGATGTCGGAGCCGAGGAGCCGCTGGATCTCCATCGAGCGTTCAGGCGTCAGCATGTGCTTCGAGCCGTCTATGTGGCTCGAGAACCGCACACCCTCTTCATTCAGCTTCCGGAGCGCGGCGAGGCTCATCACCTGGAACCCGCCGGAGTCCGTCAGGATCGGGCGTTCCCAGTTCATGAACCTGTGCAGCCCGCCGAGCCTGTCGATCCGCTCCGCCGTGGGGCGCAGCATCAGGTGATAGGTGTTCCCGAGGATGATGTCCGCGCCCGTCGCCCGCACGTTTTCGGGCAACATCGCCTTCACCGTTCCGGCCGTTCCCACGGGCATGAAGGCGGGCGTGCGGATCTCGCCCCTCGGGGTGGAAATCACGCCGGTGCGCGCCTTTCCGTCCGTGGCATTCAGTGTGAAGGAGAATTTCGCGCTCATGGCCCGCCTCTTTTCCGCCTGGCGCGGCCTTGCCTATATCGCGGAAGCCCGTCTGTCACGACCCGATCGCGCGGGCCCTGCGCGGACTTTACGGCCCGCGTTGCATTCCCTATATAATCGCTCAACAACCGCGCGATAGGCTGAGAGATCGATGACCGCCGAAAACCCGGGCCCCGTCGAGGGCACTCCGCTGATCAAGCCCTCCACCACGGATCACCCGCTTTACGAAAGCGTGGTGGAAGCCTGCCGCTCCGTCTACGACCCCGAAATCCCGGTCAATATCTTCGACCTCGGCCTCGTCTACACGATCGAGATCTCGCCCGAAAACGAGGTGGAGATCACGATGACGCTCACGGCGCCGGGCTGCCCCGTGGCCGGCGAGATGCCAGGTTGGGTCGCGGATGCGGTGGAGCCCCTTCCCGGCGTGAAGCAGGTCGACGTGCGTCTGACCTGGGAACCGCAGTGGGGCATGGATATGATGTCTGACGAGGCGCGCCTCGAACTCGGTTTCATGTGAGGTTTCAGGAATGGCCAACATCTTCACGAACTTCGTCGCGCGGGTTTCGGTCTCTGCCATCGTCGGCGCCGCCGTTGGCGCGGCGGTGGTGACATATGCCCGCAACCCATCGGTGGAGGCGCTGAGCACGGACAGCGCGGCCATCGTTGAACGCCTCGCCGAGATGGAAACGGCGGCGTCGGAGAACCAGGCGGCGATCCTCGCGAAGCTTGACGAAACCGCGGCCAGCCTCGCCGCGCTTCAGGACTCCGTGGCCCAGTCCGCTGTCACCGCCGAAGCGCAGGCCGAGACGGCCGCCGCGACGCAGGCGCGCATCGCCGAGGCGGTCGCCGCGATCGAGGAACTCCGCGCGACCGTCGCCTCCCATGAGGCTCCGACGGAACCCACTCAGGCGGCCGCGGCCACGGTCGATCTCACCCCCGTCCTCGATGCGCTCGCGCGTATCGAGGCGGGCATGACCCAGCAGTAAGGACGCGAACCCCATGTTCTCCATCCCCGGCAAGCAGGCGGTAACGCTCACGCCCGCAGCGGTCAGGCAGATCGCGCGCCTGATGGAACAGTCGGGCAAGCAGGGCCTGCGCATCGACGTGCGCAAAGGCGGCTGCGCGGGCATGGAATACGCGATGGACTACGTTGACGAGGTGGACCCCCGCGACGAGGTCGTGGAACAGGACGGCGCCCGCGTCATGATCGCCCCGATGGCGCAGATGTTCCTCTTCGGGACCGAGATCGACTACCAGACCTCGCTTCTCGAATCCGGGTTCAAGTTCAACAACCCGAACGTCGCCGAAGCCTGCGGCTGTGGTGAATCGATCAAGTTCAAGGAGATGCCGGAGAACGGCTGACCGCTGTCCGGCGACCATTTCGCCCTTTTCCTGAACCCACCCTCTGACCTAATCTCCGCCTCGTGATGATCGGAGGGACGGACGATGCGGCGCAAACTCGCGGCGGGGAATTGGAAGATGAACGGCACGCGAGCGAGCCTTGGCGAGATCAAGGCGCTGATCGAATCCTGCCCGGATCCCCATTGCGATGTGCTGATCTGCCCGCCTGCGACGCTTCTCGTCTGGATGGACGAGGCGATCGGCCAGGCCGCGATCCGCACCGGCGGACAGGATTGCCACGCTGAGGTCTCAGGAGCCCACACGGGTGACATCTCGGCCGCCATGCTCGCCGACGCGGGGGCGACACACGTGATCCTCGGCCATTCCGAACGCCGCACCGACCACGGCGAGACCGATGAGCAGGTCCGCGCCAAGACGCTTGCCGCCCATGCCGCTGGCCTTGCCGCGATTGTCTGCGTCGGCGAAACGGAGGCCGAGCGCGATGCCGGGCGGACGCTCGACGTGATCGGGGGCCAGCTCGCGGGCTCGCTCCCCGACAGCGCGCGCGGCGCCGACACGGTCATCGCCTACGAACCCGTCTGGGCGATCGGCACCGGCCGCACACCCACGAATGACCAGATCGCAGAGGTGCACGATTTCCTCCGCGCCCAGCTTGCGAAGCGCTTCGGCGCCGAGGGCGAGGCCTTCCGCCTGCTGTACGGTGGTTCCGTGAAACCCTCGAACGCGGCCGAGATCTTCGCGATTTCCAACGTGGACGGCGCGCTCGTCGGCGGCGCGAGCCTCAAGGCGCAGGATTTCTCCTCCATTATCAAGGCGCTCGACGCCGCTTCCGCCTGACAATCGCGTCATGCGCCGGTCGCTTCCGGCGCAGCCCAAAGTGCTTTGAGGCGTCATGCTTCGACGTGCCGGGATAGACCCGGCGCTTTCCGGAACGATGCATGACCGCCCTCGCCCCCAGCCCCGCACCTGTTTCCGGCCGTGTAACCGCCAACCTCGCCTGCATGCTTTCGATGCTGATCTGGGCATCGGGACTTCCGGCCGCCGAACTCCTCATCGGGAAAGTGCCGCCGATGGAACTCACTGCCATCCGCATGGCACTCGCCGCAGTTGTTCTGCTGCCTCTGTGGCTGATGGTCGAGGGACCCGCGGTGCTTTTTCGGGCGGACTGGGGGCGCGGCATCCTGATCGGCGGCGTCACGATCGGCTTCGGCGCCTTCCTTCTGGTGATCGGCCAGGACATGACTGACGCCGTCACCGTGGCCGTGATTGCCGCCAGCATGCCGGTCATCGGTGTGACGATCGAGGTCTTCCTCGATCGCCGCCGGCTCAGCTCCGCCATCGTTCTCGGCATGTTCCTTAGCCTGGCGGGCGGCGTCATGGCGCTCGATGGCAAGGTCTCGACGGCGGGCCTTGGCCTCGGCGCCGCGCTGTGCTTCGTCTCCGTCGCAGTTTTCGCGTTGGGCTCGCGCCTGACGGTCACGGCCTTTCCTGAACTCTCGCCTCTCGGCAGGACCACCGTCACCCTGACAGGTGCCGCCGTCTTGACGGGCCTCGCGGCGCTCGCCCACACCGCCATGGGGAGCAGCGGACCGGACTGGGCGCTTCTGGGATGGCGCGAGGCGGGCGCGCTTGCGCTTTATGGCGTCGGATCACTCGCCATCAGCCAGGTTCTGTGGATCATGTCCGTCGGCAGCCTTGGCATCGGGCTTGCCTCCCTCCATATAAATGCCACGCCGTTCTACGTCATGCTGATCATGGTGGCGGCCGGCGCCGCCTGGAACGGGATGCAGGCCTTCGCCGCCGTGATCGTGGGCGCGGGCGTGCTTGTCGCCCAGGGGATAATTCCACTTCCCCGGAGTTGACGTTGCACTCCTTCACGCAGCCCCCGACCGACCCGGCCTTCGTCCAGAACCCCTACCCGTTCTACGAACGCGCCCGCCGGTCGGGGTCCGTCTTCTTCTGGGAAGACTATGGAATGCCGATGGCGCTTTCGACCGCGACCGTGGGCGCGATCCTGCGCGACCGCCGCTTCGGGCGCGAGGCACCCGCCGAAATGCGCGCGCCGGTGCCGGAGCGCCTCGCGCCCTTCTACGCGGTCGAGGCGAATTCGATGCTCGAGCTTGAACCGCCCCGGCACACGCGGCTCCGCTCGCTCGTGCTCCGGGCCTTCACGTCGCGCCGCATTGCCACCCTCGCCCCCGAGATCGCCGCGCTCTCGAACGAGTTGACCGACACCTTCCCGGACGGCGACTTCGACCTCCTGCCCGCCTTTGCGCAGAAGCTCCCGGTCATCATCGTCGCCCGCCTCCTCGGCGTGCCGGAGGAGTGGGCACCTGACCTCGTCGCCTGGTCCAACGCCATGGTGACGATGTACCAGGCCCGCCGCACGCCCGAGACGGAAGACGCCGCCATCGCCGCGACGCGCGCCTTCACCGATTTCCTCCGCGGCCATGTCGAGGAACGCCGCGCGCGCCCCGGTGACGACCTCATCACGCATCTCATCGCCGCAGAAGAGGACGGCGAGCACCTCTCCACGGACGAACTGATCTCGACCTGCATCCTGCTTCTCAATGCCGGCCACGAGGCGAGCGTCCACACGATCGGCAATGGCGTGAAGGCGCTGCTGGAAAACGGCCTCGGCGCCGAGGCGCTTGCTCCGAACCGCTGCGAGGCTGCGGTAGAGGAGATCCTCCGCTACGATCCTCCGCTCCACCTCTTCACCCGATGGGCCTATGATGATGCCGATATCGGGGGCCACAGCTTCCGTCGCGGCGACAAGGTTGGTCTTCTGTTCGCAGCGGCGAACCGCGATCCGCAGAGCTGGGACATGCCGGACAGTTTTTTTCCCAGGCGCCCGGTCAAGGCCAGCCACAGCTTCGGCGCGGGGCTCCATTTCTGCATCGGCGCACCGCTCGCGCGTCTGGAGTTGCAGACGGCGCTCCCGATTCTGTTCCAGCGCCTGCCGGGGCTCGCTCTGGCCGAACCGCCGACATACGCGAACCTCTACCCCTTCCACGGGCTGGAACGGCTGGTCGTCCGGCACTGACGCGCACCAGGCCAGCCGGGCCGGTCAAAGCGGAAGAAGCGTCGTCGACTTGATCTCCTCCATCGAGAGAAGCGCGGTCACGTTGTATATCTTCACCTCGGAGATCAGCGCCTGGTAGAAACTGTCGTAGGCCCGCGCGTTCTTCACCCGGACCTTGAGGATGTAGTCGATATCCCCGGCAAGCCGGTGCGCCTCCATCACCTCGGGGCGGGCCTTGAGCGCGTCGAGGAATTTCCGCTGCCACTCGACCTCGTGCTCGCTCGTGCGGATCAGCACGAAGAAGCAGGCCTCCAGCCCGAGCGCCTCGGGATCGAGAATCATGGTCTGGTGGCCGATCACGCCGGCCTCCTTGAGTTTGCGGATCCGGTTCCAGACCGGCGTCTTCGAGGACCCCACCTTCTTCGCGATTTCGTCGAGGGATTGCCCCGCGTCCTCCTGAAGTTCCGCGAGGATTTTCCTGTCCATCTGATCTATCCGGACTGCCATTCGCCATTCCCTCCGTCTCGGGGACGCTCGTTTCTGCCAGCGCAGAATAGAGAACATTCGTTCTTATATGCAAGCCATACTAGCGCATATGTGGAACATTTTTCTATATTGGCCGCAGAAAAACCGGAAGGAAAGCCGATGCGCCAGACCACCGCCACCTTGGCCCCCGCTCCCGGCCACGTCGTTTTCGTGGGCGCCGGCCCTGGCGACCCCGAGCTTCTGACGCTCCGCGCCGCGCGCGCGCTGGCGGAAGCCGACATCGTGCTTCACGACCGCCTCGTGGGCGAAGGCGTCCTCGCGCTCGCGGGGGCTCAGGCCACGCTCGTCGAGACGGGCAAGGAGGGATTTGGCCCCTCGATGCTGCAGGAGGACATCACCGCGATGATCCTCGCCTTCGCCCGCGCCGGCCGGAACGTGATCCGGCTCAAGTCCGGCGATCCGGGTGTCTTCGGCCGCCTCGACGAGGAGACCGAAGCCCTGGCGGAAGCGGGCATCGCCTACACGGTCGTTCCGGGCATCACCGCAGCCTCCGCCGCGGCCGCCGAGATCGGGCAGAGCCTGACGCGGCGTGGCCGCAACGGCAGCCTGCGCATCCTGACCGGCCACGACGTCAGCGGCTTCGCCGAGCAGGACTGGAAAAGCCTCGCGCGCGGTGGCGAAGTCGCCGCGATCTACATGGGCAAGAAGGCCGCGCGCTTTCTCCAGGGGCGCCTGATGATGCACGGCGCCGCGCCGGAAACGCCGGTGACGCTCGTCGAAAACGCCTCGCGCGCCGATCAGCGCATCCGGGTCGCGACCCTTGCCGATCTTCCCGCAGCCGCCGAGGGCCTCGGCGGTCCCGCCGTGATCCTCTTCGGCCTCGCGCCCCGCGCGGCCAACCTGTCCGCGCTTCCCGCAGTTCCAGACATCAAGGAGGCCCTTTGATGAGCCGCCGCTTCACACCCAAGGTCGTCACCGCGAACGCCCTCGTCGAGGGCGACGTCGTCTACCTGACCGCCGACAACCGCTGGACCCGCCTCCACGGCGAGGCGGAACTGATCGAGGACGAGGCCCACGCGGCGCTCCGCCTGCTCAAGGCCGAGGCGCAGCGCGACCGCGTCGTGGGCGTCTACCTCGCCGACGCGCGCCGGGGCCCGAACGGCCCCGAGCCCGTCCATTTCCGCGAAGCCTTCCGCGCGAAGGGACCTTCCAACTACCGGCACGGCAAACAGGAGCTCGACCGGAATGTATGACTATACCGAATTCGACGAGGCCTTCGTCCGCAACCGCGTCGCGCAGTTCCGCGCCCAGGTCGAGCGCCGCATCGACGGCTCCCTCACCGAGGACGAATTCCGGCCGCTCAGGTTGATGAACGGTCTTTACCTCCAGCTTCACGCCTACATGCTGCGCGTGGCGATCCCCTACGGGACGCTCAATTCGCGCAAGATGCGCCAGCTGGCAACGATCGCGGATCGCTGGGACAAGGGCTATGGCCACTTCACCACGCGCCAGAACATCCAGTTCAACTGGCCGAAGCTCGGCGAGGTTCCGGACATTCTGGAGGCGCTGGCCGACGTCGGCATGCACGCGATCCAGACCTCCGGCAACACGATCCGCAACGTGACGGCCGACCACTTCGCAGGTGCCGCCGCGGACGAGATCGCCGACCCGCGCCCGGTCGCGGAACTGATCCGGCAGTGGTCTACCGACCACCCGGAGTTCCAGTTCCTGCCGCGCAAGTTCAAGATCGGCATCACCGGCAGCCCGAACGACCGCGCCGTGACCCGCGCCCATGACATCGGCCTGCGCATGGTTCGCGCCGACGACGGTGCGCCGGGGTTCGAGGTCATCGTCGGCGGCGGCCTCGGCCGGACGCCCATGCTCGGCAAGGTCATCCGTCCCTTCCTGCCGAAGGCGGACCTCCTGCCCTATCTCGAGGCCATCGTCTCCACCTACAACCTCATGGGCCGGCGCGACAACAAGTTCAAGGCGCGGATCAAGATCACCGTCTTCGAGAACGGCCTGGACACGTTCCGCGACGAGGTCGAGGCCCGGTTCGCCGTGACCCGCAAGGCGTTCAGCGGCGTCGACCAGGAGGCCCTTGCCGGGATCGAGGCGCATTTCGCCCCGCCCGCGTTCCGCAAAGTGCCCGAAACGGCATATGACGCGGCCATTGCCACCGATGACGCGTTCCGCGACTGGGCAGAAAAGAACCTCGCCGCCCATCGCGCGCCGGGCTACGCGATCGTCACCATCTCGCTCAAGGCGCACGGGGAAACCCCCGGCGACGCGACCTCGGCGCAGATGCGGCTGATCGCCGACCTCGCGGAACGCTACGGACACGACGAGATCCGCATCAGCCACGAACAGAACGTGGTCCTGCCGCATGTCCACAAGTCGGACCTGCCGGCGATCCATGCCGCGCTGGCCGAGGCCGGACTGGCCACCGCCAATGTCGGGCTTCTCTCCGACATCATCGCCTGCCCCGGCATGGATTACTGCGCGCTCGCGACCGCCCGGTCGATCCCGGTCGCGCAACAGCTTGCTACCCACTTCAAGGCCATCGGCCTCGAAGAGGAAATAGGCCAGCTGAAGATCAAGATCTCGGGCTGCATCAACGCCTGCGGCCATCACCACGTGGGCCATATCGGCATCCTCGGCCTCGACCGCGCGGGGGTGGAGAACTACCAGATCACGCTCGGCGGCGACGCGACGGAAGCCGCAGCGATCGGCGAACGGGCTGGCCCCGGCTTTGCCTATGACGAGATCGTTCCGGCGATAGAGCGGCTGCTGCGCGCCTATCTCCAGGTTCGGGCAAGCCGCGAGGAAAGCTTCATCGAGGCGTTCCGCCGCCTTGGGCCGCAGCCCTTCAAGGCCGCGCTCTATCCCGGCGAGGTGGAGCAGGATGCCGCTTGAGGCTCCCCTTCCGCCCGTCGCCGAGCGGGTGGCCGCGCTCAACGACCGCTATCGCCACCACGGGGCGACAGCGGTCCTCGAGCGCGCGTTCTCCGACCCGGAGGTCGGGCGCGTGGCGCTCGTGTCCTCCTTCGGGGCGGAATCCGTGGTGCTCCTGCACCTCGTCTCGGTGCTCGCGCCCGCAACCCCGGTGCTCTTCATCGACACCGAGATGCTGTTCCCCGAGACGCTCGCCTATCAGCGGCAGATCGCGGAAAGCCTGCCCTTGACCGGTATCCGTGTGATCAGGGCCGACCCTGCCGCCCGCGCAGTCGCGGACCCGGACGGGACGTTGCACAAGGCCAATCCGGACGCATGCTGCGCGCTTCGCAAGACGGAGCCGCTGGAACGCGCACTGGAGCCGTTTGACGCCTGGATCACCGGGCGAAAGCGCTTCCAGGGCTCGACCCGCGCCACGATCGACTTCTTCGAGGCCGAAACCACATCGCGGATCAAGGTCAACCCGCTGGCCCACTGGGGCCGCGAGGACCTCGAGGACTACATCGTCAACAACCGCCTGCCGCGCCACCCTCTGGTGGCGAAGGGCTATCCCTCGATCGGCTGCGCCCCCTGCACCACCCCTGTCGCGGCCGGTGAGGACCCGCGGTCCGGCCGCTGGCGGGGAAGCGAAAAGACCGAATGCGGCATTCACTTCATCAACGGAAAGATCGTGCGCGGCCCGATCGGCGCCGAAACGTAAGGAGACATCAGCATGAGCGTTATCGTGCGTGACAACGGCTTCCATGCCGAGGACTGGACCGGCGACATCATCGACATCGCCCCCGATACGAAGCCCGAGGCCCTGCCCGCCAACCTCGGCGGCGACGTTCTCGTGCGCGTCGCCTTCCCCGCCTTTTCGGACGGCCGCGGCTTCACGCTGGGCCGCCTCCTGCGCGCCGAGGGCTTCACCGGCCGCCTGCGGGCCGCGGGCCACGTCATCGCGGACCAGTATACGATGGCCCGCCGGTCGGGCTTTGACGAGGTGGAGATCTCCGACGACCTCGCGGCCCGCCAGCCCGAGGACCAGTGGCGTTTTCGCGCGGACTGGCGTGCCTACGACTATAGGTCGCGGCTCGCCGGTTGATCCCGGGCTTCCGCCAAACCGCAAACTGCCCTAAATAAAGGACGGGCCGCGAGGCGCCCGCTGTAGAGATGACTGACCAGAGATCCGTGAACGACGCCGCCGCCACCCCCGTCCGAGCCCTTCCCGACGCGCAGACCGTCACGCAGGTCCAGCACTGGACTGACCGGCTGTTCTCGTTCCGGGTGACCCGTCCGCAATCGCTCCGCTTCCGCTCGGGCGAGTTCGTGATGATCGGGCTCCTGGACGACAAGGGGAAACCGCTGCTGCGCGCCTACTCGATCGCCTCGCCCTCCTGGGACGAAGAGCTCGAGTTCTATTCGATCAAGGTGCCGGATGGCCCGCTGACCTCGCGGCTCCAGCACATCCAGCCCGGCGACCAGATCATCCTGCGCCCGAAGCCCGTTGGAACGCTCGTGCTCGACGCGCTCCTGCCAGGCAAGCGGCTGTGGTTTCTCGCCACCGGCACGGGCATCGCGCCCTTCGCCTCGCTCATGCGTGATCCCGAGACCTACGAGAAATACGACGAGGTCATCATGATGCACACCTGCCGGACCGTCGCGGAACTCGCATACGGTCGCCAGTTGGTGGAAAGCCTGAAGGACGACCCGCTGATCGGGGAAATCGTCGGCGACAAGCTCAAGTATTATCCCACGACCACTCGGGAAGAGAGCCCGCTCATGGGCCGGATCACCGACAACCTGACCTCCGGCAAGGTGTTCGAGGACCTCGGCATCAAGCCGATGGACCGCGAACACGACCGCGCCATGGTTTGCGGCTCGCTTGCCTTCAACGTGGACGTGAAGGAAGTCCTTGAGGGCTTCGGCCTGCGCGAGGGCGCAAACTCGGACCCGAAGGAATACGTGGTCGAGAAAGCCTTCGTCGGCGACGGTATCTGATCCGACATCCCGTCATGACAAGGAAAAAGGCCGCGCGGATCACTCCGCGCGGCCTTCGACTTTCCAGCCTTGGGATCAGAGGCCGAGCGTGGCCCGAACCTGCGCCAGAGCGGCCGACAGCGCCTCGGGGCTGTCTTTCGCGGCGTCCACGGCGGCCTTCAGCGTCGCCTTCGTCGCGTCGTCGAGGTTCGAACCGTCGATGGCGGCGGCAACCGCTTCGGCATTGAAGTTCGCCGGGTCGAGAACATCGGCGACCGAGTCCGCAGCTTCCGTCGCGGCGTCCGCAGCAGCCTCAGCGCCTTCGGTCACGGCCTCGGCGGCGGCTTCGGCGCCCTCCGTCACAGCCTCGGCAGCGGATTCGGCAGCCTTGGCGGCTTCTTCCTCGGCCGCTTTGGCGGCGGCCGCAGCCTCCTCCTCGGCCTTCTTCGCAGCGGCAGCAGCCTCTTCTTCGGCCTTCTGCGCGGCCGCCGCGGCTTCCTGCGCAGCCTTCTGCTGCGCGTAGTAGTAATACCCGCCGCCGGCGAGAACGGCGAGGATGACGATGATGACGATGGATCTCTTCATGGTCTTTCCCTTGATGGGTCCGGGCATCGGACCTTCGACGCGCGCTATGGCAGAGCAGGCCAGAAAAGGAAAGGGAGGGCGCATGAATCCGGGTTGAATCGGCCATTTCCCGCGTTTACCTTGCGCGCCAATCAAATCCTCAACGATAGAAGGAACTTCGCCATAGCCCGCAGACCTCACAGCGCCCCGCCGCAACGCGACACCGGCCCGCGAGTCAACGAACGAATCCGTGCCCCCGAAATTCGCCTGATCGGTGCCGATGGCGAGAACGTCGGGGTTGTGACTCCAGCCAAGGGGTTGGCCCTGGCCGAAGAAGCGGGTCTCGATCTGGTTGAAATCTCGCCGAACGCCACGCCGCCGGTCTGCAAGATCATGGACTACGGCAAGTTCAAGTACGAGACCCAGAAGAAGGAAGCCGAAGCGCGCAAGAAGCAGAAGATCATCGAGATCAAGGAGATCAAGTTCCGTCCCGGAACCGATACCCACGATTACGAGGTCAAGATGCGCAACGTGCTGAAGTTCCTCGAGAATGGCGACAAGGTGAAGATCACGCTCCGCTTCCGTGGCCGCGAAATGGCGCACCAGGAACTGGGCGTCGACCTTCTGAACCGGGTCGCGGCCGATGTGGCGGAACTCGGCAAGGTTGAACAGATGCCGAAGCTCGAAGGCCGCCAGATGGTGATGATGATCGCCCCGAAGTGATCGCCACCGACAAGACGAACAAACGCCCGCAGCCGCGGGCGTTTTTCGTTTCGGCGCGCGACGAGGGCCGCGGCGGCGGAAACACGGCGCCTCTGCCCCGCGCCGATCCGGCCCGAAAACTCGACAACGCGTCGATGACGCGCTAGCACCTTCCCAAACGTATCCACGAAGCGTCCGACGGAAATGACGATGATCTCCAGATTCGCGCACCTTCTGTCGCTGCTGGTGGTGCTCGTCGCCGGTGGCTGCGCGATGTCGCCGGATGGTCCGCCGCCGACACAGGAACAGGAAATCTCGGAGCTGGCCGAGGAAATCCGGTCCTTCGGGCCCGAAGTCGATCCCGAAGAGGCGCAGCGGGCCGCGCGGATCGCATTCGAATATTCACACCAGCTCGCGCGTGAATATCAGGTGACCGATCCACCGCTGATCCACAACACGAAGGTCAATCTCGGCCTGCGCCCGCGCGGGCTTTGCTACCAGTGGGCAGACGACCTTGAGGCGCGGATGCGGCAGGAGGATTTCCGCACCCTCGCGCTCCATCGCGCCATCGCCAACTCGGGCAACCCGCTCCGGATCGATCACAGCACGCTGATCGTCAGCCGCAGCGGGGATGGCATGTTCGAGGGCGTGGTGCTGGATCCCTGGCGGAACGGCGGCGATCTGCACTGGTCGCCGACGCTCGAGGACAGCCATTACAGGTGGCGGCCACGCGCGGAAGTCTTCGAGGAACAGCTTCGGCGCCAACGCTTGCGCGAAAGGCAGACCGCCGCGGGGTGAACGGCCGTCGGGCCTGCGCCCCTTACTCGTGCCGAAGCGCCTCGATCGGGTCGAGCCGCGCCGCGCGGCGAGCCGGGAAATATCCGAACACGATCCCGATCAGCGCCGAGAAGCCGAAGGCAAGCAGGATGATGAAGGGATCGGGAGAGAATGGCACGTTGAGGAGGTTCGCCCCCACCGCGCCGAGCCCGAGCCCGAGAAGGATCCCGAGCGCCCCGCCGAGAAGCGACAGCACGATCGCTTCCACGAGGAACTGCATCAGCACCTGGCGTTCCTCGGCGCCGACGGCGAGCCGGATGCCGATCTCGCGCGTGCGTTCCGTGACGGAAACGAGCATGATGTTCATGATCCCGATCCCGCCGACAAGCAGGCTGACAGCGGCGACCGCCGATAGAAGCCCCGTCAGGACGTTGGTGATCCCCGTCAGCACCGAGGCGATCTGCTTCATGTCGAAGACGTTGAAATCATCCTCTTCGTCCAGACCGATCCGCCGCCTTTCGCGCATCAACCTCTCGATCTCGCCCTTGGCCTTGTCGGTGGAATAGCCGTCCTTCACCGCAACGTAGATCAGGGGCACGTCGTTGTTCCCCGCGACCCGCCGCTGGAATGTCTTGAGCGGGATCAGGACGAAATCGTCCTGATCGGTGCCGAAGCTCGACACGCCCTGCTCCTCCATCACGCCGATTACCTTGCAGGAGATGGTTTTCAGCCGCATCGTCTGGCCGGCCGGATCGCCGGCGCCGAAAAGCTCGCGGCGGACGGTCTCCCCCAGGACGCAGACGGAGGCGCCGACGCGAAGCTCGCTTTCGAAGAACGGGCGGCCAAGCACCACCGGCATGTCCCGCGCCTCCAGATAGCGGGTGTCGGTGCCTATGACTGTGGTCGACCGGTTCTCGTTTCCCGCGATCGCGGTCATCATCCGCGTATTGGCGGGCGCCGCCACGCGCACGCTCGCGATCTGGTCCTGTATCGCGTCCACGTCCCGCACGTCGAAACTCGCCGCCGCGCCGCTCGTCCCCCCGGGTCCGTGCGGCCCCTGCCCCGGCCGCACCACGAGAAGGTTGCGCCCGAGTTTCGCCACGTCCGATGTCACCTGCTCGGCCGAGCCCTGGCCCACCGTCACCATCGCGATCACGGCACCCACGCCGATCACCACGCCGAGGATCGTCAGGAACGACCGCAACGCGTTGCGGAAGATGGCCTGGACAGCGAGGCGGATCGTCTCCCACAGCATCTCAGGCCGCCCCTTTCGCCGGGCCGTCGTTCTCGATACGGCCGTCGAGGAAGTGGATCAGCCGGTGCGCGTAGGCCGCCATCTCGGTCTCGTGCGTCACCATGACGATGGTGATCCCCTCGTCCCGGTTGAAGCGCGTCAGGAGGTCCATGATCTCACGGCTGCGCGCGGTATCGAGGTTGCCGGTCGGTTCGTCCGCCATGATCACCGCGGGCCGCCCGACAATCGCGCGGGCGATCGCCACGCGCTGCTGCTGGCCACCGGAAAGCTCCGAGGGGTCGTGGCCTTCGCGGCCGCGAAGCCCGACCTTGTCGAGCGCGTCCAGCGCAAGCGCGCGCCTCTCCGCCGCGCCGACGCCCTTGTAGATCAGGGGCAGTTCGACGTTCTCAAGCGCCGTTCTCCGGGCGAGCAGGTTGTAGCCCTGGAAGACGAAGCCGATGTAGTTCCGCCGCAAGAGCGCGCGCTGGTCGCGGGTGAGTTTGCCCACATCCGCGCCGAGGAAATGGTAGGTCCCGTCCGTCGGCGTGTCGAGGCAGCCCAGAAGGTTCATCGCGGTGGACTTTCCCGACCCGCTCGGCCCCATGATCGCGACGAATTCGCCCTCGCGGATGGTCATGTCGACTTCCGACAGCGCGCGCACCCGCGCCGCGCCGGTGCCGTAGACCTTCGAGATGCAGGAAAGCGAGATGAGCGGCGCGGCCTCTCCCATCGCCGTTACGGCTCCTCGACGACGTCGGTGATGGCGAGGTCACCCTCGGCAAGGTCTCCTTCGGTGACGACGCTTCTAACGCCGTCCGTGGCGCCGGTGCGTATCGACACGGGAACCGCCGCGCCGTCGCGCAGCACCCAGACGGTCCGCGTGCCGTCCGCCGCGGGCGCCTGTACGGTCTCCTCCCCCGGCGGCTGCCGCGGCATCAGGAGGCCCAGAAGCCCGCCCCCGCCCTGCTTGTCGTCGTCCGCTTCGAGCGGGGGCGAGAAGCGAAGTGCCGTGTTCGGGATGAGGACCGCGTCGGTGATCTCCTCCGCGACGATCTCCGCCGTGGCGGTCATTCCCGGTCGCAGCAGAAGCTCTGAATTGTCGATGATCAGTTCCGCCTCGTAGGTCACGACCCCTTCCACCGTCTGCGGCGCGTAGAGGATCTTGGCGATCTCGGCCGGGAAGACCCGGTCCTGATAGGCCTCGACCGTGAAGGTGGCGCGATCGTCGACATGCACGCTCGCCACGTCCGCCTCGTCGATATCGACGCGAAGCTCCATCTTCGACAGGTCTTCCGCGATCGTGAACAGGACCGGCGCCTGAAGCGATGAGGCGACGGTCTGGCCCACGTCCACGTTGCGGCCCAGGATGACCCCGTCGATCGGAGAACAGATGCACGCCTTGGCGAGGTTCGTCTCCTCGTAACGCAGATCCGCTTCCGCGACCTTGGCATCGGCCCGCGCGATCTCGGCGCTCGCCTCGGCGCGGGCAAGGGCCGCCTGCGAGGATTGCAGCATCTGCAACGACACGACGTTCCGGTCGGCCAGTTCCTTGACGCGTTCGTAATCCTCCAGCGCCTCCCCCAGCGTGGCCTCCGCCTCCGTCACGCGCGCAAGCCGCGCCGCGAGTGTCGCGCGGCTCCGCTCCATCGAGGCTTCGAGCTTCTCGGTGTCGAGTTCGGCCAGGACCTGCCCTTTCCTCACGACGTCGTTGCTGTCGGCGCGGACCGATTTGACCGTGCCCGAAAGTTCGCTTGATACCTCGACGAGGTTCGTGGGCTCGACCGTGCCAGTGGCCGTGACCGTCACCGTCAGGGCCCCCCGTTGCACGGGCGAGGTGGAATAGATCGTCGCGGCCTCCCCGGCACCTCGGGTGTAGAGATACCAGCCCGCACCTGCGACCAGGGCGATGATGACGCCCGCGGTCACCCCACGCCGCCAGCGCGAATGCGGTCGGGCGCGCGCGAGAACCTCGTCGATGTCAGGTCTGTCGGTCATTCCGCCCGCGCCTCCTTCGGATCGCGGGAACCCTACGGCTGACGATCAGGAGCTGCCTTGATCCGCGTCAAAGGCGCTGCTGGGGCCATGAGGACCCACTGAAGGGTCCGGCCCGGCTTCGTCTGCGTATCGCCCGGCATTGCGCCGATCCGCCATGCATCCCGGCGGAGGTCCGGCCAGATTCAGTCAATCTCCAGATCGCACCGAAAACGCCTGATGCTCGTCGTCAGTCTTTCAGGCGCGGCGATCAGGTAGAGGCCCCGAGAGTGGTCTCGGTCCAGTATCTCGTGGTCCGCCCCGACCGCCAGACGGATATCCGCATCGGCCATAAGGCAGCCCTCCCCGGCCTCGATGACGACATCGGCGCCCGAACTCTTCGCGCCGACGGCACCGTCACCGTCCTTCCCGCTGATGGCGTCACCCGAACACCCGGTGCCGCGAAGCCACGCGCCAGAAACCGCGTCATAGTCGAAGAGACACGGGCCGACGATGATGGATTCAAGCGGCTCTGTCTGGCGGAGCCCTATCACGCGACGGATGAGGGACATCCGGCAACCCCGGGTCGTCGTGCAGAGTTCCTCGATGACCGCTTGATCGAGGCGGAGGGAAGAGGCGCGCCCTGTCTGGCGTGCGTCAAGCGTGAACGTGGCGCTTCCAATTCGCCTGCCCTCCTCCACCGTTACCTTTCCGTTGTCGTTGAGGTAGGGCACCGGCATTTCCGCGACGAGGCGCTCATATTCGGGGACGATCCGTTCCAGTTCTTCCTGTCGCTTCTTCAGGTCGTCGATTTCTGCGAGCAGGCAGAGGAAGAAACTGCGCGGAGGGATTTCTTCGGAGACGACGCCGGGCCTCGGGCTGGGCAACCTGCACTCCCTGGAATCTGCCTGCGTGGCGCCGATCAGGAATAAGATCGCACCGAGTATCGCCAACCGCATGGTCCCACCCCCCTTCGGTCATGCCTAATGGCAATCCGGGGGCGGTGCCTTGATTGATCTCAATTCGCGATGATCCGGTTTGCCGTTCGACCTCGGCCAAAGGACGCAAATCGCGCGTTCCCTCAACGCGGCCGCCAGACCCGTCAGCGCGCCGCCGCGACAGCCCTCGCGGTCATGACGCCGACAAGGTGGGCGCGGTATCCAGGCGTGCCGTGCAGGTCCGCGATCATGCCATCGGCCGAGGGCGCAAGGCCCTTTACCGCCTCCTCCGCAAAGCTTTTGGACAGCGCCTTCTCTGCCTCGCTCCAGCGGAAGACGCCTTCCTCCGACGCGCCTGTCACTGCGACGCGCACTCCGCCCTTGAACTTCGCCACGAATACGCCGACGAGCGCAAAGCGCGACGCCGGCTGGCGGAACTTGGCGTAAGCGGCCTTCTCCGGCACGGGGAAGCGGACCTCGGTGATGATTTCGCCGGGTTCCAGCGCAGTGGTGAACATGCCTTCGAAAAAGTCGTCCGCTGCGATCCGGCGGATGTTCGTCACCAAGGTCGCGCCCGCCCCCAGCACCGCCGCCGGGTAGCAGGCCGCCGGGTCGTTGTTGGCAAGCGACCCGCCGATCGTGCCGCGGTTGCGCACGGCGGGGTCGCCGATCCCACCCGCAAGTTCCGCCAGCGCGGGGAATATCTCCGCCGTCTCCTTCGCCACCGCCGCATGCGTCGTCCCGCCGCCCACGGCGACGGAGCCGTCATCAGCCCGGCAAACGCCCTTGATCTCCGCTATCCCGTTGAGGCTCACCAGTACCGCGGGCGCCGCAAGCCGCTGTTTCAGCGCGGGGATCAGCGTCTGGCCACCGCCAAGCGGCATCGCGTCCTCGGCCTCGAGCGCCGTCAGCGCCTCGGCGAGGGTCGCGGGTTTCCTGAACTCGAATTCGTACATCGACTGCCTCCCTGCCCGGCAAGGGCCCGCTCACTCGGCCGCGAAGGTGGACACGTCCTGACCTGACGCGGCCAGAACCGCCTTGACGATATTCTGATACCCGGTGCAGCGGCAGATGTTCCCCTCGAGGTAGTGCCGCACCTCGGCCTCCGTGGGCTTCGGGTTCTCGGCCAGAAGAGCCGCCGCCGACATCACCATCCCCGGCGTGCAGTAGCCGCACTGAAGCCCGTGATGATCACGAAACGCCTGCTGAAGCGCGCCGAGAGAGCCTTCTGCGTCGGCCACCCCCTCGATGGTGACCACGTCGGCCCCTTCCAGGTCGGCCGCGAAGACGGTGCAGGATTTCACCGCCATGCCGTCGACATGCACCACGCAGGCTCCGCATTGCGACGTGTCACAGCCGACATGGGTGCCCGTCAGGCCCAGCCCCTGCCGCAGGTAGTCGACGAGCAGCGTGCGGCCCTCGACATCGCCGGACACGCTTTTGCCATTCACGGTCATCGTGATCTTCGCCATCACATCCCACCTGATGAATTCGGCCCAATAGACCATGCGACCAGCGCTTTGAGAACACCCTTCATGGGACCAGGCGGGCGATTTCCGGCCACGCACATGTCAGCCCTCGCGCGGCTGCGGCCTGATCGGGATCTCCTTCAAGAGCCCGCCGACGCCCATCGCGGCGATGTCGTCGTCTGAGATATCGAGCCCGCAGGCGATGCGTTCGAGCACCCAGTCCGCGCCATTGAGCGCGGGAGAGCGCGCGCAGCCCGGCAGGCCGATCACCGGGCGTCCGCCGAACTTTCCGTGAAACAGGAGGTTGCCGGGATCGACCGGCATACCGAAACGCGCCACCGTGCCGCCGGCGCGACGGACGGCTTCCGGACCGTCGTCATGCAGGTCGGAGGTCGCCGAACCCGTCAGGATGAGAAGGACGTCGCCCTGAAGCCTTTCCAGGGCCGCCGCCATCGCCTCCCTCTCGTGCGGCACCATCACACAATCGGCAAGCGCAATGCCCAAGGCCCTGAGCCTGCCCTCGACCGCCTTGCGGCCCTTTTCATTCAGGGTCCCGGCCTGTCCCGGAACCTCCGTCAGCATCAAGCCCGCCGAACGCAGCGCGACCGGCCGCACCGCCAACGCTCCCGCCGCCGCCGCGCAGGCCGTATCGAGCGCCGCGCCCGGCACCGCGTAGCTGATGATCTTGACCGTTCCGACAAGCGTGCCCTTCGCCACCCGCACATGCGGCGCGACGGTCGCGAGCGTGATCGCCGGGTCCACCCGATTCAGCGCGTGGACCTTGTCCACGTCGATGGTGGCGATGCCCGGACCAAGGGCCTTCAGGTTGACCCGCCCCGCATGCGGGGCCGTCAGCATGAGCCCCGCCTCCTCTGGATCGGGGACGAGCGCGCGGGCCAGCCGCTCCGCCGCCAAGTCCTCGGCGACGTCCTCCGGCCCGGGGCGCGCGACGACGACCTCCTCGAAACCCTCCGCGGCAAGGGCCTCGATCTCCTTCGGCCCGAGCACAGTGCCCTTGGCGATCTTCCGCCCCTTCGCTTTGGCCGAATGGGCAAGAATGGCGCCCCCTGCCTGATCGAGCGGAACCGGTCCGAATTCCATCAGCCGAGCCTCAGCCGTTCAGTCACCTCGGCCATGATCGAAACGGCGATTTCCGCCGGGCTCTTCGCGCCGATATCGAGGCCGATGGGGGCATGGATGCGCGAAAGATCCGCCTCGGTGAACCCCGCCTCCGCCAGCCGCGTCACCCGCTTCGCATGGGTGCGGCTGGACCCAAGGCAGCCGAGGTAGAAGACCTCCGAGCGAAGCGCCGCCTTGATCGCCGGGTCGTCGAGCTTCGGGTCATGCGTCAGCGTCACGACGGCGGTTCGCGTGTCGAGCCCGACGGCCGCCATCGCCTCATCCGGCCAGTCGTGACGGATGTCCTCGCCGGGAAAGCGCAGGGAGGAACCGAAGGCCTCCCGCGGGTCGATGAGAACGGGGTCGTAACCGCAGGCCCGCGCCATCGGCAGCAGCGCCTGCGCGATATGCACCGCGCCGACGACGATCATCCTGAGGGGCGGATTGAAGATCGCGACGAATTCCTCTCCTTCCACGCCGGACTTGTCGCCACGAAACCGGTCCGCGAAACCCTCGCCGCGCGGGACCAGGCGCCGTGCCCATGTCGACAGGTCGACGGCATAGGCGAGCGGTCGGCGTTCGGCGCGCGCGGCCACGATCTCGGCGAGCGTCGCTTCGGGCAACGCGTCCAGTTGGTCCCCGACCGGTTCCACCAGCACCCGGATGGTCCCGCCGCAGGCCAGTCCTACGGCAAAGGCGTCGTTGTCCGACACGCCGAAGGTCAGAAGCCGCGGCTGGCCTCCCGCGAGCGCCTCCACCGCCTCCGCGACGACTGCGCCCTCGACGCAGCCACCGGAGACCGAGCCCATCATCTCGCCCTCGCGGGACACGACGAGCTGGCTGCCGATCGGCCGCGGCGCAGAGCCCCATGTCTCGACCACGGTCGCCAGCGCCGCGCCGCGCCCGTCGCGGTGCCACTCAAGCGCGATTTCGGGAATCCGGTCGTAATCCGCAGTATCCATGCTCTCCCCCTTGTCGCGCATACTATGGCCCCAGCCCCTCGACCGCGCCAGAGGCAAGAAAACCACGCGACCTCTTCGTGGGAACATGCGGCGCTGGTCGGGCCGAAAAAAATAACGCTGCGGGTTTCGGCCCGCAGCGCTTTCGGTCTGGCGAGGGAGAGCGCCGACCGTCCGACCGGACACGCAGAGCGGAGGGAGAGCCGCTCGACAGCGATCCGTGTTTCCAGTCAGAATCCAATTACCGCGAAGCGACAGCCTGAACCTTGACCTCGGTCAAATCGGCCGCCCGCGCCCGAAAAATTCGCAACTGGTAGCAGTTGTTCCGCGCCGAACGGACATCCACGAAAGCGACCCGCGGGTCGGACAGGAGTTTCTCTGCATAATCAATCAGTTCCTCTCGGCTCACGACGCGCCCCGTGCCGTAGAGGATCCGGTGGTCCGCCGTGTAGCCTTTGAGCAGGTAGTCCGGACTGGTGGTCAGGATCGGCGGCGGGCCGTCACCGCACCACGACTCGCAATCGCTTTCACAAAGGAAGATCGGTCCGGTTTCGGCATAGGGCTGAACTTCCGGAAACGGCCGGTGCGCCAGGATCAGGTAGCGCTGCCCTGCGGGCACGTTGCACAGGCAATGGCGGCAAGGCACACCTGCCCCGTCCGATACCGGGCCGCGTTCCGGCGCGCGTCCGTAGGCATCCGGCCCGCCCGCGCGGTATGCGCGGGCAAGGCCCGTGTCGATCGGCTGGAACTGCAAGGCCATGGAAACCTCCTTTCGGCTTCCATGACCCTGCGCTGGACCGCCGCTCCCGGCGACCCGGTTCCTGCGTAATGGGCGCCTATTCGGCCACCGCCGACCGCAGGAGGTCGGTGATGCGCCGGACGCTCACGCGCCTGTTGGCTCGCTCGGCGTCCTGGGTGTCGATCTTCAGGAAGGATTCGCCATAGCCCTGCACCACGAGGTTTTCGGGCGGCACCCCGAAATACTCGGTCAGCGCCAGGGCCACGGATTCGGCCCGACGGTCCGACAAGGCAAGGTTGATGGCAGGGCTGCCCACCGCGTCCGTATGGCCCTCGATCAGGAACACCTCCCGCGGGTTCCGGGCGATCATGTCGGTGATGAGCCCGCCAAGATCGGCGAGCGCGCGCGCCTGGTCGGGCTCGATGGCGGCGGAACCCGTATCGAAGGTGATCGCGTCGAGGTCGATCACCGGAACGAGGGCTCGCACCTCGGGGATCGCGCGCACCTGCGCCAGCGAGAATCGCCGGTCGAGCGCCGCCTCCCGCTCAAGCGCCGCCCGCAGGGCCTCTTCCCGCGTCATGCCAGTGTAGTCGGGCTGCGGCGCCGGACGGGGAAGCGCGCGGATATCGACCGGCTCCACCTCGTAGGTGTCGTCGATCAGGATCGTCTCGCGGCCATCGGCATCGTAGTGCACCCGGCGGATGACGCGCAGTTCCGGGTCACGGATGGTGACGATGCGGCTGCCGTCGTCGCGCGTGACCGTGGTGAGGGTCGAACCGTCGTCGAAGGTGCGCGTCTCGACCCGGCTGCCGGGCTGGCGCAGGAGCACGTTGTCGTCCTTCAGGACTTCATAGCTGCCATCGTCGCGGGTCACGACGACGCGGTCGCCCGAGCTCAGTTCGACTCGGCGGTTGTTGGAAAGCATCGCCCCGACGGCAACAGCGCCAACGCCGATCAGGAGCGCCTTCTCGAAGTCGCTGAGACCGTCGCGCTTGCGTTTTTCCGTGACCGCAGCTCCGCTGACCGTCGTATCGAAATCCTCGGCGGAGGAGCGGGAAGTCTCCTCGGTGACGACTTCCTCGACCACCTCCGCTGCGGCCTCCTGCGCGGCCTCGTTGTCGATCACGGCAAGAGCCGCCGCCTCGGGCACGACGCCCGCCGCCGCTTCTTCGGCCGCTGCCATCGGTTCCGCCGGTGTCGGCGCCTCGGCGTCGGCGGCTTCGGCATTGGCCGGGGCAGTCTCTTCGGCCGTCACTTCGGGCGCGGCCTCTGTCTGTTCCTCCGTTTCGGCGGGTGCGGCTTCCGCCGGTTCCTCTGCGGCAGCAGCCTCTTCTGCGGCTTTGGCCTCCGCTTCCGCGGCGGCAGCCTCTTCGGCGGCCTTTGCCTCGGCCTCGGCAGCGGCTTCCGCGGCGGCAGCCTCTTCGGCGGCCTTTGCCTCGGCCTCGGCAGCGGCTTCCGCTTCCGCCGCGGCAGCCTCTTCGGCAGCCTTTGCCTCGGCCTCGGCGGCAGCTTCCGCTTCCGCGGCGGCAGCCTCTTCGGCAGCCTTTGCCTCGGCCTCGGCGGCGGCTTCCGCTTCCGCGGCGGCAGCCTCTTCGGCAGCCTTTGCCTCGGCCTCGGCGGCGGCTTCCGCTTCCGCGGCGGCGGCCTCTTCGGCAGCTTTTGCCTCGGCCTCGGCGGCAGCTTCCGCTTCCGCGGCGGCGGCCTCTTCGGCGGCCTTTGCCTCAGCCTCGGCGGCCGCGGCGGCTTCAGCCTCCTCCTGCGCCTTCAGCAGCTCGTTCGCCGGATCGCCCTCCGCGCAGGGCGGCTCGGACCCATCCGAGCAAAGGATCGGCGCCCCAGCATTGCCTTCCTGCGCCGCAAGCGGCATCGGCATGATGAGAGAAAGGCTGGCCACGAGGGCGGTGGTCGTCTTAAGCATGGGGCGCATCAGCGAACTCCTGGAACTATTTCCGACCGATAATTACCCGAAGCTGGAGCAAGCGTAAGGGCATGGAATAACTTCCTCGTGACTGGCCGGGTCGACTTGCGGTTATCCGCCAATCCGGCAGGGCGCGATACACTTCGATCGCCCTCTTGCGGGGCGGAAGGTCTGCACTTATGCGCAAAGCCATGCGAAGAGCCCCGCCCCGCCTCCTGACGCTCGTTGCCGCCGTGCTCGGAACGGCGGCCTTCCTGGCGGGCGGCTTGCCGCTTCCCCTCCTCCTCGGCCCGATGCTGGGCTGCCTCGTCTTCGCGCTGGCCGGAGCGCCCCTGAAGGGGATGGGCACGCTCGGCACCTTCATGCGCACCTTCCTTGGCGTGGCCATCGGCGCGACCGTCACGCCCGAATTCCTGCGAGAGCTTCCCTCGCATGGGCCGACGCTGATGATGGTTCCGGTCTTCGTCCTCGTCATCGGCGGCATCGGCTACCCGTTCTTCCGCCGCGTCATGGGTTTCGACCATCCGACCGCCTTCTACTCCGCGATGCCGGGTGGTTTGCAGGACATGCTGATCTTCGGCGAGGAGGCGGGCGGCGACGTGCGCGCGATGAGCCTTGTCCACGCCACGCGTGTCCTCGTGATCGTGACCGCGGCGCCGTTCCTTCTGACCTTCGTCTACGGCGCCAACCTGACACGGCCTCCCGGCGTCCCGTTCTCCGACGTCCCCCCGAACGAACTCGCGCTCATGGTCGCGGCGGGCCTTCTGGGCTGGAAAGGGGCGGAGCGGATCGGGCTTTTCGGAGCATCGATCCTGGGGCCGCTGATACTGACCGCCATGTTGAGCCTCTCGGGCTTCATCAACCAGCGGCCGCCCGCCGAAATCATATGGGCCGCTCAGTTCTTCATCGGGATCGCGGTCGGGTCAAAATATGCCGGCATCACCGCCAGGGAGCTTCGCGTGGACGTTGGCGCGGGCTTCGCCTTCGCCGCGCTCCTCGCTCTGATCTCGCTCGGGTTCATCGAGGTCGTCCAGGTCGTCTCGGGCGCACCGTTCCTCGACGTGATGCTGTCGTTCCTGCCCGGCGGCCAGGCAGAAATGGCGGTGATCGCCATCGTCACCGGTGCGGACGTGGCCTTCGTCGTCGCGCACCACCTTTTACGCATCTTCGTCGTGATCCTTTCGGCCCCGGTCATTGCCCGGTTGCTCGGGCCTCGCTGAGGATCCAGTCGCGGAAGCTGCGGAAGGCGGCGATTTCCTCGCTGCGTTCGGGATAGTGCAGCGCGTAGGGCGTTCCCGTCACCATCGACCGGCGGGAGGCAAGGCGGAGGGTACCGGAGGCGAGTTCGCCACGGACAAGGATCTCGGGGACCAGAGCCACGCCAAGCCCGGCCCTCGCGGCGGCAAGCACCATGCCGAACTGTTCCATCCGGGCCCCCCTCAGGATCGTGATCGGATCGAGCCCCGCGTCGAGGAACCAGTCGAGCCAGAGATTGGGCCGCGTCGCCTGCTGGAGAAGCGGCAGCCGCGCCAGCGCCTCGTCCTCCAGGGGCTCGGCGCCCGGCAGGAGCGCGGCGGATGCCACGACGACGAGCCGTTCCTCGAGGAGCGTTTCGGACCTGATCCCCCGGCCCCGAGGCGCGCCCCGCAGAATCGCGAGGTCCCGCGGGTCGCGCTCGAAATCGAGGGGACCGAGCGTCGCGCTCATATCGAAGGTCACGTTCGGCGCCAGGGCGGCGAAGCGCGACAGGCGGGGGATCAGCCAGACGGCCGCGAAGGTCGGCAGCGAGGCGATGCGCAGCACGTCGCGATGGCCGCCGAAGGCCATGACGGTCAGCGCGGCGGAATCGAGGTCTGCCAGAAGGCGCTCCGCCTCGGGAAACATCGCGCGGCCCGCGTCCGACAGAACGAGCCGCTGCCGCACCCGGTGGAAGAGCCGGACGCCCAGCCGCGCCTCGAGACTGCCGAGCGCCCGGCTGATCGCGCTCTGCGTGAGACCGAGAGCCGCTGCGGCGTGGGTGGCGGAACCTTCCCGAGCGGCGGCGCAGAAGGCCTGCAACTCTGGCAGGGTGGGCGTGTAGGCGTGGCGCATGGGCTTCCGACTTGATGAGAAATACTCATCAACCTGTAAAGCCTATTCATTTGAAACGGGCAAGCCGACGCCTTAGAAATGCGCCAACCACGGAACGGAGAGACCCATGCCCGCCCTGAAACCCAAGGACGCCCCTGATCTTTCGCGCTTTGACTGGGAGGACGCCTTCCGGCTGGAAGAGCAGTTGTCCGAGGACGAGCGGATGATGCGCGACGCGGCGCGAAGCTATGCGCGGGAGA
>NZ_JAVQHL010000006.1:0-45235 GCF_032670585.1 Ostreiculturibacter nitratireducens
CCAGGAGGACTTCCAGGTCATGCGCCACATGGCCAACCTCGAGACCGTCAACACCTACGAGGGCACGCACGACGTCCACGCCCTCATCCTCGGTCGAGCGATAACCGGCCTCCAGGCGTTCTTCTGATGGCTCCGCTTTCCGGACTGAAGGTTCTCGATCTGGCGCGCATCCTGGCCGGTCCTTGGGCCGGACAGACGCTGGCGGATCTGGGCGCCACGGTGATCAAGGTCGAGGCCCCGGGGGGCGATGACACGCGCACCTGGGGCCCGCCGTTCATCGAACGGGAAGAAGACCGGTCGGCCGCGTATTTCTACGCCTGCAACAGGGGAAAGAAGTCCGTGGCGGTGGACCTGGCGACAGCCGAAGGTCAGGAATTCGTCACGGGGCTCGCCGCCGAAGCGGACGTCCTGATCGAGAATTTCAAGGTCGGCGGACTGACGAAATACGGGCTCGACTACCCTACCCTCTCCAAACTGAACCCGGGCCTCGTCTATTGCTCGATCACCGGATTCGGCCAGGACGGTCCCTACGCTGACCGGCCGGGATACGATTACCTGATCCAGGGCATGTCCGGGCTGATGTCCATCACCGGCGCCCCGGACGGAGAGCCGCAGCGCGTCGGAGTCGCCGTCACCGATATCTTTTCGGGCCTCTACGCCGTCATCGGCATTCAGGCGGCGCTGGCGGAACGGGCGCGGACCGGCCGCGGGCAGCATGTCGACATCTCGCTTCTCGACAGCGCGACCGGCATCCTGGCGAACCAGGCGATGAACTATTTCGCCACCGGTGCGGCGCCCGTCCGCACGGGCAACGCGCATCCCAATATCGTGCCCTATCAGGTCTTTCCGGTCGCGGACGGCGACATGATCATCGCTGCGGGAAACGACGCGCAGTACCGGCGCCTGTGCGATGTGCTCGAAAGACCGGACCTGGCCGCGGATCCGCGCTACGCCTCGAATGCCGACCGCGTGGCCCGGCGCGACGAGCTTGTGGAACAGCTGGCGGCCGCGACACGGCACTGGCCCCGCGATGCGCTCATCGCCGCGCTCCAGGACGTCAAGGTTCCGGTCGGCCCGATCAATACGATCGCCCAGGTCTTCGACGACCAACAGATCGCGGCCCGAGGGCTGAGGATCCGGCCCCAAGGTGTCGACGGTGTGCGGTCGCCGCTCCGGTTTTCGGACAGTCAACTGATCCTCGAACGCACCGCCCCCAAGCTTGACGAGCATGGCGCCGAAGTGCGGGCGGCAGGCTTCGGCGAGACCGGGCAGCCCCAGGATTGACTGCAGCGGGCAGTCAACGCGATCCGCTCAGACGAACTGCCAGAGCTGGAACAGAAGCCCCGCCGCGAAGGCCCCCGAGAGCGAGAGCGCGATGTAAAGCGCAAAGACCGGCGGCCGTGCCAGAGCCCATACAGCCATGGCCGCGGGGATTGACGTGACGCCGCCCGCGACGAGGAAGGCCATGCCGGCACCCGGCGCCATGCCCTGCTCGATCAACCCGCCGACAAGCGGCAGCGCGGCGTAGCCGTTCAGATAGGCCGGGACGCCCACCAGCGTCGCCATGGCGATCGGCATCAGGCCGGTGCCGCCCAGCACGGCGGTGACCGTCTCGGCCGGGATCCAGGCCAGCATCAGGCTTTCGATGAGAAAGGCGAGCGTGAGCCACTTGGCAAGGAACAGCGTTGTCGTCCGGGCGGTCTTGGCGAACCTGGCGCGCCGTTCTGAATCGGTCCAGAAGCGCCAGGCCACGGGCTTCGGCGCGCGCACCCTGGCCCCGCCACAGCCGCCGTTCCCCACGCCCTCACGCAGTGGATCTGAGAGCGCCCCGCCACGTGCTAAGACATGCACCACGGTGCCGCCGAACACGCCCAGCCCGATGGCAGCGAGGGTCTTCGCCACGGCGAACTCGAGGTCGAGCACGCCCATTGTCAGCACGAACATCGAGGGGTCCATGATCGGCGACGCGAGCCAGAAGGCCATGACCGCCGACAGCGGCACGCCCATCGCCAGAAGCGCCGCGATCAACGGGATCACCCCGCAGGAGCAGAAGGGCGAGAGCCCGCCCGCCAGCGCCCCCAAGGCGATCATCAGCAGCGGCGCGCCGGTGAAGGCCTTGGCGATCAGGTTGTCCGCGCCCGTAGCGCCAGCCCAGGCGGCAATGGCGATCGAGAGCACGAGGTAGGGCGCGGTGTGCAGAAGCGCGGCGCCGGCGAAGCGCGCACTCTCGATCGCTTGCTGCAGGTCGAAGAGGGCGAGCAAGGCTAGGATGAGGGCCGAGGTCAGCCAGACGCGCTGATCCTTCCAGAGATTTCGCAGGATTGACCGCGGACCGAGGCTGGATACTGTCGTGTCGGTCATAACCAAACCTCCAGATTCGTGGTTGTTTCGGGGCGAGAGAAAGCTTGAGCGCGTCTCATGCCGCATCCTCCGATGGACGTGTTCCGATCCCGGCGCAGCATTCCGAGGTAAGGAAGCTCACGACGCGGTTCATGGCCGGGTAGTCTACCTTGTTGAAGACCTCGCGCCCCTGCTTCTCCTGCAGGACGAGCCCCGCATCGACCAGCGTCGAGAGGTGATGCGCCAGCGTCGAAGGGGCGAGCCCGAGATACTCGCCTATGTCGCTCACCCTCAATCCCTCGTCCCCGGCCTTCACCAACAGACGGAAGATCGACAGGCGGGCGTCGTGGCCGAGAGCGGCAAGTGCGCGGGCGTTGGGACTGGTCGTGGTCATGGGTACAAAATAACTACAAATCTGGTTTTGTCGAGTCATTTCTCCGCGAACTGGAACCGCAGTAGAGTCCCGTCGGAAGCTGCCACCGGCGGAACGATCGCCGGCGCCTCGACCGGCACTCCCACCGCCGTGGCGAGGGCCGCGCCTTCAGGCGAAGGCAAAGGTTGCCAAAACCCGCCCGCGCCGAGGAAACGCCGCTCGCCCAAGAGGCGGCGGGCCCGCCAGCCGGGCAGCCGTTGACCGTGCCTGGCGAGCAGACTCCCGGCTCGGGTCCGAGCGGAGTCTTACCGTCGCAACTTGACCGACCCATGTCGCACCGGCGCCTCCGGGCGCGGCGAACGCGCGCCAAACTCCACCAAGGCGTCAATGCGTCACCGCCCCGGAGCATCCATGGACCCCCTCCTCGAACCCTTTCAACTCCGCCACCTGACGATCCGGAACCGGATAATCAGCACGGCGCACGCGCCGAACTTCGTCGAGGACGGCCACCCGCGCGACCGCTATCGGCTCTACCATGAGGAGAAGGCGAAGGGCGGAATCGGGATGACGATGATCGGCGGCTCGACCAATATCGCCCCCGACAGCCCTTCGGTCTTCGGCCAGCTCTACGCGGGCGACGACAGCATAATCCCGTGGTTCCAGAAGCTGACCGAAGGCGTGAAATCCCACGGCGCGGCGGTGATGTGCCAGATCACCCACATGGGTCGTCGCACAGCCTGGGATGATGGCTACTGGCTGCCGGTCATCGGTCCTTCGGGGCGGCGGGAACGGGCGCATCGCGCCTTCCCCAAGGCGATGGAGGCGGAAGACATTGCCCGCGTCATCGACGATTTCGCCGCCGCCGCGCGGCGCTGCCAGGAGGGCGGCTTCGACGGGATCGAAATCCTGTCGCATTCTCACCTGCTGGGCCAGTTCCTCTCGCCATTGGTCAACGACCGGAAGGACGAATACGGCGGGCCTCTCGAAAACCGGCTCCGGCTCACGGTCGAGGTTCTGCGCGCAGTGCGAGCGGCGGTCGGGCCAGAGATCATCGTCGGACTGCGCCTCACCGGGGACGAGTTGTCCGAAGGCGGGCTTTCCGCGGACGATTGCGTCGCGGCGGCGCGGATGCTGGCGGAGGCGGGCGCAGTCGATTTCCTGAACGTGCTCGCAGGCGCTCCCTATGATGATCTGGGACTTGCCGGATGGGTGCCGCCGATGGGCATGCCGTCGGCGCCGCACCTGCCCATCGCGGGCCGAATCCGCCAGGCGACCGGACTTCCGGTCTTCCATGCCGGCGGCATCGCCGACATCGCCACCGCGCGGCACGCCGTGGCCGAGGGCCATGTCGACCTCGTCGGCATGACGCGCGCCCAAATGGCCGACCCGCACCTGGTCGCAAAACTCATGCGCGGCGATGACGAGCGCATCCGCCCCTGCGTCGGGCTTGGCTACTGTGTCGACCGCGTCAACCAGGGCAAGCCCGCCGTCTGCGGCCACAATGCCGCGACGGGACGCGAAGCGGTGCTGCCCCACGTGATCGGCAAAGCCGAAACACGGCGCAAGGTTGTAGTCGTCGGCGGCGGTCCCGGCGGGCTAGAAGCCGCGCGGGTAGCGGCGTCGCGTGGCCATGATGTCGTGCTTTTCGAGGCCGCCGACCGCCTCGGCGGCCAGCTGTTGCTCGCCGCCGAGGGCCGGGTGCGGCGTCAGGTTTTGGGCATTGCCGACTGGCTCATCGCCGAGGTCGCGCGGCTTGGCGTCGACGTCCGGCTCAACAGCTATGCCGAGGCCGAAGACGTGCTGGCCGAAGCGCCCGAAGCCGTCATCGTCGCGACCGGCGGCTGGCCTGAAGGCCCGGCGATCCCGGGCGGCGGTCTCACGGTGTCCAGCTGGGACATCCTTTCGGGCGCTGCCCGGCCGGAGGGTGAGGTGCTCCTGACGGACGAGGCGGGCGACCACCCCGCGGCGGTCACCGCCGATCATCTGGCCGAGGCCGGATGCGCCGTCGAATGGGTGACGCCGGACCGCACCCCGCTCCACGATCTCGGACCGACGACCTCGGCCGTGGCGCTTCGCCAACTCGCGCGGGACGGGGTGCGCTTCACCTGCCTCCACGAGCTGATCGCCGTTTCCGCCGAGGGCGCCCGCCGCCGCGCGACGCTTCGCCATGTGTTGACCGGAAAGACAGAGACCCGGCTGGTCGATCATGTCGTCGTCGAACAGGGCGTGGTCCCGAACGACGCTCTCTTTCATGCACTTAAGCCGGAAGCGTCCAACCTCGGCCAGCTTGACCATGCGGCCCTTATCGCCGGGCGCGATCCGTTCGTCCGCTGCAACCCGAAGGGCCGCTATCTCCTCGGCCGGATCGGCGATGCCGTGGCCGGCCGCAACATCCACGCTGCCGTCCTCGATGCGCTCCGCACCTGCAAGGAAATATGACGCGTCGCCGGAGCACCCCCGCCGAAGCTGCCCACCAACCGGGACAGCCCTGTCCCACCCCCGTCGAAGCCCGGACCAGCCGGCCGGAGATTCTTCGGGGGGACGGCGTTCAGGCTGACGCGGGTTTGGGAAGGATCGGACCGCGACGGGGCTGCACCTCCTCAGAATGGGCTGCGACGAACAGCCCCGGACGCACCAGCATATCCGCGAGCGTGTAGCGGTCGAAGACAGCGACGAAGGCCTGAAGCGCTTCGTTTGCCACCGGGGGAAGACGGCAAGCCCGGCTGAGAATGCACTGGTTTCCCGGCAGGAAGCATTCGAACAACCCGAAGTCGGGTTCGGTGAGGCGAATCACCGCACCCAGATTGATGTCTTCCGGTTCGCGACCCAATGCAATGCCACCAGTGCGGCCGCGGCTGGCCCTCAGATAGCCCGCACGCGACAGCGTGAGCACGACCTTCTTCGCATGGCTTAGCGATATCCCGAAGCGCTCCGCCGCCTCCTCGATGGTAAGGCGGTCCGTCCTCTCGCTGGCCGTCAGGAGAAGGATTCGCAGGGCGAAGTCTGTGAACTTGGTCAGGCGCATACGTTAGGTTGCCTCCGGAAGGTGCGCCGGAAGTTGGCGCTATTCTGGCCAGATGGACCACCCTTTGCCCGTGTGTCGAACGGTCCGGTCTCGATGCCAATCTGGGGCGAAAAAAGATCATTTTGTTTGACCCATATCAAGGTGGCCGACGCGGAGAAAGAACAGTTTCCGCGCATGTATCGCAGAATCTGCCATCTCCTGACCTTCCTGCTCCTCGCGTCGAGCCTGACGCTGTCGGGGCTGGCCGAGGCCGTGGCCGGCGTGGAGATGAATGCGTTCGCAAACTCGACCACGAAGGTGGTCCTCTGTTCGGGCGACGGGGCAATCACGATTACGATCGACGATCAGGGCAACCCCGTTGAGGATGAGCCGCAGCATGAGTGCAGAACCTGTGCGTTCTGTCTTTCGCTCGGCGCCGCCGCCCTGACGCCAGGCGAGGCACACCCGTCCGTTCCCGCTTCATTCCGCCATTACGTCTGGCCCGCACGGCGCCCGATGTTGCACGTCCGCACCTGGTCCTCACATCCGGCGCGGGCTCCCCCGAGAAAGTCTGATTGATGTTCCTGTCCAAGTCTCCTCGACTGCCTGACCTGCCGAGCTGGCGCCACGTCCTCCCCTCCGTCTGGCTCTTCGCAATTGCCCTCGTGATCGCCCTCTGCCCGCCGCCGGCTGCGGCACAAGGGCGCGAACCCGAAATCCTGCATTTTCTTGATGAGGTTCCGGCCGGACAGCTCGTCGCCGGGGCCGAAGGCTATGGTCCGATCCGGGAAGACGTGCCGGTCGCGCCCGTCCTCAAGGGGCGCGACGTCATAGGCTGGGCCTTCATCACCACCGATTTCGTCGGCACCACAGGCTATTCGGGCAAGCCGATCCACACGATGGTGGCGGTGGACAGCGACGCCAGGATCATCGGCGTCAACCTCGTCAAGCATTCGGAACCCATCGTCCTGATCGGCATTCCCGATGCGAAGATGAAGGCGTTGGCGGCGGACTACGTGGGTCTGGACCTGGTGGCCGAAGCGCAGAGCGGCGGCACGGCGCACGAGCTCGATATCATTTCGGGCGCGACGGTCACGGTGATGGTGATCGACGATTCCGTCGTCCGGTCCGGGTTGAAAGTGGCCCGGGCGCTGGGGCTCGGGGGCCTTGCGCAAGAGGCGGCCGCGAGCGGCCCGACCTTCGAGATCGACCCCGAAGCACAGGCGGCCGCCGACTGGATGACACTTGAAGGCGACGGGACCCTGCGCCGCCTTTCTCTGGACGTGGGGCAGGTAAACGCGGCCTTCGCGGCGATGGACGACAGCCGGGGCGCCGAAAGGCCCCTGAGCGAGGCGCCCGAAACCACCTTCATCGAGATGCAGACGGCGCTGGTTTCGGTGCCCGCGATCGGCAAGGCCCTTCTGGGCGAGGCCGAGTACGCGAACCTCGCCAACTGGCTTGGCGAAGGCGAACACGCGATCCTGGTGGTCGGGCGCGGGCTCTATTCCTTCAAGGGATCGGGCTACGTGCGCGGCGGCATCTTTGACCGCATCGTTCTGATCCAGGACGACGTGTCCGTGCGCTTCCGGGACCGCGGGCACAAGCGGGTCGTCTCACTGGCGGCCGAGGGCGCACCCGCCTTCACCGAGGCCGATCTGTTCAAGATCCCGGCCGATGCGGGTTTCGATCCCTCGCAACCGTTCAGGCTGCAACTCCTCGTCCAGCGCGAGGTCGGCGCGATCGAGAAGCTCTTCACCACCTTCGACCTGGCCTACCAGCTGCCGCAAAGCTATCTCCGCGCCGTCGCCCAGCCCCAGGCTGCGGAGGCCCCCGGTGCCGCGGTCGCGGTGGCCGAACAGGAGGAGGGCGCAGCCCAGCAGGCCCTGTGGCGGCGCATCTGGGAGGACAAGACCACCCAGATCTCCGGCCTGGCCGCGATGCTCCTGGTCCTGACGGCGGTGTTCTTCTTCCAGGGCTACGCAACACGGAACGAGAAGTTCCTGTTCTGGTTCCGCATCGGGTTCCTGTCCGTGACGCTGGTCTTCCTGGGCTGGTACGCCAACGCGCAGCTTTCCGTCGTGAACCTGATGGCGCTGTTCGGCGCGCTGGTTTCGGGGTTCAGCTGGCAGGCATTCCTGCTGGACCCGCTGACCTTCATCCTCTGGTTCTCCGTCGCCGCGGCGCTCCTGTTCTGGGGACGCGGGGCGTATTGCGGCTGGCTCTGCCCCTTCGGCGCCTTGCAGGAACTCCTGAACCGCTTCGCCAAGGCCCTGCGCATTCCGCAGTGGACGCTGCCCTGGGGGCTGCACGAACGGCTCTGGCCGGTGAAGTACATGATCTTCCTCGGCCTCTTCGGCGTATCGCTGATGAGCATCGAGCAGGCGGAACACCTGGCCGAAGTCGAACCGTTCAAGACGGCGATCGTCCTGAAATTCGTGCGCGCCTGGCCCTTCGTCGCCTACGCGGCGGCTCTCCTGATCGCGGGACTGTTCGTCGAGCGCTTCTATTGCCGCTACCTCTGCCCGCTGGGTGCGGCGCTGGCCATTCCCGCGCGGCTGAGAATGTTCGACTGGCTCAAACGCTACCGTGAGTGCGGAAACCCGTGCCAGACCTGTTCGAACCAATGCATGGTCCAGGCCATTCATCCCACGGGCGAGATCAACCCGAACGAGTGCCTGAACTGCCTGCATTGCCAAGTGCTCTACCAGTCCAAATCCATTTGCCCCGTCGTCATCAAGAAGATGAAGCGGCGCGAAGCGGTTGCCGCCGGCCCAATCCGTGATGTCGGCGCGCATCCGAACCTGACCAAACCACAACCCTCCAACTGAAAGGAAATCCCATGTCACAGGGACAGAAAACTGGGATCAGCCGCCGGGGTCTTCTCGGGGCAACAGCGGGCGGCGCGGCGCTGGCCGGCGCTCTCGGCGGTGGGCGTCTTGCGCTGACCGGCGGGGCCGTCGGGGCCGCGACACTGGCCGGCACGTCGGTCGCCCGCGCAGCCGAGGCGGCGGCCGTCGCACCCGGCCAGCTTGACGAATACTATGGCTTCTGGTCGTCCGGCCAGACCGGCGAGATGCGCATTCTCGGCATCCCGTCGATGCGGGAGCTGATGCGCGTGCCGGTGTTCAACATCTGCTCGGCCACCGGCTGGGGGATCACCAATGAATCGAAGAAGATCCTCACCGAGGGCCTGACCGAGAAGACGAAGGAATACCTCGCCGCGAACGGCCTGGAATTCCCGCGCAACGGCGACCTGCACCACGTCCACATGTCCTTCACCGAGGGCAAGTACGACGGCCGCTTCCTCTTCATGAACGACAAGGCCAACACCCGCGTCGCGCGCGTGCGCTGCGACGTGATGAAGCCCGACAAGATCATCGAGATCCCGAACGCCAAGGGCATTCACGGTCTGCGTCCGCAGAAATGGCCGCGCACCAACTACGTCTTTGCCAACGGCGAGGATGAGGTGCCGATCGTGAACGACGGCCAGGTGCTCGACGATCCGTCGCAGTACGTGAACTTCTACACCGCCATCAACGCGGACGACATGACCATCGCCTGGCAGGTGATGGTGACGGGCAACCTCGACAACACCGACGCCGACTACGACGGCAAATACGCCTTCTCCACCTCCTACAACTCGGAGATGGGGATGAACCTCGCCGACATGACGGCAGCCGACATGGACCACGTGGTCGTCTTCAACATCGCCGAGATCGAGAAGGGCATCGAGGCGGGCGACTTCCAGGAACTGAACGGCGTGAAGGTGATCGACGGGCGCAAGGGCTCGGAGAAGAACTACGTCCGCTACATTCCGATCCCGAACAACCCGCACGGCTGCAACATGGCGCCGGACCGGGTGCACCTGTGCATCGGGGGCAAGCTCTCGCCGACTGTCAGCGTGATCGACGTCAGGAAGCTCGACGCGGTGTTCTACGAGGGCGCCGAGCCGCGCTCGGCCGTGGTGGCCGAACCCGAGCTCGGGCTTGGGCCGCTTCACACCTGTTTCGACGGGCAGGGCAACGCCTACACGACGCTCTTCCTCGACAGCCAGGTGGTGAAGTGGAACCTCGACAAGGCCGTCGCCGGCGAGGACCCGATCCTGTCGAAGACCGACGTCCACTACCAGCCGGGCCACAACTCGACGGCGGAGGGCGAGACGCTCGACGCGGCGGCGAAGTACTACATCTCGATGAACAAGTTCTCGAAGGACCGGTTCCTGAACGTCGGCCCCCTGAAGCCCGAGAACGAGCAGCTCTTCGTCATCGACGGCGACAACCTCGTGCTCGCGCATGACGGCCCGACCTTCGCCGAGCCGCACGACTCGATCCTCGTCCATGCCTCGAAGGTGAACCCGCTGTCGGTCTGGAACCGTCAGGACCCGATGTGGGCCGAGGCGCGCAAGCAGGCCGAGGCTGACGGGGTGGACCTCGACGACTGGCAGGATACGGTGATCCGCGACGGCAACAAGGTCAGGGTCTACATGTCGAGCCAGGCGCCGCAGTTCGCGCTCGAAAGCTTCACGGTGACGCAGGGCGACGAGGTCACGGTGATCGTCACGAACCTCGACGACATCGACGACCTGACCCACGGCTTCACCATGGGCAACCACGGCGTGGCGATGGAGGTCGGTCCGCAAGCGACCGCCTCGGTCACGTTCACCGCGGCGCAGCCCGGCGTCTACTGGTACTATTGCCAGTGGTTCTGCCACGCTCTCCACATGGAGATGCGCGGACGCATGTTCGTGGAACCGAAAGGCGCATGATGATGGCACGCCTGCCCCTGATCCTCGGCCTTCTTCTAGCCCTGCCTGCCGGGGCGGAGGAATTGCGCGTGGTGCCGGGGGCAGGCACCTTGCAGACGGCCATCGCCGGGGCTTCCCCCGGCGATGTGCTGATACTTGAAGGTGGGGCCTATCTCGGCGCCGTCACGATCGACCGCAGCCTGACGCTGGAAGGGCGACGCGGAGCCGAGATCGACGCACTTGGCCAAGGCACCGTCATCACCATCACGGCCGACGATGTGGTCGTCCGCGGGCTGACCGTGACGGGATCCGGCGAAAACGGCGAGGCGCTCGACGCCGGCATCAAGATCGTCAAGGGCGCTGATCGCGCCCTGATCGAGGGCAACCGGCTGGTCGAGAACCTGCACGGCGTGGACGTGCACGGCGGGCTCGATGCGGTCGTGCGGGGCAACTCGATCACCGGCACGCAGAACCCGCGCATGAACGACCGCGGCAACGGCATCTATGTCTGGAACTCCCCCGGCACGCTGGTCGAGGACAACGAGGTCCGCTACGGGCGGGACGGCATCTTCTCGAACGCGTCGAGGGACGGGACATACCGAAACAACCTGTTCCGCGATCTGCGCTTCGCGGTTCATTACATGTATACGAACAACTCCGAGGTCTCGGGGAACGTGAGCATCGGCAACCACCTGGGGTTTGCCCTGATGTTCTCGGACCGGATCGTCCTGAAGGACAACCTGAGCCTGGGCGACCGGGGCCAGGGGGTCATGCTGAACTATGCCAACAACGCGGATGTCGCGGGCAACCTCGTCCGGGGCGGGGCCGAGAAGTGCCTGTTCATCTACAACGCACACAAGAACCTGATCTGGAACAACCGGTTCGAAGGGTGCGACATCGGCATCCATTTCACCGCAGGTTCGGAACGCAACGTCCTGACGGAAAACGCCTTCATCGGGAACCGGACCCAAGTGAAATACGTCGGCACCCGCAACATCGAATGGAGCTTCGAAGGCAAGGGCAACTTCTGGTCCGACCACCCGGCCTTCGACCTGGACGGGGACGGGATTGCCGACAGCCAGTTCCGGCCTAATGACCTGATGGACCACATTCTCTGGTCGCAGCCAGCGGCCAGTCTTCTCCTTGGGGCGCCCGCCGTCCAGCTGATCCGCTGGAGCCAGGCGAACTTCCCCGCAACTCTTCCCGGCGGCGTGATCGACAGCCACCCGCTCATGACTCCAAATGTAATCCCAGTTCCCGCCGAACTCGCCGCCATGGAGGCGGAGGTCGCAGGGCGGTGGGACGAGGAAGGATACGATGACATCGACGTTGACGATATCGCGGCTCACTAAGTCCTATCAGGGCGTCAACGCCCTGTCGGACGTCTCGCTCGCGGTTGCCCCGGGCGAGCGGGTGGCGCTGCTGGGCCATAACGGCGCCGGGAAATCGACGATGATGAAGGTCATCCTCGGCCTGATCCCCTATGACTCCGGCGAGGTCTCGGTGACGGGAGCGGCGCCGGGAAGTGGCGAGGCGCGCCGGAAGGTCGCCTATCTGCCGGAAAACGTGGCCTTCCATCCCGCGCTGACGGGGCTGGAGCAGATCCGCCACTACCTCGCGCTGCGCGGCGAAAGCGCATCGCTGGCCATGGGACTGCTGGAACGCGTGGGCCTGGCCCATGCCGCCAAACGTCGGATAGGAACCTATTCCAAGGGCATGCGCCAACGCGTCGGCCTGGCGCAGGCGCTGATCGGGCAACCGCGCCTTCTGGTTCTCGACGAACCGACGAGCGGCCTTGACCCCGTTTCCCGGCGGGACTTCTACGCGCTTCTGGACGAACTCGTCGCCGAAGGCGCCGCGATCCTCTTGTCCTCCCACGCACTGACCGAGGTTGAGGCCCGGACCGACCGGATCGCGATCCTCTCCCGTGGGCGTCTGGTGGCCGAGGGGCCGCTGGCGGATTTGCGCCGGAAGGCGGCCCTGCCGGTGACGATGACCGTTACCGCGCGTAATGGCTACGCGCCCCAGATCGCCGCCGCGCTTCCGCGTGGCATCCAGGCGGGACCGACCCTGCGCCTGACCTGCGCGCAAGAGGAGAAACTCGCGGTCCTCGGCACGATCACCGGCTTTGGCGACAAGGTCGCTGACCTCGAGGTTCAGCCGCCGAGCCTCGAGGACATCTACACCCATTTCAGCCGGAGGGACGGGCAATGAACCGCATCCTGGCCACCACTGCATCCGAATTCCGGATCGCGCTGCGCAACCGATGGGTAGCGATCGCCGTCATCCTGATGGCGTTGTTCTCGCTGGTCCTGTCCGCCGCGGGTTCTGCCCCGACCGGGGCGGTGGGGGCCGACCGGCTTTCGGTGACAGTGGCCTCGCTCACATCGCTGTCGGTCTACCTCGTGCCGCTGGTGGCGCTTCTGATGTCCTTCGATGCCGTTGCCGGCGAGGTCGAACGCGGCACGCTGCCGCTGCTTCTCACCTATCCGGTGTCGCGCGGCGAAGTCCTTCTGGGCAAGCTCTTCGCGCATCTGGCGATCCTGGCGCTGGCCGTGGCCGTGGGCTACGGCATCGCGGCCGGGGCCGCGATCGCGGTCGACCCCGGCGCGGCCGGGGGACTGCCCGCGCTGTGGCGGCTGTCGTGGTCGTCCGTTCTTCTTGGCGCGACATTCCTCGGTGCAGGCTATGCCCTGTCGTCGCTTGCGCGACGGCCGTCGGGGGCAGCGGGATTGGCGATCGGACTGTGGCTCGGCCTTGTCGTCCTCTACGACATCGGCCTTCTCGCCGCGGTCGTGGCCGACGACGGCGGGGCTTTCACGACCGACGTCTTTCCGCTTGCACTGCTGGCCAACCCCGCCGATGCCTTTCGGCTGTTCAACCTGTCGGCCTCAGAGGCGACGGCCGCCGCCGCCGGCGTCGGAGGGGCAGCCGGGGTCATTCCGGTCTGGCAATCCATGCTGTCGGTCCTGATCTGGCCCTTCGCGGCCCTTGGGCTCGCCACCCTCGCCTTCCGGAGGGTCACGCCATGAAACGCGCGATCGCACTCATACTTCTTCTCGCCGCGTGCAAGGAGGAAGCCGCCCAGCTTCCCGACCCGGTGCCGCTGACGGCGGACGCTCTGGGCCACTACTGCCAGATGAACCTTCTGGAACATCCGGGCCCCAAGGCGCAGGTGCATCTTGAGGGCCTTCCTGGCGCGCCGCTGTTCTTCTCGCAGGTGCGCGACGCCGTCGCCTATGCCCGGATGCCGGAACAAAGCCACGCCATCGTCGGCATCTACGTAAACGACATGGGGGCTGCGCCGAGCTGGGAAGACACAGGCGCCGGCAACTGGATTGCCGCGGGCGAGGCCCACTACGTCGTCGGTTCGCGCCGCATCGGCGGCATGGGCGCGCCTGAAATGGTGCCATTCGCCGATCCCGATAAGGCCGCGGCTTTCGCCGCCGAACACGGGGGCAAGGTCATGCGATTGTCGGCGATTCCAGACGCCGAAGTGCTGACCCCTGTGAACCTTGAAAGCGATGCCGTCGCACCTGGCGATGGCGATTTCGAAGAACGCTTGCGCGCCCTGACGCGCGAGACCGGAGGTTAGACGATGCTCACTCGCCGACGTTTCCTGGCCATTTCCGCTGCCGCGGTGGGGATGGCGCCTGTTGCCCGCGCCGAGACTCTCCATGTCTGGCAGGGCACCGCCCTCGGCGCACGCGCGACGATCCGGCTGGCGCATCCCGAGGCCCAGGCGATCACCGCCCGTGCCATGGCCGAGATAGACCGGCTGGAGAATGTCTTCAGCCTCTATCGCGAGGGCTCGGCCCTGTCGCGCCTGAACGCCGAGGGGCGGCTTGCGGCCCCGCCATTCGAATTGCTGCAGTGCCTTTCGCTTGCCGGGACGGTGCATGAGGCGACGGGCGGGCTTTTCGATGCGACCGTTCAGCCGCTGTGGGCGCTTCACGCCGAAGCGGCCGTGGAGGGGCGTGCCCCCAGCGAAGACGAAGTTGCCGGAACGATGGCCCGGACCGGCTGGCGCGGCGTCGGATTGGACAGCGGCGCCATCACCCTTCGACCGGGAATGGCGATCACGCTGAACGGCATCGCCCAGGGCTACATTGCCGACCGGGTCGCGGCCCTGCTGTCAGGCGAGGGGCTGACGGACGTGCTCATAGACACGGGCGAGCTTCGCGCCCTCGGAGGGCAGCCCCAGGGTGGGGACTGGCCGGTGCAGTTGGCAGGCGGGGGCAGTCTCGGCCTAAGAGGCAGGGCGCTCGCGACCTCAGCGCCACTTGGCACGGTCTTTGACCGCGAAGGGCGGCTTGGGCATATACTCGACCCGCGCATCGGCCGCCCGGTTGCGCCGCGCTGGCAATCCGTCAGTGTTTCGGCCCCCTCCGCCGCCGTGGCAGACGCCTTGTCCACAGCGGCATGCCTGGCCGAAGACCGGAACCGTCTTTCCGAGATGATCTCCTTCTTCCAGTCGGCACGCCTTGAGGCCGCCGTCGAAGTCTGAGCGCTGCCTTCCAGCCTTGCTTTGGAAAGCCCCTTCAGACGGGCAAGCGACTTTCTCGACGTCCTCGGATGACCTTGCGAGGCCCCCTGCCCGCGGCGCGCACCTTTCTTGGAGGTTGCTCGCCCCTTCCTGTTGCCTTCGGGGTTAACGCGAGCGTGTGACCCGCTTCCGAAAAAAAACGCGCCACCCCTTCTGTCGACTTGGGAGGCGGCATGATCGTCGCTTGGCCGGTCGAACCGGTGACGCTTCAGGGCGATTGACTGTGCAGCGGCGGCCCGTTAAGTAAGTAAGCACTCACTTACTAGAGAATGAGTCGTGCGAAAACCAGCTGACATTCGAAAGGCCGAGATCGTTCGGACGGTTCTTGATCTGGCCGACCGGATAGGTCCGGACCGGGTTACAACGAATGCAGTCGCCCAGGCCATCGGCGTGACGCAGGCGGCACTGTTCCGGCACTTCCCGTCGAAGGCCGCACTGTGGGAGGCCGTCGCCGAACAGGTGTCCGATCAGTTGGGCGAGGCGTGGAATGTCGCGCTCCGTTCGACAGACGCGCCGGTTGAGCGGCTGCGGGCGCTCGTCGGCGCACAACTGGCCCAGATCAAATCCACGCCAGCAATGCCAATGCTCCTGTTTTCGCGAGAGCTGAACGTGGAGAACGACCAGCTTCGCCGGCTGTTCCGAGACCGTCTGGGTGCCTTCCACGCTGTTCTGGCAACGGAAATCGGACAAGCCCAGCAGCTTGGCGCGGTGCGGCGGGATATCGAACCTGCGGACGCCGCGGTGCTGCTGTCCTCTCTCGTTCAGGGAGTGGCGATCCGCTGGTCGCTTGGCTCGCGCGAGTTCGCGCTGGTCGAGGAAGGGTTGCGGCTTCTCGACGTGCAACTGCAGCTCCTGGTTGGCGAAACGAAGGAATAGAACGATGCGACGGGGCTTGATCTTTGGCGGCGCAGCCGTTGTGGCGATCGGGATTGGGGCACTGTTCCTGTCGGAGCGGCCGCTCGTGGTTTCGATCGTCGAGCCGGAGAGCGACACTGTGCTGCGGATCTACGGCCTCGGAACAGTCGAGGCCCGGATCCTCAGCAAGGTCGGGTTCGAAGTGGGCGCGATGCTGACCGAGTTGTCGGTCGATGACGGAGACGCGGTCGTCCGGGGGCAGGACCTGGCGGCGCTGCATCCCGCCGAGCAGGAGGCGCGGGTCGCCCGAGCCGAGGCGGCGCTCGCGGCAAACGCGGCGAACCTGGCGAAGGCGGAGGCCGCAGTGTTGCGGGCCCGCGCCGTGCTGGCTCAGCGCGAGGCCGCGAACAGGCGGCAGCAGGATCTGGTCAGGCAGGACGTCGCCTCGATCCAGCGCGCCGAAGAGGCGCAGCGGGACGTCGACGTGGCCCGCGCCGACCTCGCGGTCTCCGAGGCGGAGGTGGAAGTGATCCGCGCCCAGGGGGCCGATGCGGCGGCGGCGCTGAGGCTCGAGAAAACGCTGCTTGCTCATCACAGCCTGACCGCGCCCTACGATGCCCTGGTCGTGGCCCGCCACGCCGAGGCGGGGGCCGTGGTGAAGGCGGGCGATCCGATCTTCACGCTCATCGATCCAGAGACGATCTGGATTCAAGCCTATGTCGACGAGGAACGCGCAGGCCAGTTGGCACTTGGCCAGCCGGGCACGATCCGCCTCCGCTCGCGCCCGGGAGATGAATTCCACGGCACCGTCTCCCGGATCGGGCTGGAAAGCGACCGGGTGAACGAGGAACGCCGGGTCTGGCTGACCTGCGGCGATTGCCCTTCCGAGATGTTCCTGGGCGAGCAGGCCGAGGTGCGGATCACCACCGGCACCCGGGAGAGAGCGCTCATGGTGCCAGAGGTGGCGATCGCGGGCTTCGACGGCCATCTGGGCAAGGTCTGGACGGTGCAGGACGGGCGGCTGCACGAGGTCGAACTGACCTTCGGCGCTCGGGATGACCGCGGCCGGGTCGAGGTCACGGGCGGCCTGCCCGACGGCGCCACCGTGGTCGCAGCCCCGCCCAAGGGCGCGGATGAGGGACGTCTTGCCCGAATGGCAGAGCCCGCATCATGAACCTCGCGCTCAAGGACATCCGCCACGGGTTGTTCCGCTTCGTGCTGACCTGTTTCGGCCTTGGCCTCCTGATGACGGTCGTGCTGGCGATGATCGGCATCTACAATGGCCTGGTAGCGGACGCGCTGGCCATCGTGAAGGCCCCGGGCGCCGATGTCTGGGTGGTCGAATCCGGAACGCAGGGCCCCTTCGCCGAAGCCTCTTCCATTCCGGCGGACACGCGCGACGCGGTGGCACGCATGCCGGGCGTCGCGGCGGTGGGCGCGATCACCTATCAGACCGTCGAGGCAAGCCACGGGGGCGACACGCCCAGGCTCTACGTCATTGGCCACGAGCCCGGACGCCCGGGCGGGCCAAGGACCATCGCAGAGGGACGCGGGATCGGAGCCAGTCACTTCGAGATGGTGGCCGACCGCAAGGCCGGCCTTCGGATCGGTGACACCATCCGTCTCGGGCGCGACAGGTTCACCGTGGTCGGGCTGGTCGAGGAGGCGATGAATTCGGGCGGCGATCCGGCGGTCTACGTCACGCTCGCAGACGCCATCAAGCTCCAGACCGACCTCGACCCGGCGGCGGCGCGGGTGCAGGCCGCGCGCGGCGGCGCCCCGAAGTCAGGAGAGAACGTGGCCGCCGTGATCGCGCGGGTGGAGCCGGGCGCGGACGTCGAGCTTCTGACCGCAACCGTGCGCCAGTGGAAACACCTCGCGGCGCTGACGCAGGCCGAGCAGGAGAACCTTCTCGTCGCTTCCGTCGTGGACCGTGCCAGGCGGCAGATCGGCCTTTTCCTCGGAATCCTGCTGTCCGTCAGCGCCGTGGTGATCGCGCTGATCATCTACACGATGACGATGGAGAAGCTGAAGCAGATCGCCACGCTGAAACTGATCGGCGCGCCGGACCGCACCATCGTCGGGCTGATCGTGCAGCAGGCGCTGATCCTTGGAGCGTCTGGCTGGGGGATCGGCCTCGCGCTGATCCTCCTGGTGAAGGACAATTTCCCGCGCCGCGTGTTGCTGGAGCCGTTCAACGCCCTCGTGCTTGCAGGGATCATCGTCGTGGTTTGTCTCGCCGCGTCCGCCCTCGGAGTGCGCGCGGCCCTGAAGGTCGATCCGGCGACCGCCCTTGGGAGCTGAGCATGGCACTGGGTGACCTCCTGATCGACCTGCAGAGCGTCGCCAAGCACTACGGCGAAGGAGAGACCCGCGTCGACGCGCTGCGTGGGGTGGACCTTCAGGTCAGGGCCGGCGAGGTGATCGCGCTTCTGGGGCCGTCGGGGTCGGGCAAGACGACGCTGCTGAACATCATCGGCTGCATCCTCGATCCGTCGTCCGGCCGCGTGAAGCTGGAGAATGAACCTGTATTCGACGGACGCTGGCTCCGCCGTGATCTGCGAAAGCTGCGGCTGGACAAGATCGGCTTCATCTTCCAGGCGCATAACCTGCTGCCCTTCCTCACGGCCGAGGAAAACGTCTCGGTGGTCCTCGACCTGGCGGGCTGGCCGTTGGACAAGGGGCAGAAGCGGGCGCTGGAACTCCTCGATTACCTGGAGGTCGCCCATCGATCCCGGGAAAAACCCGCCCATCTGTCAGGCGGAGAGGCGCAGCGCGTGGCGATCGCCCGGGCGCTGGCGAACCGCCCCCGCATCATCCTGGCGGACGAACCCACGGCAGCCCTCGACAGCAAGCGCGCGCAGTTGGTGATGGACCTCCTGCGCAAGCTCGCCGAAGAGCAGGAGGCGTGCATCGTCACCGTCACCCATGACGAGAAGATATTCGACCGTTTCGACCGGCTGATCCATCTGCGCGATGGGCGGCTTCTGGATAGCTGAGAGGAACCCATGACACCTGCAACATCGCGTTCAATGAAGATCGCCGCCATCGTGGCGATTGTGTTCGGAGCCCTGACGGTCGTTTCGGGCGGCCGCGCCCTGTTCGGAGGGGCCGACATGGGCGATGTCGTGCCCTTCGTGCTGTGGTTCAACTTTGGCGCGGGCTTTGCCTATGTGCTGGCGGGGTTTGGCCTCTGGCGCGGAGCGGCATGGGGGCGAGTTCTGTCGCTGGGCATCCTGCTGGCCACCGCGGCCGTGTTCCTTGCCTTCCTCTGGCACGTCCTGCAGGGCGGTGCCTACGAGTTGCGGACGATGGGCGCCATGATCCTGCGCACCGCGGTCTGGACGGCCATTGCCGTCATAGCCTTGCGCGCGGCCTGACCCGCGAACCACCGGCGGGTTCATGCCTCTCCGCCGCTCAGCAGGACCGCTTCGACTACCGACCGATCCTGCGAAACCGTCCTACTGACTGCCGAAGTCTGTTTGTGACTCCTTCGGACCCGTCTCTCTTTCGGGGCGTTTCCTGGTCCTGCGACAGGCTCAGCAGGCATCCATCAGGGAGGACCGCTTTTCATTGGGGCCATCGATTATCGCCTCACGTCCCACTCTGCTGCCGGGCGTAAGCGTAGAACGCCGCCACCTCCTGCGGCCGCGGTTTCACGCCGGTGAAGGCATGGAGATAGCCTTCGACCCGCTCCAGCCGCTCCTCCAGCGGTTCGGCGAGATCGAGCGCGTAGTAGCCGATCTGCTGGTAATACAGAACCCGGGCGCGAACCTCGGCCTCGTAGGGGTCGTATCCGAACCGCTCGAACATCGCGGTGATCGCACGGGTGCGGGCCGCGTCGCTGCGGTCGATCACGCGGCGCACCGAACCGTCGCGGCGCGCCCATTCGCGCACTGCGAAGTCGAGCTGATAGTTGAAGCCGTCGGGCGCGATGAAGCACCGGAACAGGTTGCAGACGGCGGCGGTGATCGTATCCGCGGGCATGGTGCAGTGCTTCAGCAGAATGCCGGTGTTCGTCGCCTCCCAATCGGCGAGCAACTGTTCGAGCAGATCCTTGCGGCTCTTGAAGTACCAGTAGAAGCTGGAGCGGGAAACGCCGAGGCGGGTGCCGATCGTGAGAACCTTGACTTCGGACACACCGTCACTGACCAGCAGGTCCCGCGCGACATTGAGCCAATCCTCGCGGGTGGCCTTGACGTTGCCCGAAAGAGAGTCAGCGGAGTGCTCTGCGGCCGGCGCGACCGGTTTGACCTTGTCCGTCATTGCTGTTTGCCTTCCAGGGTCTTCCGCAGCCTGCGGGCCACGACATCGGACCGGCGCGGCGACAGCGAAAGGTGGCGAAGCCGGGAAGTTCCGCGGAAACGCCCCTTCCAGGCGAGATCGGCAACCGACTTGCGCAAAGATGGCGCGGCGATGCGATGGGCCGTTGCCGTGGGACCGAAGCTCGGACGGACGATCATGGACACCTCCGAAGGCCAGTCAGCTGTCCGGCGGTGCGCCGCCTTCGGCACTGCGCCGGGCGATGAATTCGTCGAGAGCGGCGACGCGGTCGGGCTGCACGGAGGCCGGCGGCTGATGCTCGTCGACGACACGCTGCCAGATGCCGGTCGCGCGCTCCGACGCGTCGAGCGCCCCGCGCTCGGTCCAGGTGCCGAAGTTCGACCAGTCGGCGACGACCGGTTCGTAGAAGGCGGAAGAATACCGCTCCATCGTATGGGCGCAGCCGAAGAAGTGGCCGCCGGGCTGGACTTCGGCCAGCGCGTCGAAGGCGATCTCGGCGTCCTCGGCGGGTGTCTCGGCGCAGAGTTCGGCGAAGATCTGGACCATCTCCATGTCGGTCATGAACTTTTCGTAGGAGACCGTCAGCCCGCCCTCGATCCAGCCCGCGGCGTGGATCACGACCGTGGCCCCGGCGAGCACGGCGCCCCAGGTGCTCATCTGCGTTTCGTGTGCCGCCTGCGCGTCGTTGATGTTGGCGGCGCAGCCCGCGGCATTGCGCCAGGGCAGGCCGAGAAGGCGGGCGAGCTGGCCCGAGCCTAGGCTCGCCTTGACCTGCTCGGGCGTGCCGAAGGCGGGCGCGCCCGATTTCATGTCGACGTTCGAGGCGAAGGCCCCGTACAGCACCGGCGCGCCGGGCCGGGCGAGCTGGGTCAGCGTGATCCCCGCGAGCGCCTCGGCATGACTGAGCGTCAGCGCGCCCGCGACCGTGACCGGCGCCATCGCCCCCATCAGGCAGAAGGGCGTCACGATCGAGGGCTGGCCGGCCCGCGCGAAGTCGGTCAACCCCTGCGCCATCGGCACGTCGATCTGGCGGGGCGAGTTGGTGTTGATGATCGTGTAGCAGTGCGGCGCGGCCCGGAACTCGTCCTCCGACAAACCGCGCACGATGCGCAGCATCTCGAAGCAGTCCGCCACCTGCTGCGTTCCGCGCGAGAATATGAAGGGGATCTTGTCCGACAGCGTCAGCTGCGCGCGGGTGAAGGCATAGTGGCGGACAGCGGCGTCCACGTCCTGCGGCTCCACGCCCGGGCTCAGCATCTGGATCGCGTCGAAATGCTGAACCATCTTCGTGAGTTCGATCACGTCACGGAGCTTGCCCGGCCGGCGGCCGCGCAAATGGTCCGTAACGTTCGGCGCGCCGGCGCCCGACTGGAAACTGAGGGTACCGAGTTCCATCAGAAGGTCGCGCTTGGGAACAGCGCCATGCAGCGTGAAGGACCGGGGTGCGGAAGTCAGCGCGGCCTCGACGATGTCGCGGCCGATGAAGACCATCCGGCTGCCCTCGTCGATCCGTGCTCCCGCCGCCTTGTAGAGCGCGCGAGCCTCGGGAAGCAGGACCTTGATGCCGAGTTCCTCCAGCACCCGAAGCGCGGTGTCGTGGATCGCGGCAACCCGGTCGTCGGTGAAGACCGGGACGGGCGGGAACGGATTGCGCAGACTGTGGTAGTTCACCGGCCGCGCGGGAGCGTCTCCGGCCGGGGCCCCGCCCCGTCGGCGGCGCGTGCGGACGCCCGTCTCGTTCTGCATAGTCATCCGCGCATCGCCTTTCCTTCCGGGTCATAGGGGGATGGCGCGATGACCGCCGCCCTGCGCTCCTGTCCGACGACATGGACGGTGAGTTCCGTGCCCACAGAAGCAACGCCGCGATCGACCATCGCCATGGCGAGCGACTTGCCCACCGTGTGCCCGTATCCGCCTGAAGTGACGAAGCCCACCCGCTTGCCGTCCTTCCAGATCGGCTCGTACCCGCTCGCATCGGCGTCCGTCGCAGCGACGTCGAGCGTCACGAGCACCTGATCCGGCCCGCCGCCGTCTCGTTCCTTCAGCGCAGCCTTCCGGCCCACGAATCCGCCCTTGTCCCAGGCGATCCAGCGGTCCATTCCGGTCTGACCGGGCGTATAGCCCTGGGTGAATTCGCGCGACCAGATGCCGAAACTCTTTTCCAGCCTGAGGCTCAGGAGCGCGTTGAAGCCGTACTCGCGGATTCCGGACCCCTCGCCTGCTTCCAGCAACGCCCGGCGCAGCGCGATGTGTTCGGCGGCGGAGCAGTGGATCTCGTAGCCGAGTTCGCCCGCGACCGAGAGTCGGCCAACCTTCGCGCGGATCAGGCCGATGTCGTAGGTCCCGCAGCCCATGAAGGGCAGATCGCCGATCGGACCGTCAGTCAGCTTTTCCATCACCTTGCGGGAATTCGGGCCGGCGAGGCTGAAACCGACCACGGCGTCGGAGATGTCGCGGAGGTCCACGCCATCCATCATGTGGTCATGGAACCAGCGCATATGCCACTCGCGCAGGTAGTAGCTGCCCATGATCCACCAGGTGCCATCGCCCCAGTTGAAGACCGTCAGGTCGCCCTTGAGGCGACCGGTCTCGCTCAGCATCGGGGCCAGCCGGGCGCGGCCCGGCGCCGGCAGCTTCGAGGCCATGACATGGTCGAGCCATGCCTCGGCCCCGGGCCCCGACACCTCAAAGCGCGAGAAGCCCGAGATATCCAGAAGCCCCACCGCCTCGCGCACGGCCCTGCATTCCTCGGCCACGATGCCGAAGGCATTCGAACGCTTGAGCGTCGGCTTTTCCACAAAATCCGGCGAGGGCGCGAAGTAAAGAGGGACTTCCAGCCCGAAACTCACGCCCCAGCGGCAGCCGGCCCCGGTCATCGCATCGTGCGCGGGCGCCATCTTCAAAGGCCGTCCGGCGGGGAGCTGTTCGTTCGGATAGGTCATCACGAAACGGCGGGTGTAGAACTGCCCCGTCGTCTCCTTGATGTACTGCCTGTTCTCGGCAAACGGGCCATAGCGGGCGACGTCCATGCCGAAGACGTCAGCCTCCGGCTCGCCATGGATCATCCATTCGGCAAGCGACTTGCCCACGCCGCCGCCCTGGAGGAAGCCCGCCATGACCGCGCAGGCGCACCAATAGCCGCGCTTGCCGCGCACCGGCCCGACGAGCGGGTTGCCGTCGGGCGAGAAGGTGAAGGCACCATTGACCCAGTTGCGGACGCCCGCCCTCTGCAGCACCGGGTAACGTTCGAACCCGAGTGTCAGTTCCCTCGCGATCCGATCCGGTTCCTCCTGCAGAAGCTCGATGCCGTAGTTCCACGGCGCCCCGTCCATCATCCAGTGCTTGTGGTCGATCTCGTAGATGCCAAGCAACATCCCCTTCTGGTCCTGCCGCATGTAGGTGAAGCCCTCGAGATCGACGACGAGCGGCAATTCGCGGTCGAGCGCGGCAACCTCCGGGATCGTCTCGGTCAGAAGGTAGTGATGCGCGAGCGGCGAGACTGGCAGTTCGATCCCCGCCATGCGGCCGACCTGCTTGGCCCAGAGACCGGCGGCGTTGACCACGTGTTCGCAGGTGATCGTGCCCTTTTCGGTCACGACCCGCCAGCCGTCGTCCGTCTGGTGCAGTTCCAGCACACGGTTGTGCTCGATGATCTCGGCGCCGTTCTTCCTGGCCGCCCCGGCATAGGCGTGCACCGTGCCGGTCGTATCGACATAGCCTTCGCGTTCCGCCCACATTCCGCCGAGGATGCCCTCCGTCGACATGACGGGGCAGAGCTTGCCCGCCTCCTCGGCCGAAATCAGGTGCACGTCCTCGATCCCGATCGACTGGAAGATGCGGTAGGCCGATTGCAGCCATTCCCAGCGGTCGGGGGTGCCCGCGAGCGTCATGCCGCCCGTCATATGCATGCCGACCGACTGGCCCGACTCCTTCTCGATCTGCGACAGAAGGTCGATCGTATAGGCCTGGAGCGCCGCGATGTTGGGATCGGCGTTCAGCGCGTGAAAACCGCCTGCGGCGTGCCAGCTCGAACCCGCAGTCAGGACCGACCGCTCGATCAGGCAGACGTCCGACCAGCCGAACTTGGCCAGATGATAGAGAACCGAGCAGCCGACCACGCCACCGCCGATCACCACGACACGGTAATGAGATTTCACGTCCACACCTCCCGCAACGGATTTTCGTCAAAAGCTACATATTGGCCGTCGGGACGTCTAGACAGTTTTGTCCAGTCGCCGGCAAGCTGCCGCCTGAACCGGTCGCGGTGCATCCGGATCTCTTCGGCATCTACCGTCAGAAGGTGAAGGCGCTGTCCCGGTCGTTCGATCGGGACGACACGCTCCGAAGCGGTGGATACCCGCTGCGGCATGACCGGGAAGGTCTTCGATTACCCCAACACAAACGGCAACCCCCCGGAGTTTCACGTCAACTCGGGGCGATGCTGCCGCTGCGCGGCGGGGTTCATTTGGCCGCGTATCGGTCTGGATCAGGACAGGCCCATCGGCGGTGGCCGCTCGCGAACGTGCCGAAACGGTCCGCGTCAATCGCCTCGCGCGCCGTCGGCGCGATGCCAAGCCGGGCAAGGGGCGGAAGCGATCGCCGCCGCCTTGCCTTGCATCGCGCCAGACACGACCCTTACGAGCAGGGTCATGCCGCAAGATCGGTTGCTTCGCCGCCCCCTTCCCAGATCAGGCCAGGGCGGTAGCGGGCCGTGACGCGCCCGTCCCGCAGTGCGAAAAGGTGCAGCCAGCCGTGGTCGAACAACTCGCGCACCGTATCGTGCTTGCGAAGCACCCCGGCAATCGCTTCGGCAGGCGCCTCAACCATCACCGAGAGGCGCAGTGGATCATGCGCCGGCGCGACGCCATCATGGACGGTCTGCCAAGGCAGACCGGGGCGCAGAAGGCCACCGTTCCCCTCGACCACGCCAATCCCGCCCACGACGTTGTGGATCAGCTTGTTGCCGCCGCCGAAGACGCGCGGGGCGACGGTCGAGCCGTAGTATTGCAGGCTGATCCAGCTGGCCACGACGACCGGCGCGGTCAGGATCAGTTCCAGCGTGGCAAAGCCCTTGTCCGCCGTCCAGTCGTAGCTGTGGAGGAAGGCGCGGCCCTTCAGGTCGCGGCCCGCCGTGGCGGTGCGTGGGGCGGCGATGAAGGCGGCACAGCCCGCGAGGCCCCATTCGGGGCGCACCTCTGCCCAGTCGACCGCGCGGCGGAACAGGCTGTCGCCGGTCGCGCCGGGCAGGCGCCGGGCCCGTTCGGCCCGCGCGATACTGCCCGCAGCGGCAAGCCAATCCTTCGCTCGGTCAAGGTCGGTGGCATGGCCCGACGCCGCCGAGTCGGGATAAAGGGTGACCTCATCAGTGACCGTGTCATGGAGGCCCGCGACGAACAGCGTGTCCTCGGGCAGATGGATGCCCTGCGCAGGCAGGCCCGCACGCGTCTCTGGGTCGTTCAACAGCGATGCAAGCAGCCGGGATGACACTTCGCCCGTCTGCCCGCTGCAGGCCCCACAATGATAGGCGCTTTCGTGCGGATTGTTGGTGACTTGGGCACCGTGGCCGACCAGCAGCACCAGCCGCGCGTGACCGGCTGTCATGCTCATCGCGCGAAGAACGGCCGCGGCGGTCTGTGCCTTCTGGTCGGCGGTCAGCCCCCCTTCGATCTGTGGCGGCGGCGCGGGTTTCAGCCCTCGCGGACCAAGCGCGAGTGCGTCGCGCACAAGCTTCACGCCATAGGCAGGCCCCGCCGCCTCGACAAAGGCAAAGGACGAAACGGCGGCCTGCCGGAACCGCCCCCAGGCCCGGGTGGCGCGGGCGGCGATGCGGGTGGATGCCTCGGACGCCGCGTCCGTATGGCTGGTCGAGACCAGCGCGGGGTTCAGCAGCGCAGGCAGATGCGCCTGCATCTCGTCGCTGCCTTGCGGGCGGTGGGCCACCGGCAGGCCGAAGAACCCGGCGAAGCCAAAGGTATCGATCCCCCCATCCTGCGCCTCAAGCGCGCGGCGCATCACCTCGGACCGTACGTCGATGCAAAAGGCTGCCTGAAGATCGGGCCGGTCGGCGCGCGGCGCAGACCCTGTAAGGGCGGCGGCCAACCGGCGCTGATGGGCGCGTTCTGCAGCATCCTGCAGAATGGCGTCGATCACCTGGTCGGGCGTGGGGCTGACCGGGGCCGCATGGGCGGCGATGGTCGCCTGCCATTCCCCGGTTACCTGCGGGCAATGCGCCAAGAGCGCCTCCTCCCAGATCAGGCGGATCGCCAGCAGGTCGGTCAGCGTCGTGTCGCTGCCGCCTGCAAGCTCGGCCCGCCAAAGAAGCCAGCGCGCGTGCTGCGGCCAGCCACCCAGGTCGACCAGCAGCCGGTGAAAGGCGGTCTCGGCCGCCTCTGCGCTCAGCCCCAGCCGTTCGGCCGCCCGCAGCACGGCGCGGTCGGCGGTGTCGGGCGCCTCGGCCACATGGGCGCAGAAGCCCCCGAGCCCCGCGATCTCCGGCGTCAGGTCATGGGTCGCCCATTCCCGCCAGGCGGCGAAAGCGCCGTGCCCCGGCCGCGGCGTCCAAAGCGCCTGCCCGCGGTCGAAATGCCCCGCGGCCCACAGGCCGAAACTGCGCGCGATGACGGCGGCCCAGTCGGTGCCGGTCGCTGATGCCACCAGCGCGGCGACGGTCGGCAGCGCCGCGGGCGACGGGCTTTCGGCGTGAAGCCTTGCCTTCAGCATCGCAAGGTCAATGGGTTTGAGCGGCGAGGACGAGGCGATCAGGGCAGCGGCGAGGTCGTCGTCTGTGATCTCGCCCGCCGCGACCCTGGTGGCGATCTCGGCCCGCGGCCGCGTCAGACGCACGCCAGCCACCCGGCAAAGGCGCGCCGCCGCGTGGGCAAGATCCTCGCCCGTGTGACCGAGGAAGGGGTTCACCGCCACGGTCGCATCCAGCGGGAAGGCTGGCGGGATCGCGCGCGATGCGGCTTCGGCGGCGTGCAGGAGCCCCGTCACCCGGGCCGGCGCGATCTGCGTGTGTTTCAGAAACATGGGCGTCGTCTCCTATCGGGATCAGGTTCTGGTCGAGGCGCGGAAACCGCCGGTCATCCGGTCGAACATCGCGTTCAGGTAAAGGCCATTGGCCAGATGCACCCTCAGGCCGGCGGTCGAGGGATGGTGCGCCCAAAGCGGGAAAAGGGCCTGCGCTACCGCCACCACTCCAAAGGACAGGACAGCAAGCACGATCAGCGCCCATTCCAAGGGTCCGGGGACCGGGGCGGCGGGCAGCGAAGGCCCCCAGACGGCGTTTGCGACGACCTGGAAGCCGAAGTGGGCGAGCGCCGCAGCGAGCGAGGCCCGCACGGTACGCCGGGTCAGCGCGCCCGGCGCCGCATCGGCCAGCCCCTGGGCAATCAGATAGGACACACCGAAGATCAGCATCGCGCCAAGCGCCAGCGCCTGCGGCGACTTCTCTCCCACAGCCAGGGTGAAGGCCATGGCGACCGAAGTGTAGAGCGCAAGCGCAAGCGCAAAGGACCGCGCCACGGCCCCCAGCCCCGGCACGGCGACCGGCCCGGGCTTGCGAATGGCGTTGACCGCCCGGACCGCGTTGCCCGAGGCGAGGAAGGCATGCGCCTTGTAAAGCGAATGCGCTGCGATATGCAGCAGCGCCAGCGCCCAAAGGCCCAGCCCGCACTGCAGCAGCATGAACCCCATCTGTGCGACCGTGGACCAGGCGAGCGCCGTCTTGACCGCGCTTTGCGTCAGCATTACCACGCCGCCGAACAGCGCCGTCAGCCCGCCCAGCATCACCAGCGCGGCCATCGCCCCGGGGCTTTGCTGAACAAGGCCCGAAAGCGTGATCAGAAGCACGCCGCCCGAGTTGATGATGCCTGCGTGCAGCAGAGCCGAAACCGGCGTCGGCGCCTCCATCACCTCGGTCAGCCAGCCGTGCAGCGGGAAGGCCGCGGTCTTGAGCGCCGCCGCCAGCACCACGAGGACCACCGCCCCTTGCGCCGCGGCCGGAAATGCCTGCGCCGAAGCCGCGTTCAGCATGGCGATGTCGAGCGAGCCGTAGGCCTGCCACAGGAGTGCCCCTGCAAGCACAAGCGCCACATCGCCCGCGCCCCAGACGCGGGTGAATTTCGTCGCCGCGCGCCGCGCCTCGGCCCGATCGGGGTAAAACAGAAGAAGCTGCCGCAAGAGGAGGCCCGTCGCGACAAAGCCCGCGACCAGAACCGGCAGGCTACCCGCCTGCACCAGCACCAGAACCGCCGCGACGGCGGCCAATGCAAGCCCGTGGAAAGCGCCTTCGCGCCCCTCGCCGTCAAGATAGCGCCGCGCATAGCGCACGACGACCCAGCCGACGAAGGACACCAGAAGTGCGAGCGTCAGGCTGATGGCATCAAGCCGAAAGGACAGCAGCCCGACCGCCACGGGCCCCTGCGACCCGACGAACAGGAACTGCACCAGCCCCGCCAGGGCAAGGCTCATGCCGGCCAGCGCCGCCGCCTCGGCAAATGCGGGCAGGCGGCCCGGGCGTCTCCCGGGACGCCTCAGGAACAGGGCAGAAGCTGCGAGGAGGATGAAAGGGACGAAAAGGCTCAGCGGAAGGGTTGACATGGCTGGCACCGGGTCTGGGACGATTGCCCGTGATCTATCGATTGAAAAGCATCCAAAAAATTACATATATTATGCGTAATCGTTCACCCCGATAGAACAATGTCCCAGTTGAACCTGCACCACCTTCGTCTGTTCCGGGCCGTGGCCAGCGACGGCACGCTGACCGGGGCCGCGCGGCGGCTGAACCTGTCGCAATCGGCGCTGTCGACGCAGTTACGCACGCTCGAAGCATCGCTGGGCCATGACCTGTTCGAGCGGCGGGGACGCGGTCTCGTGCTTACCGAGGCAGGGCGGATTGCGCTCGACCATGCCGAAACGATCTTCCGCACAGCCGAGGACCTGACCGCGACGCTCCGAGAGACCGGTCGCACGCGGCGTGCGCTGCGGGTGGGCGCCCTTGGCACGCTGTCTCGGAACTTCCAGATGCAGTTCCTGCGCCCGCTGCTGGGGCGCGAGGATGTCGAGGTCATCCTTCGCTCGGGCTCTCAGGACGAACTGTTGCGCGGGCTGGAAGGGCTTGCGCTGGACGTTGTTCTGACGAACCTTGCACCCGCTCGGGACGCGGCCAGCCCCTGGCTGATCCACCGGATCGACGAACAGCCCGTGGGCCTGATCGGAACACCCGCCCGTGTGGGAGTGTCGGCACGGCCTCTCTCGGAACTGCTCTCAACTGAACCCCTGATCCTTCCCACGCGCGAAACCGCCCTTCGCGCGGCCTTCGATGCGCTTGCTGCGCGGCTTGGCATGACCCCGATCGTCGCCGCAGAGGTCGATGACATGGCGATGATCCGACTGCTGGCTCGGGCGGACGCGGGTCTTGCCATCATTCCGCCAATCGTGGTGCGCGACGAACTCGCCGCCGGCCTGCTTGTCGAGGCCGCGACGCTGAACGGCATAAGCGAGACGTTCGTCGCAGTCACGCTACAGCGGCGTTTCCCCAATCCCCTGCTTTCCGAGGTGCTGGGGCGTTGAGGGTGATGCAGTTATGGCCATACCGGGCCGCTTTTCCGGCCACGCCTACCGTAGCGCCAAGACCTGTCATGCACAAAGATCGAAACCGAACAACTCGATCGGGGCAGGCCATCCATCTTGACCGCCAATCAACCCTTTCTGGCTTGGCACCGGACAACGGCGGGCAACGGATTTGGGAAGCCTTTGGGAACGGGTAACTTGCTACAGACAAAAGATTTATCACCGATCTTCCGTTTGAGGCGACCCGTGCCTAGAGTGCCGGAAGATCCACGATGAAGCTTGGGGGGCTTTTGCCTGGGCTCATATTTGGCGCATTGTTCATGAGCGGCTTTCCACGGCGCAACCAACAGCCCACAACGTATCTCTTACCGATCTCCCGCACGCCGGTTAGCCCGCCCAGGCAAACACCGCGCGCCCGTCTATCGAACCCTCCCCCGTCCCTGCACCGGCAGCAGCCTCCACCCTGACGGGAAAGTGTTATGTAATCGACGGCGATACGATACAGATCGGCGAAGTCAGATTGCGCATGGCTGGTATCGACGCACCCGAGCTTGAGCACCCGTGAGAGTCACCTTTGAGCGTGGCCTAATACGTGAGTGACTACGACAGTTGACGACCGTCCGCGTGACGGGCGGAATTGTGGAACCCAGCCGAACGTCCAGGTTTCTTGCCTGCCGAAGGAGCCGCGAATGGCGCTTCTCTCTGTTTGGCGTCGGCGTCGAGTTCGGCCCTCACCGGTCATTCGCATAAGGCGTGGAGTTGCAGTGCAGCGTTCCCGAACCCGCCGTTTGCGCGTTGCGCAGGCTTCTTGTGTCGTCAATGACGACTGTGCGGACTAACGCCCTTGCCCTTCGCGCAGGGCCGCCGTCCGCAACATGAACCACGCGACCAGAGTTCCCAGTTCCTCGGTCAGCGCCGCTCCGGGTGCGGCGATCAGGAAAAAGGCGCTTCCGGTCCTGATCTCGACCGGCAGCGGGCGCACGAGCAGGCCGTTCTGCACCAGCAGCGCCGAGGACAGGCTCCAGCCAAGGGCGAGGCCCTCTCCGGCAAGCGCGGCCTGAAGCGTCAGCTGGTAGTCATTGAACATCATGTCCGGCTGGGTTTCTTCCGTTTGAACGCCGACGCGGGCAAGCCATTCGGCCCAGTTCATGCGTTTGCGGAAGCGGTCGAATGCGTGTAGCTGCCGATGCCCCGTCAGATCGAACACGGTGTCGATCGGCGGTTTGTCGGCCAGATAGGTCGGAGAGCAGACCGGAAAGACGACCTCGTCGCACAGATACCAGCTGTTCGGGCGCTGAAAACCCCGGTCGCGGATCCAGATCGTCATGTCGATCTCGGAATCGGGTTCGATGTCGCGGTCGGTTGTGACGACCTTGATCTTCAGGCTCGGGTGGTCTTGCTGCAACTGGTATAGCTGCGGCATCAGCCAATGTGCCGCGACGGAGGTCGAAGCGGCAAAGGTCAGATAGCGGGTGCCTGCCGAGGCCAACGTCCTGAGGCTGTCTTCCATGCGCCGGAAGCCGAAGCGCACGCCGTCGTAAAGCAGCCGGCCAGCCTCGGTCAGCTGCACGCCGCGGTTTTCACGGATGAACAGCTGCGCCCCGCAATGACGTTCCAGTGCCTTGATCGATTGCGACACGCTGGGTTGCGTCACGTTCAGTTCCACCGCCGCATTCTTGAAATTCAGATGCCGCGCAGCCGCCTCGAAGACGAAGAGTGAGTGCGGAGAGGGGATCAGCGATCGCAGCTTTGACATAACCATGATTTATGTCAGCGGTATTCTTTCCCGTCTACAGCGATGCCCCACGTTGTGGTTGTCTCTGTCGGGTACGATGTTCCGGGGGGTGAGCCCTGCGGCAGTCGATGGATGGCAAAAGCGACGATGGCTCAATCCTTGCGCGGTGCGCCCCAGGCGCGCATCATGATCGACCCTCCGGTGCAAGAGCCGACAGACTCAGGCTGGTACGTCACCTCGGGGCCAGACCTGCCGCTGGTGCCGCATCGGGGTGAAACGCGGTGCGAGTGCCTCGTAATCGGGGCAGGTTGGATGGGTCTGCATGCCGCTCGGCGCTACGCCGAACTTTCCCCCGACCGTTCCGTCGTGCTGGTCGATGCCGGGCGCATCGGGAACAACGCGTCCGGCCGGTGCATGGGCTTTGCCATCGATCTGGCGCACAATCCGCGCAAGCATGATTTCGTGGAGGACATCCAGGGGAACAGGGATGAACTGCTGACCAACCTCGATGGCAACGCCTACCTGCGGTCGGCGGTCGAGGAACTGGGTGTCGATTGCGACTGGGATCCGCAGGGCAAGTATCACAGCGCGGCCACGGATCACGGCGTGGTGGATCTGGTCAGTTTTTCCAGGGCGCTGGACGTAATGGGCCAGAAATATCGTTGGGTCGAGCGTGACGAGATGCAGGCCATGACCGGCAGCAAGCACTATATCAAGGCGCTGCACCACCCCGGAACGATCCTGATCCAGCCGGCCAAGTATCTGAAGAACCTGACCCGTATCCTGCCGAAGAACGTGACGGTCCACGAGAACACCGTGATCAGCACCGCAAGTTTCGGAGACCGGGAGCATGTGTTCGAAACCCCTTCGGGCGTGATCCGCGCGAAGCAGGTCATCATCTGTGCCGCGGGCTACCTCACGCGCTTCGGCTTCTACGGCCAGACCGCCATTCCGGTTTATACCTTCGCCAGTATGACCCGGCCCTTGACCGAAAGCGAGCTGGCCCGGGCGGGAAGTCAGGCGGCCTATGGCCTGATCCCGGCCAACAGCTTTGGCACCACCGTGCGGCGCACAGCCGACAACCGCCTGTTCCTGCGGAATGTCTATTCCTACGCCCCGAACTTCAAGACGACGCGGCTTGACGTCGAGCGTGCGCGCGAACAGCAGAAGATCGCGTTCCAGCGCCGCTGGCCGGAGCTTGCCCCGATGGGCTTCGAGATCAGCTGGGGCGGTCTGCTGACGCTGGCGCAGAACGGCGGGATGGTCTTTGGCGAACTCGCCGCTAACGTCTATGGCGCGGCGTTCTGCAACGGCACCGGCGTCTCGCGCGGGACCGCTTTCGGCAAGGCTGTGGCGGAACTGGCGCTTGGCCGGTCCTCGCCCGTCATCGACCTCCTCAAGCGCCGCACCCCGCCGTCGCGCGCCTATCCCGAAATCATCACCTCCAGCGGCGTGCGCCTCGTCACCGGCTGGCGCTTCAGACGCGCCGGGCACGAAGTCTGAAAGGAACCGAAATGGCCGATCTCAAGGGCGTCAACCTAGCCATGCAGACCCCCTTCGACGGCGAAGGGGCAATCGACTTCGCCACCTATGAAAAGCTGATCGAGGACTATATCGCCGCCGGCGTGCAGGGGCTGGTCTTAGGTGCAGGAACCGGCCAGCATCCCTACCTGACAGAGGCCGAATGCACCCGCCTCTACGAGACCGGCATCCGCCAGGTGGCCGGCCGGGTCAACGTGATCTGCCAGACTTCGGCCTTGAACATGGACGAGGTGATCCGCCGGTCGCAACATGCCGAGAGGGCCGGGGCCGATGCGCTGATGATCCTGCCGCCCTATCTGGAAGGGCCCGCGGATGATGACGGTCTTTACGACTTCTACCGCGAACTCGACGCGGCGGTTGGGATCGACATCGTCGGCTACAATATCCCTCAGGCGACCGGGATCGCGGTCTCGGTCCCCTTGCTCGAAAGGCTGAAGGGGCTCAGGAACTATCGCTGGATCAAGGACAGCGCGGGTGATTTCACCACCCACCAGGAATACCTCCAGACCGGCATCGACGTGCTGAACGGCTGCGACACCACCACGTTCGCGGCCCTGATGGCAGGGACAAAGGGCGTCATTTGGGGCGCGGCCAACTACATGCCGCGCGAAGCCGCGGAACTTTTCAGCCTGATCACCGCTCGTGAATTCGAAGCGGCGCTGGTCCTGTGGCAAAAGATGCTCCCGTCGCTCCTGTTCATCTGGCGCAACCCATATGTGCCTGCCGTCCTGCGGGCTGCCCAATTGCGCGGATTTGGCACCGGCAACGTGCGCCGCCCCCTCCACAGGCTGACGGCTGCCCAGGACGCCGCCCTGCAAAAGGCGCTGGAGCCGCTCATGGGCTGATACTCTGCCGTGGCTGCCGCTGGCTGCCTTCAATCCGCGGCGCTCCGGCACCCCGAAAACGCCAAGGACGGCCCAATTCTGCCGTTCAGGATCCGATCCAGCGCCGCGGCGCGGCGTCGCCAGAGCGGCCATCTGCGCGTCGCGCAGCATTTCTGATCAGTGGAGGTCGGCTCAGCGGGACGAAGTCAACGTTCACCGCAGCCATTCCAACGGCAGTTGTCGACGCCTTCCCAACGTCGACCTTTGGAGGCGCGGGGCGGGAAACCGTCTTTCGCCGCGGAACGCTCGAATAGCCGAATTCAGGCAAACTCTACGCGCCATGTGGGCTTGCAGAAGCCGTTCCGGGCCATTCTGAGAAGCTGATGCATTGCCCGATGTGGCGCCGTGACGAGTGCAGCCGCCACAATGCAGAGGCGGCCGTCGCCAGTTACTCATGTGCAGCAAAAGAAACTCGAAAGAAATTCTGCGCCTTTCTTGCTGGTTCAGATCGACCAGGCCGCCCGCAAGCCTTCCAGAACGGCCTCCTCGCAACTGCGCGGCATCTGACAATCGCCGATGGCAATCAACTGGCCTTCGAAATCGCCCAGCCCATCCTGAAGTGCAGTATCCGGGGAGTGTCCCTGAGCCAGGACCAGCGTGGCGACGTCCTCAATGATCATCGCCTCGCCACTGGCCGTATGCTGCAGATACACATTGTCCTCGTCGCGGCCGAATAGCCGGGCATACGGAATGATCTCGACGCCAAGCGCGTGCAGACGCGCGGCGTTGGCGTCGCGCACGTACGATTGCAGCAGTTCACCGGCAAAGAGACCGTTGACCGCCAGGCGTACGTGGCACCCCCTCTCGGCGAGGAGTTCAGCAATGCCCATGCCGATCCAGTCACCCTTCCAGTCCGCAACCACGACGGAACCGCCGGTATTGACGCCACCCTGCAGGACTTGCCAGGCATCAACAACCTGGCCCTTGCCGTCGTAGTGGAACTGCGAGGGCCAAAGCGGCGTGGCGCCGGTGGCGAGGATCACAACTTCGGGTGAAGCTTTCTCGATCAGTTCCCGGTCGACACGACTCCGGGTGAGGACCTGCGCTCCGGACTGCTCAAGTTCGTTCTGCAGATTGGTGATGATGCCGCCGAATTCGCCGCGGCGTGGCAAGAGCTGGGCCAGCCGCGCCTGGCCGCCAAGCTGCGCTTCGGCCTCATGAAGCGTCACTTCGTGGCCGCGCAAAGCCGCCACAGCCGCAGTCTTCATTCCACCGGGACCTCCGCCGATGACCATGACCTTTCGGCGCGTGGAGGCCGGGCGAAGCGTGCCAAAGCTCAGTTCACGCCCTGATTCCGGATGCTGGATGCAGGAGATCGCGTGCCCCTTGTGGAAGTGTCCGATGCAGGCCTGGTTGCAGCCGATGCACGCGCGAATGTCGTCGAACCTTCCGGCCTGCGCCTTGGCGGGCATCTGCGGATCACAGATCAGCGCGCGCGTCATGCCGCACATGTCTGCAGCCCCCGAGGCCACGATCCGCTCGGCTTCCTGGGGCTGGTTGATCCGTCCGGTCACGATGACGGGGACTGCCACCGCCTTTTTCACCCGCGCGGCGAACGGTGCGACATAGCCAGGTTCCAAGTACATCGGCGGAACGATATGAACCGCGCCGCCGAGGGACGCGGACGATCCGGCCACGACCGAAACATAGTCGATCTTGTCGGCCAGGGATCTGATGGCATCCAGCGAGATGTCTGGAGTCAGTCCGCCTTCATGCATCTCGTCGCCGGAAATGCGCAAACCGACGACGAATTCGGGTGAAGTGGCGGCGCGTGCCGCCTCGATGGCCTCCTGCAGAAAGCGCCGCCGGTTCTCGTCGCTGCCGCCATAGTCATCCTCGCGCCGGTTGACGGCGGGGTTGAGGAACTGCGCCGGAAGGTATCCGTGGCTGGCCACGATTTCGACCCCGTCGACCCCGGCGCGCTGCAGGCGTGCGGCGGTGGCACCATAACCCGCGACGATCTCGCGGATCACACCCAAAGTCAGGGCACGCGGAATGACGTGGAAGCGTTCGCTGGGCGAAACCGACGGCGCCCAGGCGACTGGCGCGGTGCCGTCCAGGCTTTCGGTCATTTCGCGCCCCGGATGGAACAGCTGGACAAACAGCGTCGCCCCTTCCGCATGGACCGCATCGGCCAGTTTAGCGAAGCCTTCGATGCAGCCTTCATCCGCCCCCATCAGGACGTGGTTGGTATAGCGCGCGCTTTCATGAACGCCCGTCACCTGACACACGATCAGCCCGACACCTCCTGCAGCGCGCGCGCGGTGATAGGCCACCAGCCGGTCGTTGACGGTGCCATCGGTCGGCATGGTCGTGTCGTGACCGGTCGAAACGATGCGGTTCCTCACCGTGACCCCGCCGATCGACAGCGGCTGGAACAGGTTGGGAAAGGCGGGTTGCGCGGTCATGGGACCTCCGAAGGGGCGGGGCGTTGTTCAGCCGGCGTTCCAGTTCACGGGATAGAGCGCGTAGAACACTTTCGCGCCGTCGCCCTCGTAGCGCAGCGGGGTATTCTTGGGCAGCCAGATCACGTCGCCGGGCCCCATATCGTACGTGCGACCACCGATCACCAGACGGAACGCACCCTCAAGCACGACGATCAGCTCGTCATAGAGGATTGTCCATTCGATCGAGCACGCGTCGAAGGTGGCCACCCCTGCGCCCATACTGGTGCTGGTCTCCGTTCCGACAAGGCGGGCAATCCGTGCCACGCCGGGCGGGCCGCCATAGGGTTCAAAGGTCATGTCGGCGGCACGGAACAAGCTGACTTCGTTCATTTCGCTATCCTTTTGTCTGTTCGCCGATCGCGCGCCCGGCCCCGTCAGGGCGCGGCAGGTGGGCATGGGCATGCTCCAGCCTCTCCAGGGCCGCCGCGACATGCGGGAGTGGCTCGCAAACCTTGCGGGTGGTCAGGTCGACATGGAGGATCATCATCTCGACCGTTGCCGCCAACGCACCTGCCGGTCCCTCGAAGCGGTGAAAGAGGTGCGTCTTCTTGCCCGTGCCGCGAAGCACCTGGGTCCGAACGACGATCTCGTCGCCGGCGTGCAGTTCCGCCAGATAGCGCACATGCGTTTCCGCGGTGAAGTGGCTGTTGCCGCCTGCGATGTATTCGGCCGTCACGCCGCAGCTTTCGGTCAGCGCATCCGCCGCATTCGAAGCCACTTCGACGTAATGTGCCTCGTTCATATGGCCATTGGCGTCGATCCAGCTGGGTGGGATCACCCGCCTGGCGGTGACGCGCAGGTCGCCGCCCTGCGGAATCGAAAGCTCCGCCTCTTGCTCGCGGATCGGGCGGCCCGCGCCGACATTGCGCTGTTTGAGCGCCCGGATGAGCGCCACGAGATTGGCATCGCGGGCCCGCTCCATTTCGGGAATGGTCAGATGGCCGGATTGGGCATCGGACTGCGCGGCAATGCGATCCACCAGCGCCGCGTCGAGATCCGGAACGTCCGTCAGATGCGTCAGAGGCTGGGCCAGGGACGGGCCGAACTGCGCCAGGAAATGCCGCATCCCCGCCGCGCCGCCCGCCAAACGATATGTCTCGAATTGCCCCATCTGCGCCCAGCGAAGGCCGAATCCGTAGAGGATCGCCTCGTCGATCTCCTGCGTCGTGGCGATTCCGTCCCGGATCATCCACAGGGTTTCGCGCCAGACCGCTTCCTGCAGACGGTTGCCGATGAAGCCTTCGACCTCGCTCCGCATCACCAGTGGATGCATTCCGATCCCGCGCATGATCTTGGCCGCCCGCGCTTTCAGCTCTTGCGGGGTTTGGTCCGAGCCGACGATTTCGACCAGCGGCACAAGGTAGACCGGGTTGAAGGGATGGGCGACGATCAGCCGTTCGGGGCGCTCGCAGAGTGCCTGCAATTGGCTCGGCTTGTATCCCGAGGTTGACGAGGCCAGAACGGCGCCGTCCGCCAGATGCGGTTCGATTTCGGCGTAGAGCGCCCGCTTTATCTCCAGCCGCTCGGGCGCGCTTTCCTGCGCCCAATTGGCGCCCGCGACGGCCTCGCCAACCGATGCCGCAATGTGAAGCCGGCCCTCGCGTGGCAAGGGTCGGTCGTAGAGCGCCGGTAGGCTCGCGCGTGCGTTACGCAGAACCTCTTCGAGCCTGCGCGCGGCGCCATCCGGTGCCGGGTCATACACGGCGACGTCATGTCCGTTGAGCAGGAAGCGCGCGGCCCATCCGCTGCCAATGACGCCGCCGCCGATGATCGCGACCTTCATGTCAAGCGGCGTCCTGCTGCACATTCGGGACGGGCACCACCAACGCATCCACGGCAACGGCGCCGGTTTGGGTGACGACAACGGGATTGACGTCGATCTCGGCCACATGGCCGGCAAGCCCCGCGCAGGCCGCCGAGAAGGCGCTGAGCGCCCTTGCTGCTGCCCGCATGTCGCGCGGCGCATCGCCGCGCACTCCGTCGATCAGCCGAGCGACCTTCAGCCTTCGGATCAGCGCCTCGGCCCTGTCCGGTCCGAAGGGCGCACGGGCGAACTGACGTTCGTCGAACAGTTCGACCAGCGTGCCGCCGGCGGAAACCATCACGAGCGGGCCGAAGTCCGGATCCATCACGCAGCCGAAGGCCAGTTCCACGCCCCTGTCCACCATCTTCTGCACGATCACGCGCGGCCCGAGGCGGCTGGAAAGATCGGCATAAGCGGCTTGAAGCGCGTCGTGGCCGTTCAGGTCCAGGATCACGCCGCCGAGGTCGCTCTTGTGGTCGATGCCAGGCTCGGCGGTCTTCAGCACCAGCGGGAAGCCCAGCGTGCCAGCCGCCTCCCCCAGCGCGTCGGCAGAGGTGCAGATCACGCCTTGCGCCGCAGGCACGCCGAAGTCAGCCAGAAGCGCAAGGGCGGCGTGTTCGTCCATTGGAGCCTGAAGCCGCGCGCCCCATTTCGTGACGGTATCGGCGTCGGGTTCGATGGGGATGTCCCGTACTTGGCTGCGTCGGTTGTCAGACCAGCTCTGAAAGTTGCGCACCGCCGCCATCATGGTTTCGGCACCATTCAGGCAGGGCACCCCAAGGTCCACCAACGCTTCGCCGAGCGCACGGTTATGGGTCTGGCCGAAGCTGGAATAGAAGAAGCAGGGCTTGTCCGTCAGAGATGCGAGCGTCATGGCCTGCGCCAGGACCCCATCTTCGTAGACGTAGTCGTCGCGCATGTCGGCCTCGAGCCCCAGCATGGAAACCTCTGGGGCGGCGGCCAGGATCTTCAGGCCGCGCTCGAAGACCTTGGGGAATTCGTCGGTGAGGTCGGCTGCGCAATCGAGCGGGTTGGAGGGATCAAGCTCCGGCGGAAGGGCGGTGCGCAAGGCAGCCCGAGTGGCAGCGCTGAGTTGCGCGAGCGGTGTGCCGGTCTCAGTCGCCAGATCGACCTGCATTTCCCGCAATCCACCGCTGTCGGTGACAAGCCCGGCGCCGCCGGGCCCCGGGATCCGCCCGGTCGAGCACAGCAGCGCCGTGTTCATCAACTCGTCCACGGATGAGACCGCGATCGCTCCGCACTCCTCGAAAACCGCCGCGTAAGCCGCGTTCGACCCTGCGAGCGCGCCGGTATGCGACCGCGCGAGGCAGGCGCTTTCCTCGGTGCGCCCGACCTTGCAGATCACAACCGGCACGCCACGGTCGCGCGCCGCCTTGAGGCTCTCGATCAATCCTTGCGGGTTGCGCGCGGTTTCCATGAAGACGGCGATCGCCCGTGTCGTCTCGCGGCTCGCGGCATAGGTGATGTACTCGTCGATCGTCGCGCCGATTTCCTGACCGGGCGAGGCCATCAGGTCGAACCGGTAGCGTGGATCGTTCATGCCAAGCACCGTGAATACGCTTCCGGAATGGGCGATCAGGGAAATGCCGCCGGGCTTAAGGTGATCGGCGGGATAGAAGCTCGCAACGGCGCCGGAGCGGGTATTGATGAACCCCATGCCGGAGCCGCCGCAGACCGGCAGGTCAGCCTCGCGCGCGATATCCTTCAGCCGCTGCAGGATTGGCGCGCCATCGGCGGTTTCGCCGTGGCAGGAATCGAAGATCACCGCCGAACGCGCGCCCTTGTCTATCGCGTCGGTGAGGCCGCGCTCCAGATTTGGGCCGCCGATACCCAGAACGGCGATGTCGGGCGCTTGGTCGAGTTCGGAGATATGCGTGAAGGCCGGGCGACCGAGGATCTCGCCGCCGCGCGGATTGACGAAGTCGATCTGCCCCTGGAAGCCGCCGCTCAGGACGGCATGGGCCAAACGGGCGCCGAAAGAGCCGGGCCGCGCGGAGGCGCCGACCACGGCCATGGAGCGGCCCTCGAACATCGCGGAAAGCCTGTGCGTCATGGTCTCAGCCCTTGAACTTGGGATCGCGTTTTTCGGCGAAGGCGACGGAGCCTTCGGTGAAGTCGTCCGACTTGATCATCCGCTCATAGAGCGGCATGTCACTTTTCCCGACCCAGGCTCGGCGCACCGCGGCGTGGCTTTCCTCGACCGACGCGTGTCCGTATTTCCGCATGAACTCCTTCAGCGCGCCTGCCACGAGCGGCGCGCCCTGCGCGATCGTTGCCGCGACCTCGCGCGCATGATCCATCAGTCGGTCGACGGGAACGACATCGCGCACGAGGCCCCAGTGCTTCGCCTCGTCGGCATACATCTTGCGCCCGGTCAGGATCATCTCCATCGCCACGTTGTAGGGGATGCGGTGATGCAGTTTCTGGATCGCACCGCCGTCCGGAAGGAAGCCGCGCTGCATTTCGGGGAGCCAGAAATAGGCGTCCTCGGCACAGACGATCACGTCCCCGCCCAAGGCCAGCTCGAAGCCGCCACCGATCGCGCCGCCGGCCACCGCGACGACGACCGGCTTGTAGAGGCCGAAGAACTCCGGCAGCCCGCCGAGGCCACCCGGGCCGAGGTCGAAACCCTTCTCGGGATCCGCGCTTTCGCCGGCGGCAAAGGCCTTCAGGTCCCAGCCCGCGGAAAAGATGTTCTTGGCATTGCCGGCGCTGGAGAGAATGGCGACCCTCAGATCGGGGTTGTCGTTCAGCTCCTTGAAGGCACCATACATCGCGCGGCTCAGCGACAGGTCGATCGCGTTGACCGGCGGCCGGTTCATCGCCACCTCCATCACGTGCCCACTGATCGTCACCTGCACCTGGTCAGATTCGACGTTCATCCCGATACCCTCATGTTCTGCGGCGAGGCGGTTACAGCATCTCGCGAGATTTGGTTGATTTCTGGCTGGTTATTCGCCGAATGGAATCGCGAATTGATTCATCGAATCATGAAGGGAATTCATGATGCGCTACTGGAAGCGGATCCCGCCGCTGAAGTCGCTGCTTGCGCTCGAGGCGGCCGCGCGCCATGCGAGCTTCACGCGCGCAGCCGATGAGCTCAACGTGAGCCAGTCGGCCATCAGCCATGCCATAACCACGGCCGAAACCTTTCTCGGAACGCAGTTGATCGACCGCACGAGCCGGCCGATCAGCCTGACGCCCGAAGGCAAGGCCTATGTCGCCACGCTGGCGAGCTGTTTCACGCAACTCGCGGCCGAGGCCGAGACGCTGCGGCGCCGGAAGGTCAGGAATGTCCTGACCATTTCGTGCAACCTCGCCTATGGCAACTACTGGCTCTTGCCGCGGCTCAAGGGCTTTCATGCGGCGCATCCGGATCTCCAGGTGAACATGGTCACTACCTACCAGGGACTGGCCTCGCTGGACGAAGGCATTGATGTCGCGATCCGTTTCGGACGCGGCGACTGGCCGGGATGCACGTCCCGGCTGCTGTTCAGCGAGCGCATCGTCCCGGTTGCCTCGCCGGACTACGTGGAGCGGAACGCGCCGGTCCGGCAACCGGCCGACCTGCTCGACCATGTCTTGCTGCACGCGCTTTCCGTCGAAAAGTCCTGGTACGACTGGCAGCAGTGGTTCGCCCATTTCGGCGTGCCGATTCACGGGGTGCTTCCCGGTCCCACTTTCGACAACCATCTCCTGATGATGCAGGCGGCATTGAGTGGCCGTGGTGTTGCGCTCGGCTGGATCGGGACGGCTTCCGATTTCCTGTGTCAACGGCTGCTGGTCAAGGTTCTGGACGCACCGATCGTCCTGCAAGAAGGCCTGCACGCTGTGGTACGCCCTCAGCGGGACGAGCGGGTCGAGCGGTTTCTCGATTGGATCACCGACCAGGCGATTGCGGAAAAAGACGCTCTCGAAGAGCCGTTTCGGGTCGGGCCGCAAGACACATGAACGGCAACACTTCTCTGGCGCATTGCCGCTGACCTGAGCCCCGTATCTTCCTCCAATTTGAGGCAGAGTCCGCTCCAACCAGGAGATGGACAATGAAGCGATCAAGGTTCAGCGCGGAGCAGATCATCGGCATCCTGAATGAGCAGGAAGCCGGGATGGCGACGATTGATGTCTGCCGAAGGCACGGCGTCAGCTCGGCGGCGTTCCGAAAATGGAAGTCCAGGTATGGCGGGCTTGAGGTGCCGGAGGCCAAACGTCTGAAGGTGCTCGAGGACAAGAACGCCAAGCTGGAGAAGCTCTTGGCCGAGGCGATGCTGGACAACGCGATCCTGAAGGATGTCGCGGCAAAAGAATGGTAGCACCCTGCGTCAGGCGGCAGGCCGTGGCGCAAGTCGTGGATATCCACGGGGTGAAACAGCGCCGGGCGTGCAAGACCCCGGCTCTGGATCGGTCGAGCGCGCGCTGTGGCAGTGTCCGCCCGGACGATGCCGAGGCGCGAACCGCCATGAAGGCCACAGCGGCAGAGCGGCGTCTTTTCGGCTACCGGCGCATCCACATCATGCTTGAGCGCAGGGGATCGTGACAGACCTCAACAAGCCGAGGCGGCTCTACCGCGAGGAGAACCTTCAGGTGCGCCGCAGAGGCGGCCGGAAGCGTGCGCTTGGAGCACGCGGGCCGATGCTGCTGCCGGATGCCCCCAACATCCGCTGGAGCCTGGACTTCGTCAGCGACGCGCTGACCGATGGGCGTCGGTTCGGGGTTCTGGCCGAGGTCGATGACTTCAGCCGAGAATGTCTGGCGCTCGTGGCGGATGCATCGCTGTCCGGACATCGCGTCATCCGGGAACTCGACACCGTGATCGCTCGACGAGGACGCCCGGCCATGGTGGCTTCGGACAACGGTACGGAACTGACCTCCATGGCAGTCCTGTCCTGGTGCCAGCGTACAGGCGTCGAACGGCATTACATCGCACCCGGCAAACCCACGCAGAACGGTTTCGTGGACAGCTGCAACGGCAAGTTCCGGGATGAACTCCTCAACGAGACGTTTAGCTACCTAGCCCATGCCCGCGACCTGATCGCGGCCTGGGTGACCGACTACAACACCCATCGCCCCCATTCGGCATTGGGCTATCAGACCCCCGCCGGGTATGCGCTGCGCCTGACCACCGCGATCGCCCGCCCCGCTGCGCGAGATGCGAGAGGAGATCAAGAAAAAGACAATCCGGAAACGCCGCTTGCAGCACCAAGCCGCTGCCGCCTAGCCTGAAACCGAAACCGAACCAGAGCCTCCGTTACAGAACAGCCCACAATCTCCGAAAAACTCTGACGACGGACACTCCTTGGTGCAGTTGCCAATCAACGAGTTCTTCGACGTCGGATAGAAAGAAAGAGGATCGTCAGCGGATATGCGTTTCAGCCTTCCTAGAGCGTTGGGATATCTGGTCGGCGGACTGTGGACGGCCCGGGGCGGACGCAAGCGCATTGAAGCCAGGCAACTCCGCAATCTGCGGCGTCTCGTGGAAAAGGTGCGGCGCGACTCCCCCCTGTTTCGCCGGCTCTACGCGGATCTGCGACCATCAAGCGAGATCGAAATCGGCGACTTGCCGGTGACCCGCAAACCCGATCTCATAAGGGAATTCGACGACTGGCTCACAATTCGGTCTCTACCCCTCGCGAGGGCGCGCGAGCATCTCCGGGACATCCGGAACGTTGGCGTGCCGATCGACGATGTTGCGGTCTTTCAGACCTCCGGCACATCGGGCGAACCCGCAGTCATCGTCCTGTCCTCATCATTCGTAGAATATGCCTATGGAATTATGATGGCGCGCTTCGAACGGTACCATTGGAGGCTCATCCGGGACGTCCGCAAGCTCGGCGTGAGGGTGACGATCACCGGCGGGAATGGTCATTTCGCCGGAAACGGGTTCAACAAGCTGGTGCAACGGCTGAACCCGCGACTGGCGCGGGGTTTGGGTCTGACCTTCATCGAGGCCGAGCAGCCGATCGATCGGCTCGTTGACAGACTGAATGCGATCGCGAACGTCGCCTGGATCGTGACCTACCCCAGCATGCTGGCCATCCTCGTCAGGGAAAAGGAGGCCGGACGGTTGCGGATCGAGCCCGCGCTCTTCAGTACCGGTGGCGAGACACTCACGGACGATCTTCGCGAGCGGGTCAGGCGGGCCTTCCCCTCGCTGAAATACGGCATTGCCGATACCTATGGGTGCACAGAGTGCCTGGTGCTTTCGTTCGAGTGCAGCCACGGGCGGAAGCATGTGAACGAAGACTGGGTGATCCTCGAAGCGGTCGATGAGGCGATGCAGCCCGTTCCCGATGGCACGTTGTCGGCGACAGTGCTCTTGACGGTGCTCGCCAACGAGGTTCAGCCTTTCATCCGATACGATCTCGGTGACTGTGTTCGGTTCTACGAGGATGCCTGCCTCTGCGGGTCGCCGTTTAGAAGTTTTCAGGTGGAGGGGCGCCAGGCGACGCTCGTCCGTGTGGGCGAGGTGACGCTGTCGCCGCTCGTCTTCGATCTGGAGCACGACCATGCCCAGCGTATCCAGCTGGTCCAGAGCAGCGAGAGAGATTTCGAAGTGCGAATACAGCTGGCCGATGTGGCGGCAGCGGAGCTTGTCTTTCAGGAGGTCATCGAGTCGGTGAAACGAGTGTTTCGCGATAACGGCCTGGAGGATGTCGCGGTGCGAGAAAGCGAAGCACTTCCCGAATTCACCGCAGGCGGCAAATTCCACGAAGTTGTGCCTTTGCGAAGCGCCGACGCAGGAGAAATTACATTATCGGGTCGTCGCCAGTCGGCGTCCGAGTAAGAACATGAGGGCCCCACAACCCCGCTCCCCTGGGGATCTCCGGCTCCGTCACAAAGCCGACCTTTGCCGGTGAGTTCAAGACAGGCAAGAGGGGCTCACGGCGGCCGATCTCCGCGTCGCGGCACACGGGCGGGAGGCAAGCAAGGCTCTTCGTCGCTCACGGCCCGGAGTTGCCTGGCCTGCCCCGATCGGGTGGTCCGGTTTCAGTCTTAGTGCATGACAGGTCTGGGCGCTACGGTTGGGGTGGCCGGCGAAGCGGGTCCGGATGGCGGAGCCGGCCACTGCACGACCTCTGGGGCCGG
>NZ_JAVQHL010000007.1:0-37309 GCF_032670585.1 Ostreiculturibacter nitratireducens
CAGCACCTCGCCGGCATGAAGGATTCGAAGGTCATCGTCGCCATCAACAAGGACGAAGAAGCCCCGATCTTCCAGGTCGCCGACTACGGCCTCGTCGCGGACCTGTTCACCGCGGTGCCGGAACTGACTGAAAGGGTTTGAGTGGGTCGGACTGGGGTGGACCTGTCGCCCGGAAGGAATGGCAACGGGCTGCGGCCCAAAAAAGGGAAGAGAGACTATGAAGAGAACTGCGATACTGATGACGTCAGTGGCGATCGTTGGCGCCGGGGGGACGGCGCTGGCGGAAGAGAGCCTGAACGTCTCGGCCTACGGCGGAAGCTGGGGCGAAGCCTTGGCCGCCTGCGTTTTCACGCCTTTCCAGGCGGAAACCGGAATTTCGGTCATAGTCGAACCGAGCGCCTCGACCGTTACGCTTTCCAAGCTGCAGGCAGAGGCCGCCTCGCCCGTGACCGACGTTGCCTGGATGGATGGAGGAGTATCGGAGCTTGCCCGTGACAGCGGCGTAGTGGCGCCGATCGACCCCGCACTTGCGCCGGGGCTTGAAGGCGTCATCGACCAGGCGAAATACAAGACCGACGACGGCGGCATCTATGCTGTCGGCAACGGCTATTTCGCCGTGGGCATCGTCTACAACAGCGAGGAGATCACGACCCCGCCCACCTCTTGGGAGGATCTGTGGAACCCCGAATACGCCGGGCGTGTGATCCTGCCGAGCGCCGTCAACTCAATCGGCGTGCCCATGCTCGCCACGTTCAACGCGCTTGCAGGCGGAAAGCTGGAGGATCTCACGCCTGCGGTCGAGAAGATGGCGCAAATGGAACCCGCGCTGTTCTTCGACTCCTCGGGCGTGGCGAACAGCGGGTTCCAGACCGGCGAGGGCGTGATCGGGGCGCATTATGCGACCCAGGCGTTCACAATGTCCGACAGCGGTCTGCCGATCGCCTATGCGATCCCGAAAGAGGGCGCGATGGCCTCCGACATCCGCATCCATATCGTCAATGGCACAAAGCATGTTGAGGCCGCACACAAACTGGTCGACTTCGCGGTTCAGCCCGCGCAGGCGGGCTGCCTCGCCGCGGCTCTGCAGGTCGGCCCGTCGACGCAGGGTGTGGACCTGCCGCCGGAGGTCGCGGCACGGATGCCTTGGGGCTCAGAAGGCTCGGTAGACGACCTGGCGGTAGCCGACTGGAGCGCCATCAACGCCCACCGCGATACGCTGACCGAAACTTGGAACCGCATCGCCACTGGCAATTGACGCCCCGGACCGGGGGCGCAGCACGCTCCCGGTCCCACTTTCGAAGAGGCTACAACATGTCGCAGGACCTTATCCGGCTAGACAACATCTCCCGGAGATTTGGCACGGTCACGGCGCTCGCGGACATATCCCTGACAGTGCGCCGAGGCGAATTCCTTGCGCTTCTGGGCCCTTCGGGCTGCGGCAAGACCACTCTCCTGCGGATGATCGCCGGTTTTCTCGACCCGTTCTCCGGACAGCTGTCGATCGGCGGCAAGCGGATGAACAACGTTCCGCCCGATCACCGCCCGGTCAACACCGTGTTTCAGAACTACGCGCTGTTTCCGCACATGGACGTGGCCGAGAACATCGCCTTCGGCCTCAAGCGCAAGCGCCTGCCGAGGGCGGAGATCCGGAGCCGCGTGAAGGAGGCGTTGGCGATGGTCGGGATGGAGGCGTTCGCAACCCGATGGCCCGCAGAGCTTTCCGGGGGGCAACAGCAGCGGGTTGCACTTGCACGGGCCATCGTGAACCGGCCCGAGGTCCTTCTTCTCGACGAGCCTTTGGCGGCCCTCGATCTGAAGCTGCGCAAGCGGATGCAGATCGAGTTGAAGCGCTTGCACGAACGGCTGGGCATGACGTTCATACTCGTCACCCACGATCAGGAGGAAGCGCTGACCATCGCTGACCGTATCGTGGTCATGGATCACGGGCGGATCGCGCAGATCGGCACCGGACAAGAAATCTACGACACGCCGACCAACCGCTTCGTCGCCGATTTCATTGGCGAGGCGAACCTGCTGCCGATCACGGTCGGGAACGGCGGCATTGGCTGCCCTGGCCTCGATCTGCCCGGCGACATGCAGGCCGCGCCTCACGGCCGAGATAGCGCAATCATGATCCGGCCCGAAAACATCCGCTTGGCCGGGGAAACCTTGCCTGCGGGGTGGGTGACCGGCCAGGGCAAGCTGCGCCAGAAGATCTTCAGGGGCGTGGGCTGGCGGCTCTATGTGGAGTTGCCCGGCGGCGACGAAATCGCCATCGACACCAAAGAGTCCGGCGCGGAGCTCATCGAGCCCGGCGGGGATGTCCGGTTCGGCTGGCCGGCCGACCGATGCAGGGTTCTCGCACAATGAACGGAATTCCGGAGGTAACACGGAGATGAGGATCGGCCTCTGGGGTACTGTCCTGCTCCTGGCGGCGCCTGTCGCATTCATGCTGGCGTTTTTCGCGGCACCGTTCACAGCGGTCGCGGTATCGAGCCTGCATGATCCCGACGGCGGCTGGAGCCTTGCGAACTATGTTCGTTTGATCACCGACCCATACTACCTGAAGGCGCTCTGGACGACGCTCACCATCGCGCTTTGGGTAACGGTGATTACCATGCTGCTCGGCTATCCTCTGGCCTATTTCATGGCGTTCCGCATCCGCAATCGCTGGCTGAAACGGCTGCTCTACATCGTCGTCGTGACGCCGCTCTTCACCAGCAATGTGGTGCGGGCCTTTAGCTGGATCATCCTTCTTGGCCGCAACGGCTTCGTGAACGATATGCTGCTCTGGCTGAACCTAGTGGACAAGCCTTTGCCGATGCTTTTCAACAAGGTGTCAATCGTGATCGGCCTCTCTTACATCATGCTGCCGTTCATGGTCCTGTCGGTCGCGGCGATCCTGCAGAACATCGATGTCCGGCTGAAGGACGCCGCCCGGGATCTTGGCGCCGGGCCTTTGACCACCTTTTTGAATGTAACGCTGCCCCTCAGCCTGCCGGGAGTCATTTCGGGCGCCTTGATGGTCTTCACGCTCTGCGTGTCGGCCTATGTCACCCCGAGCATCCTGAGTGGAGGCCGCGAGGTCGTCATGTCGATGCTGGTCTTCCAGCAATACGCGACGGTGCTGAATTTCAGTTTCGGGGCGACGCTTGCCGTGGCGTTGCTGATCACTGCCTTCCTCTTGCTTGGGACCTACCAAGTCGCTCGGTTCGGGTTCCAGCAATCGCGAAAGTTGCGAGGCTTGCATGCTGCATAGAGTTGTCGGCCGCTTCGGACTTGGCCTTTATAGCTGGCTGGTCATCCTCTATCTGGTCTTTCCCTTGGCGGTGCTGATCGCAGTATCGTTCACGGCATCAGATTTCCTGTCGTTTCCGCCGAAAGGCCTCTCGCTCAAATGGTATGCGCGCCTGGCCGGAAATTCGGGATTTGTCGACGCGGCGTGGGTCAGCCTCAAGCTTGCTGCGCTCGCGACGCTTATTTCAGTGATCCTCGGCGTTTCGACCGCGCTCATCCTTGCCCGGAAGGAATTCCGGGGCAAGTCGGTGCTGAGCGCGCTTTTCATATCACCACTGCTTCTGCCGGCGATCGTCATCGGTGTCGCCGTCCTGCAATATGCGCATCTTCTGGGCTTCGCGCGCACGTTCTCGGCGCTTCTGGTCGGGCATGTAGTGATCATGATCCCCTACGTCATCCGCACCACGATTGCCTCACTCGGGGGGCTGCCGATGAACATCGAAGAGGCCGCGCAGGATCTAGGCGCAAACCGGTTCCAGACGTTCTTCCTCATAACGTTGCCTCAGATCAAGCCGGGCGTCATCGCGGGCGGTCTTTTCGCGTTCATCATGTCGTGGATCAACGTCGAGGTGAGCATCTTCAACTCGACGGCGGAACTTGTTCCGATTCCGGTAAAGCTCTTCAACTACATCCAGTACAACATCGATCCGCTGGTTGCGGCGCTTTCGGCGGTGACGATCTATGTTGCCTTCGGTGTGGTATTCGCAATCGACGCCCTTATCGGCATCGACAAGGCCACTTCAGGATGATGGTGGCGTCAGATCAATTCGAACCAGTCTGCACAAGGACGGTATGACTACCCTTTGCCCCCCGCGCAAAGACCGCGCCACTCAGCCAGAGCAGCGGCGCGGTTGGGCTTGGAGAGGTGTCTGCTGGAGAGGGTGCGTTCCTGGTTGAAGTGGTTCGAGCCGGAAGCGTGGACGGATGCGAATTTCTGCAGACTTCGTATGCCCCGGATCCGCAGCATGGCCCGCTTCCGTCGTCGGAATGGCAGGCATGAATTCTCCACCCTCTTGTTGGCCCAGCGGCCTGTTTCCTGCCCAGCATCGGCACCGATCTCCTTGAGCGCAGCCCCGTAGAACCTGAGCCTATCGATGACTTGATGCGGCACGTTGCCGTCCCCGTGCGACATCCATACAGCTCGGGCGATGTAGCGCCCCGCGCGTCAGTAGATCGCCCCCTACAGGCCGCCGTAAGAGAACCCTAAGAGGAGCAGCAAGAACAGATACGAGCCGCATCCCAGGAAGAGGAAGATACCGACCCAGAGGTCCTTTAACGGGGTCTCGGCGTTTCTGAGAATCCAGATTGCCAAGGCGGCGCCTGGCACAAACAATAGGAGGACGTACGCCCCAAAACCCCAGGGAGTGAAGAACAAGCGCCAGAACCACCTGCTTCCCGCTCCCGTCACGGTGCCAAACAGCAGAATAACCAGGTCAAGCGCAAGCGACAGAATCCAAGGCGCGATGGCGGCCAGTACCCACAACCCGACAACGCTCACTTCCGATTTCATCATCGCGTCGAAATGACGTCTCACGGAACCTCCCATTCCAGCTCCCCCGATATGCGGTTCGACGACCATGACTTCTTCGGCGCCGGCTGGGCAAACCACCGATCCCAAAGCTTCCCAGAGGAGCGGCAGCGCCAGTATAGTCGCTGACCTGGCCCGCGGACATGAAGAAGCGCAGAGGGAGGCCTTTCGCGCCGGTGGTCGCGTGCAGCCTGTTATTCAGTCCGCTTTTCGTGCGCCGGATCAGGCGTCCACCCCCCTTTTTCGCCCGCAGGTTCGAAGCCCTGCGGTGAGCCTTCAGGCGGGTCGCTCCAATCCTGAAGACCTTCTATTCAACGCCCTCGGAGGCCAGCCCCTCAATCATCCGGGCGAAGACACCCGTGAGGTGGCCCAATCACACTCGCGCCCCGGCAGGCCACACCCTTCTGGTACTTGACCCACAGCGAACTCACCCCATTCATCGTCCTGCGAAGGACATCCGCCCACCAACGGTGGAACTCCTTCTCCTTTCTGGCCTCAGATCAGATGGCGGCCGATGCGGTTTCGGCTTTCCTGGGCCAGCGGAACTCGGTTCCGTCCACCCACATCCGGTGCATGATCACGGCGAGCCTACGGGCTAGCGCGACGACTGCCTTGCGATGACCATCGCGCCTGGCGATCGCGGCTGCCCAGGCTTTCAGCCAGGACCTTTTGGGCCATGCGGGTCAGCATCACCTGGGCTGCCTCGTAAAGAAGAACGCGTTTCATCGCGCTTCGGCAAAGCGAGATACGGCCGATGCGCTGGCTTTCTCCCGACTGGTCAGGCACGGGCGTCAGTCCCAGCGCGGGACCGACGCAACGCGATCGATGAAAACGTGCGGGATCATCAATGCTGTTGGTGAACGCAACGCCCCGCGCATCGTTGCGATCGGTCTTGTTGATCTGGGCCCCGAGAAAGGCCTTCCCTAATGGGTCTCGCCGCACATCACCGGAAGGCCGACTTCGGCAAGTCCGCCGTAATGCCATTGCGACAAGGGCCTGGCCTCCAACCCGATCCGCACGACGTTGAACCACTCGCCCCGCAGAGCATCGGCAAGATCCTCCGGGTGGCTCGGAACCTTGGCCTCGCGACCGATCGAGCCATTTCATCGGAAACACAAACCGACCTCTCTTTCACGGAAACGTCCAGGCCGGCATGGTGATTCATGGCTCGCGCTGCCTTCCTGATTCTTGTGCCATTCCTCACGGACCACGTCGTATCATCAGCTCGAAGCGCGGTTCCTTTCAGTTCGGACGTCAGGGATGGGGATCAAGCCGAATACCCTATCCGACCATACCTGCCTTTTGGCGGGCATACAGCGAAGGCCCGTTTCGAACCCAAGTCGGTCGTTAGTTGCGGTGTCCCCAAGGACGATGGCGGTTGGGAACCGGTCCTCAGCCGCGCGGCGCTGCGACGCCAGCATCGCGGACACGTCTTCCGCCCACGGCAGCGCAAGCCGCATTTTTCAAGAAAGTTCCAATCTTGATGAAAATTATGATAATGATATCATGTTCATTAAATGCCTCCGCCAAGGATGCTCGATGAATACGCAGGCCAGTCGTCCGGATGCCCCCAATGCTCATGCGGAGCATTTTGCCGCCTGGCTTCTCCAAGGGCGCGATGAATTGCGCAAAGGCGAGCGCACCAGGACGGATCTTCTGGTTGCGGGAGCTCGTCTTCTCTCCGCCGAGACGCTGGACAGCCTAACGGTCGCAGGTGTGTGCAAGGCTGCCGGCGTCGCTCACGGAACGTTCTACATATACTTCGCCAATCGGAACGTTTTCGCAGCCGAGGTGCTGGAGTTGTTCGTCGATTATGTGCAACTGGAGATGCGTTCTGCCGCGCGGTTGCCCGGAAGCGCATCGCGCAACACGACCGCCGCGTACATGCGCATCTTCGAAGAGAATACCGGGCTCATGAAATGCCTGGTTGTCGGTGTGGACGCCTTTCCAGAGGCGCGCTCCGCATTCCGGCGTCTCAACCACGAATGGACCACGACGGTGACCCGTGCCTGGCTGAGAAACAATGCCCAGTCCCCGAGGAGCGAGGCGGAACTGATGCGGCGGGCCTACGCGCTCGGCGGCATGGTCGATCAGTATCTGACCGCACTTTTCGTTACCGGCGACCCTTGGGTCCGCGCCCTGTCGCAAGACCGCGAGGAGGTGCTCGAGATGTTCACCGATCTCTGGAAAAGAGGCATGCAAACATGAGCCTGATCGAGCAAGGGCATTGTATCCCGATCGAAGACCTCGCCGCCCACCGGCAGCTGGCTTGGGAACGCCAGAGTGCCTATGTCGCCAGAAATTCCCCCTTCTTCCAGGCGCTCTGGGATGGCAGGACGCCGCCGAAGCGTCTGGAGGATCTGCCTGAGCTGCCGTTCTCGGACAAGGCGGGCCTTCGTCTGTCGCAGCCGGCCCATCCGCCCTTTGGCACCTATCTCGCGGCGGCGCCCGAGAAGGTGTCGCGCCTGCACCGCACCTCGGGCACGACCGGGCAGGCCATGAACCTCGCGATGAGTGCCCGCGATTGCGAGATCACGGAGGTCGTCGGCGGGCGCGCGCAGGCGCTGGCGGGGCTCGGCCCCGGAACGATGGTGGTGCACTGTCTGAACTACCAGATGTGGATGGGTGGGCTGACGGACCACCTGACACTCGAACGCACGGGCGCGACCGTGGTGCCCTTCGGAGTCGGATCGACCGAACTTCTGGTTCGCACGATCCTGGAGACTGGGATCACGGCAATCTCCTGCACCCCCTCTTATCCGACGGTTCTCGAACGAGTCGTGGCGGAGAAATTCCCGAATCTTGCGCCCGCCGACCTGGGTCTGAAGCTCGGGCTGTTCGGCGGCGAGCCGGGCCTTGACGACCCGGCGTATCGCCAACGCATCCGCGACATCTGGGGCATGGAGCCGCGAAACGCCAACTACGGCGTCTCCGACGTTTTCTGCAATTTCGCGGCCCAGTGCGAACACGAGTCGGACCTGCATTTCGTCGCCCATGACGTGCTGCACGTGGAGTTGATCGATCCGGAGAGCGGCGCGCCCAAGCCCATCGAGAGCGGCGTGGAAGGCGAGTTGGTTCTCACCCATCTCGACCGCGAATGTCAGCCGCTCGTGCGGTTTCGCACCGGCGACATCATCTCAGTGCAGGGAACCGGGCCCTGCGCCTGCGGTTGCGCGGGGTTCCGCTTTCGCGTCGTGGGCCGCTCGGACGACATGGTAGTGGTTCGCGGCCTGAACATGTTCCCGACCATGGTAGCCGCCGTCGTCAGCGGATTTGCCGAACTTTCCGGCGACTACCGCATCGTTCTGGACACCCCGCCACCCTACCATACGCTGCCCGTTCGGGCCGAACTGGCAAAGGGGAAGGCCGACGATGGGACGCTCGCGCAGCGCCTCGAGGCCACACTCAAGGCGAGGCTCGGGGCCACCGCGACGGTGACGCTCGTGCCTGCGGGTACTTTTCCAGCAACCGAAGGCAAGACCCGCCGCGTCATCAGGACCTACACATGAGAGATTTCACCTACGACACGATCCTGTCATCCATGACCGGCGAGGGTGTACGCACCATCTCGCTCAACCGGCCGGACTCGCTCAACGCCATGAACCGAAGGTTGATCGACGAGGTGGCGATCGCGTTCAACGAGGCCAACCGGGATAGGGAAACGCGCGCCATCGTGTTCACTGGAGAGGGACGCGCCTTTTGCGCGGGCGATGACCGCCATGAGCATGTTCATCCGGAAACCGAGGAGCAGGCGCGCGATATCGTCGACGCGATCCAGCGCGCGACCGAGGCGATCGTGTTCGGCGCGAAACCTGTGGTCGGGGCCATCAATGGCTGGGCCGTGGGTGGCGGCTTCGAATGGGCGATCAACTGCGACTTCCCGATTTGGGCAGAAAGCGCCAAGGGTTTCTTCCCCGAGGTATCGCTCAACCTCTTCGTCACCGGCGCCGTGACGACGATTCTTCCGGCCATAGTCGGTCCCGTGAAAGCCCGTGAAATGCTTTTTCTGGGAGAGCGCTATTCGGCCGAGGACCTCAAGGCCTGCGGCGTTGCATGGAAAGTCGTTCCCGATGCGGAGTTGCGGGAGGAAGCGGGACGGGTCGCAGCACGACTTGCGGCGCTTCCGAGTCTTTCGGTGCGGGCCATGAAGCGGGTGCTCAACCAGGCTTCCGCAGGAGCGATCCGGACGGCCCTGCTGCTCGAAACCGAAGCGACCGTGGCGGGCTTTCTCGACCCTGAGACCACGCGGCTTCTCAAAGCATTCTAGTATGAGCTCCCAAAAGTCGGCTTTCCTGGCCGTTAACAGCAAAACATACGATAGCCCACTCGTCCGCTGAACGATCGTGGGGTTATCTTGGCAAATGGCAGACACTGCCAAGAGCTGACATTTGGCTTGGCCGCAGTCGACGTCAGCTGCGAGCCTCCCTGAACGCTGACCATCATCGATTCAGAAGTGACATTGGGACCGCTCCCGACGCGGAAGAACGCGCGTCCGGGGTTTTCACATGTCTTTGGCTGCGGCGCGTCCGAACCTGTCCGACGTGCTTCTGCAGGTTCCCGTTGCGCGGTTGCGGGGAATGGGCGTCAGAGGAAAACCGTCGCCGTGGCAGGAACCAGCGTGACGATGACCAGAACCAGCAGCATGACGGCGATGAAGGGCAGTGTTGCGGCAAAGATCTGCTCGACCGAGACGGAGGGGTCGTTGAGCGTGTTGTGCACCGTGAAGACCGAGATCCCGAATGGCGGGGTCAGAAGACCGATCTCCACCGCGATCACGGTCACGATGCCGAAATGACTGAGGTCGATCCCCATACCCTGCGCGATCGGTGCCGCGATCGGTACCATGATGAGCAGGATAGAGGTACTGTCGAGGATCATCCCCATCAGCAGGATGATCGCCGAATAGAAGAACAGGAAGCCAAGCGGGCCGAAACCGGACTGCGCGACGAGTCCGCCGATGGCGTTGGGCAGCCCGGCGATGGCCAACATGCGGGAATAGAACGAGGCCGCGACCAGGAGCAGCAGGATCGAGACCGAGATCACGCCTGTCTGCTTCATCACCTGCCACAGCCTGTGACGGTCGAGGCTGCGCCGCGACAGGGCGACGAGCAGCGCGCCGAAGGCGCCGACACCGCCTGCCTCCGTCGGCGTGAAGAAGCCCGTGTAAAGGCCACCCAGAACGAGCATCACCAAAAGGATGATCGGCACCAGCTTGGCAACCATTCTGCCAAGCGGCATTGGCTTGAAGTCCTTGTCCAGACGGCGCTGGCGCGCGCTGTCGGGATCCCTCAGAACGAAGCCGGGGAACAGCACCGTTATGCCGACCAGCATGGCCACGAAGCCCCCGGCCAGCATCAGGCCTGGGACGATGCCTGCAATGAACATGCCGCCAATCGACACTTCGGCCAGCACTCCGTAGATGATTAGCAGGAGGCTCGGCGGGATCAGCATTCCAAGAACCGAAGACCCCGCGACCGTGCCCGCCGCGAAGGACGGAAGGTAGCCGTGCCGCGTCATCTCGGGTACCGCAACGCGGGTAAACACGGCGGCGGACGCGATGGAGACGCCGGTGACGGCGGCAAAGACCGTATTGGCAGCGACCGTTGCGACGCCAAGCCCGCAGATCATTCGGCGCAGCAGTTCCTCGGCCACCTCGAACGTATCGCGCCCGACGTTGGAGATGCTAACGAGGAGCCCCATGAGCACGAAAAGCGGGATCGTCGCGAAGAGGTAATCCGCGATACCGGAATAGGCGGTCAGCTCCAGCATCCTGAAGGCCAGGTCGATGTTGTTGCGGATCAGCCAGATCCCCACGAACGCCACGCCGAATAGCGCGTAGGCGATCTGCATTCCGAGAAGGACCAGCAGGATCAGCACGCCGATCAGAAGAAAGCCGACGGCGAGTGTGGTCATTCCAGTCTCCGTAAACTGCGGATTTCCTCGTTCGCTCGGTAGAGCGCGGCGAGGATTGCCACCGCCGAGCCAAGCGCCGTGATCCCCCGGAACGGCCAGGTCGGAATGGTGAACACGCCCTGGACCCCGAAAAATTCCATCGTCCGCCACGCGTCGACGAATTTCGGCCAGGAGGCCCAGAGGATTAACGCGAAGACCGCTGCGCCGGCGATGCAGAACGCCGCCTCGATCACCGAGACCGCCGCTGGGGACGCCCGGTCGATCCGCCGCAAGAGGAAATCGGCGCGGGTCAGGCGCTTTTGCAGGATCGCCGCCGCAACCTGCAGGAACACGATGGCGACCACCGCCCTGGCTGCTATTTCCGACACGCCCGTGATCGGCGCGTCGAGAAAGTTGCGACCAACCACGTCGGCGACGATCAGCAGCATCAGCGCCCCTATCCCGGCGGTGCCGACGGCCGACATCGCCGCCGCGACGCTGCCGAGCAGTGCCCCGAAAGGCGCATCGGCAAACGCCGGGACGAACCCGTCGTCAAGTTCGGCTGTGCTGTCGTCGCTCATGGTTCCTTCCCTTTCCCCAGAGCATGACTGCGCCCGCCTAGATACTCTCCGGGCGGGCGCGATCCAAGGCAAGTCCCTGTTTCAGAGTCCTTCGTCCCAGTTGCGCAGCGGCGTCGCGCCACGCTCGCGGAGCGCGTCGAAATAGGCCTTGAGCACGACCCGCCCCTTGTCGCCGGTCTGCTCGAGCCAGGGCTCGATGATGTTGGGAAGGCCGTTCACCCACTTTGCCTTTTCCTCTTCCGGCAGTTCGTGGATGGTCAGGCCCGCAGCCTGCATCTCGACCAACGCGCGCGCGGCGAGATCGGCCACGTAATCGCCATGCGCCGTGGAGGTCGCCTTCGCGGCGTCACGGAACGCCACCTGCACCGGCTCGGGCAGGCCCTCGAAGAAATCCTTGTTGGCAGCGATCCCGCCGAAATACATCGAGCCGATCCCGACGCGCGTCAGCTGCGGTGCAACTTCGTAGACGCGTGTCGGCAGGATGCCGGACGCGAAGGAAAGCGCGCCTTCTGTCACGCCTGTCTGGATGTTTGTGTAGTAGGTGGTCAACGCGCCGTCGACCGGCGTCGCGCCCGTGCCCTGAAGCCAGTTCGCCGAGGTCCCCGGGGCGTTCAGCTTCCGGTTCTGGAGGTCGGTCATCGAGGAGACCGGGAAGGTCGCGTAGATATCGTAGCTGTCGGTGATCAGGGAGGACAGGTGCACCATGCCGTTCTCGGCCCAGCTGTCCTTGAGTTCGGGCAGGTTCTCGGACAGATCGTCGAAGATCTCGATGATCATCCGGTGATCCTCGGTCGCGAAGGGCGTGAAGTAGGTCACGTTCTGAAGCGGCATGTTCGCCCCTTCCCAGACCGTGCCGACCATACCCACATCGACGATGCCGTCCATGACCGCTTCGCGCGTGTCGGTGAACTTGTAAAGCGTGCCGGCGTAATTCTCGACCCAGTCGACCTGGTACTCGCCAGCCTCCGCCAGGATGCGGTTCACCTCCGGCTGAAACGTGTTCTTCATCGCGTAGACCCAGATGTTAGCCTCGGGGTGCGACGAACCGATGTTGACAGTGATGGTCTGCTGCGCGTGGGCCGCCGCGCCCAGGCACAGGGCGACGGCGGTGGCCGTGGTGAATGTCGAAAGCTTCATGAAGTCCTCCCTTGGGTCGGGCGCGCCTCCCGCTTGCCCGGTTTGCTCTAGTCTTCCAGTTTTCCCAGGGCGCGCAGGATGCGCTCTGGCGTGAACGGCATTTCGGTCACCTGCGCGCCGAATGGGCGCAGGGCGTCGTTGATCGCATTCATGACGGCGGCAGGGGCCCCGGCGGTACCGGCCTCGCCGGCGCCCTTGGCGCCGAGCTCGCTCTCATTGGTGGGCGTCTCTACGTGGCCGATCACCATGTCTGGCATCTCTGCCGCCATTGGCACGAGGTAGTCGGCCATAGAACCGTTGAGCAACTGGCCGTCGGCGTCGTAGTGGATCTCCTCGAACAGCGCGCCCCCCAGACCCTGTACGATGCCACCCCGGATCTGCTCGTCGACAAGCTGCGGGTTGATGATCCGACCGCAATCCTCGACGCACCAGTGTTTCAGCAGCTTGACCACTCCGGTCTCGATGTCGACCTCCAGGTAGGATGCCTGCATCCCGTTCGTGAAGGCAAATGGGTAGTCCGAGGTGATGAAATGCCTGGTCTGCACCAGCTCGCGCGGCAACCCCTTGGGCAGCGTGTCGCCGCGGAAATAGACGATGCGGCCCAGTTCTTCGAGCGGCATCCGCTCCTCGCCGCTGTCGGCATCCACGATCTTGCCGTCGCGGATGTCGAGCCTCGATTGATCGGCCTGCAGCATGGCCGCCGCCACCTCGAGGATGGAGCCGCGGAGCGCGCGGGCGGACTGCAGTGCCGCCTCCCCGCCGATCCCGGCCCCGCGCGAGGCCCAGGTGCCGCCGCCGTAGGGCGTCACCTGGGTGTCGCCGGTGATCACGCGAACCCTGTCGGGCGACACGCCCACGCCCTCGGCCACGACCTGGGCCAGCATCGCCTCGGTCCCCTGACCCTGCTCGGTGACGCCCGAAAGCGCCACGATCGATCCGTCTGGGTCCATGCGGACCGTGCAGCCGTCCTGCGCCGAGATGCGAGCGCCGCCGATGCCGTACATGAAGGGCGAGGGGTTGGTCAGCTCGATGAAGCTCGCGATGCCGATCCCGCGATGGATGCCGCGCTTGCGGGCCTCCGCTTGATCGGCGCGGAGCGTCTCATAGTCCATCAGCTCCAGGAGCTTGTCCATCGAGGCGTGGTGCGACAACGCCTCGAACCGCATCTTCGCAGGGGAGGTCACGGGATAGGCGTCGTCGGCATACATATTGCGGCGGCGGATCTCGACCGGATCCATGCCGATCGCGGCCGCGGCCATGTCCACGAGCCCCTCCGTGATCGCCACCGCGATGGGATGGCCGACGGCACGGTATTGGCAGGTGGGCGTCTTGTTCTGGAAGACGACGGTGGTCCGAGCGCGATAGTTGGCGAAATCGTAAGGCCCGCCGCAAAGGTTCACCACCTGATTGCCCTCGATGGCCGAAGTGCGGGGATAGACCGAATAGGCGCCGATGGCTGTCCAGTCGTCCACATCGATGGCGAGGATCTTTCCGTTTTCATCCACGGCGATCTTCGCCTCGATCTCGTGGTCCCGGGCGTGGATGTCGCTCGTGAAGCTCTCCAGCCGGTCGGCAACGAACTTCACCGGGCGCCCCATGACCTTGGCGATGGCCGCTGTTGCCACCTCGTCCGGATAGACATGGACCTTGATCCCGTAGGAGCCGCCCACATCGCCGCAGATCACGCGCACGCGGCCTTCGGGAATGTCGAGGTGCTTGGCAAGGACCGTCTGCATCATGTGCGGCGCCTGCGTCGCATGATAGGCGGTCAGTTGCCCCTCGGCGGGATTCCAGTCCGCAAGGATCGAACGCGGTTCGAGCGTCACGCCGGTGTGGCGCGCGGTCCGAAACCAAGCCGTGACGACCTTGTGCGCCGACGCCAGGGCGGCGTCCACGTCCCCCTCTTCGTGCAGCCGGCGGAAGGCGAGGTTGTCACCCATCTCGGCGTGCAGCACGGGTGTTTCCTTGTCGAGGGCGGTCATCATGCCGGTGACGGCGGGAAGCGGATCGTAATCGACCTCGACCAGCGCCGCGCCTTCCTCGGCCGCGGCACGGGAGGTGGCGACGACGGCCACCACCGGCTCGCCGACCCAAGTGGCGCGGTCCACCGCCATGGCGTGCTGCGGCGGAGACTTCAGCCCCTTGAGATGAGCCAGCACGGCGACCCACGGGCTGCAGACCTCGGCCAGGTCGGCCCCGGTGAAGACACGCAGCACGCCCTTGACGCCCTTCGCCGCGGCCGCATCGATGCCGGTGATTTTCGCGTGCGCCATGGGCGAGCGCACGAATGCCACATGCACCATGCGCGGCAGGACGATATCGTCCACGTAGCGCCCGCGCCCCTGAGCCAGCTTGCCCGCGTTCGGGCGCGGGACGGTCTTGCCGATGTAGGAATTGGGCCGGTCGGGATTTCCGAACGCGATGGTCATGCCGCCCCCTTTCCGGCGCGCACCCGCGCCACGCTTTCGATCGCATCCACGATGGCCTCGTAGCCCGTGCAGCGGCAGTAGTTGCCGGAAAGATGCTCCCGTATCTCCGCCCGCGAGGGAACTCCGCCCCGCGACAGAAGTTCCTGCGCCGAAACGAGCATGCCCGGCGTGCAGAAGCCGCATTGCAGCGCGTTGCGCGCCACGAAGGCTTCTTGCAGATCGGCGATCTCGGCCCTGTCGGAAAGTCCCTCGACCGTCCAGACTTCGGCGCCGTCTGCCTGCGCCGCGAGCATCAGGCAGCCGCGCACCGCCTGGCCGTTCACCCGCACCGTGCAGGCTCCACAGACGCCATGCTCACAACTCGCGTGTGCGCCGGTCAGCCCCAGTTCCAGCCGCAGGAAGTCGATCAGGTGTTGACCTGCGGGCACACGCCCCTCGACCGGCTCGCCATTCACAGTCAGCGCGATATCGATCTTGTCCTGGAACATCTCGGTCATGCCTTGCTTCCCTCGATCCGGGCCACGGCGCGGCGCAGGAGTACACCGGCGAGGTGGCGGCGATAGGCTGCGCTGGCCTGGGTGTCCGACGGCGGGTCGATTTCCGCCCCCAGCGCAGTGACCGCCGCTTCGACATCGCCCCCGTCGAGCGCCGCCATCGCTCCTTTGGCCAGCACCGGCTTCGGCCCGACCGAGAACAAGGACACCCGGTTCCCATCGTCTCGGCGGACGAGGCAGAGCCCCGCCAGTGCATAATCGCCGGACCGGCGGGCGACCTCTTCGATCACCTGGACCTCAGCCTCCCCTGCCTTTGGCACGGTAATCGCGGTCAGGATCTCGCCCTCCTGCAATGCCGTGGCGAAGATGTCCTCGAAGAAATCCTCCGCCGCGATTTGCCGCGTACCCTCGGGACCGGCGACATGCATCGTGGCGCCCAGCGCAAGAACGCAGGCCGGAAACTCTGCCGACGGGTCAGCATGAGCCAACGCCCCGCCGATCGTGCCGCGATTGCGTATCGCTGCATGGGCGATGTAGCCCACCGCGTCCGCCAGCAAGGGCGCGTGGCGACGCACCAGCGGATTCGTACCGATCTCGGCATGGCGCGTAAGGGCGCCAATCTTGAGGGTGTCGCCCGCGTCCTTCACGCCAGACAACTCCGACAGACGCGAGATGTCGACAAGCAGGTCACCTGTAGACAGCCGCATGTTCATCGCTGCAATCAGGCTCTGCCCTCCCGCCAGAACGCGGCCCATGCCGTTCGCGGATGAGAGAAGCTCCAGCGCATGATTCAAGTCGTTTGCCCGAGCGTAGCCGCCCGCCGATGCCTTCATGGCGCCCCTCCCCGTCACTCCTCCCGCGGCATGGAATCGCACCGCTTATTGAGCACTTGCTCAATCCTGTTGATCGGATGATCTATAAATCTCGAGTCGTTGCAAGTCATTAATTCCGCTAGGGAAGGGCCAGAGGCATCGAATGGACGCACGATTGGACAACCAGCCTGACGAAAATGAGGATGCATCGGCGCGTCGCCGGCTTCCCCCGAAGGAACGACGCCGGCAAATCGTAGATGGCGCGGTCACGTTCTTCGCGGAGGTCGGGCTCGACGGTAAGACGCGCGATCTGGCCAAGCGCCTCGGCGTCACGCAATCCCTTCTTTTCAACTACTTCGCGACCAAGGACGACCTGATCGAGGCGGTCTATGAAAAGGTCTATCTCGACCGGCTGTCACCCGACTGGCCAGAGCGGCTGACCGATCGTTCCCAGCCCCTGCGCGGCCGTCTGCTGGCCTTCTACAAGGAGTACAGCTCTCTCATTTTCCAGCAGGAATGGATGCGAATCTTCATGTTCTCTGGTCTCGCCGGGGCGGCCTTGAACCGGCGCTACCTGGAACACCTCGGCGAGGTGATTCTTCGTCCGTTGCTGGTGGAGATCGAAGCGCTTGCGCGGGGGACGGCGCGGCCGTCCATGGAGGACGTATGGAACCTGCACGGCGGGATCGTCTACATTGGCATCCGCAAGCACATCTACCAGATGCCCGGTCCCGACGACCCATCAGAGGCGATCACGCGCGCGGTGGACCGTTTTCTGACCTTCTTCGATATCGGGCCGGAGGATTGAGATCGGCCGTTGCCTGCCATTCGGCCCGCCCGAGACGCAACCCGGCACCTGTCCTTCGTCGGCACCACGGCAAATGTCACGCATGATGGAAGCCGACTTTCCGCTATGGTCCTTCAAAAGGATGGATCGGGAGCGGAAGAATGCAGCACAAGGGTGAACAGGGCGCAAAGGCATTCGCGGAAGGCACCATGATGGCCGTCGTGACGACCGGCACAGGCGGATACGACCGGCTTGACTACAGGCAGGTCCCGATACCTGTGCCGGGTCCAGGCGAAGTCCTGCTTTCCGTGCTCGCCGCCGGGGTCAACAATACCGATATCAACACGCGACTTGGCTGGTATTCCGAGTCCGTCAGGGATGGCACGGATACCAGCAGCGACGACGAACAGCGCCCTGATGGCGGCTGGAACGCGGCTACGCCGTTTCCCTTCATCCAGGGCACCGACTGTTGCGGTCGGGTCGTGTCCGTGGGACCGGGCGTCGACCGGGGCCGGATCGGCGCACGGGTTCTGGTTCGCTCCTGCATGCGCAAGTCGGATTTCAGCCGGATGGAAACCGTTTGGCTCGGGTCCGACTTCGACGGGGCTTTCGCGCAATATGTCAAAGTCCCGGAGAGCGAAGCCTTCACCGTCGATTGCGATTGGAGCGATGCCGAGTTGGCAACGATCCCCTGCGCCTACGGCACTGCCGAGAACATGGTGAACCGCGCCGGCGTGAGGCGTGGCGAGCGCGTCCTGGTGCCCGGGGCATCGGGCGGCGTGGGTTCGGCATTGGTTCAACTCATCAAACGCCGGGGCGCTGAGGTGATCGCCGTCACGAGCGCCTCCAAACGGGAGGTGATCAGGGATCTCGGCGCGGCCCGAGTCTTGTGCCGTGAGGACGATCCGGTTGCCATGCTTGGTGCCGAAAGCGTGGATGTCGTCATCGACAATGTCGCTGGGACCGACTTCGGCAAGATGCTGAAGGTGCTCAAACGCGGCGGTCGCTACGTTTCCTCTGGGGCCATCGCCGGCCCGATCGTCGAACTGGACATGCGCAACATGTATCTCAAGGATCTCACGCTCATCGGCTGCACTGCATGGGACGCGCCGATCTTCCCCAACCTCATCTCATACATCGAGAAGGGCGATATCCGCCCCCTGCTGGCGGCCACCTACCCGCTCGACCAGATCGCCGAGGCGCAGCGCGTCTTTCAGAAAAAGCGGCACATCGGCAAGATCGTCCTGATCCCTCCGTCCTGATCGTGGGAGGGGCTTCGGCCCTTTGCCGGGTGCTGTCACACGAATTCGCACTCGTCCATGAATGGACAGTAACGCCGTCCCTTGCAGACACCACGCCACTCGGCGAGAGCGGCGGTGCGGTTCAGCTTGAACTGGTCTCGTATGGAGAGGCTGCGTTCCTAGTTGAAGTGGTTCGAGACAGAAGCGTGGATGGCGGCGAACGTCTGCAAACTCCGCTTCCGCCGAAACCGGAGCATGGCCCGCTCGCCGTCGAAACGGGAGGTGTGAATTTTCCGCTCGGTTGTTCACCGACCGGCCCGTCTCTTGCCGAGACACGGCGCCGAGCTCTTTCAGCGCGGCGCCATAGGACCTGAGCTTGTCGGTGACGATGGTCTCAGGCCGACAATGTTTCCGCATTGCTTTCCTGAGGAATTCCAAGGCCGCCTTCCTGTCGCGCGTCTTGGTCACGAAGCTTTCCAGCACCTCGCCCTCGTGATCGACGGCCCGCCACAGGTAATGCATCTCGCCGTTGATTTTCGCGAACGTCTCGTCGAGGAGCCACCGCCACTTGCCTGATCTCATGCCCTCGATCCGACGCTTGCGGATTTCGGAGGCAAACATCGGCCCGAACCGATGCCACCAATAGCGGATCGTCTCGTGGCTCACATCGACGCCCCGTTCATGCAGCAGATCTTCGACGTTGCGAAGCGACGGCGGGAAACGGACGTAGAGCATCACCGCCAAGCGGATGATCTCGAGGCTGGTCTTGAAGTACTTGAAGGGCGAGCGTCTCGTCATGCCCGAACGCCAGTCAGAACCCTGCCCCGTCTCAAGCCGAGTTTGTCTGACAGAGCCCGTCCGTGGAAAGGGAGCGCACACTCCTCAGCCGATTTGTGCAACGGAGCCTGTGTTGGCCCACGCGGTCCAACCTGGCGAACCCGACCCGCATCAAGCCGCCCGGTCGGAGCCGTCGATGCCCGAGATGGCCTGGATCAGGTTGTCCTCGGTCACCTCTTCCGAAGTGAATGTGCGTGTTATCCGGCCGGAATACATGGCGATGATCCGATCGCTGACGTGCAGCACCTCGGGCATTTCCGAGGAGATGACGATCACCGCGTAGCCCTGTGCCGCAAGGTCGCGGATCAGGTTGTGGATCTCCGATTTCGAGCCCACGTCGATACCGCGGGTCGGTTCGTCAACGATCAGCACGTTGGGATGCATCGACAGCCATTTGCCGATGACGATCTTCTGTTGGTTTCCGCCCGAGAGATTGCCGACGAGTTGCTTCCAGCCGGGCGTGCGGATGTCGAGCTTGTCGCGGTATTGGTCGAATATGGCGATTTCTGAGCCTTCCGCCACGAAGGGACCGGCTTTGAGGTCATCGATCTGGGGCAGGGTCATGTTGTCCCGGCAGTTCATGCCCAAGATCAACCCCTGACCCTTGCGGTCCTCCGGTACCAGCGAAATGCCCTTGGCGATCGCGTCGGCGGGCGAATGGATGCGCACCTCCTCGCCGTTCAGCAGGATTTTCCCGGCGCTTGGGTCGCGCAGGCCGAAGAGGGTCTCGGCGATCTCGGTACGGCCGGCGCCGACCAAGCCGTAGAAGCCGACAACCTCTCCGCTGCGGACCTCAAAGCTTACATCCCGGAAAAGATCACCGCAGGAGAGGTTGCGCACCTCCAGCGCCACGTCGCCCAACTCGTGATGGCTGGCATTGCGAGAGAGGTCGAGCGTGCGCCCGATCATCAGCTGCGTGACCTCCTCTTCGTCAGTCTCGCTGGTCTTCAGAGTGCCGCGGTACTGTCCGTCACGCAGCACGCTGATCCGGTCGGTGATTTGGAAGATCTCTTCCATCCGGTGGGAGATGTAGATGATGCCCACGCCGGCAGCCTGCAGGTCAGAGATCACATCGAACAGAACCACCTTTTCCGCATCGGTCAGAGAGGCTGTAGGTTCGTCGAAGATCACCGCCTTCGCATCGACGGTCAGTGCGCGGGCAATCTCGACCATCTGCTGGTTGGCGATGGACAGATCGCCGACCCGCGTCTTGGCGTTGAAGCCGACCTTCAGCTTGGCGAGGATCTCGCTGGTCTGCGTCTCCAGCTTGGCCCAATCCACCAGGCCGAAGCGCTTGCGCGGCAACTCGCCCAGATAGATATTTTCCGCTACCGACAGTTCCTCGGCGAGGCTGAGTTCCTGGTGGATGAAGACGATCCCCTTGGCCTTGGCCTCGAGCGGAGAGGTCATCACCACCGGTACTTCGTTCACGATGATCCGCCCCTCGTCGGGTTGGTAGATGCCGCCGAGGACCTTCATGAGCGTGGACTTGCCGGCACCGTTCTCGCCCATGAGGGCATGGACCTCGCCGGGCAAGACACTGAAGGACACGCCGTCGAGTGCACGCACGCCAGGGAAGGTCTTGACGATGCCTTCGAGGCGAAGGGCAGGGATCTTCTCGGTCATATCTTCAGCTCCTCTTTGCCCTTGATGTTCAGCTGACGATCCAGGAACAGCACCGCGATAAGGATCAGACCGATCACCAAGTTGACCGTCTCCGTATCGGCACCGATATGGGCCAACCCCTTGCGCAGGAGTTGGATGGCCAGGACGCCACCGAAGGTGGAGATAATCGACCCCGCGCCGCCGGTCAGCTTGGTGCCGCCGAGGACGACCGCCGTAATGACCCAAAGTTCGTAGAGTTCGCCGTCATTGGGATTAACCGAACCGGACTCCGAATAGAACACCACCGCCGAAAGTGCGGCCAGAAAGCCGATGATCATGAAGTTGATCATCATGTGCGGGCCAACCCGGATACCGGCATTGACCGCCGCTTCGCGATTGTCGCCGATGGCATAGGCGTTGCGGCCGTGCACGGTGCGGTTCATCAGGAACCAGATCGCCGCCGTGACCGCCAGCAGGAACCACGTGGCGGTGTGCAGGCCAAGGAGTTGCGCTTCTGCGAAATCCACCAGTGTCCAGTTGAGGTGGCTCGTGGGCTGTTCGCCGTTATACATGAACACGAGCCCTCGATAGCCCAGCATCGAGCCCAGCGTGACGATGAAAGCATCGACCCCCGTCTTCCACACGAGCAGCCCGTTCAGCGCGCCGAGCAGCGTGCCCGCCGCCAGTGCCAGCAACCAGGCCACGGGGATCACCAGATCGCCGAGCCCCTGGAAGATCGGCCAGCTCATGCTGTCCAGCAGGATGATGGCGCAAATCGCGTAGGTAGCGCCGACGGAAAGGTCGATATTGCCATTGATCATGATGATCGTCATGCCCATGGCGATGATGCCGATCGGGGCGGACTGCTTGAACAGAAGCAGCATGTTGTCAACATCCATGAAGGCCTTTTCACTCAGCGACAGGAACTCGCCAGCCACGGTGAAGAAGATCAGTTCCAGAAGGATGAAGCCCCAGATGGCCCCACGCTTGAGAAAAGAGCTGAGCGTTCCCGGTTGCATGTCTTTCCTCCCTACGCGATCGGGGACCAGAGCTTGCCGCGCTTGGCCGCGATATCGAGCCAGACAGCAAGGATGATGATGATCCAGGTCACCACGTATTGGACATAGAACTGCAGACCGACGAGCAGCAGGCCGTTCTGGATGAAGCCGAGGATGAGCACGCCAATCACCGTCTTGAAGATCGTGCCCGATCCCCCCAGCAGCGAGGCGCCGCCGAGGATGACCGCCGCCAGCACCTCAAGTTCCAGCCCTTGGCCAACGGTGTTCTGTGAGCCGAGGCTGCGGCTGGCTTGGATCAACCCGGCGGTGGCGACGCAAAAGGCCGAGATCAGGTAACAGAAAAACACGACTCGCGCCCGGCGGATGCCCGAAAAGGTCGCCGCAGTCCCGTTGCCGCCGACCGCATACACCTTTCGCCCGAAAGGGGTCTTCGCGAGGGCGATGCCAAGGAGCGCCGCCAGAAGCGCGAACAGCAGGATCGGCACTGGGATGCCGACGATATTGCCTTGGCCGAAAACCCCAAACCAGGTGTTGGCCTTTTCGGCGATATCCATGTTCTGGCCGCCGGAATAGGTAAGGGTTAGGCCGTGGATTGCCGAGAGCATGCCGAGGGTGACGATCAGCGAATTGAGCTTCAGGTAACCCACCAGAAAGCCGATGAACGCGCCAAGACAGAGCGTCATGGCGAACATCGCCGGAATGGCCAGCGTCGGCCCGATCTTGTCATGGAGATCGAGCACCACGATCGTTGAAAAAGACATCATCGAGCCCACAGAGAGGTCGAGATTGCCGCTGATCACGACGAAGGTAACCCCCAGCGCCATCACGCCGAGGATTGCGGAGGAGCGGACCACACCCATGATGTTGTCCGGATCCAGAAAGCGTTGGTTCGCCAGCGTGAAGCCGATCATGAAAAGGATGAAGGCCACCAGAATTCCCTGACGGGCCAGAAAGCCTCCGAGGCGGTTCTTTGTTGAGCCTGACATGCGATCCTCCCGCTGCCCTTTCGGGCGCCCCTCAGTAGTTGTGCCTTCCGCCATCTGTCCCCCCCAGCGTGCCACGGCGTCAAACCAGCGTCATGCCTCCGTCGATCATCACAATCTGGCCGGTCATGTAGTCGCTTTCCTTCGACGCCAGGAACGTCGTCGTTCCGGTGATATCCGCCGGAGTGGCCACGCGGCCCTTGAGAATGTCAGCCGAGAACTCTTCCATCGCCTGACCCGGTTTCTGGGCCGCGCCGATCTCCATGAGGTCGCGGTCGACCTCTTCCCACATCTCGGTTGCAACGACGCCGGGTGCGAAGCCCGTTACGGTGATATCATGCTTGGCCAGATCACGCGCGCCGGATTGCGTAAGTGACACGACACCCCACTTGCTGGCGCAATAGGGGGCCACGTTGTCGAACCCCTGGCGGCTGGCGATCGAGGCAGTGTTGATGATCTTCCCCGGTGTGCCCTGGCGGATGAACTGTTTGGCCGCTTCCTGCATGCCGATCAGACAGCCAAGGCCATTGACCCGCGTGATGAAATTCCAGTTCTCCTCGGTCACGTCGAGGAAGTTCATCGGTTTGTTGACGCCGGCATTGTTGAACTTCACATCAAGCTTGCCAAACACGGCCACCGTCTTGTCGATCATGGCGCGCACCTGTTGACGGTCGGCCACGTCCACGGCGGCCCAGGTCACCTTGCCTCCACCCTTGGCGGCACGCTCGGCATTGGCGGCTGCGACCTGCTCAACCAGAGCGCCATTGATGTCGGCGAAGCAGACATCTGCCCCCTCGTCCAGAAGCGCCTCGCCAATGGCGCGGCCAATGCCCCGCGCCGCGCCGGTCACAATGCAGGAACGGTCCGAAACACGGCCCATTATACCCTCCCGGGTGAAATTCGTGTCTTGGTCAAATGCCGGGCGCGGCAGGTCTCCGCGCCCGGATGCAGGCCTCTGGGCTCAGAAGACCGGCTTGGTGAATTCGCCCATGTTGTCCTGGGTGATCTTCGGCGTGTCGAAGTAGTTCAGGAATGGCACTTCCTTACCGTCCAGCACGTCGATTGCGGTCTGCAGGGCGGCCTCGGCGTCATCGACCGGCGACTGGTAGATCGAACCCCAGTATTCGCCGCGCTCCATGGCCTCGTAGCCGACGGCGAAGTTGGTGGCGCCGACGAAGATGATGCCGTCGCGGCCAGCGGCCTTGGCGGCGTTCAGCGCGCCCACGCCCATGTTGTCGTCACCGGCATAGACGCCGTCGATGTCGTCGTACTTGACGAGGAAGGCTTCCATCACCTTCTGCGACTTCTCTCGGTTCCAGTCGCCCGGCTGGGTTTCCATCAGGGTGACGTTCGGGCAGACTTCCGGCAGGCGGTCCTCGAAGCCCTTGGCGCGTTCGATCGCGGTGGTGTAACCCGGCTGACCCGAAATCTGCACGATCTGGGCCTCGTCCTGGATGCCCATTTCCGTGAATTTATCGCACATGATCTCGGCCGAGCGCGCGCCCTGGGTGATATTGTCCGGACCCGAGAACGAGGCGACGAAGTCAAAGCCCTCTTCGGCGATGTTCGAGTTGGTGACGATCACCGGAATGCCGGCCTTCTGTGCCTTGCGGACAGCGGGGATGACGGCCTCGCCATTGGTCGGCCAGATGATGATGGCATCGACTTCCTGCTGGATCAGATCTTCCATCTGGGCGATCTGGCGGGCAACGTCGCCACCGGCGTCGAGGACCACGGTCTCGACGTTGGCATTGGCATCGGCCGCCGCAATGAAGGCCTTTTCATACGTGGTCTGGTAGCTGTCCACACCCACGTTGTTCTGAGTGATGCCGATCTTGTAGGTTTCGGCGGATGCGGCGCCAGCGAGCGTTGCGGTAGCAACGGTCGCAGCAAGAACTGTGCGAAGTTTCATCAGGGTCTCCTCCCGGACTGTCTCTGTCAAAATCCGATCCCCCCTCTTCCGGTCGGGGAATCATCATCCGGTGCGCCGGACGACTGCGGCGACCTTGCGGTTTTTGCCCAATCCAAAATGCATCTAATACGTCCATTTTGGATAAAAAAATATCCACAATGGACATTTTCGAGATACGCTCTGAAGATCAATCTGAACATCTTCAAGCGGAGCGATGCAATGGGCGACCCGAAATCGTTCAAACTGATCAATCCTGCGGCGAGGCTGCCGCGCAAGGCTAGAAAGGCTCGGTCCCCGGAAATGAATGCGATGAGCGCACATACGGAAGACCGAATGCAGTCCCGCATGGCCGTGGACGGGATGCTTCCAATTCTCTCCTATCTGGAGGAATGCAGCAACGAGCTCGAGGGCGCGATCGATCTCCTTGTGCCCAATCCGGTGTTCCGGATGGCGCTGCATGTCATCAGGGGGCATTTCGAGGCAAAGGTCGTCACGCCGACCTCGTTGATCGCAGCGAGCAACGTGCCGTATGCGACCGCCAACCGTCGGCTGAAGGAAATGATCGATGAGGGGCTGATCGAGCAGCGCCCACGCACGAAGTCGGGCAAGAGCTTTTCAATGCATCCCAGCGAGAAGCTGCTGGGACAGTGGACGCGACTGTCGGACCGGGTCCGGCGCCTGACGGATACGTATTTCGACACGAGGCACGGATCGGGAGACGCCCGCGACTATTACTTCGGCGGCTCCTACATGGCGGCGCAGTCGATTCCGCCGATCCAGGTCCTGCCGGAGCCACTGAAGGTTGCCGGTGGCATCCGCGTGCTGGTGCATGGCGATCCGACCTTCATGGTCATGGAGAACCTCAAACGCCAGTTCGAACAGGTGATCGGCACCCAGATCCACCAACGCGCATTCTCGATCGATCGGCTGCGTCAGGAAGGGCTGCGCAATGCCGAGCGGAATGCAAGCCGCTATGACATCATTGCGCTTGACCTACCCTGGGTGGGCGAATTCGCCGACAAGAGCATCCTCATGCCTCTCGATGAGGTCATGGATGTCGAACGGCTCGACCCGGCGGATTTCCACACTGCCGGCTGGAAGGCGGCGCACTGGGGCGGACGCCCCTATGGCGTGCCGGCCCAGACCACGCCGGAACTGCTGTTCTACCGGAAGGATCTGTTTGCCCAGGCGGGGCTTGAGCCACCCACCACCACCGATCAGTTGCTCGACGCCGCCCGGCGCATGCATGAACCCCAAAAGGGCCGTTATGGCATCGCATGGAATGCGGCGCGCGGCACGGCGCTCGGGCATACCTTTCTGATGGCGCTCGCGGATTTTGGCCAACCAGTTCTCGACCTTGACGAGGTCGCTGGAGGGTTCGACACCGATCGCCTGCACAAGCGCGATTACCGGGTCACGATCGATACCCGGAAGGGGCTGATGGCGGCGGAATTCCTGATGGAACTGCTGCGCTCTTCTCCGCCCGACATCCTGTCGATGTCCTGGTACGAGCGTGTGCGTCCCTATGCGGCGGGCAAGATCGCCATGGCCTACGGCTATACGCTTCTGGCGCCTTATTTCGAACTTGACCCGTCTTCGCCGGCCCACGGCCAGACCGGCTATCTGCCGCATCCGCATGGGCCGGGCGCGCGCAGCGTGGCGCCGGTGGGCGGCTATGTGTTGGGAATTCCGGCGAATCTGGCCCCGGAGAGGATTCCCGCGGCGGTGGAGGCCCTGCGTGTCTTTACCAGCCCCGAGGCACAGAAGCTTTATGTGCAGAACGGCAGCCGCACCAACCCGCGCTATTCCGTCGGCGCCGATGCCGAGGTGCGGCGGGCCTCGCCGATCTTCGAGGCGGTCGACGCCATGTCCTGGCGGGATGAGCTTCAGTTCTGGCCGCGCCCGCCAGTGCCGGAAATCACCGGAATCATTCAGACCTGCGGAGAGGAACTCCACGACATGCTGCGCGGAGTCGTGACGCCGCAAGTCGCATTGCGCCGCGCCCAGGAACGGGCCGAGGCGTTGATCGAACAACCCGGGACTACATGATCTGAGGAGGAGAGACCCATGGACCCCAACCGCCTGAACGGCAAGAATATCCTGATCACCGGGGCCGCCCGTGGCATGGGTGCGGCGAATGCCGAAAGCTTCGCCGCTCAAGGCGGCAATGTTTGCATTGGCGATCTCGATATCGACGAGGCGCGCAAGGTGGCCGACCGCATTAACGCGGCAGGCAACGGCAAGGCGATTGCGGTCAAGATGGACGTGACCAAGCGCGAGGACAATGCCGCGGCGGTGGCCGCAACGGTCGAGGCCTTCGGAAGTATCAACGTCGCGCTGTTCAATGCCGGCCTCAACAAGCCCCGGTTCTTCATGGATATCGATGAAGACAACTGGGACATGATCATGAACGTCAACACCAAGGCGATGTGGCTGGGCATGCAGGAAGCCGCCCGCCAGATGATCGCCCAGGGGCCAATGGAGGATCACCCTTACAAGATCATCAACGTCGGCTCGATCGCTTCGCGCAAGCCGCTGGTCGATGTGACCGTCTATTGCACCTCGAAATATGGTTGCCTGGCGCTGACCCATTGCGGGGCCGTCGGCCTGGCCGAGCACAACATCACCGTCAACGGATACGCTCCGGGCGTCGTCGTGACGCCGCTCTGGGAGCAGCTCGACAAGGATCTGGTCGAAATCGGCTTCAAGGAACGTGAAGGCCAAGCCTATGACGACATCGTGCGCGATGCGCTGCAGATCAAGCGGGTTTCTTACCCCAAGGATATCGTCGGCACCGCGTCTTTCCTGGCCAGCGACGACAGCGACTACATGACCGGCCAGATGATCCACATCGATGGGGGCTGGTGCATCCAGTAACCCGCCCGACAACCCACCAACCGAATTCCAGAAAAACGGGAGCGCAGGATCGCACCCGAAGGAGAACTCCATGTCTCGTGCACTGATGCCCAACCTACTGACGCCCCAAGATCTTGAACCGAACTGGGAGTGGCGGGATCGCCTTCCCGCATGGGGCCACACCTCGGTCGATTTCGAACGCCGGATCGACCACGACCGCTTGCGCCGGTACAGGCTGGCGCGCACCCGGCAGGCGCTCAAGAACTCGCCGGCCGGAACGCTTCTGCTCTTCGACGTGAACAACATCCGCTATGTCTCGGCCACCAAGATCGGCGAATGGGAGCGGGACAAGATGTGCCGTTTCTGCCTGCTGACCGGGGATGACAGCCCATACGTCTGGGACTTCGGCTCTGCGGCCGTGCATCACCAGAGATACTCCGACTGGCTGGAGCCCAGCCACTGCCTCGCCGGCGTCGTCGGCATGCGCGGCACGATCCCGCCCGAATTCGGTCTGATGAAGAAATATGCCAAGCAGATCGCAGGCCTTATCCGCGATGCGGGCATGGCCGACATGCCGGTAGGCGTGGACTATGCCGAAACGGCCATGTTCCACGCGCTGCAGGAAGAGGGCCTGAATGTCATCGACGGCCAGCAGATCATGCTGGCAGCGCGCGAGATCAAGAACTGGGATGAGATCCAGTTGCTGACCCAGGCGGCCAGCATGGTCGATGGCGTCTACCACATGATCTACGAAGAGCTGAAACCCGGCGTCCGGGAAAACGATATCGTCGCGCTATCGAACAAGATGCTCTACGAGATGGGGTCGGACGACGTGGAGGCGATCAACGCGATCTCCGGCGAGCGCTGCAACCCGCACCCGCACAACTTCACCGACCGGTATTTCCGCCCCGGCGATCAGGCCTTCTTCGACATCCTGCAGTCCTACCAGGGCTACCGGACCTGCTATTACCGGACCTTCAACATCGGCCGGGCCACGTCCGCCCAGAACGACGCCTATGTGAAGGCACGGGAATGGATCGATGCGTCGATCGACCTGATCCGGCCCGGCGTGACCACCGATGTCGTGGCCCAGGCCTGGCCCAAGGCAGAGGAATTCGGGTTCCCGAACGAGGATGCCGCGTTCGGTCTGCAATTCGGCCACGGCCTTGGACTGGCGCTTCACGAACGCCCGATCATCAGCCGCGCGGTCAGCCTCGAGCACCCGATGGAGATCCAGACGGGCATGGTTTTCGCGCTCGAGACCTATTGCCCCGCGGCAGACGGATACTCGGCGGCGCGGATCGAGGAAGAGGTTGTCGTCACCGAGACCGGCTGCGAGGTCATCTCGCTCTTCCCCGCCGAAGAGCTGCCGATCGCCAACCGCTACTAACCTCCCTGAGACTGCCCGGACCTTCGGGTCCGGGCTCCTTTCAAAGGATGCTGTCCATGAGCCCCGCCAAGAACAAGAAATCTAACGCAGAGGACTACCTGCGCATGTACCGCCAGATGGTGCGCATCCGCACCTTCGAGGACAACGCGAACCAGCTCTACCTCTCGGCCAAGATGCCGGGCCTCACGCACATGTATTCCGGCGAAGAAGCCGTTGCCGTCGGTATCTGCGAAGCATTGAAGGTGACCGACAAGATCACCTCGACCCATCGCGGCCACGGTCACTGCGTTGCCAAGGGCGCCGAGTTCAAGGAGATGTTCTGCGAGCTTCTGGGCAAGGAAGAGGGCTATTGCCGCGGCAAGGGCGGCTCGATGCATATCGCCGACCAGTCGAATGGCAACCTCGGCGCCAATGCCATCGTCGGCGGCTCGATGGGCATCGCCACCGGCTCGGCTTTCACCGCGAAGCTGCTGGGCACCGACGACGTCACAGTCTGCTTTTTCGGTGACGGCGCGACAGCGCAGGGGCTGATGTACGAGGTGATGAACATGGCCGCCCTGTGGAAGCTGCCTGTCATCTATGCCTGCGAGAACAACGGCTATTCCGAATACACCAAGACCGAGGAAATCGCCGCCGGCTCGATCACTGCGCGCGCCGAAGCCTTCGGAATCGAGGCCCATCAGGTGGACGGGCAGGACGTTCTGGCGGTCAACACCCTGGCACAGAAACTCGTCGATCGCTGCCGCAAGGGGGAGGGGCCGTTCTTTGTCGAACTGATGACCTATCGTTATCACGGGCACCATGTCGGCGACATCAACCGCGAATACTACCGCTCCAAGGAAGAGGAGCAGGACTGGAAGCAGAACCGCGACCCGATCATCCGGTTCCGGTCGTGGCTGGTGAGCGAAGGCATCGCCACCGAGGACGAGATCGAGGCGTTGAATGCCGAGATCAAGGACGATGCGGCCGGGGCCGTCGAATACGCGCTGAACGCAAAATACCCGGATGCGTCGGAGGTGGACATGCACGTCTTCACCGATGTCGAACACGCCCTGGCCTGAGGAGGAACCGCGATGCGAAATATCACCCTGTCCCAGGCCGTGAACGAAGCGCTGGCCGAGGAAATGCGCCGCGACGAGACGGTCTTCATCATCGGCGAGGACGTCGCCGAGGCCGGCACGCCCTTCAAGGTGCTGAGCGGGCTGGTCGAGGAGTTCGGCACCTCTCGCGTGGTCGACACGCCGATTGCCGAGCCGGGCTTCATGGGGATCGCCGTGGGGGCCGCGATGACCGGCAGCCGCCCGGTCGTCGACCTGATGTTCGGCGATTTCATCTACCTCGTGATGGATCAGCTCTGCAACCAGGCGGCCAAGACCCATTACATGTCGGGCGGAAAGCTCAACGTACCTCTGGTACTGCGCACCAACCTCGGCGCCACCCGCCGCTCGGCTGCGCAGCACTCGCAGTCGCTGCACGCCCTGGTCGCCCACATCCCGGGGCTGAAGGTCGCGCTGCCGTCCTCCGCCTACGAGGCCAAGGGGCTGATGAAGACCGCGATCCGCGACAACAACCCGGTCGTAATCTTTGAAGACAAGCTGATGTACAACGACAAGGCGCCGGTCCCGGAGGAGGAATACCTCATCCCGTTCGGTCAGGCGAACATCAAGCGCGAAGGCACGGACATCACACTGATCGGAACCTCTTCGATGGTGCAAATCTGTGAAAAGGCGGCCGAGATCCTTGCGCGCGAGGGCATCAGCGCAGAAGTGATTGACCCGCGCACCATCGTGCCGCTGGACGAGGAAACGCTCCTCAAGTCGGCGAGGAAGACCAGCCGCGTCATCGTCGTTGACGAAGGCCACCAGACCTTCGGGATCACCGGCGAGATCGCGAGCCGGATCAACGAAAAGGCCTTCTACCACCTCGATGCGCCGGTTCTGCGCATGGGGGCGATGGATGTGCCGGTGCCGTTCACCCCGGCGCTCGAAGACCTGACCGTCCCCACGCCGGAAGCCGTTGTCGAGAATGCCCGCAAGCTGATGTCCGGGGAGATGATCCATGCCGCATGAGGTGATCATGCCCGCGCTTGGCATGGCGCAGGACACCGGTCTGATCGTCGCCTGGCACAAGAGCCCCGGCGACGCGGTCGCGGCCGATGACGTTCTGTTCGAAGTCGAGACCGACAAGGCGACCATGGAAGTGGCGGCCGGGGCTGACGGTTTCGTCACCCAGATCCGCGCGCATGCCGGAAGCGAGGTTCCGGTGGGTGACGTGATTGCGCTCATCGGCGACAGCAGCGAGGCGGTGCATACGGAAGAGGGCCCTGCCGACGCAACAGCGCCAGCGGCGACCGCGGTCGAACTGCCGAAAGGCAACAATGTCATCATGCCTGCGCTCGGCATGGCGCAGGACACCGGTTTGATCGTCGCCTGGCACAAGGCGCCCGGCGATTCGGTGGCGGCGGGCGACATCCTCTTCGAGGTGGAGACCGACAAGTCGACCGTGGAGGTCGAGGCCGGATTCGACGGTTTTGTCGCGGCCTTGCTGGCGGAAGCCGGGGAAGAGGCTCCGGTGGGCGAGACGATCGCGGTCATTACCGCTACGAAGCCCGACAAACCGGTTCAGGCAAGCCGCGCCAGCGCGCCCAAAGTGGTACCAGGACCCGCTGCGGAAATCTCCGCACGCGCCGCCGAAACGCCCGCACCCAAGCCGGCGAAAGCCGCGACGCCCGCCTCGAAGGCGGCTGCGCCTGTCGCGGGAACGGGGCGCATCCTCGCCTCGCCGAAAGCCCGCCGTCTGGCGCTGGAACAGGGGCTGGATCTGAACCGGCTGGCCGAGACCGGGCATCCGCAGCCCTATCATGTCGCCGATCTCGAGACGCTTAAATCGCTGCCGACCAAGGGGCTGGAAACCACCGGGGCTGCGACGCGACGCTTGACGGCTGAACTCCCGTCCGAGAGCTTCGGAGGTTTTGCGGCTTGGGCTGCGGAAGCCGCCGGCCTGAAGGATGCGGGCGCGCTTCTGGCAGGTCTTGCCGCCGCGAGCCTTGGCCGGGAAGCGACCGTCGCGCTCGAGCGCTTCGGAGTCGCGCGGGTCTTTTCGGTTCCGGTGGGGCCGCTCGGGAACATCGCGGCGGCCAGTCTTGAGACTGCACCCGATCTCATCGTGCGCGATCTCCGCGCGAGCCGGATCAGTAGCGTCACCCTTGGGGCCGAGGATGCGCCGACGCTGACGCTCAAGCAAGCGGGCGACGGTCTCGCCATCACGCTGGAATGTGCCAGCCACCAAATGACCGCGGCAGAGGCCGTAGCACTTCTATCCAATTTCGCAGGCCGGATGGAGCAACCACTCCGGCATCTGCTCTGAGCCATGGAGCACGTCATGGAATTCACCGATCTCTACATCAATGGCAAATGGGTTCCGGGCGCCGACGGCGAACGGTTCGATGTCATCAACCCGGCCACCGAAGAGGTCCTCGCCTCGGTTGCATCGGCCGACATCGCCAACGCCGACGCGGCGCTTGATGCCGCGGAAACCGCGATGAAGGACTGGGCCGCCCGCACGCCGCGCGCGCGCTCGGAGGTGCTGCGCAAGGCGTGGGAGCTGATGACGGCGCGGCTCGATGATTTTGCCCGATTGATCACGCTGGAAAACGGCAAGGCTCGGGCCGATGCCATGGGTGAGGCAACCTATGCCGCCGAGTTCTTCCGGTGGTTCGCCGAGGAGGCTGTGCGCGCCGATGGGATGATCACCCATGCGCCAGCCTCGGGCGCCCGCATTCTGGTGCAGCACAAGCCGGCCGGCCTCGCCGTGCTGGTGACACCCTGGAACTATCCGGCGGCCATGGGCACCCGCAAGATTGCGCCGGCGCTCGCCGCGGGCTGTGCGGTTATCATCAAGCCCGCCTCGGAAACCCCGCTGACCATGCTGGCGCTGATGCCGCTGCTGGAAGAGGCGGGTGTGCCGCCCGGTCTGGTGAACGTGCTCCCGTCGCGCCGTAGCGGCGCGCTTGTCGATCACATGCTGCATGATCCGCGCGTGCGTGTGGTCAGTTTCACCGGCTCCACGGGCGTGGGCCGAAAGCTACTGAAATCCGCTGCGGATCAGGTTCTCAAACCGGCGATGGAACTGGGCGGAAACGCCCCCGTAATCGTGTTCGATGATGCCGACATGGACACCGCCATCGAGGGCACGATGCTGGCGAAGATGCGCAATCTGGGAGAAGCCTGTACTGCCGCCAATCGCATCTATGTGCATGAGGCAATCGCCGGGGAATTCACGAGGCGATTGGGCGAACGGATGTCCGCGCTCAAGGTCGGTGATGGCACCGATCCGTCGGTCGATGTCGGTCCGCTGGTCAATGCCGATACGCGCGACAAGGTGGCCGCGTTCGTGGCCGACGCGGTCGCCAAGGGCGCCAAGGTGGAGTGCGGTGGCGTTACGCCCAACGGTCCCGGCTACTTCTATCCGCCCACGGTCCTGTCGAACGTGCCCGAGACGGCGGACTGCGTGCATGACGAAATCTTCGGCCCTGTCGCCGCGATCCAGACCTTCACCGACCAGGAGGATGTGATACGCCGTGCCAACGACACCGAATACGGCCTCGTTGCCTACGTCTTCTCCGAGAATTTCAAGCGTGCGATGCAGGTCTGCGAGCGGCTGGAATACGGCATGGTGGGTCTGAACCGCGGGCTTGTCTCTGACCCGGCAGCGCCTTTCGGCGGCGTAAAGCAATCCGGTCTGGGCCGCGAGGGCGGACATGAGGGCATGCTGGAATTCATGGAAACCCAATATATTTCGGCCAGTTGGTAGGGGGCGGACATGACGGATGTAGTTGCAGCCCCCTCCGTTCGGGCGCTGGCCCGGGAAAAGGGCATCGACCTTGCGAAACTGGCCCGGGATATCGGGCGGACCACCATCACTCGGGAGGATCTCGCCGGCGGCACGGCAAGCGCCGCCAAAACGGGCGACACCTCTTACTGGGATGTGGACCACGCAGCCTTCGGGCCGGTGACCGAGGAACCCATGAGCCGCTTCGCTCAGGTGGCTTCGGCCAATCTCTCGGCCGCAAACGCGCTGATCCCGCAGGTCACGCATCACGACCGGGCGGATGTCTCGAAGATCGAGGCGTTCCGTGCGGACCTTAAGGACGAGGCCCGGGCGCGGGGCGTCAAGCTCACCGCGCTGGCCTTTCACGTCAAGGCGCTGGCCAGAGCTTTGCGCGAGTTTCCGCGTTTCAACGCATCGCTGAGCCCGGACGGCAAGACGCTGATCCTAAAGGACTACGTCCATATCGGCATTGCTGTTGACACGGCCCACGGACTGATGGTGCCGGTGATCCGCGATGCTGATCGCAAGGGGCTCTGGCAAATCGCCACGGAAATCGCCGATCTCGCGGCGCGGGCGCAGGAGCGCAAGGTCGGTCCGGACGAGATGGGCGGCGCCTCGATGACCATTTCCTCGCTGGGCGGCATTGGTGGCACGGCCTTCACCCCGATAGTCAATCCGCCTGAAGTGGCAATCCTCGGCATCACCCGGACCGAGACGGCAACAATCTGGGAGGGCGACACGCCGCGCCCGGTGCCGATGCTGCCGCTTGATCTGAGCTACGATCACCGGGTCGTCAACGGCGCCGATGCAGCGCGTTTCATGTCCTGTCTCGTCGGGTTGCTGTCGGATCCGCGGCGGATCATGATCTGAAGAGGCGGAAAATGACCAAAAGACATGCCGATTTCATCGTGCTGGGGGCAGGTCCCGGCGGCTATGCCTGCGCTTTCCGCGCCGCAGACCTGGGGCGCAAGGTGGTTCTGGTCGATCCACGGGCCACGCTGGGTGGCGTCTGTCTCAACGAGGGCTGCATTCCGTCGAAGGCACTGCTGCACGCGGCCGAGATTCTGCGCGAGGCGCAGGAGATGGGCGACTGGGGCATCCGCTTCGGCAAGGCCAAGGTCGCTCTCGAAGCGCTGCGCGCCAAGAAGGAGGGCATCGTCGCAAAGCTGACGGACGGACTGACCGGGCTCGCGAAGCGTCGCAAGGTCAAAGTCGTGCGCGGCACCGCGCGGTTCACGGCGCCGAACCGGCTGGACATCGACGGTCAGGCCTGGAGCTTCGATCATGCCGTGATCGCCGTCGGCTCGGCGCCGGTCCGACTGCCCGGCTGGCCCGAGGATGACCGCATCTGGGATTCGACCGCCGCGCTGGAGCTGCGTGACGTGCCGGAGCATCTGGCCATCGTCGGCGGCGGCATCATCGGGCTTGAAATGGCCACGGTCTATGCGGCACTCGGAAGCCGGGTGACGATCGTCGAATTCATGGACCAGATTGCGCCCGGCGCCGACGCTGAGGCGGTGCGGATCCTGCACGCCGCGCTAGAGGCCCAAGGCGTCACAATCCATACCGGCACCCGGACCATTGCCGTCGCGACGGCCAAGTCCGGGCTGACACTGACATGCGAAGGCGCCTTCACCGGCGAGATCAAGGCCGATGCGGTGATCCAGTCGGTGGGCCGCCGCGCGAACGGTTCGCTGGTGGGAGCCGACGCGGCCGGCATCGAAGTGACCGACCGGGGGATCATTCCCGTCGACGCCTCCTGCCGCACCGCGCGGGAAAACATCTTCGCCATTGGCGATGTCACCGGTAACCCGATGCTGGCCCACCGTGCCACCCATCAAGGCCATGTAGCGGCGGAAGTGGCCTCGGGCCATGCGGCGGCGCTCGATACGGACCTGATCCCGTCGGTCGCCTATACCGCGCCGGAACTGGCGTGGGCCGGGCTCACCCAGTCCCAGGCGAAAGAGCGGGGCATCGCCCACAAGGTGGCCAGTTTTCCCTGGGCCGCCAGTGGCCGGAACCTGTCCTCGGGCGGCGGCGAAGGGCTCACCAAGCTGGTCTATTGCCCCGAAACCCGCCGTCTCCTCGGCGCGACGCTGATCGGCAGGAATGCGGGTGAACTGCTGGCCGAATGTGTTCTGGCGATGGAAATGGGGGCGACACTCAAAGATATCGCGCTTTCCGTCCACGCCCATCCCACGCTGTCCGAAACCATCGGATTTTCAGCTGAACGGGCGCTCGGCACCTTGACGGATCTGTGACGCCGCCGGCGGCCGGCGTCGACTTTTCCGGAACGACCGCGCCCGTGGCCGGCGTCATCTGTCAGAATACCGACAGCTACTTGAACCATCGACCGGGCGGCTTCGCTTCGGGTTCGGTCGGAGTTTCAGGCTAATACGATTACGCCGACGACTATTGGAACGATGACCTTCCCAGGAATGTCGGCAGCAGCAACTGCTTCTCCCCATAGGGGCTGAGCAGCCCTTCTCGGTCCTTGAATCTTGCCCTTGGGAACAGCGACTAGCCGGTCCCCTGCCCGATCCCGGCTGTCGCCCTCCCTTCATCGCTGCCCTGCTTCGCCCCGGCAGCAACCGCTCGAGCCTGCGGAGCGCCTTTCGCACCCCGTCGATCCCCTTCTCGGGTGCTGGCAGACTAATTCGAACCAGTCTCTCCTAGGACAGTGGCGCTGTCCCTTATCCTGCGCACAGACCGCGCCACTCGGCGAGAGCGGCGGCACGGTTCGTCTTGAAGAGAGATCTGCTGGAGAGACTGCGTTCCTGGTTTAAGTGGTTCGAGACGCAGGCATGGACGGCGGCGAACTTCTGAAGACTTCGCATTCGACGGAAGCGGAGCATCGTCCGCTCTCGTCGTCGGAACGCAAGGTGCGAGTTCTCAGCCCGATTGTTGAGCCAGCGACCCGTCTCCTGCCTGTCCGCCACACCGAGGTCTTTCATGGCGGCACCATAAGAGCGAAGCCTGTCCGTCACGAAGACATCCACACCGCCATGTTTCTTCATTGCTTTCCTTGGGAATTTGACCGCGGCCTTCTTGTCGCGCGCCTTGGTGACGAAGCTTTCCAGCACCTCGCCTTCATGATCGACGGCCCGCCAGAGGTAGTGCCGCTGACGGTGGTGGCAGACAAATTCGAACGCGTCTCAGCTAGGACAGTGACGCTGTCCCTTATGCCGCGCCGATATTGCGCCACTCGGCAAGAGCGGCGGCGCGGTTGGCCTTGAAGAGAGGTCTGCTCGAGAGGCTACGTTCCTGATTGAAATGGTTGGTGACGGAGGCGTGGACGGAAGCGAACTTCTGCAGACTTCGCATCCGCCGGAAACGGAGCATGGCCCTCTCCCGTCGTCGAAACGCCAGGTGCCGAGTTCTCGGCCCGGTTGTTCAGCCAGCGTCCAGTTTCCTGCCTGTCCTCGACACTGAGCTCCTTCATCGCCGCCCCATAGGATCGCAACTTGTCCGTCACGTAGCGCGCGCACGATCCGTGCCGCCGGATCGCTTTCTTGAGGAATTTCAAGGCGGCCTTCTTGTCCCGCGTCTTCATGACCAAGCTCTCGAGGACTTCTCCCTCGTGGTCGACCGCGCGCCAGAGGTAGTGCCGTTCGCCGTTGATCTTCACGAACATCTCGTCGAGATGCCACCGCCAGTTGCTCGACTTCATGCCCTCGAT
>NZ_JAVQHL010000008.1:0-21032 GCF_032670585.1 Ostreiculturibacter nitratireducens
ACGATCTCTTCAGGCTTGTGCGCACTGCCGGGTGATCGATCCACTGGATCGATCACTGATCCGGCTCCGATCTGGGGCATTCCTCCATCCTCCAACTGGCTCGAAAGCCTACTTCAGGGAGGACCACTTCTAAGGGGGCAGGCCAGCGCTTGGGGTGACCGTGTAGTGGCCCATCGCATGTCTGTGGACAGTGACGGCTGCGCGGGGCGCCGTTGGCTGGGATTTGCCCGAGGAAGAGCAATACTGGATAGTGCTGCCCGCAATCGCCGGGTGGGGTGCTCTTGGCCTCGTCCTTCTGCTGTTCGGAAATTGAAACCGGACACGCTCGGCGCTGCCCTGACCGGACGCCGGTCGTCAGGGGAGCGAGCCTGAGCGACCGTAGGTCTCATCCGGCCCAGAATTCCATCGCGGGGCCATGCGCCAATATGATATTGTAATATGATGACGGCCGTTGAAACGATGAAAGCTGTTGTGTTCGAGCGCTACGGGTCTCCGGACGTTCTTTCGCTTCAGACCATCCCTCGTCCGCTTCCATCAAGGCGTGAGGTTCGAGTGAAGGTTCATGCCTCCACGGTGAACCGAACCGATACCGCGACGCTGCGGGCACATCCTTTCTTTGCGCGCGCGATGACTGGGCTGGTCCGACCGAAGATGAGTATCTTGGGAATGGATTTTGCCGGCGAGATCGATCTGCTCGGTGACAGTGTGAGCGCCTTCGACGTCGGAGATCGCGTGTTCGGGATTTCTCCCGATATGTTTGGGGCGCATGCTGAATTTCTGTGCCTGCCCGCCGATGGAGCCATCGCGCGAATCCCTGGAAACCTGCCGTACCATCAGGCTGTGGTCGGGGAAGGCGCGTGGTATGCCAATGGCACCACGCGTCTTCTGTCCGCGGGTCAGCGATGCTTGATTTACGGCGCTTCCGGGGCGATTGGCACGGCGGCCGTTCAACTCGCCAAGGCACGCGGAGCGCATGTGGTCGCCGTTGTCGGAACCCGGCACATCGATTTGCCCGGTTCGCTCGGCGCGGATCGAGTCGTGAATTACGAAACTGAGGATTTCACAGCACTCGGGGAAACATTCGACCTTGTCTTCGATGCCGTGGGCAAGACATCATTTCTGAAATGCCGGCCCCTCCTCACGGAGAACGGGATTTTTTCAACCACCGACCTCGGTCCGGGCTGGTCCAACATCTTTCTAGGCATGTTCTACGGAGCCACCGGAAGCGGGCGCGTCCGCATTCCCTTTCCAAAGGACGCGCCGGGTTTCATTCAACAGCTCGCCGACCTGATGTCCCAGGGCAGATTCCAGGGCGTTTTTGACCGGAGGTATTCGTTGGACGAAATCGCGGAAGCATTCCGCTACGTCGAAAGGGGGCAGAAGACCGGTATCGTCGCGGTGGACGTTTGTTGAAAGCCACCTCAGGAGAGATTTCGGAGTTAGACGGCCGGTGCGGGAGGGCGCGACTTGGCGGGCGCCCCGGAATTTCCCAATCCACATCGCGGACATGCAGCGCCTCAAGGCTTGATGACCAATTTCCCTTTCACCTCCCCCAATCCCGTGCGGCGAAGTGCCTCCGGAACTGAAGACAGGGGCAGAACCGCTTCCAGATGTGGTGAGATCTTCCCCTCGACAGCCGCGCGCGCAACGCGCTCTGTCAGATCCCGCCCGCTTGGAACCATCAGCATGCCTATCGATTTCTTGGCAGGGCGATAGACCAACCCACCGAACACCAGGGAAAGCAGAACACTGACCCGGCCGCCCACCGCCCTGTAGACACCGCCCGTCGCGAGGCAACCGGCAATCCGGGATGGGCCACGGGTCGCAACCATGTCGAGAATCCGGGACCACTTTCTTCCCATTCTCGCGAAATCCTGGACTCTGTAATCGATGGTCTCGTCTGCGCCCAGCGCCTCGAGCCAGGCGATCTTCCGGGCGTTGTCCACCACGGTGACATGAGCACCGGCCGCCTTGGCCAGCTGCAGCGCCATGGTGCCCGACCCGCCACCGGCACCGTTGATCAAGAGCGTGTCGCCGGGCTTAAGCCCCTCCGTGCCGGTCAGCGCAATTCCTCCCGCCTGAGGCAAACACGCGGCGATGTCGTCCGTAAGGCCGTCCGGCACCCGGATCATCTCGGCCTCGGATACACAGGCGTATTCGGCGAAGCCACCCCGCACCATGACGAGATCGCCCATTACCCTGTCACCGATCTCAAATCTGGTTGCGCCTGTGCCCAGCTTGTCGACGACGCCCACGATGTCAGAGCCCAGCACAGGGTTCTTGGGGCGAAAAAGGCCGCCTACAAGCCTCGCGTATAGGGGGTCGCCAACAAGGTGTTCCCAGTCCGACAGGTTCACGGCACAGGCAAGCACCTTCACCCGGACCTCGGATGCACGCGGTTCCGGAACCGGTATGTCGGCGAGTCGCAGGTGTTCCGGTCCTCCGTATCTGTCTTGAACCACGGCCTTCATCGGATTGTCCCTCTGTTCGGACGGTTGCGCTGACAACGTACTCGTACTCCTCAACGCATGGCTTGGCGCTAAGGCTCTATGCATGCGGTGCCCGCCGTTTGCCTTGAGCGAGGTCAATCAATCCCGCTCCTGGCGGAATCGACGAGCGGCTGCTTTGTCCCGCGCTGCGGTCCTACAAATCCTGAAATGCTGCGCTGACGACGAACGGCCGGTCCGGTGAAGCTGCGAGGCAGCGTTAGAGTCGCTCGTGATCGGCTGGTATGGGTCGTCCGCGTGGGGCGACCCGTCGACTCAAATCTCTATAGCTTCCGCCATAGCGAGCGCGTCCTCGAGTTCTACGCCGAAATAGCGCACCGTGCTTTCCATCTTGACCTGCCCTTACGCATAAATGTCCGCAGCCTTCAGCTTGACCCGGTCACAGCCGCGCAGCTTGCTGTCGATGGCCAGGTTGAAGGCGCCAGGTCGCGATGGTTCTCTGCGATTTCCAGGCGCACGCGAATGGCCTAGACATGTTTTGGCATAAGGGGTCGTTGCTGCCCGATGACGCGGCCTTTGTTCCAGGCCGGGCGGCAGGCGCGAATGGCGGGTAGGTTGGCGATGGTCATGATGCTTCTCCCATCCGCCACACCCCGCCACGACACCAACCTTGCGTTGATGGTTGAGATTGGCATGCCGGGGTGCGGCTACTGAGAAGGTCGGCTCCGAGCCCTCAGCGGAAGCTCTTTTCCATCAGGTAATTGTGTATCTGGACGTTGTTCCGCTCAAAATCCCGTCGCTTGATGAGACTGAACCCCTTGCCAATGAAAAAGCGGCGAGCCGCTTCGCTGGCCTCCACAAACAGGCGGGACAACCCCGCTGCCAACGCAGCGTTTTCAAGCCGCTCGTAAAGCTCCGTCCCTACACCGGTTCCGACAACGTCAGGGTGGCAATAGAAGTAATCAATATGGCCGTTTTCTTCCAACTCCACGAAAGCAACCGGCTCATCATTCTCGCTCACAGCGACAAAAACCGACCGGCCATCGGATACGCGGGCCAGAAACACGTCGGCCGGGACCGGCTTTGGGCTCCACGCTTCCACTTGGGCCTGACTATAATCTTTTCTGCCCACGACATGAACAGCCTCATGAAATATCGAGGCAAGCGACGCGGAGTCACCGGGCTTGAAACTACGTATTTTCATGCCTGCCATTTAGCCGATCATCAGGCCGGTGTGAATGGTGGCTTCGTTCCGCTGTGCTGACGTACGACCTTCGAGAGTGCTGCATGACGTATGAATGGCAGGTCCGGCGAAGTTGCACCGTGGCATCGGTTCGTCAGGCGAAAGGCTGGTTTGGGCCGACCTCGTCGGCGGGGCGCCTGACGCAGGGGGCGAGTTTCGTGGCGCCCGCTCTGGACGCAAAATCCCGAGGAAAGATTCTCCGGAGCCGGACACGCCTTGATGTAGGATTGTAGATGATTCCCGGGCGTGAAGGATGGTTGAGGGTCAGACATGTCGTCGGATGCAGACCTTCTTGGAAGGATGGACGCGAGCCTTGTTGCCTATTGGGGCGCTTACGCCCTCGCCGACGGATCGCTTTACGAAACATTTCCTGGCGCGGTCTGCCTCTACACGCCAATTCCACATTGCCTGTTCAACTCGGTAATCGTGACGACCGGTATGCCATCCTCCATTGATCGTGCGTTGGAAAGCGCCGAAAGGAGTATTGAGGAACGAGGTACGCCGGTCCTCTGGCGGCTGAGTGCAGTTGCCTCTTCGGATTCCCTCCGGCACCGACTCACCAGCGCCGGCCTCGAGCGGGAAGGGAGTGACCCGGCAATGCTTAAAGACCTGTCGGACTTGCCCGAAGCGCCTAGGGTTGAAGGACTGACGGTGCGTTGCGTCGAAGGTCGAAAAGGCCGCTATGACTGGGCGTGGCTGACATGCGATGCGTTTGAACTCACTGACGATGTCCGAGAGGCGATGAGTCGTTGCGAAGCGGCGATTCCGGAGGACAAATTCGAGAGCCAGCCGCGTTATGTGGGATATCACGATGGAGAACCCGTGGCTGTGAGTTCGCTTGTGATGGCCGCTGGTCTGGCAGGCATTTACGCGGTTGCCACTTTGCCGGCGGCGCGAAACCTCGGGATTGGAACGGCAATGACGCTTCACGCAATGGCCGAAGGTAAACGGCGGGGTGCAAGGCATGCCGTGCTGCAGGCGACCGATATGGGGCGTCCGGTGTACGAACGGCTCGGATTTTCGAAGGTCCACGAGTACGAGCTCTATCTTCAGAACGAGACCGTTTGAGCTACCTCATCACATTGCCAAGCTGCCCGCTCTCGCTCCGGCAGGCGTCAGGAAGGGTAGTCTTGTCCGCATGGCGGATGGTCCGTGCGTCGTCGATGCTGCGATGGGTCACGAACGGCTGTTAACGGGAGTTCTGGAACTCAGCGCGGCCGTTAGCCGTCCGTCCGGTATGGGCCGTTTTCGCAGTGGTCGGTCTATCAGTCGGTGATCTGCCGACGCGCGCCGGACTGCCCGCGGGGCGGGTGCCCACCACCTTACGCCTCCTTCCAACCCAAACCGCATTTCGCCAGATGTCTCCCTGCATCAACCGGTCTACGAGCTCGATCTCGCCCAAGATCACTGAGCCTCTCCGGGGTAGCCAACGGAGACGTTCCTGAGCTTCGTCCGTCCGACCTCGAACACGACCGGACGATGCGTGTGCCCGAAGACCCACTCGGCTGGCTGGAACTCCTCGATAAGCGCGGTGAGGTCGCTCGCATAGCACCAGGGAAGCGGCGCGCCGGCGGCCAGCGCGCGGGGATGCGGGGCATGGTGCGTGACCACCACGGTTTCCCCATCGAACGGGGCCGCCAAGCGCGACCGCAGCCAACCCAAATGGTCGTGATGGAGGCCGATCGTGTCACGGGGGCTGGCCGGGCGCGCGCCGGAGGGGCTGCTGCTTGGCAACATCTCGAGCGGCGCCGGCGGCTCAGACGCCTCGGATCTTGCTCGGGCAACGGCGCTGGCCGCGAGCCTCGACGACCAGCTTGGCCTCGGCGCCCATGGACCTGTCTGGCTTGGGCAGCGGGACCGAGGCCGCATCGAGGATCCTGCGGATCTCGGCCGGATCCGCGCCCGGCTGGAGCGGTCCGAGCGCCACGCCACCGAGATCCTCGAGGCACATCGCGGTTTGCTCTCGGACATGGCCAAGGAACTGGTTGCAATGCGCGAGATTGCCGGGGAGGAGCTTGATCGGTGGCTCGAGCAAATCCGTGACGACGCGGCTTCGGCCGCCCTCGGCCCGCAGAGAGAAGCAGCATCATCCTGACATCGGGCGCATGGTCCCGGCGATGGCACATCACTTTCGTCGGGATCTTCCGCGAGGCGCTTCGATATTGGGAGAGCGACCCCAAGCAGCCGCCATCTCGGATTTCTAAACCTACGCAGAACGGCTCTGCCGGCGCTCCCCCCCGCCATGTGCAGCCTCACCAAACAACGCAAAGTCGTCAAATCAGCGGCTGACCCTACGCCGTGACTTGAAACCGCATCCTAAAATGTCAGCCTGAGCGACGTGCTGCGACTGTAGCACAAGCGACCCGAGATGAGAGCTTAAACCATGTATTTTCAATGACTTATCTGGATGATCAATTTGGCTCCAGGCCCTACCGCCGGAGCCAAAAATTCCAATAAAATTAAGTAGATGAGAATTCCGATCTGTTCAGTCGGGCCCCACCTTTCCTTGCGGGGGAACGGCGGGGATCATTTCGTGAGCCTGAATCGCCCGCGCAGTAGCATGGGTGTGATCTGCGACTGCCTTGCACATGTTTCGAGCGTCGCGCACTATGTGAGGTAGAGGTGGAGCAGCCCGACCTCAGACCTCAATGAGCGTGGCGTCCGCTCTCCGAAGGAAGGCGGACGCTTCCGTCACAGGAGGCGAAGCGGTTCAGCTTCGCCGCTTCGAACGTCGGCTCACTTCGACATCAGGTATTCGGCCAGAGCCTGGTAGGCCGGCAGAGAGGTCGGGTCGATGTATCCGTTCTGCGCCTGCGGAAACGAGGCGAAGCGCACCAGAACCATCTCGGCCGTCGGGTCGACATAGATGGTCTGCCCGTGTACGCCGCGTGCGGCGAAGGCGCCGTGGTCGTTGTGGAAGACCCACCACTGGCTTGTGTAGCTGCCGCCCGGAATCGTTGGGAAACCACCGAACTTCGATGGGTCGCCTCCCTCGCGGATCTTCTGCACGACTTCGGCCGGGAAAAGCCGCGCGCCATTGATCTCGCCCTCATTCAGCATGAGCAGGCCCAGCCGCCCAAGATCGCGGAGGCCAGCCGAGATACCCCCGCCCGCGAAGGGAACGCCCTTGGCGTCCACCGTTTGATACGCATCCTGCTCGGCCCCCATGGGCCGCCAGAGCCGCTCGGAGGCGAGTTCGGTCACCGCCTTGCCGGTCACACGGCTGATTATCCATCCGAGCATGTCGGAGTTGATCGTCTTGTAGTGGAACGCGGCGCCGTGCTCGCCCTCGGGTTTCACCTGCTGGAGATACTCCCAATAGCCATTGGGACCGTCATAGCCCTCGGGCTTTGGCAACGGGCTGGCGGCGGCGGAATAGAGCCAGATGTCGGCGTTCGGGTCCGAGTAGTCCTCGGAGTATTGAACACCCGTGGTCATGTCCATGACTTCGCGAACCGTCGCGGTTGCGAAGGCGCTGTCACCGATTTCGGGGATGATGTCGCGGACGAGAAGCATATCGTCCAGCAAGCCTTCCGCCACGAGGATCTCGCCCAAAAGGCCGGTGACCGATTTCGTCATCGACATCGCAGCGTGCTTGCCGTCCTCCTCAAGGCAGCCGAAATACCGTTCGTAGACCACCCGGCCCTCGTGGATGACCAGCATCCCATCGGTGTAGTTGGCGTAGAGCGACTCCTCCCAGGTCATCTCCTCCTCGCCGTTCATCGGCATGAAGTTGAGCGCGTCGATCGCCTGCCGCATGTCGGCAAACTCGGCCGGAGGCAGATATTCTAGAGGAACAGGCGCGCCGGTCCCGCGACTGATCTCTTCGGTCGGCAGGAACTCCCGCAGGTGGCACACGGACCAGCGAAGCTTCGGGAAGCTGAAAAAGTTCGAGTCCGGCTGCGTGATCAGCTTGTCGGGCGGTGGCGGAAAACCCTCCATCCACCCCATGATCCGCGGATCGGATTCCTGAGCGGAGAGAGGGGCTGACTGGGCGAACGCTCCAGACGAGGGACCAAGTACAATGGCGACACCCGCAACCAGGGCAGCAAGGTTAGAAGTTGAAAACGACATTGATGAATCCTCCGGTCCAGTTCGGAACGTCCCCTGCAACGGTATTTCTAATGCCTTCTCCGGGAAGCGAGACGCTGACGCCGGCCGTCAGGAACGTGTTTCGATTGATGATACGGCTGTATTCGAGGAACAGATCATCCGAGAGATGCGCGTCCGTGACGCCTGCGATGACGTTGGCGGTGCCACCAGTTGTGTCCACCCGGGTGGCTTGCCCGAACTGGATCGGGCTTCGCAGTTCGTTTGCTCGGATATGCGCATAGCGCAGCGTCACGGTGTCTTGCCGCGTAGGTTGCAGCCGCAAGGCAAGCCCGTGCGCCTGCACGTTCGAGTTGATGAAGACCATCGAGGATTTCGACCCGGTAGCCCATGCGCTCGGCGAACCCTCGTAATAGAGGGGATCGAAACGCTCGAGTTCAGGCGTGTTCGGGTCGTCTCCGGAGAAGGTCTGGTATGAATAGGTCAGCGTCGGTGACCACGGCAGGTCCGTGAAGGTGTAAGCGGCCTGAACCCGGCCGGCCCAAGCCTGCAGATCGATGTCGTCGTTCCACTCATAGGCAAGGTCGGCCGAGAAGACCCAGTTTTCGAGCGCGCCGGAAAAGGGATTGGCCTTGGCATAGAGGTTCAGCGCGTTCGTCCCGTCCCTGGCGCCGGGAAGGATGGTCGGCGCGCCGATGCCGCCCGGAGCGGCCTGTATGTACGGCGACTGCGACTTCAGAACGTTGACGTAGGTAAGGCCCAGATACCCGCCGGCAGGATCGTCGTATCGCAGATCCAGGCCGGCCAGCTCGTTCTTTCCATCGTTGGCGGGCCGTTCGTTTGGGTCGATGTAGAATGCCGTCCCGGTGAATCCGCTGCCCGAGATGCGCCCGATCGCCGCCATCTCCCAGGCCTTGCGCGGACCGAACTTCAGCGCTCCACGCTCAAAGCCACTGGAACCGCCATTGGCAATCAGCATCCCCGTGCCGAGCTTCAGCTCGCGCGGACCGAATGAAACGTCGAATGACAGTCCTTCGGGCGGTTGCGTCCGGAAGCCGAGAAAGGCTTCCTCTAGTGTGACCCGGCCGGTGTCCCCGAAATCGTAAGCGTCGGTCCCGAAGGTGTAGGAGCCAACCGCAGAGGCCTTGCCATAGAAAACCGACCCGCCGTCGAGGCTTTTTTCGAAACTCAGGCCGGGCTTGACGTAGACCTCAAGCCAATCAGCGTCGGGGTCGAAGCCTGATCCCGGTGCGACGGTGTCGGAGAAATTCCAGAACAGATTGCGCTCGCTGACCGCATTCAGGCCGAATTGGAGATGCCCACGCACGGTGATCCCGTTCGCCTCGTAGAGAAGCATGGGATCACGGTCCTGCGCCTGCGCGGCATCCACTGATGCCAACGTAATCCACACAGCCAGGGCAATCCCGGCTGTTTTCCTCAAGCCATGTGCTGAGGAAGCTGTCCGGGCGGACCTGCTGGTCGCCATGACACAGAGTCTAGGAAGCACACGATTTCCGTCCAATTCAGTCGCCCCCGCTATCCGGAACCCTTCGAAAAGCTAGCGGGACCTACTTGAGTTTCAACGACGACGTCGCCCAAAGTGGGCACGCTGCAACGAGGACAACTGCGCATGCCGACACGCCAGACCGAAGAGGGCGAGTTCATCGGGGAGAACTTCGGGGCGATCTGGCCGGTCCACCTTGCCGCCTTCACCCGCTTCTTGACGCAATTACGCAAGCGCTTCGATGGCGACCTGGATCTTATGCTCGTCCTGGCCGTCATCGGAGAACGGACGCAGCCCGAGAGCTGGGCGCCCGGACTTCTCACGTATCGTCAACTGACCCGCGGCCGCGATGAAGAACGCCTGCAGTACCCGATAAACGTTCAATCGGTCGCCGACTATTCCGGGATTCCTCGAGAAACTGTCCGGCGGAAGATCGCCCTGCTGCAACGCAAGGGATGGATCACCCGCGACGACGATGGGTGCCTCTCCGTATCGCGAGCGGCCGCGACGGAACTTGAAGACGCCACGGGCGATTCAATCGCGTATCTCGCGGCGCTTCTGATCGCGTTCGACACGGCGCGAGGGCGGAGAGATGACGGCAGATCGAAGTAATCCCGAAGCGGGATTGCGGAGATCACACGGTAAGCGGCTCACCCCCCGAAGGGTGGTGGCAGCTGATCCTGCCCCAGTGAAGTGGTCCGCCGTTATGTTTAGGAAAACAGAGGATGGGACTTCACCCGTTTTCTGGTCCGGTCTTGAACCACTTGAAAGGGTTGGGTTGGGTCATGACAGGAGTCTACCGAGCCCCTGCCCCGGCTCAAGCCAAGTTCTTCTGACAAGACCGTACTTTCCCATGTGCCGCGCGGAGACTGCATTCATTGAGTGGACCTTCGACGTTTCGTAGCGAGAGCGGGAGCCGGACTTAAAGCATCGCGCCAGGCGGATGATCTCGGGCGATGTTTTGAAGTACTTGAGTGGTGAGCGCTTGGTCATGTCCAGACGCTAGCTAGCGCCCCACCAAGGCTCAAGCCGGGTTTCTCTGAGAGGACACCCACGCTGCTTTTGACTAGCGATAGCCGATGCGTTCCATGAATTCGCGGATTAGACGCAGGGAGACCTCAGGTTTTTCTTGCGTCGGAACATGGCCACACTCCGCAAGGATATGGAGTTCCGAATCCGGTATGCGTCGCTCGAATTCAGGCGCGACCTCAACGGGCGTTATCTGGTCGTGTTCACCCCAAAGTAGAAGACAAGGCACGTCTATGTCTTGGAGCTTGTCGTGCAGATGGTGCTTGGACGTCGTCGACTTCGTGAACCGAATGAATCGTAACGCGATGTCGTTTCGCTGAATTGCATCGTAAACCTCTTGGATCATCGGCTCGGATGGCGTGTTGGGATCATAGAAGACATCCTGAACCGTGCTTTTCAGAAAGTTGTAGTCGCGTCGCCGGATATAGCCCTTTTGTAGAGGTATGGACGATAGTCCCGCGCTGCCGCAAAGAACCATGCCCTTCATCCGGTGTTCCGGGCTTAGACCGTAGTGGAGCATAGCCCCCGCGCCCATGGAGCTGCCGATTAGCACCGCTTCGTCGATATCGAGATCGACGAGAAAACTCTCGATGTAGTCGGCAAGCTTGGGGACGGTGCAATCCGCAAGGGGCATGTCGTAGAGCGGCAAATAAAGGCAGATGAAGCGGTAGTTCTCTGACAGAGCCTGCCCGATCTCGAAGATATTCTCGATGCTGCCGGCCAGTCCCGAACAGAAGATCACGGGTTTGCCTTCGCCCTGCTCCAGAAAGGCGTGGTTTCCAACGATCCGCTCGATGAACCGGAACCCGTTGCTTTCCGGGCGACCCTTGATGGGTGCACGTTGTCTGACGAATTCTTCGTCGTCCTTGGGCCTCGGAACTTGGAAGAGCAGGGACTTGAGGGGCATTTCAACCTCCCGGGTCTGTCATGGCTTGTCGAGCGCTTTGGCACGGCATGAAGTAGGGCTGGCATCGGAACGTCCCCCCACCTCGGACCACCACAGCGCCGCGTCTTGGATGGCAGAGGTCAGCTCTGCCAAGTCCGCCTTTGTATGGGCGGTCGACAGGAAGCAACTCCGGCCTTCCCAGAGATAGACGCCGTTCAAAAGGAGCTTGTAGAAAAAGAGGTCAAGCTGGCGCCCCCGGAACCGGAATAGGGAGCCAAACCCCTCGATGCGGATCGGGATTTCGCGATCTTGCAGCCAGCGGTTCAATTCGGAAGTAAATGTCTCGCTTGTCTCGTTTAGGAGGGCCTGCAATTCGGGCCCCTCGTCCAGAAGGCGGCGCAGGACCGCTCGCGCCGCGGCCATTGAGATCGGGTTCTTGTTGTAGGTTCCGGCAAAGAACGTTCGCCTTCCGGAAGGAGTCAGTTCATTGGCCGGGGTCCAGGCCCCTCCGTCGATCGCTTCGAGATACCGAGCATCGCCGGCGACAACCCCGATGGGCAAGCCTCCGCCGAGGATCTTCCCGAAGGTGACGATATCTGGCTTAACGCCGAACATCGCCTGCGAGCCCCCCAGGTGGACCCGAAAGCCCAGCAGGACGTCATCGAATATCAGGGGGACGTCCCGATCCGTTGTCCACTCTCGCAGCTTCCGCAAAAATTCGCCGGGGCGCAGCCAGGGCTGGACGCTTTGTATGGGTTCGACGATCACCGCAGCAAGGTCAGCACTTTCCTTCTCGAGCACATCGAAGGCTGCATCGTCGCAATAGTTCAGCATCACCGTATCTGCGGCCAAGCTGGCCGGAACGCCCGGGAATGCCGGGATGCTCTGCCGTTCGCCGTCGCGCATTGCCGGCCGTGCGAGCGTTCCGTCGAAATGCCCGTGATAAGACCAGGTAAACATAGCTATCTTCTGCCGGTTCGTTTGAGTTCGGGCCAACCTCAGCGCCGTCATCACGGCCTCTGTTCCGGTATTGCAGAAACACAGTCGTTCAACTCCGGTCGCCTTTGCGATCAACTCCGCAACTTCTCCGGCCAACCTTGCCTGCGGACCGAGCTGAATTCCCAAAGCCAACTGGTCGGCTATGGCGTCGGTCACGAAAGGCGCCGCGTGGCCGAAAAGCTGGACGCCAAAGCCCATCGAAAGGTCGATGTAGGAGTTTCCGTCGACGTCCCAGATGTGGCTTCCTGCAGCCCGGCTCCCGACGATCGGGTAATGGATGTCGCGCAATAAAGACTTGTATCCCGCCGATGCCCTGCTGTCGGCCAGGTAAGTTGCATAGCACTCCCGCTGTGAACGCGACCCCTTAGTGCGCTCCCGAAACTCGCTTATCAGCTCCTCGACCGTCAAAAGAACCCGCCCATGGAGTTAGATGCGAAATAGGATGTTTTTGGCAGACTCGTTTCTTGTCAAGATTGACTGGCGTCAACCGGAACGGCTTCACATTGGAAATCGGACCTGGATGAAGCCGCCCTGCGTCGCATTTCCCCAAGCCTGTAGGAGCAGAGCATCTTCGCGCCGGACTAGTTCAACCCTCGCTCCATCCTTGGTTTCGACGCGAAGGGAGTTCTCGAAAAGCCTGCCCGACAATTCTGCGGTCTCTGACTTTTCGCCCTTCACTTCGCCTTGTCCCACCAGAATTCCGTTGGGTTCTTTCGAAATCGAAAGCCTCATTTCAAGCTGGCCCTGCAACTTCGCACACCGAATGTGGAGCGTCCAAAGGACTGGATCCTCCGTGGCTCCAGTCATCCGGCAACGCAGCCGTTCTGCTCCAGCTTCTTCGGAAACCATGGCGCCCTCACCGCGCCATTCACCGACCAGGCCAAAAGTCTGGGCCCTGCCCGGCTCCGCAGCAACCAGGCAGGCAAAGGCCGCGATGATGGACAAAACTAGTGCCTTCATTCCCGTGTCGTCCAACGCACGAGTCCGGGCAGAAGAAACAGATCGGCCAGTAATGCCAGCAGGATCGCGCTGCCAACCAGCAGGCCAAAGATTGGGATGCCAGGAACGGAACTGATGGCTGTTGCAGCTAGCCCGGCCACGAGGATTACCGAAGTTCCGATCATCGGCGGTCCGGCGACCTTCAGTGCACCCGAGATCCGCTCCGCCGTCGACCCATTCTCCTGCCGCAACCGGTTCATAAAATGTATCGAGTCATCCACTGCGATGCCGAAGGCGAGCGTAAGGGCCAGGCTGCCGATCAGGGTCAGCCCGTTGCCCGATATTGCCAGTATGGCTTCAACTGAGAGAATTGGCATGACGCTGACCAACGTGGCCAGAAGGGCGTGGCGAAGATTGCCGAAAACCCACCACAACAACAGTGTCACCGCCAAGAGTGCCCCGTAGAAGGCCATCCTGAGGTCTGAGATGATGTCCGGCACCAGCTGCGCTGCCAAAAGAGAATGGCCTACGAGATATGTTTCTTCGGCCAGGCCGGCTTCTCTGAGGCGGGCCTCAATGTCGCCGACCGCGGACAGAAGACTATCGGAATCGCTCGACAGTGGCATTGGCAAAGGTATCGCGCGATATGCACCCGAAGTGGACGTGAATGGACTTTCGGGAGCAGAGAAGACCGTCACCGGCAAAGGCAGCCCGCTTCCGGCGGAGGCAAGAAGAAGGGTCTTTTCCAATTGTGCCCGGTCGTTTTCGGACAGGCCGGGTTGACCATCGAAGTCTTCGGCAACGAGGTAGACGCTTGCACCGCCCAGTTCGGCATCCCGCAAGAAAGCGATGCTTTCTCTCAGCTGTCCGTCGCGGGGGATATGCTCGTCTAGACGGAAAGTCGGGACTGCCGCACCCGCGAAACCCAGAAGGCCAAAAAAAAGCACAGTCGTTGCAAGGCATACCGTCAGGGGGCGTTGGGCCACTACGCCGGCAAGTCTAAGCCATTGACGGTAAGTGGCGGGCTGGCTCACCGGACTCTCATTGGCAAAGAGAAAAGCGAAGGTCAGCGGGAAAACCAGCCCAAGCGCGAGCAATTCCAGCGTTAGCCCTGCCGGGCCCCAGAATGCGAGTTTCGAAAGGGCTTCGTTGCCCGCAACCGCGAAGCCCGCGAAGGCGATGGCGGTCGTCAGGCTCGTCAAACCGGCAGCGATGGCAACCTTGCGGAAGGCCAACCGAACAGCTGCACCTGCGCTTAGGTCTCGTCGCGCTTCCCAAGATGCGTAGAAAAAATGCATGGAGTCTGTGAACCCCAATACTATCAGAACACTGGGAATGACCGTCATGAAGAGGTCGATCTCAGTCCCGGTTGCGGAAAGGCAGGCGAGATACCACAACAGCCCGACGAGAGGCGCCGCCGAGCAGCAAACTGCTGCTCGCCACGAACGCAGGGTCACCATTGAGGCGATGATGCAGATTACGATGGCAACTGTCGTGACAATCAGATTATCGCTTAGCAGCGACTGGGCCACTTGTCGGTCTATCTCCGCTTGTCCGACAAGTTCTATCTGCAAGGCAGAAAATGACGCTCCCAGTTCCTCGATTGCTGCAACAAGGTAGTCTTGATCTGCTCCGTGCGCGAGAATGACGTATAGTAGGGTAGCCGTGTGCCCGCCGTCGACGAAGCGCGCCCCGAATGGCGCCTCTTGACGAAGACGCTCTAGCTGGCTCTTCGTGGAAAGCGCCGATATTTCTGGGCGCGACAGAAAGGCCATCTCGCCGTCGCTGGTGGGTAACGAGAAGACGCTAATGACTTGTCGGACATGATCAAGAAGCTGAAGTTCAAGCACGAGGTCCTCGAAGACCCTGAAAGTCTCGTCACGGCTCAAATCGTCCGAACGGACCAATATGACTTCCTCATACTGCCCCAACTGGAATTCGCGTCTGAACAGATCGAACTCGGCATATGCGGGGGAGCGTGAAGCCAACGCATCAACGATTTCCGAATTTGCACGCAGGCTCGGCAATTGGCTCGCCGCAATCAGGCACGATAGCGCGACGGCCATGGCTACGAGGTAGGATCCCACCTTTCCTGAAATCATTGCATTTCAGAGCCCCAACCACTCGTGCACAATTGAAATTTTCTAGTTGATCAGAGTAGCACGGCTTGAACCGCAACGCATTGGCCCTGTCGGGAGTGCTCGGCCAGGTTGGATCGCTGTCACTGCAATCCTTATCCATGATGCACTGACCCTAGGGTCTATCGAACGAGCCGCCCCGGTCTCAACGCCTTCAGAATTGGGTGCTGGCAGACCAATTCGGACCAGTCTCAGCTTGGACAGACACGCTGTCTCTTATTCCGCGCAGAGACCGCGCCACTCGGGGAGAGCGGCAGTACGGTTGGCTTTGAAGATCCGCGCTCGACGCGAGTGGCGAACGCGACGTAAGCTACCGTTCAGATCGGAAACGACAGCGCGGGGCCGGCGAATGAGCATGAAGCCCGACAGAGTTGAAGCAAGCCGGACGGTGGATGCGCCTTTCATCGAGGACAGAGGCGGTCGTTCCGGCGAGGTGACCGGCACGACTCCGGGTCTCTCCCTCGACCAGGACCTTGAACCGCTCGATGCTGATGAACGGCAGGCCATGGAGGCCGCTGCCCGCCACGCCATCGCCTATCGCGGCCGTCTCGCCGATGCCCCCGCGGTTCCGCAGGTTCGGCCAGCCGGTCTGGCCGGCCGGTTCGACGCCCCACTGCCCGCGAAAGGAGAAGAGGCGCTCTCGGTCATCGAGAACCTCGTCGCCGAGGCGAGCGAAGGCCTCCACGCGCATACCTCCCCGCGCTTCTTCGGCTACGTGTGCGGCGGATCGATGCCGGTCGGTGCAGCGGCCGACTTCCTCGTGACAGCCTGGGGTCAGAACTCTGCCTCTTCCTGGGAAAGCCCCTCGGTGGCGGCGATCGAACAGACAGTTTGCCGCTGGTGCCTCGACCTGCTCGGGCTGCCGCCTGATTGCGGTGTCGGGATCGTGACCGGCGCTACCGTGGCCAATATCCAAGCCATAATTGCGGCGCGCGACGCGCTGCTGGCCCGTCAGGGCTGGGACGTCGGCGCGCGCGGTCTGTTCGGGGCGCCCGAAATCCCCGTACTGATCGGCGCAGAGGCCCATTCCGCGCCGGTCGCGGGTCTGCGCTATGCAGGCCTCGGCATCGGCCAGGCACTCCGGTTGGAGACCGACGGCGAGGGGCGGGTTCACCTCGCTGCCCTGGAGGCGGCCCTCGCCGGCTGCAATGGCCCGCCTCTTGTCGTGCTGCAGGCAGGGCAGATCAACACTGGCGCCTTCGATCCCTTCGCGGAGGCAATTCCCATGGTCCGAGAGAGGGGTGGCTGGGTGCATGTCGACGGCGCCTTCGGCCTCTGGGTCCATGCAGTGCCGGAGTTGCGCGGCCGTCTCGCAGGGGTGGACGCCGCCGACAGCTGGGCCGTCGATCTGCACAAGTGGCTCAACGCGCCATACGACTCCGGCCTCTGCATCGTGCGCGACCGGGCGGCTCTGGTGGACGCCATGACCGCTCGCGGTGCCTACCTGCCGGATCTCGGCGAAACTTGGGAGCCAAGCGACTCGACGCTCGAATTAAGCCGCCGGGCGCGGGGCGTGCCGAGCTACGCTATCCTGAGACATCTCGGCGCTGACGGGGTGCGCACGATGATCGCGCGCCACTGCGCGCTGGCGGCCTATCTCGCCGAGACGCTCTCTCCCGAACCGGGGATCGAGATCCTGAATGAAATTGCCTCCAATCAGGTGGCGATCGCCTGCGGCAACGATGACTTGACGTCCCGCGTGCTGGAGCGCGTCCAGACGAACGGTAAGGTCTACCCGAGCCACGGCGTCTGGCGCGGGCGGCGGATCATACGTGTGTCGATCATCAACCATGCGACGGATCGGGACGATATCGACCTTCTCGCCGACGAATTGCGAACCGCTGTGCGCCAGGAAGCCTGACCCTCCGCGGCCCGCAACGGCAACGCCGGCCGCCTATCACCGCGAAGTTGGACCTGGTCCTCAAATGACGGCGAGCCCAATGCTGCACCGGCAAATTCCGATTAGTCAGGCGGGTCCGTTTTGGGTTCCTAGCCGAGCTATGGTGGCACAGCGCTATGGCCAAGCGAGGACCAGGCAATGCCGTTATTTACGGCCCGAACTGGCCATTCGCCTGACGAACCAACGCCGCGGCGCAGCTTCGCCGAACCTGCCATTCACGCATTGTGCAGCATTTTCGAGCGGTGAAAGTCAGCACAGCGGACGAAACAGATGTTCGTTTGCCACGGTCATTAGAGTCCCGCCCGATGCGGCCGGCTGGATGGATTCAACATCGCCGTCGCGAAGTCCAGATGGGCGTCGGCATGGGTTCTCGCGACGACCGGCAGAAGCTGACGCGCTAATTCGGCGGCCCCTTTGTCGTCTCCGATCCGTTTGGACAGCCGGACCTGATCCGACATGATCTCGACCAACAGACCCGCATAGAGGTCGGTGACCGAGCAGCACCGCTCGCGCGCATGGACGAGCCATCTTGCGGCGGCTTCGTATTCGCCGGCGTCGGTGTCAACCAGGGCAAGCGCTCGGGCCGCGGCTGCCTGCCAGCAGGGATCGGCCAGTTGGTTGCTGATGGCCAGCGCCTCTTCGAGATCGCCTCGAGTCGCGTTTCCCATCTCGTGCAGAGCCAATCTGGCTTCGGCAAGAAGCGCCACGGGCCAGGGTCGGAAAGCCAGCCAGCGGATCTCGTCACACAATCTCAGGCATTGAACAAGCCAGTCCCGTGCCTCATCGGGTCGTCCCGATCGCAACAAACCCCAGGCTCCAATACCGAGCGCCCAGATCTCGCGGCGACGGTTTTCCGCCTTGCGCGCGAACTCGAGCGACCGTTCGAAATGTGAGAGGCCCAGTTCGACCCTGCCCCAATCGACGAGATTGAAGCCCACGAAGGCGTGTATTCCCGCAAGGCATTCGTCGTTGTCTTGCGCGTAGGGCAACGCCTCTTCAAGGTATTTGGCAGCGGACGGACGTCGGCCGGCAAGAGCGTCGCAGTATCCCAATTCGCACAGCGCCTCCGCGGCCACGTCTGACGATCCTATTCTGGACGCGATATCGGCGGCCTGCTGAAGGGTCAGCGCACCTTCGTCGTCATATCCGCGACAGGCGTGGATTAGCGAGGTTCCGAGTTGCCCAAGCGCCTTTGCCAGAAGATGCTCATCGCCCGCCTTTTCGGCATCCGCCGCGGCGCGCCGCAAGCAATCCAGCCCGGCATCTACTGCACCGGCCGAGACCGCAGCCTTTCCTGATTTGATCAGGGCATCGATCATGGCGCTCTTCGAGACACCGTGTGGAGGGTCCGTCACTGTCTTACGGGCGGCGGCACGCAGGGCGGGCGTGGGTTTCTCACCGGTCTCCTTGAGGAAACGCGTCTCCGTCGCATCCACGTGAGCAACCGCAGCCGCGATGTCACCGGACGCGGCGAGGCATTTGACCAAGATAATGTGCCCCGACTCATCCAGTGGGCGGCACCGCACTCCGCGCTCCGCCAAACTCCGCGCGCGCGCATGATCCCCCGCCGAGAGCGCCCGCATCGCTTCCCGGCGCAGACACTGGTAGAGCCTGCTGGATACATGCTCGCGCTCGATCAACAACCAGGTGTCGAATGCGGCACTGGCGGCGGGTTCAACACCTTCGAGAAAAACGTTTGGACCGGTCGCCTCCACCTCGCCGGACTTCAAACTCCAGATATCGACACAGGTGTCGGTCGGAAAATTGAGGACGATCGGGTCACTGTGAAGCGTCTTTGCGCCTGTCGCGCGGCGCAGGGACGCGAGGCACCAGCGCAAGGCGCCCAGCGGATCCTCGACCTCCGGGAAGATCTCGGCTGCGAGTTCACGGCGCCCCAGAGGGCGGTCCGCACAGAGCAATCGCGCAAGGACGGCCCAAGGCTGGTGACCTGGCACCGTCGGTCTGCTTCCGTCACTTGCGACGATCATTGGCTTGCCGATCAGGAATATCTTCACCGCGCCACGCTCCCTCCGCGTCTGGCGGCAGCCTAGCACGTCGATCGTGTGTGGAACCGTGAGAACAGGATTTTCTCATTTTTTCCCGCCGCACACGTTTTGCGCCACGTCGGTGTCGCAGGCTTGGGAACAGGCATTCACCAGAAGGAAAGGAAACCTCATGCCGATGTTCTTAGTCGAAAGAAATATCCCGGGCGCCGACACCCTGACGCAAGAGGAACTGCGAGACATCTCGGCGAAGTCGAACGATGTCGTGGCGGGCCTTCGTGTGCCTTACATCTGGCACCGGACATATGCCGCGGGCGACAAGTTGTACTGCATCCATGAGGCGGACAACGCCGAAGCGATCTACGCGCATGCCAAAGCGGGCGGGTTTCCCGCCGACCTTGTGGCCGAGATCAAGAATATCTTCGGCCCGGAGACGGCAACGGCCTGATTGCATCATCCGGAGCAGGACGCCGGCAACTGTCGGCGTTCTTAAACGACTTCAGTTTCGGCGGGTAGCTCTTCCGATTCCGCGGGGGTCCGGTTCCGGCCCGAACGAGACATTGATTAGGCCGGGCTACGCCGCGATGCAGCTTCACCAGACCTGCCATTCATGCACCGCGCAGCTTTTCGACGGCGGAAAGACGGGAGAGCGGGACAAGCCTGCCGTTTCAAGAAATCGTCATCGCGGTCGCAATGCGACGCGCGTCTGACACCGAACCTTGTCAAACTGCTAATACCACCGATCGTTCAGGAGCGTCGCATGTCCGAGGACGCCAAGACCAACGCACTCTTCACCACAATTAAATCGTTCGGAGAGGCTTGGGCGCGCGGAGACACCGTGGCGCTGGCCGAACTTCTTTCTCCGACCTACACGCACAACGATGCGACGGGTGCGCACCTAAAACGCGATGCATGGTTCTCTTACGCCGCAAAGCGGACTGGTCGCGGAACGCAGATCACTTTTCGTGAGGTTGAGATCCGTGTCTTTGGCGATATTGCCGTCGTGACTGGATTCAACGACCTTTCAGGAGGAGGGGTTTTGAACTCAAAAGATAGCGGCGATCTCTCAATCGCATTCACTCAAGTTTGGCGTCTACAAGACGGTCGATGGTTACGAGAGGCCTTTCAGGCCACGCCTGTTCAGAACCTAACATACGAATAGAATTGAACGTCAGCGACGGTAATCGTGGGTCCGCTTCGGGCTCTTTGCTGACTTGCGGCGGTGCGGCTTGCAGGTCCCGGCGCTCCGGCAACTCGAAACGACAAGGACGGCCCACTTCAGCCATCCATGCGGCCGTTGCTGTGCTGCGCTGCAGCCGGCCGATCCAGACATTCGCTGCAGGGGTGGTGGCAGACAAATTCGAACGCGTCTCAGCTAGGACAGTGACGCTGTCCCTTATGCCGCGCCGATATTGCGCCACTCGGCAAGAGCGGCGGCGCGGTTGGCCTTGAAGAGAGGTCTGCTCGAGAGGCTACGTTCCTGATTGAAGTGGTTGGTGACGGAGGCGTGGACGGAAGCGAACTTCTGCAGACTTCGCATCCGCCGGAAACGGAGCATGGCCCTCTCCCGTCGTCGAAACGCCAGGTGCGAGTTCTCGGCCCGGTTGTTCAGCCAGCGTCCAGTTTCCTGCCTGTCCTCGACACTGAGCTCCTTCATCGCCGCCCCATAGGATCGCAACTTGTCCGTCACGTAACGCTCGCACGATCCGTGCCGCCGCATCGCTTTCTTGAGGAATTTCAAGGCGGCCTTCTTTTCCCGCGTCTTCGTGACCAAGCTCTCGAGGACTTCTCCCTCGTGGTCGACCGCGCGCCAGAGGTAGTGCCGTTCGCCGTTGATCTTCACGAACATCTCGTCGAGATGCCACCGCCAGTTGCTCGACTTCATGCCCTCGAT
>NZ_JAVQHL010000009.1:0-18426 GCF_032670585.1 Ostreiculturibacter nitratireducens
ACATCATCACCGCCAGGCGGATGATCTCGGGGCTGGTCTTGAACCACTTGAACGGGCTGGCTTTGGTCATGCCGAGACGCTACCGAGCCCCCTGCCCCGCCTCAAGCCTGGTTTCTTTGACAGTACCTTTCCAGCACCTCGCCTTCATGATCGACGGCCCGCCAGAGGTAGTGCCGCTCACCATTGATCTTCACGAAGATCTCGTCGAGACGCCAACGCCATCGGCTGGATTTCATCCCTTCGATCCGGCGCTTTCGGATCTCGGAGGCGAACATCGGACCGAAGCGATGCCACCAGAACCGGACTGTCTCGTGGCTGACCTAGACACCCCGCTCATGCAGCAGGTCCTCGACATTCCGGAGCGAGAGCGGGAACCGGACGTAGAGCATCACAGCAAAGCGGATGATCTCGGGGATGGTATTGAAGTACCTGAATGGGCTGCGTTTCGTCATTCACGGACGCTAGCCAGTGCCCTACCCCGTCTCAAGCCGAGTTTGTCTGACAAGGCCTTCTCCCGCGAAAGCGACACGTCGGAGACTCTGTTTGCCTTGGATCTTGAAGTCTATGGGAACTCCACGAGTCCAAAGTAGATCGCGAGGATCATGGCTAGCGCAAACAGCGCATAGACTAGTAGCTCGAAGGACACCAGGCCGATCCAGCCAAGAAGGAACCGAATAACCACGTGTAGCCTGCGCTTTCGCCTCGAACGATTGCTGGACACTCTAACTGCTTTCCATGCGCTCGATCGCCGCGACAATAGATGCGGACAGCTCGCCGGCCTGGAGGAGACCAATTGTGCCGCCGGTCAAAAAAGCCCATGGAACTTCAAATGGAATGAATTCAATTGGCCCCGGCGACAATAAGATCGGCGCAAGAAGAATGGGCCAAAACAGCCCCAAGGTGGCGCCAACAGAAGCTCCCACAATTGTAAGGACTACCCATTTAGAGCCGGTGGCCGTTATTCGACGCAAGATCAGCCATTGGAGGATGGCAAGAACGAGAACACCTGGAAAAATTCTTTGGGCTAGGAGCCACGGAAACCAAAAGAAAAACCCACCGGGCACCCACCACAACGGAATCAACATCGCCATTATCGCCACAGAAGATGCCGGTATCCAAAGACCCACGAGAAATGGGTTGGTGCCCAGATAGCGACCTGTAAGTCGCTTCAAGACGCTCCACTGCGCCATCGCAAAGGAGACCCCCACCAGGAGCGCGAAGCCAACAAGATGCCAGCCGAACTGTCCCGTAGGGTTCTGCCCAAAGGCAGCGCTGGGGAAGAAGAACACGGCAGCGCCAGCGCCTGCCATTGCTCCGAGACCGCTTGCCAGTGGCCATTGCCAGCGAAGTTCGGACCTCAGTCTTTGCCTTAGGTCTGTATGGCTCGGCAATATATTCGCCCTTCTTGTTCGGGTGCTCAAACTCACCAACTCCCGATAGGAGTTGGCCAGAACAGTGAACCATCTTGAGTAAGATCGTTGATGGGAATTTCCGGTGCAATGATCCAAGGCAATAGTGAAGACGCCGAGGATTAGAGAGCGGTGTACCCTCGGCGGCCAGCCCCTCCATCATCCGGGCAAAGACCCCCATGTCGCCCCAACGCTTCCAGTGGTTGTAGAGCGTCTTGGGCGGTCCTTAATCCCTGGGCGCATCGCACCCGCGCAAGCCGTTGCGACTGATGAAAACTATGCCGCTCAGGTCACGCCGGTCGTCGACGCGTGGCTTGCCATGGCTCTTGGGGAGTGAGGCGGATCAGCAATCGATCCGGTGGATCGATTGCCCGACGAACGGTTGAAGACGCGCCATCTGCTCGTCCGTCAGCCAGAAAAGATTGCTCATCGGTCAGTCTCCTTGCGGAGCCTGAATCATGCCGCAAGCTCGAGATCAATGGGTCCTGACCCTAGTCAGCGCCCTGCCCCATCTCAAGCCGAGTTACTCTGACAAGACCCGCGTCGAGCGCATCGCGGATTGCGCGAGCGAGATCGCATAGCGTATGTGGCTTGCCGAGCTTTCTCACGGGAGTACTCCGATTTCGTGGCCCCGCCATGTCGCCCGTATCATGGGCCGAGGTCATCAGCACGCCGACGTCGGGCCTGTTCGCGAGCACCCAATCCGCAACGTCATGACCGGACATGCCACCCGGCATAATGATGTCGCTGAGGACCAGTGCGACCGCATTGTCGGGTGCTGGCAGACTAATTCGAACCAGTCTTAGCTAGGACAGGGACGCTGTCCCTTATTCCGCACGGAGACCGCGCCACTCGGCGAGGGCGGCGGCGCGATTGGCCTTGAAGAGGGGTCGACTTGAGAGGCTGCGTTCCAGATTGAGGTGGTTGGTGACGGAGGCATGGACGGAGGCGAACTTCTGGAGACTTCGCATCCGCCGGAATCGGAGCATCGCCCGCTCCCGTCGTCGGAACGGCAGGTGCGAGTTCTCCGCCCTGTTGTTCAGCCAGCGGCCCGTCTCCTGGCGGATATCTGAGCCGAACTCCTTCAGTGCGGCGCCGTAGGACCTCAGCTTGTCCGAAACGATGCATTCGGGCTTCCCGTGCCTGCGGATCGCTTTTCTGAGGAATTTCAGGGCCGCCTTCTTGTCCCGCGTCTTTGTGACGAAGCTTTCGAGCACCTCGCCTTCGTGGTCGACGGCACGCCAGAGATAGTGCCGCTCGCCGTTGATCTTCACGAACATCTCGTCGAGGTGCCATCGACAACGACTTGATCGCATGCCCTCGATCCGGCGTTTGCGGATCTCGGCAGCGAACGTCGGACCGAAGCGATGCCACCAGAAACGCACCGTCTCGTGGCTGATCTCGACGCCACGCTCGTGAAGCAGGTCCTCGACGTTTCGCAGCGACAGCGGGAGCCGGACAAACTGTCCCTCGTGGCCCTGGCTTACCGCACGCGAAAGAGCTTCACACGACATTCGGCGCAACCGCAGTGACTCTTGTTCGGAGGAATCACCGGACAAACGGGGCAAGCACCTAGGCGGTCACCGCGATGCACCCAGAATTGTGCATCCGCTCTGGGCTCGCATCGGTCATCTGATCGCTTTTGTCGGGTTCCAGTACGTTGAGCGTCCGCTTGGCGGACGAAGTAACCGGTGATAGTTCTGTTTCTGAAGCAGTTTGCCCGGCCGCGCCGCTTCGCCGACCGTGTAGCCTCGCTCGCGAGCATGGGTCAAAGCTTCTTGGTTTGGTTGGCTTGAGGCTATCAGTCCCTGGGGGATTTGAGCGTGGACTCACCATGGAATCCGGAAATCCTGGCCCTTGAGATTGGCTTCTTCAGCTATGCGCTGATCTACCTTGGCGGGCTGGTGCTGCTTGCGGTCAGGGGGATGCGGCGGGGAATCCCTGTCGGTCTTACGATCCCGACAATCCTGGCATGGGGCGCCGCCTCGATCCCCGCATCTGTCATGGTCTTCGTGGCTGCGGCGCGGGTCTTTCTGGGTGAAAGCTGAGTGGCTCTCCGAGACTTCGATACGGCCGTCTGGCTTCTGTGGCTTTACCAGTTCGCTTTCGCTCTGCTGCCGGGCATCGCGTTGCTGGCCGCGACCATCGGCGTCTTTCTCGTCTATGAATTCGCGGAAGGGGTTCTGGCGCGAAGGCAGCGGCAACCTTTCGATCCTGGCCTGCGTGGGGTCCCGGATATTGCGCTGAGTCATATCTTGGCCGCTCTCTTCCTGTGGGGAGTGCGAACCGCGCTGAGCATTGCTGTCGCGTTCGTGGGGCTGGTCGTCATCCTTCTCATCGACAGAATGCGTGACCCGGTTCAGGAAACGGCGAGGCGCCTTGAGGATCGGCCCCTCTTTACGGGAACATTTGAGCCACAACTGAGTACGGATTTCGTGATCCTCCTGTCCCTGTTCGGGACCGGAGTGAGCTTGATTTCCGTGGTTTCGCTTTACGTTTCGTTGCGTCGTCTAGCGCGAGACTGGCGTGCGCGGTCGGCGACAGCCGGAGCGGATCGGCCCGAACCCTTGATCGTCAGACTGTTCGGCGAGGTCAGGTTCGCAGGGCTGGCCGTCATGTTCGTGCTTCTCTACCCGGTTCTCGGCATCGTGATGCAGATGGTTTGGGCAGTGGTTCTTCTCGTGCCTCTCCCCGTGACGATGACCCAGATCTCCGTCCCTGGCGGCTTCACGATGATCGTCTGGGTCCTCGCCACGATGTGGCTCATGATGATTGCCGTGCTGTCGTCGCCGATCGTGGGGATTCTCAAGCGCTGGATACTGATGACGCTGGCGCACTACCGGGCGAATCTTGTCTTCCAGATACTGCTAAAGGTCCTTTTCGCATTCTGGGTCGGCGTTCTTGGCCTTGCGATCGCCATGCTCGTCCAACTTGAGACCGGAGAATGGCTTTACCCATCGCATTTCTCTCGGTGGACGCCGGCCCAATATTGAGTCTATCGCCAGAGGTCAAAATGGTTTTTCAGGGACAGGTCTCCTTGCGGAGACTGAATCACGCCGACAGTCGGAAATCAATGGGTCCTGACCCTAGGCTCCAGACTCATTGATTTTCAAAGCCAAAACATGACGGTTGCGGCGAGGGCGACTGCGGACAGGAAGACCTTTGGGCATCTGTCGTAGCGGGTTGCGACGCGGCGCCAGTCCTTCAGGCGTCCGAACATGATCTCGATCCGGTTTCGCCGTTTGTAGCGGCGCTTGTCGTAGCGGACGACTTTCCCGCGGGACTTCCTGCCGGGGATGCAGGGGCGTATCCCCTTGTCCTTCAACGCTTCCCTGAACCAGTCGGCGTCATATCCCCGATCCGCGATCGACCACTCGGCTGCAGGCAGGCTGCCCAACAGGGGTGCGGCACCGGTATAATCGCTGACCTGGCCTGCGGTCATGAAGAACCGCAGCGGGCGGCCCTTTGCGTCCGTGACGGCGTGCAGCTTCGTGTTCAACCCGCCCTTGGTGCGCCCGATCAGGCGCCCGCATCCCCCTTTTTCACCCGCAGGCTCGAGGCCGTGCGGTGCGCTTTCAGGTAGGTCGCGTCGATCGTGACGGTCTCCTGCTCGGCGCCCTCGGCGGCCAGACCTTCCATGATCCGAGCAAAGACCCCCATGTCGCCCCAACGCTTCCAGCGGTTATAGAGCGTCTTCGGCGGTCCATATTCCCTGGGCGCGTCGCACCAGCGCAAGCCATTGCGATTGATGAAGATTATGCCGCTCAGGACACGCCGGTCGTCGACGCGTGGCTTGCCATGGCTCTTGGGGAGTGAGGCGGATCAGCAATCGATCCGGTGGATCGATTGCCCGACGAACGGTTGAAGGCGCGCCATCTGCTCGTCCGTCAGCCAGAAAAGATTGCTCATCGGTCAGTCTCCTTGCGGAGCCTGAATCATGCCGTAAGCGCGAGATCAATAGGTCCTGAGCCTAGAGTTTATAGGCATTTTCTAGAAGGATTTACCCCTTGCTCTTTGACCTCATACCGCTTCCTTTGCATCACGAACTTGTGGAAAACGTTCCTTGATCAGATCCTGAAAGCTCTTAGGGTATCCAACACAGATGCGCCGCCAAGTCGCGGAAAAGCCAGGTGCTTGCATATGCCGATCGAGGGCATTCAGATAGGCGTCCCAAACCTCATCTTCGACCAAATCTCGTTTGTGCTGAATATAGGCGGAGTATATCAATGACATGTATGTCCCTACACCGCGTTCATATTGGTAGAGTTGCGCATCCGAAAGCACAGCGGGATCTTCGCCTCCCCTGATCATCAGATCAGCGTTCTCAGCCAGCAAAGCAAACACTTCGCGCTCAAGGCTCATAAGTGACTGGACAGTGGCGCCTTCAATCGCGTGCGCATTGTGGCGGACTTCGTATATCAAATAGATGATTGAGATCACGACACCGATCGCGCCGGCCACGGATGCCATCCCCTCAATCGCAGCCCAGTTCACGTTTTCAAGCATCTCCCAAAACTTTCCCAGCAAGCAACTTGACGCAAGCTTAGCGCAGGGCCCGATGGTTTTCATAAAGTTTTTCAGTGTTCATGGTTTGCTTCACGGACATTCGTGCAGGCCACAGCATCGGTGAAAAATGGGCTCGGACCTGACCTTCTCCGCGTCGCGGCATACAGGCGGGAGGCGAGCAAGGCGTTCGTCACTCAACGGCCCGAAGCGGACGTTGATAGGGGCCGCAGCGAACGCCTGATCTGAGCCCATGGCCGTCGTTCGATCTGCTATCCCAGTGTGACAAGAGCAGTTCTCGGCTGCATACTAGCTGAGGGATGTTTCATCCCGGATCGGAGGGGTCGTCATGAAGTCGTGGCTACTTTTGAGCGCACTCGCTTTTAGCGTCGCTTCCGTGGCGATCGCGCATGAGAAAGCGACAGGCGTGGTCAAGGAGCGCATGGAAAAGATGGAGCGTTTCGAAGAGCTAGTCGAACGCATCTTCGCTATGCTGCACGGCGAACTTTCCTACGATCCGGAAGCAGTGCGGCGCGCAGGCTTGGAAATCCAGGAAGGTGCAGGCAAGCACATGACGGCACTTTTTCCGAAGGGGTCTAATGAGGCGCCCAGCGAAGCGAAAGATGCGATCTGGTTGGATTTCGGATCCTTCGAGCATCTTTCGCTGATGCTTGAAAGCTGGTCGGGCGAACTGGCGGCGCAGGCCGAAACGCCACCTGTCGGCAACCTGCCTAAGAAGTGGGAGAATGCGGAGATGGGCCCCGCCATGATGCAGGGCGGCGGCATGATGCGACAGTCTGGTTCCGTGTTCGCGGCCTGGCACGTCGCGGCGACCTGCAACGCCTGCCATGCGGAGTTCCGAAACGCGGATTGAGCGAGCCTGAGGTATTCTGACTTCGTCCTTTGGCCGCTTAATCACGCGAAGCAGGCGTTTGATTACTGTCGCGGCGAAAGACCGCTTTCCGCCCATCTCGTTCCTTGAGTCTTGCCCTGGCGAACAGCGACTAGCCGGTACTCTGTCCGATCCGGGCTATCGCCCTCCCCCACCCCGGCCCAGCGTCACCTCGGCAGCAGCCGCTCGAGCCTGCGGAGCACCTTTCGGCCCGCTTCGATGCTCTCTCGAGTTCCGCGACCTCCCCAGGATCCTCCTCGGTCTCGAGCGCGGTCCTGAAGTCCTCGATCCGAGACGGCTTTCCGCAGGCGCTCGTTCTCCTTCTCCAGATCCTTCAGCCGCTTCACCTCGTTGGTCTTCAGGCCCCCGAACTCCTTCCGCCACCGGTAGTAGGTGAACTGCCTCACGCCAATCGAACGCACCGCCTCGGCCACGGACTGGCCTTGCGACACCAACACGTCGACCTGCAGCAGCTTCGCGACGATCTCTTCAGGCTTGTGCGCTCTGCCGGGTGATCGATCCACTGGATCGATCACTGATCCGGCTCCGATCTGGGGCATTCCTTCATCCTCCAACTGGCTCGAAAGCCTACTTCAGGGAGGACCACTTCTAAGGGGGCAGGCCAGCCGTCGGTGCCAGGACCGCCTACATCGAGCCAAGGTCACCTTCGGAGAACGGATACTGCCAGAGCTTCAATGCGAAGCCACGGGATGAGCTGCTCAACGGCGAGATCTTCTACAGCCTCGCCGAGTCGAAGATCGTCATCGAGAGCTGGCGTCGGTACTACAACACCATGCGCCCACACTCATCCCGGGGCTATCGGCCCCCGACTCCAGAGGTCATCTCGTGGCCGGCTTCGCCATCCGGAGCCGCTTCGCCGGCCACCCCAGCCGTAGCGCCAAGACCCCTCATGCACCAAGACTGAAACCGGACCACTCGATCGGGGCAGGCCAAGGCGCCGCTGCGCAACGTCGCTAGCTTAGTTCGCTGAGTAAGGACACGGGTACCATCATTGAGACGGAATGAACTCGAAGGTCGACAACAAATCAATAAAATTCAGATAGATATCGTCTTCGAGTGAGTCATAAGCGACGGTAAATACGAAAATCTTGCTGTCGTGCGCAGCGACGATGTGTTCGTTCTGATACAGGCCGTCGGTGCGATACCGCACCGCATTGGCTCCGGCAAGCACGGTCTCTTCGATTGGACTCCGCGCCAGGTCGACATGCGATTTCGTCTTGTTGCGATCGACCCAAACCGGTGCGTGGAGGTGCGGGCTGTTGTCATATATCTCGATTGTGATGGATTTCGGGCCGTCCCGGGCGCCTGCGTCTTCGGAGAACGTATCAAGGTCGTCGCGTACCATCAGGGACAGGCCGTACATGAGGTCCGGGCTTTGGCCATCCGTTGCCGGCACAGCTGCATAGCCTGCCGGCTCGACACGGAACGTGAACCGGAAACCATGCTCCTGTACCGAATGTCGCGACAGAAGGTGAAATGAGTGACTCTCATCGCCACAGGGAACGATCGCGCCATCCTCTGATCTCGTCCCGAGCACCGAGACAAGGGCCCCGGCACGCAATTCTTCCGGAGGGGCAAGATTGGCCCGTGCAGCGCAAAGGTTCCGGCCTTGCGAAGGTACGGTGATCGTCTCGACGCCCCCTCCGGCCGTACGAACCTTCACCGCCGTCGGCCCGTCGAAGGCCAGAGCGGAGAGGTCCACTTCCGTGACTTCTCCTACAACTTCCACAGTCTCCGCCACCGCATTGCCAGTTGCGATTGCCAGAACAGCGGTCATGACGCCGATTACCGGCCTCACGCGGAACCGAAGAAACACGAGCGGCGAAACCATGCCATGAACTCCGATTGAGTTTTTCACCAGGACCAGCAATGACGCAGGTACGGCACGCGGATTGTATTAGAGCGGGTTCTGGCACACGTCTATCGACACTTCTGCGGAAATCGGCCGCCGGGTGCCGGCCGACGTCCACAGACAAGTTCGAGGGAGCGATGGCGATTCGAACGATCGGGGCGGCCGCGAACACGCTCGTCGGAACCGTCATCTAGTATGACCAAGTGCCACAGGCTGCGTGCCGCCGCCCGGTGCGCGAGAAGCCGGTCGGGTACTGTCAGAGGAATCGGGCTTGGCCCCCCTTCCCCGTCCTCCTTGGTGAGCGGAGGGCGCAGACGTTTGTTCTACAAGGAGAAAGGCCTTCCAGATCGCCGCTGAGGTCAACAACCGAGCCAAGATCAGCCTGGCAATCAGGTTTCTTCTGACAAGACCCTCGTAGGATGTCCGTTCATGGTTCGCGCAACGCGACCGTCGCGATCGCACCGGAGCGGATGCTCTCAGAAGATCTTCTCGGTGGACTGACCGAGCGCCAGAGCGCCCACGTATTCCGCCTGTATCTCCTTTTGCAGTGGATGGTACCGCGCAGCCTGGATGTCGCGAAACAGACGTTCGAGCTCGGCCTTCCGGTAAAAGCCAGCACCGCCTGCCAGTTCAAGCGCAAGCTCAACGCTCCGGATGGCGTTTTCCTCGACAAGCCGGCGGCCGGTCATGACTTGCCCGACCGTCTCGGCTGAGGGGTCATTGCGTTCGGAGACATCAATCATGTGGGCATGGGCGAGTCGTGCGGCCACCAGCGCGGTTTCCATGCGCCCGGCACGATCTCGAAGGAGCGCCGAAGGCGGACGCTTGGAGGCGATCTCGATGGCAATGTCGCGCGCACGTTCGGCCACACCGAGATAGACGGCATAGATAAGTGGGAACGCTGTGGTCCCGAGCATGAAGAAGATCGGGTGCCAGACACCCTGTGGGCGTTTCGCGGCCACCTTCTCGTCGGGCACGAACAGGCCGTCGATCATCACGTCGTGGCTGCCGGTTCCGCGCATGCCCAATGTGTGCCAGGTATCCAGAATGGAGATTTCTGGCGCCGACATCGGACACGGGAAGTGGATGACCGTCCCGCCGTCTTCTGGCGTCACCGCGCTCGTCATCAGGATGTCGCCTGCCGGGCCGCCGGAAACGAACATCTTGCGCGCGGTCACCTTGTAGCCGCCGTCGACCGGCTCCGCCTTGCCCGAACCACCGATCCAGTCGCCACCACCAGACGAAAGCAGGACGAGCTTTTCGTCCGCGATACGTCGCAGAAGCGGCTCCGTCTTGTCGCGGGTCGAGGTCTGGTGGTGCCAGCGCCAGGCCGGGAAGGCGACCTGATGGGTGTGCATCGAAAGCGCAAGTGCAGTCGACGAACAGCCATGCGCCAGCTCCCTCAAGATGCCGCAGAGTGTGCGGATGTCAGCGCCACCACCGCCGAGCTCGGCCGGCACACCGGCGTCGATCAAGCCCGCATCCTTGGCCAGTTCATAGCTTTCCGAGACGAAACTGTCGTCGTCATCCCGGGCCCTAGCTTGCTTGGCGCATTTCGCCGCAAGAGTTTTGGCAACTTCGACAAAATCGCGTTCCGTCGGTCGGTCCATGAGGTCAGTCTGGGCCATGTCTTCCTCCCTGGTTCGTAAGCCTTATGCCCTCATGTTCGTCCGAATCTGGCTCTCCATGATAGTACAGTAAGTGAATCTCATCGGCGGCCATGGGCCGAAAAGGAGCAAGACAATGGAGATTACCAACCTTTACAGCCAGTTCTGCCCGGTCGCGATGGCATCCGAAGTTATCTGCACCCGTTGGACACCCTTGGTCATGCGTGAACTTCTGTGCGGCTCGGTTCGCTTCAACGACATCCGCAAGGGCGTCCCCAAGATGTCACCCAGTCTCCTGTCCAAGCGTCTCAAGGAGCTGGAACTGGCCGGCGTAATCAAGTCGGTGCAGACGGAGCGCGGTGCATCCGAGTATCACCTCACTCAGGCCGGTGAAGAACTGCGTCCTCTCGTCATCGGGATCGGCAATTGGGGTCAGAGGTGGGTCGAGTCGCGCCTGTCGCTTAGAAACCTCGACCCTTCTCTCCTGATGTGGGACATCCGTCGCAATTTCGATCCCGACCCACGCCCTTCTCGCCGGTGCACGATTCAATTTTTGTACCCGGAGCTCACGGAACTTCTACGCGATTGGTGGCTTCTTGTTGACGAAGAGGGGACGGACCTGTGCCGCACCGATCCCGGATACGACGTCGATATTCTCGTGACGGCGGACTTGCGCGCCTTCACTTCTGTTTGGATGGGCATCACGACATTGTCTCAAGAAATGGAAACCGGCGCCGTCACAATCGACTCAACATCGGACCTTGAAGCCAATTTCAGAAAGTGGCTGAAATGCAGCGTATTCGCGCCCCAGAAACGAATGGTCAGCTAGCGTAATCTGATGCTCGCCCCCAAAGGCCATTGATCCTGCTGAGTTGTCATTTGCCGTCTGCTCTGTATAGTCGCCATCGGCCAATCCCGAACCCTTGATGCTGCTCCACCTGACCATGGCGACAGCAGGCGGTGGTTCTCCCGCATGATAAGATCGCTTTTGTGCTAAGCTTCGGGTTGGGGAGGGACCTTCAATGCTCGACTTGGACACATTCATCGCGGACTGCGTAGATGCAGTCGAAAAAGACCCGACGCACAAATCCGCCGCAGGGTTGTCAGAGCAATGCGAACCAGTCTCAGCAAGAGCAGGATCGCTGTCCTTTACTCGGAGCAGAGACCACGCCACTCGGCGAGAGCGACGGTACGGTTCAGCTTGAAGATGCGTCGGCGGGTGAGACTGCGCTCCGAGTTGAAATGGTTGAAGACCGAGGCATGGACGGCGGCGAATTTCTGCAAACTTCGCATCCGCCGAAACCGCAGCATCGCCCGCTCGCGTCGTCGGAACGGCAGGTGCGAGTTTTCCGCTCTGTTGTTCTCCCAGCGACCGGTTTCATGTCGGGCATCAGCACCGGTCTCCTTGAGAGCGGCGCCATAGGACCGGAGCTTGTCGGTAACGATCACCTCCGGCCGACCGTGCTTGCGCATTGCTTTCCTTAGAAATTTCAGCACGGCTTTCTTGTCCCGTCTCTTCGTGACGAAGCTCTCCAGCACTTCGCCTTCGTGATCGACGGCGCGCCAAAGGTAATGGCGCTCGCCGTTGATCTTCACGAACATCTCGTCCAAGTGCCACCGCCAGCGGCTCGACTTCATGCCCTTGATCCGGCGCTTCCTGATCTCGTTGGCGAACATCGGCCCGAACCTTTGCCACCAAAACCGAACCGCTTCATGGCTCACATCGATACCGCGTTCATGGAGGAGATCTTCGCCGTTTCGCAACGATAGCGGGAAGCGGACATACAGCATCACCGCCAGGCGGATGATTTCGGGGCTCGTCTCGAACCACTTGAAGGGGTCGTGTTTGGTCATCCGCTGAGGCTAGCCAGCGCCCTGCCCCGCCTCAAGCCGAGTTCTTCTGTCAGTGCCCCGAGAAGTTCTCCACACCCGGAAGCCGATTCTTTCCCAGTTTGATCTCCTGCTCGAACAGGGAGAGATAACCATGGACCACCTGCTCAAGAGGACTCCCAAGGGGCGGGTTTCCGAGAAGGGCCCCCTCTTCAAGATCAATGCCGGTTCGCTTGGCCTCCTCTTCCCCCCGAGCAAGTCCTATGCGCTTCGTTAAGCCCGACTTCGGGCTCCTGTCCCCGGGTGAGAAACGCAAGATCTCCCTCCTGCGGAAGGACCTCCTTGCCTGGTTTTCCCATCACGGGCGCGACCTTCCGTGGCGTAGCCCCAGCGCCTCGGAGTTCGAGAAAATATGCGTCGAGGTGTTGCTGCAGAGAACAAGGGCCGAGACCGTGGCCGCGATCTACCCCGCGTTCTTCGCAAGGTTCGAGAGCTGGTCCGACATCGCCGATGCTTCGATCCCCGAGCTCGAGGGCCATCTCAAGCCTATCGGGCTGTGGAGACGACGCGCGGTGTCTATCAAGGGAATCGCCACTTACGCCGCAAAGCGGAACGGCCAATTCCCCAAAGACCCCTGCGAGCTCGGCAAAGTTCCGGGCGTTGGCCAGTACGTCATGAACGCCATCCTACTTTTCCAGCATGGGGCGCGGACGCCCCTCGTCGACGTCAACATGACGCGCGTCTTGGAGCGCTTCGTGAAGCCCCGCACCCTGTCGGACATCCGCTTCGACCCTTGGCTGCAGGCTGCGTCGCACTGGCTCGTGCGCATGCAACCGGTCGAGACAAACTGGGCGACGCTGGATTTCGCGGCCAGGGTCTGCATCTCCAGGCATCCGCGCTGCAACACGTGCCGCGTGGCTTCCCGCTGCAAAGCCAACGTCCGATAAGCGGACGAAGCGGCCCTTCGTCAACAACGAAGGACTGCCTACTGTCGCAGATGGTCCGGAACAGGATTCGCTTCTTCGGCTTGATCCCAGGCATGTGCCATGATCGACCAGCGGCCATCCGACTTGACGAGAAGATAGCCACTTATGTCGTGATTGATCTCGGTCCCGTTTTCTAAGAGTTCGGACATCGCCAGAACGACGGCGATATTTCCGAAGCGCAGAATCTTCATGCCCTGCGTGTGCTCCTCGAAACTGTGCAAGTTCATTCGCGCAACCGACTCCATCCGGTCGATGAACGCATCAAGTGAGTGTATTTGCGAAGGACGTGCCGCTCCGCAAAGCGTTGCACCGAGGTGGAAATCACTTCTGAAGCGATCCCAGTCTGGCTCAGTATCCTTATCCCATCGCATCGCCTCAAAATGCGCTCCGATCAGTTCACGAATTTCATCTTCGTCATTCATTGATAGCCTCTTCTTCTGATTTGGCCCGTTCCCGTGATTGACCGTGGCCCCGCGTGTCGCGCCGCGATAACTGATGAGGACGAACCGTCAAGCATTGGCCCGAGTTCCCGAAAAATCTAACCTCAGTTATCCGTTCCCTCCAACTCCCTGAATGAATCGAGATCCTTCTTCGGAGGTAAATCAGAGCTTTGCGTCCGAGATCTGCAAGCGTCGGATCCAGAGCATGAAGTCCAGCCGGTGGCGTTGGCACCTCGACGAGGTCTTCGTGAAGGTCAACGGAGAGCGGCACTATCTCTGGCGGGCCGTGGATCACTAAGGCGAGGCACTGGAGAGCTTTGTGAAGAAGACGCGGGACAAGAAGGCCGCGTTGAAGTTCCTCAAGAAAGCAATGCGCAGGCACGGTCAGACCGATGCCATCGTGACGGACAAACTCGGGTCCTAAGGCGGTGCTCTAAAAGAACTCGGTGCCGAAGGTCGGCAGGAGGCTGGCTGCTGGTTGAACAACAGGGCTGAGAATTCGCACCTGCCGTTCCGCCGACCCTGATCTGGGCAGCGCCTGCGTCCGAGTTACGGACAAAGCGGCCACAGATCAGTTTAGCGATTTGACCAAAAGAACCCATTTCTCAGTCTCTGTTTCCCAGCCTTCTTTCGCGCATGGGGCCGTCGCCACCTCTTGGTAACTCTTTCGTTCGTACAGACGCCGCGCACCGATGTTGTTACTGGAAACGATTACGCTCATCTGGTTCAAGCCTTCCGCAACGGCAATTTGATCCGCGAGATCTAGCAAACGCGAACCCAGTCCTTGGCCGCGGAACTGCGGATAGCAGGCCAGCACGTTCACATACCAACTCTGTAGCGCTCGGTTTTCCAGCTCCTGTAACGGACGGAACAACGTTGGAAAATCCTCGCCAATCTCAACCGGTTCAGCGCCAATCCGGTAACCGGTCAGGCTGGCGACCGCGCCATTTCCAAAATCCACGACGACAATTTGGCCTTCACGCGCTTTTTCGGCCTGTCGTGCCCGGCCAACCGCCCACGGATCTTGCCCGTCCTCGGCGAGCCCATTCCAGATGTAAAGTGGTAGGCCCTCACCGGCAAAGTTAACGAGCTCTGCAAGCTCCGCTGCATCCGCCGACGTGGCAAGTCTCATCGGCGCTTCTAGTGAAATCATCGTCGGCTCCTGGAAGGGACCAAACCTAATGCTTGGGGTTCCGAGCACACACGGTAACAATTGGGCCGTACTTCGCATAGACCGCTTCGGGCTCGATGCCGTCGAGCATCGCTCTGGTTCTGAACGTCGGCTGCGGAAAGCGACAGCCGTCGGCCTTCGTTGCCCCGATCTGCAGGATCGTGGGCAAAGCTGAGACCCTGTTTCTGCAGTTCGCCTAGACACTCACCGGCTTGATCAAGGTCTCCAGGTATGCCCGCGTTTCTTTGTCCCAATCGGCAGGATCTTCATCGTGCGCGATCTGTGCATGAAGCTCCATGAGCTTCCAGACCTCGCCCTTGGTCTCCGCCACCACGCTCGCGGGACAAGCTTCCATCCCCTCACAATCCCGACACGAGTAGGTATATGCGTTCGCCATGCCATTCTCCTCCTGCTCGAAAAGGATAGCAGACCCTGGGCCTATTTCCGAATCCGGCTCCAAGGCGGATTTCCGTGTGAAGCGCAGCCTCCCTGCGGCCGTCCGCTTCGTGGACGAAACAGACTTTGGGTGCTGCCAGACGAATTCGAACCAGTCTCCACAAGAATTGCAGAGCTGTGCCTTATGCCGCGCAGAGATCTCGCCACTCGGCAAGAGCTGCGGTTCGGTTGGCCTTGAAAAGGGATCGGCTGGAGAGGCTGCGTGCCTGGTTGAAGTGGTTCAAAACCGAAGCGTGGATGGCGGCGAATTTCTGAAGACTTCGCACGCGACGGAAACGGAGCATCACCCGCTCTCTTCGTCGAAATGCGAGGTGCGAATTCTCGGCTCGGTTGTTCAGCCAGCGACCCGTTTCCTGCCGGTCCGCTACACCAAGCTCCTTCATTGCGGCACCGTAGGAGCGAAGCTTATCCGTCACGAGGACATCGGCGCGGCCATGTCGCTTCATTGCTTTCCTTAAGAATTTCAGAGCAGCCTTCTTGTCTCGGGTCTTCGTGACCACGCTCTCGAGGACTTCACCCTCGTGGTCGACGGCGCGCCAGAGATAGTGTGTCTCGCCATTGATCTTCACAAACATCTCGTCGACGTGCCAACGCCAACGGCTGGATTTCATGCCCTGAATCCTGCGTTTTCGGATCTCAGCGGCAAACATCGGGCCGAACCTGTGCCACCAATAGCGGATCGTCTCTTGGCTGACATCCACCCCGCGCTCGTGCAGTATGTCTTCGACATTCCGGAGCGATAGCGGGAAGCGGACATACAGCATCACCGCCAAGCGGATGATCTCGGGACTGGTCTTGAACCACTTGAAAGGGCTGGGTTTGGTCATGGCAGACGCTAGCCGGCGCCATAGCCAGGTTTGTCTGACAAGACCGCCCGCACTCATCTCTGGGGTATCGTCCCCCGGCCCCAGAGGTCGTGCAGTGGCCGGCTCCGCCATCCGGGCCCGCTTCGCCGGCCACCCCAACCGTAGCGCCCAGACCTGTCATGCACTAAGACTGAAACTGGACCACCCGATCGGGGCAGGCCAGTTCCTGCCACGGCGACGGTCTTCCTCTGACGCCCATCCCCCGCCGCCGCGCAACGGGAACGGTCATGTCAGGCCAAACTGGTTCGAATTAGTCCGCCCGCACCACTTCGAATGCCGGATCGTCACCGCACGCATTCATTTGGATCGGGGCCTTTCGGTGCGCAGAAATGCGGCGCGAATGGGATCCAGCCCTCGACCTAAGCCCGCCATGATAGCCAGCACCAGGCGCTTCGCTTGCTTGGCCTGAAGCGTCCGGCCGTGCCTGTTTCTGCGCTCGGCAATCTCGGTGGCGTGAGTGAAGATGTATGCGTCCTGAGTTTTCATCTCGTCCTCCTTGAGCTTTTGTCCTGGCGGCAACGCCATGCAGAAAAGACTGACATCGAACGCATCCGAAGGCTTTCAGGAGGCTTTCAGGAGCCCTTCGGAAGACCTCGCCCCCGCATCCATTTGTCTTGAGATGGCCGCTTCCGCGTGGTGATATCTTTCCATGAAAGGGTCGCAGGCGATCAGTTTCCTGGATTTTCGGCTCGATCCGGCTCGCGGCGAACTCACGCGCGCCGGCGTCCCTGTTCCGGTGGAACCCCAAGTCCTTGACCTGATCATCCAACTCGCGACCCATGCCGGGAACATCGTCACGCGCGACGAGCTCATCGCTCATGTCTGGGGCGGCAGGATCGTCTCAGAAAGTGCCATTGCCAGCCGGATAAACGCGGCCCGTGCCGCGCTCGGTGACGACGGGGCCTCGCAGCGGATCATCAAGACGATCCCGCGGCGCGGCTTTCGGTTCGATGCCGAGATCAGCGTTACGGAGCCTGACGGCCCGACGCTTCCTGACAAGCCTTCGGTCGCGGTGCTGCCGTTCCAGAACCTCTCGGGCGATCCCGAGCAGACCTACTTCTCAGACGGCATTACCGAAGACATCATTACCGACCTGTCCCGCTACGACGACCTCTTCGTGATCGCGCGGCATTCAAGCTTTGCATTTCGCGACGCATCCTTGTCGCCCAGCGAAATCGCGCGCGAACTGGGCGTTCAATATCTTGTCGAAGGCTCGGTTCGTCGTGCCGGTGCGCGTATTCGTGTCACGGCCCGACTGGTCGATCCGATTGGAGGCAACGATCTTTGGTCAGAGCGATATGATCGTGACATGCGGGACATCTTTGAAGTTCAGGACGAAATAAGTTCGGTCATCGTCAATACTCTGGTCGGCGCGATAACGCGGCAGCATCATAGACTTTCGCTTCAGAAAAGTGACGATGCGGTGAACGCCTACGACCATTTCCTGCGCGCGGTCGAACTTAACTACCGCATGGAACCGGCCAAGGCCCGAGCAGCGCGTGCGGAGGCGAAGAAAGCCCTGGAATGCGATGGTGGATTGGCGCGGGCCCATGCGCTGGTGGCGTGGACGCATATTTCAGAGGCGTCAAACGCTTGGGCCGAGGATACACGAAAGGCGCTCGACTTGGCCAAGGCCGCCGGACTGGCCGGCGTTTCCGCAAATAACCGAGAGCCCTTTGCACATGCCGTGCTCGGGTGGGTCTACATGTGGAGCGACAAGGCATTTGAGCGCGGAATCGAAGAACAGCGTCGGGCAATAGAAGCTAATCCGGGAAACGCGCAGTTCCGCAGCATGTTTGCGTTCTCATTGACCTACGCAGGTAGATCGGCTGAAGCTTTGTCGGCTCTGGATGAGGCGATGCGCTTGAATCCCTACTATCCAGAACTTTTCCACGTGTTCTATGGCAGGGCGCTTTTCAACCTGCACCGGTATGAGGAGGCAATGCCAAGATTGGAACGCATTCGCTCGTCCCAACCCTGTCACGCGAATGCCCTGGCCCATGCTGCTGCGTGCTATGCTGCACTAGGTCGCCTTGAGGAAGCACGGGAGACCGTGGCGGAGGTCAATCGGGCGAGCGTTCGTTACACACTTTCCCATGCACGTGAATTCGTGGCCTATGCGGATCCAGAAGAAAAAGCGCACTACCTCGAAAATCTGGCACTTGCGGGTTTGGCCGGTTGAGAGCCTCCGATAGGGTGGTGGCAGACAAATTCGAACGCGTCTCAGCTAGGACAGTGACGCTGTCCCTTATGCCGCGCCGATAAGGCGCCACTCGGCAAGAGCGGCGGCGCGGTTGGCCTTGAAGAGAGGTCTGCTCGAGAGGCTACGTTCCTGATTGAAATGGTTGGTGACGGAGGCGTGGACGGAAGCGAACTTCTGCAGACTTCGCATC
>NZ_JAVQHL010000010.1:0-1678 GCF_032670585.1 Ostreiculturibacter nitratireducens
AGCCATGAAGGTCCTCGTGCCCGTCAAGCGGGTGATCGACTATAACGTGAAGGTTCGCGTGAAGGCGGACGGGACGGGTGTCGATCTCGCCAACGTCAAGATGTCGATGAACCCGTTCGACGAGATCGCCGTGGAAGAAGCGATCCGCCTGAAGGAGAAGGGCGTGGCGACAGAGATCGTCGTGGTCTCTATCGGCGTGAAGCAGGCCCAGGAAACGCTGCGCACGGCGCTTGCGATGGGCGCGGACCGCGCGATCCTGATCGAGGCGGCCGATGACGTCCACACCGACATCGAGCCGCTCGCCGTCGCGAAGCTTCTGAAGGCCGTGGTCGACGAGGAGCAGCCGGGCCTGGTCCTCGCCGGCAAGCAGGCGATCGACAACGACATGAACGCCACCGGCCAGATGCTTTCCGCGCTTCTGGGCTGGAGCCAGGCGACGTTCATCTCCGAACTCAGCGTGGACGGCGACAGCGCCACGGTGACGCGCGAGGTCGACGGCGGCCTGCAGACCATCAAGGTCAAGATGCCGGCGATCGTCACGGTCGACCTGCGCCTGAACGAGCCGCGCTACGCCTCGCTGCCGAACATCATGAAGGCGAAGTCGAAGCCCCTGGCCACCAAGACGCCGGCCGACTACGGCGTCGACGTCTCCCCGCGTCTCACGGTCGTGAAGACGGCCGAGCCGGCGGGCCGCAAGGCGGGCGTGAAGGTGGGCTCGATCGAAGAGCTCGTTGCGAAACTCAAGGACGAAGCGGGGGTTATCTGATGGCTGTTCTTCTTCTGGGTGAAGTCACTGACGGCCAGCTCGGCCTCGATGCGACCGCGAAGGCGGTGACGGCGGCGAAGAAACTCGGCGACGTGACGGTGCTGTGCGCCGGCGCTCGGGCTGCCGACGCGGCGGCCGAGGCGGCGAAGATCGAAGGCGTGTCCAAGGTGCTCTGCGCCGAGGACGCCTCGCTCGGCCACCGTCTCGCGGAGCCGACGGCGGCGCTGATCGTGTCGCTCGCGGGCGACTATTCGCACATCGTCGCCCCGGCGACGACGGACGCGAAGAACGTGATGCCGCGGGTTGCGGCGCTTCTCGACGTGATGGTGATCTCGGATGTCTCGGGCGTCGTCGACGCCGACACGTTCGAGCGCCCGATCTACGCCGGCAACGCGCTGCAGACCGTGAAGTCCTCGGACGGCAAGAAGGTGGTGACGATCCGCACCTCGACCTTCGACGCGGCGGGGACCGGCGGCAACGCCTCGGTCGAGACCATTTCGGCCGCCGCCAACCCGGCGCTCTCGGAATGGGTCGAGGACAAGGTCGCGGCCTCGGACCGTCCGGAGCTGACCTCGGCGAAGATCGTCGTCTCGGGCGGCCGCGGCGTCGGCTCCGAGAAGGACTTCGAACTGATCGAGAAGCTCGCCGACAAGCTCGGCGCGGCGGTCGGCGCTTCGCGCGCGGCGGTCGACTCGGGCTTCGCCCCGAACGACTGGCAGGTTGGCCAGACCGGCAAGGTCGTGGCGCCGGACCTCTACGTCGCCATCGGCATCTCGGGCGCGATCCAGCACCTCGCCGGCATGAAGGATTCGAAGGTCATCGTCGCCATCAACAAGGACGAAGAAGCCCCGATCTTCCAGGTCGCCGACTACGGCCTCGTCGCGGACCTGTTCACCGCGGTGCCGGAACTGA
>NZ_JAVQHL010000011.1:0-1206 GCF_032670585.1 Ostreiculturibacter nitratireducens
GCCCTGAAACCCAAGGACGCCCCTGATCTTTCGCGCTTTGACTGGGAGGACGCCTTCCGGCTGGAAGAGCAGTTGTCCGAGGACGAGCGGATGATGCGCGACGCGGCGCGAAGCTATGCGCGGGAGAAGCTCCAGCCGCGCGTGATCGCCGCCTACCGGGAGGAAGAGACCGATCCGTCGATCTTCCGCGAGATGGGCGAGATGGGTCTTCTGGGCGTGACGGTACCGGAGGAATACGGCGGGCTCGGCGCGTCCTATGTCACCTACGGCCTCGTCGCGCGCGAGATCGAGCGGGTCGACTCGGGCTACCGCTCGATGATGAGCGTGCAGTCCTCGCTGGTGATGTACCCGATCTATGCCTACGGCTCCGAGGAGCAGCGACGGAAATACCTGCCGAAGCTCGCCTCGGGCGAATGGATCGGCTGCTTCGGGCTGACCGAGCCCGACGCGGGCTCGGACCCGGCGGGGATGAAGACCACGGCGCGGAAGACCGCCTCTGGCTACGTGCTGTCGGGCTCGAAGATGTGGATCTCGAACGCGCCGATCGCGGATGTCTTCGTCGTCTGGGCGAAGTCCGAGGCGCATGGCGGCAAGATCCGGGGCTTCGTCCTCGAGAAGGGCATGAAGGGGCTCTCGGCGCCGAAGATCGGCGGCAAGCTGTCGCTCCGCGCGAGCATCACCGGCGAGATCGTGATGAAGGACGTCGAGGTCGGCGAGGACGCGCTCCTGCCGAATGTCGAGGGGCTGAAGGGCCCGTTCGGCTGCCTCAACCGGGCGCGCTACGGGATTTCCTGGGGCGTCCTCGGCGCGGCGGAGTTCTGCTGGCACGCGGCGCGCCAATACGGGCTCGACCGCAAGCAGTTCAACCGCCCCCTGGCCCAGACCCAGCTCTTCCAGAAGAAGCTCGCCGACATGATGACCGAGATCTCGCTCGGCCTGCAGGCGTCCCTGCGCGTCGGCCGGCTGATGGACGAGGCCAAGGCCGCGCCCGAGATGATCTCCATCGTCAAGCGCAACAACTGCGGCAAGGCGCTCGACATCGCGCGCATGGCCCGCGACATGCACGGCGGCAACGGCATCCAGGAGGACTTCCAGGTCATGCGCCACATGGCCAACCTCGAGACCGTCAACACCTACGAGGGCACGCACGACGTCCACGCCCTCATCCTCGGTCGAGCGATAACCGGCCTCCAGGCGTTCTTCTGA
>NZ_JAVQHL010000012.1:0-1130 GCF_032670585.1 Ostreiculturibacter nitratireducens
GTGGTCCTCCCTGAAGTAGGCTTTCGAGCCAGTTGGAGGATGGAGGAATGCCCCAGATCGGAGCCGGATCAGTGATCGATCCAGTGGATCGATCACCCGGCAGTGCGCACAAGCCTGAAGAGATCGTCGCGAAGCTGCTGCAGGTCGACGTGTTGGTGTCGCAAGGCCAGTCCGTGGCCGAGGCGGTGCGTTCGATTGGCGTGACGCAGTTCACCTACTAGCGGTGGCGGAAGGAGTTCGGCGGCCTGAAGACCAACCAGGTGAAGCGGCTGAAGGAGCTGGAGAAGGAGAACGAGCGCCTGCGGAAGGCCGTCTCGGATCTCACGCTGGAGAAGCTGATCCTGCGAGAGGCTGCCTCGGGAACCGAAGATCCGCGCCAGCGAAACTTCTGGGCCCCGCCCGCCGCCGCGCTTGCGTCGACCATGTCAGGCAGAAGTTCCATGTCTCGGAGCGGGTGGCCTGTCGCGTGCTCGGCCAACACCGTTCAACCCAGCGGAAGGTGCCGCGCGGGCGGGCGGACGAAGATGCGCTGACCGCGGACATCATCACGCTCGCCAGTCAATACGGGCGCTATGGCTACCGGCGGATCACCGCGCTTCTGCGCGAGGCCGGCTGGGCGGTGAACGTGAAGCGCGTCGGGCGGATCTGGCGGCGGGAGGGGCTGAGGGTTCCCCAGAAACAACCAAAGAGGAGCCGGCTTTGGCTCAATGACGGGTCCTGCGTCCGTCTGCGGCCCGAGCGTCCGAACCATGTCTGGTCCTATGACTTCGTCGAGAGCCGGACCCCATGACGGAAGGAAGTTCCGAATGCTGAACCTTATCGATGAGTTCACCGGGGAGTGCCTGGCGATCCGGATCGATCGCAGACTGCGGTCCACGGATGTCATCGACGTGCTGTCCGATCTGTTCATCCTGCGCGGCGTGCCGGACCACATCAGGTCTGACAACGGCCCGGAGTTCGTCGCGAAGGCGGTGCGGGAGTGGATCGCCGCCGTCGGCGCCAGGACAGCCTGCATCGAACCGGGCAGCCCATGGGAGAACGGCTACTGCGAGAGCTTCAACGCGAAGCTGCGGGATGAGCTGCTCAATGGCGAGATATTCTACAGCCTCGCCGAGGCGAAGATCGTCATC